>NZ_CP050063.1:3346250-4698125 GCF_011604685.1 Spirosoma aureum | reverse complement strand
CCCTGATGACAACGAGGGCATTTATTGAACAGGACACTATATAATCGGCTATTGGCTAACATGGCGATGGAACAGTTTCTGTGCGTCAGGCCAGCTCACCCGGCAAGCATCAGTTGCGCACTTAGTATGTCACAAAGGTACGCTAAGCCCAATCGTTACAGAACGATAAAGCAAGCCAAGTATGGTACAAATCAACGATGATCGGTCAGGTGCAACCGAAATTCGGCGGGTGTTTGCTTTGTCTGTTTTTTAAAAAAACGGACGAAGTATGATGGGTCATCGAAGCCTAACCGGAAGGCGATTTCCTTAACTGATTGAGTTGTATGCGTTAACAACCGCTGTGCTTCAACAATTAGCCGTTCATGTACCAGTTGGCTGGCCGTTTTACCCAATATTTTCTTACAGATGTGATTCAGATAATTAGGTGTTATGTTCATCTGGCTGGCATAGGCGCTAACTTCACGAACAGTAATAAACTGATGCTCAAGCAATTCTTCATATTGCCGGATGTGATCATATAACTGGGTGTCGGCTCCAGGCCACTGCTGGCTGTAAAGTCGATTTGCGGTTTCCAGAAGGAGATGCAGGTAAGACAAGAACACGTCAGTGCGGTTTGCCTGCTGCTGCTCATATTCCTCATAGGCAAACGTAAATAAATCGTCAATGAGTTTTTTTCGATCGTTTGCATTCAGCAGAGGCTGGTGCTGATGGGAATGATAGAAAGGATACTGATGCAGCCTGTTTCCAAAGCGGCTACGCAGAAAATTAGCTTCAAAAAATAAATTATAGCCTCGAATGTCGGTCGATAATTCCCAGTTATGAACCTGACCGGGCGTAAGAAAATACAACTGGTTGGCAGCTACATCGTAGGTCTTAAAATCAATTGTATGCGTGCCACTTCCCTGAGTGATCCACATTAACAGGTAAAACGTATGAGAATGGGAGTCGCCGATACCTGTAAATTCGCCAACAAGCCTTTCCAGTCTAGTCATATAAAATAGCGCATTAGGTTCATGACGGGGGAAGGACGCCAGCTTGTATACAGGTACGGATTTTGCCATACTACTCTTCCAGTTTATAGTTTATACGTGATTACAAACCTAAAAGGATTTTGAATTCTTACAGGTTTAAATTGGTCGAGCAATAGACAAGAAAATTATAACCGATAACTGGACAGGTTAACACACCCTGAGTATGAAAACCTGTCCAGACAAACAACTTACTTTATATCCCGATTTCGGGACTTTTTTCCATTTAACCTTGCGTCGACAAAATATGTCATCGCTTTACTAAGGAACGCGGCAAATTCAGGATTTTCCTGCCCATTCCGGCTCGTAAAACGTAGATTGTCAACATACAACTGAGCCAGCCCCTTATAGGCTTCAAGTGGGTTTCCCCCTCCAACCGACTTTCCCCAGAAAGCCAGAATATTTGCATAGTGCCGGGCAACCTGCTCCTGCACGTTAACAGACGCTGGGTCCTGATTGGCCATTGCGGCTAACGTTTGTGCGATTTCTTCCTGTTCTGCTTTTAACTGGTCAAAATTGGTCTTGCCCAATTGCCGTAACTTAATTTCGCTCTCCTCAATGACCTGAGATCCATATTTTTCTACAGCCTCGTTTCGATAGGCTTCCGCTTTATCTTTTGGGAAACCCGCATACAATTCCTCGTCTATCAACATCGCATTTTCTCCTTGTAGTTTAGACACGGTTTTGTCAATCGTTTCCAATAGCCTAGTGAGCCGATTCCGTCGTGTTTCAATGGCGTGCCGATGATTTTGCAACGCCTGCAGCTGGTCGAAATTAGGATCTTTTACCATCTGTAGAATTTCCTCCAGCGAGAAATCCAGTTCTTTATAAAACAGAATTTGTTGTAAGAGAAGTAATTCCTGATCACCATACAGCCTATATCTGGACTCCGTACGGACGGCTGGTTTCAATAGCCCCAATCGGTCGTAATGATGCAGTGTGCGCACACTGATTCCTGCCAGTTTGGCCAGCTTGTGAACGGGATAAAAGCTCATTCTACTATTGATTCGTAATGACGGAACAAAACTAGGCTATGACGTAAGGGGAGAGTCAAGTAAAATTTCAACTTTTTTATTCATTGTTAAAATAGCCTCTTATTCATGGTGTGGTTGGGAGTCACGAAGTAAAACTAAGCTGAAACAATTGTCCGTCGTCGATCAGAATACGGCTTCGTCAGGAATGCCATCTAATTTAATCAATCGGTGAGTTTATCATTTACTAGTTCATTCCTACTTAGTTAATCCTTTAGCGGTGTAGAACAGCTATCGTTTAAGGCATGTATGATCACACCGTTCAAATGTCCAGACTCGTCATACTCAGCTTGGTAAACAAATTTTTTGGAGCAAAACAGTTTTCCGCCGATTGATTTTACCTGAACAGGTTTACCATCGACGACAATTCGTATTGGGTATTTTCTGGGTGCTGGCATGGACTCCCTTCTTTATGTCATTTATACATAAAGAAACTAACGGGTATATTTTTTAAATCGTGCCCAGTAGTCAGCATAATCGTTGCGAAGTCCTAGCATTCCCTGTTATCGATCAATTGCGGCTTAGAAAAGCCTATTTGATGAGCCAGATTGTGCTTAATCAAGAGTAGGCTGGCAATCATATCTGGTTCAAACTACGTTCCGCTCGGAGCGTCGTTATTAGTTTAAATGCTGGTTATCTATTTTATCACTTAGAATCTAGGAGTGACAGGAAAATCAGTGAGCGTTATTCCAGCCAGCTTTCCTCTTTTCAGAAACGCTGCGTTGATCAACTTGTCGTTAATAGCACGAGGCCTAGGGATATAGCCCTTTGATGGGTATAAAGTCATGAACAGTTCGGCATCCACACGGTTGAGGTTGATTGAACTAAAGTTCGATTTCAGAAGTGTATGCTATACGATCAATGATCAGTTGGGGTTATATCTCGGCACGTATAATTGCCAGACGGGAGCCATTACTTTTTATACAATTGGCGGTGATGGCTCCCCCATTCAATTCTCAACACCGGGCATTAGTCGTCCTTCGCCAAGCAGTATGAGCGGCATAATTGAACAGGAACCCAGAAATGACCCCAAACCAATCACGATTTTGGCAACATAAAATGGCAAAACCATCAGTCTTAAAGTTGATTTTGCTGCCTACTGCATCAGCTAACAACCGCCCGTAACTGGCCCATTACAGTTACTAGGTCCTGGCTACGATTGTTCGACGGGGGCAATTCAATTTAATACCAGTGGTGACAATGATAGCGCCATTGAGTTTCAGGCAGCGGGAATTACGGGTTGGACAACCAATCCGAAACAGTTTGTTGATCAGGAAACTCGTACGGTCAATGATGTGCAGCGTTTTCTACTCTCGGCTCGTCAGAGTGGTTTGGTTGTCACCTACAGTTGGGACTTGAAAGCAAGTTGTGGGCGGGCACGTATGGGCGTCGCGGAAGCCCATGACCGATTGCAGGTGAAAGGACTCGGTAATCCAATAGAAGGTAAAACAGCTGAAGTAGAGATCAGTGGTGTATCGGGCAAATTGTTCGACATAGTACTGGTTGATCTCCAGGGCAGGCAGCTGCATCAACACACTATCCTGGAGGCTGGTCCGATGGAGCGAGTTAGTATTCCGGTCAGCACTAAGGGGATGTTTTTGTTAACAATCAGGACAGCAACTGAACGGCAACACGTAAAGTTATTGAAGCACTACTAAATTGACGTACACCCAAAAGTCCAGCCTGTATGCAGGCTGGACTTTTGGGTACAACAGCTTTTCGTACTTTTCCTTTTCAGATTTATCCGGCGATATAACCAAACAGGCTTAATATCAGCACCTGGCAGTTACTATGTAGGCTGCTGCAATTTTTAGTTTTCTATTGCAAACGTTGATTAATCAAACGATTCAATTTATCTCTGGTACGCTTAAGCCGCATCTTGATCGCACTTTCATTGAGATTAAGTTGCTGGCCAATCTGGCTGACGGATAAGCCCTGTTCATACTTAAGTCGCAACAGGGTTACCTCTTCAACTGGCAAATTTTCCATCAATCGCTCAAGTGCCTGTAACTGAAGTTCATCAGTAACGACTGGCTCTTCTGCCAATTCCACCCCTTCAGGAAGTTCCTGAAGATTCATCCGTTTACTGATTCGAATTTGGTCCAGACAGTAATTATGAGCAATCGAGTAAAGCCAGGTCGACGGAGCAGACTGCTGTTTAAAGGTGTCTAATTTACTAAAAACCTTGATAAAGATTTCCTGGGTAAAATCTTGAGCGACTTCACTATCTTTAGTCATCGACAGGCATTTCCGATAAACCTGATCAGCGTATTGCGTATAGAGTGTCTCAAAATCGTCCTTTGCCCATGCAGCTTGCTCTCGCTTACGATTAGGTTTTTGGCCGTTCAACGATTTACGCATATGGGTGTAGACAGTTTTGCTTTGGAATTATATGGTAACAAAATTAGATTTAAAATTATAAATTACTGATTAATATTAAGTTAATGTAATAGCAATGATTTATTTACAAAATCTCAAAAAGATATCTTTAATAAAAAATCTATTTACAATATTTCCTTTTTTTATAAAATAGATGACCTTTTATTAAATAATTTTATAATTAAGGCAATTATATTTCCCTTTTCCTCATATAGAAAATTTATTATATGGTAGTTAGATGGTTTATTTTAAAATTTGTGGTGTAAACAAAATCAACAAAAGAGTCAAATGATATGCTATTTCGGCACCTGGCCATACTGATCAACTATAGCCAGCCCAGTTTGGCAATGCTCAAAGCCTTAGATCAAAACAATGAAAAATACCAACTAAACACCCGCCTATTAATCAGATTGGGCGTTTTCGGATCAAATCCATGAAAACGATTAGTTATGACTAACTACTTTTTGTTAGTGCCATAAGTTTTTATAGCAATAGGGTTCGCTCTAGTCAGCAATACCACGAAGGCCATATTCATCAATTGCTCGTGAGTTATTATTTAAAGCCCAATGGTATCTGAGGTCATGATTGCCCTAATCTTCAAGTGTTGACCTTTGTTTACATTTTTACAATTTCATTAATTAATGTTTTATTGCATATGGATTAAGTATTATTAGGTAGTAGATGCATAAGACACCAAACAGCCCGGCCACTACTAGATCCGGGCTGTTTTCTTAATTTTCGTATAAAGCATCTCTTGCTTAGTTAAAGGAACCACACTAACGTGTCGATAAAACTGTATCCTCGAATATGCTGCTACCTGATTTCTCCCATGTTTGCACAACAGAAATTACATACTGGTAGGCAATTGGACGGTTTCAAACCAATAAATGCATAATGCCCTAACCGATCTTTCCAGACCAGGTTGATCCCCTGACTTCAGGATCACCGAACTGGCTCCGGCCTCATAGCATTGATTTACCTGACTTGCATCCAGCGAACCCGACCAAATCACAATGGGGATTCGATATAAATTAAGATTCTGCTTAAGTGTGGCTACTAGTTCTATTCCCGTAAGTAGCGGCATATGAAAGTCCAGCAAAATCAGATCTGGCAAAGCCGATACGGAGGAAAGCAACTCGGACAGTTCAGCACTACTACTCAGATGTCGAAGTACAAGTTGATTCGAGTACGCTTTAAATGCCTGTTTCAAGAGGTAGTAATCATCGTCATCGTCATCAATTAAAACGACTTCAAGTTGCCGATCCATTTTCAAGGCTATAAAGCTGATATAGTATACGATACTAAGTTAGCTATCGATAATGGCTAAAAATCAGAAAGTTACTGTATGGGATATGAGTCGATAAGCCAACTAAGTCAGCTTCCATTCCTGCACCAATTGGTTAAATAATTTAATGGTTAATTCCATTGTCGGGGGTTTCGTCAGAAATCCATTGGCCCCCAGTCGTTTGGCCTGCTCCCGATCAGTATAATCCGACGAGGTTGTCAGCACAATGACTGGCACCTTCTGAAAAGCAGGCTCTGCCCGTAAATGTTGCAAAGCTTCAAATCCATTCACCCGGGGCATGTTCAAATCCAGGATAATCAGACTAGGCAAAGAATCATGTTGAATCAGGGCGGGCAGTAATTCTTCACCATCATTGAAGAGCTTGATGGAAACGGGAGGAATAAGCTGTTTAAAAGCCATCTCAAACAGATATTTGTCATCATCATCGTCATCAACGATCCAGACAACAGGTGGGACAGCAGAAGGCATAGTTAGGGTGGGAACGATATATATACTGCAAAGAGGAACCGGGGTAAACATACTCATAAATGAGTGGCATATCCATTAAGGTTGGCTTAAAAAGTTCGGTATTGGGAATTATTGGGGCAAATAAATATGGAAGGTAGCTCCCTGACCTGGTTGACTGTTAGCCGTTATAACTCCGCCGTGATTGGCAACGACTTTCTCACAAATGGCCAGGCCAATGCCAGTTCCCAGGTACTCCTTCTTACCATAGAGCCGTTGGAAGACCTGAAAGATTCGATCGAGGTACTTCTCATCAAAGCCGATCCCATTATCCACCACATCGATTCGGTAGTAGGCACTGGAAGACCGTGCCGGATGTATGGTTGTGGGTAGTTCGGTTGCCGCTACAAGCTGCGATAAAATCTGTATTCGTGGTGGAATATCTGGTCGCCGATACTTAAGTGCATTAGAGAGTAAATTCTGAAAAAGCTGGTCGAGTTGTAAAGCGTCTCCCAGGATAGTTGGCAAGTCTTCAACCCTAATTTCTGCCCTGGTTTCTGTAATCACCAACTCCAGGGTCATCAGGGCCCGATCAACTATTTCTTGTAGGCTTGTTGGGCTATTCCTGTCTCGTTGGGTAGATACCCGCGAATAATCAAGCAAATCCCGGATCAGTGTTGACATTCGGTTAGCCGCTGACTGCATTCGTTCTAAAAAAAACAGTTCATCATCCGAAGTGCCTGTATAATTAGTCCGCAAGAGATCGCCAAATTGTTGAATCTTGCGTAGGGGTTCCTGTAAATCATGTGAAGCTACATAAGCAAACTTTTGCAGGTCATCGTTGGAACGGTTTAGGAGTTGATTGGATTCCGTTAATTCTTCATTTATAGCCGCATATTCTTCATTAGCGGCTTCCAGTTCATGGGTGCGCTCCTGCACCAAATGCTCTAACTCAGCCGATAAGGTTCGGTAACGGGCTTCGCTTTCCTCAACGGCGAGACGAGCCTGTTCTGCCGCCTTTCGGGCTTGAATGAGTTCCGCTTCATACGCATGGCGATGCCCTACAGACAGGTAGGCACAGCAAATCAACCCATCATTAAACTGGCGTACCGCATTGAGTAAAATTGGTATACGGCCACCTGTCCGGGTCAACAGCGTTAATGCTACTTCCTCCACATGGTTATGAAGATTTATCAGGGGATAAAAATGAGTCTGGTAAAAAAGTCGGCCAGCCACCGTGAGTATCAGACTAATGGATTGACCAACCAACTCGTCGGTTTCATAGCCAAGTTGTAGCCTGGCGGTTTCATTGATCTTCATGATCAGACCAGCTTCATTGATTAGTACGACTCCACAGGGTAACTGGTTTACCAAATCATCCATCATCAAACTGTGCAGAAAGATTAAATCTTCTTCGTATCGAACAGATACGTTTGCATAAGGGCAATTGTTTCCTCAGGAGCGCTCAAATGTGGACAATGGCCGTTTGCCTTCATATATCGTAGCGTACTCAGGGGAAGATGCTGGTGGGTATATTCACCAACCACCTGTGGTGCAATGATATCATCACTACTCTGTAAAATCAATGAAGGTACTGTCAGTTTAGGTAGATCCTGTCGGTTATCCGACAGGAAAGTAATACGGGCAAATTGCTGCATCACCAACGGATCGGTGGAACAAAAGCTTTGGGTCAGCTCAGCTCCTAAGGCCGGCTGATCGGCATTGCCCATAATGGCGGGGGCTAAGGTATTCGCCCATCGGACAAAATTCTGATCCATCAAGGCTAATAACTCGTCCACATCAGGTCGCTCAAACCCTCCAACATAATCGGGGGCCTCGTTGAGATAACGGGGAGAGGGACCGATCATGATGAGTCGGTCAAAGAACTGAGGTTGTTGGATGGCTGCCAGTAGGCCGATCATTGAGCTTACCGAATGCCCAACAAACACAACGTTGGTTAACTCAAGTGCCTGGCATATATCAAGCACATCCTGAGCATAGCCGTTCAGGTCATCATACCGGAGTGGATCATAGGCGGCTATATCTGACTGGCCAGATCCCACAAAATCAAAAAGAATCAATCGATAGTCGGGCTCAAATACAGGGGCAATATGACGCCACATATTCTGATCACAGCCGAATCCATGAGCAAACATCATGGGTTGAGTTCCCTGGCCTTTGATTTTAACGTTATTGCGTTTAAGGATATCGAAGGCCATTCTAGTTGGGTTTAAAGCAAATATAGACTATTTGTGATTGGATCTGAGTGATCTATACACATGTAAGGTGGGTTATTCATTGCACCACTGAGTGCCGGTTGGCTAGAAGTAACAACTGATCTTTTGCGACGTTCAGTCAGGTACATATTGCAAAAGGCTGTTACTTGCTCAGCAACAGCCTTCTACGTTGATTCTGCAGAGAGGAAGGGATTCGAACCCTCGATACGGTTGCCCGCATACACACTTTCCAGGCGTGCTCCTTCAACCACTCGGACACCTCTCTAGGGGCAGGGCGTAAATAAGTCGGTTTGGGGCGATTGGTAGATAAAGAGAGATACTTGTTCTGTTTCTTTTTTCTACAATTCGCTTTAACCGGCCACAAAAGTACTAATTTTTCGTAAACCTCCGCCTGTGGCTTTAGAAGATTGACAGGAAAACAGTAAAAGTCTTCCATTACCAACTACTTCTGACGAGTTGCCTGAACAAGTCTATGCTCACATGATAAGATCAATCGCACGGACTACGGTATTGTAATTCAAGTCAAAAGCCATTTATCTTTTTCACTTGACAAGAACATAATATCACAAATTGTGTTACGTTAGCAGCAAATTTTTTCAAGTATCATGTGGTGGAAAAAAACAAAGACCTACTCTAAACAAATACTCAAAGACGCCAATCTGGACCCAGTGCCGTATGCAAAAGACCGGCTTCGATCCGAATTCGCCAAAACGCTTTTAGATCCTCTACCCGTAGAGCAGATCGATATCGGTGATTCAGTTGAGTTTAAAGTCGAGGCAATTTTGCTATCTGTTTCTCAATGGCAGGATATCAAGGAACGGTTGTCTACATTGGCCGGGTCAACTCAATCCACAAATCAGGATGCCATCGTTCAACTTATCAATGATATTGAGAATAAGTAGACTGGGGTATTGAGTATTGTTCCCCTTGCCTATTCAGTAATGTTGTATGGCTTACCATTTCCCTATATTAGTCGTTGATGATGATCCGGCTATTGCCGAAATTCTCCAGCGAGCTGCAAAAACCAATTTTCCAGAAGCTTCCTTTACACCTGTTCGTAGTTTTGGGGATGCAACCTCCTACCTGGAAAATCTCGAAGGTAAAGGCCCTAAACTTATTTTGCTGGATATAAATCTGGAAAGTGATGGTGAAGGGCTTGGCTTTTTATCGCTCCTTCGATGCCATCCTCAAGGCCGTTTCGTGCCAACTATTATGCTCTCCGCGAGTGAATCACCCCACCAAATTCGGGAAGCATACGAACTAGGAGCTACTTCGTTTACAAGCAAACCGTATAGTTATACCGAATGGAAAGATTACCTGAGCCGGTTACGAATTTATTGGTACGAGACCGTTAGTTTACCAGGTATCTGGTTTGAAAAAGATGGTTGAGCCTTTGCACTAAATTTGTACTACAGGTCCCATTGACACCAGAACTAACCCATCACAAACCAATAATTAGTGCTGGTTAGTCTGATTGCTGTTTAGCAGAATACCTTCTAACCAGCCAACGGGGTTTTCATTTTTGTAGTAACTTGCCGCCCGAAATCAAAACCAACCTGTTAATTACCGGTGCATTTCTCCAATACCCCCATAACAACCTATAAATCAACCACCTACTCTCTTCCTCATCTTTATGTGGACGATTTACAGCAGGCATGTCTGACGGCAACTTCTGTCATGTTTAAGGCATTCATTAAAGCACTTCTGCACTAATGTACTGCAACGTCGCGTTACCTTCCGTAAATCATAACTTATCCATTTGTTATGTCTCGCAATCTTAAAATTGGCTTATTTCTCACCGTTTCCATCCTGCTAACGACGTTTACCTTTTACTTCTGGCAGATCTTTAAAAGCCCAAACCTTCAGGTCAGGGACAATGATAAAACCTTTGCCCTACTCATTCCGAGAGGCTCTTCTTTCGAGTCGGTGATGGATACGCTTAAAACACATCGGGTTATAAATGATGAACTGTCGTTTCGTTTCCTGGCTAAATTGATGAAGTACCCTGAGCGTGTAAAAGAAGGACGGTATGAGATCAAACCACGGATGGGCAACCGGGACGCTCTCGTTAAACTTCGTAGTGGCAGTCAGGACGCTATGCCCGTAACGTTCAACTCCATGCGCATGAAGAGCGACCTGATCCAGCGATTAGGCAGCAAATTCGAATTTGGCCCCGATGCGCTTGGCAATCTTCTTAACGATCCGGCCACGTGTGAGAAATTTGGCTTTGATACGACGACCATCGTTTGTCTGTTTCTACCAAACACCTACGAATTTTTCTGGACGATCAAACCCGAGGCTTTTCTGGAGCGAATGGGTAGCGAATACAAAAAATTCTGGACCCCCGAAAGGCAGGCCAAAGCCAAAGCACTGGGATTAAGCCAGACACAAACCCAGGTTCTGGCGTCTATTGTGGCTGCCGAAACCAATAAACGGGATGAACAACCCCGTGTTGCCGGTGTTTACCTCAACCGCCTGAAGCAGGGTATCAAACTCGAAGCTGATCCGACGGTAATATTTGCCCTACGCGATTTTAGCATTCGCCGATTGCTCAATCGTCAGCTTACCGTCGATTCGCCTTACAACACCTATCGATATACGGGTCTGCCACCGGGTCCAATTAATTTACCGGCCCCAGCAACTATTGACGCCGTATTGAATGCCGAGCAACACGATTACCTTTATTTTGTGGTTAATGCCAATTTCAACGGCTACCATACCTTCTCGAAAACACTGGCCGAACATTTAGCCAACGCCCGTCTCTATCAGCAGGCGTTGACACGGATGAAAATAATGAAATAGACAATCGGCGTAACTAAGGCAATTGATTAATCTCTTAGTTATGCCGATTGTCTTTACTAGTTGCTTAAGCCCACTTTATGTTTGTTCACGACGTTACAGATATCCGTGTTCGATACTACGATACCGACCAGATGGGTATCGTTTATTATGGCAATTATGCCCGATTTTATGAAATTGGGCGTGTTGAAGCGCTTCGACATTTGGGTATGGAGTACAAAAATCTCGAAGCGCGCGGAATTGGAATGCCCGTTTACGACATGAGTTCCCGCTTTATTCGACCCGCTAAATACGACGATTTACTCACGATACGGGTTACCATTCCTCAGCTTCCTACGACACGTATTCTGTTCCGATACGAAATCTTCAATCAAGACGGCCAATTACTCAATACGGGTGAAACCACGCTCATTTTTCTTAAATCAGCCACAGGTCGCCCCGGTCCTGCTCCAGCCGATTTGGTAGAAGCAGCTAAACCTTTTTTTGAGTAGCCGGTTAAAAAACAGTCAATGAGTTACTAATGAGCCCGTATTTCATTGATTAGCGGCTTATTACTTTATCGACTTATGTATGATTGAAAAACTGTTGAGCTTCAAGGCGTTGCGTGGTACACGCGTATGGCTCCGTGATCATAAGCCGTTCAACTCAAAGCGAAGCTGGTACGATTTTCTAAAAAAGATGGGCGATAAAATCACGGAGAACGATACCAGTGAGCGAGCAGCTTCGGTATCGTACAGCCTTATTTTGTCTGTCTTTCCTACAGTCATTTTTCTGTTTACACTTATTCCTTACATTCCCGTTCCTAATCTCGAGGAGCAAATAATGGGGTTTCTGAAGGAAGTTTTACCCGGCGACACATTCAGTTCGGTTGATACAACGATTCGAGACATCATTAGTCGCCCGCGAGGAGGTGTGCTCTCTTTTGGCTTTCTGCTGGCACTTTATTCAGCAACCAGTGGGGTTGTTGCCCTGATGAATGCCTTTAATTCATCCAACGAAACCCAGGACAGACGTGGATTTTTTCAGGTACGGGCCGTTGCCATTGGCTTAACGTTTATTCTGGCGGTTGCGCTTATTCTGGCCATTATCGTGCTTATTGTTGGGGGTGTCGTAAGCGACTACCTGTTACATTTTGGCATTCTGAATAACCTTATTTTCATCAACCTGCTGGCTTTAGGCCGCTATCTGCTGGTTTTCGCGGTATTTGTGGCAGCGGTTTCGGTCATTTATCACTTCGGCCCTGACGTTCGCATGAAATGGGCATTTGTTACACCCGGATCGGTTACCGCATCGGTCCTGATTGTGCTGACGACACTCGGTTTTTCGTACTATGTTTCCAATTTCAGCTCGTATAATAAAGTCTATGGTTCCATCGGTACGCTGATTGCGCTGATGATCTGGATCAATCTAATTTCGTTATTGCTGATTATTGGTTTCGAGATGAACGTTGCGCTTTATGACCTCGAAGGTGAACGTAATCCCAGCGTTGCCGAAAAAACAACAAACGCCACCTAGAATACTAAGATGGCGTTTGCAAACCCTAACCCATAAATGTAAGTACGGTCGTCCGACTCCAGTTGCTGTCGTCTTCTGAATCCGTTTTTTAATTAATGTCGAAAAACCGTGCCAATTCCATTATTTATTTAGCCAACACGTATTCTTTTTTCCGTTTGCTCAAAAAACAGAAATTCGGTGACAAACCGTTTGTAGTATTGCTGTATAGTTTAGTATTGAATACATAGTTACTTTTATTTCTGCCGTTCTATTAATTGATCAGCCTGTATGATTTCTGTTACTGGCCAATCTAACCCACTCCCGATGAGTCCTTACCTCAATCGGATTAAGCCGTGGGTAAGTGTTATCTGCACCAGTTATAACCATGAAGCCTATATTGAACAAGCACTTCAATCTGTAGTTGACCAGAATTATCCGAATGTTGAACTGATTGTTATCGATAATGGCAGTACTGATCGTTCTGCCGAACTGATTACCAGTTTCGTACAAACGCATCAGGCCGTACGGTTCCTCAAAAATCTTACCAATCTTGGCTTAAACCGGGCTTTTAATCAGGGACTTGCTTTAGCGGGTGGCCGATATGTGATTGATCTGGCTGCCGATGATGTACTCCTGCCGAACCGGATTGCTCAGCAGGCCGACTTATTCGAACAACTGTCAGGGCCTTATGCCGTTGTCTTTTCGAACGCAGTTTACATTGACGAGCAAGGCAAAGAAATTGCCATTCACTACGCCGTCGATTCCGATGGTCGAGCTCGAACTAAAGTACCTTCAGGAGACGTATTTCAGCAGATTCTGGAGTCTTACTTTATCTGCACGCCAACCATGATGATGCGTCGCGATGTGCTGAATGAGCTCGGAGGATACGACGAAACGCTATCGTTTGAGGATTTTGATTTTTGGGTGCGTTCATCCCGAATCTATCATTATGCTTATCTCGACGAGGTCTTAACGCTAAAACGTCGGCTTCCAAATTCAATGCAGGCTCAGGTTGTGTTACCGGAGAACCAATTGCTTAGCTCATCATTAGCGGTATGTTATAAAGCCTTTGACCGTTGCACCACCCCCGCCGAATACCAGGCACTGGCGGGTCGGATTCGAAAATTTATTCGAAAATCATTCTATACAGAACAGTTTGAATTAGTAGCTCAATTCGGGCAGTTATTACAATACATCGAGCAACCAGACCTGTTAACCAATCTGATTCTCAGCCTAAACCATTTCCATCCGCCCGTCAACAGCTTATATCGGCATTACCTTAAATGGAATCGGGCTCACCAATCTCCCTATCCACAGGTGAAACTGGTTTAGCCTGTTTGCAGTTTACAGTTTTCAGTTAAGCATTAGCCTGAAAGCCCCATTTGCGATCTGGGCTAACCAAAAGCTGTAAACCCGATATCCCATGCCAGCTGAATTCATTAAACTATATCCTCAAAACCCCGACCCTCGACGTATTGACTATATCGTGAAAGCGTTACGCGATGGGGCCGTTATTATTTACCCAACCGATACAATTTATGGTATGGGTTGCGATATCCATAACGCCCGGTCTGTTGAACGCGTAGCTCGAATCAAGGGGATAAAGCCAGCAAAAAACGATTTTTCATTCATCTGCTACGACCTGAGCCATATTGCCGATTATGCCCGAGTGAGCAATCAGGCGTTTAAGCTCATGAAAAAATTGTTGCCTGGACCTTTTACGTTCATTCTGGAAGCAAGCGGCAGCGTACCAAAACTGCTCAATACGAATAAGAAAACAGTGGGTATTCGTGTTCCTGACAATAGCATTCCCCGCCAGATCGTCCATGAACTGGGAAATCCAATTATTACAACATCGATCCGCGATGAAGATGAGGTCATTGAGTATTCGACCGATCCGGAGTTAATCTTCGAGAAGTTCCAGCATCAGGTCGATATCGTAATCGATGGAGGCTACGGGGGTAATATCCCCTCAACGATCATTGACGCTACCGATGACGATTTTTCGATAATTCGACAGGGCTTAGGCGAATTAATGCTTTGAAAAGTTACAATAAGATTCTATACTTGCACCCTAGGCTAAGCGTTCATTCATGTGAAACGTAGCCCTTTTCTCACGACTTATCCTTCTAACCTAGTTGATTAACATGCGTTTCCCCCTGGCCGCACTCTCTCTGCTGGCTCTCAGTCAACTTACTGGCTGCACTTCCCAATCTAAACAGGAAAATACCGCTCAAACCGGCAAAATCACTGCTGAAGCATCAGCCGAGCCGGCAAACGCCAAGGTTGACTCGTCAGAAAAGCCCGCGACTGAAGCCCGACCAATGGCGTCAAATCGTGCGGTATCCACGGGAGACTCCACACTCGATTCACTCACATACGCGCCAGAGGGAGCTATTCTTCCCCAAAAGCGAATCTTCGCGTACTATGGTAATCCTCATTCCAAGAAAATGGGAATTCTGGGTAAGTATCCTAAAGAGGAAATGCTGGACAGGCTCGACCGGGAAATAAAAAACTGGGAAAAAGCAGACCCTGCAACGCCCATTCAGCCTGCCCTTCATCTGGTAGCTATATCGGCTCAGGGAGCACCCGGTAAAGATGGCGGCTACCGTATGCGCATGTCAGACAAAACCATCAAGAAAGTCTTGAAATGGGGCAATGAACACAAAGCGATTGTGTTTCTGGACATTCAGCGGGGCCATGCGCCACTTGGCCCGGAGATGGAATTCTTGGGAAAGTACCTGAAACTGCCGTTTGTGCATCTTGGTATTGATCCGGAGTTCTCAATGGTAACAGGCGCTAAACCAGGCACTAAAATTGGTAGCTACGATGCCGCTGATGTTAACCAGGCGGTGCAGTTTCTAAGCCGTATGGTAAAAGAATATAAGTTGCCACCCAAAGTGCTGGTCGTTCACCGCTTTACGCAGGGCATGATCAAGAACTACAAAAACATTAAGCTTGATCCCAATGTACAGATCGTGATGGATATGGACGGTTGGGGCCCACCGGTACTGAAAAAAGATTCGTACCACGATTACATTCAGAAAGAACCGGTTCAGTATACAGGCTTCAAGCTGTTTTACGATAATGATTTCCGTAAGCAAGGCTCGCGTATCATGACCCCCGAAGAAGTACTGGCCTTGACTCCTAAACCCATGTACATTCAGTATCAATAAAGGAGTGGCATTAATATTAAAAACCCGAATGCGTAGCGCTGCCGGGTTTTTTTTGATCCATTAGCTTGCAACAGGCAGAAAATCTGACCCGCTTAAACATCCTTAAAGTATACCGTTTTCATGAGGCATATTAGCTGGTATAGCCTGGCTAACAGCCCATTGCTCGACGATCTCCCCTCCTATCAAACGGAATATATCATAGAATACCGTCGGCTTCCCTGCCAGTTCTCCCTCCGCCTGAACAACCACAAAATTGCCTTCACCAATTATCCGGTGTACCTTATTCATGGAGAAATCATCGGCTCCCCGACTAAAATACGCCAGCAAACCGGCAGTTCCATTAGCTATTTCGGGATTGTGCTGAACAAGATCTACCGCCACAAAGTCGGCAAGCCGGTCAGTTTGTCGCTGAATCAAAACTCGTTGGTAATAATCAGCGACTACTGCTTTGTTGGTTTCTGTTGGCTCGGTCGTATCGGCCTCCACGGCTCCATCCATCATGGCATTCCCGTTGTGGGTGGATTCAGGCTGATCCTGAATTGCATCCCAATGCTCGATCACCTGCCCATTTTCAAATCGGAACAGATCAACAACTACCTTCTGTGAGTCACCCCAACCAAAACTCATGTTTGTTACAACATAATCACCTTCTGCCAGTAATCGCATAAATGGTTTTGAGGTTGTAACGGGTTTGGGCATTTTCCCGAACGCTTCCAGGGATTCAAGGAGGCCCGCTTTGTCAGGTTTGCCCATTGAACTATGCTGAATATACCCGTCGGCCACGATTGCCCTGGCAAAATCGATGTCGCCCTGTCCTAAAGCTCGTCTGTAGAAATCACGGATTAGTGTTTTGTTTATGCTATGTTGATCCATCGTCGATTCACGTTTGGTCTTGAACTGAAAATTTGACATTGAGCACGACACTGACAGGCACGCGATTAGACATACCGTGCCAGGAATGAAATGATTGAATTTCATTGGCATCAGAAAGAAAAAATGAAAAATAAGAAGATTGGCAGGAGAAGCTATCCCTGTCTGGTAAGGTCGCAGCAAACAGCCTACCCTGGTTGTTGACGCCTTGTTTAGTATTGACCTACGGGCGAATGACCAAATAGCAATACCATACTAGCGCAACTAGCTTCGTTCAATAAGCTGAACGGGTAGGTGCCTTTATGAAGGGCTGCGGTATGTGGCAAATGTGATTTTCAGTACGGCAAATGTAGGGTAAATTTCTAAAAAACACAGGGGCTGATTGAAGACGAATTCATTTTTGCGGGGCCCAAAGTCCGGAGAGAAGTCATTAAAACTCGCCTTCTGCGCCTTCTTTTACTTTCTTCTTCGCCTGACGTAACCGATAGCTGAGGGTTAGATTAAACTGACGAAGCCGAAATTGGGAACTGCTTTCGGCGTAAAAATTAGGCCCTTCTGTTATGGACCGAAAGCGACGGGAGTTGAACACATCCAGTACATTGAGGGTCAACGTGCCGTTATTATTGAACAGATCCTTACTTACGGATAAATCGAGCGTTGCCAGCGCTTTCCGTCGTCCCTGAGGAGTTTGCTGAGGAGCTTCGTAATTCCCCCGCAACTGAATATCCGTGGATTTCCAGACGGTAAAACGGGAAATCATCCGGGTAAACCAGCTGTAGGTATCGCTCTGATAATTAACATCGAGGTTACTCCCATTGGTTACGGCCCGAAAAAAGTTGAAACTACCATCGAGCTTCCACCAGGTAAAGGGAGAATACGATCCGGCAAATTCTGCCCCGTAGGAATGCTCACCAGCGAGATTTTCGGGCCGGGTCGTTGAAAAACCCTGATCATTAACCCGTCGAATCGACAGAATTTTATTGTCGGTATGCCTATAGTAAACGGATGAACTAATAGAGCCTTTGTTGAAATATTTGATGTGGCCAATCTCGAACGCATTCGTGAATTCGGGATTCAGGTTCGGATTACCGCTCCAGAAGTTCCGATTGTCACTAAATGTCATAAATGGACTCAGATCATTATACTGCGGTCGGCGAATTCGACGGCTATAACTAAGTTGCAGCGCATGTTGGCGGGGCAAATCGTAGGTGACGTGTACACTGGGAAACAAGTTCGCATAATGACGGGGATTGACATCGTTGGTTTGCCTAAGGGTTGTAGTAACATCGGTCATCTCGGCGCGCAACCCCGCCTGATAGGACAGTTTACGCGCTTTATTGCCAATTATTGCATAAGCGGCATTGATTCGTTCTTCGTACAGAAAGTCGTTGGTCAGGCCCGGCAATGGCGTCCAGCTCCCGTTGTCGGCCCGCTGAGTAACTGAATAATCGTTGGTCATATCGCGTGAACTACTGCGCAATCCGGCCTCAATCTTCCCATTCTTGCTAAAAGGTCGGATATAATCGATCTGAACCAAAAACTGTTTTTCTGTTTCGTCATTGAGTGACCGCTGCAAGGTGGCCGGAGCACTCGCTGTTATTCCATCTGCCTGAAACGTCTGCTGGTTAAAATACTGATCGGAACTTTCCCAGTTGTCGAGGTATCGGACATCAGCAGTCAGTTCGTGACCTTCGCGGGCAAATGTTCGCTTATAGGTTAGCGCATACTCCGAGTTTGGTTCCGTTTCGGTTTCATCCTGCGTGCGATTGGTTGTACTTCGGAGATTATTGGTCGTAAACTGAAAATCGCGATAAACAATATCGGCAAATCGTTTTCCCTTACTCAACCGCCAGGTATACGAAGCAGTCAGGACATTTTTAGAATCGAAAAAATAGTCGAGGCCAGCACGGGCGCTATTGTTTAATCCTTTCAGGCGATTGGTCGAATTCTGCTGGGTGATGAAGGTCGTGTCATTGCGATATAATTCCTGATACAAGGAACTGCGGCCGGGCGTATTCCGGTACGAAGCGGTATAATTAACAAAGAAATTGAGATTCTTCCGGCGGTAGTTTACGTTGGCGGCTACCCCAAAATTACTCGGGTATCCTGTTATCAGATCGAACGAACCGTTGATTCCTTCTTTATGCTCTTTTTTTAAAACAATGTTTATGATACCTCCCATACCCTCAGCCTCGTAGCGGGCGGAGGGATTTGTGATCACTTCAACGCGTTCAATGCTACTGCCCTGTAACTGTTGTAAGCCGCTGCCACCTTTTAGACTTACCAGACCCGATGGCTTTCCATCAATCAGAATACGAACGCTGTTACTCCCTCTAAGACTAACATTGCCCTCGGCATCAACCGCAACAGATGGCACGTTGCTCAAAATATCAACTGCTGTTCCTCCGGCATTCGCCAGATCTTTACCAACGTTGAAAATACGTTTATCCAGCGACAATTCCATCTGGCTTCGTTCACCTTTTACAATTACCTCGTCCAATCGTTTGGTTGTGGCTTTGAGAATCAATTTTCCTAAATCGATCGTTTTATCGACTACCTGAATGGCTGGAATCCGCCGGTCCTGATAGGAAACGACCGTAACTTTCAGCCAGAAAGAGCCGGGTTTACTTCGTAGTTCAAATTTCCCGGCTTCATCGGATATTGAGCCTGTTACCATAACCGAATCCGATTTCTGGTGGAGGGTGACGGTTCCAAATGGAATGGGTTTGCTTTGCTCGTCAATCAGAACACCTTTTATCGTTACCTGATGATCCGTTTTATTTTGTGCTAACGTCAACAGCGGTAATAGAAATAGAATCAGTAAACTTGTTTTCATACGCATGAAAAGCGACTTCCTTAATCGTTTAAACAAATGGGTAAATGCTTATAGCTTGAAGTAAAACCCAGAACAGTTGGTATTACAAATAGCTGTATTCTGAAAAATATACTGTTTACTACGGCTGATTTCTTGAAACTCTATCATTCGTAGATCGACAAAGGCATTTGCCCTGGCTTTAAAAAACGGTTAACCTTCCCCTTATAAGTCGGCAATTCGTTCAGGTTTGTGATTTGTTCGTCCTTAAATACAGAAGGCCCAGTCATTGACCGGGCCTTCTGTATTTGCCTTTTAAAATCTATTAACGATTTTCAACCAATACCTTAAACTCATCAACCGTCACATCCTGCGACACGATGGTTAGTTGCGTTTTTGCATAGTCAATGACTTTATCGTCATAAACCCGATTGAAGGTGCTCGTATAATTCTGACCGTTGTTCTTTTCATCCAGCAGGTAATTCCGGGCAATACGGTCGATGGTTTGATTCATCTCCTCGTTCTCGCCACCAGCAAAGCCGAACTGCTCGCGAACCATCTGACGCGTAACGTCAAGCACTTCATCGAACTCAACTTTAATGTCAGCTTTATCGGCGATTTTGTTCTTGATGAGTTGCAGTTTTACCGACTTTGTAAAGTCGTCATATTGCTCATCAATCTGCTCAGGGGTAAACTTACCTTCGTTCACTTCCAGCAGCCAGTTTTTCAGAAACTCGTCGGGCAACAGTATCGGCGTATTGTCAAGCAGGTTCTTTTCGATATCCAACCGCAGCAATTGAGTCGATTCGCGACTGTAGTTACCCCGAATAATCTCAGCAACTTTTACGCGGAACTGCTCTTCATTTTCAACCGCTCCAGCGCCCAGCACTTTATCAAAAAACTCCTGATTTAATTCGGCTGGCTCATGGCGCGTAATGTCGTCAACCTCAAAGGTGAATTCACCGGTCAGTTCACCAACTTCTTCTTTGCTTGCTCCAGTAGCTGTGGCACGAGTTTTCTCGTCTGGGAAGGCGTTCTCTAATACGAACGTCACTACGTCACCTTTTTTCTTACCGACAAACTGACCTTTGGCCTCTTCAGCCATTTGGTTCATCGGGAAGGCTGTTTTGGCGGTAAACTCACCATTTACCTGCTTCAGTTCGCCGTAGATGGTATCACCGTCGCCAACCTCTTCCCCATGTGCGTGGGTATGAAAACGTTGTTGCAGATCAGCGATGGTCGAATTTATTTCTGACTCACCAGCCTGTATTTCGTACTGAGTAACGCTGGGTAGGTCGCTGAAATCGATATCAAACTCCGAAGCCAGACCCAGTGTATAGCTGAATGCGAAATCAGATTGGTTATCCCAGTCGATTGCATCCGCTTCGTCGCGATTTGGAACCGGATCGCCAACAACCTGTAGTTTGTTTTCGCGAATATACTGGCTAACTGTTTTGCTCAGCATCGAGTTAATTTCATCCACAAGAATGCTTTTGCCATACATCTTCTGGACGAGCGAAGCTGGCACGTGACCCGGACGGAACCCTTTCAATTGAACCTTACGACCGTAGTCTTTCAGTTTCTTATCTACTTCTGGTTTATAATCGGCCGGAGTCAGGACGATTTTCAGCGAAGCATTTGTGTCGCTGGCTTTTTCTAGGGTAATATCCACGTTTATATCGGTTTTAAATAATTAAAGAGCGAAAGAGCGAATGAGTGAAAGAGCGCCTGTCCGTAAACATATCACTCTTTCACTCTTTATCTCTTTCACTCTTTTAGCTATTTGTACGGGCGGAGGGACTCGAACCCCCATGCCTTGCGGCACCAGATCCTAAGTCTGGCACGTCTACCAATTTCGCCACGCCCGCGGCTCTGACGGTTGAAATTTTTTAGAGCTAGCTGTTCGTTACAGTCTCCGTTAACGATCAGTTTATTCGACTCGAAAACCCGTCAACTCGTGTTTTGGAGGTGCAAAAGTACGAAAGAATTTGAATTCACCAAGCAAATTCGAGAAGGTTTTATTTTTAGTAAGTCTGTCATCATTTTTAGATTATTATTTTGTTATCTTGGTAGTACGAGTACAACCTATAGGCAATTACCTGCAAAGACGCCACCATGATGAATGCCACTGCCGAACCTGCCATTGATTTAGAGTTGGAGCGTCAGGAAATCCTGAAACGCTACCGACGCTTGCTGCGGGCGGCTAAGCCAATGTTGAAGGGCGATGACGCCAAACTGATTAAAAAAGCGTTTAACACGTCTGCCGAAGCGCACAAGAACATGCGTAGGCGGTCGGGTGAACCGTATATCTACCACCCGCTCGCGGTTGCCCAGATTGCGGTTGAAGAAATTGGGTTGGGAACAACCAGTATCGTGGCGGCACTGCTCCACGACGTTGTGGAAGATACCGATACGACCATTGCTGATATCGAACGGGCGTTTGGTCTCAAAGTAGCCCGCATCATTGATGGCCTGACCAAAATCTCAGGAATCTTTGAATACGGCACCTCGCAACAGGCCGAGAATTTCCGTAAGATGTTGCTGACCCTGTCAGATGACGTTCGGGTAATTCTGGTCAAACTGGCAGACCGGCTCCATAATATGCGGACGCTGGATTCGATGCCCCGCGATAAGCAGTTAAAAATTGCCTCCGAAACGATCTATATCTATGCTCCCCTGGCGCATCGGCTGGGTTTGTACGCGATCAAATCCGAACTGGAGGACCTGTATCTGAAACACGTTGAACCGGAAGCCTACAAGGACATCGCTAAAAAACTGCGCGAAACCAGGGTTGCCCGCGATCGGTTTATTGGTCGATTTATCGAACCCATTGAAAAAGATCTGGCAGAAACGAAGATCAAATACGTGATAAAAGGTCGGCCAAAGTCCATTTATTCGATCTGGACCAAGCTGAACAAGTCACAGAAACCGTTTGAGGAAATCTACGATCTATTCGCCGTTCGGATTATTCTGAATGTACCACCCGAAGAAGAAAAAGCCGCCTGTTGGCGTGCCTATTCAATCGTTACCGACCATTATAAGCCGAACCCCGATCGCCTTAAAGACTGGATCAGTACCCCGCGCACGAATGGCTACGAATCGCTTCATACAACCGTTATGAGCCGGTCGGGTCAATGGGTCGAAGTGCAGATCCGGACCGAACGGATGAACGAAATTGCGGAGAAAGGCTACGCAGCTCACTGGAAATACAAAGGAAACGACACACAGACTGGTGCAGGGATTGAAGCCTGGATCAGTCAGGTGCGCGACATGATTGAGTCGGCAGGGAGTGGCGATAAAAAAGCCGCAATCGAATTTGTCGATGATTTCCGAAGCAATCTCTACAGTGAAGAAGTTTTTGTATTCACGCCGAAAGGCGACCTGAAAGTATTGCAGCGGGGGGCTACTGCGCTTGACTTTGCGTTCGACATTCACACCCAGATCGGGGCTCGCTGTATGGCGGCCAAAGTCAATAACACGCTTGTTCCGCTTAGTCACGTTCTGCAAAATGGTGATCAGGTAGAAGTTATCACCTCCAATCGCCAGAAACCCAGCGAAGACTGGCTGCGTTTCGTGGTAACTTCCAAGGCCAAGACCAAGATCAAGGATTTAATCAAGGAAGATAACAAACGGTTCGTTACTGATGGCCGTGATCTTGTTCAGAAGAAACTGCGTGTGTTGCGGATGGACATGACGAATGAGACCATCAATCAACTCCGGGCTTACTTCGGCTCTAAAACTACCGATGATTTTTTCTATCGGGTGGGCAAAGGCCATATTGATGTACAGGAACTAAAGAAATTCAAATCCGACAAGGAAGCGAAGGAAAACCGCCTGAACAAACTCAATACAGATACGATCCAGGACGGCAAGTCGTTTACGAAAGAGCTTAAGAAAATTCACGGTGAACGGGCCGATGCCGATATGCTGCTTATTGGCGAGGATATGGATCGGATCGATTATACGCTCTCCAAGTGCTGTAACCCAATTTCGGGCGACGATGTATTCGGATTTGTGACCATTAATGATGGCATTAAGATTCACCGGGTTACCTGTCCAAACGCCGTCGAACTGATGTCGAACCACGGAAACCGAATTATCAAGGCGAAGTGGACGTCTCAGAAAGAACTGGCATTCCTGGCGGGTCTGCGAATCACAGGTACGGATCGGGTAGGCTTAGTGAACGATGTAACGCGGGTCATCAGCAATGAGCTACATATCAATATGCGCTCGGTCACGATTGACTCAACAGATGGAATTTTTGAGGGTAATATTCGGCTCTATGTTCACGATACCGGCCACCTCGAAACCCTGATGCGTAAGCTGGAACGTGTCCAGGGTGTATTTGAAGTCGTTCGATTCGACTCGTAACCATCAAAATGATGAATAATAATGCATGAATCTTCCCATAGATCTTTCATAAGTTATCAATCATCATTCCTTTCACTATTTTTGCACTCTCAATAATCGGAACGGATATGGCTGCGCCGAAACAAACCAATTTAGAATCTGCCCGGACAATTTTCACGGCTTACCTGGAAAACAAGGGGCTACGGAAAACGCCGGAACGATTCGCTATTCTGGAAGAGATTTATAACCGACAGGACCACTTCGATGTGGATGAGTTGTATATCTCCATGAAGAATAAGAACTACCGCGTTAGCCGGGCCACAGTATACAATACGCTCGATGTGCTGGTAGACTGCGATTTAGTGACCAAACACCAGTTTGGCCGGAATCTGGCGCAATACGAGAAATCGTATGGCTACCGTCAGCACGACCACCTGATCTGCACTGACTGCCACAAGGTGATGGAGTTCTGCGATCCGCGCGTTCAGAACATTCAGAACATGGTTGGCGATATGCTGAAATTTAACGTGATGCACCATTCGCTGATCTTTTATGGTGCATGCGCCCGTGATTTCTGCGAAAACAGGCAACAAACGGCTAAAGACATTCAAGGTGTTCAAGTGCCTGTTGAAGGTTAACCGTCACTGAAGAGTTATGCATGATGATGAAGGGTAGTCAGCTGCTCATCGTTTTTCGTTCATTCATAACTCTTCACTTTTACTTTATATGCATCACCTCGCCCAGCTTAACATTGCCCGAATGCTCGTGTCTGACATCGATCACCCGATCATGGCCGACTTTGTGGCACAACTCGACCCGATCAACCAATTGGCCGAAGAAAGTGAGGGATTTGTCTGGCGCTTAAAAGGGGATGGCAACGATGCAACTGAGTTTCGACCATTCGACGATGAGCGAATCATTGTAAACATGTCGGTTTGGGAGTCACCGGAGCAGTTACAGGCGTTTGTGTTCAAGAGCAGGCACACAGACGTGATGAAAGAACGCCGGAAATGGTTTGAAAAACCAGATCAGCTGATGACGGTTTTGTGGTGGATTCCGGCTGGCCATATTCCCACAATTACGGAAGCCAAACATCGACTTGAGCGCCTTAATAAAGTTGGGTCGGGTGCGCAGGCTTTTACATTCCGCGACATTCAACCAAAGCCGAATGAAGGAACAAGAGAAATTAGTGAATCTGTATAATCACAGTCGTATTAGCGGCTAATCAAAATGGTAGATGTTTTATTAGGCCTCCAGTGGGGCGATGAAGGAAAAGGTAAAATCGTGGACGTGCTGGCGCCACAGTATCAGGTTGTGGCCCGTTTTCAGGGTGGACCTAATGCCGGTCATACGCTCGAATTCAACGGATTCAAGCATGTTTTACACCAGATTCCATCCGGCGTTTTCCGGGATGATATCCTGAATATTATTGGCAACGGTGTCGTGCTCGATCCCATCGTTTTCAGAAAGGAAATTGATGGGCTGGCTAAGTTCAATCTGGCACTGGCGAAAAACCTCCAGATTTCGAAAAAAGCGTCAATCATTATTCCAACCCATCGTCTGCTGGATGCTGCCTATGAACAAGCTAAAGGAGAGTCGAAAATTGGATCGACGCTCCGGGGTATAGGGCCAACCTATCAGGATAAAGTGGCCCGTCAGGGTTTACGCGTCGGCGATATTCTGTCCCCTAATTTTCAGGAGAAATATGGTAAACTGGTAGCCATTCATAAAGTGATACTGGAGCAGAATAATTTCGATTATGCTTCGGTACTTCCTCAGGCTGAAACTGATTTCTTTGCAGCGGTGGAGTTTATGAAGCAATTCCAGTTGACCGACAGCGAATATGAAGTCAATCAGGCATTGAGTGATGGGCGTAAGGTGCTGGCCGAGGGTGCTCAGGGATCACTGCTCGACATTGATTTTGGCTCTTATCCGTTCGTAACCTCGTCCAACACGATGACCGCTGGTGCCTGCACCGGGCTGGGTGTAGCTCCCCGTCAAATCGGTGAGGTCTTTGGCATTTTTAAAGCCTATTGCACCCGGGTTGGCAGTGGCCCCTTCCCTACCGAACTCTCCGACGAAACCGGTGAACGTATCCGCCAGGAAGGCCGCGAATTTGGTGCTACAACGGGTCGTCCCCGCCGATGTGGATGGCTCGATCTGCCCGCTCTGAAATACGCCATTATGATCAATGGTGTTACCCAGTTGGTTATGATGAAAGTAGATGTACTGAATATCTTCGATGAAATTCAGATTTGTACTCATTATCAGCTTCCCGATGGTACAACAACCGAGCATTTACCCTATGATCTTTGTGATACAGCGGTAATTCCGGTCTATAAAACATTCAAAGGCTGGCAGACCGATTTGGCGAATATTCATTCGTTCGATGAAATGCCGGCCGAACTGACAACCTACGTCAACTTCCTCGAAGAAACACTTGGGTTACCGATTAGTTTTATCTCGACCAGCCCCGATCGCGAAGCCATCATCTACCGTCAGGCAGTAGGCATACATTGATCTGTCTGTTATGGAGTATACCTTGCCAGCCTCACTGGATAAACAGAGGCTGGCATTTTTTATGTAATTTTGAACCATCAATTCGGTACTTTCCTACCTACATGGCTTTCCTGAACCCAACTCATAATCATTTCGACCGCCGGGGTTTTCTCAAAAAAAGCTCACTGGCAACGCTTGCTACCCTGATTGGGACTGACATTGTCTTTGCCAATCGATTACCTAAACATTACCTACCGCTGGCCATTGACGTTGATCCAATGGCCACAAAAAATAAAGGATTGGTCGTTTTGAACGATAAACCCTGGAATGTTGAAACGCCCGCCCACTTACTTGATGATCCCATTACTCCGGCCGACAAACTCTTTATTCGGAATAATGGCCTGATTCCGGAAAAGATTGATCCGGCAACCTGGACACTAACGATCAATGGTGAGTCGGTTAAACAAGCCAGAACCTACAAACTTGACGACTTAAAGAAACGCTTCAAGCCCTATACGTACCAATTGGTGCTGGAGTGTGCAGGCAACGGGCGATCAGGTTATTTTCCGAAAACAGCAGGCAATCAATGGACCGACGGGGGTGTCGGTTGTGCAGAATGGACTGGAGTTCGGTTAAAAGATGTTCTGGCCGACGTTGGGCTGAAAGATGATGCAGTGTATATTGGCTATTACGGAAAAGATCTGCACATTAGCCTCGACCCGAAAAAAGAAGTGATCTCACGGGGCGTACCAATGCGGAAAGCGCTGGAAGATGAAACGCTACTGGCCTGGGCCATGAATGGGCAGGATATTCCGCTTGTTCACGGCGCTCCGTTGAGGCTGGTCGTGGGTGGATGGCCTGCGTCTACATCCGGGAAATGGCTGCATACGATAGCCGTACGCAACAAAGTTCATGATGGGGCCAAGATGACGGGCAAAAGCTATAAAGTGCCGATCAACCCTGTTGAACCCGGTGTTGATCCACCCGAAGACCAGTTTCGGATTATTGAATCGATGCCCGTCAAATCGATTATCACGTTTCCGCAAACGGGTGCTATGCTCACGAAAGGGCAAGCGCTTATTCTTCGTGGACACGCCTGGGCGGGCGATCGATCGGTACGTGAGGTAGCGGTTTCGGTTGATTTTGGCGCAACCTGGCAAAAAGCCGAACTGAAACCACCTAAAAACCGGCTGGCCTGGCAACACTGGACAACAGAAATAAAGCTTCCCCAATCGGGCTATTACGAAATCTGGGCACGGGCAACCGACAGTGCCGGTGTAGCACAGCCGATGGTCATGCCCCAATGGAATCCGGAGGGATATTGTAACAATGCCTGCCATCGAATTGCGGTTAAAATGGGGTAACGAAAGCAACGGGATGAAAGGAAGAAACAAATTAGTTGTACTCGTCGTCATACTGGCAGGACTACTGTCGGCTACAGCACGCACAGGCTTATTGGCAAAATACGCTGAACGCCAAACAGTCGTTCCGCGTACACAACTCGACTCCGTAAAAACCGATCCTGAGACCGGCCTTGCCGTCGATGATCAGCTCATGCTTGTAAAAGCACAATGTACGGCTTGTCATTCGAGCAAATTGATCCTGCAAAGTCATTTTTCGCGGGACAAATGGATCGAACGCATCCGATGGATGCAGCGAACGCAGAAACTTTGGGATCTCGGCGAATCAGAACCTGTTATTCTTGCCTATCTTGTTAAGCATTATGGGCCGGTTGAACGCCCGTTCGATGGTCGGCGCGAACCCTTGAAGAACGTTAAGTGGCATAAACTGGAAACCGGACGTTAACCATCAGCGAATGTCAGCAAAGAATTTTTATCAGACGCTTTACCAGAATGACCAGTTGTTCCGGGTATCCAACGACTCCTGGAATTTGGGGAACGGGCAATCCACACCCACATTGATTGCCGACGAAGTTATAAGCCTTTCGGAGGAAACCACTGATATACCTCTTATACAGGATACAACTGACTTGCTGGCTGAGCTGGATGCGTTGGCGGCTGCCCCTATAACCACTCCGGCAGCGGCTACAACACCGGATAGCATACCAATAGTAGTTAGTGAGACTGCAATTGCTCCGGAGGTTATTATTGAAAATGAACCTGTTTCAATAATTGCCACGCCTGAACCACTCCCTCAGGCCATTCCACGCCCAACGACTCCA
Source organism: Spirosoma aureum (assembly GCF_011604685.1). Taxonomy (NCBI): domain Bacteria; kingdom Pseudomonadati; phylum Bacteroidota; class Cytophagia; order Cytophagales; family Cytophagaceae; genus Spirosoma; species Spirosoma aureum. Next base: position 4,669,518 of record NZ_CP050063.1, on the reverse strand, counting down.
TCGATTACACCCCCTATTCAACAAGTCCGGATGCCACAACTCAACCACAAAGTTTTGTTATTGGCCGATGAAGAACTTGATCCCAGTAATCTGCTCTTTCTGGAGAAAATTCTGAAAGCCGTTAATCTTAATATCGATGGGGTAGATTTACTGAACCTGCACGGCGCTCGTGACCTCGACTTTGCAGAGCTGGTTCAGGATAAAAAGATTCATCATTTTATAACGTTCGGCGTTCCCTTCAATCGTATTCATCTGGATATAGCGATGGATCGGTATCAGCCCATTCGTTTTTTTGGCATAACGTTCCTCATGGCCGACTCGCTTCCTACCATCGAAGCCGACCAGAATCTTAAGAAGCGACTCTGGGGTGCTCTACAGCGAATATTTTTACAACGCTAACTGGCCATTACCTATACCCGGCATCCGTTAGAGAGTAGTCTACGATAACGTGAAGCAAAACAGTTTATGTGAATAGTTGCCAGTTATTCAGATTCGTATTCTAGTAAATTACCAAGGAGGGCGTTTATCGTTCGATCTTAAAGTGAACCCAAGAATAGGCGTCAACAGGCGATTTAACGGCATTCCGCTCATCATTCTTCAGCGTGCATAATTGACGGATAGTTGTATTATTGGGGCACTATTCACGTATTTACCACCGTTTCACTAGTACCAATTTTACCCACCAACCCATTTTTGGGTTTGACTAATGACGTTTATCAAACGCCTTCGCTCGCTTTTCGTATCCATTCCAGCACCTGCCAGTCCGGTTGTTGCTCCTGTTATCAGAAATCCTATTATATCTGAATTTCTGAGCCAACCTGAAATTCAGGCAGCTCTTCATAAAATACCTCCCTTATCTGTATCTAATGAGCCATTACCCGATTGGCTTACCAATGAAGAATCATTGCGTGATGAAGGGGTGTTATTTGGGTTGGCCGATGCTCAGCCTACAGAGAAAGTCGCCGAAATTCGGGCGCATTTCGAGCATCAGGCTATTCCGTTGGATAAACAACGCAGCCAATACATCGAAAAAATTGGCGAATTAAATTTGCTGATTGGTCAGCGTGAGAATCGTATCCTGGTATTGCAAGACCAGCTAAAAAGTGTTAAAGACCGTAATCCAGCACCCAACGGCCTGCTTCGAACGACGATAAGCCTTTTGCTGTCAATCGGTATGAGCGTTGGTACGTTTTACCTGATTGACGAAACCCTCGAGCCAGCTTACCCAAATCACTGGATTTCTATTGGCGTGTTTCTGGCAGGCATGTTCAATTTATTCGGTCGCACGTCGTTTTTTTATGAGGAAAGTACACGCCTGACCAGTCGACGGGTGATTGAAGAAATAGGATTACCACTGGCAACGTCGGTATTTGTGCTGTCTCAAGCGCTGAAAGCACAGACAGTATGGCAGGCGGGAGCCCTATTTATTTTTGTATTTTTCCTATTTCTACTAGCGGGAAAACTGTTTTTAAGCACAGTAAGCCTTCTACAAAATGGAATCAGTATTAGTCAGTCAAATCGCCAGTTACTAGTTGATAAACAACAGAAATTGCCCATTTGGGAAGCGGAGATCGAACGGCTTGATCAGGAGATTGATAGCATCCGAACGCAAAAATGGCCCGTTGTTACAGCACTAACCAGTTTAGATACTGACCTGGCCAGATTGAACACCAGGCGCGATCAGCTTGTTAATCTATTTATGAGCGAGTATGAGCTCGCTCGCAGTATCCGAAATAGGCTCACAGAGCAACAGCGGGAATCAATGTTTAACGAATTATGAATGATAAATAATGACTTATGATACTTAAATTCTATTCAATACTTAACTCATACCTAGTGCGCTAAAATCATCATTCATAGTTTATTCTCTTACTTAGTTATGGAACCAACTAACAATCCCGACTTTCAGCATGGCTACACAAGCGGTGTTGAAGGTGTTAACCGGGAAACATACGAAGGGTATCTATCCAGTCAGGTCAATACAGACTGGCTTCAGGATCGAATTCAGGAAAAGCGAACGGAAGTAACCGATTCCGACCGTCAGTTAACGGAAGCAATCGAAGCACGTCGTACCGCTTATGCCGAATTGCAAAACCACGCCCTTCAGGTTGAACGCCTGGACAAGCAGGTCAAACAACGCGAAGCAGACCGTCAGGCGCTGGAAGCAGACCGCGACAACCTGCGCGAACGCCGAACGAAAGCGGCTCCCGACTATTCGCTTTTAGCCGGACTCTTGTTTCTGGTTGCCGGTATCTCCTTTTTGGCGGGCGATCTGATTATCTCGCACGAGATTGTGGCCTACGCGCTAAACATCCGCAATACCAACGAAGCCTGGGCATTTGCAGTTGGTCTGGCCATGGTATCGATTCTACTGAAACCAGCTTATGACCGACTGATCGAAAAGCCATACCAGGAAAATCCAGAGAAAAATCGGGGTAAATATGAACGTTTCAAAATTGCACTGGCTCTCTTTTCAGTACTGACGCTAGCCGTATTGGGCTGGTTCCGGTATGAAGCCTATCGCACGGACCAGCTCAAAGCAGCCATAAACAAATCGGTTCGTCAATTACAGCTTAATACCGATCCCACAGCCGCCACGCAGACGCTCAGTCCGTCGACACTGAGTAAAATTGAGCAGCAATTGAGTGAATCGAGTGAATTGAATCTGGCGCTTGTCAATAGCCCCTGGGCGTTGTTATCATTTGTGTTAAGCGGAATTCTGTTTGCACTGGCCGGTGCAGTTTGCCTGGGTATCGCGTTGCCTGTCCTATCTGCCTTCTGGTTCCGATGGCTACAGGCTGATATTAAGCTATGGAAACTACGTCGACGAATCAAACGACTAAATCAGGAAATAGCGCCACTAGATGCACAACTGGCCGAACAACGTACGCAACAGAACGTGCTACAACACAATCTGGATCTGCTGCCTGTTCTTGACGAATTAAAAGAAAAACGACAGGCGGCCACTGACGAACTGAATGAGCTATTGGCTGAATTGAAACTAGCCCAGACTGATAGCCGAATCAGCAACTTTAATGATGGGTATGGACAAGGCGAAGCAACCCGTACGGGTCTGAGTGATGAAGAACAGCGGCAACTTCGCAAGGAGATGCTTTCACTTCAGAATGGCAACCGGATTAATGGTAGTAATCGACCCGTTGAACCACGCCCTAATGGAGCCACTCCTGATAAAAATACCAACGGCAAAACGCAGGGCTTGCGTCCCTACCAAACAATTCGGAAGTTTCTGTCTGATGACATGTAGCCATACATGAAAGCTTAAAAACGCTCGCTTACTTCACATTGTAAGCGAGCGTTTTTGCTTTATTACTCACCAATAGCGTTAAAATAGGATTCAAATTTCGAAATTCTCGATATGAAGTTATATAGTTAACGTATGGCTATTATGAACGTAAATGCAGCCCTTTCTAAAAATGTCAGACTAGGAATTATGAAGTGGCTCAAAGAACTAGCGGCTAATTTTCTTCCTCATGTTGAGGTATAGGGTTTCGATGATGGAGTCTGTTTAAAAAATATACAGCAAAAAACAGGGCTATCACAGTCTACCATTTCGTATTATTTATCGATGTTGCAGGAGGCTGGTCTTGTCATTCCAACAAGGCACGGCAAGTGGACCTATTATCGAAGAGATGAAAAAAATATTAAATCTTATCTTACTCAAATAGCTTTATAATTATAATTTTTCAACACTTTTGTACTAATAATTTCATCATAAATGGAACAAATCAATTTCTACATAGTCGATGTTTTTGCTTCCAATAAATACGAAGGAAATCAGTTAGCCGTTTTTCTGGACCTGGAAAATAGATTATCTGAAAAACAAATGCAACAAATTGCCAGAGAGATAAATTTTGCAGAAACAACATTTATAAAAGATAATAAAGTTGATAATCGATTTGTTGTCAGGATATTTACGCCTGAACATGAAGTTCCGTTTGCTGGCCATCCTTCATTAGGAACAAGTTATGTTATTTCTAAATTTCTACTAGCAAACAGAACGCCAAAACTTACGCTAGAATTAGCCCATAGTGATATAGAAATTACAATTCCTGAATCTAAAAATCTGGACGAAAGTATCTTCTATATGCGCCAACCCCAACCCGAATTCAGAAATATATATTCTCATCAAGAGATTGCAGAAGGGCTTGGTATCCAGCATTCTAGCTTAAATGTTTTACTTCCTATACAGGAAATAAGTACGGGTTTACCCTACATTTTAATTCCACTAAAAAACCTGGCCGCCATGGAAAGTCTAGATCTAAATTATCAGGCCTTTAAAGATTTCCTGATTTCAAAAAATAAATACAGAACAAATAGCGCTACTGGACATTCAACGTCATTATTTTTCTTTACGAAAGAAGCGTATGAAACAGGCAATTCATATAATACAAGAATGCTCTTAATTGAAAATAACAAATTATCTGAAGATGCTGCAACGGGTAGTGCAAACGGGTGTTTTTTAGCTTATCTTTTATCTTATGTGGATACAGAAATTAATGTAACTGTAGAACAGGGTTTTCAAATGGGCAGGAAATCCTATTTATATCTTAATGGAAAAGTGCAGGATGATCAATTCGAAATTAATGTTGGTGGAAAAAATAAATTGATTTCAGAAGGAGTCTGGTATTTTTAGGGCTGTTTAGTTGATCTAATTAAACTTGTAATGTATTGGTCGCAGCATCTGATAAAACTGTCGGGGTTTCGTTTTGTACAAAGCGCTGGAAGGAAAATTACCTCATAAACGATTTGTAAGAATCTACAGTAAAATACCAATATACGTATATTGGGAACTAGATAGTTGCCATATACTAAAAATACGCTCCTCTTACTTATTCAATTTCATTTGTTTTTTATATTTTTTTAACTTACTTCAAAAAATAGTTGCTTTATCCCTTAATTTTCGCAAAAATGGAAAAACTCTTTACTGGCTCTTTCACCAAGCGCTTTCTGCTAAACAGTATGGTAGCAAGTCTCGCCAAGCAAATAAGACCCGGTTTGACAATTTAGGTAGGGCAACTTTCAAACAGTGGCCGGGCTACTAACACTACGTCTCATCCTGCATCAAAATAACAAATTTCCTTCTACCAGCACGGTAGATGGCATAATAATAGTATGTGCTTATACATATCCTGCTGTCCATACGCAGGATATAAGCCTCACCCATAGCTATTCCACAATTTTATATGCTACATTCATTTGGCTATCACCGTTTTATATGTAAACTTTCTACTTCTTCATGGCTTTTAACCTTGATTATTGGTTTGTCATTAAGCAGTACCGGCCTTTTTGCACAGCTCCCAACCGGGTTTTCTAAAAATGTAGTTCAGGAGGACTATACAACCCCGATCGGCATGAGTTTTAGCCGTACTGGCAATCAATTCTTTGTTTGGGAAAAAAAGGGCCTTCTTTGGGTATCAACCTGGAATGGCTCCTCCTATGTCCGTCAGGCCACGCCAGTTTTGGATATACAGGAAGAAGTTGGCGATTGGAATGATTTCGGTTTGCATAGTATTTGTTTTGATCCAAATTATGAAACCAATGGCTTGATTTACCTATTCTATCAAGTTGATCTGCATTACTTATTGTACTATGGTACTCCACAATACAGCAGCACAGCTAATCTATACAGACACGCAACCATTAGCCGTGTAACACGGTATCACCTTCAGAGTTCGGGGGGTAATCTCACAACTGATTACAACAGTCGGCAAGTTCTCCTGGGCGAATCACTAACAACTGGTGTTCCTGTCACCTACGAATCGCACGCTGGCGGCACACTGTTATTCGGTCGCGATGGCACCTTGCTGCTGGCTACGGGCGATGGTGGTCATCATGAGGGTGTTGATGTGGGGAACCGTAGTGATACCTTCTTTCAGGAATCGCTGGATTACGGCATGATGAGAGCTAACGAGAATGTTGGCGCCATGCGTTCGCAAATGGTCAATTCGATGTGCGGTAAAATTCTACGCCTTGATCCTGCTACTGGAAACGGCGTAGCAAGTAACCCTTTCTACGATTCGGCAAATCCCCGTTCTCCACAATCGCGGGTATGGACACTTGGTTTACGCAATCCCTACCGAATGGTTTTGCAGGATAGTACGGGCAGCACCATTGCCAGCGATGGCAATCCGGGCACCTTGTTGATAGCCGATGTGGGCTGGTATAAAATTGAAGATTTCCATATAGTTGATAAGGCCGGGTTAAATTGCGGCTGGCCGGTCTATGAAGGGCTGGAACCAACGATATCATACAACGGGACCAATGTTCCAAATCTCGATGAACCTGGCCAACCCACGTTCGAAAGTCTTTGTGTACAACCAACGTCATTTATCGATGATTCGAATCCTGCCCTTCGTCGTTTTACTCATTCCCGCCCGGCCCTGGATTACAGCCATGGTCCTAATGCCATAACCCGGGTACCTGCGTTTAATGGAACGACACCCATTACGCGGATAATCGGAACAACCGGCGCCCCAGCCGGGACATCGTTTTATGGGTATTGTGCGATTGGAGGTGTGTATTATACAGGCAACCAATTTCCAGCTAACTATAAAAATACGTACTTCCTGACTGACCATAGCATGGGTTGGATCAAAAATCTGGAATTACATGAAGAAGGCGACCATAAAATTCATGAAGTGCGAGATTTCGCGCCCTATAGTTTCGAAACGGGTATAGTAGATATGAAGATGAACCCACGCGATGGTTCAATTTATTACGTCCAGATACTGGGAACAATATCGCGAATAAGTTATGGAGGGAATCAACCACCTGTGGCTACTGCAACCTCAAATGTAACTTACGGTCCCTCTCCCCTAAACGTTCAGTTCACGGGGTCGAACTCCGTTGATCCTGAAGGATTACCGCTAACGTATTTGTGGAATTTTGGTGATGGAACAACCTCAACAGTTGCCAACCCCACACATGTCTTTTCAAATACAGCAGTTCAGAAGTTCACTGTCAGCCTGACGGTTACCGATAATCAGGGACAACAGTCCATTCCCAAAGTGATCATTATTTCGGTAAATAATACCCCCCCGGCCGTTCAGATCACTAACCCTGCCCCTGGCACGTTGTACACGATGAGCCAACCCACCTCCTACACGGTTCAGGCGAATGTTACTGATATGGATCTTAGCGGCTTAACGTATGAATGGCAGGTGAAGCTCCAGCATAATAACCACACGCATCCAGAACCTATTCTTACTGGCTCAAGCCCAGTTATAACAATTTCGCCGGTCGGGTGTAGCCCCAACGAAACCTATTCTTACCTGCTTTCGGTGAAAGTAACCGATAATGGCGGGTTAACTGCCACTCACTCGATTACGCTGTATCCCGACTGCAATTCAGCCAGTTCATTGGTAACTCATGTAACGGCAACTCGTCAGCTTAGTGCCGTTCAGGTAAGCTGGATTAACCCGGAGCTTTTATTTGATGAGATACTGGTTGCCGCAAAAGAAGGAACAGGGTTTACCGACCTACCAAATGGAACATCCTATACAGCGGTTGCCAGTTTTACGGGCAACGGTTCACCAATTGAAGGAGGAAAAGTAGTTTATCGTGGCACAGGAACCAGCGTAACGGTAACCAATTTGAACCCGTTAGTTCAATACTATTTCCGGGTCTACACACGCGTGGGGAATACCTGGAATGGTGGAGTTGAGGTCAGTGCTATTCCAAACTTATCACCCACTGCTCCTGGACAGATTGTTCAGACAATCCAGCCGAATCAGCCTTTTAGTTATACAGTAGCTGCTTTTACAGACCCCGAAAGTCAAACGCTGGCCTATAGTGCCATCAACCTGCCAGCGTGGCTAACGTTCAATGAAACAACACGTGTCTTAAGCGGTACTGCAACAGCGGCAAACACTTATGTGTTCACTATTGTGGCAACTGACCCCGGCAGTTTAACGGCGTCTACTACCGTGACCATTAACACCGGTGTCTGTACCATGTTCACCCTAAAGACTGGTAACTGGAACGACCCTACGGTCTGGTCATGCAACCGTATTCCAAACAGCACGGATGCTGTACAACTAAACCACATTGTTAGTATTCCGAACCAGTTTACGGCATCTGCCTCAAAAGTAACCTTTAGTGGCGGAATTAAACTGCTTGTTGGTACCAACGCGAAATTGAAGCTTAGCCAATGACAGTTGTCAGGTACCGATTGCTTTGCTGCAATGTGTTATAAAATTATTCCAGCCATCAATCCACCAACAACGACGATAAAGGGGGGAATTCGGGTATAGAGCAATATGCCCATTGTTATCAGCACCACAACGACAGATGGCCAGTGGGGTGCCATGGGTTGAAAAAGTACGATAGCCGCTGCCGCTGTTAAACCCGTGCTGGCGGCATTGACGCCATCCAGCGAAGCCCTGACCACTCGGTAGCGTTTCAGCTGCTCCCAGAAGCGGTAAACGAAGAATATTAGAAATGTTCCGGGAAGGAAAATTCCGGCTGTCGACACGCAGCTCCCCCAGAACTGGCCGCTAAATCCGGCATCGCGCATGGATAATGCACCAATGTAGGAAGCAAACGAAAACACAGGACCCGGTAATGCCTGAACCAACCCTAATCCAGATAGAAACTCTTCGCGCGTAAGGTAGTGCTTGAAGGCAACAAACTCATTGTAAAGCATCGGTGTCAAAACTTGCCCACCGCCAAAGACCAGGCTACCGTTCCGGTAAAAATTTTCGAACAAACGAACGGGCAGCGATTGCGTAACTGCTCCAAGACCAGCTGCACCGATCAGTACACCCAGCCACAGAAAAAAATTAGCCCACTGTACTTTAAGGGGCTTTTTTTCCATTCGCTCCTGCTTTTCATAGGTCAGTGCGGTTACCAGACCACCCGCAACAATGACAATTGGTGTCATAACCGGCGACCGGAAAACATAAGCAACCAGTGCGGCTGTAATGGCCAGGGCCAGACTGACCTTATCTTTGATTACTTTCTGGCCAATACGATACCCCGCTACGATCAGAAACCCAACAGCCATTGGCTGGATATAGCGGGCAAATCGTAACGAAAGGTGGTGTTGTTCGAGGTAGTTTATACCCATGCCAACGGCTGTCATAATACTAACAGCGGGCAATATCCAGATCAGCAGGGTAACATAAGCTAGATTGGGGCCACCAATTTTAAACCCAACAGCCGTAATGGTTTGTGTAGAGGTTGGCCCTGGAAGTATCTGACAGAGGGCATTCAGCTCCATAAGTTCCGTTTCGGTCAGATACCGGCGTTTCTGCACGAAGCGCTCATACAACATCGCCAGATGCACCTGCGGCCCGCCGAAGGTAGTAAGAGACAAAATCAGCACATCTTTCAGGAAGATAAGGAAGCGGATTCGTCGTACGGGCTTGACAGGTGTCAGATAGGGAAGCATAGTAAACGGGGAAGCGGGCGGGGCGGTTTAACTCGTTGCCGGGCGCGGAACCAATCAATTTTTATAGCCCGGCAACGAATATAAACTTCAGTAGTAGCACTGACTCAAAATCGTCAGTTTTGGCAAATGACAGCTTAGAGAGTACAGCGTTCTTACGCTTTTTTCAATCCCAGTTCCATCAACCGTTCGTTCAGAAATTCACCAGCCGTCATATCCACATAGAGTTTAGGATGCTCCGTATCGATGCAACTCTCCAGGCTCTTCAAATCCATATCGGCACGTGGGTGCATAAAAAATGGAATTGAATACCGGGACTGGTTCATTTTTTCGCGTGGTGGATTCACCACCTGGTGAATCGTCGACTTGAGTTTATGGTTTGTCAGCCGGTCGAGCATATCGCCAACGTTTACAACAACCTGATCGGGAAGGGCCGTAATTCCAATCCATTTGCCATCGCGTCGGAGAACTTCCAGTCCATCTGCCGAGGCTCCCATCAGTAACGTAATGAGGTTAATATCACCATGAGCAGCCGCACGCACCGCTCCATCAGGCGTTTTTTCGGGATCAAGCGGAAAATAGTGCAGAGCCCTCAGGATACTGTCTCCATTTTTCACTTTATCATCGAAATACGTTTCCGGCAATTCCAGATAAAGCGCTATTGCCCGAAGTAACTGCTTGCCCGCATTTTCGAGTGTTTGGTAAGCCGTTAACGTCGCTTCACCAAATTCAGGATATTCTTCCGGAAACACATTGGCTGGCATTTCCCCAACCGGCTCAGGCTGACCAATATGATAGAACTCTTTGAGATCTGCTACTTTGAACCCTTTGGCCGTTTCTTTCCCTTTTCCAATATAACCCCGTTGTCCACTTAATTCGGGGTGTTCATATTTCCTCTTAATATCATCTGGAGCCGAAAAAAACGCTTTAGCTGACTCATAAAGCCGCTGTGTAAGGTCATCGGTCAACCCGTGATTCCGAATGGCTACGAAGCCAATCTGATTAAACGCCCGACCTAAATCCTGCACAAAGCGAGCTTTGCGTTCCGGATCGCCCGATGTGAAATCAGCCAGATCCAACGACGGGATTTCATCGTACAATTCTTGTGATGACATAGACTAATCTGTTTTCGCAAAAATACAAAAGTTTACTCAATCTGTCCCTGAATCCCTGAAACACAAAGAACCGTTTAGTTTAGTTAACAGCCCATAGAATAAATTTCGGGAATGATGTTACTGGGCAGATTCGATAACCCCTTCACTACCATGCTTTGCTCTACAAATAGTATAAACCGGCACCTGCCTGCTGCTTTTTTAGCTGTAAATACAAATGGCATTCAGCTTACAGAATACTCCGTTTGAAAACGTGCAACGGACCTCTATTAACTGAATGCCATTTCCTTAGCTTTTTGAGCTTTTATCCAGCAAAGTTTTTACCGATTTTGTTCCAGTCGAATACATTCCAGGCTGCTGTAACGTATTCAGGACGACGGTTTTGGTATTTCAGATAGTAGGCATGTTCCCAAACATCAAGGCCCATGATGGGTGTTCCTTTTTTCTCGGCCAACGCCATCAGCGGATTGTCCTGGTTAGGCGTCGATACGATTTCAACATCGCTACCACTCTTGATGAGCCATACCCAACCCGAGCCAAAACGACCCGTGGCGGCCTTTGCCCATTCCGTTTTGAAGTTATCGAACGAGCTAAACTTCTTGTTAATCGCATCAGCCAATGCACCTTTGGGCGCACCGCCTGCGTTGGGTCCAAGAATACTCCAGAAGAATGTGTGATTCCAGTGGCCACCGGCATTGTTGCGAACCGCTGCGGGCGTACTGCTGCTGATGCTTTTAACCAAAGCCTCAATATCCATCTTAGCCATATCGGTTCCGGCTACGGCCTTGTTCAGGTTGTCCACATAAGCTTTATGGTGCTTGTCGTGGTGGATCTCCATAGTGGTTTTATCGATGTGCGGTTCCAGCGCACCCGCGTCAAATGGCAGTGGAGCCAGCTTGAACGGACCTTCAGCCTGGTTCAGACCGAAGCTGGACACAGCCCGACCGAAAGAGCTGAAAGCAACTAAACCGGCCGAAGCACCAAAGGCCAATTTTAAAAACTCGGAGCGATTCATGCGAATGTTGGTTTGTAGAGAAATTTATAACGTTTTGCGAATACAACCCGTCACACTGACAGATGTTCAGCGAACCTAAAGCTATAAATGCAAAGAACGAAATATTTCCGCGAAATTATGGATTCTAGGCCTGTGTGGGGAAATTGTGGTGCAACTGACGAAGTGATTGTGCTGTTTCGAGCATCTCCTTGTAGGTCAGCCAAAAAACCATCGTTAACGGTTCGGCATAATAGCTTGTCCAGACCGGCGATGCTTCTGCTTCCATTCGTACCGTAAGCCTGAACTTATCGAGGATTTGCTGGTGACAATCAAAAAATAAACACGGCTCCTGCAGGACAACGGGTTTAGCTGGCTTTCCGATAGCCACCTGTTCAAACCAATGAGCCAGAGCCGACAACTCATGCGTTGAAATGACCGGAGCCGTTACGATGGAGGATTTACCTTCATGTTGTAGCTCGATACTTGTCAATAGCGTATTGCGGTCAATACGATTTTTAGCCGTTCCATCTTCATAATCTAAGATACTGATGGCCAATCTATTTTGACTGTTTTCCAGCACCATAATTCCAGGATCTGTTTCAGATTTGGGGATTAGTATGCTGGAAACCAGAAGTTTCAGGATAAGGTTATAGAATTAATTAAAAAAGCACCTGGATCGGTGCTTTTTTACTTAGTCATAAGCAATACGGCTTAAAATACTTCGCCCCAGCGTAACCTCATCGGCATATTCGAGGTCTCCCCCGATCGGAACTCCCCGAGCAATCGTCGAGATTTTCAGGTTAAACGGCTTGAGTTTCTTTTGCAGATAAAATGCCGTTGTATCCCCTTCCATTGTCGGGCTTATGGCCAGAATAATTTCGCGTACCTGCTCGCTCTCCGGGCCACGTAATCGCGAGATAAGCGAGTCGATCTGTAGATCACTGGGGCCAATTCCTTCTACGGGCGATATGATCCCTCCGAGTACATGATAAAGACCCTTATATTGAGCGGTGTTCTCAATGGCCAGCACATCGCGCGTATCTTCAACAACACAGATCAAGGATTGATCACGCTTGTTGCTGGCGCAGATCGTACAGAGATCATGGTCTGAGAGGTTATGGCATTTGCGGCAGTATTTAACCTGTGTACGCATAGCCGTCAGGCTTTGAGCCAACGTTTCGGTTTGCTCTTCGTCGCGTTTAAGCAAGTGCAGAACTAACCGGAGGGCGGTTTTCTTCCCAATTCCCGGTAGTTTTGATACCTCGTTTACCGCAGCTTCTATAAGTTTGGATGGATACTCCAAGAGTCTGTTGTTTAATGACTATTGAACAATGAGTACAGCCTGATGAGCTCAATCATATTCATTGTTCATCAGGCTGTACTCATTTATTTCAGTACTTCGGCCGAGATGCCCCGGCGGCAGATCTCGTTGCGCATTGGCACAAGTTCTTCCCACGAGCCATTCTTAACGGCGCATTTTCCCTTATAGTGGATCAAAAGTGTACACTGCTCTGCCTGCTCTGGCGTATGATGGCATACGTCAATCAACGTTTCGATTACGTGATCGAACGTGTTCACATCGTCATTGAAGACTACGAGGCTATGAACGTCGGTTGCAATGACTTCATCGAGCACGTCCACATCGGTTTCTTCAAAAGGTTGCATGGGAGATAAAATGGTATTTATTTAGCAAATTTACAGGAAAATAGCCGCTTTTAAAAGCCGTTACCTTGCTTTAAGAGAACCTGATTTTACGCCAAAAAGTTGCCTTATACTGCATGAATACCACCGTTGCGTTAGTGATCCTGATTGCCTATTTCGGAATGTTGATTGCCGTCTCTTTTTACACCGCCAGAGGAGCCGACACCAACACGTTTTTTACCGCTAACCGGCAATCTCCCTGGTGGTTAGTTGCTTTTGGTATGATCGGGACGTCGTTATCGGGGGTAACCTTTATTTCGGTGCCCGGCGCTGTTGGTAAGATTGGATTTTCGTATTTTCAGGTGGTATTGGGGTATATTATTGGCTATCTCGTCATTGGTTCCGTGTTGATGCCGCTCTACTATCGGCTTAACCTGATTTCTATATATGGCTACCTCGAAAAACGCTTTGGTTTCTGGTCCTACAAGACGGGAGCGGGCTTTTTTCTTCTCTCGCGAACCGTCGGTTCTGCCGTTCGGCTCTATGTGGCTGCCGGTGTGTTGCAAATCGCCCTGTTTACCCCACTGGGTATACCATTCGAGATTTCCGTACTGATTACGATTGGGCTGATCTGGATTTATACTTTTAAAGGTGGCGTCAAAACCATCATCGTAACCGACACGCTTCAGACCGTATTTTTAGTAACAGCCGTTATCCTGACTATTTTTCTGATCTCGAAAGAGCTAAATCTATCATTTGGCGGGCTGGTGAAAACAGTAAGCGACAGCCCGATGTCCCAGATTTTTTACTGGGATGGTAACGACCCCAAGAATTTCTTCAAGCAATTCATTTCCGGGACGTTCATTGCCATTGTTATGACCGGTCTGGACCAGGATCTGATGCAAAAAAACCTGACCTGCAAAAATATTGGTGAGGCTCAGAAAAATATGTTCTGGTTTACCTGTACGCTGGTTGTCGTCAATTTCCTGTTTCTGAGCCTGGGCGTACTGCTATATCAGTATGCACAGCAGGAAGGTATCAGCATTCCGGCCCGTACCGATGATCTCTATCCGTTGCTTGCTTTGAATCACCTTGGTTTAGTCGTCGCCATTACCTTCCTGCTCGGTATCACAGCCGCGACCTACGCCAGTGCTGACTCGGCATTGACTGCCCTGACAACCTCGTTCTGTGTCGATTTTATGAATGTCGAAAGCCGCCCGGAAGCGGAACGGTCGCGCATTAAGCACATTGTACACATTGGCTTTTCGCTGCTTTTCTATGTTGTTATTATTGTCTTTCGTCAACTGAACAGCAAAGAAGTGATTACCGCTGTATTCGACATTGCTGGCTATACATATGGACCACTGCTCGGTTTATATGCGTTCGGAATCTTTAGTAAACGGCCCGTTATTGATCGCCTGGTGCCGTTTATTTGCCTGGCGTCACCCGTATTGACGTATGTTGTCAATGAAAATTCAGTAGCCTGGTTTGGCGGTTATCAGTTCGGATTCGAGCGTTTGCTTCTAAATGGCCTGTTTACGTTCGTCGGCTTATTAGCCGTTTCAAAACCGATAAGAAAAGAGGAACCAGTGGCGGTATAAACCAGACTATTTATCTTTTTACGTTATGAGAATCAATCTTTTTGCATTGCTGCTTCCCCTGGTTATTCATAGCACAGTGCTCGCCCAGTTGCGCTATTCCCCCGAAAAGCCACAGGTTGGACAAACCGTTTCATTTACCTACTCGCCACAGTCCACCCCCTTAGCAACCGACAGCACGGTTGAAGGACGATTTGTGTTCTATGGTTTACCGAGTACCATGCACCTGAGTCGTCCCACTACGACTACCCTCGTTCGCCAGGGTGACGTTTTTATCGGGCAGATCTACATCCCGTTAAAAAATGTTGCCGGTATGATGCTTGCTTTCCGAAATAGCAAACAACCCAAGCGTGTCGATCTTAATAAAGGACAGTTGTATGCCGTCCCGCTCTTCGATACGAACGGTCAACAAGTACCGCATGCTCTTGCCGGACAGGCATCGGTGTTTACGCGTAGCCATTTCCTGTATGAACTTGGTGGCCGTCCCGACCAGAATCGGGTTGTTTCGCTCTATTCGCAGGAGTTTCAGCAAAATCCTGATTTTTATCCTATCTATTGGTCAGATTATCTGACCGCGCAGATCAACCAGAAGAAGCCGGGATATGGACCAAAAGTAAAAACAAGTATTGAGACTTATCTGGCTTCCCGCCCAACCCCAACAGCTACGGAACTCACAGCAGCAGCTCAGTTATACGAAAGCATGGGGGATTTCCCCAAATCAAAGGCCCTTCGCGAGCGCATGAAAACCCTCGATCCTGCTGGTTCACTCATGCAAAAAGATCGAGCTACAGTGGTTCGGAACGAAACTGACTGGAATCGTAAAAAGTTAGCATATCAGGCCTATCAAAAAGAGTTTCCCAACTCATCTTTCCTGCCTGCACTGACGGTTATGATGACGGATGGGTATTTTAAAAACAATGACATTCGGGGTTTAGTAACGTTTGTCGATCAGCAACCTGTATCGCATACCGATGTGCTGATGCTGAATACGATGGCCTTTCAGTTAGCCGATGAACGGCGGTCGCTACCCGAAGCCGAGCAGTTGATCAAGCGTGCTATGGAGGTTCTGAAGACCCAGCCTAAACCGGCTACGATATCCGGGAACTGGGAGACCGAGAAACAAACCCGCCAACGACAATTAATGAACAGCTACGCCCGCGTTCTTGAGCAGCAGGCCAGGTATGGGGAAGCGTATACTGCTTATCAGGACGTTATGTTGCCGGATGATGTCGAAAACAGCGACCCACGAACCAACGAACGGTATTTCCTGTGTGCCCTTCAGGCCAATCATGCTACTGATGCTCAACCAATGGCAGAAGCGGCTATACAGGTTGGGAAAGCCACTCCCCGACTAAAAACGGCTCTCCGCGACTGGTATGCCAAACAAACGGGTAATACTGTTGCGAAAGCGGATGCCTATCTAACCGAACTCGAAGCCGACCTTCGGGCCGATCAACGCGATGAACTTCGGCAGATTCTCATCAACGAACCAGCACCTGCTTTCTCGATGACCGATTTGCAGGGACGTACCATTTCTTCGGCTTCGTTGCGCGGGAAAGTGGTGGTTCTGGATTTCTGGGCAACCTGGTGTGGGCCATGCATCGCTTCGTTTCCGGCGATGCTGCAAGCGCAGACACGCTTTCAGAATGACCCTAATGTCCGTTTTTTATTCGTCAATACCCGCGAGGGTGGGCCCATACAGCGGGTGCACAACTTCATGGCCAAACATCCGTACGGATTCACGGTACCCGTCGATGCCAGTCAACGCGTATCGAGAGCCTATAAGGTTCTGGGTATTCCGACGAAGGTGGTCATTGATACAAACGGACGTGTTCGCTACCGCCAGATAGGTTATTCCGGCGATCCCGAGACGACTGTTAATGAGCTGACCCTTGTCGTCGAAATGCTTAAAGAAGGGAAATAAGTGCACTTTAGGAGAAATCATATAGCTTCCTTTCGTTGATATCCCGGTGTTTTATCCGATGAGAAAGAAGTCTGTTAAAACGGTTAGCGTCAACAATGCCGAGCATTACGTCTGGGGTGATAATTGCGATGGCTGGCATTTAGTGAAATCGGATTCACTGAGCATTATTCAGGAACGGATGCCACCCGGCACATCGGAAGTGAAGCATTTTCACCGGAAAGCCCGTCAGTTTTTTTTCATTCTTTCGGGAGAAGCAACCATGGAAATCGGGAATGAAACAACTCGTTTGAAAGCCCATGAAGGCGTTGAAATACTTCCCTTGGTGGCGCATCAGATGCGTAACGATTCATCAAATGACCTTGTCTTTACCGTAACGTCAATGCCCAAAAGCCACGGAGACCGGGTTATTGTCGAATAAGCGGAACCAGAGTCTACCAATGTGTCAGCAATGCTAAATCAAAGGTAAAGCTGCGAAGAACTCGTCATCTGTCATCACCTCCAGCTTCTTCAATATAACCGGCAATTCCAGTTCCATAACAGTGCTTACCCTGGTTAATTATAGGCAAAATGCCGTATTTGCGTTTATTTAGCAAGTGAATACCGATGATGATTCGCCCCGCCACCACTGACGACCTTTCAGCTCTACTAAAACTCCTCAAGTGTATTGTGCCGCTGATGCGCGAAGCAGGAAATTTCCAGTGGGATGACCACTACCCAAATAAAGCCGTGTTTAGTCAGGACATAGCTAAAAATCAGCTGTGGGTAGCCGATATAGACGGCCAGCTTGCCGGGGTAGCTGCTCTGACCGAAGATCAGGAACCTGAATACGCACAGGTCGGTTTCGACCTCAGCCAGCGGGCCATTGTAACCCATCGGCTCGCCGTCGATCCTGCTTTCCGCGGTCAGGGTGTAGCGGCTGCCTTGCTCGCGCAGGCTGAAACGATAGCCCTTGAGCGTAACATTGCTTATCTACGAATCGATACAAATTCAGAAAACCAGATCACGCAACGATTATTCCCAAAACTGGGATATACCTATGCGGGTGAAATCACACTGGGTTTTCGGCCGGGTCTACGATTTCTCGCTTATGAAAAGAAACTGTAGACCCGATATTTCTAAGAAAAGGTTTAGGCGCTCCCTTACCCCTGCCCTTCTTTCTTACTGGCACGATTAGCCTGTTTGATGGTTTGCTCGATCATGTCCCACTGTTCAGAGGACACCTGCTCCAGGTGTGAGAACTCACCAGCAGCCAGTACTTCTCCTCCATCGATGGTTATGGTTTCGCCCGTGATATAACCGGAATAATCGGACAGCAGGTAAGCTGCCAGGTTCGCTAATTCGCCATGTTCACCCACACGCTTGAGCGGAATGCGGCTGGTGGGGTCCATCATGCTGGCCAGTGGTTCGGGAAACAATCGATCCCATGCGCCTTTTGTTGGGAATGGACCCGGCGCAATGGCATTGAGCCGGATGCCATATTTTCCCCATTCGGCGGCCAGCGATTTCGTCATGATCAGCGCACCACCTTTGGCAACTGCCGAGGGCACAACATAGCCCGAACCAGTTGTTGCATAGGTCGTTGATATGTTGAGCACAGTGCCGGGAATCTTATTCTCGATCCAGTATTTACCTACCGCCAGCGTGAAATAATAAGTGCCTCGTAAAACAATGTCCACGATGGTATCAAACGCTTTATACGACAACCGTTCGGTGGGACTGATGAAGTTACCAGCCGAATTATTGAGCAATCCATCAATTCGACCAAATTTCTCAATCGTCTGACTGATCACATGTTCGATCTCTGCCGGATTGCGAACATCGCAGGCAATGGCCAGCACCTGCCCGGCACCAACGGGTCGTCCGGGTTCGTTCATTAGCTCGTGCGCGGTCTCGTCGATAACTGCCTGCCGACGGCTGCAAATCGTGACATTAGCCCCCAGTTGCACTAAATACCGGCTTATTGATTTTCCGAGACCGGTTCCGCCACCCGTAACAATTATCGTTTTACCCTGCATAGCTCCATCACGGAGCATTCCTGTCGTGTTCATTGGTAAGGGAGAATGAGTGAAAGGCGAATGAGTGAATGAGTGAAAGGCGAATGAGCAACCGAAAGGGTGATGTAAAACTGATTAGCTAGTCGCCCTTTCACCATTTACTCTTTCACTCATTTATTCTTCAATCATTAATAACCTCGATTTGTCTTCTTATTAAATTCTGCTTTGCGTTTTTCCATTGTGGCCTGAATGGCTTCGCTGAAATCATCGGACTGAAGTTGCGATGAGTTCCAGACAGCCACGTACTGCAATCCGTCTTCAATGGATTTATTCAGACTGTAGTTCAGTACCCGTTTGGCCCCCTGTACGGCCGTTGCGGGGTTATCGGCAATCTGGCGGGCGAGTGTAGCCGCAGCGTCAAAAAGTTGGTCTGGCGTGTCATATACGTGATTAACCAAACCGATTCGTTCGGCAAAAGCGGCATCATAGTCAGCACCCGTAAAGGCCATTTCGCGCGTAAAACCCTGGCCGATTATGGTTGGTAAAAACTGCAAACCGCCAATATCAGGCGTAATGGCCAATTTGGCTTCACGAAGACTGAACTTCGCATCGCGGGAGCAGAGACGAATATCAGCAGCCGCAATCATGTTGACGCCACCACCAATACACCAGCCATGCACCGCTGCAATAACGGGCTTCGGCGTCTCATGCATTTTCTGAAATCCAGACTGCATTTGTCGAATCTGTGCCATTAAATCGGTGCGCTGGTGCGCTACAATTGTACCGGTTGTCATCGTAGCCAGTCTGGGCATCATTTGCGGCAGATTCAGGCCGTAGCTATAATGTTCGCCACTACCCCGAAAAACTATACACCGGATGTCGTGCCTACGATTGATTTCGTCCATTGCTTTGGGAAGCTCCTCCCAAAACTCCGGGCCCATAGCATTTCCTTTACCTGGTCCCAGTAAAGTGACCGTCATTACTCCGCCAGCATCAGTAAGTGATAAGGCTTTATAAGTAGATTCCATAGCAATAGTATGCTTGCATACAGTTTTCGTAAAGGTAGTAGAATTACCAATTGCAACGCAAACATCAGCGTGTATATCTGACCAAACTGCCCGTGGTTTACTCTATTTATTGAGCCAAAAAATATTTTACATACAAATATTGAGTTAATAAAACTATTTTACATACATTTAAAGAGTTAATCAATTTTGTACAACCAATCGAACGGGTCAATGAAAGGTACCAACCTGGGAGAATTTGAAGAATTAGTCCTGTTGACAATAGCTGCCCTGATTTCTGACGCTTACAGTGTGGCTATCTGCGACGAATTAGAAAAACATACAGGCAGAGCAGCGAAGCTAGGTGTTGTACACGCGGTATTGAACCGGCTTGAAGAAAAAGGATTGGTTAAAAGTAAATTAGGCGAATCTACCAGCGAGCGGGGCGGTAAGCGCAAACGCTATTATGAGGTGACTCACACGGGTAAAGTCGCCCTGATCAAGGCCAAAGATGTTCGTGAATCGCTCTGGCGTATCATTCCTGGATTTAATCTGGAAGGCTCAATATGAAAGCTCCGATCCACCGAAACAATGAATCTCCTCTCCCGCCCCGCTGGGCCCAGCGTCTGCTAATCTGGTACTGCCGGGCCGACCTGCTCGAAGATTTGCAGGGCGATCTGAATGAGTACTTCGAGCGAAATCTGAAAACCAAAGGCTTAAAACGAGCCCGGTTGATTTACGTGATCGATGTCCTAAAATTCTTCCGATTATATACAGTTCGTAAACCTGAATTCCTCAACCTTTTAGTCCATTGGCTTATGATTGGCAGCTACCTCAAAACTTCCCGGCGCAGTCTGGTACGCAACAAATTATTTTCGGCCATCAACATTATTGGACTGGCGGTCAGCATGTCGGTCGGCTTGCTGGTGATCGCCTTCTTGACCGACTTGCTTTCCTACGATGATTTCCATGAAAAAAAGGACCGGATGTACCGCATTCTTACAAAAAATGAAATTATCGATCAGCCCGAAATGAATTTCGCGTCCACATCGATTAAAGCCGGAAACCGAATTCGGGAAACAATACCCGGCATTGAAGCGATGACCCTACTCCGAAAGGAGTTTCAGGGAGATGCCCGGATCGATGAGAAAACCATCATACCGATTGCCGCTACCTGGGCAGACCAATCGTTTTTCAAAGTTTTCACATTCCCGATTATAAAGGGCGATCCTTCCACTGCATTACGCGACCCATATTCATTGGTATTGACTGAAAAAACCGCAAAAAAGTTGTTTGGAGAAGCCGACGCACTGGGTAAAACCGTACGGTTCGATACCCTTAATTATACGGTCACGGGTGTAGTAAAAGACATTCCCAAACTATCGCACATCCAGTTTGAAGCCCTGGTTTCCTTCGCGTCTATACTCGGGCAAAAAGCCGATGCAGATGGCGACCTGCTGAGTTGGAAAAGTATTTACTCCAACTATGTTTACCTGGTTCTTCCCGAAAATGCGAATCAGCAAGCCATCCAGGCGAATCTGGATAAACTCAGTGCAGCCGAAAACGCAGGTATTCAAAACCGTAAAATTACCCTGTCACTCCAGCCGTTAGGCGAAATCGCTTTAGGCGCACATTATGTCAATGAGATCGGTGCCAGCGTACCCATACCAGTAGTCTGGATTCTGGCAGGGCTTGCCTTTGTGGTAATTCTATCAGCCTGTTTCAATTACACCAACCTGTCGATTGCCCGTTCAATGAGACGCTCGCGCGAAGTTGGCATTCGCAAAATCGTTGGTGCCCTGAAAGGTCATGTGCTGGGTCAGTTTGTTGCCGAGTCGGTGATCATTTCGCTACTTGCACTGTTATTTTCGCTGGGCATTTTTCTTGTGCTGCGAACCCAGTTCCTTGCCCTTGCCCCACAATTAGATAACCTTGTTTCTCTCGATCTTTCACCCCAAATTATTCTTTATTTTCTGGCCCTTGCCGTTGTGGTTGGAATAGCAGCCGGGTTTGTACCCGCTTTGTTTTTCTCACGAATTCAGGCCATTCAGGTCCTGAAAGATGCGTCATCGCTCAAAATGTTTCGGCACATCAGCCTGCGTAAAGCGTTGATTGTGATTCAATATACCTTCTCGCTCATTTTTATTACAGCAACACTAATCGGCTACAGTCAATACCGGGGGTTTATCTCGTTCGATTTAGGCTTTACTACCGAAAATATTCTGAACATCCGGATGCAGGGTAACAAAAGTGAGTTACTGAGAAAGGAACTAGCTGAAATACCGGAGGTCAGCGATATTTCCCAATCAATGATGATTACCAGCCTGGGGAGCCTGAACGGATCGTCGATGAAGTACAAAAATCCACAGGATTCGGCCGGTGTCTGGCTCAATATGGTCGATGCCCGGCATCTGCCGTTGCATCGACATAAGTTCATCGCTGGAACAAATTTCAGAACCCGACCCGTCAATGGCACGGAAACAGAAGTTATTGTGAATGAACAGGTATTAAAACGATTCAACATTGCAAATCGTAATCCGACGAAAGCGCTGGGCGAAATGGTGACGATGGATGGCAAGAAATTGACAATCGTTGGCGTACTAAAAGATTTCCATTACGGAACCATGGAAAACAAGATTGAACCTATGGTATTCCGCTATTATACCGGAGACAACGGTGGGTATCTGAATGTCAAAATAAAATCGACAAACTTGCCAACAACCGTGGCCAGTATTGACAATGCGTGGCGGAAAATCGATAAGATTCATCCCCTGGACGCTAAATTCTACGACGACCAGATTGAGGAAGCCTACAAACAGTTTGAAGTTATGGTCAAAGTAATTGGATTCATCACCTTCCTTGCTATCTGCATTGCATCGATGGGGTTGTTCGGGATGGTCGTGTTCACAACTGAAACCAAACTCAAGGAAATCAGCATTCGTAAAGTACTGGGAGCCAGCGAAGGCAGGCTGATTTTTCTGTTGAGCAAAGGTTTTTTGCTCCTGCTCGTAATTGCAACGCTTATCGCCCTCCCCACTACATATCTCTTCTTCGATAAGGTTGTTCTGGCCAAATTCGCTTACCATCAACCAATTGGTCTGGCCGAACTGGTGACTAGTGTACTGGTGGTCATGGTCATTGCTTTTTTACTGATTGGCTCACAAACGTTAAAAGCCGCCCGGAGCAATCCGGCAACTGTATTGAAGAGCGAATAGACCAGATTCTGGTCCCTACCCGGTCATACGAATCGTGTAGGGTCCGGTAAAGTTGATTTTTCCATTTAGCCGAAGTTGTTTGACGGTTATAGTTTGGTTGACCGTCATGGTGTGCCCGGCATTCACTTTAACGTACTCGTTGGCGAAAGGCACACGGCCAACAGTCCATTTAGACTGATCCATCCAATTGCCGGATGCTAGCGTTTCGACCGTATCAGAAAACAAGGACACGGTCGGAAATTCGCGGAATAACAGGTTGTTGGTCGTTGATTGAGCCGTACCAAACCAATCATTCAGGATATCGGTGTAAACGCGCCGAAAATCGATCTGCATGTTAATGTCTTTACTGCCCGTCTGGCCCGGCAGGTTAGCCAGATCTGGATTTTGACCAATGGTTCGGTGCTTGAGACTATTACCAAAAACGAACATGGGAGCCGCCACGCCATGATCGGTCCCTTGGGAATTATTGGAATTAGCCCGTCGGCCAAACTCGGAGAATGTCATGCCAACTACCCGATCTTCGAGTCCCTGTAGTTTCAGATCCTGCTGAAACGTTGCTATAGCCGTCGATAGTTTTCCCAGTAGGCTGGCATGTTCGCCTTTGGTCACATCAGTATTGTCTACCTGGGTCGAATGGGTATCGAACCCGCCCAGCGACACAAAATATATCTTCGTTTTTAACCCACCGTGGATGAGTCGGGCCACAATCTTTAGTTGATCAGCCAGTGAATTTTTGGCCGTATCGTCAGGATAGGTAGCCAGATTTCTGCCTGCATCGGCTGCCCGTTTGATCTCGGCGGCATATCCGACCGACAACGACTGCTGCTTCCGAATAAAGGCAATCAGATCACCGGCATCGCAGCAGGGTAGGTCGCCCGGTGACGTTGCATCGCCCGACCCGACCAGCTGGTAAAAACTGTTCGGATCATTAAGCGCAATGCCCATCGACTGCTGGCTACCGAGCAGCGCCGTTGATGTCAGGTAACCGATCTGAATAGCCAGCGGGTCTTCCATTTGCGTGTTAGGGTAACCCGCCGGATATCCTGGATATTGATTCTCAAGATAGCGGCCAGCCCAGCCTGAAGTTGACGTTTGGCTGGCGTCGACGGCCGTCATCCAGATGTCGGTTGAGCGATAATGAGACTGATCAGGATTCGGATAGGATACCGAATGAACAATGGACAATTTACCATTGTTGTAGAGGTCGCGCATGCCGGTCATGGCCGGATGTAGCCCTGTAGCCGCATTTCCATCCAGCGTCAGAATCTTGTTTTGTGGAATCGCAATATTAGCCCGCAACCCATTATAGGCACTTAGCTGATCGATGGGAATAACAGTATTCAACCCGTCGTTGCCCCCATTCAGGTAAACAATTACCAAAACCCGGTCGCTATTGAGCGCGGTTGTCGCCAATAAGGATTGTACTAAGGCCGACTGGCGAGCCATGGCCTTTACCCCAAATCCATCCAACAACACAGGCAGCACACTAGCCGAAGCCGCCGTTAAAAAATCTCTGCGTTTCATCGTAAGAACAGGTTGGCAATTGGGTTTAAGTCATGAAACGCTCAGGAAATATGGTATTCTGCCATGCGTAGCATATACTTCATCAGGTTTTGTAGCCTCCACGTTACACCATTCCTTTTATTGATATCATTTGGGGCGTTGCGATAGGCATTCCATTCAAACGTCCACGATGTTCGCGGAATCCCCTGCATCATAATGGCATCGATCAAAAAGTCTTTCTGGGTTTGAAGCAACTCAATGGCAAAGAGGTTTTTAGAAAAAGCGGCCTGCACATCCGCGCAGGAAATGGCTGGTGTTCCGGCTACATTGGAGAAATTTGTCTGTAACGATGTTGCCCAGGCCAGCAGATCGATGCCCATTTTATAGCCTGGTTTTACCTCAAGCCATCGCCAGATAAACGCGTCGGTATAGTCGCTACGAAGAGCAATCGTCGTTGTGTTCATCCAGATTTTCGAATAACCAGTCTGGTAATAAGGTTCATAACCAAATACCGATGGCTGATCGATCAGAGCCATCTGTAAATCACGCATGCGCCAGAAAACAAAGCTGAAATAGGTATTAAAAGCCGAGTAGTCGGTTGTCATATCCGGAACGGGCTGGTTGAAGAAGCGTAGCGATCCAACAGCCATGTCGGCGGGTGATTTTACAATGGCTCCCCGGTTGGAATCATCAAAAAAAATCTGACTTGTCAACAGCTTCACGATAACCGGCTGAATCGCATAGTTATTCCCCGAACTCGCAAAAAACTGTGCCAGTGGCACAATTACGTTGTCTTCAATGGTCTGGGTGACATTGGGATTAACGTACCAGCGGTATAGTTTTCGACAAATAAACCGGGACGTTTGGGGGTGATTCAGCAACATGGTCACCAGATCGTCCAGCTCGGCGTCACCTGCTGTAACGGTGGGCGAAAGCGCGGTTGCGCGACCAACAATGACGGTATTGTTGTAATGAGCTGAAAACGTTTTGTTGGTCGCATCGTGCTTGCTGTTGGTAAACGTTGTCCCAAAACTCGTCGACCCTACCACCCAGTAATTCGTGTATTTCCAGCCAGTAAGCACACGAGCAGCGGCTTTTACGTCATCTTCTGTATAATTTTTATTCCCGGCAAAGTCAACGGCCCCTACCGTAAAGAGTTCCTGAAGTTCACGGGCATAGTTTTCGTTTGGTTTACCTAATTCATTTTCATTCCCGTTCAGGTAGCGCAACATGGCAGGTTCCTTGCTGATTTTTGTAACAAGTGTCCGAAAGTTTCCCAGGGCGTTATTGCGTAGGAGTAACAGATACTGATTCACAAAGCGGTAATCGTCAACTACTTCGCGGGTCGTCACGAAATGATTCTGCCAGAAAAGCGTCAGTTTATCAAGTAAACTCGGAGGAGCAGTCTGGGAAGTCATTAGCCCCAGCCACCAGTAACGCAGATAATGTCCGAAGTCAAAATTACGGTCCCCATTAAACGGTTTGTCGAGATACGTTTGTCCAGCCGTGGCCTTCGTACTATCGATATCAACCGGGGGTGGAGGAGAATAATTGGCGTTACTAATCAATTGCTGCACCGCCTGCGAAGCCGTCATGCCCGTAAAATTTGTCAGTTCGGTTTGGGTTGGACCGAACGTTGCCCGTCTGAGCAGGTGTGCAGCTTTCTCAACTGTCAGAGGTGTCGTATACGGGTCCAGGTTTGGCATTCAGGCTGAATTTTTATTTTTAGTGGAGTTAAATAGATCTCCTGTTGCGATAAAATTAGACCATATAATTAACAAATTAGATCATAAACGTCTGATATACCAAATAGTAACTCGCTATTATCTTATAATTTTCAGTTATCGTTCACAATTACTCTATCCTTTGTAAATAGGACAATTAACCTGTCTTTCATACCCATTTTCAGAAGGATCGATCCCGTTACATTCTTAACGAACCGGGTTTTCAGGAATGATTGCGATCAAATAATGGTTCATTCGGTGCACTCTGCTTTCAGAGTCGTTCCTAATCTTGATGGATAGCTGACTCAATCCATACAACTATGATTCATTTTGATACCCTCGCCCTCCGCGCTACTCACCAGCCCGACGCAACCACTGGAGCCGTTATTCCGCCCATTTACCTATCAACCACATTTGCCCGCAATGAAGCGAATGAGTTATCAGCCAACTATGGTTATACTCGCCCCAATAATCCAACCCGCGAAGCCCTTGAAAAAGCCCTGGCCGCACTCGAAGGCGGAGCCGTTGGTATGGCATTCGCATCAGGCCAGGCTGCCACAATGACTTTGTTTCAGGCGTTACGTCCGGGCGATCATGTTGTGCTTTCTGCTGATGCTTATTATGGAACGCCAGCCCTGCTCGAACAGGTTTTTCACCCCTGGGGCTTAACCTACACGCGGGTTGATATGAGAGATCTTGATGCCGTGCAACAGTCCATTCATGAAAATACCCGAGTTGTCTGGTGCGAAACGCCATCGAATCCCATGCTGGCAATTACCGACTTGCTAACTATCAGCAGTATGGCACATGATGCGGGAGCCATCTGCATTTGTGACAATACCTGGGCAACTCCAGCTCTTCAGCGACCTTTCGATTTCAATTGTGATGTCGTCATGCATTCGACCACCAAGTATCTGAGTGGGCATAGTGATGTTTTAGGTGGGGCACTGATTTTTAAGCGCGATAATGAGTTTGCGCAACGTATCCGCACGTTGCAGGGGCTATCGGGTGCAGTACCTTCGCCCTTTGACTGCTGGTTGATCAGTCGTGGAATCAAGACGTTGGGTGTTCGGGTTCGGGCCCAAACCGCTACGGCTCAGGCTATCGCAGAGTTCCTGGATGGGCATCCGGCTGTTGAGACAATACACTATCCGGGTTTACCAAATCACCCAGACCGGGCCATTATACAACAGCAAATGAATGGGCCGGGAGCTATGTTGTCGATTCAGGTCAAAGGAGGAGCCGACGAAGCCCTCCAATTTATCGGAAAGCTTCATTTATTCACCAGGGCAACGAGCCTGGGGGGAGTAGAAAGTCTGATTGAGCACCGGGCCAGCGTTGAAGGACCAACTTCAGCAACACCTCATAACCTGTTGCGTGTATCGGTTGGGCTTGAGCATGCCGAAGACTTGATTGCCGATCTGGCGCAGGCCCTGGATGCACTCCGCTAGTTTCTGAGTCATTTCTGACAAAATAGTAAAGTTGACATTGAGTACAGCGAGTCCATAGTGTCCTAATGGTCTTGCACAGGAGAACATTTTTTTTCAGTCATCAATTATAGTTTAGTCTTGTGAATATGCCACAAAAGTTGATGACTGAAAAAAATCCACATTCCTTCTTTAGATTTTTTTATAAAGAGTGTTGAATTAATTTAGAGCAAATGCCCCACTAATTCTCAAAGGGCTCAGGTTGTAGCCTAACTATTGGCATACTCTACTTTAGCCAGGTTATTTCGTTTTAAATAAATTGATCCTGCCTGTGAATCAATTAGTAAAGTAAATCTTTTCAATAAATCTCCGCCAATTATACTCATCTTTTGCCGCCCAATTGCTCCTTTAAAGAATCCCACTGGTACGTTTGATAATTTCACACTACCGATCGAGAAGGATGGCAAAATTCCTCTTTTAGTTTTTAATAGATTTCCAAATGAATCCTTCAATTCTTTCTCAGCAATAATCTTTACTTTTTCATCAATTTTAGATTCATCAGTAAATTTATCATCCAATAAAATAGTCCCTGAATAACCAGAGTGTAGTAAGAATTTGTTTCTAAATAATTGACCACCTATTTCACAGCCTGCTACCAGAAATAGATTTCCATTTTCATTTGTTAGGTTGAGTTTTTCAAACGTAGCAGCTTTAGCTGGCAGACTGTTATAGAGTGTTAATAGTTTTTTTTCAAAGTCAATCTCAATGATTTTGTTGGCAAAAAGATCTATTCCAAATTTCCCATCTGTTTTTGGTCCTGAATTCTTATTTTCCCATATCGATACATCCTCCCATTTTAGCTCGCCAATTTGCAGCGTATTGCCATTACTGAATCTTGATGAATTGCCTCCTCCTCCCCAGCTTTTTACACTATCGGTTCCCGCAAATTTCAAGCTTTTTAATTTCTGTATGGCCTCTTCGGTCAATGTAACAGAATTAGCGGCCGTATGAACCATTAAATTTATCGTATCAATTTCATTCAATATGGCTTGTACAGAAAGATTATTCGACTCCGTTAATTGAAAAGGAAGCTCATAATTCCTCGCTGATTCAGTTCGTTGTTTTATTTCCTGCCCAAAAATTGACTGACACAAAACGGTGCAAAGGAAAAGCACATAAAGTTTTAACGTACACATATTCAGTTAAGAATTAAATAACGATTTAGCCAATTAATTTGGGGTAAACATGAGTTGTTTTAGCTGTTAATTAAGTGGGGTCAGGTTGAATAACCTGACCCCTACGGTTTATCAAATCGAAATACAACGATTGCCAGCGAGTACTGCTGTAATTGAACTCTAGCGATAACCCTTTATCAATCAATCGTTTAGCTATTGTAAGCCGTCGAAACTGTATCTCCACCTTCACCTGTCCAGTTTGTATGAAAAAACTGGCCACGTGGTTTGTCGATCCGCTCGTAGGTATGCGCTCCAAAATAATCACGTTGCGCCTGTAACAGATTTGCGGGTAGCCACTCACTCCGGAAACCATCCAGATAACAAAGCGCCGATGTAAGCGCAGGAGCCGGAATACCATTGATTAAAGCGGCAGCACACACACGTCTCCACCCGTCCTGCGCTCCTTCAACTTTTTGTTTGAAGAAACCGTCAAGTAATAGATGGGGAAGTTCTGGATTGGTATCAAATGCTTTTTTGATATCGCCGAGAAACGCAGAGCGAATAATGCAACCACCCCGCCACATCAGGGCAATATCGCCGTAATTCAGTTTCCAGTCGTACTCTTTGGCAGCAGCCATAAACAGGTTATACCCTTGTGCATACGAAATGATTTTAGCACCGTAAAGTGCCATTTTCAAATCGTCCAGCAATTGTACCTTGTCACCAGTAAACGTGGGTTTGGGGCCGCTGATCACTTTTGAGGCTTCTACCCGCATGTCTTTTTGCGCTGATAGAAAACGAGCGAAGACCGATTCTCCAATCAGGGTTAATGGAATACCAAGATCAAGAGCGGCAGTTCCAGTCCATTTACCTGTCCCTTTTTGGCCGGCGGTATCCAGAATTTTATCCACCATCGGTTTGCCATCCTCATCTTTGTAGGCCATGATGTCAGCTGTAATTTCGATCAGGTACGAATCCAGCTCTTCAGTATTCCACTTTTTGAATACTTCATGCATCTCATCGGCACTCATACCCAACAGATCTCTCATGACCTGATAAGCTTCGCCAATAATCTGCATATCGCCATACTCGATTCCGTTGTGCACCATTTTTACAAAGTGGCCGGCACCGTCACTCCCTACCCAATCGCAGCAGGGGGTACCATCGTCAACTTTTGCCGCAATCGACTGAAAAATATTTTTCACTGCTGGCCAGGCTTCAACACTGCCACCCGGCATCATGGAAGGGCCATGCAATGCACCAATTTCACCGCCAGAAACACCCGTTCCGATGTAAAGAAAACCTTTGCTTTCTACATATTTGGCACGGCGAATAGTATCTACGAAGTATGAATTACCACCATCAATGATAATGTCACCCGGTTCCAGATGCGGGATGATCTGTTCAATAAAATCATCCACGGCTTGTCCAGCTTTTACCAGTAGCATCACCTTACGGGGACGTTCTAGAGAAGCGACCAATTCTTCAATGGAATGGGCGCCAATGAAGTTTTTCCCAGCTCCTCTTCCGTGAATAAATTTATCCACCTTCTCAACTGTTCGATTGTAAACAGCTACGGTAAACCCCTTGCTCTCCATGTTAAGCACAAGGTTTTCACCCATTACGGCTAGACCGATTAAGCCGATATCTGCAGATTTTGTCATTATGATTTACTTTATTGAATTAGACTTTTAAAAATACCTGTTGATAGTAAAACCTGCTTACCAGTTCTCCTACTCATGTACCCGACACCCTCAGCTTCTGCTCAGCCAGCAATGAATAGTATTCCCTCAATAATGATCGTTCAAATAGATTTGACCCGAAATGTCTTGCTTAAGCTATAGCTGCCCGGCAAAGTTATGAACATCCTGTTCGCAAATGTATGGCAAAACTGGTTGATTAATCGAACCGGATACAAATGCATGTTTAGCCCGTCGGGGTCGAAGATTCCCCATAAAGTACGTAATAGACTTGTGCTGCAGCCTTTTTTGGCTTATACAAGAGCAGGATTCTGTTACTGTTTAAACGTCATGTGATCGTAGGCAATGGCCAACAGTCTTGCGTCAGGATTGTAACAGTTCCAAATTCAGGGCTGTGGCGTTATCTCCATTTGCCAAAGCCAATGCAGGCAACGCCCAAACCACTCGTCAAAAGCGGGGGTTTTCAAATACCCATGACCTCCTTTGGTGTACAGATGCAAGTCAGCTGGAATACCCTGACGTTGTAAGGCTTCATAAAAGACAAGACTATTCGCAACCGGTACAACTTTATCATCACCCGCATGGGTCAGGAACGTTGGTGGAGTAGACGTTTCTACGTGTGTTTCGTTGGAATACTGGCTGATCTGTTCAGGACTGGGGGTGATTCCCAATAGATTTGTTCGGGTACCCGAATGTCCCATTTTTTCAGACAGACTGATAACTGGATAAACAAGTATCATAAAATCGGGCCGAAGGCTGACGTTCCCTGGATTGTCGATCAATGATTTTGAAAAATGCGTTCCGGCCGTTGCGGCCAGATGCCCACCAGCCGAAAAACCCATTATACCCAGCTTTTTCGGGTCAATTTTCCATTCAGCAGCCCGTTGCCGTATCATTTTTATAGCCTGCTGAGCATCCTGCAACGGACCGATGGATTTGTCGGACATGGTTTTATCGCTTGGCAACCGATATTTCAACACAAAAGCGGTAATGCCCATTTTCGTAAACGCTTCAGCTACATCATAACCTTCGCGTTTAATCACCAAAACACCATAACCACCACCAGGACAAATAATAACGGCCGTCCCATTAGCTTTCCCATTGGGAGGAAGAAAGACGGAAAGTGTAGGACGGGACACCTGAGAAACCACATGATCGGCTCGCCTGATTTCTTCGTCTGGGGTTTCTCTGGCATTCGGGATGGAGCCAGGATATAACGGGATTTCCTGTTGTGCCAAACAGGTAGTACCCCACATCAAGGTGATGGCGAATAAATAAATAGTCCTGATCATTCGGCGAAAATAAGCTGGGATTTGTGGCCATTAAGTAGCGTCATGTAAAGCTTACAGGAGCCGAATGCTACTGAAAATTCTAGTTGAAATCATGTTTCAGGCCTTTCGTTTCGAGCTATACCACGGTTACTAATTACCCGAATAAACCGTTGCACGGCTTGCAACGAAAGGTCTGGAATGAATGCATATCTTTATGATCTAATACGTTATTACCGGCTTATCAAGCAGCATTTAGCGCTTCTCCACAGAGCGGCAGTAGAATTGTTACCTCGGTGTAGTGATCCTCCACCGACTCAATCTGCATCTGGCCATTCAGATACTCAACCACATCTTTGCTCATGAACAAACCCAGACCTGTTCCTTTGGCCGTAGGCTTTGTCGTGAAGAATGGATTAAATAACTGACTGGCCTCTCTGGCCGGAATTCCCCGCCCGTTGTCACGAACCTGAAGCTGCACCTGCTCATTGACGACCTGCGTTCTAACCTCCAGCCGTGCTTCAAATTCTTTTTCCCGATGACTCTTTTCGGCCAGTGTGTAACAGGTATTATCGACCAGGCTGGCCAGTATTTCACTAAACTCAACCGGCAGCAAATGCACTGGAGTCGCTTGCGGACTGAGCTGGAGGTCAAGCTGAACCGATAACGAAGGATATTTAGCCTTCGCCTTCTGCAACGCCGTGTCGATATGCTGCGTCACATAAGGATTTAAGTCCGTGACCACCAAAGTTGACGAACGCTCTTTGAGTAATTTCCGCATATCCTGTAATATACGGGCGGTGCTGTTGCCATGCTCATGGATCTTGGTCAGATTCTGGGCCAGCATCGTTGCCGTATCGTTCAGATCGTCCTGTTCTTCGGCGGGAATCGTTGCCAGGTATTTCTGATTCGCTGTCTGCATCTCCTGGAGCAGTTCCTGAGCGTTGAGGGAGAAATTGTTGATGTAGTTGAGTGGGTTAAGAATGCGGTCGACAATGCCTTTGGTAAGCTTGCCCAGCGTGGCCATTTTTTCGGCCTGAATCAACTGATGCTGCGTGCTGCGCAATTCCCCCAGCGACTCTTCCAGGGCAGCCGTGCGCTGGTGCACCAGTCGTTCGAGGGTTTGGTTCTGCTCGGCCAGCAAGTACTGCTTCTCCTGCTCCTGGGCCAGGGTCTGCCGCGAAAGCTGTTCCACTTGCTGCAAATTCTGGCGCAGAGCCTGGTGGGTTTGTGTGTAGTCACTGACCAGGGAGAGTGAAAACCCGAGCGGAATACTCAGGAATGCCACCGCCACCAGGAGCAGGGTCACATACACAAACACATCGAGGTTTTCGCTCTGGCCCATCACGATTAATAGAATCAGGACAAGAGGACTTCCCAGTAAGGCATAGAAGGCCACCTTGAGGGATTTCCAGGGAAGCTGGGCGTCGGCTGTTG
Source organism: Spirosoma aureum (assembly GCF_011604685.1). NCBI lineage: Bacteria > Pseudomonadati > Bacteroidota > Cytophagia > Cytophagales > Cytophagaceae > Spirosoma > Spirosoma aureum. Next base: position 4,636,393 of record NZ_CP050063.1, on the reverse strand, counting down.
CCTGCTTTTTACCCAGCCAGCTAACCCGAACATAGTCGAATAGTAGTGTGCATAGTACCACCGACATCAGAATGCTGGATGGGTTATCAATCCATAGACTGTAGATGAAGATAACGACCAGACTCCCAATAAGCACCCGAAAAAGCCAGCCAACAGGTTGATTTAAATACTGATACACTGCCCTCAGGAGGAAGCCACACCCTAAATAGCAGGTCAGTTCGCAGACCAGACTTATCAGGGAATATGTCGTTAAATTTACCGGAAAATCACCCAGAGCATCCAGTAACGTACCCAATCCCAGGCAAAGCATCGCCAGGCCCTGCCATTTATTGACCACCTGACTGGGATTCGCCTTGTAAAACAGCAGGTGAAGCACACTCAGCAGCGCAAATACGCTCAGTAAGCAGAATGTCAAGCCTGTGATCAGGCGATGCCAGTTCACCATCGACTGGCTCGCTTGACTGGCTATATACGCCGTTATCTCGAAGGGTTCCTGGCCAGTAGCCGCATAGTAGACGGGTTCGGGCTGGAAACTGTAATGGACCGCCAGCAGGTGCTGATTGGTATCGGCCAGTTGAAACGAAAGGGTTTGCAGCGTTCGCTGGGATGCCGCCCAACCCTTAACTGATGGTTTGAGCGTCGCTATCTTACGACCATCCAGGTACCACTCGGACGTGCCAAACTGGTTGATGTTAAGCTGCAACTCGAGGCCAACCAGCGGCTTTTCGATCCGGAACGGCAACCGAAACCATCCTTGTCCAGTCTGCCAAAGTGGTTGATTCTGAAGTAATAGGGATGTGGGCGAGCTGTTTATCCATTGCCGATCATTGAATGAAGGGCTGGCCCAGGCTGGGTTGTTTCCCGCTTTAAATCGCCAGTATTCATCGGGCAGTATTTCATCTAACGGCAGGGTAAGCACATCGGCCGTTGGTTGAGCCTGCAGGGCGGGCAGGGTGAATAAGCCAAAAAGTAGATATAGCCCAAAAATTAAACGCATAGTAGCTGGTAGTCGATAGCCTGACAATAGTAAGGATGCCCTAAAATTGGTCAGACTTAACGCTTCGCTCAAGCTAAGGTTGTATGAATTGATCAGGTGAGGCTTTCAACCGGAAGTTTAGCGACATCAACCGTAAGCACCTTTTTACCCGGCAAATCAATTGGCAACTCCTTCACGTTGAGCACACTGCGCTGTATGTATTAATGATTTAAGCCACTGGGCTGATTATGTAGACCAATCTCGTAAAGTGCGACACGTCGGTCGTTGGTAACCGGGCAAATCCTGAAATAAATTGAACGCAGGGATAATTGCATTTACTAAGACAATTTACCCAATAGTCCCACATTCGGCCATAACGATTGCAAAAGGAGTGCAGAGCCCTCAAGAAACTAAACCCTTATCACTGTGGTTTCTCAGGCATAGAAGCAACCTGACAAATGAAAATTGCCTTAATTTCTACCTCGTCGCGCAAAAACAGCAATTCACTGCGCTTCGTCAACTACATCCGGCACCTGCTGGCTGAAGTTGGGCAACATGAGGTTTCAATAGTTAATTTCGAGAATTACGATATTCCCTATGTAGGTCAGGGTTCGGTTAAAAAAGATACACTGACCCCTTTTCAGGAAGAATTGATTCATGCCTGGGAAGCGGCAGATCTGGTACTTTTCGCTATGCCTGAATATAACTGGACTGCCCCACCGCAAGCCACTAATGTGGTTCATCAACTGGGTGTTCCTACATTTAAGCACCTGTTCGACAATAAAGTTTTTGTGATGGTTGGCATTTCCAATGGTCGGGGTGGCCGCCAGCCCGCTTTAGACATGACGACAGTTGTTAATAAGACTATTAGTTTTACCAACAGCTATTCCATTGTTTCGCCAAAACTGTATGAATCACACGAAACCGATAAGAATCTGGATGAAAGCGGACATTTTGTTGGCCACGAAGTCTATGAGCGAACCGCAAGGGCGTTTCTTCACTACACCCTAAATGTGGCTCATCGCTGGATCATCAGTGAACCAGTGGAATAGATTTAGGATAGTCTAAAAACCAGAAGCGGGGAATGCTATCGTTTAGATACTTTCCCCGCTTCTGGTTTTTACGTTGGTTATTTCACCAATTCTTTCTGATAAAGGCCGACCAGCGTATCGACGGCATAATCAATTTCTTCCGGCGTATTGTATTTACCGAATGAGAATCGGACATAGCCACGGTCGGGATCAAGTCCTGGCAGCGCCGACAGTACGTGTGAACCAACGTTCGAACCACTCGAACAGGCAGAACCACCCGATGCCGAAATCCGGGCAATATCCAGACTGAATAGGAGCATATCGCTCATGTCGGAGGCAGGCAGGCTAACGTTCAGAACGGTATATAAACTAGCTTCCACATCGGCTGAATCGCCATTAAATCGCACATCCGGCATCTTTTCGCGAAGCTGCTCAATCATCCGACGTTTCAGTGACGTTATGTATTGGCGATGCGTATCCATATCGCGGTAAGCAATTTCCAGCGCTTTGGCCAGTCCAACAATTCCGTACACGTTTTCGGTACCTCCGCGCATGTTACGCTCCTGCGCTCCCCCATGAACAAAGGGATGAATTTTTGCGCGTTCAGCATTGACGTAGAGAAAGCCGACCCCTTTCGGGCCGTGAAATTTATGAGCAGCACCAACGATAAAATCGACCGGTAGTTGTTGCAGATCGTGCCGGAAATGGCCCATTGTCTGCACCGTATCGGAATGAAAAATAGCCTCATAAGCCCGGCAAATTTCTCCGGCCCGAGTCAGGTTCAGGATATTACCGATCTCGTTATTTCCGTGCATCAGCGATACCAGTGAACGGGTCTGGCCAGCGTTGCGGTTGTTCTGCAACAATGTTTCCAGATGTGCCAGATCAATATGACCTTTTTCGTCGATATTTACCAGGCTTAATTGAATGGTTCCCCGCTTCGCTAAATGTTCGAGCGTATGCAGCACAGCATGGTGTTCCAATGGCGACGTGATGGCGTGAGTCAGTCCGTAAGTTTCAATACTACTCCGAATGGCGGTATTGTCGGCTTCGGTACCACCCGATGTAAAGAAAATTTCGGCCGGTGATGTATTCAGTAATCCGGCAACCGTTTTGCGTGCTTTTTCAATAGCTGTACGGACGGTTCGACCGTGACTATGAATAGACGAAGGATTGCCAAACTGCTCAGTCATCAGGGGCAACATAGCGTCTAAAACTTCAGGATCGAGCCGGGTGGTAGCAGCATTATCCAGGTATACAGCAGCGGTAGGAGTCATTGTTTGTTGATTATAGAGGCAACTATCAATACCACAAAGGTACAGTTAACCGCCGTAATGACGAAACACAATCCGAACCTCTGACGTTCTCCTTTCACCACCACGATACATTCTATGGATTTTTCACTTGCCGCCGGACTGATTTATGCTGAACTGTCAAACTGGATTCGCACTGCGATTCGCTTTACCCCCAAAATAGCAGTAGCTATTTTACTGTTGGTTGTGTTTACGTTTCTATCACGCTGGCTAAGTCGCTGGGTGGTGCGGGGACTGGATAAGGTCAGTAATAACATTTCACTCATCAACCTTACCGGAGCCGTTACCCGCGTTTTTGTAATGGCCGTAGGTTTTTTTGTAGCGCTGGGTGTATTGGGACTCGATAAGACCGTAACTTCACTTCTGGCAGGAGCAGGCGTTATTGCCCTGGCAATTGGCTTTGCGTTTCAGGATCTGACGACCAATTTTATTTCGGGTGCCATGATTGCCTTCGCCCGGCCAATTCAGGTTGGCGATGTGGTCGAAACGAATGGTTATACGGGGAAAGTGCTGGACATTAAACTCCGTTCGATTGTGATTGACAATGGGCAGGGGCAAACGGTAGAAATTCCCAGCAAAGACGTATTCCAGAAGCCTATTACCAACTTTTCCCGTATTGGCCAGCGACGGGTTGAACTGGCAGCAGGCGTCTCCTATTTAGATGACTTGCCCAAGGCGCAGCAAGTAGCTAAAGCAGCCATCAGCCGTCTTCCCTTTGTGTTGAGGGATCGCCCGGTCGAATTACATTATCGGAATTTTGCCGACGCCAATGTTCAGTTTGTACTCTGGTTCTGGATCAACAATTCCACAAGTCCTCAGGCGGCACTCAGTGAAGCGATGATGGCGGTAAAACGAACATTTGACGAAAACCAGATTCTGATAGTTTTTGCGGGTCAAACCTTCGATTTGAAACACAAACTGACTCCTCCCCAGCCAGAGCAATCGGATAAATAGCTGATTTACTTAAAAAACTTCACCCAAATTAAGAAATAACCCCTGCGATCCACCAATGCCGAAACCGTAGTCGAAGGAAAAATTCAGATTGGAGTGCTTATTAACTTTGATACGAAGGCCAGCTCCTCCACCCGGTAAGAGCCGGTCGAATACATTGCTCGGCCAATCGCTATACGCCTGGACATTGGCAAATACAACAGCTCCCACCAAGCCATTCGTGAGCAGTGGGAAACGGTATTCGGTTTCCAGATACACTAAATTTCGGCCGCGAAACCGACCCTGCGTATAACCACGGCCCAGATTTGAATACGTATCCCAACCCGTGCTGGGCAAATCCAGATAAGGAGCCTGCCCGCCAAAACTTAACCAGTTCATGCTCCAGAATGCCAGGATATTACGCGTGTTTCCAGGAAACGAAACATACTTTCGAAAGTCGGCGACAACAGCCTGCCAGTTCTGATCACTACCTAGAAAACGCATATTTGGCCGCACCATCACATTTCCGAAAAATCCCCCCTCTGGATTGTTGGGATTCCTGCGGGTTGTGTATTGAACACTAAACATGAGTCCCGACGAAACAGAACGTTCTGTGGCATTATAGTTGTGAAAGTCATCATTCACTTGTGGCGTATTATTCTGGTCGCGGATGCGCCAGTGATAATCGAGGGCATACCCAATGCCGACTGAGAAATTAGGCACTAGCTGCCGCATAACCGATTGGTGCAATCGCAGATAGGAGTATATAAGTCGGTCATCGGCTTCAGCGGGTGCAAATCCACCCAGCCCGAAATTGTCGGCCGAATAATCATAATACCGCCAGTCGCTAAGGATATTGTAGCGATTCCCTTTCGTCCAGAGATTCGTCACGACAGGGATTATAACCTGATGGAACTGTGTGTATTGCGGAGTTGTCGTTATGATCGAGATATTCTGCTTAGGATCAGCACTTGTAAAGGCCAGATTCGCATTCAACCCCACGGCAAAACCGGTTTGCAACGCATACGCTAATTCCGGAAAAATCGATGGATGGAATCCGGGTTGTTCGCGTTCGGCTGGCCGGTGACCTTTCCTATTGATGAATCGGTAATATACGTCCCAGATATCGGCAGACGTATCTGGCCGTGATGTAGTAAATTGCTCATTCGATAATTCCACTGAATCAACCTGTGCGTAGATCGACGCAGTTGCCTGTAGACTCAATAAAAAACTAACCAGCAGAAACCGGCTCAATATCCTTTGCCTCAAAATGCCGAAAACCGGCTTATACATATTTTCTCGAGTTGGTCGTCCTAATTACGGCCAACCGAATCGCTTAACATTCCGTTCATTTAGCCCTTAAACAGAACCCGTTCAGCGAACTAGCTTTGTCGTGGACAGTTCGCATGGACGGGCTTGCCACCAGCAAGTTTTTTTTGGCCGACTCGCTACTTTGTTACAGTAGCCAACACTTCTTTGAGTTTGTCATATACGCCTGGCCCTTGCAGATTAGCAGCAACTTTCCCGGTTTTATCGATTACCACAAACGTAGGAATACTTGTTATATGGTATTTTCCATGAAAGCCATACGCATTTGGTATGGGCATAAATGGCAACGAATTCAGGGGCACTCCCGAAGGTTCACTATTTAAAATACCTAACACCACCGGAGCTTCCTGAGCCTGGGTGGGCTTTAACGCATCCTTAAATTGAGTTGCTTCCTTGTCGCCCCAAAAGGGTTTATCAAGACTGATCCAGAAACTTAAAATAACTACTTTCCCGAGTAAATCTGCTGATCGGTAGATTTTGCCATCTAGGCCAGTCATTGAGAAAGGAGTGATTATCTGCCCGGCCTTGGGCTGTTTTGCCGGATTTCGATCCCGAAACTGGTGCGTTTCATGCTCCTCAGCCGTAGCAGTTCTGAGAACGTACGAGCCCGGCTGGCCAAATTCGTTGTAATCAGGCACTAAATGATAGGCATGCGGATCGGCTTTACTAAGCTGGCTATATTCTTCCAGTGTTACCCGCTGACCCGTTGACTGGTTAATAATCGGAGTTGTATCGGCAATCCGTCGGTTGACATGGATGCTTCTTTTCTGCACACCAACCTGCGCCTGGCAGACTGCTCCGTATGTAGCGATTAAGGTAGTTAGGATCGCTCGTTTATAGAATGTCATAAGAATGATCTGATGGCTGATGAGCCATCGTTATTTTCTGGTCCTTTATGTTTATTAGTAAAGTATCAAAATTCACGCCAATGTAGCATTTATAACAAAAATGCCCCTTCTGTTGGAAGGGGCATTTTTGTTTCAATCGAGTTATGGACTATTTTTTGTATTGCTGGATTATCTTGTACAGCGCTTTTTGTTTTTCAAGTTCCGGAAAGAACTCAAAGAGTTGAACGTGAGCGTCATAATCAAGGGAGAGGGCAGCTTCCAGTTGAATCAACGATTCCCGATAATACCCTGCGTGTATCAGATAAACCGCCGAACGGTAGTATAAATCCGCTTCTTTGGGCATATCGTCAATACCAGCCTGAATAATCTCGTTCGCCTTCAGAAAATCACCCTGATCGAAAGGAACCAGTGACCAGGTCAGATACACATCCGGATTTTCGGCATCTACCTCAGCAGCTTTCTCGAAGGCCTCAATGCTGGACAGAACATTCCCAATCTTATATTCTGTTTCGGCCAGTGCGAGGTAATATTCTCCATTCTGATCGTTCAGCTTAACCGCTTTTTGCAGGAATGGAAGTGCCTCATACCACTTACCCGATTCGCTCAGACACACGCCGATACCATACCAGGCTTCGTCCCACAAGCTATCTAATTTAATGGCTTCCCTATATTCTTTTACGGCTTCGGGTATCCGATCCTGCTTCTCTAGACTGGCACCGAGATGGCAGTATGTATCGGCAGTGGCTTCTTCATACTTCAGGGTTTCCCGATAACAGACTTCGGCTTTCTCGAACAGCCCAAGATTCATGTAGGTATTTCCCAGATTAAAATGAGCCGACGCAAAATCCTCTTTGATAATAACGGCGTAATCATAGGCTTCGGCAGCTTCGGCATAACGGGCCAGCTTGCTGTAGGCAATACCGATGTTGTACCAGGCATTATACGAATATGGGTCTTTATCAATTAACTGCTGGTAATACGTCAGACTATTTTCCAGTTCGCCCGTGACATCCAGACAAAATGCCAGTTCATACAACGCATTTTCGTTGTTGATATTCAGCGCGATGGATTTTTTATACTGGGTAATTGCTTCATCATACTTGCCCCAGTTCTGGTAACTCTGCCCTAACTGGAACAGGATATCTTCTTTTTCTTCAGCACGGTCGAGTAGTTCTTCCAGCACCTGGATTGACTCTTCGTATCGGCCAGCCATATTCAGGACAGAGCCCTGCATGAACGGTACGTCCAGATCACCGGGGTTAAAAAGTGAAGCCCGTTCCAGCAGTTCCAGCGACTCATCGAACCGTTGGAAGTTAGCCAGAATCTGGGCTTTGTCGAGCATAAGTTCCAGCGCATAAGGGAAGTTTTCCAGACCGGATTCGGCGGCTTTCAACGCCTTGTCTAAATCACCGTGGTTGAGGTAATGTTCAACCATCTGTTCATAGACGTCCAGGTCGAAAAACTGGCTTTGCTGCTGATCCAGCATTTGCTCAAAACGCCGGATTGATTCTTTAATATCGCCTTCTCGTTCTTCGAACTCTTGCTCCATGCTATTGCCTTCAAAAATGTTGGGCGGATAGGGGCCGCACCAATGGTGCGATTTATCCTTTGGCAGTGAAATATAAATTCAAAAAAGCAAAACTCCAACCCAAATCCCGAAAAATTGCAAACCATTCAAGTTACCGTGAACTGAACTTATCTCCCATTTTCAGGTCTTCAGAAACGCATCTGCCACAAGTTGCAGAGTATCGCTTAGCGGTCGGTACTGAAAACCAAGCACCTGCTCAATTTTATGTCCATCATAGGCATACATCGAGCTCGACGAACGGGCCGTTTCCCGAGTAATTAGCGGAGCCCTTCCTAGAATTCTCGCTCGCACAGCCTCTAGTGGCCAGAGCAAACGGGTCAGAGTTGGCGACACCCGCCTTCTCGGTGGACGTTTCCCCAGCACGACCGCTATCTGTTCTAACAAGGAACGATACGGAATGGTGCCCCCGTTCAGGATGAACCGCTGGGCAGTTATGTCAGACTTCATTAGCTTGACAAGAGTATCGGTGACGTCGAGTACATCGACATAGTTCACCAGCCCGGACGGGTAGAATGGCCTTTCATCAGCTACATACTTGATCAGTTGCAGGCTGCTTCGATTCCAGTCGCCAGCGCCGAGCACAACCGAAGGATTCACCATTACCACATTGAGTCCTTCGGCTACTCCCCGCCATGCTTCCAGTTCAGCCCGGTATTTGGTTTTGGCATAGATCGAGTTATTAGGTGATTCCTCCCATTTCTGGGCTTCATTAACGACAATGGGTTCGCCGGTCTCCCCTCCTTTCGGCACAGGTCGTCCGATAGCCGCTACTGAACTGATCAAACCCAACTTACGTATACCGACTTTTAAACAGACGTTGACAACATTCGACGTTCCTTCAACATTGATACGTTCCATTCTGTCACGGTCTTTCGGCACGAATGAAACGATGGCCGCGGCATGAACGACATCGACCGGTGCGCCGGACCGCCCAGATTTTATGGCTGTTTCAAGTGACGGAATATCCAGCACATCACCCTCAAACCAGGTAATTTGCCCGGCTACGTCGGCTAGGAGGCCATAGCTACTGTTAGGGCGTTTCAGGGCAGATACAGCATGCCCATCTGCCAAATATCGGCGGGCAATGTGTGATCCAATAAAGCCGGTTGCCCCGGTAATGAAGACCGGATTAGGTAATGATGACATTCAAAATTTGTTCAAGTATGAGGAAGCCCGGAAACTGATGGGTGTGGCGATTTATGAATAGTGATGATCGTCCGGAGACATTTCGACCAACTTAGGCTTCAACTAAGTTCTCGATTAATTGACATCAGATTTAAAACTATAGTTCAGCTAGTTTTCCTAACTCCTTCAGTAGTATAGAAAAAGCCTATGTCTCTCATCTTTGCTACTGTCTACGCTCAGACAACATTAAATGAAAGCGTTTGCGGGTCTTTTATTGACTTGAAGTTTTTGATTTCGACCCAGTTGAGGAAATTATTCGTATTCGGCGTGTTGTTATCCATAGCAGTCCGGCTTGTACTCGTTACGTAAACATAACAACGTTCGGGTCTGAATTGCTAATTTTGCGGCCAAATATGGTTTTCAGTGTACGGTTTACGGTGGCCCAAACCTTTGTTAAACCGAAAACCAGCAATCGAAAACCGATAATCAACTTATGTCCCTCGAAAACCCACAACGCTATACCGTTACGGCGGCTCTGATTTACGCCAACGGACCGATTCATATCGGCCACATTGCTGGTTGTTACCTGCCCGCCGATATTTACGTACGCTACCTGCGCTCAACAGGGAAGGATGTCGCTTTCATCAGCGGCACCGATGAGCACGGTGTTCCGATTACGATCAAAGCCAAAAAAGAAGGAATTACCCCCCAGGAAGTCGTCGACAAGTATTACGGCCAGATCAAACAGGCATTCAGCGACTTCGGCATCTCGTTCGACATCTATTCGAGGACTTCGAATCAGATACATCACGAAACCTCGCAGGAGTTTTTTACGAAGCTATACAACAACGGCGATTTCGATGAGGAGGTAACCGAACAATATTACGATGAGGTGGCTGGCAGTTTTCTGGCCGACCGATATATCGTCGGAACCTGCCCGGTCTGCGGTAATCCAAATGCCTATGGTGATCAGTGCGAACGATGCGGTACAGCCCTCAGTCCTACCGAACTCATCGAGCCTCACTCGACTCTTTCGGGTTCGAAACCCGTTATGCGGGCAACAAAAAACTGGTTTCTTCCACTCGACCGGATGCAGCCCAGAATCGAAGAGTACGTAAATAGTCACACGGAGTGGAAAACAAACGTATTCGGGCAATGCCAGTCGTGGTTGAAAGAAGGTCTTCGCCCACGTGCCATGACCCGCGACCTCGACTGGGGGATAAAGGTTCCTTTGCCCAACGCCGATGGAAAAGTTCTCTATGTCTGGTTCGATGCGCCGATTGGCTACATTTCGATGACCAAAGAATGGGCTGAACAGCAAGGCCGTGACTGGGAATTATACTGGCGTGATAAGGATACCAAACTGGTTCACTTTATTGGCAAAGACAATATCGTTTTCCACTGTATTATTTTCCCGGCTATGCTGATGGCTGAGGGTAGTTTCATTTTGGCTGACAATGTTCCAGCCAACGAATTCATGAACCTCGAAGGAGATAAAATCAGTACATCCCGCAACTGGGCGGTATGGCTGCATGAATATCTGGACGAATTGCCCGGCAAACAGGATGTGCTGCGGTACGTACTGGCGGCTAACGCGCCTGAAACGAAAGACAGCGAATTTACCTGGAAAGATTTTCAGGCTCGTAACAACAACGAGTTGGTAGCCGTATTTGGCAATTTCATCAACCGGGCAATTGTGCTTACCCAGAAATTCTGCGATGGCCACGTTCCACCGGTAAGTAGCTTAACGGATTATGATCAACAGGTTCTGGACGAATTGGCGCAGTTTCCGGATCGAATCGGGCAGGCAATCGCCAACTATAAATTCCGTGAAGCACTGGGCCACCTGATGGATCTGGCTCGATTGGGTAATAAATACCTGGCTGAAACGGAACCGTGGAAAGTTGTTAAAACCGATCAGCTACGCACAAATACCATTCTGAATATCGCCCTGCAAATTTCGGCAAATCTGAGTATTGTCTGCGAACCTTTTTTACCATTTACAACGGAGAAATTGCGTAGCCAGCTCAATATTACCGAGCATTTCAACTGGACCAATGCTGGCCGCGCTGATCTGCTTACCGAAGGGCATGAACTTGGTAAAGGAGACTTATTATTCGCTAAAATCGAAGACGAAGAGATTAATAAACAGATTCAGAAGCTACTGAATGCCAAACGCATGAATGAATTAGAGACAAAAACAGTACCGGCTCTCCGGAATGAAATTACATACGATGATTTTGCCAAGATGGATATTCGGATTGGCACGATCACCGAAGCGGAGCGGGTGCCCAAAAGCGATAAACTCCTGAAACTGAAAGTTGATGATGGCCTCGGTGGACGCCAGATTCTGAGTGGAATTGCCAAGCATTTCTCGCCCGAAGATGTAATCGGTAAGCAGGTAACCTTCCTGGCCAATCTGGCCCCCCGCAAGATGATGGGTCTGGAATCGCAGGGAATGATTCTAATGGCAGAAGACCGCGACGGCAAACTAGCCCTCATTGCTCCACCGGATTCTGTCTGGAACGGCGGAACCGTTTCGTAGTTGATTGTAAATAGACAAGACTAAAAAGCCGGGTACAGTCATAGTGCCCGGCTTTTTTTATCCTTTTATCGCATGATCGGTTTTCACATCCTGCCCCGACCATATTTTTTTCGCGGTCCAATCGGCTGCCGGATCGGTCCAGAACGGGTCAGTGGCTGGTAAACCGAGCGCCAAAAATGCGACAGAACACAAGTACAAACTCCCTGTCGAAATATAGGTTTCGCCAATAGAAGGCTGATGGCCACACAAGCCAATCTGTAGCCAGCCTTTGGGATCGAACGTGCCGGTAGCATCCATCGTCCGACGCATTACGGCAGTCAATGCGGATCGTACCTGACCTGCCGGCAGTTCGGCTGGAAGATTTTTTTGCAAACTGACCTGCGACAGTAGCTGGAATGCACCACAACGATAAGCCAGCGATCGTCCGAAAGCGGCAAATGAACCATCGGGCCCAATCACTCGCTCCTGAATTTGGGCATATCGCTGGGCACGGGCCAACAACGATTCATATAAGGATTTATCAGTCTTCCCGGCCTCTACCAATGTTTTGACAACATCCAGTAACATTGGCTGAATGACATAGCTGTTATAATAATCCCAGTGAAAGTCGGGCCCATCGCCATAGGCCCCATCGCCTTTATACCACGCCTGATGCTGCCGAATCGCATAATCCATGCGGAGTTCATCACCCGATCCCGTAAACTTCAATAAAGCGGCTTCAACCATAGCACTGAACAACAGCCAGTTATTATAACCGGGCTTAATTGACCTGCTGGCTTGTAGGGCTTTAACCAGATTGGCCTGTTCAGTCGTATTTAAAGCAGACCATAGTTTAGGGGCACGTAGTAGCCCATGCGCTAAAAAAGCCGCATCGACTAAGGGTTGCCCTCCTTTCGTAAAGTTCAGATAATCGGCTGCTTCTGGGTTAACAGCGTTGGCAATTCCTTTCCAGGTTAGGTCAAAATAACGCTGCCTCGATCTCCCTTCCGGCGAGTCGTCACTATCCAGTTGAAGCCAGGGAGCGATTCCTGCCAATGTTCGGCCCAGGGCTTCCAGATGTGACACAGCGATGCGTCCAGCCTGTTGGCCCGGCGCCGATTCGACTGGCATCTCGGCTTTTAATCGATTCTGTGCCAGGGCTGTCAATACTGGATCAGCAACTTTCAAGAGGGTTCGCAGCCAATATGCCCGATCATCGTCATTGGCTACTATTGTCTTGGGTATCACATCAGAACCCGTATAAACTTGGTTTTCTTTTTCTACATGTAGACTTACTGGCAGTGTAGCAACCAGTCGGGCAAACGTCCGCCGTTTCATAGTTATATCCGATAATTGTCTTCCCGTTTACCTAACCTGACCTAAAAGATAGATCGATAGTTTATAAAATGCGCGATAAAGAATTATTCAGTAAAGTAGCTGACGATTAATTTTACTGTTTCTATTCCGTCGCGCCCAAGAATCAAATCCATTTTTGGCTGAAACGTTCGGCAGCGAAACACTGTTACCCCATAAAACTCGCCATTTAATTTCCCGTGAACGAAGAACAGAAAAGTGCCGGATCGTCGGCCGGTCGAATCTTCGACTTGGCCATTCTACGACGGCTATACTCGTTTGTAAAGCCTTACCAAGCTCGCTTTTATCTCCTTATAGGTGTCATTTTACTATCGGCCTGTCTGGCTCCGCTTGCTCCTCTGCTAATTCGTTATACTATCGATAACGTTATTTCAGCGGGTGATTATCAGCAATTAACGCTGATGCTGGCCATTATGATTGGTGTATTAGTGGCACAGGCTATTGTGCAATTTTCGAATACATACCTGTCGGGCTGGCTTGGGCAATACATCATACGCGACATCCGGGTGCAACTCTATCGTAAGATTCTTCAATTGCGGTTGAAATTTTTCGATAACACCCCTATTGGTCGACTGGTAACACGTTCCATTTCAGATGTTGAAACGCTGGCTGATGTTTTCAGTGAGGGCATGGCTGCCATTGCGGGAGATATTCTGCAATTGGTATTGATCATTGGGGTGATGTTTTACACCGACTGGCGTTTGGCAGCAATCAGCCTGTCTACAATTCCATTAATGCTGTTCAGTACGTACGTCTTCAAGGAAAAAATCAAAAAATCGTTCAATGAAGTCCGGACCGCCGTTGCCAATCTGAACTCGTTTGTTCAGGAGCACATTACCGGCATGAACATCGTCCAGATTTTTGGGAGCGAAAAAATCGAAGCGGAGAAATTCCGCGCCATTAATGCTGAACACCGGGCTGCCAATATTCGCTCAATCTGGTATTATTCCGTTTATTACCCCGTTGCCGATATTATTTCGGCAGTTGCGGTTGGTCTGGTTGTCTGGTACGGAGCTAAACAAATCATAAACGCCGACATCACGTTCGGGACTGTTACGGCCTTTGTGATGTTTATCAACCTGTTTTTCCGTCCGATCCGAATGCTGGCCGACCGTTTCAATACATTACAGATGGGCATTGTCAGTACCGACCGGATTATTAAACTTCTGGATAGTGATGAGTTCACGGTCAATAATGGCAATTATGCTCCCACAACCATTCGCGGAGAGGTTGAATTTAATAACGTCTGGTTTGCCTATAACAATGAGGATTGGGTTTTACGAGATATCTCATTCCGGGTCAATGCTGGCGAAACCGTAGCCTTTGTTGGCGCAACAGGAGCTGGGAAATCGTCTATCATTAACCTGCTGAGTCGATTCTACGACATCAATAAAGGGGAAATTAATGTAGATGGCGTAGACCTTCATGATTATGAACTCGGTCATTTACGCCGAAACATCGGTGTTGTTTTGCAGGACGTTTTCCTGTTTTCTGACACGATCGAGAATAACATTACACTGGGTGATAAACGAATAAGCCGCGAAAAAATGGTGGAGGCTGCTAAACTGGTTGGTGTTCACGACTTTATTGAACGTCTGCCGGGTGGCTATGCCTATAATGTTATGGAAAGGGGCTCTACGCTATCAGTCGGGCAGCGGCAGTTGATTTCATTCGTTCGGGCCATGGTTCAGGACCCCAAAATTATAGTTCTCGACGAAGCGACCTCCTCTGTTGATACCGAGACTGAAGAAATGATCCAAAATGCCATTGACAAACTTATGAAAGGCCGTACTGCAATCGTTATTGCCCACCGGTTGTCAACGATTCAAAAAGCGCATAACATAATTGTTGTAGACAAAGGACGCATTGTAGAACAGGGAAATCATGAAGAACTTCTTCAACGTGAAGGGTTCTACGCGAATTTATACAGGATGCAATACAAGGAAGTAGTTTAAAATAAATATTTCGTTACATTTGCTTCCATGACACCGGAAAGACGCCTTAACCAACTCGAACCAATAGTTGCGGATATTGCTCAGAAACAAGATCGAATGATCGGACAGATGGGCGCCATAGCCAATGAGATTGCTATTATCAAAACAGACATAGCAGAAGTTAAAATCGATGTACTTCGAATAGAACGTAAAACAGACAAAACAGCTTCTGCCTTGGCTAATCTGACAGTTGAAGTACGCAAGGGCTTCGAACAGGTCAATAGTCGGCTTACTTCAACCGAAGGGGATATCTCAGTTTTAAAGAGCGATGTATCAGCCTTAAAAAGTGATGTATCAATATTAAAGAGCGATGTATCAGCCTTAAAAAATGATGTATCAATCTTAAAGAGCGACGTCTTAACTTTAAAAAGTGATGTATCAATCTTAAAGAGTGATGTATCTATTTTAAAAAGTGACGTATCTACTTTAAAGGTTGATGTCTCTGTTTTAAAAAGTGACGTATCAGCTCTGAAAAGCGACGTATCAGAAATAAAACTGACTCAGCATGTCATTTTAAAATTATTACAGGAGCGACTAGGTTAGTTCGTTTCGTTTAATGCAAAAGCGAATGCCAAACTGTTAGGTCATTCCCTTTTGCATTAATAAGCATGCACTTCTATAACTAGGCTCGTAATGCTTCCTCTTCTTCATCTAATCCGGCGCCGGTTACTCCCTCTGTAATAGGTTTATGCCCCGAAACATTGGGTTTTTCGCCAGTTGGGCCAGGGCCGCTTCCATCAAGTGCATATGCAATTGAGTCAGCAAGATCGTCGGGAGCAATTTTTGCGGGCTCAGGAGTTTGTTCTACGGCTTTGGGATAATGCGCCGATGGATCGCCTGCCCCTTGATCAATTACTTCTTCATCTGCTTTAGGGTCGTTGTCCATACCTGACGGAACCTTGCTTGAGCTGCTGCCAGTAGAATCAATAGAATCTGGGATGAAATATCGCATGGCTATTGATGAAGTTGGTTCTCATCTATAACCAGTAAAATGGGTTTGCTGTTTAACAATATCCTTATTCTTCAGCCAGTTTACGGACAAGTATCTTATCAATACGACTCTTATCCATATCAACAATTTCGAATCGAAATGCCTGCCAGACAAAGGATTCACCTGTTTGAGGGATGTCTTTTAGAATATGCAGTGCAAACCCGCCCAACGTATCAAATCCGGTAAGATCACGCCGGGCCTGAGCGGTAATATTGATCGAAAAGTATGAAACAAAATCCTCAAACGGCAACTGAGCATCAATTAAATAGCTCCCATCATCGCGGGTTCGGATTTCGTAGTCCGAATGCGAATCGTCATTGATATCGCCTACCAAAACATCCAGAATATCATTCAGCGTTACGACCCCTAAAACGCCACCATATTCATCGACAATCATGCCGACATACTGCTTTCGCTCCCGGAAACGCTCGAGTACCTGATAGGCCCGGTTATTCTCAGGCACAAACAACGCTTCCCGTTTAATATCATCCAGCTTTGTCAGTTCAACGTCCAGATCTTTACCAAGAAAATCTTTTGTGTAAATCAGGCCGACCACTTCGTCTACACTGCCGTTACAAAGCGGATAGACAGAATGCTTATAATCCAGAATTTTAGCTTTGTTTTCGGCGGGTTCATCTTCCAGATCAAGGTAAATAATCTCCTGACGGTTCGTCATCAACGACGTAATTTTGCGGTCACCGAGTTGAAAAACATTCTGAACGATTTCCTGCTCAATTTCTTCAATGGCTCCTCCTGACGTCCCTTCCTGAATTAAGCTTTTGATTTCTTCCTCCGTCACGGCACTTTCATTCGGTTTGATATTCAGGATTTTTAGCAGAACATCACTCGAAACCGTCAACAGAGCAATGAAGGGTGAAGTCAATCGCGACAATAAAATCATTGGTGCAGCCATTGTTTTCGCAATGCCTTCAGGATTTGACAACCCAATGCGCTTAGGAACCAGCTCACCAAATACCAGCGACAGGTATGTTAGTAATAATAGCACCAACACAACGGCAACTGAATGAGCGTAAGGCCGAATGATCTCAATTTGGGCAACAAAATTCTGAACATCATCGGTCAGCTTATCGCCCGAAAAAATACCAAGCAAAATCCCGATCAGCGTAATGCCAATCTGAACCGTTGACAGGAATCGATTGGGAGAATTCGACAGGTCGAGGGCTACCTGCGCTCTACGATCTCCATTTTTAGCAGCCGTTTCCAGCTTGGATTTACGGGAAGAAACAAGGGCGATCTCTGACATGGAAAATACCCCATTCAGAATCGTCAACAATAAAATTATAAGGATTTCCACAAATGGGAATGGTTGGCTTGACGCAAAAATAGTAAACGGAAACTGTTTATAATGGTTTAATGGTGCAAGAGACCGTTGGTTTTTGCTATTTTTACCCTTCGAACCGCATAATTCCCCAATGATTGTTTTCATTAACGACCGCCCAATCCGGCTCGTTGGCCCAAAAGCCACATCGCAACTCACCAGCTCGTTGAAACAGGAAGCTTTCGGCGATTATGATCGTATCGTTGACGCTCGCCTGGATGTGCTGAAAGTGGATGTGTTACAGGGTCATCTTCTGGTGCTTAATACAACCCCAGCCACGGTTGAGAAAATTCTTGCATTGCTACAGAAAGCAAAGTCGGACCATCTTTTGTCAATAACACTTGGATGCCTTGACAAAAGCGCCTGTGAAGATGCGATAAAAAAGCCCTTTAGGATCATTAAAGCCGCTGGTGGCGTTGTTTTTAAAGGCGATAAAATGCTGTTGATGTTTCGGCGGGGTGTCTGGGATTTGCCGAAAGGCAAATTAGATGATGGCGAATCATCGCGTCAGGGTGCAGCCCGTGAGGTTGAAGAAGAAACGGGGGTTCGCGTATCATTGGGTGAACGGATCTGTACCACCTGGCATACCTATGCCTTAAATGGAAACCGGATATTGAAACGCACTAAATGGTAC
The DNA here is from genome assembly GCF_011604685.1 of Spirosoma aureum. NCBI lineage: Bacteria > Pseudomonadati > Bacteroidota > Cytophagia > Cytophagales > Cytophagaceae > Spirosoma > Spirosoma aureum. The sequence continues at coordinate 4,618,397 of NZ_CP050063.1, read as the reverse complement.
CGAATGGCCGTAGTTGACGATAAACGAATGGCTCCGCAGGAAGATGAGGGAATTGAAAAGCTAGCCTGGCTCGATCAGCGACAGACGAAGTTAGCACTTACGAATTCATTCAGTTCTATTCGTTTTGTAATCGATACTGTTAACCAGTCGGTTGATCAATCAATGGATAATTAAGTAAACTGGATAGCATGGGGACTAAACAATGATCTACTCAAAGTAGCAGAATTTGGATGTAATTATCCTCATAAACTACCCAATTGACTCCCTATAAACATCCTCTGAAATTTAAATTTCAGAGGATGTTTTTTTATATGAACAGGTAGAATAGTATTTTTTGACAGCAGCGTACTTACTGTTCTAGTCAATCCTATTTTCCGTTCTGGTTCACATTCTTTTATGAATAACCTTTTTTTTACGGTTGCCTGCCTATTAACCGCGCTGGCTGCTCATGGCAGTACTGGCGCTGCGCCGACCGATGCTCCTCCCTCTCGTTCAACTCGTAGTTCGTCAAAAGCAATTGTTGCCTCTGACCTGAAGCTCCCGGTCGGCTTTTCAGCAACTATCATGGCCGAGGGGTTAGGATCAACGCGACACCTGGTCATTACGAAAACGGGAACTATATACGTGAAGTTATCCAAATTAAAGGATGGCAAAGGTATTTATCGATTACGCGACACCGATAAAGATGGCGTCATCGACGAACAGGTTGGTTTTGGCGATTATCCGGGCACTGGTATTTACCTGAAAAATGGCTACCTCTACACCTCATCGAACACGAGTATTTTTCGGTACAAGCTCAATGATAAGGATGAAGTTATCAATCCTGATCAACCCGAAAAGCTTGTGTCGGGTCTGATGGCACACACCAGGGATCTGTCAAAATCAATTGTCGTTGACAATCAGGACAATGTATATGTAAATGTGGCTTCTGATAACGATGCCTGCCGTGACGCAGGAACAGGCAAAGGTTTAATGCCCTGCCCCCTGCTCGATTCAGCAGCGGCCATCTGGCAGTTCAAGGCGAGCCGGACCAATCAAACCTATGCCGATGGTGTTCGCTACGCTACCGGACTTAAAAACGTAGTTGGCCTTGACTGGAATCAGAAAACCAACTCTTTATTTGTTATGCAACACGGGCGGGGCCAGTTCCACGACTTTTATCCGCAATATTATACGCCCAAGCAAAGTGCTGAGTTGCCCGCCGAAACGATGTATGAGGTCCATCGGGGTGATGATGCTGGCTGGCCTTACATCTATTACGATCATATTCAGAAAAAGAAAATTCTGGCTCCCGAATATGGCGGTGACGGCAAAAAAACGGGCGGTGAAAAAACAATTAATCCGTTGATGGCTTTCCCGGCACACCTTGGCCCTAATGGTTTGTTGTTTTATACCGGAACAGCTTTTCCTGAAAAATACCGCAATGGTGCCTTTATTGCCTTTCATGCCCAATCGGCGGAGTTGCATAAAGGATATATGGTCGCCTTTGTACCCTTCAGGAATGGAAAACCTTCTGGAAACTGGGAGATCTTCGCCGATAATTTTGCGGGAACCGACCTGGTTAAACCAACCGGCCCCGTTCAACATCGTCCATGTGGGCTGGCACAAAGCGCTGATGGCTCATTGTATGTAACAGATGATTTAAACGGAACGCTGTTTCGCATTGCTTATAAAGGGGACGCAAACAGCGCAAAAAAGCCTTCCTCACGAACAAGGGAATAAACAACTTATAAACAGACTCCTAAAACCAGAAGCGTGTTTTGTCAGTATTACTCCTGTATCGCTTACAGGTCAATCACTGACAAAACACGCTTCTGGTTTAATAATGGTTAATCTAATTTTTAGCCTGCACGGGCATGTCTTCCAGTTGCGCGTAGCTTAACTTCCAGGTTCCATCATCCCCCTTTTTCCAGAGAAGGATAAAATTCCCTTCACCGATACCATGCGGCAGATCCGGACTGGCAGGTAATACATCAACCGAAAATGTCCCGGCTTCATAAGCAGTTTTCTTATCGATACCCGAACTTACTACATTTGTTTTCAAATCAGAAAGCGTTGGCAGTGTTTCCTGAACCCACTTTTTCGAGACTTCCGATTTACCCTTAAAATGCGTATTACCCTGTACGAAGTCCACATCTTCGGCCAGATAGCCAGCTATTTTGTCCGCATTTTTCGTGTTCCAGGCATCGATAAATTGGCGATTAAGGTCCTGAATATTTACGGCATCACTTGTACAGGCCGTAAAAAATAGAGAACCGATTATAATCAAAAGGAATGATTTCATGACTGTTAAAATTTATGGCACGTTCCCACCTGGTCGTGTCGTGCCCTTATTTAGGGCACGACACGACCAGCGAGAAAGTCCTGTTAAAGGAATGGTGTTTTTATGTGAACAGCTGACTACCAGCTTTTTCGTCTGTATTCCGAATCGCCGTAGGCCGTCGACTCGTCACCGAAGGATTCATTAGGCAGATAGCCCTGTCTCAAAATATAGGAGGATGGTGATCCCTTAGGGCTATATAGTGCCGTTGGCTGGACAACTGGTGCCGCCTGAGTGGTGCCATTCGTGCGATTTGTTGCCACGTAAGGCTTCAAGTCCGTACTGGCAGGATCAGAAACACGGGCAGCGGCTTCTCGTTCGGCTTCGGCGCGGGCAATTGCCTCTCGTTCGGCAGCGGCTCTGGCAGCAGCTTCTCTCTTGTTCTTATTATCTATAACTTTACCAACTCCATAACCAGCAGCACCACCGACAACACCACCAATTACGCCACCAACTACCCGGTTACGCTTGTTGATAATGGCTCCCGCGGCTCCACCAACACCGGCACCAATGGCTGTACCTTTTGCCTGTGGACTCCAGCGTTTTTTCTTTTGTTTACCCACCGCGTATCCGGTAGCTCCTCCAATTACGCCACCAACTACCCCACCAACAGCAGGGTTACGCTTGTTGATAACAGCACCAGCCACCGCTCCAACTCCTGCGCCTACTACAGCACCCGTTGTTTGTGGAGCCCAACCCAATCGGGTCTGTGCATGGATCGAATGGCCCAGAATAGTGGCCAGTAAAATCAAGGTTAGTTTATTATGAATCGTTTTCATATCCGTGAATTTTAGTGAGATGTTAGCAGATTGATCTGTCCTGACAATCAACTCGCCATTCTCCTTACTTGTTTACTCTTAGAATAACGTAGAGCGGGTTGGTTTAATGTATGAGTCAATAAGAAGCCTGATTTTTAGCCATTTGAACCGATGAGTCAATATTCGGTGCAGAGTACTGGCGAGCACTACCCAAAAATCAAAAGTCTTGTAATCAGCAGATTATCGTCAATATCCCAGCAAATCCAATTCTGTGGTTTCAAGAATCTCGACCCGTTTGCCCATCTTTTTCTGAATGATTTTAAAGTGATGTTCGTCGTCAGGGCAGATCAGCGAAATCGCTTCTCCTTCCGATTCAGCGCGACCCGTTCGGCCAATTCGGTGAATGTAATCTTTGGGCGATCGGGGTAATTCAAAATTGATCACATGGGGCAATAACTGTATATCAATACCTCTGGAAATAAGGTCGGTAGCGACTAGTACAGTCAAGCGACCCGCCTTGAATTTTGTTAGGGCATCTGTTCGGGCACCCTGGGTTTTTCCGCTATGGATAGCAGCCGCCTGAATGCCATTTTTGTTTAGCTTGGTAACCACGTTGTCTGCCGTTCGGGTAGAGGAAACAAAGACCAGCACCTGCTTCATAGCTCCCGATTTAATCAAATACCGCAACAACGGCCCTTTCCGTTCGGGATCGACACGATAGGCGATTTGCTTAATCAAATCCAGATTTTCAGCTTCTTCTACAACCTCAATTTTAACTGGATTTCGCAACACGTTTTTATTGATCGTTTCTATAGCATCGCCCAATGTGGCCGAAAAAAGTATCGTTTGCCGCCGGGTTGGCAACAGTTCAAATACCTGGTTCATTTCGTCGGCGAAACCTAGATCAAGCATTTTATCAGCTTCGTCGAGTACAAGAACCTCAACTGCCGACAACTGGACAGCATTTGATGCGATCAGATCCAGCAACCGACCGGGAGTTGCCACAACGATTTCGGCATCCCGTATCGCTATCATCTGTGGATTAATGGATACGCCCCCATAAACGGCCAACGTTTTAACCTGCCGGGGAATTTTCTCACTAAATGCCTGGAATACATCAGCGACCTGAATAGCCAGTTCGCGGGTAGGCACCAGAACAAGAACTTTAACAAGGTTATTTTTGGCCAGTTGCCGGCGTAGAAACAGCTCCAGGATTGGCAGCACGAAACTTGCCGTCTTACCCGAACCCGTTTTAGCGATTCCTAGAATATCTTTCCCATGCAGAATAGCGGGTATGGCATCCTGCTGAATCGGATAGGGTTTGGTGTAATTCTGGGTTGCTACTGCTTTCAGGAGTGGCTTCGACAAGCCGAGTGACGAAAAAGGCATATGAATTTTACTTGGTGAATGAATGATTGGTGAGCCGTTTCCAGCCTTTATTTTACCTCAATGCCTTTTCTGATGCATTAGCATTGAGGTAGTCCGTTGTTGACTGACTGTTGCTGTCCAGATGCGTACGTGGATTGTCCACAAACGGACAGCAACTTTATATTTACCAGCAAAAAATGGCTTTTCTGAACAGATTTAGCCATTTTTCTTCTTTGGCAAGCGCTTTGCACTACTAAATGAAATGAACTCAGCCAGTTTGCTGAACCTATCTTAACCTTAGACTAATGCGATAAAACGACCCGGGCGAATTTGTGGCATTAATTCCATTACTCGATACGGTCGATACCCTTTCCAGAGGTAAACAAAGCATTATGAAATACAGAATCTGTGTTTTATTCTAAGAACAGTAAACAGCAACTATGATGGTTTCTTCGCATGCAAATTGCCGATACTGGCTGCTACTTGCCGTTAGTATGCTGGTTGGTTCAATGCCGGTTCTGGCGCAATCCAACTCCAATTTCTCAACAACAGACACCAGCCCAATTGACTCCTCAGGAGCTTACTGGAAACTTCGAACCGATTACAAAACCCGGACCACCCATATTCAATTCTTTAACACAGCGCACCAGGTCATATACGAGGAGAAACTACCCGGACGATATGTCAAATTAACCCGGCGCAATGTCCGTCTGTTCGATGAACTATTAGATCGACTTACCAACCGTCATCTGCTTGATTACCAGATTGAATCTCATGACTTACTCGCGAGTAATTCCGCCCAGTTTTCGCGCTCTGCCGGACATTCGACCCCTACTACTGTTCTGGAAGCTTCCTCGTTACAGAAAGCAGACCTTACATTTTCGGCAAATTCGGTCGTAACTGACTTAGGCAAGCTGGTGCTGTACTGCACCAATCCCGAACATATCCCAATCTATATTACCCTAACCGATGATGCGCAACAGATGGAATATTACCGAGAACACAACAAATCCCTCGAATACACGCGCTATTTTGATATCAACCAGCTACCGGTTGGAAACTACCGGCTTCAGATCAAACATCCCGATCAACTGACAGTCTTTCAATTAACGGTGAAACGGAAAGGAGATCGGTATAGTCTGAATAAAGTTGAGTAAGCACCCTTCACCTGCTGACGGGCTATTTATTTTTCTTGCCACTCCGCTTGATGGGTCTTCCGTACTTTAACATCTTTTCGGCGGCATGATCGCGCCGAACATTTACCTTCTTGTTTTTCGCAATTTTCTCATGAAAAGCTGGTCCCACATCTTCACGTTTGGGTTCCTTAACCTCAATCGTTTTCATGTACACTTTAGGCTTCTCATCGTCCGTCAGTTCGTCCGAAATTGTGAGTTTTTCGGGCAGCGGCAACCGCGGAACCTGGTAATTCATGAGCGCTTCAATAGCCGCAAGTTTCTCTTTTTCGGCTTCGGTAATGAACGTAATGGCGATACCTTTTTTGTCGGCACGTCCGGTTCGTCCAATGCGGTGAATGTAGCTCTCTGGCACGTCCGGCGTGTCGAAGTTGATGACATGCGATACGTTGGCTACATCGATGCCGCGCGCAATGATATCCGTGGCAATCAGAAGGCGATACGTACCTGACTTAAATTGCTCGACGGCATTGAAACGGGCATTCTGCGATTTATTGGAGTGAATAACCCCCAGTCGTTCCGAATAATCGGATTCTAACTGCTCATACAATTGATCGGCCAGTTGTTTGGTCGCCGTAAAAACCAGGACTTTATTCATGGTCGAATCCTGCTCTACCAGCAATCGCAACAGATTAACCTTCGTATAAAAATTCGGCACTTCGTAGCCCGTCTGTTCAATATTTTCCAGCGGAGTGCCAACCGGAGCCGCTTCTACCCGAACAGGCTTATTAAAGTAGGCATTGACCAGTTGGTCTACATCGTCGGTAAGGGTAGCCGAGAACAACAGGTTCTGCCGCTTATGGGGCAACAAGTCCAGAATAATTTTTAGCTGGGTACGAAATCCAAGATTCAGCATTTCGTCGAACTCGTCGATCACGAGTTTCTTGATAGCTTTCGTTTTTACGGCCCCATTCAATAGTAAGTCGGCCAGGCGTCCGGGCGTGGCTACTAACACATCGATCCCCTGTCGAACCTCCGCGAGTTGGGTCTTCATATTGACGCCACCGTATACACCAACCACGACCAGATTCATGTATGTTGTCAGTTTTTCTACCGCTTCAACAACCTGAACGACCAGTTCGCGCGTTGGAACGATAATCAATAACTGGGGGAGTTTTTCCTTCGAAAATTGAAATTGCCGAAGACAGGGCAACAGATAAGCAAATGTTTTTCCCGTTCCCGTCTGGGCAATTGCGCACACATCCTGACCCGACATAACGACCGAAAATACCTTTTCCTGGATCGTTGTAGGTGTTGTATACCCGAGATCGCTTAATGCATTCAGGAGGGGTTTATTCAGATTCAGTTCGTCGAAATTCATAGTCATACTGGTCAAATAGACTACGAAGGTAGGGCTAATCTTTAGTAGCCCCCGCATTTTGGGCTACTTTTACAGTATGATAACCCCTCAGCAACAAGCACAGATCCTGACAAACCTGGGTATTTCGGCTTTAAACCCCATGCAGGAAGCCGCCCAAAAAGCGATCCGGCAAGATAACGATACGTTTTTAATCGCCCCCACCGGTTCAGGAAAAACCGTCGGCTTTCTGTTACCTATTCTTCAGCTACTCAGGCCTGAGCAGAAAACTGTACAATGCCTCATTCTGGCTCCTTCCCGCGAGTTGGCCTTGCAGATTGAGCAGGTCTGGAAAAAAATGGCAACGGGTTATAAAGTAAATGTTTGTTACGGTGGTCACCCTGTAGAAACTGAAATCAGGAACCTGAGCAATCCGCCAGCCCTTCTGATTGGCACGCCGGGCCGAATCGCGGACCACATTACCCGCCGGTCGTTTTCGCTGGAAGGCATTCATACACTTGTTCTCGACGAGTTCGACAAGTCGTTGGCGCTCGGGTTTCATGACGAAATGGACTTTATAATCGGTGGGTTACGCAACCTCCGGAAACGCGTGCTGGTTTCGGCAACGTCGGGCATCACTATACCTGATTTTATCCGGCTCAAGTCACCAACCAAACTGACATTCACGGCTGAGAACGACGAGTCATCAGGCTTAACCATACAAGTTGTCTATTCAGAATCGAAAGATAAACTGGACACCTTATTTGAGCTGCTTTGTTCCCTCAATTCAGAAGCGGCATTGATTTTCTGTAACCATCGGGATGCCGCCGAACGCACCAGCGAATTACTGGCCGAGCGGGGTATTCATTCGCTCGTATATCATGGCGGTATGGAGCAGATCGACCGCGAACGGGCATTGATTCAATTCAGAAACGGAAGCACCAGGTATCTGGTAACGACTGATTTAGCGGCTCGTGGGCTCGACATTCCGGAAATGAAGTATGTGATCCATTATCACTTACCCTTGCAGGAACACGAGTTTACGCATCGTAACGGGCGAACGGCACGTATGCACGCATCAGGAACAGCCTATGTGATTTTGTTTCGCGATGAACCTCGCCCAACATACCTGGATGCATCGCTTGACGAGTTTAGATTATCAACCGAAAAACAACCTGGAGAACCAACTCTTCCCAGGCCACCCGACTTTGCAACGCTTTATATCAGTGGCGGCAAGAAAAACAAACTCAACAAAATTGATATCGTGGGTTTTTTCTCCCAAAAAGGGCATCTGGACAAAGGCGATTTAGGACTCATTGAAGTCAAAGATTTTATTTCATTTGCCGCCGTTAAACAGGAGAAAGTTCAGGCGTTATTAGCATTGATTAGTCAGGAGAAAATGAAGGGCAAAAAGTATAAAATTGAGGTAGCGCGGTAAAAAACTAGGTACTCAGTTGAATAGAATAGAACGGGTTTGGTCTTTCGATACTGTTCCTGACGTTGATAAACGCTCACATTCATCGCAAATGACCAAGCTTTTCGTAATTATCGCTATTGCCTATATTTTCGTTACCCAAATCGCTTTCGCCCAATCGAAACTAGATAGTCTTTTACCCGTCCGTGGATTTTGCATTGCGGCTCCACAGCCTAAACAACTGGATACATTCATCAAGTTTATCGACGAAGAATTGGCTCCCCGGCAAGTCAATACATTGATTTTGAGAGTTGATTTTAATTATCAATTTGATAGCCACCCCGAGCTTCGAGACAGTATTGCCTTGTCGAAGCGAGAGGTAAAAAAACTGGTGAAGGTTTGTCAGAAAAACCATATCCGTCTGATTCCCCAGATTAATTTACTTGGCCACCAGTCCTGGGCCAGCACAACGCATAACCTGCTTCGCGTATACCCTGAATTTGACGAAACACCCCACGTCAAAATGCCTGACAAATACGTCTGGCCAAATGCTGATGGGCTCTATTGCAAGAGTTACTGTCCCTTGCATCCGGGCGTTCATAAGGTTGTTTTTGAGCTGGTTGACGAAATCTGTGACGTATTCGAGGCCGATGCGTTTCATGCGGGTATGGACGAGGTGTTTTTTATAGGCGACGATAAATGTCCGCGCTGTTCGGGTCGTGACAAAGCCGAATTATTCGCTGGCGAGGTTACGGAAATCAGGAATCATCTGGCAAAAACGAACCGTAAACTCTGGATTTGGGGCGACCGATTGATCGACGGAAAAACTACCGGCATCGGCATGTGGGAAGGTAGTTTTAACAATACGTACCGAGCAATCGATTTGATCCCAAAAGACGTGATGATCTGCGACTGGCACTATGAACGCCCTGACCTAACGGCTGTTTACTTCGCCACGAAAGGACTCAGCGTGATTACCTGCCCCTGGCGAAAGCCAGATTTTGCCGTCACGCAGACGCAGGATATGGTCAAATTCCGAAAGTCGGTCACACCCTTAATGAAGGAACGGTTTCAGGGCATGATGCAAACGGTCTGGTCGGGTGCTGGTCCGTTTCTGGATGAATTTTACGGTGTAAAAGTGAATACGGATGCAGGCAACAATACGCAGGCAAATTGCTTCAAAGCGCTGTACAATGAGATAAAAAGACTAAACGAGGCTCAATAACTTCCACAACATGGTATCTGCTCAACCTCAATCCACGACAGTAGATCTACTGCTAAAACGAGTGTTTTCCATTGATGTTTTTCGGGCGTTAACCATGTTGACGATGATTTTTGTAAATGATCTGGGAACATTATCGGGCATACCAGTCTGGCTTGAACACGCTCATGCGGATCAGGACTTTCTGGGTTTTGCTGACACTGTTTTTCCCTGCTTTCTGTTCATTCTGGGCATGGCGATTCCTTTTTCCATCCGCCAGCGTCTCAGCAAAGGGGACTCGCGTGCGGCAATCATTCAGCACATTATCATTCGGTCGTTTGCCTTGCTGGTGATGGGTGTCTTTACGGTCAATGTGCCTGATCTGAATGCCAATGCGACCGGCATGAGCTCGGATTGGTTTCAGATTCTGATGGTTACCGGATTTTTTCTCATCTGGAATCAATATCCGAATCGGGAAGGTATCCAGAAAATCGTTTTCATCGGCCTGCAATTGCTGGGCGTTTGTCTGTTGATAGTCCTGGCCGTTATTTTCAAAGGCGGCCCCGATACGAATCTGGCCCGGATGGTACCACAATGGTGGGGCATTTTGGGCCTTATCGGCTGGACCTATTTAACCTGCTCGATCCTTTATTTATTTCTTTACAAACAGCCGCCTTTACTGATTGTTTCCTGGTTTTTCTTCACCCTTTTAAGCATAGCGGGCCATGCGGGATGGCTGCACACGGTGTGGCCTGATGGTCCGCGCACCTGGATTCCGGACAATGGCGCATTCAATTCATTTGCCTTTGCCGGTATTCTGGCCACACTTCTTTTGATACGTTCACAGCAAACAGATAAAACACAGCAGTTACCTATACTTTATACCGGAATTGGTATCTTATTCCTCGGAGCAGGCTTCTTGGCCCGAAATTTCTTTATCATCTCAAAAATACATGCTACTCCTACCTGGATTTTTCTTTGCTGCGGTATCGCATTTATAGTCTACGCGATAACCTATTGGCTGGTTGATCTGAATGGAAAAGCACAATGGTTTGATGTGATAAAACCCGCCGGAACCAGCACGCTAACCTGCTACCTGATCCCTTATCTGTTTTATAGTTTCGTCAGTCTGGCCGACATTTCGCTACCTGAATCATTAAAAACCGGCCTAGTTGGGCTACTAAAATCACTTTTGTTTGCTTTCCTGACTATAGGTATTACAGCCGTTTTAGGTAAAATGAGAATAAAATTAAAGTTGTAAATATGCCTTATGATTAATTTCTTACCCGTTTCCCTCTCCTGATTCAGGTGAGGGAAATAGTTTCTCATTTTTTACAAACCTGATTTTAAGAACCGACAAACTCATTATTTACTTTAACTTCACATCGTCTCCCGGATTTCAACAAATCCATCCGCATCAAAAACGGGGCAGGTTTTTATCAAGCCAATCACTTCGTCAAAATCAGTAGCTTTTAGAAGTAAATAACCACCGACGATTTCCTGTCCGTTTACCTGATATAGTCCTTCAGAAACCTGAGGCCCTATATGAGTTGGGCGCATCACTTTGCCTGACAGCGTTAATGATGCTCCGCCTTTCCAGTGGTCTTTTTCCAATAAATTGCCGATCCAGGCTTTCCAGTCAAGCTGGTGCTGACGCGTTTCCTCTGCCGAGGGAATTGTTGACCGACCGTCTGGTTCACGAATCAAGATAAGATACGTTTTCATTGGATTAAAATCGTTTATGAAATAAGTTTACCAGGGTGTTTCTCCGGTTTCGCTAAAAAATCGCCCGGTGGGTCCGTCGGCATCCAGTGCTGCAAAACTGGCTACAAAACGACCTGCCTGATCGACTGGTTTATAGCCAGTATGGTGATTGAAATCCGTAGCTGTATAGCCCGGATTGACACTATTGACCTTAAACGGTGTGTCTCTCAACTCCTTCGCCAGCATGACGGTATACGCGTTAAGGGCTGATTTTGACGGTGTATAAGCAGCTGGACTCAAGCCATAAAATTCATAATCCGGATTCGAATGGTTGCCCAATGACCCCAGATCACTGCTTACGTTCACGATTCGGGGCGCATCCGATTGTCGGAGCAAGGGTAGAAACGCCTGCGTTACCTGAATTACGCCAAAGACATTTGTGTCAAAAACAGTCCGAATGATCTCAATGGGTGTTGTCGACGCAGCCTGCGGAAACGCTCCTGAAATACCGGCATTGTTGATCAATCCATCCAGCGATGAGCTTTTTTCGGCAACCTGTTCAGCCGCTTTTTTGATGGATTCGGGTTTGGTCACATCCAGCTCAATAAGTGCCAGATTGGTTAAACCCCGTTTCTGGAGTTCTTTTATGGCTTCCTGGCCCAGTGTCAGATTTCGGCAGCCCAGATAAACAAAATACCCTAAACGGACTAATTCGGCTGCAGCTTCCAGCCCGATGCCTTTATTGGCACCGGTAATCAATACAGTTTTCATGAAAGTTGGTTTAAGGTTGCGAGAGTTGTTGAAGAACAGCGTGGGTATCTCGGATACTCCAGTGCTCGATGTATTTCCCTTGTTGCAATCGGATAATGTCAATCACTGGGAAAACAATGGCTTTACCTGTAGCCGGAATGCCCATAAACATGCCGAGATGGGTGCCATGAAACGCTTTCCGGGTAACGACTTTATCCTCTTCGGCAACCTGGTCGTAAATTTCGACGCGCAAATCCGGGAACGCCGGGCGCAATACGTCGATAATGAATCGAATGACACCATCTTTTCCCGACGGCATCCCAGCGGGAGCAGTGTGATTGATAAACGTAGTGTCGATTAGTTCCTCGAATACGGCAAGGCGACCTTCTTCAATCGCTTCCTTGTTGAAACGGGTAACAATGGCCTTGTTTTGCTCAGATTCTAAGCTCATACTATTTCGTGCTTGTTGAGGTCACAAAACTACAGGCTCGATCAGGCGCGGTTATTGACCGGATGACGGTTTCAATGGTACATTTCGCGGATCGTTGTCCGGAAGGTAGTCGGAGTCTCGCCCGTCAGGCGTTTGAAGAACCGGTGGAAGTAGGCTCCATCTTCGAAACCCAGTTGCCAGGCGATTTCTTTGGCCGACAGGTCGGTATGTAACAACCGGCGTTTAGCTTCCAGCACCAGTCTTTCGTGAATATGCTCAATAGCCGTTTTTCCGCTTTGTTGTTTTATTCGATCGTTGAGGTGGCCGGGTGTTAAGTTTAGCAGATTCGCATAGTCGGCAACTTGATGAAGTGTATCGAAATGGCTGTCGATACTGGACCAGAATCGCTTCAATAAACTACGATCAGGTGAGCTATGATCGGCCTGAAACTGCTCCGTATATAAACGACTCAGGTAAATCAACAGCACATTGACATACGAGTGCAGCATGTTATTTCGCCAATTCCGCTCGGTATTGAACTCTACCAGCATTTTACCGAATAAATCGTCCAGAAATTGCAGGTTCTCCGGCGTCAGTTTCATTTCGTGTGCATTGTCGGGATTCTGAATAATCGGGAGCTGTCGGAGCGACCGATTTTCTTCCATCTGAATGTATTCCTCCGTGAACGAAAGAATTATTCCATCCATCGGTTCGACTTTTTCCTTAACCTGTACTTGTTGTGGAACCGAAAAATAGATTGTATTGGACTGGAGCGTATACGGCACAAAATCAACCCAGTGGCGGCTCGTGCCCTTCCGGACCAGACACAAAAAATAATAGCCCTTACGATGCGGCACCAGAAAATTTGACCGGTGCCGACGAATTTCGTTGTTGGATTCTACGATCTCAAATACTGTATTGCCAAAACTGCTACTTTGCTGTAGTGAATAGGTAGGGATCGCTACATCTTTTTCCTGGGCAACAATCATTCGTTTAGCTGATCAAGGGTAGTTGGAATCAGGCAAGAACACAGGGCTTTTGCTTTACTCGAAAACCTACCTCGTCTCTGAACAGTTTCTTAAAACAGACCATTCTCTACTAAATTATCGCCAATGCTTTCTCCTTTTTATTTAACACCTATCGTCCAGACACTACTTGGAACCTGGTTTATTTGCAGTACAAACTTCCCAATGTGGCTGAAAGGCGACAAAACCAACCCTACCTTCACGTATTCAGTCAGCGACATAAAAGCCGAAACGACTGTTTTGCTGGATGAAGTCAAGTACCAGAAAAAGGGAGAAACCAAAACACTCACAGGCTTCGATTATCAGTCAAAAAACGATTCGTCAACCTATACATGGCGTGGCAAAGGGGTTTTAGGTTTACTACGCAGCAAGTGGCAGATTGTTCTGCAGGATCCCAATGGGCAATGGGCAGTTATCTGGTTTTCAAGAACTCTTTTTACGTCGGAAGGGGTCGATATTATTAGTCGGACACCTCAACAACTTCCCGAAAAAACGCTCAATCATATCAAATCGTTGATGGCCGATAATCCGCTGCTGGCCAAACACCTGATCACTATGCGCGAGCTATCCAATAAGTGACTGAAAATTTGACTGATAACTGGGCAAAATCAAAGACACTTCTCACACGTAGCCAGCACCGAATCGTGACTTTATTTTCACTAACACCGCTACCCGAATGAAGTACACAAGGATGCCAATTGAAATCGAATCGCCGGAAGAAATAGGCTATTCAGCCATCCACTACAACCTGGCCGAAAGCTCTGTTCGGGATATTCAACTAAGTGATCTGAACCTCCGGCTGGATGATTTGCTGTTGTGTTATGGCCATCACCGGGGGCATCCTGAACTACTCGATTGTATTGCCAGCGAGAGCCCACTTCTTCAATCAGACGATGTGCTGGTTTGCAGCGGTGCCGCTACGGCTTTGTTTATTATTGCCACCACGCTACTCAGCGAAAAAGACCATTTAATAGTCGTTCGTCCCAATTACGGAACCAATCTCGAAACACCCAGGGCTATCAACTGCGCGATGAGTATTGTCGAACTGACGTTTGACGAGCGCTTTGCCCTGAATGTGGATCATATCCGACGCGCTATTCAGCCTAATACCCGACTCATCAGTATTACCAATCCGCATAACCCAACGGGTACCGTTGTTCCAGAAAATATTCTGAATGAACTGATTAACCTGGCAGAAGCGCATAACTGTTATCTTCTTGTTGACGAAACTTACCGCTATCTGAATTTCCAGACCCCGCTTCTCCCCTATCTGGCCGAAAAAAGCAGAAACGTCATTTCGGTCAGTTCACTCTCGAAGGCGTTTGGCGTGCCGGGCATTCGCATTGGCTGGATCATTTGCCGCGATGCTGCATTAATGCACCAGTTTCTGGCAGCAAAAGAGCAGATCTTGATCACTAATTCGGTTGTAGATGAACAAATTGCGCTGAATATTTTACAAAATCAGGCCAATCGGCTCAGAGAAACGCATCAGCGCATCCGTACCAATTTTAACATTACACGCCAATTCTTCTCCGAAACACCTTATCTTGAGTGGGTAGAGCCAACAGCCGGTGTCGTTTGCTTTCCGCGTTTAAAAGCAGGCTACTCAATCAATACGAACGACTTTTACCAGTCGCTGTATACTCATTATCAAACCCTTGTAGGACCAGGCCATTGGTTCGAACAGGATATGATCTACATGCGCATCGGGTTTGGCTATCCCACTGCCCATGAACTGCGAACTGGCTTACATAACGTTGACCGTTGTCTGGCTGAGCATCTAAAATGATCGGGTAATCCCTTATCGACCCGTTGACAGGCTATGTCCGGCGGGCTTTTTTACGTATTATTAAGGAGAATTGCGAAATATTTTCAGATGGTATTCTGCAACTCTCCTTAATAACAACCTGAAAACTAGCGCTTAGGATGGATTTTTCGAAGTACAAAAAAAGTACAGCATCAGTATGGGCCGGTGAGACCGATCCGTTTACCAATGGAGCCGTTACAACGCCAATTATCAATAGTGTTGCTTTTGCGTATGATGACCTGGACGAGTGGCATAAGGTAGCAACCGGTAAGGCCGATGGCTATATCTATAGCCGAAATACGAACCCTACCGTACATGTACTCGAAGAAAAAATCCGAATTCTGGAAAAAGCCGAAGCAGCTACGTCTTTTGCAACCGGTATGGGTGCCATTAGTAACACATTATTTGCTTTGTTGGCTCCCGGCAAACGAGTGGTTTCCATCAAGGACACGTACGGTGGGGCCAGCCGACTCTTTCTTGACTTTCTTCCCCGATATCAAATACAGGCTACGCTTTGTGGGACAACTGACTTCGACGAACTAGAAGCCGAAATTGCCAAAGGTTGTGATGTACTTTATCTGGAAACACCGACAAATCCCACACTCAAGGTTGTCGATATAAAACGGCTGTCGGCCGCGGCCAAAAAAGTAGGTGCCATTACCGTTGTCGATAACACATTTGCGACCCCGATCAACCAAAATCCTTTGGCATTGGGTGCTGATCTGGTCATTCATAGCGCCACAAAATTTCTTGGTGGCCACTCCGATGCGATGGGTGGTATCTTGTGCGGCACCAAAGCACTAGTCGAGAAAGTCTTCCAGTTTCGGGAAATTAATGGGGCCAGCCTGCAAGCCGATCCGGCCTATATGATTGCCCGTGGCATGAAAACCCTGGAGTTACGAATTGAGCGCCAGAACACATCAGCACTGACTATAGCTCGCTATCTGAAGGCACATCCGAAAGTCAGTGATGTGTTTTACCCCGGCCTCGAATCACATCCCGGTCATGACATTGCCAAAGCGCAGATGTCGGGGTTTGGTGGCATACTCAGTTTCTCGCTGGTTGGCGGGTATGAGAATGTCAGGAAATTTTTACCACAGCTCCAGTTTGTGCATCTGGCAGCCAGTCTGGGCTCAGTCAGTACATTAGCGGGCCCTCCGAGAACCACGAGTCATGTTGAACTCACGGAAGAGCAGCGCTTGTTGCTGGGCATTCCTGAAAGTCTGATCCGGTATTCGGTCGGTATCGAAAACGTAGAAGATCTGATCGGTGATTTAGACAATGCCTTGGCCTCTCTATAACCAACTATGCACCCATGTATCATTTCTATCGATCTTTGGTGGGATGCCTGTTAGCAGTACTTATGCTATCCGTTATCAGTTCGGCACAAGTCATTCAGCCTCCTCGCAATCCGAACACTGCCGCTTTACTGGCCCGAATGGATAAAGCAGCCGAAGCGCTGACGGCAAAGGTAATTGACTGGCGACGAGACATTCATCAGCATCCCGAGTTAGGCAACCGTGAGGTGCAAACGGCAGCTAAAGTAGCCGCACATTTGAAGTCACTCGGCATTGAGGTGCAAACCGGCGTTGGAAAAACAGGTGTCGTTGGCCTGCTCAGAGGGAATGCGACAGGACCTGTTGTTGCCTTACGGGCTGATATGGATGCACTTCCGATCACCGAACGAAATGATCTATCCTTTAAATCGACGGTTACAACAGATTATAATGGGAAAACTACGGGTGTCATGCATGCCTGCGGTCACGACTCCCACGTTGCCATGCTGATGGGTGCAGCCGAAGTACTGTCATCCGTACGAAGTGAATTGCACGGCACGGTCAAGTTTATCTTTCAACCCTGCGAAGAAGGCCCTCCATCCGGCGAAGAAGGAGGAGCCAAGTTAATGGTGAAGGAAGGAGTGCTTGAGAATCCGAAAGTAGACGTCATTTTCGGACAGCACATTTCATCCGGAACTGAGCTCGGTTCCTTCACCTACCGCCCTGGCAGCGTCAGCGCCGAAAATGACATCTTCCGAATAACGGTACGTGGCAAACAAAGCCACGGCGCAGCTCCCTGGACCGGCGTCGATCCGATCGTTACGGGTGCCCAAATTGTGATGGGTTTACAAACGATCGTAAGCCGAAATTTAATGCTCACCGAACATGCAGCCGTACTCACAATCGGTGCCTTTCATGCCGGAAATCGGGAAAATATTATTCCCGAAGAAGCAACCATGATTGGCACTCTTCGCACCCTCGACACTACCATGCGAAATACCATGTATCGACGGATCAGGGAAGTTGTAACAAATATTGCCGAAAGTGCGGGCGCTACTGCCGAAGTTAGCATTAGTATGGAGGATGCCATGCTGGTTAACAATAAAGAACTGACGGCAGCGATGGTTCCGACGTTACAGGCATTGGCCGGTACATCCAACGTGGTGCTGGTTCCGTCGGGTATGGGTTCAGAGGACTTTGCTTATTTTGCGCAGAAGATTCCGGGTTTCTTTTTTAGTACCGGTGCCCGGCCCAAAGGTGTTAAATCAAATCAGGTAGCTCACCACTCTCCCAATTTTCAGATTGACGAAACTAGCTTCGATCTGGGCGTAAAAGCCCTTTGCCACCTAACTGTGGATTATATGGAGCAAAAAGTTAAAAAATAATGCAATTAGGACTTTCAGGTAATCCTCAACCTGCACTTACTCGGCAGGGAGGATCACGGCCTTAGACTGCCTTGTTGCATCTGGTAATCTGTAAAGCAAGTAGCTGACCAAAAGCAGACAGACAATATCAGCAACAATCCCCGTCTGAAAAGCATACAGGTAGCCATGACCACCGCCATGGTTTGACTGTAATGTCGTAAAAAACAGGCCGCCTATTAAACTCACCCCAAGAGCCGAAGCCGTTTGCTGAACGGTAGAATAGACTCCGGATGCGGCTCCGGCAAACTGGATTGGGATACTTTTAAGTGCCATATTTAACAGGGATGGCAATACAAAACCGCTCCCAAATCCATAGGGAATCAATAGCAGAAGAAGGGTCCAGCGAGGTAAATTCAGGGTAAACAGGTTTAGTTGCAGAAACAGCATGATCAGCATCAGGAACACACCCATTTGTAAAACGACCTTCCCGCACCGCACGACTAGTCTGATCGATAGCAGAGAAGAAATCATGAACCCCAGACCCCATAACACGAAGTTCAGCCCAGCCTGATAGGGTGGAATACCCATTCCGTTCTGAAAGTACAATGTACTAATCAGTAAATGAGAAGTATGCACCATGAAAAAGAACAAGGTAGTGAACAGCGCTATGTTAAAATCCCGAAACTGAAAGAGGTCCATGTTGATGAGTGGTGCCTGATCTTTTTTTAGTTTGCTCCGCTGATGCTGAATGAAATAGTAAAAAATACCCCCGGAAGCAATCAGCTGACAGATTGTCCACCAGGGCCAGCCCATTTCGCGACCCTGAATGAGTGGATAAATCAAACAAACAAGCGCAATAGTCAGTATACCGGTGCCAGCATAATCAAACGACTGAGTACGATTACTCGCGGTTTCGGGCAGATAGATCGTTGCGGCCAGTAGCGCAAGCAGGCCAATGGGTAAGTTGATAAAAAAGATCAATCGCCAGCCAGCAATGGCAAAGTGACTTTCGGAGAAGTAACCCCCTAAAAACTGGCCCGTAATCGAAGCGATACCGAGTGTAAGACCGAAAAGACCAACGGCTTTGGTTCGCTCCGTAGGCTGGGCAAAAAGTACCTGAATATAAGAGATGGTTTGTGGAACCATGAAGGCTGCACTAATTCCCTGGGAAAACCGGGCCAGGTTGAGCTGAAGGGGCGACTGGGCCAGTCCGCACAAACAGGATGTGAGTGTAAATAGGGCCATTCCCCACATAAATACTTTTTTGCGGCCAAACAGGTCGCCCGCTCTTCCACCCGTAATCAGAAATGAAGCATAACCAAGCAGATAACCTGCAATGACCAATTGCACCTGTGCATCCGTTGCCCGAACGCCAGCTTTAACGGCTGGAATGGCCACATTCACAATAAACACATCGATGACAGAAAGCAATGGCGCTAATAAAACCACCGCAAGCGCGATCCATTTTGACTTTTGTTTTTCCATATTGAATAGACCGTTCTGTCTATATTTGATAAAAAAATAGGACACTTCTACAGCGTTCGATTGACCCGACTAATTAAAGGAATTTTTCTACAATAGCTCTTCCACTAACCAGACCTGAAGAGTTTTTCGTAATGGCACCAGTTGTAGCGCCACCTTCCAGCAACAAAAATACCATATCTGTAAGCTGCTCATCAGTTAGCAGATGTTCATGATTTATCTGCTTCACAAGGTGGCTAATATAGTCCTTCAGGCGTTCCTTCTGAGCTTTAACTACTTCAAGTACACTGGTTTCTGTCCGACTCACTTCGGCACTGATCTTGATAAACTGGCACCCGCCAAAGCCCGACTTTTGCTGTCGCCCGATACGATGATCGAATAAGCCCAGTAATTTCTCTTTCGGATCAGCGATCGGTTCTAAAAATGCGTCAAGCTGGGCAAACCAGATTCGTTCAGCTTTCTCAAGATATGCCAGTAGCAATGCCGTTTTGGAGTCAAAATGATTGTAAAGCGACGCTCTGGCAATTTCCGCTTCATCAATAATTTGATTGATCCCCGTGAGGTTATACCCCTGCTCATAAAAAAGCCTGGAGGCTACGTCAATTATCCGGTCTTTTACCACTGACTCTTTCATGACACAAATGTATTCCATTATTTTAAATAGACAAGTCTGTCTATTTTTTTCTTTAATTCTAAAATAGCATAGATCCTATAGCAGCACAATACGAGGAAATTGCGCTGCTGTATCTCTACGAATGGGTATCCTCAACAATTAATTTGTGGTACTTCGAAAAAAAAATCACTAATCACTGTAATGTTTGTCCGCTTCGCTCGTCTTTGTCATTGAAATGGACTTACAAGCCTTTAAGCAACGGATACTGCCTGTACAGGGTCGCCTTTTTCGGCTGGCGAGTATGTTTCTGCGCAATCGTGAAGAAGCAGAGGACGCCATGCAGGACGTTTTGCTACGGCTCTGGACAAACCGGCAACAGTTAGATGCCTACCATAGTGTTGAAGCATTGGCTGTGCAGATGACTAAAAACTTATGTCTGGATCGGTTAAAATCGCCCGCCAGACAGAAAATGACCGACGACTCCAGTTTGCAGACTGTTCAGGCAGAGACTGTTTCTCCCTACCGACAGACTGAACTGGCTGATAGCGCAGTACTGATTAAACGTCTGATGAATGAGTTACCTGAGCAGCAGAAGTTCATTCTTCATTTACGGGACGTAGAGGAATATTCATTTGAGGAGATCGAACAACTGACTGGTCTTAGCGTCAACAATATTCGTGTAATTCTGTCACGGGCCCGCCAACGTCTGCGCGACAGTTACCTAAAAGCCAATGATTATGAAGCTGGACATTGAAACACTGCTCGAAAAATACTACGAAGGCGAAACTACGCTTGCTGAAGAAAAACAATTAAAACAGTTTTTTCAGCAGGATACGATTCCGGCACACCTGCTAAGCCACGCGGCTCAGTTTCGTTATTTTGCCGATGCCCGGACACAGCATCCATCGGCCGCCTTTACCAGCAAACTGGCAGCTAAGCTGAGTGCACCCGAACCGGGTCGTATTCGTAGCCTGACGTCCTGGTTCGTACGATTAGCCGCCAGTATCGCTTTACTCATCGTTGGCTTCGTTGGTGGCCGGTTCTACAATCAGTGGCATTCGGGCCAGGCAGATACGGAAGCGGTTGCATCAGCCAATGGTGACCAGACGCCAGCCAGCGAGATGAAGAAAGTGCTGGCTTTTGGCGAAATGCCCAAAACATCGGCCAGCGAACGGATTCAGGCGGTTAATCAAAGCTACGAACTGACACAGGTTGATCGCGACATTACTCAACTGCTCATAAACACGCTGAATTTCGACGCCAATGTGAATGTAAGGCTGGCGGCCTGCCAGGCACTGACTCGCTTTGAAAACGAGCCGGGGGTACGGGAAGCGCTGATCCAATCGCTTAAGATCCAGACAGATCCGAATGTTCAACTGACCCTAATCGACGTACTCGTTTCGATCAAAGAAAAACGAGCGGTGGACGAAATTCAGCGACTGGTTCAGAACCAGGATGTACTGGACATTGTGCGAACCCGAGCAGAAGAAGGAATAACTAGATTGAATCAAACCGGCCGATCGGCTTCCTGAGTAAATAGTGGATAGTATTCAGTTGGCAGCTTGCAGTGGGCAGTCGACAATACATACCGATCACTTCTAAGTGGCTACCGCTAACTGGCTACTGAAGACTGCCTACTGCCAATTGAAGATTAATAAATAAAACCCGTTCAAATCTCATTATGAAAAAGTTGCTCCTGCTGAGCGCCAGTATTGTCTGGTGCATGACTACTGTACACGCTCAGGAATACAAAACGAAACTCGCCAATGCGAAAGATCGAAAGGTTACGATCGAAATGTCGGCTGGCGATATCAAAATAGAAGGCCATAACAGTGATGAAGTCATTATACAGGCCACTTCTGGCTTTGAAGCTCCACCCGAGCGAGCCAAGGGTTTAAAACCACTGTATTATAGCGCAGTCGACAACTCTGGTATTGGCCTGGCCGTTACGCCAGAAAGTGGGGGACTGCGCATTGAGAAAGCGACCCGTAAGGCGGTTAAATATACCGTTCGACTACCCCGAAAAGTGGCTATTCTCTTTGAACAGACAAACTGGCAGGGAGCTGGCATCACGATCAGTAATATGGATGGCGATCTTGAAGTGCGGACCAACAACGCTCAGATTGACCTCCTGAATGTAACAGGTCCTGTGGTTGCCAATACAACGAGCGGAGAAATAAAGGTCGTTTTTTCGGCGCTGAGCCAGGAAAAACCCACCGCCATTTCAACCATCAGCGGTCCGATCGATATCACGTTGCCCGCCAGTTCTAAAGCTAATATGCAGCTTCGGTCAATCAGTGGCGAAATGTATACCGACTTCGATCTGGGCACTAAAAGTACGAAAGATGGTATGTCGAAAGTAGGCGGTGGCCAGAACATCGAAGGAACGACCAATGGTGGTGGTGTTGAGATGCAACTCAAAACGATCAGCAGTAATATCTACATCCGTAAGCAAAAGTGATTGACTCCTACTCCCCTCTTCGCCATGAAAAAAATTGTGTATCTACTCTTACTATGTCTGTTCGTCAGTCCTGTTTTTGCCCAGAAAATCATTGAAAAAACGCTGCCGGTTGTGCCGAATCAATTGGTAAACCTGAACTTAAAGTTTGCCGATAGCATACAGATCCGGTATTGGGACAAAGCGCAGGTATCTGTGCGTATAGCCGTTACCGTTAATGGCGGTAAGCTCAACGATGCGTTGCTGGTCACCACCGGCTCTACGGATCAGGAAGTCAGCGTCAAAACCGACTTCGACAATGAACTACTGAAACAGGGTAAATCTGAAGATTGCCCCGGCACAAAATCTGTCTGGCGTACTGAACGCAACGGCAAAGATTACTACGTATGCAGCGATATAAATTACGTTGTTTATCTGCCTCAGAAAGCCCAACTCAAAGTTGAATCCATCAATGGCAACATTGATATTCGGGGGGCAACATCAGCTGTATCTGCTAAAACCATCAGTGGTTATGTCGATATGAGCTGGCCCAAAGAAAAGGGAGCTAATCTGGCCGTAAAAACCATAACTGGAGAGGTTTATTCAGATCTGGATATTGATTTCAAGAACAAGAAGCAGAAAGACCCCATTGTGGGTTATATGCTGGAAGGCACTACAAACGGCGGTGGACCCAATGTTCGATTAGAGTCAATCAGCAACAATATTTACCTGCGGAAGAAAGACTAATCAGTTGCTCCAGGTGAGCCAGTAAATAGAATCTTTACGGAAAAGTTGGCTATTGGAATAGACATGCTTTTCCGTAAAGATTCTATTTGTTGTGTAAGCGGTCTGTAAATTCTAAAAAGTCTGAAGCGAAAAATTCTCATCTCTAGCCCGAAAGAACGCTATACACTAATTATCAACATGTTATGTCGCAATTATATTAGTTTATAAATCGCCGTAACTGGTGATTAGTCCCGCTCTTACATTCTTGATTTAACCTTGTAGATTCAAGTCGAAAAAAGATACATGTTTTATAGCTCGATGCGTTGTATGGGAAATGCGATAACTCTATGCGTCTCGTTTACATCATTGGGCTATTTGCACTGTGCCTGGGGGCACTTTTGCGGCCAACTGTTAGTCAGGCAACCCACGTTCGGGCGGGCGAAATCACCACCCGACGCCTTCCTGGTTCATCCTTAACCTACCTGATCACGCTGACAGCCTATTACGACGAAAGTTCGAAAGGGAAAGGTGCGGCCGATCAGGCAACTGAAGCGCCTTTTTGTTTTGGTGATGGTACTGTTCAATCTGTAGCACGGTCGGGCAGAGTCTATATCAATGGAAATACATCATCCGTCAATTCATACACGGTCATTCACACTTACTCCGGACCAGGAGCCTATGTGATTGGCACAGTGCTTGTCAATCGCAACGAAGGGACCTTGAATTTACCGCCTGCCGCCGATTCTGAAAACCTTTCGTTTTACGTGTCTACGACGATCCTGATCAATGCGGCACTTGAAGTTAATTCAACACCCGTTATGCTGAATCCGCCGTTGGACTCTGCTCGCGTTGGTCAGAAATTCTGCCATAACCCGGCTGCGTTCGATGTTGACGGGGACAGTTTAGCGTACCGGTTGTATAAACCGCAGGAAGGCATTTCCAATAGTTGCCGTAGCCGAATTATTCCTGCATATCTGGACCCTACCCAATTCAGTACCGCGCGGGAAAACGGAGGAGCGCCCCCAACGTTTACGATCGACCCGGTAACGGGTGATCTCTGCTGGGATTCGCCGGGTCAGATTGGACAGTTTAATTTTGCCTTTATCATTGAAGAATGGCGCAATGGCGTACTGATTGGCGAGATTATCCGCGATATGCAAGTCACGGTTGTCGATCAGCCAAACAAACGACCACTTATTGTTGGTGCCGAGATTTGCGTGGAAGCCGGAACGTTAATCCGGCAATCCATTACGGCTACTGACCCCGACGGTCAGCGGGTTATTATCAGAGCCTATGGCGGCCCTTTCAACATCAATAGCGATGGACTGCCCTTACCGGCCGACCTGCGGATTCCACCCGACTATGCTACACTAATTAATGGGAATATTCCTTTACCTCAGCCCGCTACGGCTACCTTTTCCTGGCAAACCAACTGCAATCAGGCACGGGAGGAGCCCTACGACATTACCCTCAAAGTCAATGATGTGCCACCCGGAAGAGGAACCGCTTCTTTGGTGTCATTTGCTACATTACGAATAAGACTCTATGCACCATCGGTCAAAAACCTGACGGCCCGCCCCACGGCCACCATTGCAGGACGAGCCATTCAACTCAACTGGACAGCCTATAGCTGCGGCCGAATTGCTTCGTCTGGAGGATCAAGTGATACAACTAAACTGATCATTTATCGAAAAGAAGGCTGTACGCCTATTCCTCCACAAGCTTGCATTACAGGTCTGGCTGCCAGTTTCGGTTACCAGGAGATTGCCCGTATTCCTTATACGGCGACCAGCTATATCGATACCAGTTCACTCAAACGGGGCGTCAGCTATTCGTACCGGATTGTAGCCATCAATCCCGGCATTGGCAATAATGGCGGGCTTAGTGTGGTCTCTACCGAAGCCTGTCTCGAATTACCGCTGCTGGCTCCCGTGATAACCCAGGTCACTGTTGATAGCACGAATACACAACGGGGTCGGATTACGGTTCGATGGACGCGGCCTATTGGCTTATCCCCTGGTGATTTGGGCGCTCCCTATCAGTATCGGCTCCAGCGAGCTACTGGACTGGCCGGCACTGTGTTTACCAATGTAGCATCGATCAATACGAACATACAGCCTGGCATTGCGGATACCGTTTACGTAGATAGAGGGCTCAATACTACCGATAGTGCCTACCGCTACCGGGTTGAGTTTTACTACACAGGCACCAATGGCCAGCTCACCCGACTGGATGTGACCGACCCCGCTTCCAGTGTCCGCCTGGCTGTTACTCCCGCCCAGCGACAGGTCGCTCTGAGCTGGCAGGCCAACACGCCCTGGACCAACGATAACCAGACCCACGACGTCTATCGAAGCCGCTCCGGCCCCAACGGCCCCTTTAACAAAATCGCCGAAGTGCGGGTGCAGGGTGCCCAGACCTATGTCTTTACCGATACGGGCAACGATACCTTTGTGGCTGATGGGAATACCAGTCGTCAGCTCACAGCGGATAGCAGCTACTGTTATCGGGTGATGACCCGAGGTCAGTATGCTGATCCCAAACTGGCGGGACTGAAACCGATCGAAAATTACAGCCAGATCATCTGTGCCACGCCGAGCGATACCACTAAGCCCTGTTCGCCAAACCTGGGACTGGATAGTCTGAACTGTGCTAGTCTCAGCAATGAGAGCCTGTGCGGTCAAACCAGTTTTACCAACAAGCTTCACTGGACCCTTACCAGCGGGCCCACCTGCGATCCCAATGTGGTGGGCTATAAGCTGTATTATGGACGCTATCAGCAGGATAAACCAGCCGAACTAGCCAGTATCCCCGCTCCTTCGACAAGTTTTGATCACCCGAATCTGACCACGGTGGCAGGTTGTTATTATGTGACGGCTGTCAGCAAGTCGGGAGTGGAGAGTTTACCATCCAACACAGTGTGTAATGATGCCTGTCCGGCCTTTGTTCTGCCGAACGTGTTCACACCCAATGGGGATGGGAAGAATGATTTTTTTCAGCCATTAAAGTGTCCTCGGTTTGTAGAGAGTGTAGCGTTGGTGGTGTACAACCGGTATGGCAGCAAAGTCTACGAAGGCACGAGTTCGACGCTGGCCTGGGATGGCAAAACAACCAGTGGAGCCGATCTGCCGAGTGGGTTGTATTACTATCAGGTGACGGTACAGTATGCCATGCTGGATCGTGAGGCACCGGCGCATGTGCTCAAAGGCTGGGTGCAGATTCTGCGTGAAGGCGTCACTATGCGATAATAGTACCTTTTAGATGAAAACAATTCGAATCAGGCGTTGTTAAATTAATCAACTCATTAGTTCTAATACAACCAAAAATCATGGCATCGTTGGCAGATAAAATAGGAAGTTTTTTCAGTGGTAATGACTCTTCGGCCGACGAAGGGTTACGCGATCTGTTTATCAGCGAACTCAAGCGTGTTTATTATTCAGAAAAGCGTTCGCTCCACGCCCTTGGCGATCAGGCTGACGCCAGTACGACCAATGAGGTACGTTCGGCTTTTCTGCAACATCAGGAAGAAAGCCGTAATCAGGTGGAACGTCTGGAAGAGATATTCAAAATAATTGGCATAAAGACCGAGGATCATATATCACATGCTATTGACGGGCTGATTAGTGATGCCCATCAGGTCGTTTCGGAAACGGAACAGGGCTCTTTGACGCGCGATGCGGCTCTGATCATTGCCGCGCAGAAAATCGAGCATTACGAAATTGCCATTTATGGATCGCTCCTGACACTGGCCAATGTGCTTGATTTTACTCAGTCGGCGGAACTACTGGCCCAAACACTCGAAGAAGAGAAAGCAACCGATCATAAATTAACGACCCTGGCCGAATCATTCGTGAACACCCGTTCCAGAGAGGAAGAAGAAAAACATCCGGGTAGCCATCATGCCAGCCGTCATCCGATTCATGGCACAGATGCAGACGTAACGCTGGGTGGACCCTTGGGGGTTTAATTCCTTTTCTTATTGCAAAAACAGAACATCCCGAAAGTTTTGCACTTTCGGGATGTTCTGTTTTGATTGATACGTAGAAGCTTACAGCTGGGATGACTACTATTTTGGAAGCGGCAAATTGATCCAGCCAACGTTAACCAACGCCTTTCAAAATGCAATAGTAGTTTAGGCAGATGCCCGAAGTGGTCGAAAAAAACTCTGAATATCTTTAGCCAGCAATTCGGGTTCTTCCAGCGCAGCAAAATGGCCGCCTTTGGGCATCATCGTCCAGCGCTGTACGTTAAAAAATCGATCAGCAAAGGCTCTCGGGGGCGGAATCAGGTCTTTAGGAAAAAGGGCAACACCGGTTGGCACCTCCGTTCGTTCGGTTGTCGAGTAAGGGGGTTGATGCTGGGCTTCATAGTAGAGTCGAATCGATGAATTGATCGTTTCTGTCACCCAATAGATCGTTGCATTTGTCAGTAATTCCTCTTTCGTGAACTTGCGTTCTAACACACCATCCGAATCACTCCACCGCTGAAACTTTTCAATAATCCACGCCAGCAGTCCAGCGGGCGAATCATTCAGTCCATAGGCAAGTGTCTGCGGCTTTGTCGACTGAATGAGCGCATAAGCCCCCTCACTCATTTGCCAGGTCTGACCGGCTTTCAGGTACTCCTGTTCTTCAGGTGTCAATTCATCAGGCTTTACAGTAAATAGATGATGGTAAGGAATATCCGTCAGGTGAATACCGATCAGGGAATCCGGATGAGCAAAGGCAAGCTGCTCTGTAATGCTGCTGCCCCAGTCGCCACCATGAGCGCCAAATCGGCTATAAGCGAGACTGTCGGTCATCAACCGCGTAAACAGTTCGGCTACCCGCCCCGATGTGAACCCTTTTTCGCGGGGCCGATCCGAAAACCCATACCCAGGAATCGAAGGTACCACAACATCAAAGGAATCTTCGGCTCGCCCACCGTATTTTTCCGGATCGGTCAGCAACGGAATGAGTTTATACATCCGAAGAAACGAATCCGGCCAGCCATGGGTCAGCAGAATAGGGATGGGGTTCGGGCCTTTTCCCCGTTCATGAATGAAATGAATCCCAAAACCTTCGATCGTTGTCTTAAACTGGTGAAACTGGTTTAGCATAGCTTCCTGCTCACGCCAGTCGAAAACATCATGCCAGTAGTGTACCAGTTCCTGAAGATAAGCCCGATTAGTACCATAATCCCAGTTGGAATCGTCAACTTCGTCGGGCCAGCGTGTCCGGATCAGACGTTCACGCAGATCGTCCAGCGTTAGCTGTGGAATATTGATCGTGAAAGGCTGTAGTTCCATATGTCAAGTGTTGAGTCTATACTGTAAACCCCCTCCTTTCAGGATTGTTGTCTGGCAACAGGCTGAACGACTGTGCGGGAATTCGCCAATCCACGCAATTACCGTTTGTGTAAAGCTTTCATTCAGCGTTCTGCTTTTTCAATAGTTTAGCCCAATATATCACTACAGGTGTTTCGCCGGGAGCCGTTCCACCACAACGCCGGCGGCATTTGACATAAGAAGTCTTTCTATGAAAAAAATCGTACTTATTTGCTGTCTTACCTTGTTTTCAGTGGTTAACAGTCAGGCTCAGCGCTTATACATGCCGCGTAACATGAAGCAGGCGTATCAGAAAGGAACGCGATCGATGGATGGAAAACCCGGCAAAAATTACTGGCAGAATTCCGCCCGCTATGCCATCACCGTTACGGCTAGTCCTCCCAATCGAACCATTCGGGGTACCGAAGAAATTACGTACATCAACAACAGCCCGGACACATTGCGTCAGCTCGTTTTCAAACTATTTCTGAATAGCCATAAACCAGGTGCTGTCCGACAATCACCCGCTTCTGCCGATTACATGACCTCGGGCATCCATATAGATAAGTTCGCTGAAAACAACACCACCAAAACCTGGCAGGATGCGGGTACCACTACCACAAAGCGTCTTGTGCTGACAAAACCGCTTATGCCACGTGATTCGGTTAAGCTAGCGCTGGATTGGCATTACGATATTTCGGTTGAAAGCAATCGCGAAGGATCGCTTGATTCGACAACTTACTTTCTGGCATACTTTTACCCCCGTGTGGCAGTTTATGACGACTATTACGGCTGGGATCGTACGGAGTTTACAGAAGCGCAGGAGTTCTATAACGACTTCAATGAGTATACATTTACGGTGAACGTACCTAAAAATTACCTGGTCTGGGCCACCGGCGATTTACTCAATGCCGACGAGGTCTTACAACCTACTTTTGCCAAACGTCTGAGTGAATCGATGAGCACCGATTCCATAATTCATGTGGCTACGCTTGCCGACGTAACATCGGGCAATGTTACCAAACAGCAGGAGGTGAATTCCTGGAAATGGAAAGCGAATTATGTGCCCGATATTGCCTTATGCATCAGCAATCATTACGTCTGGGATGCATCGAGTGTTGTGGTCGATAAAACAACGAATCGGCGTTCCAGTGTTCAGGCTGCTTTTCTGGATACGGCCAAAGACTTTCACCAGATGGTTGGCTTCGGTCGGCATTCGCTCGACTGGTTTTCGACTAACTGGCCCGGCATTCCGTATCCCTATCCAAAAACAACCATTGTTCAGGGTTTTGCCGACATGGAATACCCCATGATGGTGAATGATGCTACCACATCAGACCTCAACTTTTCGCGCTTTGTGGCCGAGCATGAAATCGCTCATACCTGGTTTCCTTTTTACATGGGCATCAACGAAACCCGCTACGGGTTTATGGACGAAGGCTGGGTTACGGCCCTGGAATTTCTAATTAGCCAGGCTGACCTGGGTACCGAAAAAGCGACCAGCAATTTCCAGCAGTTTCGGGTTGCCTTCTGGAGCAAAGATCCTTCAGCCGAAGAAGACCTGCCGATTATTACGCCCGCTAATATTCTGAGTGGTGCAGCGCTGGGCAATAATGAATACGGGAAAGCTGCCATTGGCTATCTGGCCCTGAAAGAGTTGCTGGGCGATGCGGCATTCAAAAAATCACTGCACGAATTTATGAATCGCTGGCATGGCAAACACCCTACTCCGTGGGATATGTTTTTTAGTTTTAATAATACGTCTGGGCAGGACCTGAGCTGGTTCTGGAATAATTGGTTTTTCAGTAACCATTACATTGATTTCGCGATTCAGAAAGTTGTAACATCACCAACAAAATGTACTGTTACGCTGGAAAATATCGGTGGTTATGTGGCACCAGTTGACGTTATCGTAACCTTCGCGGATGGCAAAACTGAAACATTTCACCAAACACCAAACCTGTGGAAATCCAACCAGAAGCTGGCTACGATCAATCTCCCGGTACAAAAGAAAGTTCAGTCGATAAAACTGGAAGGTGGTATTTTTATGGACGCTGACACCAGCAACAACATCTGGAAAACGAAGTAATTAACCGTAAAGCAGGGATCAAAGATGAAAGCCAGGCAGGTCACTTACCTGCTCTTTTTTCATCTCTGATCCCTGCTTTTTTTGCTTTACTCCCTGCTCAACAAATCGTGCACGAACGATTTATCGGCTCCTCCCCCATTGTTCGCCAGAATGATGTAAGTCGCTTGTTTATCGGGGAAATAGAACCAGTTTGCATCCACCCCAAGCAGTGTTCCATTGTGACCCCAGGCGGTTCCGATGGGCGATTCATACGAATCCAGGCCAAGACCATATTCTGTTGTTCCCTGCCGAACCGGCGGCACAGTCATCATTTCTTTTACAGAAGTCAGGCTGATCAGCTTTCCACTGAACAGGGCATTGCTGAAGGCAAACAGGTCTCCAGCGGTCGAAATAAGTCCGCCATTGGCCTGACCGTCGCTATCAGCGCGATCAAATGTGGTGACGTCCATAAGCTTTCCATTGGCATAAAAGTTATTATACCCTCGAACCACGTTTCGGTCGTCGCGCCGGTCAATGTATGTATTTTTCAGGCCAATCGGTTTGACAATAAATTGCTCAAGTGCCTGCTGCAAGGATTGCCCGGTTTGCTTTTCGATCAGTTTTCCGATTAGCCAGTAGTTGGTATTGCTGTAGCTGTACCGGTCGCCGGGCTTAAAATCGAGTGGACGCCCATAGACGTATTCGGCAAGCACCTCATCGGTTGACATAGCCGTTCGACGAGCTGGGTTATTGAGCAAAGCGAGCTGATATTGACCATCATCGTTGGTCGGGTCGAAAATACCGCTCGTATGCGAGAGCATGTGCCGAAGGGTTATCCGTTCAGCATTGGGAATTTTACCCATCACCTCCGGCAGTAGCGTTGCCAGTTTGTCGTCCAGTTGAAGTTTACCCTGCTCCCGCAACTTCATAACGACCGTTGCTACAAATGTTTTGGTTATACTCCCCATTCGAAACTGGTCGCTAATCCGAAGATCGGTCTGGTATTCGAGATTTGCTTTTCCAACTGCATCTGCCCAAACCGATTCGTTGGCCCGTTTAAGCAACATAATTGATCCGGGGCAATTCCATTTCTGGCTGAATGTTTGCAGTGCGGCCTGGTAGTCGGCCTGTCGGGGATGATTGTGGTAGTTATCAGATGAACCCGACTCGGCGACTGGTTGTGGTATTTGGTCTGTCGTGCAGGCTAGTAGCATAAGCCACGCACCTCCCAGTACAGGGAGTGTCTTTTTCCTTTTCATTTCAAGTTGTAATTATGGATTAATCAGTTCGTTACTGCATCGCCTGCTTATTGGCGGATAAAAAACCGGGTACCGATGCTTAGAGCCTGATGCGGCAACACGACGTTGTGGATTGGCATCTCGCCAAATAGCTCATAATGGGCAAAAATCATGGCTCGATTTGGGAATCGATAGCCAATTCCCGTTTGCACAGAAGGCATAAATTTGAGCTGTGTGGCCGATGCCTTACGATACGCTCCCGTGCTTTCGTTGCGCTCATACGAAGGAGCCATGGGGCGTAACAACAGCGCACCTCCTCCCAAAAACGCATCGGCAAAGAAACTACCGATGAACGTACGATACCCAAATTCGGAATTAATGAACAGCCCATTTTGAACCTGTGGGTGGTGGTAGTAGCCAATCGTCAGGGTTTGTATCAACTGGGAGCCGGGTCGATTTCGGTAATAGAACTCGGTACCAACTTTGATACCGATACCGCCTTTCTTAATCCGTTTGATCGTGGGCAAGCTGATGGATTCAGCGAATAAACTAATGGTTATTGGCAGACTTTTTTGGACTGGTACTACCTGTACCTGTGCCCGAGCCGTTCCGATACACACCAGACTCCCTAAAAGAACGAATTGCAACGTTTTCATCATGCGTCATTAGCGTTGTTTGAACGCTGCAAAGGTGATCGCAAAAACGGTGCAGAATAGCTCAATAACTACCCACCGGATGGTTGTGTGGGTTGAGTGGCAGGAATGAAAAACTGAATGGTAACCAGCGTAAATTGATTAGAAGGCCCTTATTGCTCCATCCATCGCCGAAACTCAGCTACCCGCCGACGGCTAACGGCTACTTCGTCGGCATGAGTAGGTTGTAGATGCAGTAACAACCGCCCAGCGCCATCATTCTCGACCCGACGAATTGCCTGACGATTGACAACAAACTGGCGGTTGAGCCGGAAAAAACTGGTTTCGGGTAATCGTTCGCTGAGTTGTTCAAGCGTAGCGTCTACAGTAAATGATTTGTTGTCGGCGGTTTTAACAATACTGATTTCGTTGGTTATGAACACGTACGCTACCTGTTCCGTAGCAACCGGCACAAAGGCTTTGCCGTGATTGACCAGCAGGGTTTTTAGTGCCTGACTCCGACTTTCGGACTGTTCAACTGGGTTTGTCTGGCTATGCTCCAATGCAACAATACGATTCTGCAAAGCGGCTACCGTCAGTCGATGGTAGCTGACCATCCAATACATGGTGTAAGCCATGTGTAGCAAAACGATAAACAGGCAACCAATCGGCACATCGTTGGATATGGTAATCGATAGGTTAAACGGAGCGGGACGTTGCAGAATCAAATTATTATAAACCAGGCTAAAAACCGTAATGATCAGTATTGTTCCCGACAGGCTAATGCCCCCCTGTATCAGCAACCGCTGTAGAGGCTGGGTTGCCCATGAATAGCGCCTGTCCATTTCCCGGATAAGCCAGCGGTTCAATGCCCAGAGTAATCCGGTAACGAGCGTTACAACAGCGACATCCTGGTAAAAAATTGGCGATTGTACTAAGTCGCCGAGCGATGCCGGATCACCAATGAGCCGAAATAAAACAGCCCAGATGGGTATGCCGATGAGTCGGGCGATTTTGTCAGGGTATTGAATGGATGTCATACGTAAATTCAGGTATACGAACGTTGGCAGAACAGAGCGGTAATTTATGTCGGCCATTAATGAAGCGCGGGCCGGGTCATTTTAATCCCAAAACAGTCGAGCAAAAAATCCTCAAATTCCAGCTGATCAGCAATAACGTGGTCAACAACCTGCCCGTTCTCCGTAATTTTCAGTGTATGATCCGTTAACGTAATTCGCCCACGTGGAGTCACGATTGTACAAAGCTTATTCCGGGTGAAAAAAGACTCCTTTGACGTTTGGTGAAAGTGGCACATCTCCGCAAAGTCAGTCAGATCTCTTGGGATACAGGTAAAACTATAGCCCGGTATCCAGTCTCCCTGTTCATTCTGTTGCTTAATGACCAGATTGTCAGCATCGAGTTCCGTAATCTGGTATCTTCCGGTTCGGTCTTCCTGAATCTGATTTCGTGTCAATAACAGCGGATACACCGGAAAGTGTCGGCCAAAGGCAACATCAACGAGCCAGTCAATACCATCGACATGGGCAATGATCGAGAGGTGGTCAAATTCTGGATGAAATCCATTTACATCGTCGTGAACCCGCCCTGATACGCGCTTGACCTGAAAACCGATTGCCTGTAGCAGTTCGAAAAAAAGCCCATTTAGTTCGTAGCAAAACCCGCCCCGTTTTCGTGTTATAATCTTATCAAATAAGGACTCCGGATCAAGAATAATTTCCTGCCCATAATGAATTGATAAATTCTCAATTGGTATGCTTAACTGATGTTGGCAATGAAGTTTGCGCAACGTAGTCAGCGTCGTATTTACTTCGTCGGTGTAGTGAATTCGTTTTAAATAAGCATCGATATCCATGTTTATTGGGCTGAAATTGGTCTAATTAATGGTCCGAAGTTGGCGTAATTCACGCAAGGCACCCACTACTTCTCTTCTGAAATGAGCTGATCGACTACTCAACCGTTTAATAAGACGCATGAGCTGGCCTGGTTACTATTCAGTAAAAACCTTCCGGTATAGGAACAATACCTTATCGTAGAACGTCTTTATAAGAAAGTACCTTTCCAGGAGTTTATGACTCGCAAACAATATTTTATTATCATCCTGATCTTAGGGACACTTACTACGATCAGTCCATTCTCTATTGACATGTATTTGCCGGGCTTTCCGGCCATTGCCAAAGACCTCCACACGTCCATTGCTCAGGTACAATTGTCCTTAACGGCTTACCTGATTGGTATTGCAGTCGGGCAGCTTATTTACGGTCCCTTGCTGGATCGTTTTGGCCGAAAACTTCCACTGTATGGGGGCTTAGCGCTCTACCTGCTAGCATCAATTGGCTGTGCGCTAACGACTTCCATCGAGACCCTGATTCTGATGAGGCTCCTTCAGGCACTGGGTGGGTGCGTTGGCATTGTGGCCGCTCAGGCGCTGGTTCGCGATTTGTTTCCGGTAACCGAAATTGCTCAGGTTCTTTCATTGCTCACGCTGGTGCTGGCCATTTCACCAATGATCGCGCCAACTGTGGGTGGCTACGCTACCGTGGCTCTGGGCTGGCATTCGATTTTTCTGATTCTGGCGGTTATCACAACCCTCATTCTGATCGGCATTTACTACGCCCTGCCGGATGGGAAAGCTCCCGACACGACTTTATCGCTTCGGCCAATGGCTGTTTTAGGCAGCTTTTTTACGGTTTTGAAACAGCCCCAGTTCCTGACCTATGCGCTGGTAAGCGGTATCGCTACCTCGGCTCCATTTGCGTACATTTCAGGCTCGCCCGACGTATTCATGAACCTGTATAAAGTGAGCGAGCAGGAATATGGTTGGATCTTTTCGTTTCTTGCCATTGCCCTGATCGGGCCCACCCAATTGAACCGGTTTCTGCTGAAACGATTCTCCAGCGAACAGATTATTTACACAACTTTAATCTATCAGACGGTGGTGGGCCTGCTGATGGTATTTGGCACCTGGGCAGGCTGGTTTGGTCTGTATGGATTGATTGGAATGCTCTTTTTATTCCTCTGCGGTCAGGGTTTAACCGGTCCAAACTCGGCGGCCTTGTCGCTGGCCCCCTTCGTCCGCCATGCGGGTAGTGCAGCAGCTTTAATGGGCAGTTTTCGCATGGGATTTGGCGCACTGGTGTCCGCGTCTGTTAGCGTACTTCATAATCACACCGCCATGCCCATGGTCAGTGTTATGACGGTCTGCCTGATCTTTGGATTGCTCATTTTATTGATTGGACAACGGGTTATTCACCACAAAAATCAACCGGCAGAACTGGATTCAGTTTCCGAAGTTGCCTTGTAAACAGTCAGAATACACTCCTGTAATCCGGCATTTTTCCTGAAAAATACACCCTGACGAAGTCGATGCGGAACCAGTCCGGCAGTAGCGATAAGCCCAGTTCAGACTATGATTACGAGCTGGAAACGATTACAATTCCGACGCTGACCGATAGCGTGTTGACCAGCCACAGTTCCGGTCTGCTTTTAGCAACGAATGAGTTGATCGATATTCAGCCGCAGGTCATTGCCCTGAATTATGGTTCGTTTACCAGCACATCACGAATTACGTATTACCCGAATGTTGTTGTTAGTCAAACAGAGGAATCGTTGCGGGTTTCCTGCAATTGCCCTGCTCCCAAAGATGCCCTGTGTGTTCATCAGGTACACGTTTTAACTAGCATTGGCAGACGACGTGAGTTTCGTATTTTTTTTGATCAGGAACTGCGATATGAAGCCATCAGACAGGTTGCCAAAGACTACGGTCTGGAACAGGAAAGCCGGTTAGATGAGTTTTTTCAGGTGGTTTATGAACACAAAACGATCAGTATACGGCCAGCCCTTAAAGAGCTGATTCTCACCAACCAGACTGGCAAGGAATCCCTTGAAGCCCAGCTACTTCCGAGATCAGGTCGACAGTTACCGGCCGTTGGCGAGCACGCTTCAACGCTCAAAAAACTGGTCGTTTTTACGAAGCACCGCTACTACGATAATTTTTGTCTGGAACTATACGAAGCCGCAACGGCCCGAGACGGAAAGCCAAAGAACCCCTTAACGCCCATTCAACCGCTGGATCTGATTGCAAAGACAGACAATCTGAGTGAGCTAAAATTCTATTCGGCAATCGCCAAATTCCAGAATCATCACCGTACCAAACAGGAAGAAACTGACCTGGCTGGCTTACTGCTCATTACCGCAAACCCAGCACGACTGTCCTTCTATTATCACTCAGGCAGCGTTTCCGAGAATATCACCGCTTATTCGCTGGTTCCGGTGAAGGTTGACATTCGACCAGTTAATATCACCTTGTCGGTTCGGCAAAGTGGTAACTTTTATGAAATTTGCGGATCGCTGAATCTCGACGGAGCTACGTATGAGTTTCATAAACTGACCATTAAGTACGACTATTTTATCTTGCTTGATGATGCCTTGTATTTAATCAACAATCCTGATTATCTGCGGGTTATTCAGTTTTTCGGTACCAGAGAGAATAGAATCATTATTCACCAGTCGAAGTATGACGAATTTCAGCAATCGATTCTGTTTAAACTCGAAAACCGAATTAAAATTAATTATGCTTACCTGAAACCGGCAACCGCAGGGCAACTAGCCGAGAATGGCTTCGATCAGGAGCGGGAGCGTATTATTTACCTGACCGATTCTGAGCATTACGTGTTGATTTCGCCGGTGATGAAGTACGGAAACGTTGAGGTGCCTGTGTTATCGAAACGACAGATCTATTCCGTCGACAGGAAAGGCAAACCTTTTACAGTAGCCAGAGACGATGAGGCTGAAATTCATTTCACAATGGCCATCCTCAGTCAGCATCCGGATTTTCAGGATCAACTCGACCAGCCTCAGTTCTATCTACATAAAAAGCATTTTCTGGACGAGGAGTGGTTTTTGGCTGCTTTCGATGCCTGGCACAGCCAGAACATTCGCATTCTGGGTTTCAATACGCTAAAGAATAATAAGCTAAACCCACACAAGGCAAAAATCTCCGTTATTGTCAGCAGTGGCCTCGATTGGTTCGAAACAGCGCTGGGCGTATCGTATGGTAAACAACAGGTTAGCTTAAAACACCTGCACCGGGCAGTCAAAAACAGGAGCCGGTTTGTTACGCTCGATGATGGTACACAGGGGGTCTTACCGACCGAATGGCTCGACCGGTTCTCGGCTTATTTTCAGTCGGGCGACGTGGTTGACGAGCGCATCCGAACGCCCAAAGTCAACTTTTCGACTGTACGCAACCTGTATGCCGATGATGAATTGACCAATCAGGTAAAGGAGCAGTTAACATTGTTCACGACAAAACTCACTGACTTCCAATCCATTCAGCCCGTTACCGTACCGAAAGAGCTACAGGCATCACTTCGGGATTACCAGAAAGAGGGGTTGAACTGGCTAAACTTTCTGGATGATCTGGGTTTCGGCGGTTGTCTGGCCGACGACATGGGACTGGGGAAAACGCTCCAGATCATTGCGTTTATTCTCTATCAGCGCACTAAACATGGCCCAAATACCAACCTGATCGTTGTGCCAACGTCACTGTTGTTCAACTGGCAGGCCGAAGTGACGAAGTTTGCACCCAGTCTGACCATTCATACGTTCTACGGGGCTAATCGTAAACTTAGAAAAACGGAGTTCGCGCAGTTCGATATAATTCTGACCTCCTATGGAACGCTCGTATCTGATATGCGTTTTTTAAAGGATTACCCCTTCAATTACATTTTTCTGGATGAATCACAGGCTATAAAAAATCCGGAATCGCAACGTTATCAGGCGGTTCGGCTGTTGACCTCGCGCAATAAAATCGTCCTGACCGGGACTCCGATCGAAAATAATACGTTCGATCTGTATGGACAGTTTTCATTTGCCTGTCCGGGCCTGTTGGGTAGTTATAACCACTTTAAGGCACACTACTCCACACCGATCGACAAATTTGATGACTGGCAGCGCGCCCGCGACCTACACAAGAAAATCAGCCCGTTTATTCTGCGCCGGACCAAAGCGCAGGTGGCCACCGAGTTACCAGACAAGACGGAGATGATTATCCACTGCGACATGGGGCCAGAGCAGCGAAAAGTCTATGACGCTTACGAACAGGAGTTTCGCAATTTCCTGCTGACAACCAAAGAAGGCGACATTCCAAGGGTTCGTTTACATGTGTTGCAGGGGCTCACCAAGCTACGACAGATTTGTAACTCACCCGTTCTAATCAACGATGAAGAATTCTACGGTGACTCATCGTCGAAGATCGATATGCTGATCGACCAGATCGAGAATAAATCTCCACAGCATAAAATCCTGATTTTCTCTCAGTTCGTTTCCATGCTCGACCTGATCCGGAACGAGCTGGAAGCCCGGCAGATTGACTTCGAATACCTCACCGGACAGACCAGTAACCGGGCCGCCAGCGTGAATCGGTTTCAGTCAGACGATGGCGTTCGTGTTTTTTTGATCAGCCTAAAAGCAGGTGGTACGGGTCTAAACCTGACGAAGGCTGATTATGTGTATATCGTAGATCCCTGGTGGAACCCCGCCGTCGAAAATCAGGCTATCGATCGGAGTTACCGCATTGGTCAGAAGAAAAATGTAGTGGCCGTTCGATTGATATGCCCCAATACAATTGAGGAGAAAATCCTGGAACTTCAGGAGTCCAAAAAAGAGCTAGCCAACAATCTGATAAAAACAGATGCTTCGTTCGTTAAATCACTCACCAAGAGCGACTTACTACGTTTATTGAACTAATTATACAACGCTGATTTTTACGATGATTAAGATGAGCTATGATTTCCTTTTGATTACGAACCTATACGGTTTTGAAACCTTATCGGTTTAAATCGGTCGAACACTAGCATTAACTCATTCTCTCGCTGATGTACAGAATCAATCCGATAAAAATGCTGTACATAAAGCAGCTTCTCCCCTCGCTCAGCGTAACACGACATTGGGGTCGTCTTCGTAGGCTGACCCTATAAGGCAAAGGTGATTAAGGATTTCGGCAAAGAGCTCGTAAAGTTGCTTTAACCGCTCAATGTCTTTGATTACCCCGACAACTTTAAACGACAACTGATCGACTCCCTCTGGAAATGTTGTTGACAACCAGCCATCATCGTCTCTTACTTCCAGACTAATCCCGGCCTGTGCATCTATCAATTGCCGGATGCGGGTATTTTTAAACAGGAGTTGTAGTTTGTGCTCGTCGTTCCCCTGAATAATGAACTGATCATCAAAGTCAGGGAAGCCCACGTCAACATCCTGCATACCTAATTTTTTACCTAATTCGCTGAAAAACCCACTCCTATATATAGTAAAGCGAAAACCGTCCCTATTTACATATGGGGCTCTCATTCGGGTAAATGTAATGCTGGTTTTCCCATTCGATACGGTATAAGTGTCGAGTGTAATGGTCCATTCCTTTACGGTAGCCTGTACCTTACTTCCTTTCCAGAAACCGCCATCTATAAAATCGGCCTTTATTTCATGGGCCAGTTGCCCCCAGACTTCATCTTTATAAGGACCAAATAGTTTTCTCAGCAGGCTCATCTAGTGTGCTTTTTGTGACGATTTAGTCCAGGCTATAACCTGATCAACGAATGCCGGAAAGGTAGTCGAATTTCCGACACACCTGACACCTAAATTGCCGCTACTGCCCAAACTTTTGGGTTAAAACCATTCACAACGGATATTACCTTTGACCATATCACTGATTTACATATAGTTACATTAATTTATCTAGTCTCAGCGAATTGGCTTATTGATCAACTAACTCCTCGGCTGTTTGCTTTTGGTAATTCTCCGAAAGCGTTTTATAGGCATTAGACTTCATAGCAATAACCGTCACAATGAGCCCGATAAGGCCGGTAACAGTGAATAGAAGGGCAAGTCCCCGATCTTTTCCAGTGCCAAACCAGTTGCCGATCAGGTCTACACCGGCCCCAGTCGTCATAAACGGAATGAAAATGTATTCAGCGATAGGGCCAATCATAAAAGCTGTCAGCGGGGAGGCCGCCTGTTCGATGCTTTGAGCAAAGCCAAATACACGTCCCTGCCGTTCGGGCGGAATCAATTTCTGCATGA
Organism: Spirosoma aureum; assembly: GCF_011604685.1. Taxonomy (NCBI): domain Bacteria; kingdom Pseudomonadati; phylum Bacteroidota; class Cytophagia; order Cytophagales; family Cytophagaceae; genus Spirosoma; species Spirosoma aureum. Next base: position 4,577,888 of record NZ_CP050063.1, on the reverse strand, counting down.
TGGTTTGTTCAGCCGCTTCAACCACCGGAATCAGGCATAAGTAAAGGAATAAGCCAACCGTTAACAACACGATGGATTCATGAATCGTGAAGAAAATGCATAATACCCACATGGTTATGTTCGAGAGGAAAAGCGTCCGGAGGGGTTGGCTCCCAAGACCTTTTTTGGCTACAACCAAACCACCGATAATAAAGCCCAAACTCAGAAAACCCCACAAAACACCCCAAGTCTGCACCGACACAAGCGACAGGCCATAGGCGTCCATCAATGACATGAAGACGCCACCCAGGAAATTATTGAAGGTGTTAAAGAAAATCAGTGCAAAGAGGCCCGGCATCGCATTCAGCGCCTGAATGGTGCCCCGAATATCAATTCGTCTGGTATGGTCTTCGGTATGTACTACCCCCTTTTCTGGAATGGATACAGACCACAAATGAACCAGAACCAGCAGGGTCAGGCCGAGCGCAGAAACCAGCATCCAGAACATACCCAGAAAGCCAATAATCAGTCCGCTAAAGATCGAAGCAACAAGAAAGGATACCCCGTTTGTGGTGCCTACGAGTCCGTTCGCCTTATCCCTGCCGTCTTCCGGAATCAGAAAGGTAACAAGGGTCGAAAGGGCAATTGATCGTATGTTTCCGGCAATTGCCCCCAGGAGCGACAGGATGATAAATGCCCACAGAATTGGACTCGACGGGTCTGTAAATACCTGCCGGGGTGTCGCTATATAAATGAAAAAGGACAGCACATACAAACCTAAAGAACCAACACTAGACACGATCATTGCCGTTTTCTTCTTGTACCGATCGACTAAAGACCCGAGAAAAAAACCGGTTATGGCGATTGTACCCGTATAGACACCCGCCATAATCGACGTGGCTACCACCGATTTCGTTTCCAGATAGACCCAGAACGTAACCGCAAACCAGACAAGATTATTCGTGAGAGAAGCTGCCAGTGAGTTGGCCAGAATGGCATAAAACGTTTTCATCGTTTCTGGTTTTGTCGAGTCCTATCCTGCTTTTTACAAGTGCGACCGACTATATAAAGAAAGTCCAATGGGCGACTTGAATGAGCCACTGGTATAGTAGATTCTGAGCAGTTCAGAACTATATCTGGCTCATACATAGCAAAGTACATACACCATTTGCAACAAATGGAGGGCAGTAAGGTTTTCCAGAAAACTGGGTAATGAATTGGCGTGAATACACGATAAGACAGCGCTGGCGAGTGATTAGTACTCGCCAGCGCTGTCTTATCGCTTACCGAAAGAAGCGCTGTTTCGTTCTTTTAAGCGGCACTGGCCTCAGCCGCCGGTTGCTCCTGATTGATAGCCGCTGGGTCCATATACATGATCTCCCAATGATGACCGTCCAGATCCTGGAAGCTACGGCCATACATAAAGCCCTGATCCATAGGCTCATTTGGTGTTGTAGCACCAGCCGCAATGGCTTTATCAACCAGTACGTCCACGGCTTCCCGGCTATCGGCAGAGAGGCAGATAAGCGCTTCCGTTACTTTGGTGGCATCGGCAATGTCGGTTTTTATAAACGTTTTGAAGAAGGGCTCTACGAGCAGCATAGCATAAATATCTTCACTGATAATCATGCTGGTTGCGTTCTCGTCCGTAAACTGTGGGTTAAAGGAATACCCAAGTTTAGCGAAAAAATCGATCGATTTGTTGAGGTCTTTAACGGGCAGGTTTACAAAAATTTTGGTTGCCATGAGTATTTGTTTTTTGATGTTTACATGACAAAAATACGACCGAACTGGAACAGAAATGGGGGGTAAATGCGACAAGATACAGGGCGATTACGGCAACTTTTCAATCGTATAAAAACCCTTCTCCACTGGCGTCGAACCAGGACTTAAAATCCTTTTCTGGCCCCAAAATCCTTATTGTGCATTCTTGACAAACCGCAGATTAAAGCGATAATCAGGGCTGTTCGTCGTATAAAAGATGATCGAATGTGCTTTGCCGGAAGCAGCCTCCTGAATACTGATGGTGTTACCATCTGCTAACCAGAATTCACTGATGTCACCATCCAGAGGTGCACTGTTCTGGAAGCTGTATCCAGCTGGATGCGCGTTGAAACCCGATGTATTCGTGCCGTGAATAGTTCGCCAGTTGGTTGTTGAGGTCAGCTTTTTTATTGCCTCCTGTCCAGTTGCCCGATGATCGGTAAAAACTACTCCCTGACTTTCCGCCAGTGTCACGTAATCCTGCAATGTTGGGAGCCGCCATCCACTGGGAATTGGCACGGCCCTGGCTTCATCGAAGGTGTAATACCGTCCATATTCAGGCTTTTCAGTGCCGGATTTATACAGCAATCCATCTGGACCATCGTAATTGGTTATCGTCCAGACCTGACTGCCTATGGTCGTAGCCGGGTATTCTTTTCCACTAATGAGGACGGTGGTAACCTGGGGAGTGGGCTGGCTTTCCTGATCCTTTTTACAGGAAGTAAATGCCAGCGTGAACAGGGTTATTAAAAAAATAGGTAGTGTAACTGGATGCTGTTTTTTAGCTGTACGTGCCATCTTCAGAGCGAATAGGTGAGTAATGTCTAGCTGCCTACTCTTATTCTGCTCAGTTTAGTCAGTTTAATGCATAGGCATTGCCGTACAAAGCAAATCAGTATCAATACCCTTTAAAAGCATCGGTATACAAGCTGTCGAAACAGCTGAATGAATTGTCTAAAATAGCGTCTGAAAAGAAAACTTACTTACACCGCTCCACGTCCAGCCGAAAGAATCGCACAGAAACGGGCATCACAATCGTTGAATCGACAAACCCTTTCAGGGCAAAAATGCCGACGTATTTTGGTGTAATCCCAAACTCGTACGTGGTCACTTCCTTAAATGAGAAATCGTCTACAGGACTGGCTGAGTACAGAAACCGGAACTTCCGGCCTTGTTTTTCCATTCGGAAAGCGAAGTTTTTCAGGTTATTCACAGCAAGCCGCCGGTCGCTGGAATTTCCCAACGTAAACAAAGGCTGGTGGGCAATCTCTTCCAGGTTCGTGTATCCTTTACCATACGAAGCGACCGCCTGAATCAGTATTTCGCCGGGTTTGATATAACCGCCAAAGAAGTCGTTATAAGACAGCGAGATACGGATACTTTTCCCGGCAAACGATGTATCTTCCAGCAGTACCAAACCCGCCTGCTGCCAGTTGGCGTTGGGCACAAAGTCCTTAAAGTGTACTTCGGTACGGAAACAGTCATCCTGAATTTTTCGCAGCAATAAATTCTGAATTTGCGGGGCCTCACCCGTTTTGTGCCAGTTATCGCCTTTGAGCGTGAAGAGGGTTAAATAGCCCGGTTTCTCCCCTCTCCGATTCCAGTAAGTTGCATTTCGGGAATGAATAAACCAGCCTTTCTGAGCAAGAGTAGATTCGTCAGTTTTACGAAAATCGTCGATTACCTGCTCAGGTTCAGGCTCATGAACAAACCATAACAAGCCAATTACGCCCAAAATTAGCGGTATCACCAGCCAGCCAGACAAACGGTTCCTGTTCGGTATAGGGTCGATCTGTTCGGTTCGATTTGGCTGATTAAGTTGTTCGCGATACCGGAACCAGTACGGAAAGTGCTCTTCGTTCTTTTTCCGCTCTGCTTCCGTCGTAACCGGAGCGCGAAAGATGTAGCGTGCCAGCGTATCGAGGGTAGCGACTGAGGGATTTTCCTGTTTATCCGGGGTGGGATTAACCAGAAAAGCTGCATAGTTTTTGATACTTCTCCATCCGACAACCAGTCCTGTGCGTTCTTCGATCTCGTTACTAAGGTGCCTGCTCTCTGATTCAGAAAGCAGATTTCGTAATGGTTGACCAAAACACATTTCGACTACGGCCCTAAAAAGAGCGGCAAACGCCCGCCGGTCAAATTCATCCATATAACAAATGGCATCTATCAATCCCTAAATTAACAAGCTTCACAACACAGCATTCTGTCCTGGGGTTTAACGATGAGGCATATTGCCCAACGGAAACGAGATTTCCGCAACGTTTCCGGTCAAATTCCCGCCATTTCGAGCCACAAAGCGAAGTTTTGTCAAAAAAACAATTCGCTTCGATAGCCCGATCGTATGAAAACAGCCCTGGTGATTCTTGCACTCTTTTCTGCCCTGACTGGCGTAGCCCAGCAACTCCAGTTTCATTATGATTTCAGGCATTCGATCGACCCTGATCTGAACAAACGGAATTTCGCATCACTCACGTTCGAATACTTCAAGGCAAATGATTCGACCGGATCCTTTCTCTTAAAAACACAAACCGACTTTAGTGGCGAAAATAACAATATCGGACAGCTATTTTTGCAAGTCTCCAAAAATCTACGCTATTGGCGTCCTAAGGTCTATCTGACGTTCACCTACAGTGGTGGGCTAGGTGTGGCTCCACCCGCTTATGGGTATTACCTGACCAATTCGTTCGGCTTAGGTATTGCCTATCCATTTCAGTGGAAAGGGGCCTGGTTTAGCGCCAGTGCTGTTTATCGCTACAATGCGTTTCCGCAGCCAAGTCATGATCCACAGGTTACGTTTTATTTCGGAAAAGGATTTTTTCAGTACAAACTCATGGTGGCGGGGAGCCTGGTTGGATGGAGTGAGAACCGAAACCAGGGCACTGATTTTACGGCCAGTCAATCTGGCAAAAAAATCGCTTTTTTCGGTGATCCACAGATCTGGCTTAAGGTGTCGAAAACACTTTCCGTCGGATCAAGAATCAATCTTTTCTATCATACACTAACGATCGAAAACCAGGTGCAGGTTTACCCGACGCTGGCACTGAAAAACCAGTTTTAACAAACGCTCTGCCATGAACCGCAACCGTAACTGGCCATGAACGACTACGCGTAAAACACTTTTACAACCACGCTCCCAACAAGCAACACGAAAAATTGAAACATCATACCGGCAATGTAAACGGTGCCGATGCCGGGGCTCTGTTCGCTGTGAGCACTCAATGCTTTGTCCAGGGCAAAATGGGCACCGATAATTGCCGCAATCCAGATACGCAGTAGCAGCCAGTCTCGATTAACTCCGGGAATAAACCATAGCGAAAAGGTCAGGATTCCGGCGCAGGAAATCCACAAATGAAGATTCTCAATTATATTCTCGACGGATTTTGACGGAGGAACATTGGCCTGTGCCAGTAGCAAAGCCGCACCTACAACAAGGCACCAGAATAATTCCGGACCGATGAGCAATTGGATAAATCGGGGCATCGGATTATCCCTTAAATGCTTTAAGTACTGAACTGATCAATGCTGGATAACCAATTAGCGAAAAAACAACGCCAAACAAGCCAAATACGCCGGGCAAAAGCCAGCCATCTACTCCTTCAAGTGTTATGTTCTCCTGCGGATTATCGGGCATATACCAAAGCGTTACAGTATCGCCCACATTAAAGCTGGCAGGTGTGGTATACGTCTGTGAATAATACGTGATCGGCTTTCCTGCTGATGTTACAAACTGCACGACCGGAGCTTGGGCGGTCGTTGTCCGGCCTTTTTTATCACGGCTGTAACGCGTGTCAATCACATAGCCCTTGGTTTCGATACCGGTTTGAACGATCCGCTGCGTCGACCGCCAGTTTATGAAGGCCGCAATGGCAAAAACAGTACCTACCAGAGCAAACAACCCAAAAAAAATCAGGCTGCCATCGATTTTAAATTTCATTTAACAGTTTTCTATAGTCGTGTAGTGACAGTGGCTCAATTACCCTATAGCCCGCTGATTAGCAGACCAATATAAATTATTTAAAGCGCACCAAACCTACAATTTTTTTGAGAATCGAAGTATAGAGTTTTGTGTATACGGTAAGCCGAACGCATCAAAGACACTTGACTATAATGTCTATGGCTCTCTCCTGTTCAGCCAGATTCAGGGAAGCAAAGCCTAAACGGGCTGAGTTGTAGTTTATCGTTCCGGTATTATACCGCTGGCCGTCGCTCATAATCAGGCCTTTCTGAAAGGCTTTGGCAGATACAGTCCGTAAATCGCTATAGTTGAATCGTGTCCAGACTGACATGCCGCCATCTGGTATGCGAAACGAAACCCGCTGGCCCAGGTTTTCCGTCAATAATGCACTGAAATGATCCCGGCGCTCGCGGTAAATATTGACCACTTTCCGAATGTGTCGCCCAATGGTTCCATTACGATACAGCTCTGCAATGGCAACTTCCATCATGCTGTCGCCCTGCCGGTCAATACCCATTCGAAGGTTCGCAACGGCCTTTATAAAGTTTTCAGGCGCTACGATAAAGCCAATCCGTATGGCCGGAACAAGGGTTTTACTTAATGTTCCAATGTAGATCACGCTGCCGTGGTGGTCGAGGCTAGCCATTGGCAGTACTGGATTACTTGTGTAATGAAAATCGTAGTCGTAATCGTCTTCAATAAGGGCGAATTTGTAGGTTGCCGCCAGTTCTAGCAGCCGAATGCGTCGTTCGGGCGAAAGCGTCACCGTTGTTGGATGGTGGTGGTGCGGAATTACATACAACAGTCGTATCTTTTTCGTCTGGCAAAGCCGCTCAACGGCATCAATAGCAAGGCCACTTTCATCTACAGGCACCCGATTAATGCTGGCTCCAGCCTGCTGAAATGTAAGCGTTGCGGCAAAATAGCTGGGCTCGCCCACAATCACCTGATCACCCGGTTTAAGCAGCAGGCTGGCAGCCATATAGATGCCCATTTGCGCCCCTCGGGTTATCATAACGTTGGCTGCCGAAATCGGCAATCCACGGGTTTCACGCAAAAAACTGGCCAGTGTATCGCGTAAGTAATCTGTTCCTTCTGCCCGGCCATACATGTTGTATTTTTTAAAAGCAGGCTGCTTACCCATACTCCTCAACTCCCTCAAAAATAACTCATTAGGAAGCAAACGCATATCCGGAAACCCATCATTGATAATCAATTTTTTTGTATCCGGAAACCCTAAGGCCGGAAACTGGACGAATCGTTTTTCATCAATGGAAAAGATTGTCTTTTCGGGATAAGCAACTGACGTCTCCGCCTGTTTAAGCTTTCTGGGCTTTATTTCGGGCAGGTCCTGTACGACAAACGTGCCCTTTCTGGGAATCATTTCCAGCCAGCCCTGCGCCAGCAGCTCCTCATAAGCCGCTACTGTCGTTTTGCGATGAACATTCAGGGCGTTCGCCAGTTCGCGTGAGCCTGGCAACTTCGATCGGCTTCGCAAACGCCCTCTGCGAATAGCCTGAATAATAGCATTGGCAATCTGCAAATAGACAGCCGTATCGGCTGCTTTATCGATGGTAACAAGGTCGTTCAGGAACATCATCTGGTCTACTTAGTTTCTTAAATCTGGACTATTCAAGTAGTCCAATAAAGGTAGATATTTGTAGAAACAAAACACAACGATAAACAGTAGGAACAGGGGTTAAACAGGCTGCTCCTACGCAATAACACTCAGTACCATGAAAGCAAGAATGCATATTAAGTCGGTTGAACCACGGGTTTATAAAGCTATGCTGGAAGCCGAAAAACAGATGGCGACGTTTAATATCGATCCAAAACTCAATGAACTGATTAAGCTAAGAGTCTCACAGTTAAATGGTTGTGGCTATTGTCTCAACATGCACGCCAGAGATGCCCGGAAACTGGGAGAAACCGAACAGCGGCTTTATACGCTGAGTGCGTGGTGGGAAACGCCGTTCTTTACCGAAACCGAACAGGCCGTTCTGCGACTTGCCGAAGAGCTGACACAACTCACCAATCGGGGCATTTCTGACGAAGTTTATGCGAAAGCATTAAGTCTGTTGGGAGAGCAAACCTTGGCGCAGGTAATTTTTGCGATCATCACGATCAATAGCTGGAACCGCATTGCCATTTCAACCCATTTAGTGGCCGATCAGGATTAAGCAATCATACGTAGCCTGACCGGAAATCGGTCAGGCTTAAAACTAAATGCCACCATGAAATCAATTCTTCTCTTAAGCATTGCTCTGATCATTTCCATAACCAGTAGGCTTTCAGCACAACACACGCATACAGCCAGCGCCGGAAATTCGGAGGTAAGTTTTGCGATTATCCGTCAACAGGTTCTGGCGGATAAAGGGCTTGAAAATCGGGAAGTTAAGCTATTGATTGTCGATTTCCCGCCCAATAGTACTTCAACAGCCCATCGGCATCCCTGCCCAACTTTCGGCTATGTGCTCGAAGGCGAAATTGAATCCGTTTTTGAGGGGAAAACCTATTTGTACAAAAAAGGCGATTCGTTTTATGAAGAAACGAATGGTTTGCACAGTTCAGCCCGCAATAATCATCCAATTGCTCCTGCTAAACTGCTGGTATTCTTCCTTGCCGAAAAAGGCAAACCGACCTCCGTGCCCGAAAAAAAGTAAGATTACAAACGGTCTTCAATTCATTCAATCATTGTAAAATGGGCTAGCCAGACTCGTTCAATTGGCAACGGTTGCACCACTTTTTTCACCATGTTCACACAATCGCCAGCCAGAAAATGGGCATATTTTCTGGCCCTCTCTATCATTTGGGGTAGTAGCTACATCCTGCTTAAAAAAGGATTGGAAAGTTTCAGTTATCTAGCCGCAGCAACAATTCGCTTAGTGTCAGCGGGGTTGGTATTTCTTCCGTTTGGCTTAGCTTACTTCCGAAAGATTCCTTCCGGCAAATGGCCCCTGGTCGTATTGTCCGGTTTGCTCAGTTCGCTGATTCCCTCCTATCTATTCAGTCTATCGCAGGAACATATACAGAGTTCAACGGCGGGTATTCTGCTGGCGATAACGCCTTCCTTTACCTTTCTAAGCGCTCTTTTTTTCGTCAGAAAAACATACTCATCCCTTCAGATTCTGGGGCTATTCCTGGGTCTATTCTGTTCGATCACCTTAAGTCTATTGTCCTCAACCGGCCTAAATCTATCGATCAATGGATACGTGTTTCTGGTAGTCATTGCCACCTTATGTTATGGGATCAATATTAATCTTGTCAAACAGTATTTAGCCGATGTTCCACCCCTGCATTTAAGCACAGTGAGCGTAACCCTCAATGGCCTGATCGCTTTCCTGTTTGTTTATCTGCCCAATCAGCAACTATTTCAGTTTACGCCAGACACAATAAATGCCTGTCTGGCTTTAGTAACGCTGGGCGTTGTTGGAACGGCTTTGGCTCAGGTGCTTCACGTAAAATTGATTTATAGTTCGTCGCCATTATTTGCCAGCGCAATTACGTATCTGATACCCGTTGTAGCGATTTTCTGGGGTATTCTGGACAATGAATCCTTTACAATAATTCATTTTATGGCCTGTCTGGGCATATTAGCATCGGTATACCTGATTCGTCAGGAGGCTAACCAGATTGCCTAATTTCACTAACTTATATTCTCAGGCCTTTCACTTCGAGCCGTGCTACAGTTGATTGGATCACACAGACAACCGTAGCACGACTCGAAGCAAAAGGCTTGAGAATATCAACCACGAACAAGTCTGACAGACTGGCACCTGGTGATTGAGTTCGGTGGTATTCGACAACACAATTCTACTCAATCACTATTCTATCCCGAAAATACGTTTATTTTGCCCGGATAGAACAGGCCCCTTAATGCCTGTTGGTTCGGTATGATGAGTCGTTTGCTTCTTTTTCTGTGTCTATCGGTCGCTCTGTCTGCGTTTGTTTTGCGCGCCAATGAATCAGCGGTTATCCGGGTTAATTTATTGGGTTATCGACCTTCCAGCCTTAAAACAGCCGTGTGGGGAAGCCTGACGGAGAAGAAAACGGCCCGATTTCAGATCGTCAATGCCGAGACCGATCAGGTTGTCTGGCAACGTGAGGTCGGACAGGCTTTCGGCGCGTACGGTCCATTCCAGCAGACGTACCGGCTCAACTTTTCGGCATTCCGGCAACCGGGTCGTTTTTACCTTCGCACCGATGAAGGCACACGGTCACCTACATTCCGCATTGACGAGAACGTATACGATGGGGCGGCTGATTTCTGCCTGCGTTACATGCGTCAGCAACGCAGTGGCTATAACCCCTTTCTGAAAGACTCCTGCCACACGCACGATGGCTATACGATGTATGGCCCTATGCCCGATAGTACCCACATCGATGCGTCCGGAGGCTGGCACGATGCGTCAGACTATCTTCAATATGTGACAACGTCCGCCAATGCAACTTATCATCTGCTGGCCGCCCTCCGCGACTTTCCGGAGGCCTTTTCCGATCAACACCAGACAAACGGCCTGGCGGGAGCGAACGGGCAACCCGATGTGCTCGACGAAGCGCGCTGGGGGCTCGACTGGCTCCTTAAAATGCACCCAACCGACGATTGGCTGTTCAATCAGTTGGGCGATGATCGTGATCATGCAGGGTTACGTATTCCGAAAGAAGACAATTTTTACGGCAAGGGCTTTGAACGCCCCGTTTATTTTGCGACGGGTGAGCCACAGGGTCTGTTTAAATACAAAAATCGGGCAACGGGTGTCGCGTCTACAGCCGGAAAAGTTAGCAGTGCACTGGCTCTGGGCTACCAACTGATGCGTAAACTTCCAGCGGATTATGCTGATCGGAGCTATATTGACCGGCTTCGGCAGCGGGCGCAATCGGCTTATAAACTCGGGGAACAAAAACCCGGAAACGCACAAACGGCTCCCGGACGGGCACCTTATTTTTACGAAGAAGATAATTACGTGGATGATATGGAGCTGGCAGCCGTTGAGCAATTAAATCTGTCGGGGGCTACCAGCAAACAGGCTGGGCAATGGCGCAACACCGCGCTGAAGTTTGCCCGACAGGAACCCGTTACACCCTGGATCGAGAATGATACGGCACGCCATTATCAATGGTATCCGTTCGTCAATATCGGTCATGCTGAGTTAGCCAAAAGGTTCCCCGCCAGTCAGCGAAAAACGGTTACTGATTTCTATAAACGAGGTATCGAAACGGTTTGGCAACGGGCCAAACAAAATGCATTTTATCGGGGAGTCCCTTTCATCTGGTGCAGCAACAACCTGACAACCTCCTTCGCAACTCAATGCCTCTGGTATCGGCAGCTTACCAACGATCAGCAATATGCTGCCTTCGAACAGGCCAATTTCGACTGGCTGTTTGGCTGCAATCCGTGGGGAACGAGTTTTGTGTATGGCCTGCCCGCCAATGCCGATACACCAGCCGATCCGCATTCGGCATTTACTCATTTGAAACAATACCCCATTGACGGTGGCCTCGTTGACGGCCCAGTACGAGGTAGTATTTACAAAAACCTGATCGGTATTACGCTCCATGAGCCCGACGAGTTTGCTGCTTTTCAAAGTGATCTGGCAGTCTACCACGATGACTTTGGTGACTACAGCACCAATGAACCCACGATGGACGGTACGGCATCGCTGGTTTACCTACTGGCCGCTAAACAGTCCGAAAAACGACCGAAACCAACCGCAAGCACCCAATCATTGGCTGCGGGAAATCAGCAGGCAAATGTGGATTCAAAGTCTACTTACTTCAAGGGCGCTAAAATTCGGGGCGATACGAGCGTCCGGCAACTTGCCCTGGTTTTTACAGGCGACGAATTCGGCGATGGTGGTACTACGATTGCCCGTGTTCTGCGAAAACATAACGTACGAGCGTCGTTCTTTCTGACTGGACGCTTTTTACGTAATCGGGCCAACGCTTCCTTAGTGCAGCAGCTTCGTCGCGATGGGCATTATATTGGTCCTCACTCAGATCAGCACCTACTCTATTGCGACTGGACCAAGCGCGATAGTTTACTGGTAACCCATGAGCAATTTAGTAAAGATCTACGGGCAAATTACGCAGCTCTGGGCCGGTTTGGCATCCAGCGAAGTAAAGCAAAATTGTTTTTACCGCCCTACGAATGGTATAATGACAGCATCTCGGTTTGGACAGAACGTGCAGGCTTACAACTCATTAACTACACACCCGGCACCTTAAGTCATGCCGATTACACCACACCTGAGGAAAGTAATTACCGAGACAGCGAGACAATCCTTCAGTCCATTCAGACGTACAAGCAACGGACAGGCACGGGCCTGAATGGGTTTATTTTACTGATGCACATCGGGACGGACCCTGCTCGTACAGATAAACTTTACAATCATCTGGATGACTTGTTGACAGAGCTTCAAACCAGCTCTTACCAACTGGTAAAGGTCAATCAGTTATAAGTGAACGTTGTCATGATCACTTTCGCGAATCGATAAAATGGGACATTATCCATGCTGATTATAAAGCCGATCTCTAGTTAAGAATGTAAAAAAAATACAGGGAATGAAAATTCCCTGAGACCATCAGATCTTCCTTTAGACGGTTAAGAATTTAAGCTGTCCGCCCATTCAAATAGCGATTAAAACAGCAACCCAGGCCCATCATAACTAAATAGGGTTACATACGTTGTTTTCTAGATTAAAAAAGTCTTTTTTTGTCGACTTACCTACAAGCAGGTATGTGTATCGAGCGGAAACCCAAAATGAATTACTTAGGCACGCTCGGTATTCAACCAAAATAATCGTTCATCAACGAACATGATCTTTGAGTACCAGCCTGACCTACCAAGCACAAGAGGCTGTAAGGTATTGCAAATTCTGCTACTGATTTACGCAGCGTCAATTGCTGTTTTGAGCGCTAACGCCCAACCATTTATGTGTCGGCAATTTTCGGCCAACGATGGGCTACCCTCATCTTATTGTTTTGCTTCACTTCAGGATCGCGATGGCTATTTATGGGTTGGTACGTATGGTGGAGTAGGGCGATTCGATGGGGCAACTTTCAAAAATTTCACTGTTAACAACGGATTAGTTAACAACCAGGCACTTAGCTTATTCCAGGATAAAGACCAAAATATCTGGATTGGCACCTTCAACGGCATTAGCATCTGGAAACAGGGCCGCTTCCAAAATATTACCTCAGCAGGCAACGTACCGATTGAACGGGTTTTCGGAATCACTCAGGATCGGGACGGACGTATTTGGGCTACCAGTGCTCAGGGCCTGCTTTGCTTCGATAACCCCGGCGCAACGCCGAAGCTTTTTCAACGCGATGTACAGAATCAACCTGTCAGTCATCTTTGGGGGGTTAGCCAATTGCCTTCCGGACAGTTACTGGTCAGTAATACCTACCACCTTTTTTTATTCGATAAAAATCGATTTACCGAAGTAAAATACCCCAACGGTAAACCCATTGAAGCACGCTGTCTGGTACGTATCGGCAACCGGATGCTGATTGGCACCTACGAACAGGGTATACTCGAATACAAATCAGGAACGGCTACTCCGCTGTATTCGGCGATACTTCCCTCTAAACTGCGCGTGTTCGACATTTTGACCGATAAGCGTCAGCGATTGTGGCTGGCAACCAACCAGGGCGCGATTTGCATTGACAAGGGCAAAGTCACCCAACTTAACACGCAAAACAGTCTACCCAGCGATAAATGTCTGGGCATAAGTAAGGATACCGAAGGAAACATATGGCTCACCTCGCCGGAGGGGTTAATTCAGTGCAGAGAGCGGTTTATTGATGTTTTCACCAAAGCCAACGGGTTGCTGAATGACGAAGTCTATTCGCTTGGCAAAGACAAAAATGGCATCATTTATTTTGGCGGCTGCAATGGAGCCTTTACGGCTTACCAGCGTGGCCGGCTTTTTCAGCCATTCCCGTCTTTTACCGGAACAAAACCCAGCGGCCTCCCTATTCATTTTACCAGGTTCGACCATAAGGGTAATTTATGGCTTTCCTGTGATGCCGATGGCGTTTTCAAATTCAGTAGCAGTCAGATCAACAAAATAACGTCGACCGGAAAATTCTGTTCGGCCTTCCTGGAAGATACCCTTCACGACATCATTTGGATGGGCAACCGGGAAAAATTATTTAGATACCAGCAGGGTCAATGGACGACGATTGATTCACCCCCGGCTATGGCCGTCGATGATATCCTGGCCCTGTATCAGGACAAGCAAAATCGAATATGGATTGGCACGTACGGTCTACGCATTTTCGACGGTAAACGCTGGACGGATGTGTCTAAAAAAACAAATACTGAACAGGTATTTATTCAGTCCATAAAAACTGACTCCGAAGGCGCTATCTGGGTGGGTACGATTGGCAAAGGCATCCGCAAAATAAGGTTAGACGAGAAGGGAGCCATCGTTTCGGTTGAGACAATTACGACACGCCAGGGTCTACAGAATGACAGTGTCCTCGATCTGGAATTTGATCATGAAGGGCAATTATGGGTAGGATCATTTGGCGGTATTATGCGTATTGACCTGAAACGGCCTAAAGAAAAAGGGCAGTTCAGATCCCGAATTTTTAACCGGAATAGTGGCATTCTTGACAATACATGGCAGATCGTATCCTTCCTGAAAGACAATGACGGCAACCTATGGGCAGGCACTTCAAAAGGAGCCATGCGGTTCGTTCTATCAGCAATTCCAAAGACTTCGATGAGCCCTCCAGTCCATATTGTTTCAGCTCAGTTGGCGCAAAACACGCATGAACCGTCGACCGGTGCCAGCACTATAGTTGCCAACGAGGAATTGCCTTATTTTCAGAATTCGCTCAATTTTCAATTTACAGGTATCAGTTTAAGCGACCCATCCGGAATTCGTTATACCTATAAGCTCGCTGGCCTGCCCGGAGCTTCCTGGTCGGCATTGTCGAGCCAAAACAGCATTACGGCCAATAACCTATCGCCAAATGCCTATGTTCTGCACGTAAAAGCCATCAATGCCGATGGGGTAGAGAGTCGTCAGGAGGCAACATTTGCGTTTACCATTACTCCCCCTTTCTGGCAAACCTGGTGGTTCCGTAGCCTGCTTGCCTTATTGGTAGCCAGTGCAATTTGGGCGATCGTTCAGATTAGAATTCGCTTCCTGAACGAAAAGCATAAAACAGCGCTCCAGATTAGCGAGTGGAAGCTAAAAGCGCTCCAGAGTCAGATGAATCCGCACTTTATTTTCAACTCCCTCAATTCCATTCAAAATTTCATTATTACCAATAAAGCGATTGAAGGCGTGAAATATCTCTCTAAATTTTCTAAACTAGTCAGGAAGATTTTAGAGAATTCGAATTACCAGCAAATGAAACTAGAGCAGGTGATCGAAACCCTGAAAATGTATGTCGAACTGGAAGCCATGCGGTTCAATAATGAGTTTAGTTATCAATTTATTATCGACGACGCGGATAGTCTCTATGATACGTTACTACCGCCCATGCTGTTTCAGCCTTTTGTGGAAAATGCGATATGGCACGGATTAATGCCCAAAACTGGCGACAAACTACTCCGCATACAGGTTGAAAAACAAGCCGATACCCTACTTTGCATTATTGAAGACAATGGTGTTGGTCGAGCCAAAAGCAGTAAAAAAGAAGGACACACCTCCCGTGGTGAATCGATCACCAAAGACACATTCGATGCCTTTAATCAGCAGATGGGGAAAGAGGCAACGCTGACCATCATTGATAAAGTAGAACCATTGACCGGTACCAGGGTAGAAATCAGAATTCCTCTGTAAACAACCTCTAAACAGTCAGACTACACGAACGAGTGCAAGAGCTTATTGACAAAGATTTGTACTTGTTTCTGAGTTCACTTTCATCAAGTTGATTTAAAATTGGCATTTAGAATCATCAAAATGCATAAGCGGCTCGCTATGACCTCCTTTCGAACGACTAATCAGCTCTTACCAACTGGTCAAAGTCAATCCATTATATGTGAACGCTGTCGATCCATTCGTATGCTTTTTGTGGGTCAGTGAAAAAGTGTTCATTTTCTCTGCCAAAGCGTTGTTCGTAGGCATCAATCTTCGTAGAATCCTGATGCGTGTGCGCAGCCGCCATGCAGGTAATTCCTCTGGTATTCGTGAAGCGCATATTGGCGGCCTCCCCGAACAAATCCACGTAGCCGACTTTCCAGCCGTATCGGGCTAATGTTTCCGGAATAATTCCCCTAAATCGTTTGTGGGTAGCGATATCGGTTGCCGTGAAACCATGGAGGTTAACAAAAATCTTGAAACTACGGTGATCGCCTATTTGGGACAGCGCATCCTGAAGCGATTTCTCCCAGAGAACTACGTCAGTTTCTTTAATGTCTCCACTGAGTTGAGTGATTATTAGTTTTTTACCTGGGTACCATTCACTCATTGCCACTTTAGTCATAGTAAAACCATTTATAGTTGATAGGAACGATCTGATGAACACCTCACTTGACCTGTTTTGGATCTAGTGTTTCCGGATCGAAAATTTATTCATTAGTTTATGCGACGTTGTTCATCTTCGGAAACCGTTCGACGGTTACCAGCACCTTTGATCTCCCGATTACCAAAAGTGTACGTAAATGTCAGCCGGGCAACGCGGGTTTCGCTGTAGGTCGCAAAGTTGAAATCCATATTCTGGAATTGAACCGTTCCCCGAAACCGTTGCGTCTGGAACAAATCGCTCCAGTTAAATCGTAACGTCGCTTTCTTTTGCCAGATGCTTTTCTGAACACCAACGCTTAGTTGACCAAATGCCTGCATTTTATTCTGGCTATAGACATAGGGCGAATTGTAAGATGCTGACAGTTCGGCTGTGATTCCATTCGCAAAAACGAACGAATGATTACTATTCAGATTCATAGCTAACCAGCTATAATCCAATGGAGTACCGCCGATTTCGGCCTGATAGGCAGTATGAAATACGCTCGCCGAATTTCGGGATGACCACCAGGGCGTAATTCGGATGGGAGCACTCACATTGATACTCATGTTCGTTTGCTCGGCCAGGTTTGTAAACGTGATCCGGGTCTCGCCCGTTGCATCGTTCTGTTCATTAATATCGACAATTACGTCTCGGGTTCGGTTGTAGCCAAAACTAATCGTCGTTTCTTCTTTATAACTGTAGGCAACCTGGAAGGCGTCAGTGAATTGAGGTTTCAGGTATGGGTTCCCCTGCTGATAGGCGTAGGGGCTAAATATTCGGATGAACGGATTCAGATACTGGTAATCCGGACGGTCGATTCGACGGCTAAACGAGTACAGAAACTGATGTTTATCGCCCACCGTTCGTGTAAGCGACACCGTTGGGAACAGATTCAGATAGGTTCGGTCAACGGTATTCTGGGCTGTAACCGAATAAGCTTCCGTCTGCGTTCGTTCTGCACGAATGCCCACCTGTAAAGTCCAGTCGGTCCAGGTACGACGACCCGTAAGGTAGGCTGCGTGGATGAGCTCCCGGTATTCGAACTGATTTGTTCGACCGTTATCTACCTGCCAGGGAACATTTTGCCCATTTTCAACACGTTTAGTCTCAACCAGCAAATCGTTATTCAGCGTTACATAACTGCTTTTCCATCCTGCCTCAAGCCTCGTTTGCTTATCGATGGGGTGACTATAATCGGTTTTTGCGGCTCGAATCAGCGCCTTTGAGTTTGTAGTCAGTCGCTGAAAATCCCGTGGCCCTGTTTCTATTTCCTGGGCATTCAGAAAGCGCGTTTCGAACTGCTCGGTCGGCCGAAACGACGCATCTGAATAATCGACATCTACCATAAGCTCCCGCCCTTTACCACCCCGACCTGTCGTGTCGAATCGATGCCGGAAATTCAGGTTTGCTGCCAACCGATCAATGCTCCGTTTGTTGTCATTCTGCGTTCGCTCTGAGGATGTCAGAACGCCGGATTTGAAAATGTCACTTTCTGTTCCTCCCTGCGATTTGTTACTGACGTTTGTGCCATTCAGCAAAACACCGATCGTATTGCGTTTATCCAGCGAATAATCAGCACCCAGCCGGAAGGTATGGGTCGTATTCTGAATGGGTCGATAGCCGTCCTGCCGGATTAGCGTAGGTTGCGCGGCTGATGCAAACCGCCGGTCAATGGTAGCCACTGACCAGTAATCTCGCTGGTCGAAGGCATAGTTACCGAACAGGCTCCACTGGTCTTTTCGGGCGTTAAGCGTAAGTGCCGTATTGTATTTCAGGAAACGCCCCTGCCCCACCCCGGCGGTCAGATTGCCGTTTAGCGGCTGACTCGATTTGTTGCGTTTCAGGCGAATATTGATAATGCCAGCCGTTCCGGCAGCATCGTAGCGAGCGGGTGGATTCGTAATCAGCTCAATGGTCTCGACGGTATTACTGGGGGTATTACGCAACAGATCCAGAACCTGATTGCCAGACAGGTAGGTCGGCTTCCCGTCGATCATGACCAGCACATTTTCACGTCCTTTCAGGCTAATGCGGTCTGACTGAAGATCGACAACAACGCCGGGTGCCTTTTCGAGCACTTCAAGTGCCGTTCCGCCACTCGCCACAATACTATTCTCGACGTTCAGTATCGTTTTGTCTATCTGCTGTTCAATGAATGGCTTTTGTGCTTTTACGGTCACATTGGTCAATTGTCGGGTTTCTTCCTGCATGGTCAATGGCAACAGCTGGAGTTTCCATTGCTCATCACCAACTGTGAATACTTCGGAATAGACTTTCTGATAGCCCACCTGTGAACCCGCCATGCGGTAGGTTCCGGGCGGAATTAATTCCATTTCGTAATGCCCCCGCTCATTACTGACAGCCCCTTTCACCAGGGTGGAGTCGGTGGCTTTGAGCAGCAGTAGGCTCATCATGCCTAACGGTCTACCACTCGTATCCTGCACCGAACCCATAACGATGCCAGATTTTGACTGTTGAGCCCATAGATCGCCTGGAACTAAAAGAATAACGAGCGCAAAGAGAAGTATCTTCATTATACACCAGTAAAGCAGCCCACTTATCGCCCTATGCGATTTTGATTCAGGCGGCTATTTGCTGGATAAAACTAGTCGTTCACCGGCTTCTGACCAGACAGCTTTGGCCCAATTGTCCAATTTTTCGACTGAATTGAGGAAGACGCTTACTGAAATGAAGCCATCAAATTCAGGGGCAGTGCTCATTTACTACGTAACGGGTCAATTTTAGCTGCCTCAAAAACAAGAAAAGGCCTACTCGCCCTTTTAGGAGGAGGAGGCCTTTTGGCAGGCATTATAAAATTTATGATTCTCTAATTCACTCTCAGTTTTTGCCCAGGCCGGATTCGCGACCGCGATGAAAGGTGATTTTTACGAGTCAATGCTGATACGGACATCCCATAGCGACTGGCGATTGAACTGAGTGTCTCGCCCGAACGGACGCGATGCAATACGGTTCGTTTAAATCGTGGCCGCGAGCTGGATTCGGAGGATGCCGAACGGCCTCCACGGAGATAATCCCACACGGACCCAGTCAACAGAAAGTGATCAGAGATGATCGAATTTTCCGGAAATGAGTAAATGTTTAATGGACTGAATGGGTTGCCTTCGTAGCGTGTTTCAAAGTGCAGGTGAGCCCCATAACTTCGGCCCGTATTGCCGCCTAACCCCACCTGATCACCCGCTTTCACGAGTTGATTCGTTTCTACGGTTTGCTTGGACATGTGCCCATAAAGCGTTTCAAGACCGTTGTAGTGGCGAACCAGTACATAGCGGCCATATCCATTACCATCCCAGCCGACTACGCGCACGATACCATCAAAAGCAGCGTAGACCGGATCGCCGGTTTCCAGATCGAGATCAGTGCCTGTATGCCAGCGCCCCCACCGATACCCGAAGTTTGATGTCATTTTCCCTTCGTTCAATGGAGCTGACCAGTAGCGGTTTGCAGGCGGGTCATAGAGTTTAATATCGATAGCTTCGTTAAACTCAAGTGGGTTAATATTATACGGGTCAATGGTTCGGGAATCCCAGACTGCGTAATAATCAGCGATTTTAACCCACTCATTACCAACAAGGACTGAGTCAATTACTTCAACAACGCTGGCTTCACCCTGGTCAATTGTGCTGGTATCTTCACTAACGACCTTATTAAGTTCTTTTTTGGGCTCAAACTGGCTATTAAAGCGCAGTTGGGTAGCTTCCTGCTCGAATGGGTCATCCGCTTTTTGAGGCTGTTCGACGACTGGTGCATTCGGGTTAAATTGATTTTTGGGCGTAATCGTAAGGTTTTTCTTAAATCGCCCCCGTTCCTG
Source organism: Spirosoma aureum (assembly GCF_011604685.1). Taxonomy (NCBI): domain Bacteria; kingdom Pseudomonadati; phylum Bacteroidota; class Cytophagia; order Cytophagales; family Cytophagaceae; genus Spirosoma; species Spirosoma aureum. The sequence continues at coordinate 4,557,891 of NZ_CP050063.1, read as the reverse complement.
GGCCTGTGCCGTTACGGTAAAACACAGGCAACTGATGGCCAGGAGCCATCGAACAGCCGTTTTTCTCATCAGCATCAAAGATGAGTTTTCAGATGTTAATTTTTAGTGGCTGACGCATGCTTTCGGGTGCACTGGCCGCTGAAAATTAACCTCTGAAAACTAGTAAGTTAATGAACAAGTTGTTGTTCCTGCATTTCTACTGTGACCAGATAACGTTCAGCGTCGAGTGCGGCCATGCAACCCGTTCCGGCTGCCGTTATGGCCTGACGATAGACGTTATCCTGGGCATCTCCGCAGGCAAAGACACCGGGTATGTTGGTTCGGGTACTTCCTTTTTCTGTCAGGATATAACCACTCTCATCCATCTCAAGGTACTCCCGAAAAATGTCCGTATTTGGTTTATGACCGATGGCTACGAAAAAGCCGGTCACGTCTAAAACGCTTTCTTCGCCCGTTACAGTATTCTTCACCCGAACGCCCGACACTTCGTCGTCACCAAGCACTTCTACGGTTTCGGTGTTGAACAGAATTTCGATGTTTGGCGCGGTTTTTACGCGTTGCTGCATGAACTTCGACGCCCGCATTTCGTCACGCCGAACGAGCATATATACTTTACGGCAGAGATTAGCCAGGTAGCTGGCTTCTTCGGCTGCCGTATCGCCCGCACCGATTATGGCCACATCCTGCCCACGAAAGAAAAATCCGTCGCAAACAGCGCAGGCAGAAACGCCCCGGCCATTTAATCGCATTTCTGAGGGCAACCCCAGCCATTTGGCCGATGCACCCGTCGAAATAATGACGGAATCAGCTGTTATTTCGTGTTTATCATCAACGATTGCCCGGTGCGGATGCCCGGAGAAATCGACGCTGGTCACCAAACCATAGCGAACATCCGTACCAAATCGGCGGGCCTGGTTTTCTAAATCCTGCATCATCTGTGGCCCCTGAACACCGTCAGGATAGCCCGGAAAATTATCAACCTCGTTGGTAATGGTTAATTGGCCACCAGGCTGTGGTCCCTGATACATAACGGGTTTCATGTTAGCCCGCGATGCGTATATAGCAGCTGTATAGCCAGCCGGGCCGGAGCCGATGATCAGGCACTTTACGTGTTCGGAAGTCATGTGATTGGCACTAAGTTGTCTTCTTTATAACAAAATACCGTTCCCTAAAAAGAGATGGTATTTAGACAACATACACAAAATTGAAAAAAATCCCGCAGGAAAGCAAAAGAACGAACGGAAAGGAGCACCGTATAGCGGTTTCTGGATGTCCCTAACCGAACGCGTTCTTCTCCATGCTCCCCGCCCTTGACTTTCAGACCTCAAAGCACTCGCCACTCGATCCGCCGATTTAGTCGTCGGTTTTCGTCGGTAGTATTCGGCGCCACGGGGCGGGTTTTGCCATAGCCAACCGCTTTAATACGACTTGGATCAATACCCGCTTTGGTTAGATAAGCCACGACCGACTGCGCCCGCTTTTGAGAAAGCGTCAGGTTAGCGGTTGCTTCTCCCTTGTCATCCGTATGTCCGGCGATTTCGATTTTAACCGTTGGACTTGCCTTCATGAATGCCGATAACCGGTCGAGTTCTGTGCGCGACTTTTCGGCGAGGTCATACCGGCCCGATTCAAAAAAAAGATTATTCAGTGTTTCTTTCGCTGTCTCTCCGGCTACTGCCGGTTCAAGCGGAACGTTCAGCGACATTCCTGTACTGGCTTCCCGATCAGCTTTAGGCTTCTGGGTGAAGTCGAAGGAAAGGCTCTTGAACAAGTAGCCAGGAACACTCACGTATAGGGCGTATTCTCCCCCGCTGGGCATAACAGCCGTATATTGGCCGGTCTGGGCGTCGGCATGAACCCGCGAAACAATTTGATTGGTCTTTAAATCAATTAATTCGACCGTAGCAGCCAATGGCTTTTTCGTTTTTGCATCAGCCACCACACCCTTTAAGTAACTAACGGGCTTTACCCGCTCCCGTAAAGCCTCTGGAAGTTCGAAGGCATACAACCGGGATTTCTGGGATACGCCATCTTTCTGTTCCTCAAACGAGTAATAGGCCCGCTTTCCATTGGCCGCCACGAACAGGGATGCCTGATCTTCGGATGTGTTGATAGGATAGCCTAAATTTGTTGGTACCGTCCAGCCTGTTGTGGAGCTGTCGGACACAAACAGGTCATAACCTCCCAAACCAACATGACCTTCTGATGCAAAGAAAAGGCTTTGTCCATTCGCATGAATAAAGGGTGAGGCTTCATTGAAAGGCGTGTTGACAGGTACGCCCATATTGACCGGTTCCTGCCAGTTTCCTTCGGTATCGAGATCACTGCGCCAGATATCGCGTCGTCCTTTGCCACCTGGCCGATCAGAAACGAAATAGAGCCGACGCCCATCGGCCGATAACGAAGGCTGTGATTCATAAAAACGGGTATTGACCGTAGCACCAAGATTTTCGGGAGCCGACCAGTCATCCCCGGTTTTACGGCTCAGGTACAGATCACAACTACCAAAACCTTTTCGCCCCTGACAGGCCGTGAAAACGATCATCCGACCATCGGCGGAGAGGCTGGCCGTGCCTTCGTTATCAGGCGTATTGATACCGGATGAAATAGAAGTCGGGGGCGACCATGTTTCGCCATTAAACGTTGCCGTCATTAAATCTTCATCGCCTTCGGGTTTCAGTGCCGTAAAGACAAGTGTTTGTTCATCAGCCGTCAACACGGGAAAATACTGAGAAGGGGTTGTCTGGAGGACCGACGACAGCGGCTTGGGATCGACCGGTTGTGGGTGCTGAATAGCTTCCTGGGCAAAGCGGGCGGATTCAATCTGCCGACTAACGCGCTGTCCCTGAGCCGACTGAGGAGGAAACATCGTCTGAAATTTCTCCAGATACGGTAAGGCTTCGGCATAACGACCAAGCCGTAGCAGCGTATTGCTCAATGACTGATATGCCGTTCCGGATGCCGGGCTGTCGGGTTGAAGCCGTATCGCGTTCCTGTACGCAGCTATAGCGGGTTCGTAGCGCCGGGCGAATTCATAAAGCTGCCCCAGTTTCAGGTAAGCATCCGTAAAATTGGGGTCCTGCTTAACGGCCTGTTCCATATATGGAATGGCCTCGTTCGCTTTTCGCTCGCCAAACAGCTTAATGGACTGGGCGTAAAGCTCCTGCGCCTTTTTATCCTGTCCGATAGAACAATGGATAATGAAGAATGAACAATGAAAAATCAGGATTGTATAACGGCTTATACGAGCCATTGTCCACTGTCCTTTATTGGTTATCCGGCGATTTACGGAATGTCCAGATACTTGTGTGTCTGCAACGATATTTGCCATTGCGGATGATCTTTAACGTAATCAACGATGCGAGGCAGCATTTCATTGGAACGACTCCACTCAGTTTGCAAAAAGAGTTTGCAATCGGGGCGAAGATGCGGCACGAACGACTCGGCAAACGCAAAGTCGGACTGGTTGTAAATGATCACTTTCAGCTCATCCGCCTTATCAAAAATAGCCGGATTGGGCTTCTTGAATTTTTTGGGAGAAAAGCAGATCCAGTCCCACGAACCCGTTACGGCCTGGCATACGCCCGACGTTTCGATGTTTGTTTGGAACCCTGCCGTCTGTAGCGCATCCGTTAGATCGGTCAGGTCGTGCATGAGCGGTTCACCACCCGTAACGACCGCCATCCGGCCAGGATAGTGTAACGCTCCATCCACAATGGTCTCAATCGTTAATTTTGGGTGTGCATCGGCATCCCATGATTCTTTTACATCGCACCAGTGGCAACCGACATCACAGCCACCGAGCCGGATGAAATAGGCAGCCCGCCCTGTATGTGCGCCCTCACCCTGAAGCGTATAGAATGCCTCCATGACAGGTAGTGTAGCCTGCATGGAATCGACAGCCCCTATTTCCTGTTGTTTCTGTTCCAAAAGCATACGGCAAAGATACGCACTTATAGCCCAGACTTGTATGATTTTTGCATCCAGATTGGTCCTGCTATTCAGGCGTGATCAGACCAACATGTTTTGTTTTGTGAACCATATACGGGTGAAGTCGTTACAATAGCATCCTCTGAACTGCATGTGTATGAAGCCGTTTTCCCTATTGCCCTGCCTACTGTTATGTAGCTTTATGGCCAATTCCCAGGTAAAACCGTCGGACTCCGGCCAATCACCAGAACTCGAAACTGTTGCCGAGTTTGGTAAACACCAGCCGATTGGTGTCGGTGTATCGAAGGAAAAACGCATTTTCGTTACGTTTCCCAAAAATTCCGACAATTATGACTACGGCCTTGCCGAAATTGTCAACGGACAACGACAACCCTACCCCAACGAGGAATGGAACAAGTGGGATTCACTGAATCCGCAGAATCGCTTTATCAATGTGCAGGCTTTATTTGTCGACCAGACGGATGCACTTTGGGTACTCGATCCGGCCAGCCCTTCTGGCATGCCTGCTTTTCCAACGGGCATAAAGCTCCTGAAGATAAATCTGGCAACCAATCAGGTAGAGAAGATCTATCGATTCGAGGACCAGCCCCGCGAGCGTATGGGTCTGAACGATGTTCAGATTGATTCACGCCAACAGATCGCTTACCTGTCGGACCCCAGACGGGCAGCCATCCTTGTGCTGGATTTAAAATCGGGAAAGAGCCGCGCCGTACTCGAAGGCGATAAATCGACCAAAGCCGATCCGAATTTTGTATTGACGATTGACGGGAAAGAAGTTAGGGACAGCAAAGGAACACCGTTCAGTAGCAATGTAAATGGCATCGCTCTCACTACAGACTTTGCCTATCTTTATTTTCGCCCGATTACGCAAACTAACCTATATCGGATTGCGACAAAATACCTGACTGACCCGGCACTTAGCCCAGCTGAAGTTGCCTCACACGTTGAAACAATGGCCGAAACGGGTGTATCTCATGGTATGGTAGCCGACAAAGCAGGTACTATTTACCTGACCGATTCGCCCCGTAAAGCCGTTCGTTATTTCACAGCTGACCGCAAGCTCAAAACCCTGGTGACCGACAACCGCCTGCTTTGGCCCGACAGCTTTGCCGTGGGTCCGGATGGCTATCTGTACCTCACAGCGGCTCAGATTCAGCGGACCAAACGCTATAACAATGGTGAAGATAAGGTTGACTACCCGTTTCGGCTGTATCGGATGAAATTGCCGAAGTGACGCACGGTTAATCATCAGATTACACTGAGCACTTCTACGAGAAAATTTCCCGGAGCCAACACATAAAATGAGGTCGTTCCCCGCCCGCCCCACGTTTTGGGCTCGTGCTCAAGCGACACACCGTCGGCCTTCATCCGGGTGTACGTCTCCATAACCTGCTCAGGCGTATCGACAACCATACCTACGTGGAAATCAGACGGATACTGCGGGATTTGATTCTTAGTAAAATTGCTTAATGCCAGAATAAATCCATTTTTACCCATCAGGATAGCCAGGGCATCTTTTCCTTTCACGTCGGTGCATTCAAAGCCAAAATACGTTTCGAAGAAGGCTCGGGTTTGTGCTACATCAGGCACAGCTATGTTTAAGTGGCTTAGGGTCATGGTCGTTTATACGTTTTTTCGAAGACAATAGTAGTCATAATTGTTGACTATATAGTCAACAATTATGACTACTATTGTCTTATTTATTTAAAACAGAAATTAACTTCTCGAAAAGTAACTGAGCAATACAGGTCCTTTCGGCAAGTTTAGAAGCCTATTTTATGGAGGATCAGGAACAAATCCAGTCAGAATTAGCGGCTTACATGCGTACGAATGACCGCAACTGGGCACGGCTGATGTGGGCCGGTAAGCGTTTGTTTGAACGAAGCATTCAACAAGCTATGAACGCGTCAGGTATTGGCACGTTCAAACTATCCTATATACCTTTTCTGGCTAGTATTAGCCTGAAGAGCATTACCAATCGTGAGTTGGCGCAGCGGGCCAAAGTTCCCAAACAGGCGATGAGTCGAACGGTAAAGGAATTAGAGGAACAGGGTCTTATCTGGACTGAAAAGAATCAGAAAGACGGTCGGAGTGTAAAAATAAGCCTGACTATGGAGGGCCAAAAACACTTACTGGCTATTAAGCGGGAGCAGCATCGGCTAATGGATGAATATAAACGAATTGTGGGTGTAGAACATTTTGACATCGCCGTTGATGTCCTTCGTCAGATTATTGCTTACCACGAATCGCTTGATCAAGCGACTGATGACGAATAAACGTTGAGTTTTTATGAGCCATAACGCACTGAAATACTGTCGGCAGGCCTGGCCCTTTCCAGCCAGAAAAATAACGTTTTCAAGTAAATAAATGCCCTTTTCAACTTATCATCGTCGACTAACTTCTTATTGAACTGCGCTTCCGTTATGAAAACGGTTACTTTATTTCTGACATTTATTGTCGTCCTGGGCCTGTCATTACCGTCTGTTCGGGCACAGGTCGATCATCTGGCCACTACGCCTAAATTACCTGATCACCCGCGAATTTTATTGCTTAAGGGCGAAGAGGAAGCGATAAAACGGACAGTAGGAACGGATAAAACCTGGAACAAACTCCATCAGGCGATTCTAACCGAATCGGATGTATTACTCGAAGCCGCACCGCTGGAACGGATTCAAATTGGCCGTCGCTTACTCGATAAATCGCGGGAAGCGTTGCGCCGACTGTTTTTTCTATCCTATGCCTGGCGAATGACTCATCAGGATAAATACCTGAAACGCGCCGAAAAAGAACTGCTAACCTTGTCGGCATTCAGCGACTGGAATCCGACCCATTTTCTGGACGTAGCCGAGATGACGATGGCCGTTGCCATTGGCTACGACTGGTTGTACAAGGATTTACCCGATCAATCCCGGTCAATCATTAAGGAAGCCATCCTGAAAAAAGGCATTGAACCGTCGCTGGATTCGAAATACAACAGCTGGCTGAAAGCAAGCCACAACTGGAACCAGGTCTGTAATGCCGGAATGACCTATGGAGCCATGGCGATTTATGAAGACCAGCCCGAACTGGCCAAACGCATCATCAATCGATCCATCGATTCCATCGTGTTACCCATGGGCGACTATAACCCCAATGGTGCCTATCCCGAAGGATATGGCTATTGGGGTTACGGCACCAGCTTTAACGTTATGTTTTTAAGCGCCATTGAAAAAGCATTGGGCACTGACTTTGGCTTATCGACAAAGCCCGGTTTTCTACAGACGGCCGGGTTCATGGAAAACATGACCGGGCCATCCAGCAACGCGTTTAATTTCTCTGATTCCGGACTTAACGGAGAGCTACAACCAGCGATGTTCTGGTTTGCCCAAAAGCAGAAAAACCCTTCACTGCTTTGGGTAGAACGGAGTCGGCTGATAACCAGCGATGCCCGGCAACACATCAAAAACCGGCTGCTCCCGGCGGCCATTCTCTGGAGTAACAGCGTTGGCATCACGACCATCAAGGAACCCGAATCAACGATGTGGGTAGGTATGGGCAAAACGCCGGTTGGTCTCATGCGTACTTCCTGGTCTGATCCGAACGCGATTTATGTCGCTATGAAAGGTGGGAGTGCCTCAACGAACCATGCCCACATGGATATTGGCTCTTTTATTATGGAAGCGGATGGCGTTCGCTGGGCGATGGATTTTGGGATGCAGAACTATGAAACGCTGGAATCGAAAGGGGTGGATTTATGGAACGGCAAACAGAATTCCCAGCGCTGGCAGGTATTTCGATACAACAATTTCGTGCATAATACTCTCACGATCAACGATCAGCTTCAACGGGTTGAGGGTAAGGCACCGATCACTGGCTCGTCGAGTAAGCCCTCGTTCATGAGCGTCACTACCGACCTGACCGACATCTATAAAGAGTCACTGGCAAGGGCCAACCGCGGGATTGCGATCGTCAATAAAGACTATGTTGTTGTTCGGGATGAACTGGAAACTCTTCCGATGGAGACTACCGTCCGATGGACAATGCTTACACCAGCTACAGCAAAGATTGTTGGAGAAAACAAAATAGAATTGTCAAAGGATGGTAAAACATTGATTCTTCAGGTTCAGGAACCGGCAATAGTCACGCTAAAAACCTGGCCAACCGATCCAAAACATGACTACGATGCGCCTAACCCCGGCACTACATTAGTTGGCTTTGAAGTCAAACTTCCCGCAAATACCAAATCGGCAATCACAGTTCTGCTGATTCCGGAAAAAGCAGTGAAGAAAACGAATACTAACGTGCAACCGTTACAGCAATGGCCCCATTGACCGCTTTAGTCAACCGGTCAATTTAATGGGCGATTTCTATGAAGCAGAATAGTCTTTTCGTTTTCACGGCCCTACTGATTGCAGGAGCGATCTGGCTGTACGGTTTCTACTTTGCTACACCTAAGCCCCCACACCATCTACCCGCCGGAGCAACCTCCCCGAACGGTCGGCGGGTTGAAAAGTCGGATGCTGAATGGAAATCCATGTTAACCAGGTCGCAATATACGATTACTCGTGAGCGGGGAACCGAATGGCCCAATAGCAGCGAACTGACCCATGAACACAGGCCGGGAGCTTATAGCTGCGTTTGCTGCAGGAATCCTCTTTTCTCATCCGCGACCAAGTTCGATTCACGGACTGGCTGGCCAAGCTTTTATGCGCCGATCGTACCGAATGCCGTTTATTCGGAATCCGACGGTTACCGTACCGAAATTCGCTGTTCCGTCTGTGACGCTCATCTTGGTCATGTTTTTAATGACGGACCAGAACCGACAGGGCTGCGGTATTGTATGAACGGGGTGGCAATGGTGTTTACAGCTACAAGCCGGTAAACTGGTTTTGGTATTTCCTCCCAAATTGATTTAAGCTAATCTCGGTTTGATTACAAGACAAAGCCCACTGAACTGATTTTGTATTCATCAGTTCAGTGGGCTTTACGTATTAGCGCTCTCTTATTTCAGAATCGGCTCCAGAGCGGCCCGGTTTGCATCAAGCCAGGCATGGATGTCGGTTACGATTTCGCGGATGCCCAGTTGCGATTTCTCAACTTTATCAAACCAGGATTCGGAAAGTGGTAATTTCGGCAAAAAAAATTGACTATGCCTGCCAAAGACGCTTACCATGATATTGTTCGTACTGCTCTTGAGAAAGAATCGTGGCAGATTACCCATGATCCGTTACGACTTGTATTAGGACGAAGAAAAGGCTACGTCGATCTGGCAGCCGAAAAATTATTGGCTGCTCAGCGCGGAACTCAAAAAATTGCCGTTGAAATCAAAAGCTTCTTAGGTGCGTCAACATTGGATGAGTTCGAGGATGCTCTTGGGCAGTTTTTGATTTACAAGGTAGCACTGGAAACTGATGAACCTGACCGCAAACTTTATCTGGCGATCCCAGCCAGCGTATATACCGATTTTTTTGATGATTCGTTTTTTATCGGCATCTTAAAACGATACGCCGTGCTATTGCTTATTTTTGACGAAGATCAGCAAACAATAATCCAATGGATAGACTGAAAAAGCATAAAGCAATCGTTCGGCAGATAATCGAAGAAATTGGCCGTATGACTCCATCTGATGAGCAGTCGGAAACGCAGGTCATCATGGACGAGGAGCGTGGCCATTATTTACTTTTTTCGATAGGTTGGGGCCACAACCGCCGGGAGTATGTACCGTTCGTCCATCTAGACGTAAAACCAGATGCCAAAGTATATATCCAACATGACGGTACGGATTTGAAAATAGCTAACCGCTTAGTTGAAGAAGGGATTGAAAAACAGTACATTGTCCTTGCTTTTCAATCCCCCAACCGCCGGAAACTTATTCCAGATTTTGCACTTAGTTAGTATGTTACTATCGCAATATCGGCTCCAGAGCGGCCCGGTTTGCATCAAGCCAGGCATGGATGTCGGTTACGATTTCGCGGATGCCCAGTTGAGGTGACCAGCCGGTCTTCGCTGTTACATTCGTATTGTCGGTGATGTAAAGTCGGATATCGGCCGCCCGGTTTTCGGTTACCTCCTTAATCGGGATGGTTTTTCCGGTTATTTCCTGACAAATTTTGGTCAGTTCCTGTAACGATGCGCTACTTTGAACTCCGCCACCGGCGTTCAAAATATCACCGTTGACTTTATCCAGGTTATGTAACTCCCAATCGATCAACCGGTATAGATCGTCGATATGAAGCATATCGCGGGTTTGTTTACCCGTTCCGCCGTAGCCGATATAGGCCAGTTGTTGCTCAAAATAGTGCTTGGCGATCCAGAGAACCATGACACCCTGATCGACCTTACCCATTTGCCACGGACCGGTAATGACCCCACAGCGATTGATAACCGTTTTCAGGCCATAAAACTCGTTGTATTCCTGAATCAGCAATTCAGAGGCAAGTTTCGTTGTGCCATACAGCGACCGGGCACCATCGAGCGGGAAATTCTCGGCAATTCCGCGCGACGATACCCCCGCTACTGGTTGATCATCAGTCAATACGAAGCGGGTCTCGGCCTCCTCGAAATTCAATGTTTCGATGGTTTTGATCGGGTAGACACGGCTCGTCGAGAGAAAAATGAAATTGGCTTTGTGCTTCAGTGCGTAGTTCAGGCAATTGACCGTACCAAAGAGATTGGTATTGATGAGGTAATCGGGTGTACCATCCAGACCTGCCAGTACGGATGGCTCAGCCGAGGCTTCGATGACCGTATCGACGGCGGGTAATGAATCGAAATCTTCCTTGTTTCGAATATCGCCATGAACAAAGTCGATGCCGGCTGCTTTGAGCCGCGCCAGGCTCAGTTCTGAACCGCGTCGTTTCAGGTTATCGAGCGCAAAAATCTGGTAATCAGGGTAGTTTTTTTTGAGTGCAATAGCCAGCGATGAGCCAACAAATCCGGCCCCGCCGGTGATCAAAAGTTTCATAGTTTATAGTTTACAGCTTACAGTTAGGGGTTCATCGTTTTTGCAATCAGTCGGATTAGCCAACGCGCTTTTTGCTCAAAACTCTGACCCGAAAACTATACACTCAGGATGCGATTCGTTTAAGTTTAACGTTTTCAACTGGCCGGATAACCAGCGGTACTTTTTCGATTTTAACGGAACTGCTATCCAGCCCAAACCAGCGATCTTCGGATGTGGTGAAGCCTTTGATGCCGAAGTAAAGGTTCATGATAAATCGTTCGCGGACGGGCAGTTCGTTCTCAAAGGAGAGGAATTTTTCCAGTACCACGAACCGAAAATCACCGATAACGTTCTGACCCCGAAGTGATTCGTAACGGCTGGTAATGTCCACTTCTTTATTTTTCACCATGTCTTCAATTACTTTCCGGAAGAACAGGTTTATCCGTTGCTCGACCCGAAACCCAAGTTTGAATGTCACTTTATAGGCATCATCCGGAGCGATGGTATTCACTTTGTATTCCATCGTATAGGGATCGTCGGTGATATCGACATGGACAAACCAGTAGATATCAGCCCGTTTAGGTCGTTTCTGGAAGATCGAATAAATAATTTTAGATTCGATCTCCGATTGCCGGGCCGCATTACTCATAAAGACAAGATGGGTAGCGTATTTCGGAATACTGATGTCGCGACTCAGTTCTTTGATTGCCTGCACATAATGATCGATCCGGACGTATTCGGTCAGGCGGAGTTTGATCTGGAACGCCTGTAGCCAGATGTACATGACGCTCGCAATTGTAAACCCAATCAACAGTGATACCCAGCCACCATGCGGGAATTTGATCAGATTGGCGACCAAAAACGAGCCTTCGATACCCAGATAAACGGTCAGAAAAAGGACAACGCCCCAGGCCTGGTATTTCTTTGTATACAAGTAATACGACATCAGAAGTGTAGTCATGAGCATCGTTAGCGTAATGGCCAGACCGTAGGCTGCTTCCATATTCGACGACTCGCGGAAGTAGAGAACGACACCTACACAACCAGCCCAAAGCAACAGATTAACGCTAGGCACATAAAGCTGGCCTTTCTGAACGCTTGGATATCGCAGTCGAACTTTAGGCCAGAAATTCAGACGGATGGCCTCGCTGATGAGTGTAAACGAGCCACTTATGAGCGCCTGACTGGCAATAACCGTAGCAGCAGTGGCAATTACGATTCCAATAGTCAGGAACCAGGGCGGCATGACTTCATAGAATGGAATGCGCGCTCCCAATACTTTTCCTTCCTGGCTTACCAGCCACGCACCCTGACCGAAATAATTCAGGATCAGGCAGGTTTTAACGAAAACCCAGCTAACCCGAATATTCGCCCGGCCGCAGTGGCCCATGTCGGAATAGAGCGCTTCGGCCCCCGTTGTGCAGAGAAAAACCGACCCCAGCAACCAAAAGCCACCCGGATATTCTGACAATAGCCACCACGCATAGTAGGGATTAAGAGCCGCCAGTATGCCTGGCGCCTGCGCAATCTGAACAATGCCAAGGGTGCCCAACATGACAAACCAGACCAGCATGATCGGTCCGAAAGCTGTACCAACTACGCTCGTGCCAAAGGCCTGGATCAGGAACAGAACAGTCAGAATAGCAATAACGATCTTGATAATCAGCACTTCGGTTATTGCGGGATACAGCAACCGAAGTCCTTCTACAGCCGAAGAAACCGAAATAGGCGGAGTGATAATTCCATCGGCAAGCAAGGCTGAGCCACCAATAATGGCTGGTAGTGTAAGCCACCTGGCGTGTCGGCGAACCAGTGCATACAAAGCAAAAATACCACCTTCACCCCGGTTGTCGGCCCGTAGAATCAGGATTACATACTTAACCGTCGTTTGTAGCGTCAGTGTCCAGAACACGCACGAAAGAGCGCCCCTCACAACATCGGCCCGAATGACGTTCCCAGCTCCAATAATAGCCCTGAGTGTATACAGGGGCGATGTACCAATGTCACCATAAATAATACCCATTGCTACCAGCAGACCGGCAGCGGTGACAGAGTCCAAATGCTTCTTATCTTCCATAAAAAGGGCTAACGCCTTGTCGTTTTACGAGCGGGTCAAAACGGGGCAAAGATAGCCGATGTTTAGATTCATCAGCGTTGGTTCCTTCGAAAGTTGATATTTTGTCTGCCCTGCATGAAAACTAACCATCGAGCCATTGCGTAGGTTTACCATAAACAAGGTCTGAAGACCTGAAATTAGATTGTTAGTTTGTAACTGAATGAGTACTCGCTACCCTCGAACGGCCGTCCTGCTATTTATCTTACCGGCACACCTCGATGCTGCCCGCAAACGGCTTGCCATCGGTCAGCGGGCATCGGAGAGTAAAGGAACGCTACGCAATAGGGCATTTTGGGTTGCCATGCAACAGCTGGCTGTTGCAAAAGTACGGGCTGCCGGACTAACCTGTGTACATTCAACCGAAATAGTATCAACCACTGATTATTCGGCACCGTTTGGAGCACAATTGAGCAATGCCGTACAAGCTGTGCTAACGAAAGGCTTCGATCAGGTGATTGTCATCGGGAATGACTGCCCCGATCTGAGGGTTAGTGACCTGCGTGCAGCCGCTAATGCGCTGACTCATGGCCAGTTGCCGGTTGGTTACGACCAACGGGGAGGTGTTTTTCTCTTTGGCCTTGATCAGCGGATTCTGGAAAATCGTCCAGCTCATTTATTGGCAAACCTTCCATGGCAAACCCCACAACTCGGGGCCTCGCTGGCGAATTTCCTAAGCAATTCGTTCGATGGAGTAATGACTCTGTCAGCTATCCGAACCGATTGGAATAATCGTTCTGATCTACGGTCAGGAGTCTGGCTATCAGGCGCCTTTAGCAGTCTGGCACATAAAATATGGGTACTGATCGTTACGGCTTGGGGCCCGTTCAACACCCTTGTTTATCGTTCCATCAACAAGGCAACGCATTCCTATGGTCTGCGCGCTCCACCCGCTTCCTGCTAATCAGTTTTTTTAATCGCCATTGAACCGGTGTAGGGAGTAGGTCATATAGGATCTAAGCTCACCTACGACGGTCCTGTGTCAGTAAATAGACTGCGTAGTATCTACTCAAGCCGATTCAGTCACGCTTTACCTTGATTATTTATTTACCCCAGTACAACCTATGAGAAATTTTTCTCTTTTCTGGCTCATGATGAGCCTGGCAATAACAACTGTTGCCCAAACTGCCGACCTGGATGTTAGCGTCCGTGAGCTAACCCGTCAGCAGGCAAGCGCCGGTCAAACGGTTTATCTCGAAAATCCGTCTATTGGCCTTACTCTGTCTGCACAAACCGATGTCAATGGGAAGGTTTTATTTCGTTCGCTTTCTCTAAATGGAGTCTATCGGGTCTACACCAAAGAAACCGACCAATATGCCGAAACGAACGCCGAAAACATCATTCTCCGGGCCAATTACCGGCGGAGCGTCACGTTGCTACTACCCACAAAACGCGAAATCAACTTAACGGAAGTGAACGTCAGAAGTACGAGTGCTTCCCGTATCAATACGACCAACGCTGAAGTATCGTCGGAACTGGATGGCAAAAAAGTGGAAGAATTGCCCGTCGAAGGACGCGATATTACCCGTGTGTTGTATCGACTCCCGAATGTGAGCCAGGCAACGGGTTTCTTTGCCGAAGCCCCAAACGTGAGTATCAACGGTGCCAATGGGCTTTTCAATAACTACATGATTGACGGGATGGACAACAATGAGCGTTTTCTGGGCGGTCAGAAATTCGCCATTCCCGTTGGATTTACCAGAAATGTGACAGTGCTGACCAATAACTATTCGGCCGAATTCGGAAATACGGGGGGCGGTATTATCAACATCACGAGTAAGTCAGGCAGCAACGAAACCACTGGCGAGATCTTCCTGTTAAGTCGGCCCGGTTCCGTGATCGATGCCCAGACAAGCTATCCATTACGCGATCTGTCGGGCAATCAGGTGAAAGATGGATTCGCCCGCTACCAGGGCGGTTTTGGTATCGGTGGCGCACTGGTCAAAAACAAAACGTTCTATTACCTGAATGCAGAACACACAACCGATGTTAAAGACAATCTCCTGACCTCGCCCCAATTAGGTGTCAATGAAACGGTGCGCGGCACCAATCGATTTACCTATATTTCCGGGAAACTGGATCAGTTCTGGACCGATCGCTTTAAATCTTCGTTGCGGGTAAATATTGGGCAGGTAGCCATTGGGCGTCAGGCGGGTGGTCTTACGGGCGGTATCGCCTTTCCGTCGGCAGCCAACGCGCAGGACCGGAATTCAATGCTGATAGCCTCACGTAATACGTATACCACCGCCCGATTCGCGTCTGAAACCAACATCCAGTACAGCAGCTTCCGCTGGAATTACGCCCGCGCAACGAATCCAGACAGCCCCGACGTGACGGTGCTCAATCCAGCTGGCCAGGGCATTGCCTACCTTGGCCACCCCGGTTATCTGTTCGATTCCCACGAGAATACACTTCAGGTCCAGCAAAAGGTCTCCTTTTATCGCGGTAATCACACCATCCGGGCTGGTGCCGAGATCATCTGTGCGCGACATCGGCTGTTCGGGGGCGGCAATCCCAATGGTAGTTACACCGTTCAGTTAACGGCCGCCCAGTTAGCCGGACTCCGCGAACGAAATCTGGGAGCAGCCCTTAGTCCTGCCGACATCCCGGCTGATGCTAAAGTGCTCGGCTATTCAGTTGAACTACGTCCGGCATCATTCGGTACAACCCAAACCATTTATACAGCTTATGTTGAAGACCAGATCACGGCTGGCCCGCGCCTGAACCTGACGCTGGGTCTGCGCTATGATTACGATAATCTTTCGAAAGGTGGAGCCAGTTCGGGCGATTTCAACAACATTGCTCCGCGTGGCAGTTTCAATTATAAACTCAGTGGCCGTTCGTCCGTTCGCGGTGGTGTCGGGCTGTTTTACGACAAGATTTTGTATACTGTCTATAGCGATGCCCTACAGCAGAATAATACGGGGGCTGACTTCAAACGGCAATTGCAGTATTTTGCCGAGAAAGGCATTTTACCCGCCAACACAGACCTGAACCGGGTGACGTTTGACGGCAATCAGACGGTTGGTCCCGGCTACAACAGTGCGGGGCAGTCGTTCGGTTATTTGAAGGGGCCATCGGCGGCTTCATTTGCCGGACAACGGAATAACTTCAGTGGCGAACGTCGTATTCTGAATCCCAGTGGCTATCAGAATCCCTACACGTTTGAGTCAACGCTTGGCTATCAGTACCAGGTGAGTGACAAGTTACTGTTTTATGCCGATGTGGTTTACAATGAGTCTTATAACCTCTTCCGTACCACAAACCTGAATGTCCCGTCGGCCTGGGATTATAATGTGAGCGCTCAGCAAAAAATCGCCCGATCGACCGATGCAGCTAACCTTACCCGGCCCGTGCCCATCGCCAACAGTGCAGGAACCATTAACGGTCAGATGCTAACGGGTGTTGCGCAGAGTGTGGTAATGACCGAAGACAAGGGGCGTTCGCGCTATACGGCACTGAGTTTGAATTTACAGAAAGAACGGGCCAGCGATGCCTATGCTTACCGGCTTATTTACACGCTTTCGCGATTGTATAACGACACGGAAGATGTCAATTTCCGAGCGATGGACGCTAACAATTTCAGCGCCGAATGGGGCCCATCCGTGAACGACAGGCGGCACATTATCAACGGTATTTTTAACTACTATGTCGGCCAGCGATTTACGGCAACACTAGCCGCTTTACTTCAGAGTGGACAGCCAATCAACCGAATTCCCGACGCGACAAAATACGTAGTTGTCGATCAGAATTTAAAGCCGCTGCTTGGTCCCGATGACAGGCCACTAACCAGCAGTGATCTTAATGGTGATGGCAGTGCCTTTGGCGATACGTACAATGGGAGCACCGACCGTCAACCCGGCGAAAGCCGCAACTCAGATCGGCTACCCTGGTCGAAGGTGATTGATGTAAGCCTGCAATACAACCTGCCCGTGGGCGCTAAAACCCGACGGATTGAAATCCGGGCCGATATTTTCAATGTGCTGAATACCAATAACCTCAGTGGCTACCCAAACAATGCGACGCAAAGCAACCAGATTCAGGTTGGCCCACGTGGAAGCGGTATTGTGCAACGAAATGCAGGGCCACCACGCCAGTTTCAATTTGGTGTACGGTATTTATTTTAACAAAAATGACAAACCGGTACAAACCAAACGTCGCCTTCATTCGTAAGTACGGCTTCCACCAATCCTCCTATCTGGTTTTGTTTAATTAGGTGTGTTTGAGCAGACGGTCCGTTCACTGAGCGGACCGTCTCTATTTTTGCGAAGCGACCGGCATTTTATTTACCTTGTCAGGTTGGCCTTCCTGTGTAGTTTACAGCGACAAGTTCTCCGGCAATGTTTACCATTTTTTCCATGAAGAGAAGCATTTTTATCGTCTTTTTGATCGGAGCACTTCGCTGCTCATCGTCTGAACAACGAGATCCGGCCACCATTCTGAAGCAATCCTGGGAACAAATAGAGGAACGCGGTCGTGACCAGCCAGTCACGCTTTTTATGTGGCTCGGCGACCCATATATCAATGATTACATGAACAAATATGTTAAACCAGCGATAAGGAAGCGATACGGTATCGACTTGCAGATATCTGCCGGTCAGGGCGCACAGATTGTGCAGACATTGGTAGCCGAACACGACGCGGGCCAACCAAGCCAGATCGATCTGGCCTGGATCAACGGCGAAACGTTTTACCAGCTTCGGCAGATCGATGCCTTACTCGGTCCTGTAACGGATAAGTTGCCCAATGCCCAATACATCGATTTCTCGAACCCATTTATTGGCACCGATTTTCAGCAACCTGTTTCCGGCATGGAATGTCCGTGGGGAAACGTGCAACTGGCCGTTATTTACGACTCTCAGAAGGTTCCGGCCCCGCCAAAGTCGTTTGCCGATTTTCCGGCTTATATAAAAGCACATCCCGGCCAAATGACCATACCCAATGAGTTTACGGGAATGACACTCCTGAAATCCTGGATGATTGCCCTTTCGGGTGATCCGAAACTGTTTCAGGGTAAGTTTCGCGAAGACGTTTATACCAAATGGTCGGGCGAACTTTGGAAACAGCTCAATACGTTAAAACCGTATTTCTGGAAACAGGGGCAAACGTTTCCAGAACAACTTTCAACATTGCACCAGCTGTTTGCAAACGGCGAAGTCGCTTTTACGTTCTCCAACAATGATGCTGAAGTGGACAATAAGGTAAATCTTGGTTTTTTCCCAAAAACAGCCCGTGCCTACGTGCCCGCACCCGGCACCATTCAGAATTCGCACTATATGGGCATCATCAAACAGGCCCAGCACCCCGAAGCGGCCATGCTGGTAGCTAACTTCCTGATGTCGCCGGAAGCTCAATTGAAAAAAATGGACCCTAACGTCTGGGGTGATCATACGGTGCTGGACCTAAAAAAACTCCCTGCCAGTTACCGCGCCAGGTTCGAGAATTTACCGACCCGCCAGCATGCTCCCAAACGCGAATCGATTCTGGGAATGGCTTTCCAGGAGCCCGCGCCGGCGTATATGACCAGACTTTATAAAGATTTCCGGACTTATGTTATCGAGAAATAATATAATTCGGAAAGGTACACTTGTCTTCTATGCCTTATTCATTTTAGGCTTTCCGCTGGCAGGACTGTTCAATGCCTTCAGTACTAGCATTGGTCTGACAGGTCCATTGGCCACAGGGCTTACCGGGCGATACTGGCAACAACTTCCCACTGAAGCATCGCTGCTCTTTTCGCTGGGCTTTAGCCTGTACGTGGCGATTATTTCGGTAGGACTGGCCGTAGTGATCGCACTGGCTCTGGTTCTAAAACGGCAGTCTATGCTGAAACTTACCCCCTTTCCGACACTCCTTTACGTGCCGTTGCTGTTTCCGTCGCTGGTGGTGGCGTTTTATCTGTTTCAGTTGCTGAGCGGGTCGGGCTGGCTGTCACGAATTACCCACACAATCGGCCTGACCAGCACACCAGACAATTTTCCGGCAATGATTCAGGATAGAATTGGTTTAGGCATTATTCTGGCTCAGGTCGTCTTGGCATTTCCATTTTTCACCCTCCTGTTCCAGTCGCTCTACGACGACGTCCGGCTGGACGATCTACGAAATCTGACACGAACATTGGGCGCAACAGAAAGTCAGTTTCATCGGCGAGTGGCGGTCCCGATTCTCCTTCAGCGGGCGGCTCCTACGCTGGTTCTTTACGGTGTGGCCGTATTGGGAGCCTACGATATTCCGCTGTTACTTGGCCGTACGTACCCACAGATGCTATCTGTATTTATTACGACGCGACTCCAGCGGTTCGATCTTGCTGAATTACCAACAGGATATCTCATTGGATTTTTAAGCACGGTCGTACTGATGGCCATTATTTTCTGGGCAACCAAATTAACCCAACGCCATGCGATCTAACCCAACCCTGACCAGTCTATTGATCGTGGTGTTCGGGCTGCCATTTGTCTTACTGGGTTTACTGGCACTTGGTCAGTACTGGCGGTTTCCGGACATACTTCCACCCACGTACTCCTTCGACGTGCTGGCAAGGCTACTCTCGGTCGATGGCGAACTGGGTATCGGCTTACTTCTGAGTTTGTTTATTGCCACAACAGTCTCCATTTTGTCAACAGGATTGGGCTTTGTTATTGCCCGGGCGGTGGCACTTTCCAAGCACCCTGCCCGATGGATTACCCTGAGTTACCTCCCCTATGCGCTGCCGCCAGTACTGCTGGCGGTTCTGATACAGCCTTATTTTATCCGGCTTCACTTATCCGGTTCGATTGCAGGGGTTATCGTCGCCTTACTGTTGATCACGATTCCCTTCTGCACGCTGTTTTTTCGAAGTTTCTGGGGGCAACAGGCTATTCAGTATGAGCAATTAAGCCGAACGCTGGGCTGTTCACAACGACAGGCTTTCCTGCATGTTTTGTTGCCGCTGGCTCGTCCACTGCTCATTACGTGCCTGTTCCAAAGCTTTCTGCTCGCCTGGTTCGACTTTGGTTTAACGAACTACCTCAGTGTCGGAAAAGTCCGGACCCTGACGGTTCAAGTCTATCTCTTTGTCGGTGAAGCCAACAGCAGGCTGGCCGCTGTAGCCGCGCTGTTGCTGCTGCTGCCTGCCGCGTTGCTGTTGTGGCTGAACAAGAAGGCAATTGTCAGGCAGATTTAAATAGTCGTTTATGACTTCAGGAAACCGCTTACAGCCGGATCTGCCAGCCGTAAACAAAAACGCTCCAGCAATCCCCAATTTATGACTGGCTATTTTTAATCAAAGCCACATAAAATCGGATCATGTTTTGATAGTCCTTAACACCAATTCGCTCGTTTGTTCCGTGAATCGTTTGCGTTCCTTCGTCGTTCAAAGGCAGGGGTGAAAATCGATAGATTGCGGTTGATAATGCGGAATAAAACTTGGAATCCGTAGCACCAAGCATAATATACGGGGCAACGGCTACATCCGGGAAAACACTTTTTATCGTTTTATGAATCGTCAGGAAAGCAGGCGTTTCAGGATCAGATACGGCGGCCGGATTATTCCCCTTGCCCAAAACACTGACCGTAATGCTATCATTTTCGATAATTTCTTTCACTCGTTCAATTACTCCTTCGACGGTATCTCCGGGCAACAACCGAAAATTAATGGTCGCCGTCGCATCAATGGGCAACACGTTATCTTTAGCACCAGCCCGGAAAATGGTAGGGGCCGTTGTTGTCCGGATGGAAGCGTTACCTGATTTTGTCTGGGCCAGTGTCTTTTCAATTAGCGGAGCAAACAGCCATTGGTTGGCAAAGACAATTCGCTGCCCAAATGATACCTCCGAGGCCAGATAATCCAGCAGGTGATCGACACCACCGTTCAGGCGGGCATGAAACGGATGTTTTTCCAGTTTGCTGATGGCTTCGGCCACCATTCCGATGCTGGTTTGCGGAGGAGGCATCGACGAGTGGCCGCCTTTTCCAACCGCTGTCAATTCCAGGCTCAGGTAGCCCTTTTCGCTGATTCCGATCAGCGCTACCGGTTTTTGCATTCCTGACACACCATCGGTTTTAATGATTCCCCCTTCATCCAGAATATATTCCAGTGAAACTGATCGTTTTTTCAACGCTGCGGCAATCGTCTGAGCACCGAGAAAGCCTGCGGTTTCCTCATCGTGTCCGAAGGCTAGAAACAGGGTGCGTTCGGGCTGGAAACCGCTTTGTAACAAATATTCGGCCGATTCCAATAACCCGATTACACTCATTTTATCATCGAGTGTTCCGCGACCATAGAGGTACCCATCCTCGATAACGCCGTCGAAAGGTGGTTTCTTCCACATCCGTTGCGTTCCCTGAATTACAGGTACCACGTCATAATGACCCATCAACAGGATCGGTTTCAGGGACGGATTGCGGCCTTCCCATTCAAAGAGTAGGCCATATTGATTAAATGTTTCCTGTTTTAGCCGTTGGTGAACAAGCGGAAAGGAGGCCTTTATATAAGTCAGGAATTCATCAAATTGAGTAGTGTCTGTCAGTGCGTAATCTGTGTACGAAACGGTGGGAATTCGAATGGCTCCCGCCAGCCGCTGAATTGCCGAATCGGGAACATGGATCGGAGTTGCTGGTGGTACGTTTGTCAATTGATGCGAGGTCAATCGGATTGTATTCACGAGCAAGACAATAATGAGTAGTCCAAGCAAAACTACCAAAGCACGTAACACCAGTTTCATTCTAGTTCAGGTCAGTTGAAGTGAAGGTGCAATAAGGCCAAAAAATCGATATGTAGGCTTCAATTTGCTTTAAACCAAGTTTTTTCCTTATATTGTTCATCTTGTACAGGTTACCTACCAATCCAGATAAGGCGGAAAATCGTATTCCCATTCATCAGAACGTTCGCAGGATGCTGTGCCACGTTTCTTTGGTGACGCAAGAGGTAAGCGCGGCACGGCTACTGCGAACGTTCTGATGATTTTTTTCGAACTGAACTCTGCCTAAATTTTCTAAATCAATTGCTGGCCATCTCGGCAATTAAGTCCCCACAAAACCCGCTTCGCGACAACTCCTGCCCTACTTATAAACACATGGCGACCAGCCGATCTACCTGTTGTATGACTAAGCGACATTACTGTAAGCTAGTCGTTTACCATGAGCCCGCTGGTCAATGAAAAATGTCTTATTTTCGCATTATGCTTGACGTAACTTCCCTGTCAAAACAATTCGGTCAAACGCTTGTCCTGAATAACCTTACATTCGATCTTCCGGCAGGTCAGGTGATGGCAGTTCTGGGTCGGTCAGGCTGTGGCAAGACAACCTTACTAAAAATTCTGGCCGGACTCGAAACGCCGGATACCGGCGAGGTGCGCATGGATGGGCAAAGCATTCTGAGCGTACCTCCGGAACTTCGTCAGGTCGTTTATCTCTATCAGGAACCGCTATTGTTTCCGCACCTGAATGTATTTGAGAACGTAGCGTTTGGGCTTCGTATCAGAAAAGTAACGAACGAACAGGTCGATCACCAGGTACATGAACTACTGGCCGATCTGGAACTTAGCAATCAGGGAAAAAAACAACCCAGTCAGTTATCGGGAGGGCAACGTCAGCGGGTTTCGTTCGGGCGCGCACTGATCATAAAACCCCGGCTGTTACTTCTTGATGAGCCCTTCGGTAACCTCGATGCGCAAACACGCGCTACCATGCAAAACCTGTTCGGGCGGGTGGCCCGGCAATACCAGATGACAGCCCTGTTCGTCACGCACGACAGCCGGGAAGCCCTGACCGTCGGCACCTCTTTCGGATACCTCGACCAGGGTGTTATGACTTCCTATGAATCGGTAAGCGATTTTGTCAATGACCCACGTACGGGCGTTCATGCCGAACTGGCTTTTTGGGAATCCGTGCAGTTAAGGGGCCAGAAGGCAGTTTCTTCCAGAATCCCATTGCCCTGATTACCTGTTAGCCAAGTTACCCGTTTCCTTCCTGAAAATTCCGTTACGCATGAGCATGAATACCAGAAAGCCAAAAAATAGTGGGATAAAAAGTCGGATGTAATCAGGAGGGAAATCGACCGACATAAAATCATTCATCGACTCATCATAATATGCCTGCAGTGAGCCGGGAGGTTTTAGCGCGTCAAAATCATCGCTACTGATTGGAATGATGCGTTCCTGTTGCTGATATAGTATCCTTGCGCGATACTCATACCACCCAGAGCTGGTTCTGGAACTTCGCCGATGAGAAATTCGCTGCGTATCCAGCACCTGAACGGTTACCGGATGCCCATTCCGTTTCAGGGCCTGATAGTACTCGTAATATTTCCAGCTATCGTAGGTAAAGAAAATACAGGCGATACAAAGCACAATGACAAGCACGATCCGGGCTATATCCTGTAAAAAAGTCAGCGGCAGAATCGTTACCAGAACACCCGTAATGACAAAAAACGATGCCGTTGCCAGTACCAGACATAGCAGCAGAAGGCGATTTTCAGTGCTAAATGTACTTACCGTGCTCCAATCGATCAGGCGCGATTTTAGAGTAGATCGATTAAAATGAACACCACTATTTGGCTGTCGGAACGCATCATAACGAGGGTGATACAGCAGTGAGACGTCATCACCCGACCCAATAAACACGCTGTCCATAACGAACCGGATTGGGTAGTCTTTATGGTTGTATCTGACTGTGAGGTAGGTGCTGTTGCTTAATATATCGCGCCAGGATTTCTGTTGCTGGTTCGCCTGAACAACAGGTACAGATACGAGCTTTCCTTCTTTCGTAAATTCATTCTGCTGTTGCTCTTCTTCATAAAATCCCCAGCAAACCCAGGTTGCCGCTCCCAAAATGACGGCCAGTACGACCGACATAATGAACGTATAGATTCGGCCTAAGGTAGCAAAGAAGTCTTTGAGCATCCTGGTAGAGCATTGACGTAACGGAACATGTCAATGCTCTAAAGTTAGTTCAATGCCAAACCCGCTTCAGCAGGAACTTCGTGAACGGTAGGATGCACTGAGTGTATTGATGATAAAACAACCAAACCGGGCAATAAGCGTAAAGACAACGTGAAGGTCGAAGTAAGTCTTTACTACGGCACCGGTTTGATCGTTTAATAACAGCAAGGCAACGGGCGAAAAGAGTATGGCGCTCTACCCAACTGAGCTACACTGGAAGTTATTCAATGGCCGGACTCGAACCGACGACTGCCGATTAAAAGTCGAAGTAACTCTTCTCTACGGCACTTGCTAATAGCAATACAGGGCAACAGACAAATAGGGTTTATGCTCTACCCCTGAGCTACAACAGAGAAATCTGTTGGCCGGATTCGAACCGGCGACCCTATCGACCGAAACGAAGTAACCCTATTTTACGGCACCTGCATTGTTTAAACGAACAGGAGTTACAAACGAAGTGAGCATAGGGCATGGCAAGCCGGAGTCGAACCGGACCATCTCGCTTCATGGTGTAAGCCACATGATTCCTCCCCTGGGTGCTACGAAGTAACTCACCTCCACGACATCCTGTAAACCTCTCCATAAACCTATAAGGTCTCAAAGACCTTATAGGTTTGGTCTGATATCAAAGCACAATTTCGTCAATTGCACTTAGCGTTGTTTGGCCCTCTTCGAGTGCCTGTAATACATCGAATACCTTATCCGACCAGCCAGCAATCAGATAGACATCGTTTGATTCTACCCGTAATGGCACCTGACCATATCCCGCCAGATCGAACAAATACAATCGGGCATCGGGAAACAGATTTTTATACTGGGCCCATTTTGCCGCCATCGTGTTGTTCACAGATTGATTATTGGTAGTGCTATCCCACAACTGCGTATCCGTAAAAAGCATGACCTTGTCGGCATTGTATTTCCGCTTGATCAGATCATTGAGAACCAGATACCCGTTGGTTGCATAGCCAACCTCTCCCTCCCGTCGATAAAATTCATCGACGTTGGCCAGAACATGCTGTGAGGGCAGAGTGACTGTTTTCCAGCTGTTACCGAACATTCCGCTCAGCACGTTCTTACATTTAGCCTGTAGGAGCATTCCCATCAGCAGCCCAATGTCATACAACAGCACTTTGCTCTTGGGCGAAACAGCTTTCTGCATCGAGCCCGACACATCGCAGGCAACGACAACACGCGTTTGCGATCCGAAACCACGCAGGTTAGCCACACTTGCATAAACAGCGGATTCGAGCGCTTCAAGGAGCATTGGTACATGTCCAAATGACAGGGCTTTCAGTTCACGGTAAGCCGACAGGAAACGAAATGGCAATTGCTTCGCGTTGCGGACGGCTTTTTCGTCAGCCAGTAATGAACATACCTTTTCGACATGCATTCCGCTGATTCCGGCTTCGAGCATGTTCCGAAGGTTTCGCAGTGTAGCCATATAACCCAGCCGACCACTGTCGATCAGTTCTTCCCATTTAACTCGCACAGCTGCGTTTTTTTCAGCCTCAGATGCAAATAACACCTGCCCTAAGGCACTTAACTCGGTTTCCCAGGTATACGGTGTGTTCAGTGAACCGGCAACAATTTTATTGAATACGGCTTGCTGGATTTCATTCTTTGCTTTCGGATGAACCAGAAACAACGCATCACGAAGTTTAACCGCCGTATCTTTATTGTATTTGGCAAACTGGTATTCATCAAACTTGTTGAATGCCGTTGCCAGTCCTTTTTGCATCTGCTTGGAGAGACGGTTAAGTTTCTTGGTTCCTGCTCGCTGATTTGTCACCTGATAATAAGCCAGCAATTCAGTTATCTCGTCGGGGCGCTGCACAGCCCGACCAACTGCCTGCCCGACCAGAGCGTCGCCGTTGTGGACTTTAGCCAATTCGCCCAACAGCACAACGGGGGCCGAACGCAGGTACATCTGCTCCCGCACATATACAGCGAGTTTAGCCACAAATACCGGGTCAACCTTTCCAGTCAATTCCTGAATCCGGGCGAGACGCTGGTCCGATTTTTCATAGTGCGAATCGTTCAGCATTGTCGTCACTACGGCCGAATACAACTCCACCTCAGGCGTCAGGGCATACGCTTTGGCCCCTTCATTGTTGAGTGTCTGTGTGGCATTGCGGGTAAAAAAGTTGAATTTCATGATCGTCGGCGTTTGTTTGATAAACTTGACGATACAAAGGTTTCAGGCATCTGCGCAGTCTTTTTGCGCAGATGAATTTTTTTTTCAGTATTTCTACAAAAAGCTGCTGTAGAAATACTATTTAGCTCAATTACAGGATCTTGTACGACCAAAATGGGTATTAAACACAATGACGTCGGCAATTTCCACCTTATTAAACTATCATTTGACGCTCAGTTCCACCAGTACAGGCAGATGATCTGATGCATATTGCTCATCAATTACCTTAGTAGATATGCTTTTGAATGTAGCATCTGGTTTATACATGATAAAATCGATGGTTCGGTTCGGATTTACGACCGGTATGGTAGGTAAACACGTCTGACAGCTTCTGGTAAAATTCTGGTCGAGAAGGCTAACTACTTTACTATCAGGCAGTGCGTTAAAATCACCTCCCAGAATCATTGGAAGCCCATTTTCTTTAAAATTCCTGATAATCAACTCTGCTTGGGTCAGTCGGTTGGGTTCTTTCAAATCCAGATGGGTGCTGGCAAAAATGATCTTTTTCCCTTTTGCTACCTCTACCGTAATGGCCGCTATGGTCCTGACTTCCCCTCCTATTGCTGGATCTATTGGTAGAATAAACCGGGTTGAGTCAAGGATTGGAAACCTGGACAGGACGGCAACGCCATAATCGCCCCCCTGGTGATCGATGGCTTTCGAAAAAAAGAAATTCATTCCGGTCAGCCTAGCCAGTTCTTTAGCCTGGTTCAATCCTTTTCCGGAACGTTCTGTATTTACATCGACCTCCTGTAGCGCCACAAAATCAGGTTTTTCAGCCGTAATGACGCGGGCGATGGCCGCCACATCAATTTTAGCTCCGGCCGATGGCGGATTACAGTGATGAATGTTATACGTCATCACTTTCAGATTCTTTATTTTTTTCGCTGGTTGTTTTGACTCCGCCGATGGGACTTCGATGGCGTAGGTAGCTACTGAAAAAAGGAGAAAAAATAGGGTAAGAATTGTTTTCATACTGTTGGGTTTGTCAATTGGCCTGCTAACAGACACTATTAGCTTCGTGCTTTTTTCGGGATCGTATATTTGCCTACTACTTCTCCATCGTCACGGATCATTTTCAGATTAAGCTCTTTGGTGGTAGCGTGTAATTTGATTAGCGTTCGGTTGCCTTCGATCGGACCACCACCAATCACGATCGGATAATTGTGCGTTGCATCAGGATCATGGGTGCCATAACGATGCGTATGACCCGAAAGCTGAAGGTCAATTTTTGCCTTATTCAGCAACGGGCCGAAAACTTCACGACCATGCATAGGGCCATGCCAGTCGCCGGAATGATAGGGAGAGATATGGATCAGGACAATCCGGAAAGGCGCATTTTTAAAGTCATTGCTTTCAATTTCTTTTTCAAGCCACTTTTTCTGGGTTTCCCGGTACCGATCAAAGGCCGACAAGCCGCCATATTCAACACTGTCGTCGGCTTTGTCCTCTCCCGAATCCAGAATAACGAACCGAACGGGTCCGCGCGTGAACGCAAAGTAATACTTGCCATCGGGATAAGCATAGTAGGCTGGAATGTGTCTGGAAAAACTGCCCCGGCACTCATGATTGCCCTGGGTCAGGATAAAGGGCATTTCGGTAGCAAAAATATCGACCGCAGGCTTGATCAGATGCTCGACCATTTGGTTTTCTTCCGTAACCCAGTCGAAGCAGTCTCCGTTGAACACAACAAAGTCATAATCCCGTTTATTGCCCGTATAACCGTGACGGTACAGTAATTGGGGAATGATTTGAGGTCGGTCATGAATGTCGTTAAAAACAACTATTTTGAACTCTTCCTCATTCTCTGCCGGTGTTTTAAAGCCATACAATGGGCTGGTGATGGTTTCACCGAACTCAACCTTTGAGCCTTTATAGCCTAGAATCTCGGTAGAAACGATCCGGTACTTGTGATCAGTACCGGAATTAAGACCGGAAAGGGTTATTTTATTGATTCGGTTATTCGCTTCAATCAACCCATTATTATAGCCAAAATCCCGTTTACTGGTAAATGAACCGGCTCCATACTCTACCCAGCTGAAGCAGTTTTTATGGGTAATCCACATGATTGTCACTTCATTCGTGCCCATATTCTGAAGATAGGGGCCAACCACGAAATGGTTTTTCTCCTCGGCAGGAACGGTAGCCGATTCACTGGCTAATACGGGAGCGGCAGGAAGCAGACTAAGTGCCCCGATCTGCGACATTTTTTCAAGAAATGACCGTCTGTCTGAAAGCATTTGATAGGAAGGAATTAGAACGATACCGTTTTGATTTATACGACAACAGATCGTAGAATGTATTTACTACGATCTGTTGTCGTACTGTTCATAACCAATGTATAAACCAATTTTACTGATCCAGCTTACTCCCAGTTAGGATTCTGCGTCAGTTTGGGGTTTAACAGACGCTCCTGGGTAGGAATCGGATACAGGTAATCACGGGCTTCGTTGAATTTTTTGTTGATATGGCCATTGACCACAATGTTGCCGCCCTTGTTACCATTTTCGAGCAATATTTCGCTGCCTAATTTCAGGAGTTGCGCTCCCGATACGTTCGGCTTATTCCCTTCATAGATAACCAGATCTACTTTTCCATTCTTGTCCAGATCAAAACTGCCGACTCCCGGAAAATACATCCCCTTAAAGACTTTGGTTAGAAGTTGTCCTTCTTTCCAGCGAATGATATCATCCCAGCGAAAGAAGTTCTCCATAACCAGTTCAACGCGACGTTCCCGACGGATTTCCAGAATAACACCGGCATTGCTTCCTTTCAACTGTGCGTATTGCTGCGCCTGATACGGATCGGGACTGGCGTTGGCAGCAGCCAGATTGATGTTTGGCATACCAACACGGTCGCGGGTCAGTTTTGTCGAACGGTCCAGATCGTCCTGGGTCAGCGTGCCCCGTTCAGCTTTGGCTTCCGCAAAATTCATCAGTACCTCTGCGTATCGAAAAATCGGCATATCGGTAATGTCCTTGCTGAACGTATCCCACTTCGGTGCCGAAACGAACTTGATCAATTGATAGCCCGTAACCGTAGCCCCAAATTCAGGAACCAGCGGAACCGATTCACCAATCCGGGTATAGCCAGGTGTTCGGATGGTCTGTGCCAAACGGGGGTCACGGTTTTGTACTTCATCGGCAAATTGCATTGTGTCGTAACCCTTAACATCCGTAAAACGCGACCCATCGGCCATCAAATAACTGTTTACCA
Organism: Spirosoma aureum; assembly: GCF_011604685.1. Lineage (NCBI taxonomy): Bacteria > Pseudomonadati > Bacteroidota > Cytophagia > Cytophagales > Cytophagaceae > Spirosoma > Spirosoma aureum. Next base: position 4,528,576 of record NZ_CP050063.1, on the reverse strand, counting down.
GCTTCTTCTCCAAACCAGGCTTGCCGTACGAAGCCGTCATCGTGTAGTAGTTCAGGTTATGATAAACTTGTAATTCGTCGCTAAAATCCCGGGCCAGAATCACCTCATCGGGAATCGCGTTGTCTGACGAAAATAGCTTGAGATAAGCGGTAGATGGCGTGGCTTTATAAATCGTATAGCCACTGTTCTTCATCAAATCATCGGAGGCAGCGATGCATTCATCCAGAAACTTATCGGCATTGGGCAGACTATACTCGGGGTGATATTTCCGGAACGTGCCTTCGTATAAAGCCATTCTGGATTTTAACGCAAGTGCCGTCCATTTGGTAATGTTGTTTACCTGTCGGGAAGCCTCCAGATTGGCGATCGCGTAATTGATATCGGCCATCACCGAATCCATCACGACCGTACGCGGATCGCGTGCTTTCGTCAGCATTTCCTGATCCATCACATCAATTGGACGCGAATACCAGGGGACGTCGCCAAACCGTTTGACCATGCCAAAGTAAAAATAGGCCCGGAAAAAGCGGGCAAGGCCATTGTATTTGGCAACGGCCTTTTTATCGGGACATTTACCCGAATTGGCCAGAAAATAATTGATGTTCCGTAAGTTACCCCAGCTCCATCCACCACCGCTGGTTGGCACGACCCGTGTTCCCTGTAGTTCGTCGCGAAGGCTGTTCTTCACCACATTATCGACGTCCTCATTGTAGACATCTTCGGCCGTGGGCAGCGCATTGTAAAATGAATTTGTATAAAGCAGGAGATCGTTTTCAGTATTGAAAAAGGTCTCAGGAGAAATAGCGTCCTGAGGCAGCAGGTCCAGATTACAGGACGCGAGGCCCAGTGCAAGGACTATGAAACTTATGATTTTTTTCATCGAATTACGGATTAAAATCGATTTAGAACGTGATGTTCAGACCAGCGGAAAATGTTTTGGATAAGGGGTACGTTCTGCCGTTTGTCCCATCACCGTCAAGTTGTTCCGGATCTATATACTTGGATCTGAGGGGCGTATAGGTCAGCAGGTTTTCACCACTTACATAAATACGAGCCCTTGGCACTCTGATTCTTTTGGTGAGCGTTTCCGGGAATGTATAGCCAATGACCACATTTTTCAGGCGGAGGTAGCCGACGTTCTGGATGTAGCGGTCGTTAGCTGCGTTCAAATCGCCACCACCATTCAGGGCGGTATAGCCTCTCAATACCGGGAAATAAGCATTTGTATTCGTTGGTGTCCAGACATCATCTTCAAAATTCTCCGGAATGAACGAATAGTATGGACGCGAGTATGGTCCCCAGAATTTATCGGCATTATTGCCCGGATACCAGTTTTTACGAAGAATGCCCTGCGCCAGCAATGACAGGTCGAGGCCGTTCCAGGTGGCACCGAGGTTAATACCATAGCGGTACCGCGCCCGGTCGTTACCAATTACTTTCAGGTCACCATGATCGGCCAGCGTATTGGCACCCTGATCAATCTTGCCATTCCCATCCCGATCAATAAACTTAAGATCACCCGCCTGTAATTTGCTCCAGTCGCCGGGCGCACTCAGGCGTTGTTTATTGACAATGGTCTGATCAACCTTATAGGCCTGTGCTTCATCGTTGGTTTTGAAGAATCCGTCGATGGAATAGCCCCAAATTTCGCCAATGGTTTGCCCTTCATACCGACTTGACAGAATCTTGTTGGGGTTGTCGTATTTGGTGATGATTGATTTGGAATCGGAGAGCACGAAGGAGGCATTATACGCCAATGCTTTACCAGCCACTTTAAACTGATCCCGCCAGCCGATGGATAGCTCGAAGCCTTTGGTTTGCAGATCGCCCGCATTTTTGGTTGGAACCGAAGCACCATAGACCGAAGGCAGCACCTGACCCGGAACCAGCATGCCGGTCGTATTCCGAATGTACGCATCGAAGGACAGATTCAGGCGATTTTTCAATAGGCCTGCATCTACGCCGATATTCGAGGTCGTCGCTTTTTCCCAGGTCAGGTCCGACGAAATTGGGTTCGGGCTATTGACATACGAAGGCTTTTGTCCATTCGTTATCCAGCCTGATTGAGCCGTTGGCATGATGGGCACGTACGGGTAATAATTGGCCGAAACAATGTTGTATGGGTCGAGTTTGTTGCTGGGCGTAGGCGGTAACTGATTGCCCAATGTTCCGTAAGAAGCTCTGATTTTTAAATTATCGACAACGCCACGAATTGGATCAAAGAACCCTTCTTCACTAACTCGCCAGCCCGCCGACACTGATGGGAAGAATCCATACCGTTTGCCTTCGCCAAATCGGGATGTTCCGTCATAGCGGCCATTGACTTCCAGGAGGTATTTGCCGAGGAAATCATAATTCAGGCGATAGAAGGCGCCAAACAAAGCATACTGGAAAGCATCACCGGCCGATAATTGCTCACCCGTTCCCAGATCTAGATCGTTGAGGCTTTCGGAAAGCAGATTTTTACGGGCACCAAATAACCGCTGGTGTTTCCGGGTCTCATAGTTTATACCAGCCGTTGCTCCGAACGAGTGTTTGCCAAACGTTTGGTTATACGATGAATACACATTGGTGGCATTCATGGGGTCAAACCAAAGAGTCTTTTTGTACTGATCGGTGTTGTAGTTCGGTACCGTAGTCAGGATTCCTGGCTGGATGGAATATTGAGCAACCGCAGCCCGGTACCACTCATCGTTGATGTAGAATGAAAAGGAGTAGTTAGCTACCAGGTTCCAGTGTTTGGTGAAGTCAATGGTAACTGAGTTGATCGTCGTGAGTTCGTGAATCTTTTTCTCCCCTCCCGCTACTCCTTTTAGCAAATTGGCGAACAATCCATCGCCAATGGAGTAGTTGTTTTTCAACGTGTTATAGGTAGCTGTGCCATCTGGATTGAGGGGTGCGTAAGCGGGTAGAGCGTGTACTGTAATCCCCACGAAGTTGGCATTCGCACCACCTTCCAGACCTGGATATTTGTACTTCGAATCGAAATACTGGGTGTTGTTGCTTACTTTAAGCCAGGGTGTCAGTTGCGCGTTTATTTTGCTGCGAAGGGTGTAGGACGTGAATTTATCGGTGTTGATCCGCATGATCCCGTCCTTTTCAAAAACTGACCCCGACAGAAAATAATTGATCTTATCGGTTCCGCCGGATAGGTTGATGTTATGCTGCCGGGAAGGCTCCGTCATGTTAAACAGCGTATTCCACCAGTCATAATTTCCGTAATAGTTATAGATATCCTTGCCATTGACGTTCTTGACAACCGTCCAGGGCCGGGCAGGGTTCTCGACTTTGTCGTACCGACGTGCTTCCAGCTCCTTGTAATCTTCTTCTGAATAGCGCGTGTAACTGTTACCGGTTGCCCGTGTAAACGCTTCGTCATTCATGCGCACGTATTCGTACCCATTGGTCAAAAATTTGGTACTGACGGTCGGGGTCGACCAGCCAAAGTTGTTGCTGTACGATATTGTCGTTTTGCCATTCTTGGCCGTTTTGGTCGTTACCAGAACTACCCCAAACGCACCACGGGCACCATAGATAGCTGAAGCTGCTGCATCTTTCAGAACGGAAACTGATTCCACATCGCCCGGATTGATGCGGTTAATATCACCCGGAATACCGTCAATAAGTACTAAGGGGCCGCCCCCGTTGATCGACGTTTCGCCCCGAACATTCAGCGTTCCCCCGGCCCCAGGCTGGCCAGTCCCAAACGTAATATTCAGGTTTGGGACCATACCCTGAAGAATCTGGGACATATTATTCAGTGGGCGATTTTCAAGATCCTTCGCCAGAACCTGAGAAACAGCCCCCGTCAGATTCACTTTCTTCTGCGTTCCATAACCCACTACAACGACCTCATTCAGAGCATTATGCGTTTCTTTCAGCGATACGTTAATGGAAGCCTGACTGCTGTTGACCGGAACATCCAGTGTTTCGTAACCGATGAAGGAGAACGACAGGGTCAGGTTATCGCCAGTATCCGGAATAGTTAAGGAAAAACTACCATTCGCACTCGTCGTTGTTCCTCTCGTGGTTCCTTTCACCACGATACTAACGCCCGGCAACGGCTGATTACTGGCAAAATCCCTCACCAGTCCTGACAGAAGCCGTTTGGGCTGTTCAAACACAACGGGCGTATTTATCTGGAAAACCGGAACCGATATCAGGTTGCTTTGGGCATCAACCTTTTTTAGAATAATCTGCCCATTGATGACCTCCCACGATACATTCAACGAGGAAAACACGCGCTGAAGCACACTCGATAACCGTTCATTGCGGGCACTAATCGAGATCCGTTTATCGGCCCCAATCACGCGGGGGCTATACACGAATCGCACATCAACGGCTTTTTCGAGTTGCTGCAATACGGTTCGTACCGTTTCGCCTTCGACCGTTATAGAAACCGGTCGGCTCATCAGTTCCTGCGCCGAAATAGACACAGCATGGACTAGACTACCACTCAGCAAGACGCTGATCAGTAGCGAAAGTAAACGTTTCATAAAGTGTAACAGGTTGTAAGTAAGTTGTTTTTGGTTTTAAAGACAGCCGCGACCGCTGATTCGGATATGAGTACCGTTGGTTTGATAAGTGGCTCCAATAGACAGACAGATCATGTCTAGTTGGGCCTGAAGTGATTGATGAGCCAGATTGGCCGTTAGCGTGCAATTGACGAGTGCCTGCTCGTCGAAGGAGATGGTTACACCATACACATCGTCCAACTCCCGAAACACCCTGGCGATAGGTGTATCATCGAATACAAAATGCGTTTTGATGGCTTCTGGCCGGAGTACCACCGGATGATCGGCCAACGATTTTACGATCCGGCTGTCGGCCCGAAAAAATGTCGCTTTCTCGTTGGGCTTCAAGATCACATCCGACGTTGTTGTCTGATTATCTGTCTGGCGGTAAACGGCCACCCGACCTGTCCGAACCACAACCTCGGCAGTAGGCTTACCAGCATGAGCCACAATGGTAAAACTGGTGCCTAAAACTTTTGTCACCATCCCATTGGCATAGACCAGGAACGGGCTCTCCGGATTTTTAGCGACCTCGAAAAAAGCCTCACCAACCAAATGCACCTCCCGGCGATTTCCGGCAAACCTAGCCGGATACTGTACACGTCCACCCGATTGAAGCGTAATCGTACTGCCATCGCTCAAGGCCACCTGAAGTGGCTTGCCAGACTCATTCGTTTTGTCAATTAATTGCGATTGACCTGATTGAGCAGCAAGTTTGTCTGAGTCGGATTGCGACGAACGATTCATTAGAAAATACCAGCCAAGTCCGACACAAAGCAGTACGACAGCAGCAGCGGTTAACCGATAGAAAGCCATCGGCATACGGCGAATCGTTGGCGTCTGGGCGATCTGTGGGGCTAATTGCTGCCAGTACTGATCGATAAACGCTCGTTTATCGGAAGCAGCCAACGCAGGTTCTTCATCCCCGTCTAAAGTGTCATACCACGCTTCGACCTGCTTCCGTTCATCGTCGGTCGCTTCGCCATTCTGGTATCTGGTCAGTAAATCCCGGAGTGTTTGTGGGGTCATTGGTCCAATCGGCAGACCTGTGTCGGTTTCAGCCGGATTCAGGGGTTAGACGGACAACCCGAAAAATACCCTAAGACCTCAATGTTATGCTTTTGTTAACGACCTAAAATAATTGTCAGCACAATAGCTGTGGCATAGTCGTGTAAATGTGCCCGCAGGAAGGTCAGCGAACGGGACAGATGGTATTCAATGGTTTTTTCGGACAGATCAAGTCGTATGGCGATTTCGCGGATGGTCAACTGCTCGAAGCGGTTCAGGATAAACACTTCGCGCGTTTTGTCGGGCAGTTGCTGCAAAGCCAGATTGAGCGATTCGGTCAGTTCGCTAAACTCAACGGTCTGTGCCGTACCAAGCGAATCGGGTGAAGCGGTATGAATAAAATGACTGGCATACTGTTCACCCTGCAACTGCGTACGAACATGGTCGATAATCAGGTGTTTAAGGGATGCCGTCAGGTAAGCGTTGGGATTACTGATCAGGAGTGTACTGCGTTTTTGCCACAGTCGAAGGAACAGTTCCTGAGCGATGTCGGCAGCTACATCTTCATCGCGGAGTTTGCGTTTTGCCGTCGTAAAGAGAGTATACCAGTAGCGTTCATACAACGTCCGGAATGCCTCCTCGTTGTCATAACGAAGCAGGGCTACTAATTCGTTATCACTTAGCTCTTGCTCAGACATAGCCGCAAAATTGGCAAGGGCAGAGCAGTCAACAACCAAACGTGCGTTAAATTTCTGTGAATTCTCTTCCGATTCAGACCGATTAGTAAAGAAGCCGGCAGAATGCGGAAACTGCTTTTTAGTCGCTGCATTCTGCCGGCTTCACCAATGACTCCTCTTATTAAAACAAAGTATCCCAGAGAAGATAGCCATTCAGGCCAATAATGATTACGGCAACGGCCCAGGATAATACATTTATCCAGCCCGGATTGACGAAACGACCCATTTTAAGTTTATCACCCGTGAACGTTACCAGCGGCACAACGGCGAAACTCAATTGCAACGACAAAATGACCTGACTAAACACCAGCAGTTCAGATGTTCCGCGTTCGCCATACAGAATCGCCACAATCAATGCCGGAACGATGGCAACCAGCCGCGTTATAAGCCGACGTAGCCAGGGTTTGATTCGTAATTCCAGAAAACCTTCCATAACGATTTGCCCGGCCAGCGTGCCCGTTAGTGTCGAGTTTTGTCCCGAAGCCAGTAATGCCACCGCAAACAGTACGCCCGCCAGTTTGACCCCCAATATAGGATCGAGCAGCCGATGAGCATCCGTAATGTCGGCAACGTGTTGATTACCCGAAAAATGAAAGGTCGCTGCTGAGAGGATCAAAATGGCCGCATTGATAAAAAATGCCAGAAAAAGGGAAACCGTTGAGTCTATCGTTGCGAATTTAATAGCCGATTTACGTCCGGCATCGTCACGGCCAAAATCACGGGTTTGCACGATGCTGGAGTGCAGGTAAAGGTTATGCGGCATTACGGTTGCCCCCAAAATCCCGATGGCAATGTAGAGCATACCGGGATTCGTGATAATTTCAGTGCGGGGTAACAAACCCCCAACGACTTCGGCAACCGCCGGATGCGACACGAACAGTTCATACCCAAAACAACCGATAATCAGGAAAATCAGGCTGGCAACGATCCGCTCTATGGTCTGAAAACCTTTGTTCTGTAGGTAAAGCAGTAAGAGTACATCAAGAGCCGTAATGAGAATACCGACCGTTATCGGCAATCCAAACAAGAGATTCAGGGCAATGGCTGAGCCAATCACCTCGGCCAGATCGGTTGCGGCAATGGCTATCTCGGCCAACAACCACAGCCCGATCGAAACCGGACGGCTATAATGATCGCGACAGGCCTGTGCCAGATCCCGGCCCGTAGCAATGCCGAGTTTAAGCGACAGGTGCTGAAGAAGAATCGCAAACAGGTTGGAGATCAGGACGACCGATAACAGACGATAGCCAAACCGGGCTCCACCCGCGATATCGGTAGCCCAGTTGCCAGGGTCCATATACCCTACGGCAACCATCAGGCCAGGCCCAAAATAGGCCATCAGTGTCTTGAAAAATCCACTGTTTTTAGGTACGTGAACAGAGCTATGAACATCCGCCAGAGAGTTTCCTGCGTTGTCCTGCTGCCATCCTTTCATAGTTGTATTGGTTGCTTCCATTCGATTGCAAACATTGGGTGTAGACGATTTTGGCTATTGTGTTAAAAATCAAACAAACAATACACAATCTCTACTAGTTAACGCTCAAAGATAAGGATTGTTGAAATATTTTTTTAGACTTATCTAAATTTTTAGAAAGTTTAACATAAAAACTATCTTTGCCCGTAAACTGTTTCATGCTACTCAGTCGTTTTTATTGAGTAGCCGTTGTTTATGCAGTCATTCACGGAAGAAAATTATTTAAAGACGATTTATTACCTCGCCACTCGTCAGGAAGGTGAAGTAAGCACGAATGCGCTCGCTGAAATGACGGCGACTAAAGCGGCTTCGGTAACGGATATGCTGCGTAAACTGGCCGACAAGCAACTCATCCATTACAAAAAATACCAGGGTGTCAGGCTAACTGATGAAGGTGAACGACTGGCCCTCCAGATTATCCGACGCCATCGGCTCTGGGAGGTTTTTCTGGTCGAAAAGCTGGGGTTTGGCTGGGATAAAGTGCATGAAATTGCCGAAGAGCTGGAGCATATTCGTTCAGACGAGCTGGTAAGTCGTTTAGATACGTATTTAGGCTGTCCACAGTTTGATCCGCATGGCGATCCGATTCCTACACCTGCCGGGCAGATGCCCCAAACTGGCTATCGTAAACTTTCTGACGTATTAACCGGCCAGGATGTTCGGCTGATGGCTGTACTGGAACACTCGACTGAGTTTCTGCAACACCTTGACCACTCGCAGTTAACATTGGGATGTACAGTGACTGTTACGGAAATCAATTCGTTCGACAAATCGATCCTGTTGCAGATTGCAAGCGGCAAAATCCTTTTTGTGAGCCACGAAGTTGCCAAAAATTTATTAGTGAGTTAATTCGTTCACCGTTTATAGTTTACGGCAGGCTGAAGCGCCTGAAGCTGTAAACAACCCAACGTGTCGGTTTTAAACGGTTCGCTGTTTTGAAAGTCGACACCAAACAAAATGAAACTATTAGACTGGTATATTTTAAAACGTTTCCTGCAAACCTATCTCTTCGTGGTCATGGTCATCGTGCTGATCGTTGTCATGATCGATTACACCGAAAAAGTGGATAATTTCCACAAAACCAAGGCACCCGGCAGCGAAATACTCCTGAATTATTACCTCAATTTTATTCCTTACTGGGCCAATTACATCAGCCCGCTAATGGTCTTTATTGCCACCGTATTTCTGACCTCACGACTGGCCGCCCGAACGGAAATAATCGCCATTCTGAGTAGTGGGGTTAGCTTTATCCGCCTGCTTTTCCCGTACGTTCTCGGCGCATCGGTGCTGGCCGTACTGACCTACTTTATGGTCAATTATGTGATTCCCAAAGCGAATAAAACGCGAATTGCCTTCGAAATAAAATACATTAACGACGCCTTTACGTACTCCCACCGGAATGTCCACATCAAGATTGCTCCCAATACCTATGCGTACCTGGAAAGCTACAACAACCTGAGTAACACGGGCTATAAGTTTACACTTGAGCGGGTTGAAGGGAATGAGTTAAAGCAAAAACTTACGGCCGACCACATCGAATGGGATGCTAAGAAGAAGAAATGGGGCGTCTATGATTACAAGATCCGGACAATCAATGGCTTACAGGAAACACTCACGCCCGGCACCCGACTCGACACAACCCTCAATCTGAAACCCGACGATTTCAGCTCGGATTTCAACCTGTATGAGACGCTTACCCGACCGCAGTTAAATAGTCAGATCGACCTGCTGACAAGCCGGGGTTCTGATGGAGTAGAAACATATCTGCTCGAAAAATACAGCCGGGATACCCGTCCTTTTGCGATAATCATTCTAACAGTCATAGGCGTTATCATGTCGGCTCGTAAAAGCCGCCGGGGGGTTGGCTGGCAGGTGGCATTGGGGTTCTTTCTGGCCTTCACCTATCTGCTCTTTTTCATGCTGGCCAAAGGCATTGCCGAGTCAGGCAACCTGAACCCAATTGTGGCAGTCTGGCTACCAAATGCTATTTTTACGCTCATCGGTGTTTTTCTGTACAATACGATACCGAGGTAACCTCTTAATGTATGACGAAATACAGGTACTAAAAAATTAGACATATTCATTTTTTAGTACCTGCTTTGTCAAGTCCGGTATGTCGCAAAAGCCTGCTCTTTCTGATTATTTTCAGCTCCACTTCATTGTTGTCATCTGGGGGTTTACGGCCATTCTGGGTAAACTCCTGGAGCCGCTCGATTCGTCGGCAGTAGTCCTGTTTCGAACCCTTCTGGCAGTAATCGGACTTGGTGTGGTGCTGGCTGTTCGCGGGCTGAATCTGCATGTTTCGCCCACCGACCGATGGCGGCTTCTGGCCACTGGCGGAATTATTGGGTTACACTGGGTTTTATTTTTTGCAGCTGCCCGACTGGCTAATGTATCGGTTTGTCTGGCGGGCATGGCAACCAGTTCACTCTGGGCCAGTTTGCTCGAACCCTTGATCCTACGCCGACGGGTGCAATTGATTGAGGTTATTCTGGGAGCGGTCGTCATGGCGGGTCTGTATCTGATTTTTCAGTTTGAATTCGACAAGGTGGCTGGCCTGATTGTTGCCATGCTTTCAGCCATGCTTTCTTCATTGTTTACGATCATCAACAGTCGATTTACGCAACGGTATGATGCGTTGGTTATTTCGTTTTACGAAATGGCCGGAGCACTGGTTGCTGCCTTTGCATTATGGCTGATAGTGCGAAATACGGATACGATGGCCGTGGATCGGGTTATTCAATATATACCCGAAACACCCCTGCAATGGCTCTGGTTACTGGTGCTGTCATTGGTCTGCACCGTCTATGCGTACACAGTTGGGGTGAGCCTGTTACGAAAATTTTCACCCTACATGGCTGTATTAACCGTAAATTTGGAGCCAGTTTATGGAATTTTACTCGCTGTGTTAATTTTTGGAAACTCCGAACGAATGACAGCTGGCTTCTACCTGGGTACGCTGGTCATTCTGGCCGCTGTGGTCGCATACCCTCTCTGGACCAATAGACCCAGGAAAGTTAAACCACAACTGCCTACACCGCTTTAATAGCACGTTCATGACTACTTCTTCGCCATCAGCGCGTTCTGTTACTATTGTACTTCTTCTTATTGCGTTTGCCGTTTCATTACCGCTAATCGTATTATCATTCTACAATCATCCTTCGCCCACCGACGATTATTGCTTTGCCAATACGTCGATGCGGTATGGATTCTGGGAATCTCAGCAGATCTATTATGATGGGTGGAGCGGCCGCTTTTTTCACAATTTCCTTGTTCACGGAAGCCCGCTGACCTTCGGCTGGTACGATGGCTATAAGATTTATCCGGTTGTATTGCTCGGATTGCTTGCCCTCAGTTTCTACGCGTTTGCCAGCCAATGGCTGTATCGCTCCTTTACGTTCAGCACCAAACTAGCGCTGGCATGTGGGCTCTTTGTGGGCTTTGTTACAACCCTGGTCAGTTTATCGGAGTATTTGTACTGGTATGCCGGTATGGCTTGCTACAGCTTATCCAGCGTCCTTCTGCTATTCTTATTATCCGTTTTAATTGCCCATCAGCGACGTGGTTTTGGCTGGCAACCGGGTTATCTGCTCCTCGAAAGTCTACTGATCATCTGTATTATTGGATCGAGTGAAACAAGCATGGTAATGGCGATGTCCGTACTGGGCATGATTGCTCTGGGCGATTTAGTCCTGCGCCGTCGGTTGTCGATCCCAACCCTGATCCTATTGGCGGTGGGTGTTTTAAGCTGTTATTACCTGATCTCAGCACCGGGAAATGCCGTTCGTATGGGTTCGAATCCTAACAGCCGGGATATTCCTCTGACACTACTATCGTCGCTCAAGTTTGCGGTTGGATACATTGCACGCCAGATTTTTCTGACGCCTTTACTACCGCTGTCGCTGTTGTATTTTCCTATTGCGAGCCAGCTGACAGCGAATCGCCCCTTACCAACTTATCTCCGGATTCACCCGCTATTGGCTTTATTACATGGTTTATTAACCGTATTAGCGCTAATCTCACTTCATTTCTATGCAGTCGGAATTGCGCCCGCTTATCGGCTGGTGAATCTGATCAATCTGGTTTTCTGGCTTAGCTGGGGCTACAACCTGACAATTTGGGTCGCGATTCTACAGGATCGGATACAACCTGTTACATGGCAGCGCTTTTCGCGTCTTATTGTGGTCGTGTCGCTCGGCTGGATAGTCCTGGCAACGGGATTTGGACCGGTGTTACCAATGGCTTATGGAGACTGGCTGAGTGGTCGCGCTGCCCGTTACAATCAGGCAATGCAGGAGCGATACAACCAAATGACTCAATCGACCGACGACACCGCTTTGGTCACTCCCTTACCAGTTTATCCAGCATCCATGTTTATGGAAGATGTCAAAGAAGACCCTAAACACCTCTGGAATCGCTGCTGGGCCGATTATTACCACAAAAAAACGATTGTGCTCAAAGAAGAACCTATATCCTCCACACATTAAACAAACCCTCTTTCACTGACCAGGCCGTTTAAATTAATTTTCTGATTCGCTTAACTGACCAGCTCTGGGTTAACGTGTCATACTAATTTTCTCTTTTTAACAATAACAACCATGCTACATCAACAACCACCGCAACTCATGAATTCATGTCATCAATTTGTATCATTATCCCATGTTACAACGAAGCCCATCGACTCCCAGTAGACGTTTTTCTGTCGTACGTCCATCAGATTTCAACGGTACATTTTTGCTTTGTCGATGATGGCAGTACCGACCTGACCGGATTTTTGCTGGAAACGATGCTAAGGCAATACACCGATCGGATTGACACCCAGAGGCTGGCTAAAAATGAGGGCAAAGCCAGGGCCGTTCAGTCAGGCATGTTGCTGAATATGTCGAAACCTTTTGATTACCTTGGTTTCTTCGATGCAGATTTAGCGACTCCCCTTACGGCGATCCACGATTTAACTGAGGCTCTCGATACCAATCCATCGCTTGACATGGTTATGGGATCGCGGATCAAACACCTTGGAACCGATATCCAGCGCGATCCATACAGGCATTATGCAGGACGTATTATAGCAACAGTGATCAGTAACATCCTTAAACTTCCCGTTTATGACTCCTAATGTGGGGCTAAATTATTTCGGTATGGTATTGTAGAGCGTTTATTCCGGGAGCCATTTATCAGTCCCTGGCTGTTCGATGTAGAGTTACTGGCCCGGCTTATTCAGCACCATGGCCGTTTAAACGTATTAAGTCATGTGGCCGAGCAGCCCCTGAAACAATGGACGGAGCAAAGTGGCTCACATATTAGTTCAGATTATCTATCTAAAGTATGGTACGAATTGTATCGAATTCAACGAACTTACCGAAACGTATGACTCAGTTTTACCGACTATTGGCATCACCTCCCCTTACCATTGCCCTACTGCTGTTGCCAATTGTCGGTTTCTTCGTTTATTTCTTTGCCCTTCGTTATAACATTCCCTGGTTCGATGATTTCGAGAATATACCCTATTTCCTGGATCATTTTCTGAATGCATCGTCCGTAAGCGATGCATTCGCAGCCTTGCTTCGACCTAATAATGAACACCGTGTTGTGTATGCCCGACTGATCGTTTTAGGGCAATATTTTTTGACCGGTGGCCTTAATTTCGCTAACCTCATGCTTTGGGGAAATGCCGGACTTATCCTGATTTTTTATCTGCTTTATCGTGCTTTAAAGCAGCAGGAACTGCTTTCAAAGCAGGCTATGGTCGGACTTCTGCCCGTGCCCCTTCTACTGTTCACGGCCCAGAGTTACATCATGACGTTCACGGCCATTTTTTCACTTCAATACCTGGCCATTATTACGCTTGTGGTGCTGACTCTCTTTGTGTTGGCCACCGATCGACCGCTTTATTTATGGATAGCCCTAGGTCTTGGGTTATTAAGTACGTTTAGCATGGGTAACGGCTTGTTGCTTTGGCCAGCCGGCGCGGCTATGTTACTACTTCAACGTCGCTGGCTTGGGCTAGGTATCTGGATTGTAGCGGGCGCAGCCAGTGCGTATCTGTATTTTCTGGGTTATCCGGTTCAGCAAGGTAACGATGAGGGTTTTTCATATGTAATTCAGCATCCCTTACAAACGATAGCCGGTTTTCTCATTTTTGCGGGTAGTGTGTTCGATGTCCTTCCGTCGATATCCGAAAAATACCGGTTTTATCTACCCTTTGTAGCCGGACTCATTCTGGTACTCGGCCTTAGTTACTGGCTCCTGACAACCCTTTTCCGTTCATCAAAAAACAAGTCTTTTTTTGATGTGTTTATTGTCGGCTGCCTCCTTTTTCTGCTGGCAAACATCGCCCTGATTGCGTTTTTCAGGCTCCGGTTTTATTTCGGTATGGCGCTCCATATTCCGTACCGAATTTATGCCCTGGCCCTGTGGTCGGTTGCCAGTGTGCTATTCTTCAGTCGTTTGTCGGAGACGCTGCGAGCCAGGTTATGGCCCGCCGTTTGGTTGCTATTCCTGGGCCTTAATGTTTTCACCTATTATACGTATCTGCCCGAAGCTATCGAACGGAGAAAACAGATGCAGGCACTGTCGTTCAACCAGTTACATTCAGATATTGGCCTTGGAGGAACCCGTAATACTGAATTGGCCCGCTACATATCGAATCTGACCAGCATGATGCGTGACCGGGACTGGTACCATCTGCCTGATCCGGCCATTACGCCTTCAGAACGACAGCTACTCAGGCCAGCCGGTATAACGACAGCGCTGACCCCATTTCGAATTACCCAGAAGCCCGATTACATTATTGTTGACGGCGATGATCCGGCCTATAAAGTGGGATTAAATACGGGCAATTATATCATTATGAAATCTGCTCGCTATACATACCTGGTATTTGCTCCAAAAAACCGACCGTTGACCATTAAACCCTGGCAGGTAAGTCCAGGGTTTTCGGCCGCCCTGCCTGTTTATATGATGCAGCCGGGTCGATATCAAGTTGGACTTTTCAAAACACAGCCCGATCATAGTGACATTCTGTTTGGTAACCAGTTCATTGATGTACCCTAGAAACCCTACTAATTCGAGTCTTAAACTGCCTGATCGTGCTATACGCTAAGTCATCAGGCAGTTTTTTGGATTAAAAGCCTATTTTTGCCGCTCAAACCACCCATCAAGTTGGACAATACAACCAATTCACTGCCGGACCGGATCAATGTTGTCATTCCTCTTTTCAATGACTGGCTGGCAGTAGGACTACTTCTCGAACGCATTCGGTCGGTTGTAGACGCACCGCTACAAAACCGGCTAGCCTTTTTAATTGTAGACGATTGCTCGGCCATAAATTACGATACCCTGCCCTCGGGCATCGGAAAATCGCTATCGATTCTTAGGCTCTATCGGAACGTTGGCCATCAGAAGGCCATTGCCCTCGGTCTGGCCTATCTGGCCGATCAAACCGACCAGTACCCGACTATCGTTATGGATTCCGACGGCGAAGACCGGCCTGAAGATATCGTTCAGCTCGTACAGCGTGGTATCGAAAAACCAGGGCATGTCGTTTTTGCACATCGTGCCAAACGCCATGAAAGCCTTACTTTCCGGGTCTTTTATACCGTCTACAAATCCGTTTTTCGCCTACTCACGGGGAAGGTCATTACCTTTGGTAATTTCAGCCTGATTCCGGCTACCCAACTTCGGAAACTCGCTCATGTTTCCGAAATATGGAATAACTATCCCGGTGGGGTTATCCGATCACGACTACCTTATACGGCCGTACCGCTCGAACGGGGACGTCGGCTGGCAGGTGAATCAAAAATGAATTTTGTGTCGTTGGTACTGCATGGCCTAAGCGCCGTTTCGGTACTCATCGACACAACAGCCGTACGACTGGCTCTGTTCTGTGTCATGATGGTTGTCGCTTCCATCTTTGGCATCAGTGTTTTATTGTATCTGAAATTTTTCACCAGTACATCGATACCGGGCTGGACAAGTTATTTGACATTCTCTTTTCTGATTGTCATTTTACAGGCCTTTCTGATTTCACTGTTGCTGGTATTCATTGTTCTTTCTTACCGGATTCAGCCACAGTTTATTCCTGCCAGACAGTTCAATGATTTTGTCGAACGGGTTGAGCGCGTGTATTAATCACAACGGCTTCTCGGTTAATAGCTATTGGTACGTCAGCATACTGAAAACTAGTTTATGAGTATTGTCTATATTAAAACGGCGGTTTCTGTTACTCTGGCGCTTTTGCTGATTGGACTATTGTGGCAACGCAGTACGCTGACAGCCCTGCTGCAACGAGCAGGAACGTGGGTTCTTGATGTCTGCTGGATCGCCCTGCGACTGGTTCCGTTTCTGGCTACCTACATTGTTATGGGCTACCAGCCCCAGTCAGATGTGGCCACATTTTACTATCCGATCGGCATGTCGGCCCTGGAGGGAGGCATTCCCTACCGGGATGTATATAGCTGTTATTCGCCCCTGTTTGGTTATTGGCTGGCTCCGTTCCTCAGCCTCTGGAGCGACATGCGCATGGTTGTACTGGCGATGATGGTTGTTGAGGGTTTAGCTGTGCGGCTAACGTTCCGCCACTATCAGATTCAGGAAACAATGGGACAACGCCTGTTTCGCGGAGTATTCTATTATTTTCTGCCGTTGCCTTTCGTAATGTGCGTATTTAGCGGGCAGGAAGATGTCATTCTCTGGTTATTTGCGTTGCTGGCTATACCGCTCATGCAATCAAGACCCTTCCTGGCCGGACTTGTACTAGGCTTGGGTATGCTCGCGACCAAAGCCGTATTTATTCTGTTGCTGATTCCGGTTTGGTTGTTAACCCTTCGGAATGCAAAGTTCGCGGCCTGGTTCACGGCTGGCCTGGTGACTGTTGGGTTGCCGGTTGCCCTATTTATTTTCTGGAAAGCGGGTTTGTTGTTTCTGGATCAGCAATCGCACGAAGGCGACTACCTGAAAGCACCCAACTGGCGATCGATATTAAATCCATTTTTGAGTGATGGTTTGCGGTCGGCGGTTGGTATCTGGAAATGGGGAGGGCTGATCCTGACTTTATTGATCATGTTACAGGGCGTATGGCGCATTCACAAGACCCGCAGTAACTGGCGCTATCAGGATTACCTGCCTTTTATCTACATCCTGACCTATAGCGCCATGAGCGTACTGCAACAGAATGCGATCAGTAATTACGCCTATCTGTTTATGCTGCCATTGGTGTTTACGATCACCGACTTTCGACGGCTGTGGTTTTGTGTAGGGCTGATTGGCTTTAACATTCTGGCTGCCATTCATCCGTCGTTATGGTGGCGGCTTGGGATGCCCTATTATGATCGGCTCTCGGCCCTCGCCAAGCCAACGGCGGCTCTGGAATATTCTATTGAAATTCTGATATTCATTGGTTTTATCTATTACGCCATTCAGGCAATGAACGCGCTGCGCCGACCCAAACCGGTTGCGCAGGCAGAACCATATGCTGTTTAACTCACTTCAGTTCTTACTATTTTTCATTGTTGTTACGCTCACCTACTTTGGTCTGAAGTGGCAGGGGCGTTGGATGTTGTTGCTGGTAGCCAGTTGCTACTTCTACATGGTCTTCCGGCCAGCCTACATCCTGATTCTGTTTGCAACCATTGTTATCGATTACATCGCAGGTATCTGGATCGAAAAAACGCCCGGAAAAGCCCGGAAGTGGTTGCTGATCGTATCGCTGGTGACCAATATCGGGATTCTTGCCTTCTTCAAATACCTCGGTTTTTTCACCGAGAATATAACATGGCTGTTTGAGCAGTTGCATATGCCGGAAGTTGCTGACCGGGTCTTTAGCATTGGCAATCGCCTGTTCGTTAAGGTGCTGCGGTTGTTTGGCGAAACCGGGGTTTCATCATTCAAAGAAAACATGAGTATTCTGCCCGTTGGCCTCTCATTCCACACGTTTCAGGCCATGAGCTACACCATTGAAGTGTATCGGGGCAATCATAAAGCGGAACGACATTTCGGGATCTATGCGCTTTATGTCATGTTCTACCCGCAGTTGGTAGCGGGCCCGATTGAACGGCCCCAAAATGTGCTGTGGCAGTTTCATAAGCAGTTTCCCTTCGATGCCGAGAATGTAAAGGCAGGGCTAATGCAAATGGCATTCGGCTTCTTCAAGAAAGTTGTCATTGCTGATCGGCTGGCCATGCTCGTCGATTATGCTTATGGCAATCCGTCTTCCCACAACGGTCTGACGCTGCTGGCGGCCACATTTTTCTATACCATCCAGATTTACTGCGATTTTTCGGGCTACTCGGATATAGCCATCGGCGCTGCGCGTGTCATGGGCTTTACGCTCATGGAAAACTTCCGTACTCCTTATATTGCCCAATCGATTTCAGAATTCTGGCGACGCTGGCACATTTCGCTGTCAACCTGGTTCCGGGATTATCTGTACATACCACTCGGTGGTAACCGCAAGGGCGAATTCCGGCAGTACCTGAACATGCTGATCGTTTTTCTGGCCAGCGGTCTCTGGCACGGCCCCAACTGGACCTACGTCATCTGGGGTGGTTTGAATGGCTTCTATCAGGTTCTGGCCGTTCTGCTCGATAAGTTACTGGCTCGCCTGGGGTTCAGCTCGACCCCACCGCGCATGGTCACCTCCCCTGCCAACGATACTCAAACTAATCGATCACCCGTACGGGTAGTGATCAATGTGCTCACTACATTCGTTCTGATCATGCTTACCTGGGTCTTTTTCCGGGCCAGGAGCGTTGGGGATGCCTTTGTCATTTTAAGTCGCATTGCCACACTATCGCCCAGCGACCCCATTGACAGCCCAATGAATGCCACCGAGATGTGGTTCAGCATGGCCCTGATCGTATTTCTCCTGATAAAGGAATATTTCTACCTCTACATTCCAACACGCAACACTTTTCGGTTTGCGGTATTGTTCGTCTTGATTACGTTCGTGACTTATCTGTTTGGTGTCTTCTCGTCCAACCAGTTTATCTATTTCCAGTTCTGATCAGAAGCCTGAGTTACAGATTTGCCATTCGGGATTGGCAAATCTGTATGTTTAGACATTCTACTAATAACTCAAAAGCCGCCCACTCTAGTCTGTGGACGGCTTTTGCCAATAGGGTAAACTGTTTTCTAGACTAATCCTTTCTTCATCGCTTTCACTGCGTAATCGGCCGAGCGGGCTGTCATCGCCATGTAGGTTAGCGACGGGTTCTGGGTCGATGTCGATGTCATGCAGGAACCGTCGGTCACAAAAACGTTCTTGACGGTGTGGAGTTGATTCCATTTATTGAGCACTGACGTTTTAGGATCTTTCCCCATGCGGGCGCCACCCATTTCGTGAATATCCAGACCCGGATTCCGGTGATCATCACGGACACGAATGTTGGTAAAACCAGCAGCCGTAAACATCTCGGTCATTTGCTCCTGATAGTCTTTCACCATCTTGTCGTCGTTATCGTCATAGGCAATCGAGATTTTCAGCTGTGGAATGCCGAATGGATCTTTCTGGGCAGAATCGAGGGCGACATAATTCGTTTCTTTCGGAATGGTTTCGCCCATCATGTGCGAGCCAACATACCAGCCACCCAATTCAGGATTCAGCAGATTTTGCTTCAGATCAGCACCAATTCCATTCTGATTCGCCCGGGAAGTACGGCCAGCCGAGAACCCAGCCGCATAGCCCCGTAAAAAGTCGGTCTCCTGCTTATAAACGTTCCGGAAACGGGGAATGTAAGGACTATTCGGCCGCCGACCGTCGGTTGTCGAATCGAGATTTCCATCGTACTGCGCCGAAATGCCTGCCCGGTAATTATGGAACGCCACGTATTTACCAAGTACTCCGCTATCGTTCCCCAATCCGTTCGGAAAACGGTGCGATGTAGAATTCAGCAACACTAGATTTGAGTTTAATGCAGCCGCATTCAGGAAAATAATCCGGGCATAATACTCCTGCATCTGTTTCGTATTGGCATCAACGATCCGAACGCCCGTTGCGCGGCCCTTCTGCTCATCATAGATAATTGAATGCACGACCGAATCAGGGCGCAGCGTCATTTTACCGGTTTTGGCAGCCCAGGGTATGGTTGATGAATTACTACTAAAATAACCACCAAATGGGCAACCCCGCTCGCAAATGGTGCGGTGTTGGCATTGTGCCCGACCCTGCTGAAGATGAACTGGTTGTGGCTTGGTAATGTGAGCCGCTCGGCCCATTATAACATGCCGGTCTTTGTAACGGCTGGCCACCTGCTGTTGAAAATGTTTCTCTACACAATTCCATTCGTGAGGGGGCAAAAACTCACCGTCTGGGAGCGTATCCAGGCCGTCTTTATTGCCGGTAATCCCAGCAAATCGCTCAACGTAGCTATACCACGGAGCCAGATCAGCATACCGAATTGGCCAATCGACAGAAAAACCATCACGAGCAGGACCGTCAAAATCGAAATCGCTCCAGCGCTGCGTTTGTCGCGCCCACATCAGCGATTTACCGCCAACCTGATAGCCCCGAATCCAATCGAATGGTTTTTCCTGTATGTAGGGATGCTCAGCATCTTTCACAAAAAATTGTTGTGTCCCTTCATAAAACGCGTAGCATTTGCTGATGATCGGATTGGCATCCTTAACCTCTTTGGTCAGCTGTCCCCGGTGATCAAACTCCCAGGGCTGCATCATCGTTGTGGGGTAATCAGTAACGTGCCGAACGTCGCGGCCCCGCTCCAGAACAAGGGTACGAAGGCCTTTGCCCGTTAATTCTTTAGCTGCCCAGCCACCACTAATACCCGATCCGATTACGATCGCGTCGTAGGTATTTTGCGCCCTGGCGTCAATATTCAGGTTTGCCATGTTATAAAAGTGATAGACACAGGCTACTGTTGGATCAGTATAGATTCCTACATCCAGAATCCAACCTTACCCTCTACTATCGAATTACTTGGTTTGAGAAACGGCTTTGGCAGGAACAGGTACACAGCCATAATAATGGCCGGGAATCATCTGGTAATGGGTCAAGTTCGTCATTACGTATTCGGAGTTCATGTATCCCCGCACGGTCAGTCCCTTCACCATCGAATAAAATTCTTTCTGAGCAGGCTCTGTAGACTGCGAAA
Source organism: Spirosoma aureum (assembly GCF_011604685.1). Classification (NCBI taxonomy): domain Bacteria; kingdom Pseudomonadati; phylum Bacteroidota; class Cytophagia; order Cytophagales; family Cytophagaceae; genus Spirosoma; species Spirosoma aureum. The sequence goes on along the minus strand of NZ_CP050063.1, from coordinate 4,507,737 downwards.
ACTGGGTCAGCAAGGCGGTGCGCTGGGCGGTATCACCCTCCCGAAACGGTTTACCGAAGGCTTTCTGCGCTTGTTCCTCGATTGCGTTGAGTCCATTACGGAACGTTTCCTGGGCGGACTTATCATAGCAATCGGTCACGATTTTCTGAATAAACTGATGGACATTCAGGGCTTTAGCGCCTGGCGTGTCAGTTGTGGGAATAATTGTTTCGGCAATGTCAGCGAGCAGGTCGTCTTGCCCGGATGTGAGAAATGGATGGGTTAACTGGACTGTTTCGGAGGTCCAGTTAGTAGCCCAGGCGGGCAAACTGATGAGACCACCAGCCGCTACAGCTATTGATTTAAGCGCAATACGTCTTTCCACAGCAGGTTATGATTCAGTTCTATTTGCTCTTTCAAAGATACAAAATCAACGAAATTAACGCACTATTCTTATAGCCCGAAACGGTATAAGAATCGTTTAATTAATCTGCATGATAGCTGCCATGGTTTCGATCCCATCCCAGAGATACTGAACCAGCACATTCTCGTTTTCAGCATGCTGGTTGTTGTCGTAGTTGACAACGGGCACCGATACTACATTGGCTTTCAGCACATTCTCAAACAAATACAAGGGCAGGCTCCCGCCCGACGAGGGTAACAACACGATCGGTTCTGAGGACGTTGATTGTACAGCCGCAACCACACCCTGGGCAATTGGTAAATCCATCGGTGTCCGTTGAGCGTTGTAGCCAATACCAGCCGTAATTTTAATGAGCTTTGGGTATTGCTGGCGTTCGGCATCGGTTGGGTCGCGGTCGAGAACATGATAACCTTTGCTGCTAATATGGTCTTTAACCCGCTGCATCTGCCGGGCCACATCATTACCCCGAACCAGACGCAGATCCAGCACCGCTTCAGCCTTCGCCGGAATGACATTACCGGCCATAGCACCCACATTTGCACTTTGAATACCATTAATATTCAGCGTAGGAATCATCAGCAGTTCCTGAAATGGTGCACCATTTCCGTCGGGTTTAGCAATGCCAAGCTCTTTTTTCAGAGCGGTTTCCATGTTAGGCAATGCAGCTATTGCCTGTTTTTCGCTGGCCGTCAGTGGTGTTACATCGTCGTAAAACCCTTTGATCAAGATTTTTCCGTCTTCATCTTTCATACTCGCCAGCAGACTCACCAGCCGTTGGGCAGGATTGGGAGCCCAGTTTCCATAATTCCCGCTGTGCAGGGGACGTTTGGGGCCGAACACCGTCAGGTGCATGTTCACATCGCCCCGAACCCCAAACTGAACGAGTTTTTTCCCTGAAACATGGCGGGGTCCGTCGGCAATAATCCAAAGGTCGCTTTGCAGTTTATTCTGGTGCTTCTGTAAAATATCGCCCAGATGTGTTGACCCAACTTCTTCTTCGCCTTCGAAAAAGAATTTCAGATTGGCGGTGGGCTTGCTATTGCTTTTTACGAGCGCATCATAGGCATTCAAAATCGTCATTACACCCGCTTTATCATCGGCACTTCCCCGGCCCGTGAGCCGCCAGGCCGGATTAATGGCATCGCCGGCTTTGTGGGTTGTAACGATGGTGCCACCCTGTTCAACAGGTGCCGTAATGAACACCGGCACAAAGGGTTGTAAGCCATCGGCCCATTGCTTTGGATTGACCGGCTGCCCGTCGTAATGCGCATAAAAAATCAGGGTTTTCGTTGCACCTGGTACTCTTACTTCACCAAACACCGCCGGATTGGTTCCGGGTTTAGTACCATCGAGCAGCGTTGCCGCTATGCCCCGTTGTTTCATCATCTGTACGATGAATGCCGCATTTTTGTGAATATTGGCCGAATCTGACGATACATTGGGGATACTGACAAACTGTCGATATTCGTCCATCAGAATCGTTTCACGACTTTGTCGATACTGTCGGACCCGCTGTTGAGTAGATTGCGCACTGGTTACGGCGAAACAGGCACTGCTGAAAATGATCGAGAGTACAATTTTTAGGGACATAAATTTTCAATTGGGTTGTCTAATTTTACTTACCGCCTGCTACACCTTTATCCACTGCATCCGGTACTTTTTCCAGTTCGGCACCATTCCAGCTCAGCCTCGCCACTTTACCCTGTCGATTCAGTATAAAACTGACCGGATCATTACCATTCCAGAATTGATCATAATTCAGCCGGAAGGTATCAAAATGCCAGTGATCTAGCTTACCCGTCATGACTTTGTTTAGCGATACATAGAGTTTGCCGTCCTGAATGGTAATGTCGGCTTTGCCGTAAAGCGGGCTACTATAGCTTCCGATATAGGCCGTTAAGGGTAAAGATGGCTTTGTGTTAAGCACGCGGGTACTATCGGATTTGCGCTCAGCAAGTTTCGCTTTCTGTTTAATGTTGCCGTATAATTTTAGAAACTCTGCACTCCAGTCACGCGATGCGCCCAAAGCAAATTCATCAAAAGCACGGTACATAATGGCATGGCGGAGTTCGGCATGGTCAAGATTACTCTGCACATAGACGGCTAACTTCTGGTCGGGCAGTTGGCCATGAATAGCGATCATTCCGGTCAGACTTCCCGTATGAAAATTGATGTGATGACCGCGATAATCGTGCTGAAACCAGCCCAGACCGTATGTTTTCCAAACCGGTTTTGTGAGTTGCTGGGTAGGATAAAACTGACTATCGGTCACAAATGCCTGTGGTTTGAACAACTCGGCCCAGGTTGCGGGTTTCAGCAGTGTTTTTCCCGCATACCGACCACTATCCAGCATGCACTGCATCCAGGCTGATATATCATCCGGGCACGTCCAAACCGACCCTGCCGGACCAACCGCATCGACCAGCCCCTCTTCGAGTCGACTGTTGACGACCCGAATGGTATCTTTTACCTCGATGTGTGGTTTAGCGCGGTTTGCATCGGTCACTTCCCGAAATAAAGCCTGTGTCCGACGCATGTTGAGCGGTTCAAAAATACGCTTGCGAATAAAGGTTTCCCAGGGGATTCCACTCGCCTTTTCAACCACTTTCCCGGCAGCCAGATACATGATATTCTGGTAAATAAAGCTCGATCGAAACGAATAGGCTGGTCGAATGAGCCGCAATCGATGGAGAATCTCATCTGATGGAATCTGCATAGCTGCCCATAAAAAATCGGCATTACCGACACCCGTATTGTGAATGAGCAAATCGCGCACCCGCAACTCACGCGTAACAGTCGGATCATAAAGCTGAAAATCAGGCAGGTAGTTGGTAACAGGATCATCCCAGTGGAGCCTCCCTTCATCGACGAGCATGCCAAGGCAGGCCGCTGTCATGGCCTTGGTTGTTGATGCCATTGCAAAAAGCGTCTGCGTATCGATCCGTTCAGGCTTGCCAAGTTCACGGATACCGTACCCTTTTTTGAACAGGACACGACCCTCTTTAACGACCGTAACGGTGAGACCCGGCACCTGCCAATTGCGCACAGCCTGCTGCACATAGCTATCAAAGCGAGAAACAGGATCAGGCGTGGTTTTCCTGGATTGAGCAGTAAGTGGCTGTATAGTAAAACCACCAAAAAGCAGCATAAAAACGAGGTAGATCTCTTTCATGTCGGGTCTTTATTTTGCCAAGATAGTAAATTGTCATTGTTGAGGCATAATTCGCTAAGTCTCACTTTAAGCAGAAATTTATAATATCCGTCCGGGTATAAAGCCCGATGTAATGCGTCTCTACGTAGATTTGTTCTACCCCAATCATCGACGTATAAAGAAATAATGATTTACCTGAACTACAACAAGATTCGGCCACTGGCAACCGCTATTCTGATGGGTATGCTATCCATTAGTAACACCCTCAGCCTGGCCCAGTCGAAAGCTTCCCAAACCGGCAATGCGGTAGGGGCCATAAAAGAAAGTGATATCAAACGCGATCTATTTGCATTGGCTGGAGACCATTTCCGGGGTCGCGAGGGTGGATCGCTCGATGAGCTGAAAGCGTCGGTCTGGATTGCCGACCAGCTTCGGGCAATGGGTCTTCAACCCGCGGGTGATGATGGCACGTTTTTTCAGTTTTTCCACATCCAGCGTACACGTATTACCGAAACCAGTCGATTAGCCATCGGTACTCATCAGCTCATTCACGGTCATGATGCGTTTCTTCTGGCTCCTGCCATTGCCTCTGTCGATGCACCCCTGGTGTTCGCGGGAAAAGGTACTCCCGAAGATCTGGCGAAAATAGATATTAAAGGAAAAGCGGTGGCACTGGAGTTTTCGGGAACTCCCCCGGCGGAGTTGAGCTATCGGCGGTTCCTGCTCGGCACCATGAATCGCAAGGCGGCTGAACTCGTAAAAGCGGGTGCACTGGCTGTTGTGTGGGTGTCGAATTCAGATGCGCAGTTCTATTTTGATCGCTGGACAACCGGTCTCGAACGCGGTCGCTACGATCTGCCGGGTGGCCCGAACACCCGCGTCTTCTCGCAGGCTCCAACCGTATGGTTACCAGCCAGCGCTCTGGAATGGGTTAAGCAACCCGGTCAGCAGTTTACCAATGTCGTCAATGTTGAGAGTTTCAATTATCCGTCGGTCAATATCGTTGCCAAAGTACCCGGCACTGACCCGAAACTCAAAGAGGAATATGTATTGTTCAGCACCCATCAGGACCATGATGGCGTTCGCCGGGCGGTGGCGGGAGACTCAATCTGGAATGGGGCCGACGACAATGCCAGCGGTTGTGTTGCCACGATGGCAATTGGTCGGGCATTCGCCCAGAAACCCGGCAAACGTTCGGCACTCATTGTCTTTCATGGTGCCGAAGAACGTGGCCTTTTAGGGTCCCGCTATTATGTGGAACACCCAACCGTGCCCAAAGGCTCTATCGTAGCCGTTCTCAACGCTGAGATGATTGGTCGAAATGCGCCCGACAGTGCGGCCATTCTGGGCCAGCAACCGCCCCATCGAAATTCAAGTGATCTGGTCAATGCAGCCCTGGCTGTTAATCAGACAGATGCTCACTTTAAACTCGATACCCTTTGGGACAAACCAGAACACCCGGAGGGCTGGTACTTTCGTTCAGATCACCTCCCCTACGCCCGCGCTAATGTCCCCGCAATTGCTTTCACGACCCTGCTCCACCCCGATTACCATACCCCTAAAGATGAGCCTGATCGCATCAATACAGCGAAAGTAACGCGCATTGCAAAGTGGATTTACCTGACTGGCTGGGATGTAGCCAATCGCCCGCAGCGTGTACGTATAGACGAGGGCTTTAAACTGGAGCGGTAAAGTACAGCAGGCAGTGTGCAGTAGTTGGACATTGACCAAAATACCGCACACTGCCTGCTAAGAACTACCTATTTCTACCGGCGGCCTCCGTGAAAGCCACCGCCACCAAAGGATCGCATACCGCCCCCACCCCAGGACTGAGCATGGTAAGCTCCGGCATTAAAATTCTGATACCGGGCGGTTGGTGCACTACGCGTTGTGTTCGCCCAACTACTGGGTCGGTTATACTGACGGGCGTTGGTTAGCCAGTTAGCACGTGCATTAATGAATCCGGCCGTCGGAGCAAAAGCCCGATGAGCAGCGGTCATAAAACCAGCATTACCCGACGTCCAGAAGTGATGCTCACCCATGTTGTGGGAATAGTAATTATTGAACCGGTTATACAGGTGTGGGTAAGCAAGGCGACCCGGTCCAAAAAACCAGTTTGAGAAGCCCAGCGATGGCAGACCAAAAAGAACCATATTCCCACCCAGACCATAGTAAAATCCGGTTCCGTACCACCAGGCCGATGGATACCACATAGGTGATGAATACCAGTATGGATAGCCAAACCAGTATGGATACGGATTCTGATAATAGTATGAACTGTTTACCCAGGCCGGATTTGGATTAATACCCGTATTATAGCCATTGGCTTGAGCATAGGCTTGCCCGGCCTGCTGCAACTCCTGCTTAGCCTGAGGATCTCTGTTTAATTCATTCTGATAATCAGCCAGTTCCTGCTGATTCTGAACCGTCAGGCTATCGTGTAAGGCAGTCAGATCGTTGGTGACCTGTTCAGGATTCATCCGATAGGCATTTCCTAACTGAGTGGTCTTATCAATCTGATCGGTGAGCTGTGTGAGCACATCGGGCATATCAAGTAGTTGCCGAAATGCATTTTGGGTCGTAACGTCCAGTGGCGCGATGAGGTTATCAAACGCCTGTTGTGCCTGCTGATTCAGATTGTCGACCTGTAGCAGATCATTGTTGTGATGCCGGTAAATCTTCCAGGCAGATTCCTGCAGATCGGTCGGCATAGTTTTGGTCAGATTTTTCACCGACGATTCATCAGAGCCAGCGGGCAAGGTGGCTAATGCGTGCAATACGTCGGGATAGCGAGACAGATCATAAAACCAGCCCTGCTTTTTCTGATCATACGACTGAATCAGATTGTTGAAAGCCTGCTGACTGGCAGAACGCTGCTGAGCCAGACTGGTTAATACCTGTGGTTGCTCACTAGCCAATAATATCGACCGGCGAACATCGTCGCGATAGGGAGCAATAGCCGACACAATCGTTTGATCGTTGTCGTTTCCGGCTTGCTGCTCGTTTCCCGTATTCTGGGCAATGGTGGATTGCCATCCTGCGACCAACAGCCCCAATGCAAGCAGCATGGTTTTGGCCGGGACAAGTTGGATGAACACTTTCATGATTGATAACTTATTTACGTACGCTAAAAACGATCTTGTTTATGCGGCAATGGGCTAGTCTGGTGTCACGAAACGTTGCTCAATTTACCGGGCATCGGGCTGGTTCATTGTCAATGCAAACAACATTCGCAGACCTAAAAAAGAGATAAAAGCCGGGTTAATGTTTAGTTAAAAAAGTATGATCTCGAAAAGAGTATTGGAATTGAGCAAAAAGAGGTATCTTCTGACTGATGAAACGATCAGATTCTCTCTAAATCTCCTAACTTCGATCTTTGGTTTTTCGCTCGGATACAACCCTGAACTGAACTCTTTCATCACAACGCATGACGCTGCCTCTTTTCCGGAAGCTTACCTTCTATTTACTAGCGCTGGCTACGCTAACGGCCTGCCATCGGCAACTTCCCAAATCAACGGTTTACTTCCCGTCCAAAGGCGATAATTGGGTTCACCTGGCTCCTGAAAAAGCAGACATGGATGCGGCTTTGCTGGAGCAGGCTGTAGCCTTTGCCAAAACGCAGGAAACAACCCAGATGACCCCTAATTTCTCAACCCAGGAAGAGATATTTGGTAAACTACTGGGTCCAATGCCTACCAGCCGGGCTGCTACCAATGGCGTTGTGTTACGCCACGGATATATTGTAGCCGAGTGGGGCGATACGCAACACCCTGACCCAACCTATAGCGTAGCGAAAAGTGTTTTGTCTACCCTGGCCGGCATTACGATAGAACGCGGTATGATTCCCGACATACATGATCCGGTAGCCAAGCTCATTCATGACGGCGGCTATGAATCTGATCAGAACAAGGCGATCACCTGGGAAAATCACCTTCAGCAAACTAGCGAATGGGAAGGAACCTTATGGGGCAAAAACAGTGATTTTGTTGGAAAGGAAGCATTTGGCAAAGGAGAGCGAAAACCCCGGACCCTTCAGAAACCCGGCGCTTTTTATGAATATAACGACGTACGCATTAACCGAATGGCTCTCTCTCTACTGCGCCTATGGAAAAAGCCACTGCCTGACGTTGTTCGCGACGAAATCATGAACCCAATCGGTGCATCAGATTCCTGGCGTTATGTTACCTATCCAAACGCCGTTGCCGACATAGATGGCAAACAAATGCCGTCGGTCAGTGGCGGAACCCGCTGGGGTGGCGGTTTGTGGATCAGCGCTCTCGATGAAGCCCGGTTTGGTTATCTCTTCCTGAGGCAGGGCCGTTGGGGCGATCGCCAGATTGTGTCGCCTGCCTGGGTTAAGCAGGCAACAACGCCCAGCCCGGTTGGTCCGGACTACGGGTATTTGTGGTGGCTTAATACGGGAACGAGCCAAACCGGCAAGAAAGCCTGGCCCGACGCGCCTACGACAAGTTTCGCGGCTATCGGAGCAGGCTCAAACACAATATGGGTCGATCCCGAACACGATATTGTTATCGTATGGCGTTGGCATAATGGCAATCCAAACGAATTGATAAAGCGTGTGCTGGCTGCTGTAAAAAAATAACGAGACCAGCAGCTAAATTAATAGTCTAAATAAGATGCATTGGCATGTTACTAAGTAAACATACCTCCTAATCAAACAGTTAACTACTGAATTTAGGTTTTCACTGTTTACTGTTTTTAATGTATCAACACAGGTTTAGCACTATTTTTGACTAACATCAATTACATAAAATTTCAAAAGCCTACCGTACAATACAATGCCGACAGCTGAACGCGAACGAATTTACGAGCGAGCCGATAATAAAGGCTGGAAAAAATGGGGGCCCTATCTATCTGACCGTGCCTGGGGTAGTGTTCGGGAAGACTATAGCCCGTACGGAGATGCCTGGAACTACGTCACACATGATATGGCTCGTTCCCGCGCCTATCGCTGGGGCGAAGAAGGTATTGGCGGCATCTCCGACAATAAAGGCCACATCTGTTTCGCACTGGGTTTCTGGAACCATAAAGACAATATTATAAAAGAGCGATTTTTCGGCTTATCGGGTCCGGAGGGAAATCATGGCGAGGATGTGAAGGAACTGTACTATTATCTGGATAGTACGCCAACACATTCATACATGAAAATGCTCTATAAATACCCTCAGCAGGAGTTTCCTTACAACCGGCTCGTCATCGAAACATCGCGACGAGGTCGGCAGGAGCCCGAATTCGAATTGCTGGACACGGGTATTTTTGACAAGGATGAGTATTTCGACATTTTCATTGAATATGCCAAAGCCGATCAGAACGACTGGTTAGTGAAAGTAACAGCCCATAACCGTTCTGCTCAGGCAGCCCCGCTCACGCTGTTACCAACCATATGGTTCCGAAATACCTGGGCATGGGGTTATGAACAATACAATGCCAGGCCGATGCTTAACGGTATCGGGAACAAACAAATTGAAATTAACCACAAGCAACTAGGCAAATATAAACTCTATTGCGAAGACGCCGATGCGCTTCTATTCTGCGATAACGACACCAATACGGATCGGCTTTACGGTCGGCCCAATGTGGCCAAATATCCGAAAGATGCGATCAACAATTTTATCATATCGGGGGGCAAAAAAAGCTTTATAAATCCGAACCAGATTGGCACCAAGGCCTCGGCTCACTATGTACGCCAGGTACCGGCGGGTGGCAGCGTCAGCATTCGCCTTCGATTTAGTGATCAAACGATACTAAATCAGCCTTTTGCCGATTTCGACGATATCTGGAACAAACGGTTAGATGAAGCCAATGCGTTTTTTGGCGACCTCCAGAAGAATGTTACCGATCCAGAATTACTGGCCATCCAGCGGCAGGCCTATGCGGGTATGCTCTGGAATAAACAGTTTTATTATTATAACGTCAATGAGTGGCTTAAAGGCGATCCCAAAATGCCGGTGCCATTTCAGGGACGCGTCTATGCCCGGAACGAAAGCTGGCGGCATATGTACACGGCTAATATCCTGTCGATGCCCGACAAGTGGGAGTATCCGTGGTTTGCGGCCTGGGACCTTGCCTTTCATACGTTGACACTTGCCCGGCTCGATCCGCATTTCGCCAAACGCCAGCTGGCTGTTATTCTACGGGAGTATTACATGCACCCAAATGGTCAGATTCCGGCCTATGAATGGAATTTTAGCGATGTTAACCCACCCGTACATGCCTGGGCAACCTGGAAAGTTTACGAAATTGACCGCGACCTTAACGGCGTCGGTGACGTAGGTTTTCTGGAGCGTGTATTCCATAAATTACTCCTGAATTTCACGTGGTGGGTCAATCGAAAAGACGTGGCGGGTAACAACATTTTCGGTGGTGGCTTCCTTGGTTTGGACAACATCGGCGTATTTGACCGCTCGCAACCATTACCCATGGGTGGCCGCATTGAACAGGCCGATGGTACGGGCTGGATGGCCATGTATACACTGAATATGCTGCGGATTGCCTGCGAAATTTCGTTGACACGCCCGTCTTATCAGGATATGGCCAGCAAGTTTTTCGAGCATTTTCTGCACATCGCATCGGCTATGAATAACCTCGGCAAGCAGAACATCAGCCTGTGGGACGAGGTCGATCAATTCTACTACGATGTGCTCCATACACCGGACCAGAACGCCAGACTGCTCAAAATCAGGTCGATGGTAGGATTGATTCCGTTGTTCGCGGTTGAGATTCTGGACGAAGCACTGCTGTCAAAACTCCCTGACTTCAAACGTCGGGTCGAATGGGTTCTGACGAATCGGCCTGATCTGGCTTCGCTCATTTCACGCTGGCATGAACCCGGAAAAGGGGAAACGCACCTCTTGAGTTTGCTGCGTGGTCACCGGATGAAAATGATCCTGAAACGGATGTTCGATGAAACCGAATTCCTGTCTGATTATGGAATCCGCGCCTTATCGAAATACCACGAAAAAACGCCTTACCAGTTTGAGCTGAACAGTGAAATTTTCCAGGTACGCTATGTTCCGGCCGAATCAGAAATGAGCATGTTCGGAGGCAATTCCAACTGGCGGGGCCCAATCTGGTTTCCGGTCAACTTTCTGCTGATCGATTCGCTGTTTAAATTTTACCAATATTATGGCGATGACTTTGAGGTCGAGTATCCAACCAATTCGGGACAGGTAATGAGCGTCAAAGAAGCGACCGTTCTGGTAGCAGAGCGGCTTATCAATATTTTCCGTCGTGGTGCCGATGGACGTATTCCTGCCTATGGTAACGAGGAAAAGATGCAGAAAGGCAAGCATTTTGACGGGCTTTATTTATTTTATGAATACTTCCACGGCGATGTTGGAGCAGGCCTTGGTGCCAATCACCAGACTGGCTGGACTGGCTTAGTTGCCGATCTGATTGAGTATTGGTATAAGTACCAGTCAGAAAGTGTAGCAGCGGTTAGCACCGGAAAATAGTTTTCAGTGAGCAGTTGGCGATTAGTGACCTAAACAGTTTACGTTACTTAGGTCGCTGGCCGCCTACTGAAAACTGAAAACCGGTCACTGAAAACTGCTTACCGCTTGCTGCCCATTCCTCCAAACGTTTCGCTTCATCATGTCGCCAATTAGCACTCCTCGCTTAACCTTATTACCCATCGATCTTCCGACCTACGAAGCTCTTTTTATTGGTCCGCCTGAACTTAGCCAACATCTGTCTATTCGTGTACCCGATGTGCTTAGCGAATTCGGGATGGATATATTCGATTATACCCAGGCGAAGGTGATCGAGGATCATAAACAGGGTCCCTGGTGGCTTTATTTTTTTATTCATCGTGATGATAATGCGTTGATCGGCGTAGGCGGCTATAAAGGAATGCCCGACGATACGGGCATGGTTGAAATCGGCTATGAAATCTATCCTGACTACCGAGGACAGGGATTAGCGACTGAAACAGCTCAGGGACTCATTAATCGGGCATTCGAATATCCGGAAGTAATGCTGGTAAAAGCCCATACGCTCGCCGAAATGAGTGCCTCCGTGCGGGTGCTGGAAAAATGTGGCATGGTATTCAACGATGCCTTCGACGACCCCAACGATGGCCCGGTCTGGCAGTGGCAGGTTAAACGGTCGTATCTAAATCGTCTCGTTGTCTCTTCTCCCCCGACCAAGTCCTCGCAGCAATAAATGCTCAAATCGCCGGGAGAGTTGAGTCAAAAGCGAGTTTTCTAACGATATAATCAAGTTTACACGAGCCTCAGCTAAAGTTCGTAACCGTGTTTTTATAAACTTGCCGTATTTTTGTGGATTCATTCGTCATGACCACAAGTATCCGCGATATCGCTTATCAACTCCGGCAGGGGCAGTTTATTGCTCTTGCCGACGAAACGGGCTGGTCTGTTGCTACAGATCCGACCAATGATGCTTCCGTAGAGCAATTGCTTACTTTTCAGACACTTATGCCCGACGGCCTGTATCCAACCGTTGTCATTCAGAATGCCGATCAACTGGGATTGTACGTGGCGAAACTGCCCGACATAGCCTATGATCTGGTTGAGTTTGCCGAAAATCCGTTGACTGTGGTTTATGAACAGGGAAAAAACGTATCTGCAAATTTATGGCCGTCGTCAATAATACCCTTTTCGGCAGGTGAAATTGCGGTTCGGCGTACCTTAAGCGCCGATGTTCAACGACTGATTGGCGGGTTCGGTCGCGGCCTTTTAACGATTCCGCTCGAATCACTAACTATTCCTCCGAAAGCCATAGAGGTTATTAAAGAGCGTTTTGGCGTTTTACCAGCCATGCCCCGACGACCACGCATTATGCGACTAGGCGTTGGAGGAGAGGTAAGTTTTATTAGAAAGTAGGTTAGGTTTTCAGGATAACGTTTTGGCAGTCCATTGTTACAGCTGACTGCTCCATGAACCGAAAGCCACAGACCCGTATTATGAATTTCAGCGACACCCTACATAAAAACCCAGTCTTTAACATCATCGCCCGTGAAGCTGGCAATCTCGGCGTTCAGGCCTATGTTATTGGCGGGTTCGTACGCGACCTGATTCTACAAAGACCATCAAAAGATATTGATGTTGTCTGTATCGGAAGCGGAATTGCACTGGCCGAAGCCGTTGGAAAAGCCCTTCGTACCAAAGTTTCGGTTTTCCCTAATTTTGGCACAGCGATGCTCCGAACATCCACTGATCAGGATCGCGATGGCGGAGCCGATTGGGAAGTCGAATTCGTAGGTGCTCGTAAAGAATCGTATCGTAGCGAATCGCGCAAGCCGATCGTGGAAGACGGCACGCTCGAAGATGATCAGAATCGCCGGGATTTTACGATCAATGCCATGGGTATCAGTCTGAATCCGGGCAACTTCGGTGAACTGATTGACCCATTCGATGGCTTGAAAGATCTCAAACGCAAGGTTATCCGAACACCACTTGACCCCGACATTACGTTCTCAGACGACCCGCTGCGGATGATGCGCGCCATTCGATTTGCGGCCCAGTTGAACTTCGATATTGAACCCGATACGTTTGATGCCATTGTGCGCATGAATGAGCGAATCAGCATTGTTTCGCGCGAGCGGGTGACGGATGAGTTGAATAAAATCGTTCTGGCTCCCACACCGTCGTACGGATTCAAGTTACTGTATCATGCTGGGTTACTGGATCGGATTTTCCCTGAACTGATCGCGTTGAAGGGCGTTGAAACCATCGAGGGTAAAGGCCATAAAGACAATTTTTACCATACGCTGCAAGTGCTCGATAACATCGCCAATCGAACCGATAGATCCCCGATACTAAGCGATAATGAGCTTTGGCTTCGCTGGTCTGCGCTGTTACACGACATTGCCAAACCCGCTACCAAACGTTTTGATCCCAAAGTCGGCTGGACATTTCATGGGCATGAAGATTTGGGAGCCCGGTGGGTTCCGGGTATTTTCCGAACCATGAAACTACCGCTCAATGAGCACATGCGTTATGTCCAGAAGCTCGTTCGGCTGCATCTACGCCCAATTGCGCTGACGAAAGAGCAGATTACAGACTCCGCCCTTCGCAGGCTTCTGGTAGATGCAGGCGACGATCTGGATGGACTGATGGCCCTTTGCCGCGCCGATATTACGTCAAAAAATTACGAGAAGGTCCAGAAACACTTACGCAATTTCGATAAGGTTGAGCGAAAGCTGCACGACCTTGAGGAACGCGATAAACTGCGTAGTTTTCAGCCGGTTATTACGGGCGAACTGATCATGGAGACGTTTAATCTTCCGCCGTCCAAAGAGGTTGGTGAGATTAAAACCATCATTCGGGAGGCTATTCTGGACGGTGTCGTACCGAATAATCTCGAATCGGCTTTCCCACTACTGATTGACGAGGGTCATAAACGCGGACTGTCTGCGGTGAAAAACCTTTCGGAGTTAAAGCTTAGTATCGTATCAACTGAAGATGATAAATCTGTATAACTGAACCAATGGAGAACCGAACCAATTTCCGCCGTTTCTTTGGCGCATCGCTCACTATTCTGGGCGTTGTCGTTATTCTTTTTGCTTTGATTGCCTTTTTGTCTAACAATAAACCCGTTTTAGGCCTTTCCGTCTCAAAAGGAGAATCAGCCGCTCCATTCATTGTCGGTATGATTTTCCTGATTACAGGTGTAAATCTGGTACGCGAATCGTAGTCTCCCGTAAGCAGTTGCAGTACTTCCATAGCAAACTGCTTACTTAGACAATTGGGCCATTAAGAGCCACTGATAGGTGTTTAAAGGTTGTGGTAATCCATCCGGCTGAATCTGAAGATACATCAGGTGAAGGTGTGTTGGTGATCGGGTTTTATAGGCATTAAAGCCCGATCGGCCCATTTCACCGAGCTTCTGCCCAGCTTTTACCCACTGCCCCGGCGACACATCGACATGGTTGTTGTGGGCGTAATAGAATAAGCCATGTAAAATGGGGTCATAAACCCAGATCCAGTTTCCTCCCCGATAATCGGAGCCGGGGTGCCAGTCGGTTTCGATAGCCAGTACCAATCCACTTGTCATGGCCAGAATATCGACCGGCTGTCCGGTTCGGTCGTCGTTCGTGTCCTGATTACGATCAACAATAAAAATATCCTGCGCCGGATGGCTGCCGCGCACATTGTAATCGAAAAGATCGAAGCCATTTCCCCGATAACCCTCCCCGCGGGAGCCGCCAATTGCGCTCTTTGTATAGCCTCGAATCGGAAACGAAAAATAAGTACCCGTCCGTAGTAGGCTATCTCGCTGCAGGCTGTCGGAAGGAATGGTTTCTGAGCTGAGGAAACGCTCCTGCAATCCTTTCATTATTGATCTAAATTCTAACCGGGCCGAGTCAGGCGATACGGCCTGCTCCCGGATTTTTGTATACAGCGTCTGGTATTGCTGGCAATAGTCGTAGAGGGTAGGGTCGCTCGAATTGCCGGTAACTACCTGCGACGACGCTACGTTGATTCCTCCTACCAGCACAGCCGCCATCAAACCTGCTACCTGCATGAACGAAGTTATATCAATCTTCACTAACTCATTTTTTCAGTTACGCCCTCAAAAATACGCAAAGTCAGCCTTATGCGTATCGCTTACTTTCATGAACAGGAAGTTGTACAGGATAAACCGTCTATTCTAGTGAGTTATGTGCCTTTTTTTAAATCGCATTGGATTTTCGCCCGTCACCTTTTTAAACGTTTTATTAAAATACGATACACTCTCGAAACCGCTGGCGAAACAGGCTTCGGTCACAGTATGATCAAGTAACAGCAATTTTTGGGCCTGATTGACACGATATTGATTAAGAAACTGAGTAAACGTTAATCGGGTCATTTTTTTAAAGTAGCGACAAAAAGCGGCTTCCGTCAGATTCACGAGTGCAGCCATTTCTTCAATATCAATCTTGCGCTGAAAATTTTCGTCAATGAACTGGTGAACACGCCGAAGCCGCTGTTGCTCCTTCAGATTGTATTGGTTTTCGACCGGTTTTTCATTCAGTAATGTCATTTCATTGCTGGTGGCCAGGCGCTGAAACAAGCTGATTAATGACATTAAACGCTCAAAATGCGATAGATTGGCTAATTTCTCCAGTTGCTCCCCCACAATTCGCTTCGTTTCGCCATAGAATGAAACGCCATTACGAGCCAGTTTAAACAGCCGGGCAATGTCCGAAAATTCAGGAATTTTCAGAAACTGTTCGCCCAGAAAATCCTCCTTCATCTGTACAACTACCTTTCGATGGTCCGTTTTGACACCATAATCAAAATTCAGATGCGGAATATTTGGACCAATAAATACTAAATCGCTGTCTTCATACCGGGAAATATGATCACCCACATGTCGATTACCGCTGGCACCAGTAATGTACACGATTTCATACTCTGGATGGTAATGCCATAGGAAAACATCACTCAGATGAGGAGTCAGCAGGATATGAAATGAACTGTTTGCATCAGGATTGATTTCTTCGAGCTTAACCTTCATTGCCGTGCCTATTTTGTTCAAAACTATACTCCTGCCCTAGTCAATAACAAATTTAGAACAATATAGTACAAAAACTGGCCATCATGGGAGTAGAAAACAGGCTACGAGAAGGTCTAATTTTGTCTTATCAGATACACGCAAAATCCTACGATAAATACATGGAAACCCCACAGACAATGGCCCCAACGGCAGCGCCTGCCACCATGATTCCCGATAATGCCCACAAAGACATTCCGGGCAATCCATCGACTGCTACAAGCAGCAAAATTAAACTGAACGACCGCTCAGGTGCTGGACAACCCCTGCGCGTCTTGTCTGAAGCCGACTGGCGGTTCTGGATCGAAAACGGCTATATCGTCATCAGACAGGCTGTACCCAAAGAAAATGCAGAGCGACTCGCCAAACTCCTGTGGGAATTCGAAGAAAAAGACCCCAATAATCCGGAAACATGGTATGCCCCTGCCCGCGCCGAAATGAAAATGAAAGAGCTGACCAACAGCGGAATGGTTGAGCTTTATAATCATCAGTTTGAATGGGACAATCGGCAATATCAGCGCGTCTACGATGCCTTCGTCGATATCTGGGGCACGGAAAAGTTATGGGTAACCATTGATCGGGCCAACCTGAACTTTCCAGTCCGGCCGGGTCACGAGTTTAAAGGGTTCATCCACTGGGATTATGATCCGGAAACCAGACCACAAAATGTGCAGGGCGTACTGGCGCTGGCCGACCAGACCGATGAGAATATGGGCGGATTCCAGTGCATTCCGGAGCTCTACCGAACCTACGATACCTGGAAACAAACGCAACCCGCCGACCGCGATCATTTCAAACCCGATACTACGGGCTTTGAACTGGTTAAAGTAAAAATGGAAGCGGGCGATTTGCTGATTTTTAACAGTACACAACCTCACGGTATCCGCCCGAATTTATCAACGGACAAAGTTCGAATAGCTCAGTATATTTCAATGATGCCTGCCCAGGAAGACGATGAAGCATTACGGCAATGGCGGATTAACTCCTGGCGCAACCGGCAGGCACCTGAAGGCTATGCATTCCCCGGCGACCCGCGCAACTGGGAAAAGACTCGCTACCAGACTGCCCAATTAACCGAACTGGGCCAGAAATTATTGGGATTGCGAAAGTGGTGAGCAGGCAATTAAGGACAAACGATTTTATAGAATGTGTAGCTAACCGTAATTGCGGTATACGTATAACTATCATTCAGGGCAGGATTACCCTGAGCCAGCTTATTGGTAGTTATTCCATAGGTTCGTTCACCTAAGCCATCTAGATAATCGTTGTTTGTAAATCGCGTCCCAAATTCAAGTCCAACACTCCAGGGACGTTTTATTTCATACTTGACACCAATACCTAGCGGGAAATTTAAAAGTGCGCGGGCTTTAACTACCGGGTTCGTATAGCTATAGAGCCCCAGTCCACCAAAAACATAAGGTGTCCAGTTTTTAGCTTTTGGCAACGGCTTATAATTCAGGAAATTGTATTCCATATCGATGGTTGCTTCGCTACTTGTACTCCTGAACGAATAGTTACGGGCCTGCTGATACGGGTCTTTGCTGAAATGATCTTCGGCCTGGAAACTGCCGATCGCCACTCCTAACCGCATTGAAAACGAACGCGTTGCATTATACCGAAAAAACAGATTCGCAGCCGGACGATAAAAGCGCGGATTCAGGTGCGGTGATACATCACCCTTATAGAGCATACCACCCAGGCCACCACCAACCTCAATTTTCTGGGCCTGAACGCTGTAACTGATAAAAAGCCCGGCTACAACCAGCCGGGCTATATGAATTTGTCGTTTGCTCACAGCCTACTTAATGGGCGGGCATTTAATCTTGCCCGGAATGATGTAGTGAATCTGGAAACTCGTTAATATATATCCATCCTTCAGAAAACCCAGGATACTACCTGGTGCTCCGCGAACAGGTGTTTGCAAGGCCGCTAACACATCCGTCTGGCTTTGTCCGCCAGCTTGAAATAAGCTTTCTAGTGCCGCATATCGGTCTGGTGCGTCTTTCAAACGGGCAGCAAACCGCTGTTGTCGGCGATCGGCCATTTTAGAAGCGACCCCCGTTAAAACAGCAGGGTCAGCATAAGGACCGCCTACATCATCCAGATAGTCGGTAAAGGTATAACGATACCCTATTTCAAAGCCAAGGTTAAAGTTTTCGTTTAATCGGTAGCGTAAGCCAAAACCGACCGGAATAGCTGCCGTAACAAGCGAGTAGGGCTTATCATAACCTGGCTGACCCTGGCCTTCCGTGTGCAGGGGCTGTAATTTTACCCACTTCTGCGGTTCATATTCGCCGGCATCGGTTCCGGCTGGTGTTCGTGCTTCAGGACTATGTGCCAGCAGGGCTATTCCACCAAAAATATAGGGTGTAAATTTAGCCCGAACGTTCGAGTTGCGCCCATCTGCTACGAAGTTATAGATTCCGGTGATGGCAAACTCCTTTAGGTCGTTACGAAAATGCAGGTTCCGAGTGTACTGAACCAGGCTTTCTGTGCTATTGTTGATACTTCCCTTATTGAATGTATAATCATCACCCGCAATCCGTGCCCATGTAAATGCTGCCCGCGCAGCAAAATGGGGCGTAAACTGACGTGTGTAGCCAAGTCCTACATTCCAGCGAGGCATGATGTAGGTTGCCTTAAAAAATTGCCGATAGCCCGCCAAATCGCCGTAGTAGTGGGAAGAACCAACACCAAAACTAATCGACGAATAAGGGACAAATTGGGTGTTAGGCCGACGCTGGGCCTGACTGTCTGACGAGTTGCCAAGAAAAAATAGACTTGCCAGAGCACCCGCTGTCAGATAATGATATCGCTTCATGTGGTTAAGTTTCGTGAATCAACCGGGTTGGCCCGAAGGTCAGCCATTTCCGAAACGGCTATCACACCGGTTTTATTGGGAAATGCGACCGAAAAATATATTATGGATTAGCAAAGAGAGTGCCAAGAATCCGCAAAACAGGCTATAATGTGCTGTTTATGGCTACATTATTCTAAATTGGACCATTCCCTCTAATTTCTGATATCCCAGCCCCAGTTCAATTTACTGCGGAGTGTATTCAGGAAATTATCATCGCTAAGTTTAACGAGACGGGCCTTAAACGCTTCCTTCTGTACGCTGATACGGGCCGACACGTCAACCGTAAATGAGCGGGAATCCAGAGCCGCCAGAAAGTTTCCACTTCGGCTTTCTACTTCAAACGCCAGCTGACAGCTATCCATCACAATCATTGGCCGAACGTTGAGGTTGTGCGGGCTGATGGGCGTAATGATGAAATTGTTAGTTTGGGGAAGAAGTACGGGACCTCCACAGCTGAGCGAATATCCCGTTGAACCCGATGGCGTTGACACAATCAAACCATCGGCCCAATAGGAGTTTAAAAACTCACCATCCAGATACGTATGAACCGTGATCATGGACGATGTTTGTGTACGTGTAATCGTGAAATCATTCAGGCCGAAGGGCAATCCACCGAAAATATCGGGATTTGAGCGGACACCTACTAAAGCGCGCTCATCGATACTATATTGCTCATTAAACAACGCATCGATCATTAGTCGAATCGAGGACGGAGCCACAGTAGCCAGAAAACCCAATCGTCCTATGTTAATGCCAACAATTGGTATCTGATGAGGCCCCACATGCGTAACGGCGTCCAGCAGCGTTCCGTCGCCCCCTAAACTGAAGATAAAGTCGACATCGGCAATGCCCTCGTCGGTCTGATAGACGGCTTCACTATTGTGAGACACAGCTGCGCCGTCTAAGAATTCGCGGTAAACCTGGGAGAGAACAACTTCGACCTGGCGCTTAGCCAGTTCGTCAAACATGGACTGAATATACGGCCGGGCTTTTTCGGGAAAGTTGCGTCCGTGAATGGCGATTTTCATGAAAAAAAGTTTTCACCGGGTCGCCGGTGCGGTCTTCTGTCTTCAGTTTTCAATGGTGACTAGCTTACATCTGAAAACCGAAAACTGAAAACTTTAAAACCTATGTATTGAGATAACGTAGCAACGAATCGAGCCGCTCCTGATCAATGCTTTCAACGGGTGCATTGGCAAAGGCTGCTTCGATTTGATAGCCGAATCGTTCGAGCGTTGAAATGACTGGTGTGATATCCCGGCGGTTTAATTTGAGGGTCAGTCGGGAACGGTCGGGCATACCATAGGCTGCACTTGAAAAATAGCTGCTTATGATTTTAACATTGTTCGACTCAACCAACCGACTAATTTCAGCCATCGAGTAATCACGCTCATTGAGGCTTAGAATCAGAATGGCACCTGCCTCCTGAACACCAAGTTCCTGCGCAAATTGTTTCAGCAATTCATTGGAAGAGATCGTCCCCGAAAATTCACGGCCTTCATTCAGAACGGCCACTACATCCATTCGATTCTGAAGAATTAGCCCCATAATCTCAAACAGATGCTGATCTTCATAAACGTATATCTGCTCAAACAGGCGCATTACATTGCTCAATGGCTGATCGCCATCGGGAATATCCATCAGTAACTCTTCACTAACCACGCCCCGGTAATCACCCTGGTCGATCAGTACGAGTTGCCCGATACGGTGCTCCTGCATCCAATCCAGCGCCTGCCCGACAGAATCGGTCGGTTTCAGGGCTGGAAGCATCGGGTCTATGAGTTCGGCAGCCAGCATACGAATTGGAATTAAAAGAAACTGTGTGGCAGAAAACTACGGAAATTATACCATAGTTTCCAAAACTTAGTAAAAAACAGTTTAGCAGGGTCGGAAGTAATCAGATCGTTATCAGATTTTAGTGTATTATTCCAAGCCAAAACGGATTCCGGGCCGTTTTATTGAAAACTACCCACTGTCTGCTCCCGATTTCCAACCAGCAATTGTTCATCAATAACCGGGTGCCTTTCAAGCCAATTGTTCAGCAGTTCATTGAACCGGTCGGGATGCTCCATCATGGGTGCATGACAGCACTTATCAATAAAATGCAGTTCAGAATTGGCAATCAACCGGTTAAACTCATAACCAACTTCAGCCGGTGTTATCGTATCGTTCAGCCCCCAGACCAGCAACGTTGGCACGTTGATTTTGTATAAATCTTTAGCCACATTATTCCGCTGTGCCGACTTGGCAATACCCACAATGCTCATGCATTTTGGAATACTGCTCGTGATCTCGAATACTTCATCGACCAGGTCTTTCGATGCTACTTTCGGATCGTAGAACGTATAGGCCACGCGCTCAGAAATGTAGTCGTAGCTGCCACGCTTGGGAAACGACCCGCCCATGCCATTCTCAAACAAGCCCGAGCTTCCGGTAAGAACTAACCTTTGTACCTGATCGGGATGCTTGAAACTATACAGTAACGCAAGATGCCCACCCAGCGAATTACCGAGCAGGGTCAGGTCGGTCAATTGTTTATGAGCCAAAAATTTCTCAATAAATGCCACCAGGCCTTCCAGACTGGCTTCGCGCATGGGCATTTCATAGATCGGCATCAACGGAATAACCACCCGGTATCGGTCGGCAAAACCCTGAATAACGCCATCCCAGTTACTTAGAGCACCAAATAGGCCGTGTAATAACAACAATACATCACCCTGGCCTTCGTCTACGTAGCGGAAGCCCGCTTCCTCCCGAATCTGATAGTTCATACAATAGCCCTAATTAATGCAGTAACCCGAACATGGCCGACTTTTCCTGCTGTACTGTACTAAATTTTAAAAAATTAATCCAATTTGACAAAATTGGCACGCCAAATTCTGTTAAAGCCGCTTCAGGATGGAACTGAACACCCCATATTGGCAACGACCGATGCCGCATTGCCATTACCTCCCCATCCTCCGTTACAGCCGTATTAACGAGCGTATCAGGCAAATCGCGGAGGAGCAGTGAGTGATAGCGGGTCACATCAAATTGCCGGGGCAAATTCCGAAACAACTGATCATCAGCCTGCACCCGAATGCGTGAAACTTTACCATGCATGGGTCGGGAAGCCGGGGCCAGGGTAGCTCCGAAAAATTCGCCGATAGCCTGATGCCCAAGGCAAACCCCCAACATGGGCAACTGCTGGTAATAGTGTTCGATCACCTCCATCAATCGACCCGCTTGCCGGGGTATTCCCGGACCAGGCGACAGCACAATTCCCTCAACCGACCGCTTCGTTAGCCTACTCATCGATTCGTTATTTCGCACAACCTGACAGCTGGCTCCTGCCTGATGCAGATAGTCTATCAGAGTGTACGTAAACGAATCGAAATTATCGACTACTAACAGATTCATACCCATATAACACAATCTGTGCGACAAAATTAATAGTTTCTAAAAAAAAGCATCAACCCAATTTTAGTAGTATCTGATTATCAGAATATTATTTTTTTATTATCTTTAAATTATGCTATATATCTAAAAAAAATACCAGACAATTCGCTTCAACTACACACGTTAGGTCGGTGGAAAGGCTAATTTTGGCCTTTATTCAACACGCAAGAACACGTTCTATATGCCTACGAATTTGCCCGATCAGTCATTAGTCAATCCGGTGGGCTCGCCCAGCGTGGACTCGCCGGTTGTTATTGTTGGAGCCGGAATAGCCGGTCTTAGCTGCGCTGTTTATCTCAAACAAGCAGGTATTAAGGCATTGGTAGTTGAAGCGACTGATGGCGTAGGCGGTCGCGTTCGAACGGATGTTGTTGATGGATTTCGGCTCGACAGAGGGTTTCAGATTTTATTAACCGCCTATCCAGAAGCCCAGCGTCTACTAAACTACGATGACCTCGATCTGAAACCATTCCGGTCGGGCGCGCTCATTCGGCACCAGAGCGAATGGCTTACGTTGCTGAATCCGTTTCAAGAGCCACTATCCGCCTTTCGGACACTCGCATCGTCCGTCGGAACAGTCGGTGATAAACTCCGTATTGTCGACTTGATTCGCCGGACTCAGGGGATCTCTATAAATGAGTTGTTCCAGCAGACGCCAACGACTACGCTGGCCTTTTTGAAGGAAACTGGATTTTCAGATCAAATCATC
Source organism: Spirosoma aureum (assembly GCF_011604685.1). Taxonomy (NCBI): domain Bacteria; kingdom Pseudomonadati; phylum Bacteroidota; class Cytophagia; order Cytophagales; family Cytophagaceae; genus Spirosoma; species Spirosoma aureum. The sequence goes on along the minus strand of NZ_CP050063.1, from coordinate 4,484,657 downwards.
GAGCGATTCTTCCGGCCATTTTTTGGCGGTGTTTTTCTGGAAGATGGCCTAACCACATCAAGCAATTTTTTCGAGTTTTGCTTCCGCATGTTTTTTACGGGCGATGGGGCCATACCAGCACAAGGCATCGGTGCTATTCCGAACCAGCTGGCAACTCGTTTATCCCCAGATCAGATCAAACTTAATAGCCCTGTGGCGCGTATTGTTGGCAATTCGGTTCATTTAACCAATGGCAATTCCATCAAAGCTGGTGTTGTGGTACTGGCGGTTGATGCCGCTCAGGCTGCCGTCTTACTGAATCGCCCCGCCCCCTCCGACCAATCGTTTAACCAGACAACCTGTACCTACTTCGCGACGAATTCGGAGCTTCCCGGCGTATCAAAACAGAAACTACTCGTATTAAATACAGATCGAAGCTCGGTGGTGCATAACCTGGCTATTTTGAGTGATGTGTCGCCGGAATATGCATCGGCAGGGCAAACGCTCGTTTCGGTCAGTACTCAGGGTATTGAAACGGTCAATGCAGCCGCGTTGACCGAACAGATACGGGCAGAACTGACGGGTTGGTTTGGTGATGAGGTAAAATCCTGGAAGCATTTGCGAACCTATCATATCCCTCAGGCTTTGCCGAGCTACCCACCTGATCGGGCTGGTACAGACGCGATTCACGAATTACTGAAACTGGGCGAGAATCTCTATCAGTGTGGTGATCAAACTACGTATCCATCCCTGAATGCGACCATGCAAACGGGTCGCCTTGTGGCAGAAATGATCCGAAAACAGTAACGAGAGTTCAGGCATTATTGAGCCTGATTATCAATTAACCTTCGTATAAGCGATAACTGATGACGTAGTGTTTATGTGTCAGCAGTTGTATTGACAAAAACCTATGAAAGCAGACATTGACGTGGCAATAATCGGCGCAGGTTTTGCCGGAATTGCTGCGGCCATTCGGCTAAAAGAACGTGGAAACACATCCTTTGTACTTTTCGAACGGGCCAGTCAGGTAGGTGGTACCTGGCGCGACAACATCTATCCGGGCTGTGCCTGCGATATTCCTTCTCCGCTTTACTCGTTATCGTTCTCACCGAACCCAAACTGGTCACGGACGTATTCAACCCAACCCGAAATCCTGACCTATCTCAACCATGTAGTTGAGCGGTATGAGCTGAATTCCCAGATTCGGTATAATACAGAAATTAATCGCACCGAATTTTCACCGTCAACCGGCATTTGGACGCTTACCAGTAAGATGGGCCAATCAACAACAGCCCGTGTCGTTATCATCGCCGTTGGTCCCCTTAACCGACCTAGTTATCCTAAACTGAACGGATTGGATACGTTTAGGGGCAAAACATTTCATTCGTCTAAATGGGATGCTACGTACGATCTCACCAACAAACGGGTTGCCGTAATTGGTACAGGGGCAAGCGCTATTCAGTTCATCCCAAAAATTGCTCCTCAGGTAAAGCAGCTTACTGTTTTTCAGCGAACAGCACCTTACGTATCCGCACGAAATGACCGGGCCGTATCATCGATTGAACAGCAAATTTTCCGACGGTTACCCATTGTGCAGAAAGCCTACCGCTCGATGATTTATTGGCTCAACGAAGTTCAGGGCTTCGCTTTTTTAGGCAATAAAACCTTTAATAAAATTGGCACGAATCGGGCGTTGAAGCATCTCAAAACATCGATAAACGATCCTGTACTCCGACGAAAGTTAACGCCTGACTATACATTAGGCTGTAAGCGTGTTCTGATTTCGGACGACTATTACCCTGCCCTTAATCGCCCGAATGTTGCGCTGGTGACGGATGGGATCGCAGCGGTTAATCCAAATTCGATTGTCGACAAATCCGGACTTGAGCACCCCGTGGATGCCATTATTTTCGGGACGGGGTTTGTCGTCGGTGGTGTCATCGGCACGATGACGATTTCAGGTCGTTATGGTCAGAACCTCTTTGATGACTGGTTAACGAAAGGAGCTGAGGCTCACTACGGAATCACTAATTCAGGTTATCCGAACTTACTGTTTTTGGTTGGCCCAAACACGGGCTTAGGCCATAATTCGATTATTCACATGATTGAGTCACAGGTAAACTATGTACTCGACTACCTGAATCTGCTCGATAAAGCCGGAGAAGGGGCTTATCTGGATGTTAAACCAGGAGCACAACAACGTTATAATGACATGATCCAGCAAAAATTGGCCAACACCGTTTGGGCATCAGGGTGCCAAAGCTATTACCTCGACTCCAGAGGAAAAAACACGACGATCTGGCCATCGTTGACAACGACTTACCGAAAAGCGACCCGACAGGCTAATCCTGCCGACTACGACGTCGTTTTCAGTAAACAGTCTTCGCCAGCCGTACCTTGTTAATCTCCTTACGAAAGTGCAGCATAAGGCGAAATAATGATCTTCATTCGGCTCCAATACGGCATATGGACTATGGCCTGGAGTTGCTTGATATTAACAGGCAACTCTAGGAAAAATCCCGGCTTCCAGCGTACTTCGTGAACCAACAAGCGATCTCCTGGCTTTGTTGCTTTTTTATTCATGCGTGGAAATGTGTTGCTCCGTTATGCTCTGCCGTTACTGATTGCCCTGCCGATTGGTTTCCTGATTCTTTACCCGCAGTTGGTTCGGTGTATGCGGGTGAGTCACTCCACTGAATTTCAGACACTGGCGGGCCTGAAATCGATCTATATCAGTCAGACAGCAACGCTAAAACAGCACGCGCAACTCCGTCGAAACGTTCATCATGCCTATGATCGCATCCGGCGATTCTGGGGAGGTCGACGTGGCCAGGCTATCCTGATTTACTGCCCAACCCAGGGCGAATACGAACAGTATTGCATTGGCGGAGAAGGAGCCGGGTGCAGCCTTGGCATGCCCTGGGGAGACTCTTATCTTGTGTTGGGACCAGACGGAAACAATACCGATGTGATTGCCCACGAACTCTGTCATGACGAATTATTTGCGCGTCTGGGCTGGTGGCGAGTCAAGCGACAGATTCCCCAATGGTTCAATGAGGGGCTGGCCTTAATGGTCGACTATCGGTTCAGTCACCCAGCCGTTTGGGAGCGATCAACTGATTGGCAACGTGACTCTACCTATATGGGCGACGAGCCTTTGAAGTCCTATCCGGGCCAGCCCATGCTTAAACTCTCGGATCTGGAAACCACCCGTGACTTTTTCGGGGGCGATTATAACAAGGTAATGCAGGCGTACCAGACGGCCGCAGACGAAGTATCCCGGTGGCTCACTATTGTTGGGCAACCGGGAGTTCCGGCACTGGCCAATGCACTGGCCAACGGCGACGATTTCAGGAATGCCTACCAGCAGTTAGAACGAGAGAAACGAAGAAGTCGGCGGTAGCCAATAGTCAGTCGACAGGATGCAGTTACCGCCGAAAACTGACTACGACTTACTCAGTACGTCAACGACCTTTCCTGATGTTGTTTCGTCTAAAAGTTCTTGCGGTAAGTGGCCCATGATCTCATGTTTTAACGCATTTATAAGTTTACGCTTCAGGAAACTACGGTGCATTACCAAACTTACTTCGCGTACGGGTTGAGGAGCGCTGAACGGCCGAATACGGGACCGACGGTTTTCCTCCATATCAAAAGTGGCGAGGTAGGGTAAAAGTGTAAACCCGTCCTGCTTGTCAATCAGTTTGATGAGTGTCTCAAGGGAGCCCGTTTCATAGCGTAAGGCGGTTCCGTTGGCTTTCCGGTCAGCCCCACAAAGGTTCATTACCTGATTGCGGAAGCAATGGCCTTCCGTCAACAGCCAGAGTCCATCCGTATGAAGATCCTGCGAATCAACATAGTCAGCACTGGCAAGTGAATGCGAATCAGCAGCATAGACCACAAATGGCTCTTTGAACAACGGGATTTCGGTAATGCCATTTTCCAATAAAGGTGTTACCACCAGGCCCACATCAATAAGGCCATTCCGGAGTCGTTCGATAATCTGTTCTGTGACCAGTTCCTGAATCTGAACGGATACTGACGGGTATTTCTCAATAAATTCGCCAATAAAATAAGGCAGTAAATAGGGAGCCAGTGTAGGAATGATACCAATACGCAGCTCGCCCTGAAAATCATTTTTCGATTCACTTACGATTTCGGGTATTCGACGGGCAGCCCGCAACACCTCCCGCGCCTGAGCCAAAACAGCCTGCCCGGCCTCGGTTGGCACGACTGGCTGTTTCGATCGGTCAAATACCAGAATACCGAGTTCATCTTCCAGTTTCTGGATTTGCATACTTAACGTTGGCTGAGTAACGTGGCAACTTTCAGCGGCCGTTGCAAAGTGTCGGTGCGTATCAACAGCCACAATATAATCAAGTTGTGAGAGAGTCATTGGCCTGAAACAGGATGTCGATCATGGTGTATTTACATCCTACATAATTAAAATTGATGCAAAAATAAATCTTATCGAACCAAACAACAGCCCTATGTTCTATTTTTGTTAAAGAAACTATTTCGCTATCTCATGAGGCTCTATTCCTTCCTTTTATTTTTTGCGCTTATAGGTGGGACTATAAGTTTCGCTCAGTCGAAGAAATCGGCGAACCCACCCGCTCAGGGCTTCGATCTGGCTGGTTCAGACCCAAAAGCGGTGCTGCTTGCCGATCAGGTCATGCAGGCTATGGGCGGTCGTAAAGCCTGGGACAATACACACATGGTAGCCTGGAACTTCTTCGGAGTACGAAAACTCGTGTGGGACAAATGGTCGGGCGATGTGCGCGTGGATAATCTGCGCGACGATCAAACCATAATTTTGAACATCAATAACGACAAGGGTAAGGTATTTCGTGGCGGAAAAGAACTCACTGATCCCGATTCGGTTGCGAAGTATGTTAAACAGGGGAAAGGAGCCTGGATCAATGATTCATACTGGCTTTTTATGCCCTTCAAACTTAAGGATTCAGGGGTAACCCTTAAATACCTGAATGAAGATAATACGAAAGAGGGTAAACCGGCCGATGTGATCCAGATGACATTCAAGAACGTAGGCAATACGCCTGACAACAAGTATAAAATCTGGATCGATAAGCAATCTCACCTGGTGACACAATGGGCGCACTATCCTAAATATACCGACGAACAACCACGCTTTACGCTTCCCTGGGCTGATTACCAGCAACATGGCGGCATTTTACTGTCGGGCGAACGTGGTGAACGCGACATTACGGATATTATGGTTTTTACGGGCTTACCGGGCGAAGTCTTTAGTGAGTTCACTCGTACCGATCTAAGCCGGTATCCGCAGGCTAAGTAATTTCGGAAAGACAAAATGCCGTTCTGTTACAGGACAACCTTTACCTTTGTTGGTACTCAGCTGACTTGTTCCAAAGACTAACCGATGTATAGTTCTGGCCGGTCAGCAAACTAATTTTTAACATTACGGTTTTCCTTAAGATGGAATCACCTGTTTTACAACCACCCGTTGCCACGGTGAAAACAGTAGGCAAAACGGGCGTTCTACTTGTTAATCTCGGTACACCCGATAGTCCGTCGGTACCCGATGTCCGAAAATATTTACGCGAATTTCTCATGGATGGTCGCGTCATCGATATTCCCTATATCCAGCGATTTTTCCTGATCAATGGTATTATTGCGCCTTTCCGGGCACCTAAATCGGCCAAAGTGTACAAACAATTATGGTCAGAAACGGGCTCACCCTTGAAATACTACGGAAACGTCGTTGAACGGGAGTTACAACATGTACTGGGCAATGACTATGTTGTAAAGCTGGCGATGCGCTACCAGAGCCCGAGTATTCAGGCGGGTCTGGACGAATTTCAGCAGCTGGGTTTACGCGATATCGTCGTGGTTCCATTTTTCCCACAATATGCATCAGCATCAACGGGATCGGTTTACGAAAAGGTCATGGACATTGTGAAAAGCTGGCAGGTAATTCCAGCCGTCCGATTTATTAACCGGTTTCTGGAACATCCTAAATTCATCGAGGGCTTTGTTCAATTGGGTCGTAAATACATGACTACCTACGAATACGACCACATTATTTTTAGTTACCACGGTCTACCCGAACGCCAGATTACCAAGGGCGATGTAGCTCATACGGTTTGTCAGTTCGGTACATGCTGTGAATCATTTCATGCCCAGAATCAGCATTGTTACCGGGCTCAATGTTTTGAAACAACCCGCCTTCTTGTTCGTGAACTGGGCATTCCAGAGGGAAAATATACCACCTGTTTTCAATCGCGATTGGGCCGTACGCCCTGGATCAAGCCTTATACCGACGATGTTATTCGCGAATTGGGTGCTAAAGGTATCAAGAGTGTTCTGGCGTTCTCTCCATCTTTTGTTGCTGATTGCCTTGAGACAACCATTGAGGTCGGCGTTGAATATAAAGAGTTATTCGAGGCCTCTGGCGGTAAACACTGGCAGCTGGTAGAAAGCCTGAACGACAATCCATTATGGATCGAAACACTGGTTGATCTGGTTAAAACAGCCTAATAGCATGAACAGGCTTAAAGAAAGAACACCCCATCACGAGCATTGATGGGGTGTTCTTTCTTTAAGCCTGTTCGTTTACTGATTTGTGAACGATCGAAGGATGTTACCGATAGGCCAACCACCACGAATAGGATCTAAACCTTCTTCTTTATTTAACCCCTTTTCTTGGTGGTCAGCTGAGCGCGTATTTAAGTTCTCTTACCGTTTAACCCTATGCTAAAGATCATCTTCTTAGGACCACTTGCCTCTACCTTATTCAAGATCGCCTTCACATATGTTACCATTTTATAATATAAATACATTTATGCTTTCTGACAAAATCCATGCCATTTACTAAGATTCAATAATAATCTCTTCTGGTATAACATATGTCACAAGTTGCAAATATGAATATGTGCTTACTATTTCCAAAATAGCAAGGTTTATACGGTCTTACTCTTCTCTGTTTCATGTATTACCTACTTGAAACAATGTGTACCTACCCTGAACCACGACAATTCTATACAGTTCACCGTCAGGCCGGTTAGTACAGCGAATTTGGGCTAGATATGAGTCAAGAGCATTATTTTCGCGAAATTTATAACTTCCATAGATATCATTACCCGTTTCATATTTTGAAAAATACCGCCCTTGAACGGTACTCCATTCATGAAACTATAAGGTTAGCCTTATTCTGGCCCATTTAATCTGATTATAGGTAAATCCGGCGTTTAGAAGGCTCAGATTAACAATAAATTAACCATGTTGTAGCTATACATACAATTTTAATAACTTGAATAGCCATCATTCAGCCAATTAAGCGACTAGTAACATTAAATAATATTAAGCCTACTTAAATAGTAAATTTATTGAAAGAGATATAACGTTACAAATGGTCACAAAAAATAAAAATATTACTGGTACTCACTATTTAATCAGAATTAGCACATACACCTAAGTTAACGATTTCATGAAGTTATTAATAAATTACTAATTAAGTATATTCTCGTTTCATTAATTATTTCTTACCATTTCGTACAAAACCGGTACAAATTTTGCTACGGACCTATCAGTGCCTAGTCATAGGCTTGCTTACCAACTAGCTTTATCCAACTTATTATGAAATTAATCTTTTACAATCTGAAAAGATGTATTACCGGATACTCTTTGAGCTATTTTTGCCTACTGTTTCTACTAGCACTCTCGTCGTACAGCCTGCCTATCACAAAAAAGCCACCGGGGCGTAGGCTGGTTAGTGTTACACCCCGGCCGACTCCAGTTAATTTATTTACATATCATAATTTTGCTAATCTATCGGATCGGCAAAGCCTTTCACCCACTGATAACGATCCGATCCGGTTCAGCCTGAGTATCAATAAACAGTCTATACGGCTGGGCGAAACCATCGATCTGACGATCAAAGCCGAACTGCTTACAATATCCCCGAATTTACTCTTTCATTTACCTGGCTCTAACACGTATCGATTAAAACTTATACTCCCTGCAGGTTTTGAACAAACAGGAGGTGACTTTGTCGATTATATCGGCGCAGAGTTGTCTTATCCAGCGCGGACTGAAGCAACGTATCACATCATTGGGCATTTTTCAACGATAACACCTGGCACTTCTTTTCGGCTATTGCGCAGTCATGGTCAGGCCGATGCACAGAGCTTGTTTGTAGAAAAAGCATTGGTTAACCTAAAAGAATTAACCACCCAAAAGGCAGCGCTTCGTGAACCGGCAAACGATGCCAATAACCAGACTAATTCTGCCTCACCTACCTTATACGTTGTTACGGATAACCTTGTTACTGACAATACCGCTAAAGGCGCGAGGGTTGCCAGTCCTGATTATCGGGGCTTTCTGGAGTTTGCCAACTGTGATGTTATCGGTGGCTGGGCCATCGATGTGAATTCTCCGAAACAATCGGTAGATCTGGACATTTACATCGACAACACTAAGGTAGCAACCATCAAGGCCGACCAAAACCGTTCAGATGTTGCCAAGACATACAATGTCAGTGGTTTTGAATTATACGGCTACCGCTGGAGTCTGCCCGAAAAGTACAAGGCCAATAAATCCCTGAAGGTTTCGGTTCGGTTTGCCAATAGCAACACGGATTTAATCCAGAGTCCAACCAATACCCCCGTTTGCCCTGGGACGTCCCCTGGAACAGATCCATCTGATCCATCTGGAACCCCTAATTATCGGGGGTTCTTAGAATTTGCGAACTGTGATGTCATTGGTGGCTGGGCTATAAACCTCAATTCGCCCAAGCAATCCGTAAACCTCGATATTTACATCAATGATGTTAAGGTGACGACCATCAAGGCCGATCAAAATCGTACGGATGTCTCAAAGTCATTCAATGTCAGCGGATTTGAACTATACGGTTATCGTTGGAATTTACCCGACCAGTACAAAAATAACTCGCCCCTTAAAATTGCGGCTAAAGTAGCTGGAAGCTCCTTCGAGCTAACCCAGAGCCCTTTGTCAACGCCGAGTTGTCCCGGATCATCTACCCCTACCTGTGCTTTTGATGTATCGGTTAATTCAGTCAATGCTTCTTGTGGAGGTTCGGTGAGCCTCAATGCTAATTGCTCAGGTCCTAACTGTGATCAGGTCAGTTACAGCTGGACTGGCAATGGTATCAGCCAGCAAGGCCAGACTCTCAACCTCACGGCCCCTTCCGCCAACGGAACCTACACGTATACAGTCACCGCCACTCGGCCGGGCTGTGCCAGCAAAACCGCGACGGGAACCGTCACTGTTAGTGGCTGTAACACACAACCCTCCTGCGCCTTTGATGTGTCGGTTAATTCGGTCAACGCTTCTTGTGGCAGTGCCGTGAGTCTGAATGCCAATTGTTCGGGCCCCAACTGCGATCAGGTCAGTTACAGCTGGACTGGTAATGGCATCAGCCAGCAGGGCCAAACCCTCAACCTGACGGCCCCCTCCACCAACGGTACCTACTCTTACACTGTCACCGCCACGCGTAATGGTTGCACCAGTAAAACCGCCGTTGGCACTGTCACCGTTGCTGGTTGCACACCCACTCAGAACTGTGCCTTTGATGTATCGGTCAATTCGGTGAGTGCCACTTGTGGCAGTGCCGTGAGTCTGAATGCCAATTGTTCGGGGCCCAACTGCGATCAGGTCAGCTACAGCTGGACTGGCAATGGCATCACTCAACAAGGCCAAACCCTCAACCTCACGGCACCCTCCACCAACGGCACCTACTCCTACACCGTTACGGCAACCCGCAATGGCTGCTCCAGTAAAACCGCTGTTGGCACTGTCACCGTCAGTGGCTGTAATGCCCCCGCACCCGACTACCGCAGCTACCTCGATAATGCCAATTGCAACGCCCTCAACGGCTGGATCCTCGATACCAAAGCCACCCAGAAATCCCAGAGCGTCGATGTCTACATCAATGGCACCAAAGCCACGACCCTGCTGGCCGACCAGACCCGTACCGATGTCGCCCTGGCTTACAACACCAATGGCTTTGCTCAGTTCGGTTATAGCTGGTCGATTCCCGACTCCTACAAAACCAACGCTCCGCTCACCATTGCGGTGAAGGTGGCAGGCAGCACCTTTGAGTTGGCGCACAGTCCCATCACTACCGCCAGCTGCCCGAGCTCGACCTCCACGGCCAATTGTGCCTTTGATGTGTCGGTTAATTCGGTCAACGCTTCTTGTGGCAGTGCCGTGAGTCTGAATGCTAATTGTTCGGGTCCTAACTGTGATCAGGTCAGTTACAGCTGGACTGGCAATGGTGTCAGCCAGCAGGGCCAAACTCTCAACTTCACCGCCCCTTCGGCAAATGGCACCTACTCCTACACCGTTACGGCAACCCGCAATGGCTGCTCCAGTAAGACCGCAACGGGCACAGTGACAGTCGATGGCTGTACCCCGACCCAGAACTGCGCCTTTGATGTGTCAGTCAACTCGATGAGCGCCACTTGTGGAGGAACGGTTAGTCTGAATGCTAATTGCTCAGGTCCTAACTGTGATCAGGTCAGTTACAGCTGGACTGGCAATGGTATCAATCAACAGGGACAAACCCTTAACCTGACCGCACCCTCTGCCAATGGCACTTACTCCTACACTGTCACCGCAACGCGAAACGGTTGTACCAGCAAGACGGCAACGGGCACAGTGACAGTCGCGGGTTGCACACCCACTCAGAACTGTGCCTTTGATGTGTCGGTCAACTCAGTGAGTGCCACTTGTGGCAATGCAGTGAGTCTGAATGCCAGCTGTTCGGGTCCCAACTGTGATCAGGTCAGCTACAGTTGGACTGGCAATGGCGTTACCCAGCAGGGACAAACCCTTAGCCTCACGGCACCCTCCACCAACGGCACTTACTCCTACACTGTCACCGCCACGCGAAACGGTTGTACCAGCAAGACGGCAACGGGCACAGTGACAGTCGCGGGTTGCACACCCACTCAGAACTGTGCCTTTGATGTGTCGGTCAACTCAGTGAGTGCCACTTGTGGCAATGCAGTGAGTCTAAATGCCAACTGTTCGGGCCCCAACTGTGATCAGGTCAGCTACAGTTGGACTGGCAATGGCATCAGCCAGCAGGGACAAACCCTTAGCCTCACGGCACCCTCCACCAACGGCACCTACTCCTACACCGTTACGGCAACCCGCAATGGCTGCTCCAGTAAAACCGCTGTTGGCACTGTCACCATCAGTGGCTGTAACGCCCCCGCGCCCGACTACCGCAGCTACCTCGATAATGCCAACTGCAACGCCCTCAACGGCTGGATCCTCGATACCAAAGCCACCCAGAAATCCCAGAGCGTCGATGTCTACATCAATGGCACCAAAGCCACGACCCTGCTGGCCGACCAGACCCGTACCGATGTCGCCCTGGCGTACAACACCAATGGCTTTGCTCAGTTCGGTTATAGCTGGTCGATTCCCGACTCCTACAAAACCAACACTCCGCTCACCATTGCGGTGAAGGTGGCAGGCAGCACCTTTGAGTTGGCGCACAGTCCCATCACTACCGCCAGCTGCCCGAGCTCGACCTCCACGGCCAATTGTGCCTTTGATGTGGCGGTTAATTCGGTCAACGCTTCTTGTGGCAGTGCAGTGAGCCTGAATGCCAATTGTTCGGGTCCTAACTGTGATCAGGTCAGCTACAGCTGGACTGGCAATGGCGTTACCCAGCAGGGACAAACCCTTAGCCTCACGGCACCCTCCACCAACGGCACCTACTCCTACACCGTTACGGCAACCCGCAATGGCTGCACCAGTAAGACAGCCGTTGGGGTTGTCACTGTTAGTGGCTGTAGCACACAACCCTCCTGCGCCTTCGATGTGTCGGTCAATTCGGTCAACACTGGCTGTGGAGGTGCAGTAAGTCTGAATGCCAACTGTTCAGGACCCAATTGCGATCAGATTACTTATAGCTGGACAGGTAATGGCATTAATCAACAAGGCCAGACCATCAACTTTACGGCACCGTCGACCAATGGCTCCTACACGTATACAGTCACCGCCACGCGAAACGGTTGTACCAGTAAGACCGCAACCGGAACTGTTACAGTCGATGGGTGTACGCCACCATCTAACGAAGATTACCCCATCTTAAATAGCCCTCAACCGGATGATAAACGACCCATCTTGCAGAATGAGCGGGTTCGGGTTGCTATCGATCTGGGCGTTGGTGGTGTTGTTCGGGAAGTAACCGATCTTCAGGTTGGCGAAAACATGATTAACTGTTATGTTAAATCAAATGGGAAACGTGATCCCGGTCGTGATGATCAGATTTCACTCTACAGTCTCCCCGATGCTAATACAGGATGGACTCAGAATGGGAAGCGGGTATTGGATGACATCGGCTACAACCCCGTACAGGGAGGAAGCATTGCTGGAGACTACTCGCCTATTCTGGGATATGGACGCACGGATAAAATGCTTTACTGCAAAACTCGTGGTTTGCATTGGGGCTTGAGTAACGAACCCGGCGATTATATCGTTGAGCAGTGGATTCGTCTGGAAGGCAACATTGTCCGGCGACATGTACGGATTACAGGCAGCCGTCCTGACCAGACCAAGTATGCGGATTCTCGTCAGCAGGAGCTTCCCTGCACGTATACCAGCAGCATGTACTACCAATTCTATGTTGTGCAGGGCGATCCGTATACCAATGCTCCTCTGGTCAATGTGAACGCGATTCCCAATATCGGTGGCAGTGGCAAAAGCTTCAACCAATATAATTATCAGGGACATATGGGGCCATATGACATCAGTGCCTCAGAGCCATGGATTGTAGCTGTTCGGCCTAATACAAACCGGGGTCTTGCCCTCCATACTCCCTACTCACACGAGTTCAAGGCGGGTCTGTTCGATAGCCCTGGTATTGGCCCTCCTGAATCGATCAACGCCGGCTATATTGCCAACACGGTGAACATGATTCTGGACCCTAATGGCGTGTATGAATTTGACATCAACGTGGTGGTTGGTACACTGGATGAAATCCGCAACACTATTAATACACTGCCACGTTCAGAAACCAAGCCTAATTATGTTTTTGCCAATAGCCCAACGCGCAAGGGTTTCACATATCGTAAAGGATACGATCAGGGATTCCCGGTTGGCGATGAACTGGTGATTACCCCAACCGATCGACGCTTCCGGTTGTCATCGCCCCAAAAAGGCTATAAAACAGCGGAGTTTGGCACGATATACGTTCGGATGCGGGCCATTACACCAGAAACGCAATTATCACTGGACTGGAAAAAGGTAGGTCAGTCGGAACTGGAAGCGGAGCAATCCAATCAGGCCATACGGTTCAACATTATACCCGACAACCGGTATCATACCTATGCAATCCCGGTAAAAAATAGCGCTCAGTGGAATGGAATAGTCAATTCGTTCACCATTCGCTATATAAACCCGACCGAATCGGGCATCCAGGGACAGCAATTTGGGGTTAAATGGATTTCCGCAACTGATCTGGGTGATCAATAAGAGTCCGCAGTAAAAACGCGTAAGGGGGATAGAGGAACGACGAGGCTTACTGCTTCCGTTCTTTTATCCCCCTTACGCGTTTATGACTCGTATGATTATCCTTACAAAACGGTGATCAACCCTTTGATCACAGCCGCTAAACGGATCGCATCGAAAACACGCGGCTCGCTGGCACCGTGTTTCAATACACTTTCTTCGTGCGACCGAACGCAAAGTTCGCAGCCATTGACGGCCGACACCACCAGACTCATTAGCTCAAAAAACTCCTTACCCAGCACCGGATTCATCATGATGCTCATCCGAATTCCGGGTTGAGTTTGCTGATAATAATCTTTGCTGACAAAGTGCCGGAAGCGATAAAATACATTGTTCGTGCTCAATAGCGATGTACAGGCAACTGTTTCAGCAACCTCGGCATCAGAAGCACCCTCCTGTTTAGCCACCGTTGTCAGGGAGTCGATCAGCGGCTGGTATTTTTCGTTAACAGCGATCGACAGAGCCAATAACAGGGCTTCTTTTTTAGTCAGCGTCTGGGTGCTATTCAGCACATTACCAACGTTGATTTTCAGATCGCGCAGGTAGCGATGATCCGTCTGGGCTAATGCCTCCAATACAGGATGCTCGCCAGTAGGTTCGAGACCGACCAGACCCAGCAACGACGTAACGGTTTCGTTTTGTGTAGTTGTCATGATTGAATTGTCGACTGACTGAATGGCTGAATGATTGGAAAGATTCATAATTCAATCAGTCAACAATTCAGTCAGTCAATCATTAATTAAGCGGTCAGCGTAGCTTCGCCTTTCTGCCAGTTGCAGGGGCACAGTTCGTCCGTTTGAAGGGCGTCAAGCACGCGGATTACCTCGTTGACGTTACGACCAACAGAAAGATCATTAACGTTTACCCAACGAACAATACCCTGTGGATCAACGATGTACGTAACGCGATACGCAACCTTCTCATTGGCTTCCAGAATACCCAGCTCTTCGGCCAGTGATTTCGATGTATCGGCCAGCATCGGGAACTTCAGACCACGCAGATCGTCGTGGTTTTTACGCCAGGCCAGGTGAACGAATTCGCTATCGGTCGAAGCACCGATGACCATCGTATCGCGATCCTGGAAATCGTCAAACTTTTTGTTGAATTCAGCGATTTCGGTTGGGCATACGAAGGTAAAATCCTTTGGCCACCAGAACATCACTAACCACTGATTCGCATTCTTGTGATCGTCCGACGAAATTTCGTAGAACTCATTGTCTTTATCGAGCGAAACAACAGCCAGTTTTTTAAAATCCGGGAATTGCGAGCCGACAGAAATAATTTGATTTTTCATAGAATTAATTCAGGTTGTATATCAGTTCAAATCTTATTCAAATGCAAATTAAAGCAGTGATCTTCTGGAAACGATATTGTTATTATCGATAGATGATAGATAGAACAACATCATTTTTGAGTAAATAAAAGGCATTCAGATGATTAGCCAAATATTAGCCACAATGAAACGGTTCGTCATCTTTAAAGAATAATACTAGTAGGCAGGAATATACAATTTATAATTTTACTCATATATAAAAAAGCCAGATCAGTGAAGTCACTAATCTGGCTTTTACAGGATCTATCGTGAGTTAAGCTGCCATCTGCAACTGCGAATCCTCATCGGTGGTAAGCATAGGCACAATGAGGGTATTCATTCGCTCCCGCACAAAGCTCTCCTGGAGATAGGAAGGAAGCTTGGCCACTAACTGTCGGTAAGCCTCAACCCCCAGCGCCTTGGCAATGTAAGCCTCATGAACGGCATTGACGTGCGCGACAATATTCACAAGACTTTGATGAAAGAGCTTAACATCGATCTCAGAATCGACAAACCGTTCAATTTCCCGGTTGGTCGATGAAATACGAAGTCGGCTCAGCATGTCGAAATAGGTGGTATACCCGATCTGCTTTGCCAATTGCTTATACTGTTCGACACTAAATTTCTGTAAAATTTCACCTGTTTTAGGGCTACGAAGTGCCGTTTTCGGATTCGTCTGAATCGCATTGCGGAGTGCCTTAATACGCTGATCGCGGGTAGTTTTAAGAAACTGAGCCAATTCAGCCTGAACTGATCCTTCGCGTGACGGTAACAACAAATCCGTTTTAGATGCTACGGAGAAGCGTTTGGCCATTGGCAGCCGTTGTATTCGGTAGCTATTGATCGGACCCAGTGCGTAATAGCCAATAGAAGCCGGATAATAGCCCCGTACGACCATATTACCGATCCGCTTACGGATCAACTCTTCATTACTGACATTGACGCCCTGTACGGCCAGAAATGCCCTTGCACTAAACAGGGCGCTATAATAAGCTTGCGGAAAAGTCCAGTGTAGTGAGCTTTGCAGATATTGTTCATCGTTAACAACCGGCGTTATACGCAGAGCGTATTCGGCACTCCAGCTGTTTAGCAACAATTTCTCCAATGCTTTATAACTGGCGTCGGTTACAGACCCGTGGAATTGCTGAAAAATCGGAAACTTCGATACATCGAAAAGGTCGTTCTGGTGCTGGATATGGTAATCCATAGCAAAAAAATGGTTCAGAAACACCTGTGCCGGAATTGACTTCCGCCAGTTGTCGTCGAGCGGCAAATTGCCCGCTGAATTCGGTGCAAGGGGTGCCTGAGCGTTCGGGGAATGCATCGTCACGTTAGTTATCTGTGTCATATTTTATTAACGAAAATAGTGTGTTTGACGTTCATTTTCCGTCAACTATTTTCATTACATAACTTACTGTAATTCAGATAGTTAAATAACAATTTTTACCCCTCAAAAATAGCTCAGAAACAAGTCCATTCCGATCCAAGCATTAGGTTGTTTTTTACCGGATTGAACGTACTTTTGGGCTTTCTTTTCGCGTTGTTTCTTAACAATGAAACGAACCTATTCAATATTTTTTGCCTGTATCCTGTGCTTCAGCAGTTTCCCATTTATCTCGAGTTGGGGGCAGTCGAAACCCCAGGCGGTTACAACCACGGCTCCAGTTTCTCTTTCCATGGAAGGAACAATTGTTGACGATGCCACACGCGAACCCATTACCGGGGCAACGATCTCGGTTAAAAACCAGTCGGGTACATTCAGCGATAAACAGCGGACGGGTCAGGATGGTACATACCGGCTCATTCTCAGCAAAAATGAGGCTTATCATCTTTCTGTGGTAGCCAATGGGTATGAGCCCTATGATCAGGAATCAGCGCCTACCTCGGCTTATACGAACAAAATTTCCAAACTGATCAGCTTGTATCGCCTTGGATCTAAGCCCGTAGCAGCTACCACCAGCCCTGTCGTATCGGCTTCATCCAGCCCAAAGCCAGCCAGAACTGAACCGGCCCAAACGGCTTCGTCGACTTCGTCAACCACGTCGACTCCACCGGTTACCCTCCCAACCGTGGCCGTAACCAGTAACCGTTCGGCGGGTAGCAGCGTACCAGCCCCAACCGAGCGGCTTACACCCCCCAAAACGCTTGATGCCAAGGTTACCTATACGCCACCACTGGTTGTAGCGCCCAAAGGCAAAGCCACTCAATTGCGTGCCCTTCAATTTGTACAGAGTAAGTCTGATCTGCTCCCCGATGCCCAGCCGATGCTGGAACAGGTATTGCAGTTTATGCAGCAGCACCCTACTGCCGAGATAGAACTGGCTGGCCATACAGACAATCAGGGTGATTTTGATAAAAATGTTGAGTTGTCGAAAGAGCGGGTGGAGGTTGTGAAAGCCTATCTGGTACAAAGTGGTATTTCAGCCAGTCGCATCACAACACGTGGCTATGGACCTACACGCCCGATTGCCAATAATAGCTCAGAAGCAACCCGCAAGCTCAACCGACGGGTAGAAATGATTGTCCTGAAACAGTAGACAGACTTAGGCAATATACGATCTGGTCTTTGCCAGCTTTCCACTGCCTACTGAAGACTGTCTACTGCTCACTGATTTTTTTTCCGTCCGAGCCACAACCCACCAATTACCAGCGCCGTACCCACAACGGTGTATAACGTGATCGGTTCGCCCATAAGCAAATAGGAGTACATAAAACCAAAGATCGGGCAGAGAAACAGCCAAAGCGATGCCCGGATGGGGTCTTGCCGCACCAGGAAAAACCATAATTGCAGGGCCGCAACCGATACGGGTAAAATGAGCCAGAAAACCGACGCCCAGAATCGCAGGTCATAGTGTGATGAACTAAATTCGTTTGGGTCGAGGACAGCCATCAAACATGTAAACGGCAGCAGCAACAAACCTCCTAGAAGTACCTGCCAGCCGTTGATGACAAGACTGGGCAAACGCCACTTAATTCGGGCATAATAGACGGTTGCAGCCGAAACAGAAATCATCCCTCCTAATAAAATCAGCAAACCGTCGACTGTAGCATAGCTGTTCAGCAGCAGTGGATAGGTGGCAATTCCGATACCCAAAAGGCCCAGCAATAGCCCGCCGATTTCGTTCCACTGCGGTATTCGGCGCAGCCAAAGAGCGGAAAGTAAGGCAATAAACAGCGGGTTGGTAGCTGTCGATAAGCTACCAATTCCTGCCGATACCTGTTTCATCGCCAGAACGAACGCGCCGAGGTAAAGGGTCGTGTTCAGTAGGGCAAAAATGGTTAACTGCCGCCATTCGGTAGCCGTTGGCCAGGCTTTTTTTAGAGCACCTGTATCGCTATGCTGAATACCATAGGCAAACAGGAGCATCCCACCACCGGCTACGAAAAAACGAACATTAGCTAGAATGAGCGGATGAACCGATTGAACACCAAATTTTGTCGCAGCCGAAGCCGAGGCCCAAAGAGCCGCAAAGAGAAGACCGGGAATGAGTTGTCGCAAAATTTACCTGTTTACCTAAAACCCAATTTTACCCCTGCCTGGATTGCCTTTACGACTGGCTGGCTTTCGATCAGTGGCAAAATCGCGCATCTCGGCTAACTCTTTCTCGAAACCTCCCGACAAAATCGGGAAACGGCACCACGAACGCGGATCGAGGTTATGGTCGTCGAGGTGAAACGACGGTGCGTAGCGTTCACGCTTCCATTGATTACGGCTCCAGAGTTTGAAAAACCGTTCGACCCAAACCAGCAATCGTTCGCGGTCATAACCGGGACTTCCCTCTCGCTCTGCGTAACGAACTTCCACGAGCTTTAACACCTCTACCGGCGGCTGTTTATCACGAATAGCAGCCTCTTCAATCGAGTTCAGCACATCGTATGGCATCAAATCGTCTTCGTCGGTCTGCTTCTTGTCTAACGGGCGCAGTTCGGCGGTCGGTTGCAGGTTGTTTACGGCGTGTAAGCCTTTTACCTTGATGAGCTGGTCGGATGTTGTCGGATCGTTGGTAGAACCCGTGCGGTCGGCCGGGGTCGATTCATTTTTGATGTTCAGACCGACGGTTTCGAGCCAACGCAGCCAGCCCCGCAGAAAATGCTTGTCGATACCCGTAATTGGACTGATACTTCCTGCGGTGTCACCATCCATAGTAGCGTATCCAACGGCCGCTTCCGACCGATTCGACGTACTCAGCAGCAGCGCATTATTGAGATTCGCCATCATCCAGATACCCGGAGCACGCACCCTCGCCTGAATATTTTGCAGTGCCAGATCGTCGGTATCCCACGATAATTTACGCCCCAATTGCTCTTCGATCAGGCCACGGTATGTCTCGACCAATCCATTGATATTGATATTCATGAACGTTGCGCCAATATCTTCGGCAAGTTCTTTTGCTGAATTAAAGGTATCGTCCGATGAATTTTCGGTTCCCTGATACATCACCGTCAGTAATTTACCTACCATTTCTTCCGGCGTATGGCAATCCTGAATCGCTTTTATGTAACTGAGTTTTTTCTTGACACCTTCCAGACCGAGATTCTGAACGGCCATCCGAATCATGAGGTAGACCGTTGCAGCAATGGCCGATGAATCGGCGCCACCGCTCAATGACAACACGTAACCCTGCGAACGGCTCTTACGCAGGTAATCGAAGAGCCCAAGCGCCACCGCCCGTGCAAACTCTTCTTCTTTGAGATAACCGCCCCGCTCCCAGGCTTCCAGTTCTGCTTTCTGAATAACGGGCGCAATATCGGGCCAGTCGAACCGCTCCGAGACACGAAGATTGGGATAGGACAATGAGAGATTTGCCCGGTTCTGGGTCTGATTCAACCGTGTTGCTTCAACATCGACAACTGCCGGAACGATCAGGAAATCCTCGTAACTCAGGCGCGGCCCTGAAACCAGCAATTCGCCATTCGAGGCAACCATCGCGTCGCCGTCGTAGATCATCCGGCCCGCTTCATTACCCAGCATATTGCTGTAGATATAGCTTACGCCAAACGCACGCGATGCATCGACCACAAACCGTTCGCGTACCTGCGATTTGAGGAAGGCAAAATGGCTGGCTGTCGGATTGAGAATAATATCGACACCCCGTTCGTAGAGGATACGGCCAGGGCGGTTGGCAACCCATGCATCTTCACAAATTTCAAATCCGATCCGTATGCCCGATAAATCGAAAACAATGTCCCCAAATGGATACGAAAAATCGCCATGCGACGAACTGCTGATTTTGATTTCATCGCGAACGTAGGCTGGCCAGGGCTGAAACCAACGCGTTTCGTAATGCACACCATTATTGGCCATGTATTGCTTGGCCGCAAACCCCAATATGCGCTTATTGGCAATCAGACAGGCGACATCAAACGTGCGGTTGTTGTGGCGAAGTGGCAAACCAACGGCAACGGCAATATCGCTGGTATACTCGACTATGTCCAGCAATGAAGCAACGGATTGATCGATGGTGTTCTGGGCAAAAAATGCATCCTCACATCCGTATCCTGAAATACAGAGTTCTGTCAGGCACAGCAGGCTAACTTCCTGACGTTTAGCCTCTTCAATGGCGTTAATGATATTCTGTTTATTGTGTTCCCAGGCTAGGGGTATCTGGTTCAGCACCCCGGCTGCTACTTTCAGAAGTTTCATGTATTATACTGGCGAAAGAGCTAAAGAGTAAAAGAGTGGTTAAGCTCCATCCTCCATGCTACATTATGATCATGCAAGGATAACAAAGTTGAAGTAAAAATAGATTGCAGACTCGCTGATTCAATTGAAATAAGCCAGTAATGTAAACCTTCACACGAGTATCCGTAATCCTCGAAGTTACCATACTAACCGCAAAGAGGATTATGATGGCAACTCTAACGGTAATTCCAAAATCAGTAGACTCAACGTTTTTTGTCATAGCAAGTCACCTATTAATAGGTGCACGGACAAGTGAAGAGCTCAGCCAAACAAAAGCAACCAGTTCACACTATAATCTGTATTGCAGTACCATGCAATCATCCGAAGAATCTGCTACATTTACCGTTACATGACATACGTTCATTGTTTCCGGAAAGCCCTTGTTATCGTTGCCGTATAACGAACCAATAGAACAACAATTTCTGCAACTAACACGATCGATTTTAATTCAGCATGACCAGATGGGCACGAATCTCAACCGTCATCACTTCGGTGATTCTAGTCTGGTTATTGAAAAGCCTCCCATCGATTGCCCAAACGACTACTTCACCCCTACAAATCCAACTCGAAACGGGCGGATTTGCCGCCACGAACCAGGTTACACCCTTCTGGCTGCGAGCCAATCAATACGGCGTTGTTCCGTTAAAGACGCCATTGGCTACGTTTCAGATTAGGCTGTCGAAAGACTACAAGCCTATCGATACGACCCGGCATCGGGCGAACCGATTGGATTGGGGATTTGCTGTAAATCCAATCGCCAATGTGGGCAACAGCAATCAGTTTTTACTACCCGAAGCTTATGTTAAACTCAACTATGGAGCCGTAGAGTTCTATGCCGGACGTCGCCGTGAGCTGATTGGCCTGGGTGATTCGCTGCTGTCCTCTGGCTTTATTATTGGCTCCGGCAATGCCATTCCAATTCCTAAAGTGCAAATTGCCACATTGGGTTATGTACCCCTGAAATTTCTGAAAAGCTTCGTTGCCCTTAAAGCTGGTTACGCGCATGGATGGTTTGCCGATACGTATGTCAGGGGTTCGTATCTGCACCAGAAGTACATTTACCTGCGATTTGGGAAGCCTAAATCAACCCTTAAGGTACATATCGGCATGAACCATCAGGTTCAGTGGGGCGGACAGGCCGACTACCTGCGTGGCACACCACTGGCTGTGGATGGCCATTTACCTTCTTCGTTTAAATACTATGGCAATGTTGTTCTGGCCAATCGGCCCAGCGATTACGAAAACGCCGACTACACCGATTTCGACGGTACTTACCGCATTGGTAATCATGTCGGTGGTCACGATTTTGCGGTTGAGCTAACGACCCAGCGCGAAACAATGCTGATCTATTATCAGCACCCATTTGACGATGTATCGGGGCTCCTTTTCCAAAATCTACCCGACGGATTGGTCGGCTTCAGTTGGCGACGACATCCCGGCAATGCGGAAAAACGGTTTAGAGTCAGTCGATTTGTGGCCGAATTTCTGACTACGATGGACCAGAGTGGCCCTACATTCTGGATTCCGAACTCCACGTTCCAGGGTGCCGATAATTATTTTAATCATTCGCAATATTGGCAGGGCTGGTCGTATAAAGGGCGATCAATCGGTACGCCGTTCATTGCACCCGAAGACGAATTAAAACCTGAACTTACTCAAACTGCGGGTGCTTTTTTCCCGGACAATCGGGTTCAAATGGGCTACCTGGGCGCAGAAGGATGGTTCACAAACCGACTTCAGTGGATAGCCCGGCTGGCTTACAGTCGGCATTACGGCACCTACGCTAACCCGTTCAATTCGGGCTTGGAACAGATATCGCTCCTGCTGTCAGCCCAAACTTCTCTTTTTAAATCAGGCAAGACGCAGCTGCGGACCAGCTTTGCGCTTGATCAGGGCCAGGTTTATCCTGAAACGATTGGCGGTTCTATCAGTCTTTTACATAAGTTAAAATGATGCCGATAGGGATTTTGGCAACCTACTGCTCCTAAAAATCGCCGTAATCAACCTGCACACACGTCAGCCCCAGCGTTCGACGCCACATATCGACAACCTGCTGGCGATCATCAATAACCAGTTCAACGGAATACCGTCCGGCAATGTGCTTTTCGAATAAGTCATACTTAAGAATAGAGTCTTTTTTCTGGTTGTTTTCTGGACGCATAAAGAGTTCGTAATCAGACTCCACCCAGCCAAAATATTGATTTAGCCAGGTTATTGTTTCGGATCGACAGACAGCGTCACGGCCGGAAATGAATACAATGACATCTCCTGACGACCGCAGGGCCTGAACCAACCTGATAATGGGCCAATTGGGCGTATCGACCCCAACGCGATGCCAGTCGAAAGGTGATCGATCTCCTCGTAGGGCCACTGTACCATCGATATCGACCAGCACACAACGTGGCAACGACGGGTTGGTATAATGACCTTCCTGAATCCTCTTAGCTACCGGCTTTCGGGTCAGCACTTCCGTTTGAAATTCGAAATTTTTTTTGAGCGCTTTAAGTTGTTCGGCCTGCCGACGAATTACGGCCTCCCCTACCGAATCTGACCGATTCTGATCACGCCGAATGCACTCTTCGATGGGTGTTTCAATCAGTGCATACCGAATTTCGACTTCAGGAAAACGACTACTGATCAATCGTCGGTAAGCATTCAGGTAGCTTAGTTTCAGGTTTGTGTTGTCGATCAATACATGCCAGCCCTGCGCCAGTCCTTCCAGAATAGCCGTTTTCTGTAGCTCATTGACAAGTAATTCGATGCGATTTTTTTCCTGATCTGGCCAGGTTGCCCAGTAATCGCCCAGGGATACAGGGAGTAGTCCACGCCGTAGATCGTCTCGGTTAACGCGTAACCAATTCGAATTTTCGGAGCAGAATCGCCGGGCAAATGTCGTTTTACCACTGCCGCTCAGGCCAGACACTATCAGAACGTGTTTCATTCGTTAATAGGATGCGTTGCCAAAGATGTACAGGCATGGAATATGAACATAAAAAGTCCAGCATTTTTCCAAATGCTGGACTTCTAAGCCCTACAATCCGTACGGGTTTTGATCTGCGATACTCACTTAAGATTGCTTATACCCCGGAGATAGAGACTAATTTTTCTTCTTTCTGAAACCGACCTTTGAAGTAGATGAATGAGCCAATCACCAGCATGACATACAACACGGCCATGATGTATGCTCCGTAGATGAAAAACTCGCGGTAACTGATACTGGCATGGCCAAAGTTCTTATACAACAACACGCATACACTGCCCAGATAGCCGTACCAGTCGGCCAGCGTTACGATAAAGCCGACCGTGCTGACGTATCGAAAGCTGGCGATCAGCCGCTCAAAGTAAAGGCCATTGCAGGGTACGTAGGCCATGTACAAACCTAACCCCGTGAGAAGGAACCAGTTACCAGCCGACAGCACGCCCGTAGAGTATGCGTATGTGCTCAGACCGACCATGGCTCCACCCGCCAGCATCAAACAGTTTAGCAAAGCAAACGCCCTGAAGTTGTCGGTCACACGCTGAAGCAGGGCCATCACAATCAGTATACCAACGGCGACCAGTGTTTCGGTTTTGGCAAAAATACCCGGATTGTCCACTCCGGCATCTTTCAGAATCTCCGGGCCAAAATTATCCCGGAAGTCGCGGAAGGCAGACAGCAATACGTACGATGCAATCAGCAGGATCAATCCCGGCCTGAAGTTCCGCACAAACGCCCTTCGTTCGGCCGCATCCATCGGTTTTCGTTCCGTACGCAACGCACGGTCTTCATCAGTAGGTGGGGGTAGCAAGGTGAGTGCATAGATGGAAACCAGCATGGGCAAAACAAAGAGCATGCCCGTTACGAACGGTAACCAGAATTCGGTTACGCCCCAATCTGCCTTGATCGTCAGGGCGACCGTTTTCACGAATCCTGATGCGAAAATAAAGGAAGCGGTCAGACCGGCTACCAGCGCGTCGGTCTGCCGACGCCCCTCCAGAAAACCAATCATGGTGCCATATACCATGCCCAGCGGTAAGCCATTGAGGAAGAGGAAAATAATATTCCAGGGAGCCGGAACCAGCGCAAAACCAAGTAGAGCCAGTAAAGCCACTAAGACAAAAAAGAGAATATTGATGGCCCGGCGCCCCGGAGACATTTCAGAAACCACCTTCACGCCAATTCCTTTCGATACGGCATAACCAAACACCTGCGCCGTTACGAGCCATATTTTATAGCTAACTCCGGCAAAAAACATACCCTCGAAGGTAACTGCTGTTATGCCCCTTCGGAAAGCATACATGCAGGCGTAGGAACAGAAGGCAGCGGTTGCCCCAAAAAGAACAAATGCAGTAGGATTTCGGAGAAAACGCATTGAGTGTTGATGTAGGCGATGTTCGATAACATCCAGAGGTAGATTCCTGGCATTAAACTACGAACTTCAACTGAAAAACTCATAAACTAATTAAAAGCGATGCCCATGCACTACGCCCGACACCATCTATACCCGAACCATGTGTCCGGTAGGCTTCATTGGTAAGGTTCTGAAATTCAGCACTGAGTGTTATTTTTTGCCACCGGTAGCCACCGTTCACATTAATTACCTGCCAGGCTGGGGTGCCCCCTTTGGCAATACGATTATCGTCCAGATCGGCCTGCGATAGCCGGGTCTGTGCACCCGCCCAGAGTAGTTCAGCCCTTGCCCACCAGTTGGTTTGTGGCTGATAGGTTAGACGAACCCGGCCATTGAGAGGAGGAATTCTACGAAATGGCTCATTAGCGCTGCTATTCTGACCGTATGTGTACGTCACTCCGGCATTAGCCAGCCAGTTCGTTGCGATTTCACCCTCGACCTCAGCTTCAATGCCCTGGGTGACTCCTTCGGCAATGTTCTGCTTCAAATAGACAGGGTAGCCCTGAACCGAATCCATCCCGGTTTGAACAAGGCTGATAAAATTGGTTAATTGATTATTATACACCAGCACCGTTGCGGAAAAACGCGCCGTTCGGATCTTTAAACCAATTTCTTTATTGAGTGATCGCTCCGGTTGAAGGGTATTATTGATCCCTTCGTACCGATAATCAATCATTCCACGAGCCCCCAGATCATTTACGTTGGGCACTCGGAATGCAGACTGTATCGATGCTACGACCCGTATCATTGGCATCACGGCATACGAAATTCCCAGATTTCCAACCAGCGTAGACGGGCGAATGATGGTTTTGCCCAGAGGAGGCTCGGTCGTTTGAACCCAAAACATATTGTAACGCCCACCACCCGTTAACGTTAGTCGGTTAAACGACAGCGTGTGGAGCGAAAATGCGGCCAGGCTGTTCATAGAAGCCCGATCTGGATATAAGCCACGGTTGGTGGTTACGGCTCCGGTCTGTGTATTTACCGCTTCACCACTGCTTCGTACGCGATCGTAGTACCACTCTAGTCCACTCTGCATTTGCCAGAATCGATTGGGATTCGCTTTGGCCAGCAGTGTCAGGCCAGTAGTTGTCGTCTGATCGCGTTCCTGGTTCGCCGAAAAACTACCGTTCATCTGACTCTGTCGCCCCTCCGTCAGCCGTTGCCACGAGGCAGTCAATTGCACCGATCCCAGAAACCGTCGGTTATAAAATCCTTCCAGGCGGGCATAGGCCAATTGCCTACGTTGCGGGTTAAACCGATAGTAGGCATAGTCTTCAGAGCGAACCTGGTGATAGACAGGCACGTTATCCAGCTTACCATGTTGATAAGCAATCGTTGCAACGTATCGATTCGACAATCGAAACAGAGCCTTTATATCGCCCGAAATCTGGTTGTAACCCGTTGGACTTTCACGGCCCAGTCCCTTTCCGGCAACCAGATCGCCAAATGATCGATAGGCAAATCCACCCAGAAAGGCGAAGGAACGCGTTCCATAGCCTAACTCAGCCCTACTGGAATAATCCATACCTTGGGTCATTGCTTTCGCAAACAAACTCCCCTGAAACCTGGGCTGATCGGAAAACTGAGGGATTTTGGTCAATACATTGACCACCCCGCCAATCGCATCAGACCCATAAGCAACGGAACCAGAGCTGCGAACAACTTCGATTTGGCCCACGCTCTGCGGATCAATCGTATTTAAGTACGGATTTGGCCCCGAGCGGGTTATGGCATTATTGAGCCGAATCCCATCGACCAGTAACAGCGTTTGCTGGCCGGTCAATCCTCTAATAAACGGCGCTCCTCCTGCATGATCGGTTTTCTGAATCCAGACACCCGTTGAACCAAACAGGGCTTCCGAAACTGTCCGTGGAGGTTGCTGCCGTAGATCCCGATTCGATACGACAGTGGTTACCTCCGGCCGGTTAAAATCTGGCGTTTCTGCCCGCTGAATGCTTGTAACTGTCTGTTGATTAAGTTGAACGGCACTTGCCTGCAACCGAATGGTCGTGTTTACATCAGCACGGGCACCCATTGTTATCGGTTCTTCGGCCAGCTGATAACCGACTGAACGAAGACGCATCAAATAGCTTCCTCTGGGCACATTGTAGATAATAAAATACCCTTGTTTATTTGTTATTGCCCCTTTGGTAGTCTGTAAAAGTTGCACAGTAACACCCGGCAGAACTCGATTTGTGCGGGCATCACGAATAATACCTGTCAGGGTTTGCGCATTACAAAAACCAAGCGTTAAATAAAATAAAATAACGTATATACGTTTTTCCATATACTTTATATTCTATATTTTATTAAAAATAAAAAATAAAATACAAGTATAAGCGAAATAAAATCAAACCTAGTTAACGGTAGAATAGCTACTTACAATTACACTATTTTACCAAAATAATACAATAATATGACATTTATTATCCTACTCTGGTTCTGCCGATGGGTTCTATAATGTATTCCTAACGCTAACGAACTCATCTACATAGCCAGGTAATAGTCAATTCCTGGTGTAGGCAAACCGGGTATTTTAGCCTGTTCGTCCCAGGATCGAAGCTGTAGAATACCTTTGAAATATGGGTTGGTCTCAAAAGCAGCGGCTTCGTCCTCCGACATCGGCCCGCCCTGAAATTCCAGCGTTTTCAGACTGGCGTCCGACAGCCGAGCGAAATATTTCGGATTTTTGAAGACCAGATACCGCTTGGCATTAACGTGATTTTCAATCAAATGAGCTACTTTCTCCGAGTAGCCAAGCTGCCTCAGGTAGTCGGCGCCAAGCCGCTCGTGGTCAATCGTTCCGTAACCATCCATATACCCTTCAGCCGATTCGACCGGCAATAGATGGCCAATATCATGCAACAGGGCGGCTTTTATCGTGTCGGAGTCCGCTCCGGCCAGTTCAGCCAGCTGAGCACATTGCAACGCATGTTCGAGCTGCGTTACGGGTTCCCCAAAGTAGGCATCATTACCGCTTTGGGCGAAGAGGTTAATTAGTCCCTGCATATCAATCATGAATGATGTATGAATTGAAAAATAAATCATTCACCATTCCAGCTACATTTAACTATACTGAACGTATGTTCGCTCTACACTTCCATCGTCGTACAAATCGATCAGCGCATAACCGGCTTTGGTTTCATGGAATGTATCTGTCTTCCACCAGTTACCGCTCACGGCTCCGTTGCATAGATAAGCGACGCCATTATAATCGACCCGGTCGAGCAAATGTGTGTGGCCGCTCAGCGCAGTCTTTATGTTCGGATACTGGTAAAAAAGCTTTATTAATTCCGCCGAGTCCGTGTGCATCAACCCACCCGTAATAACCGTTGGGTCTTTTTTAGGTTCGCTGTCGAATGTAAAAACCGTACTTGTTAGAATTGGCACATGCGATAGCACTAAGATAGGCGTTTTAGGGTTGGTTTTCGCTAAGTCCTGTTTTAGCCAGTCGAGTTGTTCTGCATCCAGAAAAGCGGTATACCAGCTCCCATCGGATTTCGGCTGCACACTGTCAAGCACAATAAAATGCCAGCCGTTCCGGTCAAACGAACGATAACGGTTGCTAATCTTCATCTGCTCAACGGCCCATTTCTTGCCATAAAGCGGCTCACTTTTCGCCTTCTCAAATCCCCACACATCGTGATTTCCGATGCAATGTTCAATAGGCAATGCGTTATCGGATTTTATGACCTGATGCCAGACATCCCATTGTTTCTGTACCTGATCGCGGTCCTGCACCAACGCATCCATAATTGTGTCGCCCCCGTGCATTAGAAAGACCGGCTTATCTGCCTGGTTCTGAATATGGTGCAGGCATTTGGCAATTTGCTGCATGGGCTTCGATTCTGGCATGATGTGCGTATCGCCGATATAGGCAAAACGAACAGAACGCTTTCTGGCCTTACCAGCAGTTGCTTTCAGGGAAGTCCCGGCGGTCGCAATGGGCAGCAGACTGGCTGTTTTGAGGATTGTTCGACGATTCATGTCTTTGGTAAAATTTCTCAATTGATCACCGGCTTTTACTGATAATGCCCTCAACCGGTTTGCCGACCGGATGATCGCTTTTAAACTCCATGCCCAGCAGTTGGGCCAATGTGGCAGCGATCTGATTCTGAAACAGAACAGGGCCGTTTTTCTGCTCACCTGTTGAGGCAACACCCGCTCCCATAGCTGCCATCCAGATCTGATACGAATCGGCGGTTTTGGTACCGTGATCTTTCCAGCGGGCTTTTGGTGTATGCCCTCGTCCATGATCTGTCGTTACTAACATTGCTGTTTTTCCGGCATATTGCGGCATCCCTTGCAGTAGTTTCCATAAATCCGCAAGATACCCATCGATCGACTGAACCATGCGCAGATGATCGAGGTATTGCCCGGCATGAGCCAGATCGTCGGTCTCGTCGAACGATAAAAAAAGCACCCGAGGCTGGTTTTGCTTGACGTACTGCCGGGCCGAAAAATAAGTCAGGAAGTCGGCACGAACGCCATCGCCAAATTCGCGGGGATACAGCGTTGTTATGTCACGAAGCAACGAATCTGTTGCCGAATGAGCTTGTGTTGGCTCGTTAGCCGAACTGGCGTAAATGCCCGTTCGTTTCTCATTAACGGCTGCTTCAATAACGTCCCACGATGAAAACACGGCCACTTTTCCGGTCAGGCCTGGCTGTTTATTCAGAAACTCCAGTACCGTTTCGTTCGGGTTGTCGATTTTGTCGTTCGATTTGATCCGGTCATCGGCATATCCACTCAGAATTTCGTTGTAGCCCGGATAACTGAACCAGTGCGGATTCGACACATTCACACGGCTCCCCAACTGCCGGTTTCCATACAACTGCCCTTGCTGACCGATGGTATTCCAGAGAAATGGCGTAAGTTTTTTCCGTCGCTCGGTGGGTGCAACGGCCCAGAATTGCTTCTTTGCAGTGGCAGTATCGCGACTGTATACCGGATCGAACAACAATGTTGAATCGGCCCCATTAAAAATTTCCTGCCAGCGAACACCGTCAAGGGTAACCAGCACTATATTCTGAGCGGGCTGGGCAATTACCGGGCTGCTGAACAGCAAGACTAGTAAACAAAGAGTAAGTCGCATTAATGAGAAGCAAAAAGGCCCGTGCTTCTAATTGCACGGGCCAGTCAGGGTTTTATTTTAAAATCCACATAGCGGCATTTATATCATCATTACCGCCAAACTGACTCGTAATGGCCGCAGAATTATTGGCCGCATTATACGATCGCTCCGTAGACGGATACTGCCAGCGCAATGGGATTCGGGTGCTGTTTCCGGTACCGGGTCCAACCAGGAATGTAGGTACCCCCGTCCGACGCTGGTTATAGAACGCTTCGAGACCGGCCTGCTGGAAGAACGCCAGGTATTTCTGCGTCAGTACCTGCGTTAGGCCAGCGGTTGTATTACCGGCATATTTTACGGCTGGCTGAGCGTAATAATCAGCAAAACTAACCAAAACCTGATAGGTGTTGAACACTTTATAACCCCCATCGGCCGAGAAAAATACATCGTTACTACCATCTTTCAAGCCATAGAAACCCCACGACGCCTGAATGCCTTTTTTGTAATAATCTTCAGCACTTCCCGTAGCCCAGCCACGATTAATGCCTTCGGCAATGGTAAATTGCAGCTCAGGATAGCCGATAATGACGTATGGTTCAGCCGTATAGGTGCTGTAATAATGCTTCCGATTCTGGAACGAGTAAAGACCCTGATTGGCGTTCGTTGACATAACGGCCAGATCTTCGCCCGATGATGCACCGACGAATGCCGCAAAATCAGTTGGTTTGACACCTGCCGCAACCTTAGCTGTGGCGGGTTCAGCGACAACAAACGTACGGGGATCTTTCAGCGTTGTCAGCGTACCCAGATACGTAGCCGCCATATTCTCACGAGTAGCGTTCTGGCCGAAATTATCCGGATTACGGGGATACTTATTGAACTGGCTGTTATAAACAAATTGCAGATTATCGTCCATCGAACTCAACACCGGATATTTGGTGGGGTTATTGACGACATCCGCAAACCGCGCTTTTACATTCAGGTCGGTATCCGCTTCTTTCTTGCTCAGGCTAACCAGCACCCGCAGTTTGTAGGTATTGACCACCTTCTGCCACTTGCTGAGGCTATTTGACAGGTAAATATCGCCTGCAAGGTTATTATCGCTTTTCGCGATCAGGGCCGTCAGGTCCGTGTTTGCATCGTCAAGCCATTTGAGAATCTGCACATAGGTGTCCTTCTGCGTATTGTATTTGGGCGTTTGGTTAGCTTCTCCCAGCAGCGCTTCCGTCACCGGGATGTCACCCACCCGCTTGGTCATGTTCTCGAAAAAGAACGCCCGGAAGAACTTGCCCAGTGCCGAATAGGGATTGACATCGGGAAGACCCGCTTTTTTAGCCTCCTGCTCCATTTTCACAACGTTTTTCAACGTTGTATAGTAGAGATCTGTCGATGTCCAGGCATAATCGTTCGTGGCATAGTAATTATAGTTACTCGCATAAAACTGGTTCCAGCGTTGCTGATCGCCCCACCCGCCATTGGTCACACCATGATAACCCGTTGGGCTACTGTTGCTGTTGTACATATCGTTCAGAACGCCACTGAAAACCAGCG
Source organism: Spirosoma aureum (assembly GCF_011604685.1). Lineage (NCBI taxonomy): Bacteria > Pseudomonadati > Bacteroidota > Cytophagia > Cytophagales > Cytophagaceae > Spirosoma > Spirosoma aureum. Next base: position 4,453,140 of record NZ_CP050063.1, on the reverse strand, counting down.
AAGCCGGTGCGCTGGTAGGCCGGTTCGGGTCCTGTTCGAGTTCACCAAAGGGCTTTTCGCAACTGGTCAGTGTCAGACCAAGGATGAAAAGCGGGAAAAGAATGTGTTTATGAAGTTTCATAATTTTTAGTCGGCAGTGATCAGTCGATACGAAAGGACTGTGATTAAAATACTAGGTTAAGGTTGATCCCGTACCGGCGTGTAGTTGGTGTTTGCAGACCAGAGATACCGCCCGTCAGGTATTGATCGAGGTCAATATCTTTGTATTTGGCGAAATAGAGCAGGTTCCGTCCGACGACCGATACGCTGGCCTGTTTTACACCTACCCGTCTCAGCAGATTCTGTGGCAACGAATAACCGATTATAACCTCGCGAAGCTTGGCAAAACTCCGGCTCATCAGGAATGATTCGGTAGCGCCATAAACACGGGCAATGTAGTCCTGCTCGTAGGTTTTGATCGTGTTTGGCGCATACTTCAACTCGCCGTAATTCAGCACGTTGCCGTTTACATCGTAATTGATGCTGCCACTGGTCAGCACGACACCATCGCCCACGTAGGATTTGATACCCTGCACGTCGTTAGGCCGGGCAGCGCCCAATGCGCCCTGTACGGTTTCGATATGACGACCTCCCTGAAAGGTTTTCTGCCGAACGTAATCGCCAATAACCCCGCCCACGCGACCGTCGAACTGGAAACTAAAGGTGATGTTCTTGTAGCTGAACCGGTTATTGAGCCCCCAAACGAATTTTGGATTTACATAGCCCAAAAACTGCGAAACCGGATTCACAATGGGTCGACCGCCGTCATCATTGATCAACTGCCCGTCGGGTGTCCGCACCAGCGCGCTCGAATAAAACCCATCCGTACGGTCGCCAATGTTGATAAACCGGGAGCCACTACTGCTGCCGACAAAATAGCTGGACGCCAGGGTATTGATGCCGCCCTCCGGATAGACTTCTTTCAGGCGTTCGGTAAAGGTCGAATAGTTGGCCACGATGTCCCAGTTAAAACCTTTTGGCGAGCGAATCGCCTGCCCCGTCAAGGAGATTTCACCCCCTTTTTTCTGCGTACTGATTCCATTCACCAGTCGGCCCGTGTAGCCCGTTCCTTCCGACGATGGCAGTGTAAAAATGCGGGGGCCATCGTTGCTGACATAATAAGCACCATCCAGTACCAGTCGGTTGTTCAGGAAGCGAATATCAAGACCAACTTCCGTCTGTGAGGTCGAATTGGGTTTCAGATTGGGGTTATTGAGGGTATTGGCGTAATAGGCTGCTGGCTTGTTATTGTATGAAAGCGGCAACGTATACACGGCTGAATTCTGGTACGTTGGACCACCATACGATGAATTGTAATCCACCCCATAACCGAGCGGAAATGAAGCCCCTGGTGTAGAGCCGATGGTCGATTGTGTCAATCCATCCTTCACGTTTGCATAGGACGCCCGAACTTTCAGGAACGAAATACCAAGCTTTGCAGGCAACTGAACATAATCCGAAATGACGGTGCTCAGCGCTACCGACGGATAGAAATACGCATTGTTACCCTTCGGCAAGGTCGAGAGTTTGTCCAGACGACCCGTCGTGGTCAGTGTAGCATAATCGCGGAAGGTAAAATCGGCCGAGTAATAGGCGGATAATACCCGCATGTCTGACTGAAAGTTCGAAGCAATAACCGGATTTGACGAGTTCGCGAAATTATATACGCCCGGTACGTTCAGGTAGTTGGTACTGGCAAAATCGGAATTGTAATTAAAAATCCGGGCTTCACCACCAATCAGTGCATTCAGGGCCAGATCGGGCGACACCTTTTTGTTGTACTGAAGCAGCAACTGGTTAATGTTATCGAACAGACTCCGGCGGTCTTCGCGGTAATCACCACGGGCTTCTTCGCGGCCATAGCTTGTAGCCGAATAAGGGAATTTCTCCGTACGCAGAATACTGTAGGTCGTCAGTTGGGTTTTACCCGTCAACTGCAATCCGTCGGCAATTTGGTAGCGCAGGGAAGTATAGCCGTAAATGTTGCTGTTATAATGGCCGCGCAGCCAGTATTTTGCCAGAAACCAGGGGTTGTTGTACCGCTGATATTCCGCATAGATCTGCTGCGTACCCTCTTTACCCGGCTGCCAGATCTGCTTCATGTCATCGATATTCCAGTCGGCACCACCCCAGGCAATAATGTTATAAATCAGCGAGTTAGGCCCGTAGTTTACATCCGGAAAATTCGGTGTATACTGACGGTTGTAGTTCAAACTCGACTCGAAACGTAGTTTATCCGAAAAATTATAACCGCCCGTAACATTGAAGTTCGTTACATTGAGCTTGGTGTTCGGAACCAGCCCCTGCTGGAAATTATGCGACAGTGAAAAACGCATATCATATTTCTCACCTGATGCGGCAACGGCAACGTTATTCGTTGATAAAACGCCGGTCTGAATAAACCGACGGAGATTGTCTTTACCGCGTGGTAGCAATGGAGTTGGCTGGCGGTTGCTGGTAAAGACAACATTATTGCCATCGGCTTTCCTGAAAGTGGTCGTGAACGACTGGCCCGGCACCACTGGACTATCGTATTGCGGAACCAACTGGCCATTCAGGGCTGGGCCCCAGATATCGTAATCACCGTCATTCAGGCCATTTCCTTTGCCATCACCAAACGCATATACGCCGTGATCACCGGGACCGTATTCGTCCTGCACCTTAGGAATGGCAATGAATCCCTGATCGACCATCTGGCTGGTGTTCACTTCCACCGAAAAACCCCGTTTATCTTTTGTACCACGCTTTGTCGTGATCAGGATAGCACCGTTTTTACCCCGAAACCCGTAAAGGGCAGAAGCGGATGCGCCTTTCAATACCGTATAAGTCTCAATATCATCGGCGCTGACGTTCCAGGTGTCGGACGTAATCGGAATTCCGTCAACTACGAATAATACATCCGTATTTCCGCGCAGGGAGATGTTCGGGCGGCCCAGCAACTCTGACGACGACCCGATGGTCAATCCTGCTACTTTACCGGTCAGCGAGTTGATCGGATTAGGCTCGCGGGCCTTAAGCAACTGCGTCCCATCGACCGTTTGAATCGCAACACCCGTTTGCCGGATGTCCTTTTTAATACCCAGAGCCGTTACGACGACTTCGTTTAGGGTCGATGTTCCTACCGCCAGCGATACATCGATGGCCGTGCGATTGCCAACTGCAATTTCCTGGGTTTCGTAACCAATAAATGAATAGGTCAGTGTACTGCTCGATGGTGTGTTAAGGAAATAAGTACCATCAGCACGGGTCGTGGTACCCGTAGTAGTGCCTTTCACCACAACAGATACACCAGGCAGGGGCTGGTTGTCATCGGCCGACAGAACGCGACCGGTGATCGTTTGCGCGAGTGCCGGTATTGCTGAAAGTAGCAGAGTAGCCAGAAACACCACTGACAGCAAACGCAATACGCGAATTAGTGGTGTTAAAAATCGTAGAGAAATCTTCATCCGTTTGCAGGTTAGTATTACTTATGTGATTACCTGCAAAAGTACGGTCGCCATATTACCTCAAGATTGACTGATTATCAACGATTTGTAAACACCCATCGCAAAAATTTCATAGGCCGTTAATATTTGCTTCCCGACGGTTTGTAACAGCCGGATATAGCTTCATTTGATTGTATGCCGGTTTTATCCATTCGACGTCCCTTATAATTCCTGATCGATTCAGGAGTAAAAAAGCGAATAAAGGAACTTAACATACAGGAAAGCCTGACCAATTCAGGCCGATGATACAACCCGTTCATGCTTACGAAAACAACGCATTTTTACCTAATTCTGCTTGCCTTCGCCCTACGTCTGTCAGATCCACTCACGGCCCAGCCGCTCAAATTGTGGTACAAACAACCCGCCCGCAACTGGAACGAAGCGCTGCCCGTTGGCAATGGTCGTCTGGGGGTTATGGTATTCGGCAAAGTGAATGAAGAATTACTTCAACTCAACGAAAGCACACTCTGGTCGGGCGGTCCCGTCGATCCGAATCCCAATCCGGACGCCAAAACGTATTTACCCCAGATTCGCAAGGCTTTGTTTGAAGAGAATTATGAACTGGCGACGTCGCTCACCAAAAAAATGCAGGGTCGCTATACGGAGTCCTACGAACCGCTGGGTGATCTACTAATTCGGCAGCCATTTAGTGGTCAGCCAACAACGTATTACCGCGACCTGAACATCAGCGATGCTACTGCCACGACTCGTTTCACTGTAGATGGTGTGACTTATTCACGGGAAATCTTCGTATCGGCACCCGATCAGGTCATTGTCGTTCGACTAACCGCCGATAAACCGGGCAAGCTCAATTTTGTGGCATCCACAAAAAGTCAGCTTCGGTACCAGCTGGCAGCCGTCAATAATCGGGAATTAGCCCTTATCGGTAAAGCCCCGGCCCATACCGACCCAAATTATGTTCGCGATAATCCACAACCCATTATATATGCTGATGCGAGCCAATGCCGGGGAATGCGCTTCGCGTTACGCATTCGGGCACTGCCCAGCGATGGCACCGTCACGACAGATACGGCAGGTATACACGTCAGCCATGCGACCAGCGTCGTGCTGCTGCTCTCTGCGGCAACGAGCTTCAACGGCTTCGACAAGTGTCCGGACAACGACGGTAAAGACGAAATTAAACTCGTAGAAAGCTACCTGAATCCAGCTGCCCGAAAAACATATACGGCTCTGAAACAGGCACACCTACAGGATTATCAAACCTATTTCAATCGTGTTTCGCTGGCCTTGACGGCTAAAAATGGCTCAGCGGATCGTCAGGCTCTGCCGACCGATGAGCGATTGAGCCAGTACGCAACGGGCGAAAATGACCCGACTCTTGAAAGTTTGTACTATCAATTTGGTCGTTACCTGCTTATTTCAAGTTCACGCCCGACTGGAACACCCGCCAATTTGCAAGGAATCTGGAATCCGCACGTTCGACCACCCTGGAGCAGTAACTTCACGATCAACATTAATACGCAGATGAACTACTGGCCCGCCGAGATCAGCAATTTATCTGAATTTCACCGGCCGCTATTTGGGCTAATTAAGGATGTAGCCAGCACCGGAAAAGCCACCGCTAAGAATTTTTACGGCATTGGCGGATGGACGGCCCACCACAACACCGACATCTGGGGCGTTTCTAACCCGGTTGGCGATCTGGGCAAAGGGAGTCCGTTATGGGCCAACTGGGCCATGGGTGGCGCCTGGCTCAGTCAGCATCTGTATGAACACTATCGCTACACGGGCGACAAAACATTTCTGCGCGAAACGGCCTACCCGCTCATGAAAGGAGCAGCCCAATTCTGCTCGGAATGGTTGATACCGGATAACGAAGGGCATCTGGTAACGGCCCCATCGACTACACCCGAAAATGTGTTTGTACTTCCGAATGGCAAACGAGGGGAAGTATCCATAGCCACGACAATGGACATGGGCATCATCCGCGACCTGTTCACGAACGTCATCGAAGCATCGACGATCCTTAATACAGATGTCGATTTCCGGAAAGTGATCAGTGATCAAACTGGGAAGCTATACCCGTTCCAGATCGGCAAAAAGGGAAATCTACAGGAATGGTATAAAGACTTCGATGAGGTTGAACCGCTTCACCGGCACGTTTCCCACCTGTTTGCCCTACACCCCGGTCGGCAGATTGCGCCATTGACGACGCCCGAACTGGCAGCCGCAGCCCGCAAAACCCTCGAACTTCGGGGCGATGAGGGCACAGGCTGGAGTAAAGCCTGGAAAATTAACTTCTGGGCAAGGCTCAATGATGGCAACCACGCTTACAAACTTCTTCGCGAGCTACTGAAACTTACCGGTGTGGAAGGAACCAACTACACCAATGCGGGCGGTACTTATCCCAATATGTTCTGCGCCCATCCGCCGTTCCAGATCGATGGAAATTTCGGAGGTATTGCCGGTATGAGCGAGATGCTCCTCCAGAGTCATCTGGACCATATCGGATTGCTGGCCGCTCTCCCCGACCAGTGGAACAGTGGTCAGGTAAAAGGATTACGGGCGCGGGGTGGATTTGACATCGTTGAAATGACCTGGCAGGATGGCAAAGTGAGTAAGGTCGTTATCAGGTCCAACGTTGGCGGAAACTGTCGTCTTCGCGTTCCCAACGCCCTGAAAGCCTCAGCTGGTGTAGGGCTGAAACCCGCCAGCGGGGCAAATCCGAATCCTCTTTTCCAGGGGCCAACTGTTCAGACCGTGCAGGGGGCAACGGCACAGGTTTATGATTTTATGACCCAGGCAGGACGAAATTATACGTTTGTGATGCAGTGAGCAAAGGATTCGGATAAACGATAAAAAAGCAGCAGATTGCCGGAAATTTTCGCCGGAACAATCTGCTGCTTTTGCAGTAACGGCTGCAATCACTTTACAGTCAATCCAATGAAACCTGCATTTCTACGCTTTGCTTTAGGAATCCTGTTTGGTATTCCGGCCTTTGCGCAGCAACACTCCGAACAGAAACATGACAAGTACATTTGGCCTAAAGACGAACAGGTCAAACAAAAACTGCAATCCTGGCAAAATATAAAATTCGGCCTGCTTATGCACTGGGGCACTTACAGCGAATGGGGAATTGTCGAATCCTGGTCGCTCTGCCCAGAAGATGAAGGCTGGTGCGAACGGAAAGGCCCATATGCTGCCAACTGGTTCGACTACAAGAAAGCATACGAAAACCTCCAGACGACATTTAATCCGGTAAAATTCAACCCTGAACGCTGGGCTGATGCTGCGAAACAGGCGGGGATGAAGTATGTGATTTTCACGACCAAGCATCACGACGGATTCTGTATGTTCGATACAAAACAGACCGACTACAAGATCACAGACCCGAAAACACCCTTCTCCACTAACCCACGAAGCAATGTAACGAAAGAAATACTTGGCGCTTTCCGTCAGCAGGGTTTTATGTTGGGTACCTATTTTTCCAAGCCTGACTGGCATGCAGAAGACTATTGGTGGGCTTACTTTCCTCCTAAAGACCGTAATGTAAGTTACGACCCTAAGAAATATCCTGACCACTGGAAAAAGTTCAGCGATTTTACCTACAACCAGATCGAAGAGTTGATGACAGGATATGGTAAGGTAGATATCCTGTGGCTCGATGGTGGTTGGGTTCGCCCGGCTAGCACAATCGACTCAACAGTAAGCTGGCAACGCACCATTCCCTATAGTCAGGATATTAATATGGCCCGTATTGCCGGGATGGCCCGCCAGCACCAGCCCGGTTTGCTGGTCGTAGATCGCACGGTATCGGGTGAGTTCGAGAACTATGTCACACCCGAACAGCAGATACCCGATCATTACATGCCTATTCCGTGGGAAACCTGTATGACAATGGGCGATAGCTGGTCGTATATTCCAAAGGAGAACTTCAAATCGGCAAGAAAGCTGGTGCAAACACTGGTTGATGTGGTAGCGAAAAATGGAAATCTCCTTCTCAACGTGGCCCCAGGTCCTGATGGAGAATGGCACGAAGAAGCCTATCTGCGGATGCAGGAAATTGGCAAATGGATGAACACAAACGGCGAGTCAATCTATGGTACGAAGCCGCTGGCACCTTATCGGCAGGGTCAATGGGCTTTTACGACCAATGGACAGGCTAGCTATGCGTCTTATTTGTCCAGTGACTCCGAAAAGCAACTTCCGGCTAATTTGGCGCTGCCGACGATCAATATCTCACCAACGGCTAAGATAACCTTGCTCGGCACAACCCAACCCCTAAAAAAGACTAAACTCACAGAGGGGGTAATTACCGTTTCGATCCCCGAAAAAGTGCGTCAGCAGTTTGCCGAACAGCCCGTATGGGTATTCAGGATTAGTGACAGATAGAGGTTGTTCTGCCAACGTAAGCGATAAAATTATCGCTTACGTTGGCAGAACAGTAATTGCTTAATCAACTTCCAGCAATACCTCTTCCATTTCTTCTTTTGGTGCATCACAGGTAGGACACGCATAATCACTCGGCAACGCGCTGAAAGGGGTTCCCGCTGGAATAGCGTTCAATGTATCCCCATATTGTTCGTCATACACTGTAAAACAATGTGGACATTGATATACCTTCGAAATGGGCGATAAGGCTGGTTCCGTTTTTTCGGTTTCCAGCCGAACGACCTCACCACGTTGCGTCAAACGACCTGTGCTGAATTTCCTGCAAAGCCGGTTTATCTGATTAGGCAAATGCAGCTTAAAGAGCCCTTTTTCAAACAGGTGGTACGTTCGGCTATTGGGGTTGAAATTGTCGGTATAATAGACATCGTAGACGCTAAAAAGCGCTAACTGACCAAGTTGAAGCAATGGCCGTTTCCGAACCAGTACCGAACCAAATACTTCCGATTTTGGCCGCGTCTGCACCCCAAAACAAAGCCCGAACGTTCGGGTATCGTGCTTTTCAAAATAGCGCAGCACGTAGTTCTTAAGCTGCGTTCCCTCATTGGTATGATCTTCGGTTTGCCAGGCCAGTTCATTGGCGGCATGGCGTACATTGATGTTGTGTTTGCCAAGAATATGCGACCAGGTAGCCCGGTCTTTTTCTTCAATTCCTTTAATAATGAGCGACTTCCAGGGCGTTACGCATAATTCGCCAACGCGTGTTTTCAGGCATAGCGCGCATACCTCGAGCAGAAACGCCACCGAAAACTGTTCGTCACGGCGGTAAAGGCCAAGCCACGAACGCTGCCCATAGCGGTTAAAGCCTTCGTAATAGGGTAATGAAAATTCGGGAAGTTCTACATCATTCGTTGCTGGTTGCGTAATGAAGCTTCGGCCTGTTGTCACGGCTCTGAAGAGGGCTTCTTCTTCCTGGTGGTCCTGCTCCAACATGGCTTCCTCTACGGCTTTTGCGAGTCGACCCATGTCGTTCGTATAGATCAGTTCCCGCCACCGGAAAAGCGAATTGCTCTGTTTCGGACGGACGTACAGATACCAGAAATGCGGTATCGGCGAAGCAATGAAGTTGAGATTCCCAGTAAAAAAAGGCGTAAAACTCTGGTTCGAATCTGACAGGTTGACTTTCAGACGTGGCTGATAATCAAACTGGTCCAGCACCGTATGGTATTCACTTTCGCGCAGCCATGCGCCCGTGCGAAACACATCTTCGCCACAATACGAGCTAATAATATTTGGGTACTGCTCTGTGTTGGCTTCATACGCAATCTGGTGTTTTTTCAGGTCTTTTTCCAGAAAGCGCATGTCTTCATAATGTACCGTCATCAGTAGTTGCTGCCGGGCACCGAACCGCACCGTATGTACGCCCGCATCATGAGCCAGTGTCAGCACATTCTGCAACGCTCCCGGCGAAACGATTCCAGCGGGCAGGTTGATTTTCAGGGTGTAATAGTCGCGCATAATCAATGACTGAATGTTTGAACGAGTGAATGACTGAATGGTTTGTCGCGGAGTGATCGCTCATTTACCCAGTCACTAACTCGCTCATTGATAACAGAATACTTCGCACTTCGGGTCGGCAGGAGCCACAGCCAGTTCCAGCTCCGGTTTTCTGGCAAAGCTGCTGAAAATCGGTACAGCCTCCCAGAATGGCCTTTTCCAAATTCCCCTGCCCTACCGAGTTGCAGGAACAAACCAGCTTCCCGGCTATCGGATCAACTTTTTTATTGGCTCGTAGCAACTGTAGGCGCTTTTCAGAAAGTTCGGTCCCGTTGGCAATCAGTTCGCGAAACTCCTGAAATTCGTTTTTATCACCGACCAGAATAGCACCGACCAGCCTGTCGCCCTGAACTATACACTTTTTGTAATAACGCTTGGCTTTATCGATGAAAACGATTTCCTCATAATCAGGAGCTCCTCGTTCGGCCGTTCCGGTGTTGGCAGGTACTTCGGCCATCCCTATACTACACAGATGCAGACCCTCCATTTTCAGGATACTGATGGACAAACTCCCCCGGTAGGGTTGCGATACGTCGCCGGCCAGAAATCGGGCTGCAATTTCGGCCTGCTGTTCGGCGGCCAGCGTAATGCCCCACATCTGCCCGTTCCACTGAGCCAGTTCGCCAGCGGCAAAAATATCGGGATCAGAGGTTTGCATGTAATCATTGACAACGACACCCCGGTTGCATACCAAACCGGCATCGCGTGCCAGTTCGATGTTTGGCTCTGTTCCAATGGCCACCACAACGACCTGGCATTGAATCTTTCGTCCCGAATTCAGTTGGATACCCTCTACCTGCCCGTTCCCCATAAACGTCTGAACTTCTTCATTGAAATAGACGTCGATGCCCCGATCCAGCAGTTCGAGGTATAGCAATTCACTGGCGAGCGGATCGAGCTGGCGTTCCATAAATCGCCCACCCCGCTGAATAACTGTAACCCGAACACCAATCTGCCGCAGTGAGGCTGCCAATTCGAGCCCCAATAATCCCCCACCGACAATTACGGCATGGGGTTCGGTCGAATCATCCGGCGATAGTTTCAGAAATGGCAGAAGCGAATCGGCATCCAGCCGGGAACGCATGTTGAAAATACCCGGCAAACGGGGCACACTTTTGGGCATAAATGCCCTGCTTCCGGTTCCCAGCAAAATCTTGTCATACGTGTGTTCAACACCATCGCTATCCGTGACCACTTTCGCCTTCCGGTCGATATGAGCAACGCTGACACCTTTGTGCACAATGATATTCGCTTCGCCAAACTGGTCTTCACGCAGCTTGACCAGTTGCTCCCAAGACTGTTCGCCACTGATGTAATCGGGCAGGAGAACCCGGTTGTAAAACGGATAAATCTCTTTGGAAAATACGTGAATTTCATCGTCGGCATTAACCAATCGGTAGGCATTGATGAAGCCAAGTCCAGCCGAGCCAGCCCCAATAATGATAATTTTTTCCTGCGGCTTACGGTACGGCAAAACCGTTACGGCCGTGAATTTGAAATCAGGTTCTTTAGACCGGGGATCAACGAGCGAATTGGTCAGGTTATTGGCCCGGTTCAGATTGCTGTTGAGAATCTTCCCCCAGTGCATGGGCAGAAAACACAGTCCCGAACGCACATCGTCGGTAATCTTAGCTTTTACCCGAACTTCCCCGCGTCGCCCACGCACGACGACCAACTGCCCGTCCCGAATGCCGTGTGTCCGGGCATCGTCCGGATGGATTTGGAGGAATGGCTGCGGACTATGCTGATTGAGTTTCGCTACCCGTCCGGTCTTGGTCATGGTGTGCCACTGGTCCCGGATGCGGCCCGTGGTCAGTACCAGCGGAAAGTCATCGTCAGTTGGTTCTGAGGCATTGCCATCTGGTACAGCATGAATCTGTGCCCGTTCATTCGGTGTATAAAACCGATGATCCGTAAACAGGCGCTTCGTTCCGATCGGAACATTGTTGTCAGTGTTCACGTCTAATGGCTCGCTGTTTGCCGGAAATGGCCATTGTACTGTTCGTTTCCGTTTCAGTAGCTCATAACTTACCCCCGTCACATCGATGTTGGTTCCTGCCGTGAGTTGGGTATATTCCTGATAAACTTCGGCAGTATTGGCGTAGTTAAATGAATCACCAAAGCCCATTTTCTGCGCAAAGCGCCAGATTATTTCGGCATCGGGCAAGGCCTCTCCCGGAGCATCGATTACGCTGGGCAGGTAGGCAATCCGGCGTTCGGCATTGGTCATCGTGCCTTCTTTTTCGAGCCAGGCCGCAGCCGGAAGTACCACATCGGCAAACGGCACCGTATCGGCCCGGTTCGACACATCCTGAACAACAACGTAACGGGCGTTTTTAAGCGCCTTCTCTACCGCATTGGCATTGGGCATACTCACCATCGGATTCGTATTGATGATCCAGATGGCTTTTAGCTGACCATCGGCCAGCGCATCGAACATTTCGGTAGCGGTCAGGCCGGGTTTGGCAGCAATCCTGACGGGTCCCTGCCAAAATGCTTCTACCTCTGCGCGGTGAACTGCGTTCGTCACATCACGATGGGCGGGTAACACATTGGCCAGTCCACCCGTTTCGCGACCGCCCATTGCGTTTGGCTGTCCGGTGAGTGAGAACGGCCCATTGCCCGGTTTACCGATTCGCCCGGTAATGAGGTGTAAATTAATGAGCGCCAGGTTTTTATTGACACCAACTACGGACTGATTCAACCCCATTGTCCAAAGCGACAGGAATCCCTTCGAGCGGCCGATCCAGTAAGCTGCCTGCTCAATATCATCAGGATCAACCCCGCACAGATCGGCTGCTTCGACCAGCGTCCGCTGCATGACCTGCTCCCGATAAGCCTCAAAGCCATCGGCGTGGTTGCAAATGAATTCATTATCGATGAATCCCTTTTCGATCAGTAACCTCCCAATGGCATTATTCAGGACAATATCGGTGCCGGGTCGGATGGGTAAATGCAAATCGGCCGACCGGGCCGTGTCGGTCCGGCGCGGATCAATACAGATGATTTTAACGTGCGGATTGGCCGCCTTATGCGCTTCGATCCGGCGCCATAGAATAGGATGACACCAGGCCGGATTTGCCCCCTGCACATAAAATACGTCCGCTTCTTCAATGTCATCGTAACAAACCGGCACCGAGTCTTCCCCTAGTGATAGTTTGTAGCCTACCACGGCCGAACTCATACACAGCCTGGAGTTGGTATCGATGTTGTTGGAGCCAATAAATCCTTTGATGAGCTTATTGACCAGGTAATACTCTTCGGTCAGGCACTGTCCCGATACGTAAAACGCTACTGAATCCGGACCATATTTCTGAATAAACGTTTTAAAAACAGCCGCTGTACGCTCCAGAGCCGCATCCCAACTCACCCGTTGCATCGGCATCGACCGATTGAGCCGCATTTGCGGATACAGCAATCGGTCTGACTGATCCATAACCGTGTAATGCAGATTCATGCCTTTCGAGCAAAGCATGCCCCGATTCGACGGGTGCTGCTTATCACCCTCAACGGTCAATCGCCCGTTCGGTTCCTGCCTGACTACGATTCCACAGCCAACGCCACAATAGCAACAGGTCGTTTGATGAGTCATAATGATTTTTGAGTAACGACTGTAGCGTGAAAAGTGAAGAATAGCTACGGGTAATTTATTCTTTACTTTTCACGCTATGTTCTTCACTGTTTAAGCGGTTTGCAATTCTGCTTCAGCTGGTTCGGTTACGACTGTTTTGCCAAAGTTGACCAGGAATAAGGTTAACCCGACGGCTGCAACGATTGCTCCGATGTAGAGGAAAGCCTGTCCGTAGGAAATAGACTGTGATTTGAACAGAAAGCCCATGAGCATTCCACCAACGTTGCCCCCTGCCCCTACCACGCCAGAGATCACTCCAACAGCTTTCGGATTAACAAAGGGAACAATAGCATAGGTACCCCCATTCGACATTTTCAGGAAGAGCGCGAAGGATAGCATGGTTGCAATGGCCATTGGCAGGTTACCGGCCTGCGCAAACAGCATAATGCCAACACCTTCCAGCAACAGCATAGCCGCAAGCAAAACACCTTTTCCACGCATGCCGTATTTGTTACCTACTTTATCGGCCACGATACCGCCCAACGCACGGGCAAAAATATTCATACCGCCGAAGAGCATAGCCCAAAAACCGGCCTGGGTCTCTTCCATCTTGAAATTATCGAAGAAATACAGTGCAGCCACACCATCGAATGTAATTTCCATACCGAAGCAGCAGGCATAGGCCAAGGCCAGCGCCCATACGCGAATGTCGGCGCAGGCCTCCCAGAAACTCACTTTCTCCCCGGTCTGAGTTGACCGCTGAATTTCATTGAAGTTACCGGCGGGGGTGTCTTTCGTAAAACGGTAGTACAAAAACGCCATGATCAGCATCATGATACCCGGTACCACCATCGCCAGGCGCCAGGCCTCTGGTTTTGTATAACCAAAACCAACGATCGCGGCCATGATCACCGGCATTGCCAGTTGCGTGATGCCACCGCCCAGGTTCCCCCAACCACCGGCCACTGCGTTAACGGTCCCTTTAATTTTCGGAGCGAACATCAGGGAGGTGTGCACCTGGGTGATTACAAATGATGCACCAATGACGCCGATGGCTAGCCGAAAGAGTAAAAACGTCGTGTAATCGTGGGCCAGACCAACAAACATAACCGGTAATGCGCCCAATACGAGCAAAGCGGTGTAGGTTTTGCGTGGGCCCCAGGTATCACAGAGTTTCCCCACAATCAGTCGGGCAAAAATGGTGGCCGATACAGCCGCAATGATGGTATTTCCGACCTGTGGTTTAGTCAGACCCAGATCGGCCCGGATGGCGGGCATCAGTGGAGCCAGACCGAACCAGCCAAAGAAACAGACAAAAAAAGTTAACCAGGTGATGTGGAACGTCCGCATCTGGACACCCTCGAAGCGGAAAATATTCAGCGAAGTAAGCGGCTTATTCGATGACAGATTCATGGTTGTATGCGTTTAGATGGTGTTGATTAGCACTGATTACTTTTTGGATGCTAGGAAATCCGGGCGAATGTTGATCATCAGATAGGCCCAGGTGCCGACTTTATCTTTCTGATTCATTGTTCCCTGTTTCGTGTACTCCAGCGTGTTGGTGCCGTTCATGATGGCGTAACCAGCCTCTACAGTAGTGACTTTGTTCAGGGAATAGGTCGCAATCAGGTCGTACTCCATACCCAGTTTTGACGCCAGTGGGGCGGCTGGCAGCGCATCAGGCATTTTGTTGAACGTCGTGTTGGCCAGTGCGAAATAATGCACATCAAACGTCGTGGTCAGCCGTTTTCCAGCGTATTTGAACTTTAGAAAAGCGTCCTGTAATCCACCAGACGGCGAGCCGGTTCCGACGTAGAAATAGTCCATATAGCCCCAGTGCCGATGTGGGGTGCCGTAAAGTGGATCGAATCGACTGGTTTCGCCCGCTTTAATCGTCGCATCATTGTTACCAGACAGTACCTCATAACCGGGTCCAATGCTCAGAGCACCTTTCTGGATCATCAGGTTTGCTCCATAGTGGTAAGCGTTTTTAAGATGTAGTCCATCGCGATCTTTACCCTGCTGCGCATATCCGAAAACCTGCCACAAAGCCTGGTTCGCTTTGGCAAATTGAAACTGTCCCGTCAGCATAGCTCCGTATGTTATCCGCGAATTGGTACCGGCTACGTCATACCGTCTCCCATATACGTAACCCGTACTGACAGCACCAATAGAGTCAATCCGGTACTTCTGAAAATCATCTTTAAAGAACAAAGCCGAGAACTTTGTTTGCCGGGAGGCCGAACTGCCAAACTTACGGGTCAGGTAAGCCATTTGAAACGACTTGAATTGCTGATTTTGACCGTTTGTACTTACCGCATTCGTCACCACGGGTGTTCCACCCTTTCCGCTGGTTGGCAGAAAACCGGCCGGAAGGGCCAGGGTTACGTTTTGGGTCGATAGCGCCGATGTGGGCACGTTGGCTGGCGTATAAAATGTACCAGCAACGCCAAACGCATCGGTGTTTTGGTTAAACCCTGCCCCTAAATCCAGAGCCCAGCCGTGGTGTTGAGCCTTCAGCAATGCCGCATCGAACCGGCGTCCCTGTTGCAGCCAGTCCAGATTGCCCAGCAGTCGCACATCATCGTATACAAGTTCCTGACGACCAATCTTTAAGGACAAATAATCGATCGGCCGGAATTTCATGGTTGTATCAGCTCTATTGATCAGGGCCATATCAGCCCATGCCTCGTGAACCATCAGCCGGTTTCCATCGGCATTGGAAATCGTCGAGGCATCCTGCCCCCAGACACGCACATCCTGAATGGCGAGGCCAAACGTAATGCGGTCCCATTTATAGCCAAATGTCAGGCGGGCTCGCTGTGAGGTGAAAGCAGCCATCGGGCTATCTTTTACAGGCAGATTACCGACGCCGTGACGCAATTCGGTACGTGTACGCAGTTGACCGATCAACGAGAACTGCGCGTTCAGCTGCGACCGAAAACCCAATAGCAATACACCCAAAAGCGATAGTCGCGTTAGGAAAGATTTCATCATGATAGGGATTAATTCAAGAAAATGAATGGTGTCGGCAAACAGTCGTCCTGACTACACAGGCGTAGTAGCTCTCAGACGGTTAGCAAAGTAAGAAGCGAATGTTGGGTTCCGGATCAATGGTGTGCGTGACTGACACCCTGCCCAACGCGAAAGAAGCCGGTTTGCTTTACGTGTTTTTTTTCATTTTCTTTGAAGCGTTTGTGTTATACATAGACAAACCCTGTTTGGCCGATCCAACGGTGCCCCCACACCGGATCGGCCTTTTTGCTAGATGGCCACGCCAGCGTTACGCAAACACTCCGCCACATAGGACGGATGAAGCGAAACGACCTCCCCGATAATCAGCACAGCGGGCGCCCCCACGCCCTGCTCTGCCACCAGCTGAGGTATATTCCAGACCTGACCAACCACGCACTGTTCATCAGCGCGCGTACCGTTCTGTATGACCGCCATGGGCATATAACCACGCCCGGCCTGACAATACATGGCACATATTTCTCTTAATTTACTCATTCCCATCAGCACAACCACCGTTGCTTTGGATTGAACGGCCAACCGCATATCGTCGGCCAGTTCACCATGGCGGGTTGTGCCCGTAATTACCCAGAAGCTTTCGCTCACACCCCGGCTGGTCACCGGAATACCCTGCGAAGCTGCTACGGCAATACTGCTCGATACACCCGGTACTACTTCACAGCAGATTCCATACTGACGGGCGTAGTCATACTCTTCAAATCCGCGCCCAAATACATACGGATCACCGCCTTTAAGCCGGACAACATGCCCATGCTCCTGCGCCAGGCGAATAATCAGTTCGTTGATTTCGTCCTGCGTAAACGATGCTTTTCCAGCCCTCTTCCCTACATATAATTTAAGGGATCGCTCCGGTGCGAACTCCAGTAAAGTAGCATTGGCAAGATCGTCGTATAAAACGACATCGGCTTGCCGTAGCGTCCTGATCCCTTTCAAGGTGATCAATTCGCCGTCGCCGGGACCCGCCCCCACGAGTGTAAGCTTTGGCTGCATATCGATACTATGTCAAATGGTTAAATAGCAACAATGTACTATTTATAGTTAAATACAACTATGCGCTATTTCTGCTTCAAAATTAGAGCATCAATTCTTAAAAACAAGCCTTTTCTGAAAAAATATGTTTCAAAATAGACTTTAAGACAAATATAATGTTAGGTTTTACCAAAATGACCTTTTATTTTTGAGCTATCTTTTTGTGGGGGCAAAAAGCAGTTTTCTGGAAATAATACAATACCATAACAGGGTTTTCATAATGAAATAGTTAGTTATAACTATGAACACAAACAAAAACAATCGAATCGTTGTCATTGGTAATGGCATGGTAGGCTATAAGTTCTGCGAGAAATTAATAGCCAAACAAAAAAATGGGCAGCAGTTTACACTAACTGTTTTTGGAGAAGAACCCCGTGTTGCCTACGATCGGGTTCACCTAAGTGCCTACTTTGCAGGTAAAACAGCCGATGATCTGACGCTGGCACCCGAAAATTGGTACGCCGAGAATGGTATACAGCTTTACCTGAGCGATCCGGCAGTTAATATTGATCGGGAGCGTAAAGAAGTTCGTTCTCATCATGGCCTGGTAGTTCCCTATGACTATCTGATACTGGCCACTGGCTCCGGCGCGTTTGTACCACCCGTAGCCGGAGTCGAAAAAGATGGTGTTTTTGTTTATCGTACGATTGAAGATCTCGACCTCATTCAATCCTATGCGCGTAAGGCAAAAAAAGGTGCGGTTCTGGGCGGTGGCTTATTAGGTCTGGAAGCGGCCAAAGCCCTTCTTGATTTAGGCATAGAAGAGACGCATGTCGTCGAGTTTGCCACCCGCCTGATGCCCCGCCAGATCGATGATGCCGGTTCGGGTATTTTGCAGCGCCAGCTCGAATCACTGGGCCTGACGATTCACCTCTCTAAAAGTACCCAGGAAATTACGGGCGAAGATACCATAACAGGTATGCAATTTGCCGACGGATCCAAACTGGATGTCGATATGCTGGTCATTTCGGCTGGTATTCGCCCCCGCGATGAATTAGCCAGATCGGCGGGACTCGATACACACCCACGCGGGGGAATTATTGTCGATAATTTCCTGCAAACGTCCGATCCATCCATTTTTGCCATTGGCGAATGTGCCGTTGCTCATCACATGATTTATGGGCTGGTTGCTCCCGGCTATGAAATGGCCGAGGTGGTTGCCCTGCAACTCATCGGCGAGTCAAAAGAGTTTAAGCCCTTCGACATGTCGACCAAACTGAAGCTGATCGGCACCGACGTCGCTTCTTTTGGTAATCCTTTTGTGGAAGGACCAGACTGTCGGACAATCGTTTATGAAAACAAAGCCAAGGGCGTTTATAAACGCGTTAATATATCAGCCGATGGCAGGGAGCTTTTAGGTGGTATTCTGGTGGGAGACGCCGATCAGTATAATATGCTGTTGCAGACCTGTAAGAATAAAACCATTTTACCACCCAATCCCGAAGACCTGATCCTGGGTTCCCGCGGTGGTGAAGATTCGGGAGCGGGCATTATGAGCTTACCCGACGATGCGCTGATCTGCTCCTGCGAAGCTATAACGAAAGCCACACTTTGCCATGAAATTAGCCAGAATGGCCATAACACCGTCGACGCACTGAAAAAAGCCACCAAAGCCTGCACCGGTTGCGGAGGTTGTACGCCAATGGTTAAAGATATCATTCAGGGCGTTTTGAAGCAGCAGGGAATTTACGTACGGAATATCCTCTGCGAACACTTTGACTATACGCGTCAGGAATTACTGGATCTGGTGAAAATCAACGGACTGAAAACCTATGGCACCGTTCTGGATCAGTTCGGACATGGCGATGGATGCGAAGTTTGTAAACCTGCCATAGCGTCAATTCTGGCCAGCCTCTGGAATGAAAACATACTGGAAAAAGGCCGGGCAACAATTCAGGACTCTAATGATCGCTTTCTGGCTAACATTCAGAAAGGCGGAACGTACTCCGTAGTGCCACGCATTCCGGGTGGCGAAATCACCCCCGATAAGTTAATCGTTATTGGTCTGGTCGCAAAAAAGTATGGTCTTTATACGAAAATTACGGGCGGACAGCGGATCGATCTGTTCGGTGCACACGTCGGTGATTTGCCAAACATTTGGGAGGAATTAATTGCCGCCGGTTTTGAAAGTGGCCACGCATACGGTAAATCACTGCGCACCGTAAAAAGTTGTGTAGGCAGCACCTGGTGCCGGTATGGCGTTCAGGATTCTGTTTCGTTCGCGATTGAAGTTGAGGATCGGTATAAAGGCGTTCGGTCTCCGCATAAGATCAAGTCGGGTGTATCGGGCTGTATCCGCGAATGCGCCGAAGCCCAAAGTAAAGATTTTGGCATTATAGCTACTGAAAAAGGCTGGAACCTGTATGTAGGCGGTAACGGCGGCTCCAAACCCCAGCACGCCCAGTTACTGGCTTCCGATGTCGATAAGGAAACCTGCATTCGGTACATTGACCGGTTCCTGATGTTTTACATCAAAACGGCCGACCCACTCACCCGCACTGCAACCTGGCTCAACAAATTAGAGGGAGGAATGACCTACCTGAAAGCCGTTGTTCTGGACGATGTTTTGGGCATAGCCGATGATCTGGAAAAAGAGATGCAACTACTCGTCGACACCTTCAAATGTGAATGGACGGAAGTGGTTGAAAATCCAGAGCTCCGCAAGCGATTCACTCACTTTGTGAACGTTCCTGAGAAGAAAGACCCCACTGTTCAATTCGATGCCCTGCGCGATCAGAAACGCGCGAAAGAATGGGCTTAGCAGTATTCTGTTTACGGTATCGGTTTAGTGGCCAGCCCAACGCTAGCTTCAGTAAGTCAAGCCTTGTCAATCTACGACCAGAGTCAAAAACAAATTTCTTCACTCCTTACACTAATACAACCCATGGAAGTTCTTGTTGCACCCAAACACGAAATAACCTGGCATCTGGCTTGTCGGGTAGACGATATTCCCGAAGACGGTGGCGCCTGCGCACTGATCGAAGGAAAGCAGATAGCTATCTATAACTTCACCCGTCGTGGCAAGTGGTACGCCACCGACAACGAATGCCCGCATCGTCAGCAAATGGCTTTGTCACGGGGTATGATTGGTAGCCAGGCCGACGAGCCGAAAGTTGCCTGTCCGTTTCACAAGAAGACATTTTCGCTCCAGACTGGCCAATGCCTGAACGACGATTCTTACCAGATTAACACCTATTCCGTAAAAATTAAGGACGGAAAGGTGTATATTGGGATTTAGATGGTATTCCGCTTACGGCATATAGTGTACTGTATTCGGTTTACGATTGGCAGACGCATGAAGTCGCAAACCGGACACGACCCTCCGGAAACCGAATACGCTAGCCTATGAAGCAACTCGACCAACAGGTAGCCCGTCGGTTAACGCGGTTCTATGTGATGGCCCTCACCGCCATTGCAGTGCTGTCAATCAGCGGATTAGTATTCATTCGAAGTACGCTCAGCAATCACTACGACGATAGCCGGGTTGTCAACGTAACCGGTAGACAACGGATGCTGAGTCAGCGATTGACAAAGCTTGCTTTGTTGCGAACAACAGGACTGTCGGCTGCCGATACCGTTTCGTTCGATTCTCTGTTGCATACGTGGTATCAAACCCACATTCAGCTACGGAATGGGCTACTTAAAATGGAAAAGGACTATTCCGTTCGGAAAAGCAGCCAGCTATCTGGCATGTTTGCCCGGATTGAGCCGGTTTTCCAATCCATTTACCAGAGCTTTAGTCGAATCAATAACCCAAAAACGACGCTTGCCGAAAAAAAAGAGGCTCTTCAGGTCATTCTGCGAAATGAACTTTCTTTCGTGCAACAGATGAACGACATCGTTTTTCAGTTCGACACGGAAAGTTTCGAGCGGGTTCAGTCGCTGGAACGAATCGAATGGTTATTAACGATTGCAACCCTACTGACAATTCTGGCCGAGGCATTATTTATTTTCCGTCCGGTTGTCGGTTACACGAAGAATATCGTTCGGAGACTGGCCCGTTCAGAGAATGCGCTACAACTGGTGAACAGGCAGATGGAAATTACCAACCATGAGCTGGAAGCCACGAATCAGAACCTGGCGGCCTCTAACCGGAAGCTGGTAGCTACTCAACAGGAGCTTATTCGCACTACGGAAGAGAAGTATCAGTTGCAGATCGCTGAAGAGAACATTCGTTCGGCAGCCTTGCTCGAAGGCCAGGAAGAAGAACGGCGTCGGTTTGCCCGTGAGCTTCACGACGGTATCGGTCAAATGTTAACCGGCCTGAAGCTGCACGCGGAAAAAATGAAAACGATCACGTTTCCGGACGAGAAGCAACGACTCCGGTTTGACGAACTGTGTAAGTTGATTTACGAGATTATTCAGACAACCCGACAAATATCCCATAATCTGATGCCATCCGTTCTGGGCGACTTTGGACTGGGCGCTACGTTGCAGTATCTCGCCGAGCAAACTGCCCGGTCGTCGGGAATCGATGTGCTTTTTGAGGGGGATCGCGACGCTAATCGGCTGACTCCTGCTATGGAAATCGGGTTGTATCGCATTGCCCAGGAAGCCCTGAACAATGCTATTAAATATGCAGGAGCACAGACCATACGCATTCATTTACAACAAAATTCGCGTAAACTTGAACTGGCCGTCATTGATGACGGAAAAGGTTTTCAGGTCAAATCAGTTCAAAAAGAACAAGAGGTGCCTACCATAAACGGCATCGAAAACATGCGGACCCGAACCCGCCTGTTAAACGGCACACTGACAATTACCTCAAAACCCAAAAAGGGCACCAAGGTGCTGGTCAGTATCAACGTAGCGGGTAACCTTCATTAACAAATTCGAGATTTGTTGGTTACAGCTGCTTATAGCTGAAATAGAGCAGGCAAACTTTACCATTAAATTACCTTACTATGGCTATTCGAATACTTCTTGCCGACGATCATTCTGTAGTCCGAAAAGGAATTCGGATGTTGCTGGAAGACGAAGCGGATATTCAGATTGTCGGCGAGGTTGCCGATGGCGACGAAGCGATCGATCAGGTTGCCGCGATCAAACCCGATGTGTTGTTACTGGACATAACCATGCCCCGGATGTCGGGCATCGATGCCTTAAAGGTTATTTCTAAACAATACCCAAAAGTTAAAACGGTAATGTTCAGTATGCATAACAACCCGGATTACATTCTGAAAGCTGTCCAGAATGGTGCGGCTGGTTATCTGCTCAAGGATACGACCCCGGAAGAAATCCTGCGGGCGGTGCGGACTGTAATCAGCGGTGAGTTGTACTATCCACCCAATGCATCGTCAATAATTATCCGCCAGCTTGTCTTACCAAACGTTAGCCAGCAAAAGAAAGAAGAACAAACATACAGCCCCCGGGCATCGTCGTCAGTCTGGAATAAAATTACGTCGCGGGAAGCTCAGATACTGACTTGTTTAATTGAGGGCCTGAGTAGTCCCGAAATAGCCGAACGATTTGGTATCAGTGCCAATACGGTGGCCAATCAGCGGGCAAGTATCATTCGTAAAGCAGGCGTAAAAAATACGATCGACCTGATCCGGATTGCGCTGGAAGAAAAAAGTCGGCTTTAAGTAGGCTCCCCCATCGGTCTGACTATGGAACTCAGTTGGCAGTGTAGTTGCCAGCCTGCATGTAGTCATGGTTCCAGCTGTTCCTGATTCTGACCCGCTTAGTTAACATCAAGTTGTGTATAACCCCACCACAAAAGAAGCATTTCTACTTATAATATAACTTTTTATAGATTTTAAATATTTGTTTAAAAAAACTATTCAATAAAGTTGCGTGTTAGAAAAGCAACAAATACTTTTGATCGTCAAATGAAACAGAACATGAATTGTTCCCCTTTTAAATCTACTGAAGAGAAAATCCGGGCGGCTGCCAAGCAGGTCTTCCTGGAGAAGGGGTTTGATGGTGCTACGTCCCGGGATATTGCCGATACTGCCGGTATCAATATAGCCTTAACCAATTACTACTTCCGCAGCAAAGAAAAGCTGTTCATGAGCATATTCGAAGAAATGATCCAACTGTTCTTTAATGGAATGGTTGAGATTATGAATAAGCCAACCGGTCTGCGCGAAAAAATTGCCGAGTTGATCGAACATGATTTTGAGTTGCTTAAAAACAACCCCAGCCTGTCGATCTTCGTCATGAACGAAATCCACCGCAATCCGGAACGAATGGCAACAAGCATTGGCGTCATGAAACAAATTCATCACTCCATGTTTGAGGAACAGCTTCAACAGGAAATTGCTCTTGGCACAATCCGGCCGATCAAGGCGATGCATTTAATGCCAATGATCTTTTGTAATGTGCAATTCTTATTTATTGGCAAAGCCATGCACATGAAAATGTGGCAAATGACCGATGCCGAGTTTGATGAGTTTGCCAATCAGCATAAAAGCCTGGTCATTGACATGATCACCACTTATTTGTTTGAATTCGAGAAGGTGTGATATTTTTTTACCCACGATTTAAACAAATATTTAAAATTCATGATTAATTACAATGTTTAAAACAAATCATTCAACACATGCCATGAAAACCATTCGATGGTACCTTTCCTCGTTCTTCGTACTGGGATTTACAGTAGCCAGAGCTCAGGATTTTACGCTTGATCAGCTGATTAACAAAGCGTTGACTAATAACTACAGTGTTCAGTCGGCCCGACTCGATGAAATCAAAACGGAAGCCCAGATTGCAGAAGTCAAAGCCAGTGCCCGCCCACAGGTGAACCTAACGGGCGATTATAAACGCTACCTCAAAATTCCCGGTCAGGTTATCCCCGCATCGGTCTTTGGCGGACCCGAAGGAACTTATTCGGCTGTAGCGTTCGGGTTGCCTTATAACTTGTCCACGAGCCTTCAGGCCACCCAGGCTCTGTATAACCAGTCGTTGCTGATTGCCACTAAAGCGGCCAAAGCCAGCCGTGATTTGTCGGCGCTGCAAACGCAGAAAACAAAAGAAGACGTTGCTTACAATGTATCAGCGACTTATTACAACCTGCAAACGACTGCTCAGCAAATTGCCTTTCTACGCAACAATTTAGTTTCGACCGAACGGCTGATTCGCATTACTGACCTACGGCGGCAGAACCAATTGGCACAGGGTATTGACGTCGACCGGCTTCAGCTCAGTAAAACCTCTTCGCAAACACAGATTGAATCGCTCCAGGCGACTTACAACCAGCTCCTGAATACGCTGAAGTACCTGACAGGAACACCACAAACGGATTCGCTCCAGGTTCGCACGTCCATCGAGGAAACGATTCCGGTAGCACCTGGCAATGAATACACCATCAACCGAACCGATTTACAGTTGATCGATCAGCAGAAACTAATCAACGGCCTCGAACAGCGCAATGTCAAAACGGGATTTGTGCCTACAGTATCGGCCTACGGTGTTGCCAACAGTTCAGTGTATGCAATTGGTGGCGATAACTCCTACGTTAAAAATTTACCGGGCTATTGGGTTGGTCTGCAATTAAACTGGAATGTGTTCGACGGCCTGGCTCGCAAAGCGAAACTTAGCCAGAAACGCATCGATGATCAAAAATTAGACGTACAGCTTCGTCAGGTTCGTGAGTCCATCTCCATGGATATCACCAATGCCCGCAACAAGTTTCTGGTCGAGCAGCAGAACCTGTCAACCAATAGCGGTCAGGTGAAACTGGCCGAAAAAGTATACACCCAGACCCAGCTTCAATTTAAAGAAGGCACCGTCGACATTACCGATGTGGTACAGGCCGAAAACTCACTTCGGGATGCCCAAAACAACTACCTGACCACACTGGTCAATCTCCGTACCGCCGAACTTGACTGGAAAAAAGCAACCGGCAGTTTAATCAATCGCTAAATCACCCCCATTTATACTACCTGTAATTTCAAACCTCAGCAAAAGCTATGAAACGTATCTGGTTATTACTCGCCCTTGTTGGCACGTTGGGCATGACTGCCTGGACGCTGTTGAACAACAAAAAAGAAGTCGAAGCAAAAATTTACAAACCGAATCCCGACCAGAAGGTGGGTGTTCGTACGGCCGTTGCCGAACTGCGTAACTTATCTCAGAATAGTGAATTTCTGGGTTCATTTGCTGCCAATCGTCAGGTCGAAATCCGGCCACAGGCGGGTGGTCAGATTATTCAGCTTCCCATTGAGGAAGGCCAATCAGTAGGTGCTGGCCGATTAATCGCCAAGCTGGACGATGAACAACTTCGCTATCAGATCGAAGCGCTTCAGGTTACTCTGGAAGGGTATCAGAATGATCTGAAACGCTACGAAAATCTGGTAAAAGGTGATGCTACGCCCGCCGTTAATCTGGAACGTACGCAATTGAGCATTCGCTCAACGCAGGCGCAGATCAAACAGCTTCAGAAGCAGATTGCCAACACCACGATTACGGCACCTTTTGCCGGAATCGTTACCGAGAAGATGGTTGAAAAAGGTTCAGTGGTATCGCTTGGATCGCCAATTGCCACTGTAACAGACATCTCATCCCTGAAACTGGTTGTCGATGTGCCCGAAAAAGCCATTAATCAGTTCCGCGTTGGCCAATCATTATCGGTATCAACCGAGGTTTATCCAGGCGCTCACTTTGCTGGCCGCGTTTCCCTGATCGGGGCTGAGGGTGATGCCGCACACAATTATCCGGTTGAGATTACGGTCAATAATTCGGGAAAAAATCTATTGCGGGCGGGCATGTACGGCTCTATTGCCAACATCAGTCAACTGAAAGGGCAGACCCTGTCGGTTCCTCGCCAGGCCATTATCGGTTCAGAAAAGCAGCCACAGGTTTATGTGGTTGAGGGTGGCAAAGCCGTGTTAAAGTCAGTCGAAATTGGCGCTACGACCAACGATTATTACGAAATACGTACCGGCTTGAAAGCGGGCGATCAGGTCGTTACCAGCGGGCAGATCAATTTACAGAACGGAACAGCGGTTAGTGCGCAATAATCAAAGAGCGAAAGAGTGAATGAGTGCAAGGGCGAACTGAAAACGCAACCTTCGCTCTATCAATTTTCACTCGTTCGCTCATTCACTCTTTCGCTATTTATATCATGAAATTTGTTGAAACAATCATCAAGCGCCCATCGCTCATTATCGTTCTGTTTGCGATTTTGACAATTGGAGGTCTGTTTTCGTATCGAATGCTGAGTTATGAGTTGCTGCCCGAGTTTTCTACGCCGGTCATCACCATCACGACAATTTATCCGGGTGCGGCTCCTTCGGAAGTTGAAACGGAGGTTAGCAAAAAACTTGAAGACGCCGTATCGGGCTTAGATAACCTCGACGACGTAAAAGCCAATTCATTTGAAAATGCGTCGGTCATTGTCGTTCAGTTTAAACCAGGGACCGATATCGATATGGCCCTGCAGGATGCTCAGCGGGAAATTGACAAAATGGTCAGCGATTTGCCCGACGACGCCGAGCAACCATCCTTATCCAAAATATCCCCCAGCGACCAACCAATTATGCAGTTGCTGGCCACTTCGACCCTACCCAATGAAGTATTCTATCAACAGGTAGAAGACAAATACCTGCCGGTTCTCCAGCAAATTAAAGGGGTGGCCGACATCACAATGGTTGGGGGCGACAAACGTGAAATCCGTATCAATGTCAACGACGATAAACTCAATTATTACGGTTTATCACTGCTTCAGGTAACCCAGGCCATCAATCAGGCAAACCTGGATTTCCCAACCGGGAAGGTAAAAAGTATAAAAGAGAACATGACGCTGCGCCTGGCGGGTAAGTTCTCTTCACTAGACGACATTCGGAAGTTAGTCATAGCCACTCCGCCAAACGGTAGCCCTATACGCGTTGGCGATGTGGCCACCGTAACCGATGGTTTGACAGAAGCAACCAGCATCAGCCGGTACAATGGACAGAACGGTATTGGCCTATTCATCAAAAAGCAATCCGACGCCAATGCTGTTGAAATCAGTAAGTTAGTCGAGGAAAAACTAAAGACGATTGAGAAAGAAAACGTTAAGGACAAGGTTACGTTTGCGATTGCCTACGATAGCAGTGTCTTTACGCTGGCATCCGTAGAGGCCGTTACGCACGACCTGATTCTGGCCGTTGGGCTGGTAGCTATTGTGATGCTGCTTTTCCTGCATAGTTTCCGGAATGCCTTCATCGTCATGATTTCCGTACCGGCTTCGCTGATCTCGGCTTTCCTGTTCATGTTCGTTATGGGTTATTCGCTCAACCTGATGACCCTGCTTGCCTTGTCGCTTGTAATTGGTATTCTGGTCGATGACTCGATTGTGGTCCTCGAAAACATCCAGCGACACCTCGAAATGGGTAAAGATCGCTGGCGGGCTACGCTCGATGGTGTGAGCGAAATTGGTTTTGCAGCGGTAGCCATCACCCTGGTTATTGTGGTCGTGTTTGTCCCGATTACGTTCGTGAGTTCGGTCATTGCCGATCTGTTGCGGCAGTTTTCGCTGACAGTTGCTTTTGCGACGATGGTTAGTTTGCTGGTCAGTTTTACATTGACGCCCTGGCTCACATCGATGCTGGCGAAGCTGGAGCACCTGAATCCAAAGAATCCGTTCCAGGCCTTCCTGCTCTGGTTTGAAAAAGGGCTGACTGCGTTAACGAATGGCTATCATCAAAGCCTGGGCTGGGTTTTGAAACATAAACTAGCCTTTACCGGAATTTTGATCGCTATTTTTGTCTTCACGGGTTGGGTCATGAGTCTGGGCATTATCGGTTCCGAATTCGTCGCTCAGGGCGATCAGGGTAAATTTCTGCTGACGATGAAGCTCGACAAGAGCGCTTCACTTCAGGAAAACAACCTCACATCCAGACGTATCGAAAATTACCTGCAAAAGAAACCTGAAGTTCAAACCATCTTTGCCAACGTGGGCGGAGCCAGTACGGGTATCAATAGCACGGGTCAGGGTGCTACGAACCGAACCGAATTGACGGTACAACTAGCCGATGCGGCTGAACGGCCGGGTCATAAGCTAACCGAGCAATACATGATCGATCTCCGCAAAGAACTGGAAGAACGCTTTCCGGCCATTGAATTCAGCTCATCGGTGGTGGGTATTGTGAACTCAGGAACATCTCCTATCGAGATTTTCCTGAGTGGCGACGACGCTAACCAGAATTTAGCCGCAGCCGAAGAACTGGCGAACCGCATTCGGAAAACACCCGGTGCAAACGATGTTAACGTATCGGTTGAATCAGGAAATCCGGAGGTACGGGTCGAAATCGACCGCGAAAAAATGGCCAAACTAGGCCTAAATATTCAGACGGTGGGTGGTACACTCCAGAATGCGTTTGCGGGTAACGATGACTCCAAATTCCGCGATGGTGGTGAGGATTATGACATTCGCGTGATGCTTGACGCTTTCGACCGGAAAAACCCGGACGATGTAAAAAACATCAACTTCTTCAGCCCATCGGCCAATCGATCAGTACGGTTAGCAGAGTTCGCGAACGTAACACTCAGCAATGGCCCTTCACTACTGGAACGGAAAAACCGTCGTTCATCGGTAACTGTTACGGCCAATACGCTCGGTACTGGTTCGGGTACGCTAACCGGCGTGATTCAGGCCGATCTGGCCAAAAATCCATTGCCCGCTGCGGTTACCGTTAGCTGGGGTGGTGATGCCAAAAACCAGAGTGAAGGATTCGGGTCACTGGGTATTGCCATGCTGGCGGGTCTGATGCTCGTATATTTCATCATGGTGCTCCTCTACGACAGTTTCGTTTATCCGTTTGTCGTATTGTTCTCCGTTCCGGTTGCGGTGATTGGCGCGTTGCTGGCTTTGGCCCTCAGCTCTTCGAACATTGGTATTTTCGCCATGCTGGGTATGCTGATGCTGATTGGTCTGGTTGTTAAAAACGCTATTCTGATCGTTGACTTTGCCAACCAGCAGAAAGCCAATGGAACGTATTATAAAGACGCCATTTTACACGCTGGCGAAGAACGTTTGCGCCCCATTCTGATGACGACGATTGCCATGGTCATCGGGATGATTCCAATTGCCACGGCAAGTGGCGCAGGTGCCGAATGGAAAAACTCGCTGGCCTGGGTACTAATTGGCGGTCTGAGCAGCTCGATGGTACTGACGATCTATCTGGTTCCCATGATGTATTACCTCGTTGACCGACTTCAGGAATGGTTCAAAAACCGATTCCGGAAATCGAACGAAACCGAAGCATTGACTGAAGCCGAAGCGGCTGTTTCCTAACCCAATTTGAGGAGCCCTGGAGCATGACTAACATCACTCCAGGGCTCCCGAATCAGGTTTATCCATTCTTTTCATTAACTAACTCAACCAATTTAAACCATGACACTTGCACTGATAAACAGTCGTTTGCAGGACATACTCGTTAATATGGGTGTCAATTTAACGGCGCTCACCGATCAGGCTAACTTCATCCGGGATCTGGGCCTTGATTCACTTGACGTTACCGACCTGCTTATTCAGGTTGAAAATAGCTTTAGTATTCGCATTCCAGATGAGGATTGGTGGAAACTGCAAACGGTTGGTCAATTAAAAAACTACCTTAGTCATGAGGTGACATTTGACTAAATTATTCAGCTAAACAAGTTTTGCCTTTCCTCAGAAACGAGCCATACAGGCAACCGATAGACAGCAAAGCCGCCGTGTTACTCTGAACACGGCGGCTTTGTTTGTATTCAACTAAAGCTTTATCTATGAATTTTGTCCGCAGATGCCAACGTCATTCAGAGACTGTCTACTAGTTTAAGTCCGAGGATCAGGTTTTATTCGAAACAGGATTCATTTTAGGCAGGAAAGTACACGCTGAATGTTGCTCCCTGACCAGGCTCGCTGCTGGCTGTTATAGCCCCGCCATGATTGGTCGCTACTTTCTCGCAAATGGCGAGACCAATCCCGGTTCCTGGATACTGATCTTTTCCATGCAACCGCTGGAATACCTGAAAAATACGATCCAGATACTGTTCCTTGAAACCAATTCCATTATCGATTACATCGACTCGATGATAAGAAGACGCCTGGTGGGTAGGGTTAACTGAGTGAGGCAAGTTATCTTCAGCAACAATCGCTGATTTCACCCTGATATATGCTGGAACGTCTGGTTTTCGGAATTTAAGCGCATTACTGATCAAATTCGAAAAGAGTTGTCTTAGTTGCGACGGGTCACCCAATATGGTCGGCAAGCTGTCGAGTTCAACGACTGCACCGGTCTCTTCGATAGCCATGTCCAGATCGTTCAGAACAGCGTCAATAACCTGAGTCAACGGCACATGAAGGGTACTATCCTGTCGGGTAGAAATTCGCGAGAAGGTGAGTAGATCTTTGATCAGCGTCGACATACGGCTCGCTGCGGATTGCATTCGCTCTATATACTCAACGCCCTCGCCCAAATGCTCGCTGTACTGCATTTTCAGTAAATCGCCAAACGACTGAATTTTTCGCAGCGGTTCCTGTAAATCGTGACTGGCAATGTAGGCAAACTGTTGCAAATTGTCATTTGAACGATTCAACGCCTGATTACTGACTTCCAGATCATTATTTGTTTTGGCCAGCTGCTGGTTATTTACTTCCAGCAGCTGTTGCGTTTGCTTCTGTACGGTCAGATCCGTCAGAATCATGCTTAAACATATACCTCCATCGAGCTCCAGAGCAGTTACGGAAAGCAGACAGGGTACTAATTTACCAGTACTGCTGCTAAGCGCAAATTCAATTTTCCGAATATCGGCCCAGCCTTCATTAAACAGGGCATCAAAATCCGCTTTACTGGTGGTAGCCGCAAACCGATCGAAGGATAAACCAATAACTTTCGATAAAGGCAAGTCAACCATTGAGGCAAATGTTGAATTGCAGTAGAGAATAAGGCCTTCCTTATTCAGCGTTACTGCCCCCTCATTCATGGTTTCAATAAAAATCCGGTACGTATAATCGGCCGTTTTCAGCGTGTAAAGCTCATGACCATCATCGCCCTGAACGACCAGGGCATCGATCTGGCCGGTACGAATCGCCTGTAGTGTTTCGGTTGCTTCTTCAAGTTGCCATCGTAGACTTTCATTTTCGACTACCAGTTGCTCGTATGTTTTAGCCCCGTTCATCCTCATTAAGTAGCAAGTCCTAGTCCGTTAAGTACCTTCCTGGTATCTGACAAGTCACCGATCAATCGTCGCTCAGGTAAGGGAAAGCGTTTGATTAATAAGGGGAGCGCAATCAGCTGTTCCTCTTCGGCCACTTCCCGTTGTTGATGTACATCAATTATTTCCAGCGAGTAGTTACCCGATAAGTATTGATCGCAGATGTGCCTTATATTCTTAATCGCCCGTGTTGAATATAGGGATGCTCCAGTTACAAATAAATGTAAGACATATAACTGGCCTTCGCCATCCGGATCAGTATCCTTATCGTTTAGCGGTGATGACTCAATCATCTATATTATTGCTGGGCGAATGTTCAATCCAACTAACACTTTTTCTTCGTTCGATAAATCGCCAATAATCTTGCGAATCGGCTCAGGTACTTTTTTCACTAAGGTGGGCACAGCTAAAATCTGGTCTCCCTCTGCCAATTGAGGTTTCACCAGTAAATCGATAACCTCAATAATGTATTTACCCTTTAAATGCTCTTCGCAATACTTTTTCAGGTTGGCCAGAGCAGTCTGGGATTTAACTGTATTTCCAGCAACATAGAGTCGCAACTCCCAAATTTCTTCTTTTGTTTTCATTCACCTACAGTTAGCAGACTTATTGATCACTCATTGTGTCGATTACGGGTCATCTGTTCCCGATTCTTTTCCAGAACCTCCTTCCGTAGTTCTTCCTCAATATAGGTCTTATTTAGCTCGTCCTGTACGGATTCAAACTCTTCCTTCAGGCCAGCTATTTTCGACTCAAGTACCAGGCGTTTTCGTTCAATTTCCCGGTCTTTCCTATTGACGGCATTTTCTCTCAGGACAATACCTGTTTCTTCCTGTAATTGCGAGGCTTCGCGCGCAGAACCAGTCAGTACGCCTTCCGGTCCTAAATAAACACTAACCAGATCAAGCCCTTTATCGGTAATGACAAACTCCCGAACCTGATTGGAATGCTTCATGCCGCGCGATTTCATGACATATAATCCCCGGTTTCGCTCCCCATTATGTTCAATATCCTTAACGAGTAACCAGGCATCAACCAGTGAAGATACGCCTTCGTCTGTTTGTTCGTTTATGACATTATTCAGCGAGAGTGCCGTAAACATAACAGTAATTTGCTCAGACTGTAAAAAATCGATTAACCGGATTAACATTGATTTTACATCACTAACTGAGCCAACAGCAATCAGATTGGTTATGGGGTCCAGAATTACGACGGATGGCTTAAACTCTTTTATCTGTTTATGAATGGCTACCAGGTGCATTTCCAGACCATTAAGCGTGGGTCGGGAAGCCTGAAACTTCAATAGACCACTGTCGATATACTGCTGAAGCTTAAGGCCAATCGACCGCATATTCCGTACGATTTGTTGAGGTGATTCTTCAAAGGCAAAATAGATACAGCGTTCATTTCTACGGCAGGCTTCGTTGGCAAACGTAGCAGCAATACTGGTTTTACCAGTACCGGCAGTGCCCGAAACCAGAATGCTGCTACCCCGGTAAAAACCATGCCCTTCCAGCATTTTATCCAGTGCCTGAATACCCGTTGAGATCCGTTCCGATGAAACGGGATGATCTAAGGTTAAGGAAGTAACAGGTAACACCGAAATACCCTTCTCGTTGATCAAAAATGGGTATTCGTTCGTTCCATGCATCGACCCTCGGTATTTGACGATGCGTAGCAGTCGGGTTGAAATCTGGTTACTGATCCGATGGTCAAGCAAAATTACGCAGTCAGATACATACTCTTCCAGTCCATGTCGGGTCAACGTTCCATCTCCTTTTTCGCCGGTGATTATCGTCGTTACCTTTTTTGCCTTCAACCACTCGAAAAGCCGCCTTAATTCGGCCCGCAGAATTCCTTGATTGGTGAGGCCAGCAAACAGATTTTCGATGGTATCCAGTACTACGCGTTTAGCACCGATGCTATCAATAGCATAGCCTAATCGGATAAAAAGGCCATCCAGATCATACTCGCCGGTTTCTTCTATTTCACTTCGCTCGATGCGTACATGATCGAGCTTAATAAGTTTTTCTTTCTGAAGTTGATCGAGATCAAAGCCTAATGAAGCTACGTTTATGGCAAGTTCATCCGCTTTTTCTTCAAAAGCCATAAAAACACCAGGCTCATTATACTCCATTGCACCACGAACGATAAATTCAATGGAGAACAACGTCTTACCACTGCCAGCGCTTCCGCAAATAAGTGTTGGTCTGCCTTCAGGTATTCCACCTTCGGTTATTTCATCCAGACCGGTAATTCCAGTGGGGCACTTTGGTAACGACTTTAAGTTTCTTTTGGGGTTATTCGCTGATTTTAAGCTCATTTACGTGTCAAAAGTGTCTAGTTCTGATTAACGAATGGTGTTACAAAAAAAGTACTGTAATCCATTTGAGTAAAGTCTTTTTCATGGGTTAAGGAAAGACAACCAAGCCTGAAACCAGGCTGATCAATTATTAAGTCTCTGGTAAACTATGAATTACGTCTAGTTCAGCAATACAACGGCAAGATCGATCCACTTACTTGTTCCATCAATCAGGGGTTTTTTATATAAAAACCTTAATTCATTATTCTATAATCACTAAAGGTGCT
Organism: Spirosoma aureum; assembly: GCF_011604685.1. Taxonomy (NCBI): domain Bacteria; kingdom Pseudomonadati; phylum Bacteroidota; class Cytophagia; order Cytophagales; family Cytophagaceae; genus Spirosoma; species Spirosoma aureum. Next base: position 4,419,366 of record NZ_CP050063.1, on the reverse strand, counting down.
GAATAGTTTTACGTAATCGACTGTAAACTAAGTTCAGAATGGAGTCAATTCGCCAGAAAAAAGCTGACCAGGTCGTGCAAAAGCGAATCGGCTCTATACGGTTTTACCCCACAAAACAGCTGCTTTTTCGAGTTGCCCAGGCTTAGGCCTTAACAACAGGATTGTTCCTGAAATTACACCGACTCCGGATTTGTTTGGGCCTTTTCTCTAACGTATACCTAAGGTTTTTCTAATCCTCCTCTAATAGGGTCAACTAACCCGAGCCCTACCTTTGTGCTTTTAGTTTAACATGTATTTTAAGGTAGATAATCAATAAACGCCAGCCCTACTGGGACTGGCGTTTTTCATTTATAGTGTTCCTGACCCGGCTTATTGATCGGCAGGAAACGTAATTGTCCCTGCTTCGCCCGCTGGCTCAACTAGCAGAACCTGTATGCCAGCTATATCGTCAGATGCAGCTATTTCTGGCTTTTTTCCCGTAGCCAGATAGACGATAACCTGCTGTTCATTGCCAAACCGGCATTGCTCAAGAGGGTGTTCATAGTGTTTTTTTTCGGGAATATCCGTCAGGTCGCCACTAAAAACAAGCAGGTTAACGACGGTAAAATCAGCGGATCGCCTGGCCATTATTTCCAGATAGGCCGACTGTTCCGATAGATTTTCCCGGCGATTATTCAGAATGGTGTAATAATTTCCCTCGTTGCCGGTATTTTCCAATAGCCAGATGTAAATCGATTCCATAACGTTTTGGATTGTAGTTGATCTGGAAGCCTAACAGACCGAATACCTCTGTTGTTTATGTTGATAAGCAAAGCCATCTATTGTTTCAATCTGGTTTCTGTAGTGAACCATACACTAACAGGTACAAACAACCAGCCTTGCTTTGGTGTCCCTATTTTGTTTCACTAAGCTCCCACTCGGTATGGTCACAAAAAACAAAGACATGAATGGCAATGCACCGGATTCATCCCCGGTTGCACTTCTGATCATTGACATGATTAATGATCTGGAGTTTCCGGGGGGTGAAACGGTACTAAAACCAGCCGTTGCTGCTGCCAAAAAGATCGCAACACTGAAAAAACGGGCAAAAGAGCTGAAGATTCCAGTCATCTATACAAATGACAACTTTGGCCGATGGCGCTCCAATTTCACCGAAATTGTAGACCACTGCCTCAATGATGGTGTTCGGGGGCAGCGCCTGGTTGAATTGCTTCAGCCCGACCACGATGACTATATCGTACTTAAGCCCAAGCATTCGGTTTTTTATGCTACAACACTCGATGCGCTGCTCACTTATCTGCAAGTAGAGCAGTTGATTATAACGGGCATTAATGCGGATGTATGCGTTCAGTTTTCGGCCAATGATGCCTATATGCGTGACTTTGATCTACACGTTCCGGCAGACTGTATCGCCAGTGATTCGGACATACATACGCAAACGGCTATCGATTACATGGAACGAGTTCTACACGCCGATACCACTCCTTCAGAAAAGTTAAACCTCGACTGTTTGCTGGAGCGTTCACCAACTCTACCATTGTAACTCACATTTTATCAGAATACAAGTACTGCCTGGGGTTATAGCCTTTAAAATCAAGGTCATTTCGTTTAAAATTGCCTAATTCTGTATCAGTTCGAATAAAACCAGCGCTCAATTTCGGTAACAACCCCTCTTCGTTTGGGTTACAGCTATAGGTTATTGTCACTGGAACCTGATATGTATGGTGTCAAATCAGCCTCATTAATACTCAACTGTTATGGATACGAAGACAGATAAACGCTTTTTCGCCAATTTGTGGGCCATTTTAAAGGACTCATTCAATGGTTTCCTTGATGATCGCTGCCTGAAATTAAGTGCAGCCCTTGCCTATTACACCGTGTTTTCGCTGGCTCCGTTACTTGTCTTAATTATATCACTGATCAGTCTTTTTCTGGGCGAAGAGGCTATCCAGGGGCAAATTTTTGGCCAGATCAATGGTTTGGTCGGCAACGAAGCAGCCAAGCAGATTCAGGACATGATCAAAAATGTGGAGTTATCAGGTAAAACCAATACGGCCCTGGTTATCGGCATATTAACCCTATTGCTGGGTGCAACCAGTATTTTTGTCGAGATTCAGGATTCGGTCAATCTGATCTGGCGGGTTAAAGCAAAACCCAAACGTGGCTGGTTAAAAATAATAAAAGACAGGCTGCTTTCATCGTCGTTGGTCGTTAGTCTGGGCTTTCTTTTGTTGGTATCACTGGTTATCAATGGACTCGTTCTTGCCCTGAGTGACTTTTTAACCCGCTATATTCCAGGCATTGGCGTTTTCATAATCAGTGCGTTTAATTTGCTGATCAGCACTGGTGTTGTCGCCGTTCTCTTCGGAGTCATTTTCAAGATACTACCCGATGCCAAAATTGCCTGGAAAGATGTGCGATGGGGTGCGTTTTTTACCGCCCTGCTTTTTATGCTGGGACGATACCTGATCGGCCTGTATATCGAAACGACCAGTACCAGTTCAACGTACGGGGCCGCCGGGTCGCTGATCGTTATTCTGACCTGGATTTATTACACGGCCGCCATTCTCTATTTTGGCGCTGAGTTTACCCAGGCCTACGCGAACCGCTTGGGCATAAAAATTGAACCCGCCGACTATGCCGTTTACGTTGAACAAACCGAGCGGGAGCGCGATGTAAAAACAATTCCTACTGAACAGAAAGTGGCCGAAAGCCATTGATTTAGTCTTCTGTAGGCAGTGGGCAGTCTCTGCCTACTGCCTACTGGAGACTGCCTGTTACCATCCTCCTCAGATCCCTATAAATAACGTTGTTTTGCCAGAACAACTGGGTTATCATACCAATATGCTTTTTGCCGGGCATGGTGCTAATTTCATGCTTGATGCCAACTTCCTGAAGCCGTTGGTTGAATTTTCGAGTGCTTCTGACAATGCTCGGGTAGGTGCGTTCACCGACATAGATCAACATGGGTTGGCAACCGGAATCAACGTGATAAAGGGCCGACATTGCTCGCCAGACTTCCTGCTTCTTCCCGAACGGAATCAGGTATTGTTCATCATTCGGGTACTCCATCTTTTGCAGGTAATCATACATATCCAGTCCGGCCGGATCATCGAGAATTGTACCTTTTATGGGACTCTGGACTAACCCTCGATTCGCTAAATACTGGTTGTCGGTAGCCAAAAGACCAGCGATCCCCCCTCCTGCCGAATGCCCCATCAGAAAGATCCGATTCGGATCTCCACCATATTCTGCACTATGTTTCGTAGTCCAGATAACCGCCTGAGCACAGTCATCGACCATATCCGGCACCTGCACACCGGGTGCCAGGCGGTAGTTTACCAGCACAGCAACAATGCCCTGTTTGGCCAGCCTTCGACCGATGAAACTGTATAGGTTTTTGCTGCCGCTATCCCAGCTTCCTCCGTGAATAAACACGACAACTGGCCGGAGTTTTGCCGACGGTTCTTTGGGCGTATATACATCGAGAACATGCCGCTCGGCATCAAAGCAGGGTTGATCGGCAGCGACATAGGCAATATTTTTTTCACGACGACTGGAATGAGCAATTGCATATTCGTTAGCAAAAACAAGAACAATAGTCAGCAGGAGAAGCGCAATAGGAATCTGCCAGAGCAATCGAAGAAAAATCATTTTTTATACATTCAGAAGCGACGATTGGTAGATTGAGGCATTCGCTTCTATCTACCCATACATACACCCAAAATAAAGTTTCAGATTGACAACGCATTCATTTATTTCCGGCATGTCGACAAAGAATTGGGATGGTGTCGGTTAGTATTAACCGACACCATCCCAATTCTTTATGATGCATTAATCCTCCCGCCCTTCTTTCCGATTGGCGTCGGCCATCCGAACGATTTTGGGCGTAAACTTCGCCAATACCGATACCAGATCACGTTGAGCGTTGATGACCGTTTCGATGTTTTTATACACCATCGGTGCCTCATCCAGATCACCTCCAATGAGTTGAATATCAGCTTCCAGCAATGCTTTATTCCATTGTGAGCGCGTCAACGTATTGAACGCCTGAGTGCGCGACATCAGCCGCCCGGCCCCATGCGATGCCGAGTTCAGTGAGTCTGCATTGCCTCGCCCCCGAACGACAAAACCCGGCTGCGTCATTGATCCAGGAATAATTCCCAGTACATCAGGCCCCGCAGGAGTTGCTCCTTTCCTGTGAACAATCACCTCACGTCCATCGGTCAGTTGCTCTTTCCAGGCGAAGTTGTGGTGATTCTCAATCATGGCTAAGGGCTTTTCACCCAGCGCTTTGGCCAGTTTTTTATGAATTTCATGATGGTTGGCCGAGGCATATTCGCCTGCCAGATTCATACCAATCCAGTATGCCTGCCCTTCCTCGGTAGTTAGGTCCAGCCAGGCCAGATGAGCGGCCTGTTTAGGTAGTTTGGTTTTCTGCATCGCCAGTTTTGAATAGTAATTCGCTATGTTTCCGCCAAAGCCGCGCGATCCGGAATGCGATAGCAACGCCAGATACTCGCCCGGAGGCAAGTTCAACCGATCATCCTGTTCATATACTTCAACAATACCCCACTCGACAAAGTGATTACCCGTACCCGAGCTTCCCAGCTGGCGATAGGCTTTGTCTTTCAAATCGCGAATTACTTTCGTGGCCTGCCATTCGGGCAAATCCATCACGCTTTCATCGATCTTCTCGCGGGTTTCGCCACCAATTCCAAACTTGGTTTTTTCTACCAGTGATTTTTTTAGCAAATGCGGTTCGCGATTCAAAAACGCAGGGGGCAAATCAAATACAGAGAGGCACATTCGGCAGGCAATATCGACCCCAACGGCAAAGGGAATAACGGTGTTAGCCTCCGTTGCTAACACCCCCCCAATGGGCAAACCATAGCCCTGGTGGGCATCGGGCATGAGTGCACCCGCCACCGAAACCGGTAAACTTGCGGCTGTTTCCATTTGCATTAATGCACCCTCTTCAATCTGGTCGCGGCCAAAAACGGCATATGGCAGCGGTCCACTGCGCAAATCAAATACCTTCTCCGACTGTTTTTCGTTGGCATCCAGGACATAAGAAACGGGTTCAGTTGGCAAATAAACCTTTCCAGCTTCGCTAAGTGGGACTGAGATACCCTGTTTGTTCAAGTCATAGATTGACTGAGCCAGATTAGTGACTTTGTTTCTGGAGAACGCAAACTTTTTAGGGTTCTGGAGCATCTGTGCCAGCAAACCCATTACTTTTTCTTTAGGATAGTTGGCCCGTTGAATCAGTCCGTTTGCTACCCGCAGAAATGTAGTATGTAAATGATCGGGGATAGGCCCCAGCATCAGAATATCCTCGATTAGAATTGGTGTTTCCATTGGTTTAGAACGTTAAATAAGGTAATGAACAGCCTCGTCTCTGAGCGAAAAACTATACTAATGATGATTCGTTAGCTATTACCCCAGAGCGATACATAGGCAAACGCTTAGCCGGTTCAACTATTGACCAGTGATTTATCGCAACAACGAACCTGCCTGACAAAGATTAGTAGTTACTGCGCACTGTTTTTGCGTAGTTCAAAAAGTTTTTTCATTTTTCTGAAAAATCGAACCATTTCAACGGCGAACCGTCTGATGCCTGCCAATCGAAACGCTCTTGTTCGTTACAAAACTCTGGACGCCTGTCTGCGCAATCGGCAGCGCAGGTGGACACTTGATGACCTGATCGAAACGGTTTCGGAAGCTTTGTATGAATACGAAGGGATCGACAAAGGCATCAGTCGACGCACCGTTCAGGCCGATCTTCAGCTGATGCGCAGTGATAAACTGGGGTATTTCGCCCCTATCGTTATCATCGATAAAAAATATTATACCTACGAAGATCCTACCTACAGCATCACGAATATTCCACTATCGGATGGTGATCTGTCGCGAATGAACGAAGCTGTTGAAGTACTCAAGCAGTTCAAGGGATTTTCGCACTTTAAGGCACTCAATGAAGTGGTTCAAAAGCTGGAAGATCATGTGTATTCGACGGCTAAAAAGTCGGCTCCCGTCATTGATTTCGAGAAAAATGACTACCTGAAAGGTCTTCACTGGCTGGATGATCTGTATCAGGCCGTTATTCAGAAACGTACACTTCTACTTCAGTATCAATCGTTCTCAGCGCGATCTCCACAAACATTTCTCTTTCATGTGTGGTGGCTGAAAGAGTATAAAAACCGCTGGTTTGCTGTGGGCATTCGGGATGGAAAAGGATATATCATGAATCTGGCACTCGATCGAATGCTGTCTGTAACCATCGCCCCCGACATCGATTATGTGCCTAACTACGGCATCGACCCCGATGTTCACTACACGGACGTTATCGGCGTATCGGTCAGCGAAAACATGCGCCCTAGTAAGGTTTTGCTGTTTGTCAACCGACTACACGCGCCCTATGTCGAGACCAAGCCTCTCCACCATTCGCAACAGGTAGTCGAACGAACCGCCGATGGTATCGTTATTCAACTGATCGTACAGCACAATTTTGAGCTAGAGAAAGAAATACTTGGTTTCGGCGAAGGGATGCGCGTTCTCCAACCCGAGCGACTCCGCCGGGTCATTCGACAGCGTTTGCAGGCCGGACTGGATGGGTACAATCCTGAAACGATCGATCGGCCGATCAGTCCTGACGAGACTTCTTCGTTTTAAAGTGTTTATCGGTAAAGAGCAGATACTGTGCCCAATCGTAACTGGTAACGTCATGGCCACCCGATCGAATATGATACCCGATCTGGCCCTGTACCGATTGATTCAGGGCGGGCATTGTGGACGTTGGCAAGCCCTCCGTTCCCAGAAACTGATATACCTGGCTGGCCGCTTTAGCCCCGTCAAATTCGCCTTCGGGGTCAGATCCTTTGTCCTGTATAGCACTGGCCACATAAACCGGGCGGGGCGCAATGAGCGAAATAACCATATGCTGATCAAAAGGCAACAGCGTATCCTGATCCATGTATTTCTTGAAATTGCCACAGTACCAATGCGGAAAAACAGTGCACAATCGCCGGATGTTTTCGCCCACACCCCGGTGAAATAATTTGGCCCCACCGGCACCCGATTCATTACTGATAACCAGCGCAAAACGCGGATCGGTTGCGCCCGCCCATAAAGCAGCTTTCCCTAATCGCGACCAGCCAAATACGGCAACCCGTTTGCTATCAATCGCCCGATCGGTTTGCAGGTAATCCATAATTCGGCTCAGGCCCCACGCCCAGGCCGCAACGGTACCGAAATTGTCGGCCCGATTCTGAAATTCCGGATACAGAGGGTGAACCCCCGTCGTAAATTTGTTGGCTGGTTCATCGGTGGCAATATCCTCCCGGTAGGCTGTTACGAGCGCATAACCCCGGTTCAGAAGGCTATCAACAGGCCATTGCCGGGCGTTGATGCCCCGGCATGCTTCGGTAGAGCAGTGATTGACAACACAGGACACGTCGATATACGGATTCCCCCGACTCGATTCCATCCAGCTCGTAGCGATTCGAATACCGGGATCAGGATTGATGCTGTGATTCCCCCAGAAGTTTAGTCCAACGATAGCGGGAACAGGTCCTTTTACCTGATTGGGAATGTACAGCAACACGTCCATGCGTGGCCCATCGTGTTTGCCATTAAAAAAAACGGCTATTTGTTTGCGGGTGGCTTTACCACCCAGCGCTTTAGTGTCCGTATCGAACACTTCGAATGTCATCTGGGTGGGCTTGCCCGGCGAATGGCCATACATCTCATTGGCGAAGAGTTCAAGGAGTTCGGCCCGTCGCTGCGTATGCCATTGCTTCGCGGTAGTAATCCGGCTTCCCTTGTTGAGAACCAACGGGTCCGGCAATGGAAGCGATTGTGCCTGTAGAGCCAGCGTTAGCAGGTAACAGGTCGAGAAGGCAAGACTTATTCGTTTCATGTTTGCCATTACGATTGGGGGGTTATTAGTATGGCCTGGCCCTCTTTGGCTTTTAACGTTATCGGAAACGTATCGCCTTGTTTTACCACTATAGTCCGCTTGTTGATTCCGCCCGCCGTATCGTCTTCGTAAATTGTTGCCATATAGGCTTTCCCTTTTTCCAGAAAATCAAGTTGCAATGAACCGTTCCAGTCTGCCAGACCAGCCGCTGATCCTACATACCATGTTTTGCCTTTTCGACGGGCTACGCTGATGTGCTTGCCAATTTCACCAGTCAAATATCGGCTTTCATTCCAGACTGTTGGTACAAGTTTGAAGAATTCCGTTTCCTGATCGTCGTTATAATCATGGGGATTTCCATACCAGAAAATAGCCTGCAACGGGCTGAAGTACACGACCGACAAGGCCAGTTGCTGCCCTTTGCTAACCTGCAATTTAGTCTTATACAGGTTATCGGTGAAAAATCGGTTGGAATTTGGGTAGCAAAAGGTGTAATCAGCCGCACCAGCCAGAAACCGGGTAAAAGGCAACACCGTATTATGAAAGGCGTCGGGGTTGTTTTCATTACCGCGTATGCCTTCCTGTGTGAGCAGATTCGGGTAGGAATGGCTTAATCCGGTAGGTTTGTAGTTGTCGTGAATGTCCAGAATAAAACCGTGTTCGTACACTTTTTTAATAGCACCCGCCAGCCAGCTTATACCTTCCTGACTCAGTCCATCTACGAATCCGAATTTAAGCCCGGCAACTCCCCATTTTTTATAAAGGGGCAGAATGGTATCCAGCTTGGCCCGAAGTCCTACCCGATTGACATACAATATAACGCCGATGTTGTTCTCTTTACCATGCTGAATCACCTTCGGCATGTCGATGGCCGGAATGGGTTTTGTTGGATCGGAGCTACCCCGGAATTCGGCCCCGTACCAACCGGCATCGAACATGATGTACTGAAAATTGTGTTTTACCGCGAAGTCGATGCAATCCAGCCCGGCCTGCGTGGTTAACGATGATCGAATAAGTTTCCCCGGTTTTATCCAGTTTGCCATTTCTTTCACTGGTGGAGTCAGCCGAAGTGGCAAATCACTGAATTGGTGGAGGCCAATGGCCGAAGTTGCCACGCTGATGGTTCGCCAGGGCGTTTGAAAATCAGCAGCCGTATTGACCGAATCCTTGTGAAATGCCACGCCCAGCGAGTTAACTATGGCTCCTTTGGTCAACTCCGCTTTCGTATACGTATCGTTGCCAGCCTCACCAATGGAGAGAAAGAGTTTGCCATTGGTCAGCGTTGCCGGAAAATCACAGGTTTTGGTCAGAGCATCAAGGGTAACGGGGGTGAAAACGGTTTCTTCATTGTACTGGTAAATGGTATACGAGTCTGCCAGATTAAATGTAGTTTTCTCACTTATAATCAACGCGTTAACATAACCTTTCTGCTTCGGCAGTACATACCGAAATGCCACAGATCCGTCGAAAACGCGGGCAATGAGTTTGTACAGAAAAGCCCCGGAACGACAATCCAGAACGATCTCGCGGTAATTGTTCTGAATCTGATCGTTTTCACCCAGCGGCCAGGCAAACTGCTCGTTATTTGTTCGCTGCGTGTGCTTCAGAATCGATGTATTTGGCCCCAGGGCAATGAGTTTAAGCTGCAACCCCAACGCCGACCAGTCCAGCACTGGAGCATTGTTTAACAGAACGCGATAGGTCAGGTTTTTCTGTTCATTAACCGTCAGTTCAATTCGGGTTTTGCCATCGGGAGATGTCGCCTGATAGATTTTCGGAGCGGCATAAATCGATGGAATAAAAACGCGAATAGTCAGAAGAAAGATGGTTAGTACGGTTCGGATCAAGATGTTTTCTGTTCTCACAATAAGGAAAAAAAAGGCGCTGTTTCTGATGATTTCGTTGGTGTATGATAGTACTGACAGATTTTATCCAATCTCAGGATTTCTACCGGTATTTTTTCAGGAATCGAAGCCGCGAACTTACCTGTTTAATCCACTCCCTGGCCATTAATTCGTGCGCAAATACCGTCGGATGAATACCGTCCCATATCCAGTATTCTGCCGGAGTATTTTTCATCGCCTTGTCGAATACAGTCGGATAATCCACCAAAACCGCATCAAATTCGGTGGTCAGTTTACGAACGACCTCCTGTCGTTTGGTCGTGTCGTCGCGCCAGAGTTCCCAGTTCTCCTTACGCTTGCCGACTGGATATACAAAGGGAATACCCAGTACAAACAGCGTAGAAGGATTCTGACTTTTGCTGTCGGTGAGCAGTTGACGATAGGCGGTTTCGAATTGCTCGCTACTTATGGCTTCGGCTGGTTTATTCACGACAGCAGCAGTATCGTTGATGCCAATCAATAGACTCAGCACATTGGGTTTAAGATCCAGTGTATCGGCTTGCCAGCGTTTCTGCAAATCAGACACTTTGTTGCCGCTAACACCCCGGTTATAAAACGTGAATCCATTTTCCGGAAAGTCGGCTCCAATTCGACTGGCTATTGAAAAGGCATAACCGTGTCCCATGATATGGTTTGGATCGGCATTCCGGCCCCGGTTTCCATCCGTAATCGAGTCGCCCTGAAAAAGAAAGACTAGTCCGGTTTCTTCGTCTTTCCGATCATAATGACTTAACGTTAAATCAGGTGCTAAACCGGACAATGCCGATACGTGAAGGAATGTACGCCTTGGTAGTTTACGGGGCATATGGATTTTCGTATTTATAGGAGAACTGTTTGACCGACCTGATCCATAAAGCTACTAAGATCAACTGTCTAATTCCCGTTCTCAACCCGCACCCGTAATTGCCCTTTATCATACACCGGCTTTACAGGCTGATGATTGAGAAAAAAGGAATCGGGCATTTTCTGAAATCGGAAACTGGCATTGATCAGCGGCTGGCCCTGTAGGATCAGATTCAGCTTATTGCCGTCTTTGCGGGCCATCATAAACACTTTCGACAATGAGCTAAATACCGTTTCCTGATTTTTCCGAACATAACTCCCGTAGGCCATGAAATAGTCATTTACCTCATCGGGGCCAGCCACCGTTGGGGATGATCCGCGGCCCCGCTGTCTATCGGTATGGTCGGGGTACGTAATTCCGAACAGATACGCGTCAGTATCCCATCCGTTAAACTGATTGACACTGTTGAGGTGCATGATTCGACCGTCGGCCAGCAGATTCAGGTAAACTTCCGTGATTTTTCCGTGTTGTTTAATCCGCACCCCCTGCATGGTTTCGCTGTGCAGCCGTTCAATAATCGGCAGATCTTTATCGTCAGGCGTATCTTTTAGAATAATGGCCGTGATGAACTTCGTTTGCTTCACCGGTTCGGGATAATCAATCGAATAATAGATTTCGGTCGGATGCTGTGGGTCGCGGGCTTTCGGCGCTGTCACTTCAGTTAGTTTCATTTTCTCCGGGAAATCATGGTCGAAGCCCGTCTGTACCAGCGTTTCAGGAAAAAGCGGGCGTACCAATACCGACGATTTTCCCTTCACAATGTTGATATCACCACCAACCTTTTTTGACTCTCCTCCCGGATGCAGAAGCCACTGAAATTTACCTGTTTCGTAGGCTTTCACATCGTCGATAATCAGAATCACCTTGTCCAGCCAGAGATAATGCCGGAAGTTCCGGGAAAAGTTGGCTGATGTTGGACCCGTACCGTTGGCCATAATGTATTTCATGTCGCCCGCATCCATCAATTCGCTGAGTTTACCATTCAACGGAGATCCGTTGTACTGCTGCTCTGTCGGCTGTGCCTTCCCGTTAAACAAAATCACGTTATGAGCCTGACTCTGAAAGAAATAGCCTGGATAATCTTTCGATCCATACGAGCTGTTCCCAGCATCTTTAATAATGTCTTCTCCTTTATGAAACAGGATAAACGAATTGGCATCGGCGTGCGAATGGTTCCAGGTATAACCCGACTTTACGCCCAGCATCGTCGCGTCGCGCTCCCATGAGTTCCGCATACTGGCCCAGTTCATGTCGGCAAACAACGCCGAAGTTGCCAGATTGGGAAGTTTTGGAGCTTTACTCATGTCGGGCTGGTAGACTAGACCAATCGGCATATTCGGAAACAATCCCTCCCGATGCTGACCGTTTGTTAACTGGTTCATATACCACAGATCGTTGGGATTATCGCTACCAAGCGCGTACAGCAGCTTCACTGGCCGATCGGCTGAAACGGTTAAATCACCGTCACCAAAATTCAGTGAATACAGCGGCCCCGTACGCGGGTAAGAAACGTGCGCAAAGAAATCGTCCAGTTTTTTCAAGGCACCCAGATCAGGTTGTTTTTTCCCCGGAAAGGTATTGGCGTAGGCCAGCCGAAAAAACAGGTATTCCGACGAGCCGAAAGAAGCGTAGTTCACACTTTCATACATGCCTCCCGTACGGTCAAACGTTCTGGGCTTGGCCTGAAGCTGATCACCACTGAACCGCATCCATTCTTCCGATGCCTTCGATACCGTTTCGACCCAATCGGCGGCTTCGGGCTGGTCATCGAGAATGGCCAGAGAAGCTATACCCGCCATATCGACGCAGGCACTCCACCAGTTGTGGCCCATCGAATTGAGTGTATGGATGCGGGTATCGGGAAAAACCCAGTCATTCAGTGCTGGTTTAATACCGTTGCGCACAACGCCGTCGACGATGATTTTCCGTTCGTCTTTAGAGAGCGTGTTGTAAATAGCATCGTAGCCAATGGCCACCGACCAGCATCGATCCGCCGTTTGAAGGTCCGATGTCCAGGGCGGATTCCGGTTCATCATCTCCTGGTTCGACCAGGTGGACTGGCTACATAACCGGATCAGTACGTCTTTGACTTTATCGGCGTACTTCTTCTCAGTGGTCATCAGGTAGGCCAGGGCTAACCACTCGATCTTCGTTCGTGCCTGGCCGTCGCCACGGTCACCGTTTGTCAGCAGGTTATCGGCTTCCTGCCTGATGTCGTTCCAGTTACGGGCAATTGCCGTATCGGTTTTGATGCGATTAGTCAGCGTCTCTAATCGCTCTTTACTGAAGAACAAATACGGGTGCGACGGTTTTTGAGCCTGAACGGAGAGCGATAGCGCGATCCAGGCGAGTATGCTAACAAGTACTGATTTCATGTGTTTCGGGACGATGGGCCTTAGCAGTTAGTTCAGATCCCAGTACACCACGTAGCGTTGTCGATGCACTTTGTAATAGGGCTCCATTTCCACTACTTTCCCTTCAGTGGTATTGGTGGTTTCAAATGTTAAGGGTTTCCCGGCAACCGGTTTCAGCCAGTCGGTAATCTTCTTTCCCTGGGTATTGATAGTATGGCTCACGCTGGCTGGAATGGCATAATCGTAGCCATAATATTGATAAGGATCTTCGGGATCATGAAACGGAGCCGTGCCCTTCATATTCTCCTTGCCCATTTCGCCTGCCAACAGCACGGGGCCGTAGGCAATGGCTGCTACCTTTGGGTTGTCGGGTGTGGCGACTAATCGTAGGCTCATTGGATACTTAATTTCTACCCGATCCCCATCCTTCCAGGTCCGGTCGATGATGATGTAGCTACCCGGTTGCTGTGCAATTTTCAGGGCTTTACCATTCACGTTTATCGTCGCTCCGGCTGTTGCCCAGGCAGGATAACGGAGGTAAATCGGCATCCGAACAGTTTCTTTTGTCTGGATCGTTAGTCGGGTGGTTTCTTCTTCCGGATAGTTTGTTTCCTGCGTAATTTTCACTCCTTTGTCAGCCCAGTTTACTTCCGACGGAATAAAGAGGTTCACGTAAATGCCTTTGTCGTCGTGGTAGTAAATACTCTCACCGTACTTGGAATGGCTTTCAAAACCCGATCCGACACAGCACCAAAACGACTGATCGGGTGTGCTATAGAGTCGATAGGCACCCGGTTTCATGGGGGTGAAATAACACACCATTCCTGACACGGGGTCCTGCTGACCCAGAATGTGGTTATAGAGAGCCTGTTCGTAATAATCGGCATATTTCTCGTCGGCCGACCAGGTAAACAAATGCCGGGTCAGCTTAAGCATGTTGTAGGTATTGCAGGTTTCGCTGGTGTTACCCGTCAGGTGTTCCGAGATTTTTCCCGGCTCGAAAAAGTGTTCTTTATCGCTATTGCCGCCGTGGGCATACGTGTGATCCCGAATGACCGTGTTCCAGAAGAAAGTAGCGGCTGTTTTCGCTTTCTCATTACCCGTCAGTTCATAGTCCCGCGCTTCGCCGACCAGTTTAGGAATCACCGTATTGGCATGTAGTTTATTCAGATTATCCTTCCCGTTTTCCAGTGGTTCGAGCGCAGCTTTGTGGTAAAACAACTGAGCCAGTTTCAGGTGATCCGGGTTTGCGGTAACGGCATACAGGTTAAAAAAAGCATCATTCATGCCGCCAAACTCGTTCCGCAACATTTTCTGTAATTGCTCCGGGCTCAGTGGCGACAGCTTTTTTGCCGCCCAGGAAGCCATTCTGGTTTCGATGTCGAGCGCCTGCTGATTACCGGCATAGGTATACATATCGGTGAGGCCAGCAAATAGTTTGTGCAAGGTATACCAGGGGGCCCACACGCTTGTAGCTGCAATATTCCGATCGATGTACTGTTGCGGATAAGCACTCAGATACCCTTCCTGATTCAATACCTTTTGCACGTCGCCCAGAGCCGCAACCAGGCTATCGCCTTTTTTACGGAATGCTTCATTACCGGTAGACGCATACTGCAACGACAGCCCCGACAAAATATGGCCGATACTATGTCCCCGCAACTCCATATCCAGCCCTTCCCAGCCGCCCAGTGGTTTCGGCATTTTGGTGAGGCTACCGGTTTTGGGCGTATTCATACCAGCGTTAACCCGAAAGCTGTGCATCAGTCGTTCGACGGGTAACGAAAGCAGCCACTGGCCTTCCCGATCCATATTCTCCTTAAACGGTCCTTTCGTTATCCGAACATCCTGAAGGTTAAAGCTATACGCTTTGATTGGAGCCTTTATGGATATTTTCTGTTTGTCGCTGGCCTGACCAGCGTATTGCGCCTGCGACGACAGCGAACAGACCAGACAAGCTACAACTAGTTTATACGTACCAGGCCATTTTGCTTCGCGAAAAGTCAGGATATTCGTCATGATGTTAAAACTGATATCAGAATCGGCATATTTGCGCCGATCGCTCACCAGTAAATAGTACCCGAGTGATTCCGAATACCCTCCCAACTTTTTAATTTATTCGTGTGTCAGGTAGATAAATAATTGTGATCAACCCTAAGAAGTGTCACTGGTCTTGACAAAAAACGGGTAGGGAGTCAGTATGACCGACTTATAGTCATTCGGCGTTTATCTGAATCCGACTTTACTTCAATCCTGCAAACCGGAATAATTCATCCGATCATGTACGACATCGTCAAAAATCTGAAGTTGGGTTTGCTTCACATTGGGTTTATCCAGCTAGATGAACGATGGCAATATGACAACGTGATCAGTCCTTTTTCCCGGCTTTACCTCATCACGGATGGCGAAGGGTGGGTGTGGCACAACGGACAGAAGTTTGTGCTGAGACCCGGCTCGCTGTACCTGATTCCGAGCTTCACTTACAGCCGTTATCATTGCGACCGGTTTCTGGAACAATATTATATCAGTTTCTTTGATGAAATGAGTGAAGGCTTGTCGATCTACGACCTGAAGTCAATGGCGTATGAAACGTACGCCAATGAACTGGATTACCGACTAATGGAACGCCTGCTGACGCTGAATCCTGGGCGAACGATTAAAGAAGCGGACCCTAAAACGTACGATAATCGTCCAGAAGTATTGAGCTTTAACCAACCCAAACCGAACCAGTCGACAAGTCAGTACGTTGAAACGCACGGCATATTGTTACAGCTTTTTTCGCGTTTTTTCGCATCTGAAAATGACCAGGATCGGCAACGGGCGAAAGGATTTCACCAATTAGCGGGGGTCTTACAATACATCGACAGCCATCTCCACGAAAAACTTACGGTCGAGCAACTGGCCAGCAATGCCAATCTGAATGCCGATTATTTCTCGCGTTTGTTTCTGAGTATCGTGGGTACACGTCCCGTCGATTACATCATCAATAAGCGATTGGAACGCGCTCAGCTTCAGATGATGACTTCGTCCAGCGCCCTGAAGGAAATCGCCGAATCAGTTGGTATCCCGAGCATTTATTACTTTTCGCGGCTGTTTAGACGACGGTTTGGGATTCCGCCCGGTCAGTATCGGGAAACGATCTGGACCATGTAACAGATGTCCGGTTGATTGCTCTACACGCGCTCCAGCATAATGGGATAGGTCCGGTTTGCATTCCATTGGCAAATGTATAAATTCTGGTCTTCGTCGACGCAGACATCGTGCCCGTGGTAAAACGTATTGCCTTCCTGAAAGAGCTGCTGAAGTGCTCCATTTTTATACACGGGTGCGGTTCCTCCCGGATTTGAGATGACTCGATTGTTCTTATCCAGAATCGTTACGAAGCCCGAATTGTCGAAACGTTTTCCCGTTTCCCGCGATTTTGACCAGCAAACACCTGCATAGATGTTCTCGTTGTGAACAACGGGTCGGCAAACGTATGCCCCTGGTAGCCGAACGGTTTCAAGGTATTTACCGTCGAGCGTAAAAAACTTGAATGAGTTATCCTCCCGCGATGTGCAAATGAGTTTAGGGTTGTTCGGCTGCCGCAGATCGACCGCAACGCCATGTGCGTTGTTGAGGTTATGATCAGGATTAGCGTTGGCATGTCCACCAAAATGCCGGATGTACTGACCCTGGTGATTGTACTGGATAATGTAATCTGAGCCATAGCCGTCGGCCACATAAAAATCGCCATTGGGAGCTACGGCCACCTCAGTAGGCATAAACTTTTGTTCTGGCTTATATACGCCAATGGTCGACGGATGACCGATACTGAAAATAAGGCTTCCTTCGACAGTTGTCTTGAAAATCCCGCCCGACTGCGCATGCCACTTGCTGTCCCGGCCGAAAAAATAGCCGCAATCGGTGATGAAGAGCACATCATCTCCCCCTTCCTTCGCCAGGGTCAGCCCGTGCCCACCCGGATAGCGGGTTCCCCAGGAATCGAGCAGTTTGCCCGACCGATCGTAAATCAGGACATTGTTCTTCACCTCATCGTTGATCATGATCAGCCGCCCTTTCGAGTCGCTGACCATTTCGTGACAATTGAAGACCGGCGTTTTGGCCGGATCGAGAACACCCCATTCTTTATTGACCCGGTAGCGGTAATTACCATGACCGATTATCTCGTGGTCCTGATTACGGGCGTATCCAACGAGATTCACGGCAAGTGAACCTGCCACTACGGCAGTGGATTGTTTCAGAAAGGTTCTGCGGTTTGAATTCATGGTCTTTTTCGGGAAGTTTAGGGTTAAGGAAAATATGTTCAGGCCATAATTCCCTTCACGAGTTTTCCCTCTACATCCGTTAGCCGAAAGCGTCGGCCCTGAAATTCGAAAGTCAGTTTCTCATGATCGATGCCCATCAGGTGTAACAAGGTTGCCTGAAAATCATGCACATGCACCGGATTATGGGCGATATTGTAGCCAAATTCGTCAGTTTCACCGTAGGTAATGCCGGGTTTGATTCCCCCACCTGCCATCCACATCGTGAAGCAACGCGGGTGATGATCACGCCCATAGTTGTCTTTTGTCAGCTTTCCCTGCGAGTAGTTCGTCCGGCCAAATTCTCCGCCCCACACCACGACCGTATCATCCAGTAAGCCGCGCTGTTTAAGGTCCTGAACCAGAGCCGCCGACGGCTGATCAGTCGCTTTGCATTGCCGGACAAGGCCTTTTGGCAAATTGCTATGCAGGTCCCAACCCTGATGATAAAGCTGAACAAATTTCACGTCGCGTTCCAGCAATCTCCTTGCCATCAGGCAATTGGCAGCGAATGTACCCGGATTGCGAGCTTCGGGCCCATAAAGATCAAAAACCCAGTCGGGCTCGTCGGAAAGGTCGTTCACATCCGGAACCGAGGTTTGCATCCGAAAGGCCATTTCATACTGCGCAATATGGTTGGCTACTTCCGGATCACCATAAAGTTCCTCCTGCACCTGATTCAGGTCTTTGAGGGCATCGAGCATGTTACGCCGATCGGCGGTTGTGTAGCCATTCGGGTTGTTCAGATATAGAACGGGATCAGAACCAGAGCGAAACTGAACGCCCTGATGCTTGGAAGGCAGAAATCCATTCCCCCACAATCGGGCGTAAAGCGGCTGATCCTGTGGCGCATTTTTGGAAACCAGCACAATAAAAGCCGGTAGATTTTCATTGGCCGATCCAAGACCATAGCTGATCCAGGCACCAATGCTGGGCCGTCCGGCCAGTTGATTACCTGTCTGGAAGAACGTCAGTGCCGGGTCGTGGTTGATCTGCTCGGTATACATTGACTTGATGAAACACAGCTCATCGGCGACCTTGCTCGTAAAAGGCATCAGCTCGCTGACCCACGCGCCACTTTTCCCATGCTGGGCAAACTGATAAGGTGAGCTAACCAGTGGTAGTGACGATTGCTGAGCGCTCATGCCGGTTAGTCGCTGGCCTTTCCGCACCGAATCAGGCAGGTCTTTACCGTGCATTTTTTGCAGGAACGGCTTGTAATCGAATAGTTCCAACTGCGATGGGCCACCGCTCTGGCATAAATACACGATCCGTTTCGCTTTCGGAGCCCGATGCGGAACCAACGGCAGTTGCTCAGGAGATGGGGTTGAAAACAGATTGCGTGGTAATAATGAACCCAGTGCCAGTGAGCCCAACCCCAATGACACTTTTGTCAGAAACGACCGCCGGTTAACTGTATCGGCCAATTGTTGAGCAAGTTTCTTGTTCATTGCGTTTTTTGGATTCATGCCAACCGGCCGAAGGGTCACTTTGGCCGGTTAATCGTCAATGTTTCGTCACAAAGGCTTCTGAATTCATTACAGTACTGGCCACTACGGCTCCGGCCGCCAGGGCAGGCATATCGGTTACGTTGGCTGGTTTGTGCGCTCCGGCCTGAATCCACCCCCGCACTTTAGCCGGTGACTTCCGAAATTTCTGATACTCCTGCCCATAAAGTCTAGTCAGAATCGCCAGCTCTCTGTTGGTAGGTTTTCGACTGGTCAACAGTTGAAAACTGTAGGTCAACTGGTCTGGCAGAGACTGATAGTGGGTCAGCGACCGTTGGGCAACTACGCTGGCCGATTCAACAAACTGAGGGTCGTTCAGCAGAATCAGCGCTTGAAGGGGTGTACTGGTTTTTTGCCGTTGCACGACGCAATAGCTGCGCGAAGGCGCATCGAAGGTATTCATCGACGGTGGTGGGTTGGTTCGACGCCAGAACGTATACAAGCTGCGACGGAAAAGATTTTCTCCTTTGTCCTGTTTATATACATCGTCATTTACCGCCCACAAACCAACTGGCTGGTACGGTTTTACGCTTGGCCCACCCATTTTTTTCGACAACAAGCCACTGGCGGCCAAGGCATTATCACGAATCATTTCTGCCGTTAATCGTGACGATGGACCGCGCGATAGCCATGTATTTTCCGGGTCGCGCTGAAGTCCTTCGCGGCTGGCGCGGGACGATTGGCGATACGTGGCCGATAGAACGATCAGTTTCTGCATCGCTTTCATATTCCAGCGATCCATTGCATTTCTACCGTCCCGAAACGTGATGGCCAGCCAGTCGAGCAGTTCGGGATGCGTGGGCAATCCTCCCTGATTACCAAAATTATTGGACGATTTCTGGAGACCGGTTCCGAAGTACGTTTGCCAGTAGCGATTCACCACAACACGGGCCGTCAGCGGATTATCAGGATGAAGAAGCCATTTTGCCAGCCCTAGTCGGTTCCGTGGAAATTCCGGCGAAAAAGGCAGAATACTGGCTGGCACATCGGGGCGTACCCGCGGACCATGTGCATCATAGACACCCCGTTTGAGCAGGAAGGTAGGTCGGGGTGTTTTCATCTCCTCCATCACCATTAATTCCGGTATGGCTTCCACAACCTTATTGCGCTCTGTGCGAAGCTGTTGTAAGGTTCTTTGCTGCTGTTGATAAGTCGATGATTTGGTTGACAGGTAGTAGGGAAACGATTCTTTTGCGTCGGTCACGGTTGCCTGACGAGTGGCTAAAGTCCCGGAAGGTGTTGCCAGCAAGGACACTTCAGCAGCCGTGAGTTCTCGGCCGTAGACAACCAGTTCATCGACCAATCCATTTTTTAAACCGGCTCCCCTCATATCGGCACCTACCTGCAAACCGGGCTGTTCCTTCCCTAAATGGGTGCCTTTGGGCCAGACAATGTCCTTGTACAGATTGTCTTTTTCCGTGATCATCGACGCTTCTTTGCCATCGATATATAGCTTCAGGCCACTGGCTTTGCTCGATCCGTCGTACGTCATGGTCAGGTGAATCCATTTTTGCTTCGGCAGCAATGCCTGACTAATCCTGACGATATTGTTGTACGGCCAGGTGTGGGCCATCAGTAGTTCGGCCTTCCCCTCGCGGATGTTCAGGAAATACCCCCTGAAATTGTACAGAATATCACCCTGTCCTTTGTGTAAAATCACGCCCTTGTTCAGTTCTTTGGGAATATTCACCCAGACACCGATCGAAAATGGCTGCGCCCGATGAAAAATACCTACTTTACCGAGGCTAAGAATATCATCGCCGTTGGATTGAAATGCCTGTCCAAACTTGCCCGCAGCCAGTACCGGATCGACCACAGTTCCTTTATCCGTGCCTGATACCTCACTTTCGAATTTCCCATTGACCAGCTTGTCGAATGTAAATCGGGCCTGAAGCCCTGCCTGAGGAGCAAATGAGATTACATTATTTGCCTCTTTCCGCCATTGTTCAAAGGCTGGTTTTTCGGACTGAACGGTTCTGGCAAGGGTTGTTTCCGCCGTTTTGATCTTCGTATCGATAAAAGTCAGCAGACTATCCTGTTTCTTTTCGGTCAGCAACAGGGTAGGTACCGGTATGGCATCGTCCCACGAAATCTGTCCGGCCTCATCAACATTGTTAAAAAACGCAAACAGGCTGTAATAATCCTTCTGCGAAATCGGGTCAAATTTGTGGTCGTGGCAACGGGCACACTCCACCGTCATACCCAGCATGGCCGTACCCAGTGTGTTGGTGCGATCAGCCACGTATTCAACCCGAAATTCTTCGTTAATAATCCCCCCTTCCATATTTTGGGAGTGGTTCCGGTTGAAACCTGTCGCCAGCCGCTGCTCGCGCGTAGGCCGTGGCAGCAAGTCACCGGCCAGTTGCCAG
Source organism: Spirosoma aureum (assembly GCF_011604685.1). NCBI lineage: Bacteria > Pseudomonadati > Bacteroidota > Cytophagia > Cytophagales > Cytophagaceae > Spirosoma > Spirosoma aureum. The sequence goes on along the minus strand of NZ_CP050063.1, from coordinate 4,398,162 downwards.
GTAATGAACTGGCTGAACGGTCGATTTTGGTTGAACGATTTAATGACCCAATCCCGCCAGGGCCACATGGCCCGATAGCGATCCACAGTGTAGCCATGCGTGTCGGCATACCGGGCCAGGTCCAGCCAGTCGACAGCCATTTTTTCGCCGTAATGGGGTGATTGTAACAATCGGTTGACTACTTTTTCGTACGCATTCGGCGATTTGTCGGCCAGAAATGCGTCTCTTTCGTCCAGCGTAGGCGGTAAACCCGTAAGGTCGAGCGACACCCGGCGCAGCAGCGTTTCTTTATCGGCTTCAGGCCCGGGTTTCAGCCCTTTCTCCTCCATTTTATGGAGTGTAAAATAATCAATGGCGTTTTTAGGCCAATTCTTGTTCTGTACGTCAGGTAGTTTTGATTTTTCTGGCCTGATGAGCGCCCAGTGCTGTTTATAGTCCGCACCTTGCTCAATCCATTTGATGAGTACGGCCTTTTCATAAGTCGACAGTACGCGATTAGACGCTTTAGGCGGCATCATCTCCTGTTCATCAGCGGTAATAATCCGATGGTATACTTCGCTGTTGTCCAGATCACCGGGAACAATGGCATGCTTGTGTCTGGCTTTTTTTAAGGCTGCCAGAGCTCCTTCCCGGGTAGCCAGTTCCAGACCAGCTTTCTGACTGTTTTTATCCGGACCATGACAGAAAAAGCACTTGTCCGAGAGAATGGGCTTAACGTGTAGGTTGTAATCGACCGTTTCCGGGAGCTTATCCGCCAGTTTAGCAATATCGGCGGGTTTATCGACAGAACTACAGGCTTGCATGAGCACCGCTGTACAGAAACAAATCAGCCCTATCAGCAATAGACTGGATCGGGTTTGTTTCGTAAGTCCTGTGTTTTTCATTGGTTCCGACTAGATAGGCCATTTGCTGCTTAAAGCGAGCATCCTTGTTCATTGTCCGATCACCAGCAAAAGTAGGATTTAAGCAAGCCAATGAAAATACACAAATAAGAGGTTGTTTTACACAAATCCGACTTATGCGTTCATATGGAAGCGCCTACAAACCTGGCTCCCATATGAACGTACCACTATTTGTTAAGAACCAGTGTGTAGCTTTTGCCCGGCTGCGTTGCAAAATCATAGACTGGCCCAATAAACGGCTTCTTCATGATAAGCTGCGCCTGGGGCGAAATGATAGGGTCTTTGATTGCCAGTGTCTGATAAAATGGATTCGGGTTGTCGGCTCCATTGAGCACCGTCGTGAATCCATTTGCCTTCATTTCGTTCGGAACCCGAATTCGGCAGTTTCCTCCCAACGTAGATTTTATTGTGACTTTTGCCACTTTGCCATTTTTCCACTCAAGGGATGTGATCTCAAAACCACCGCGTGCCCGCAGGCCGCTGATGCTTCCGTTCTGCCATCGGTCGGGCAAGGCCGGAAGCAGGTGGATAGCACCGTCATGGCTCTGCATGATCATTTCGGCTATTCCGGCCGTGCAGCCAAAATTACCATCGATCTGAAACGGCGGGTGCGCATCGAACAAGTTCGTATAGGTGCCTCCACCCTGCTGTGAACCAACCGGCGACAGTTGATTGGTAATCAACTTATAAGCCCGATTCCCGTCCAGAAGCCGCGCCCACCAGTTCACTTTCCATCCCATCGACCAGCCCGTAGACACATCGCCCCGCTGTTCCAGGGTGTTGCGTGCTGCCGTAAACAACTGAGGAGTACGGTAGGCCGACAATTGCGCCGATGGGTACAGGCCATACAGGTGTGAAATATGGCGGTGCTTGTCGTCGGGGCTGTCCAGATCGTCGATCCACTCCTGCAACTGGCCATGCTTACCAACCTGCATTGGCGGCAACTGAGCCAGTTTAGACTCTACTATCCTGACAAAATCGGCATCGACGTTGAGTGCTTTGGCCGCCCGAATGGTGCAGGTAAAAATGTCGAAGACAATCTGATTGTCCATCGTTACGCCCGCGTCAATCGAGGTTTTGGGCCGGGTCGACGGAGCATTTTCGGGTGACATACCGGGGCAAACGACCAGATAATGATGATTGGGATCTTCGACCAGATAGTCCACAAAGAACTCGGCGGCCCCTTTTATGGCCGGATAGACTGATTTAAGGTACTTTTTATCGCCCGAATACTGGTACTTTTCCCACAAATGCTGGCTGAGCCATGCACCGCCCATTGGCCACATCGCATAATAAATTGGGTCGACAGGGCCGGTAATTCGCCAGAGATCGGTGTTGTGATGAGCAACCCATCCTTTGGCTCCATACATAACCCGCGCGGTTTCCTGACCCGTCTGCGACAACTCATTTACCATCTTCACCAGTGGTTCATGCAGTTCGGTCAGGTTCGTGACTTCGGCGGGCCAGTAGTTCATTTCGGTGTTGATGTTGATGGTATATTTGCTATCCCAGGGCGGGCTCATCTCATCATTCCAGAGGCCTTGCAGGGTAGCAGGCTGCCCTTGAACCCCATCTCGCCCCGGCTGCGAAGCCGAAATCAGCAGATACCGCCCAAACTGAAAATACAGTGACACCAATTCCGGATCATTGCCCGTTGCAAACTGTTTAATTCGTTCGTCGGTAGGAAGTCCCGCAGCAGCGGCCGAACTACCCAGATTCAGTTTGACGCGATTGAAATAACGTTGATAAGCCGCTATATGATTATTCAGGATAATCGGAAAAGGGCGCTTGATGGCCAGATTCAGGTGTTTATCGGCCAGGGCTTTCGGATCGGCAGTGAGGGTTTTATAATCAACGAAATTAGTAGCCATCGACACGTAAAGGGTAGCGGCATTGGCGCCACTCACCACGACCGACGTATCGGTTTTGCTGGTTTGACCACCTTCCGGCATGACGTGTACGTGCGCATTAAACCGCACTTGTCCCTTCACGCCCTCATGGTCGCTGGTAATGCCCGTTAGCACGAGCTTATTTGTTCCCTCAATGGTTCGCTGGATTTGCTGTGGGCTGTTCAGGAAAGCTGCAAACGATAACTTGCCGGGCTTGTCGGCAGTCAATCGAACTACAATGACCTGGTCGGGTACCGACGCAATCACCTGACGCGTATAACGCACACCATCAACCGTATACGAGGTGGTGGCAACGGCTTTTTCAATATCCAGATCGCGGTAATAATTGCTGTACGTCTGATGATTCGGAAAAGTTAACAGGAGGTTACCGACCGGCTGATATTTCATACCGTTGATTTTGGCTGACTGAATTTTCTCACTCGCCAATTTCTGCGCTTCGTCCTGCTTGCCCTCAAAAATTAATTTCCGAATAGTCGGTAAAGCGGCCAACGCTTCTGGATTGTCGTTGCGGTTTGGCCCGCCCGACCAAACCGTCGCTTCATTTAGTTTAATGATTTCCTGCTCAGGGTTTCCATAAATCATGGCTCCTAATCGGCCATTGCCAACAGGCAGCGCATTCGTCCAGGTGGTTCCGGCTGGTTGTTTGTACCAGAGTTTTAGAGCTTTAGGTTGCTGGGCAAGTGTCGACAGAGAAACGCAGAGAAGACAAATAGTTACTCGAAAGATCGTCATAATGAATAGTCAGACTGTTTATCGGCTAATGGGACTGAGTCATTTCCCCAGCTTTTTTACCCATCCCGATGCAATTTTATCGCAAGAAACCGGATAGTCAGCACGTGGATGTAAATAAGTCTTATCACGACTACATTTAGCTTTCCACTCCTTTTTTCAGTATGCTTCGCTTGTTCGGTCAGGGCTTTGGACTAGTGCGCCACTCCGTTTACTTAAAGTCCGGCAAGATCACATCCTTTGCTCGTTTGGCAGGTGTTACAGTCAGTTTTTCGACTTTCCCGTTGACAAATCGGCCTTCTACTGTGGTCTTGTAAGGTGCATGAAGCTTAAACGTTACGTCCCAGTTTCTGGGCCAGGCCGGAAGCAGCCGGATCACCTTGCCATCCGTCTGCATCAGCATTTCCTGAAGACCGATCATGCCTGCCCCACCCCAGTTATGGTCGGGCGTCCAGTCGAAGCCAGGTCCCCAGAAAGCCGGGAAGCGCCGACCGGAATTTCCTAGCTTTAACGTAGTCAGGCGGGCGGCTTCATCAGTCAGGCCAAGCCGGGCGGCAAAAATGCTATGCTGCCGCCAGCCAACATGGCTGATCTGTTTGACAACATCCGGGTCATATTTGTAGGTATTGATGGCCGTATCGAGGCCGGGTTTACCAAGCCCATACGTACCCCATGGGAAAACCGGATACAGTTGCGGACTCTCTGTATTATTGATTCGTTCCCAGAGCTTTGCGGGAGAAATAGTCACATGCCCATCGAACTCCCGAAAACTGATCGGCGGAATTCGCCTGAGCATCTCGGTCCAGGTTTTGCGTTTCTGGTCGTTCAGATAAGTGTCCGGCAAGTCAAGCAGTCGCGTCAAAACGGTTGTCAGCCCCGCTACAGTTGACGACGGATTATAGGCCATTTTATATGTCTCAGCCGCCGAACCCGGATAGATAACAAGTTGCTTTTTTTCATCCAGTGCGCTGGCTCCCCGCTTCCGCGCCAGATACTGATAATGCTGATCGAAAAAAGTCAGGCAGCTTTCAATAAACGGGATATAGGACGAAATATCGTTCCCGGTGTATCGCTCTTCGTCCAACATCATCAGGCAAAATTCCAGCGATGTATCCCAGAGGTATTCCAGCCAGCGATTGTATTCCATGCCCTGGTCATATTCGGCAGGGCGTTTGTACCCATATTCAGCAGGGTTTGGCAACCCGAAATTCTCAATCTGTTCGGTAAAACTTGCGCCTTCGTGCCCCCAGTAGTGCTTTGTGCGCAGCTCGGCCGTTTTTAGAAGTCGCAGGTAGAAATCGAACTGGGGCTTCATCAGGTCAAAATCACCGCTCTTCAGCATCGGGAAATAGACTAGCCGCTGATTTTGTGCCGTGTGGGTTCCACCACCCCAGTTTCTGAAATCAGGCGACAACGTATCGTTTTTGTTCGTAAAAACAGGGTCATAGGTAAACAACCCGCCGTTGAATTTCGTCGGCCATTTTCCCAGTGCATTGCAACCAAGCATGTAGCGAAACAACTGGTAATTACGGCCAATCTGCCATGTCGCCGATGCCGTATCGGGTCGGTCGGGCTGAATAAAAATAGCGCTTCGGTTCCAGAATTGCTTCCACCAGTCGAGTGTTTTTGGCAATGCCGTCTTCTCTGTCTTTGTCGCATCGACTATGAACTGGCGCACTCCCCTCTGCCATTCCGCTACGCTCTTCACCGTGTCGGTGTGCAGGTAAACCGTAATTGTATGCGACCGCTCGGGTGATACACTGGCCAGCTTCCAGCCTTCAAAATCAGTATCGATGTATTTTCCAGCCGTTTTTCCGGCGGGGTGCATGTTCTGCCCGAGCATTGTTCCGCCGAAAATCAGATCCTTCATCGGGTTGTACAATTGCTCTTTAAGACCTTCCAGACCCTGTTGTTTTACTGTCATATCGAACACGGTCGTTGCCCGATTCTGGTGGTAAAACTGCACGGCATCTGACTGAAAATTAATCGTATCCCGAAAGGTGGTTACCTCACCAGAAAACATATGCTTCCAGGTATTTGCCTTGTTCGCTTCCCCTTTACTGACTCGATCTTTCGTTCGCCAGGTTTCATATGTAGCCTCAACTTTTGTTGCTTTACTGCTCTGAATATCAACGTGGATAACCGGCCGAAATACATCAACCCAAACGCGCAAATCGGCGCTTAATGCACCATTGGTTCCGTGAATTTTCACATGCCCGTCCTGAAGCGACAATTCCTGCCGAAACGACTTCCCATCTAATGGGTTAGGCGACAATCTTACCCGCACACGGCCTGCTTTGAGTGACGCATTATTTTCGTCGAATACACCACTTTGAGCCATATAAAAAAGGAGTTCACCGTTCTCAACCCAAACATTCAGGCCAATGTCGCCCCCTCCGCAAGGCATCGATTCTGATGAGTTGCGGCATTGACTGGTCCAGATAACATTATAAGATGACAAGGTCTGGGCTTGTGAAACACTGCACGGTATTCCAGAAATGGCGAGAATCAGAACCAGGAGGGTTATTTTCATTCGTACAGGAAAAACGGGAATCAACAGCACAAAAGTAAAGCAATCTGGTTCTATCCGTAAATTCACGATGCAGGCTTTCTTTTATCCGATTCTGACTCCAGTTCACAAAACCGATGTATTCGGGTACTGTATAGGCCAGTACAGACTATTTTCTTTTATTTATTATTATTTTCCATTATTTAAGAAAATCATAGATTTGCAGTAAGTTTAATCCAATTAAATTACCCTTACTATACAAATAGGCACGAGAATATGGCCAAAAGTCTTTTTTTCGAGCATACTACACCCGGTAAACGAAAAAATTAGAAACTTCATCCAGAAAATCAGCGGAGTAAATAAGTGGATCAGACTCATGGGCAACTGATTTACTAAGGAAAACGCTCAAAATGAATAGACCATTTAACCAAAACCTAAACAAATGCATAAAACGGGTTTATTGGTGCTGCTGGGTTTCCTGATAGCGCTCTCTCCTGCCGTGGGTCAGTCAACATCGGGCAAACCACGTACCATTGTCACCACCGATGGCGAAGTGGACGATGTCGATACGTTCATTCGGATGCTCCTGTACAGCAATGAGTTTGACATTGTGGGATTGGTGTACAGCAGTTCACAGTGGCATTACAAAGGGGATGGCAAAGGCACCCGGTTCACGTCTGAGATGCCCAATACGGCAAAACGCTATGGCGAACGAACGGAACTCCGCTGGCCCGGAACAACCTGGATGGAGGACTATATTGACAAATATGCCAAGGTGTATCCGACTCTGATCAAACATGCAAAAGGTTATCCCACTCCCGAGCATCTGCTGAGCCTGATTCGAGTTGGCAATATTGATTTTGAAGGGGAAATGAGCCGCGATACCAAAGGCTCTGAGCTCATCAAGAAAATTCTGCTCGATACTGATCCCAGCCCCGTTTACCTCCAAATATGGGGAGGGACAAACACCGTTGCCCGAGCCCTGAAATCCATCGAAGATCAATACAGGAATACTCCCAGCTGGCCCACGATTGCCAAAAAGGTATCCGATAAAGCCATCATTTACGCGGTACTTGATCAGGATGCGACCTACCAGAAATATGTCGCTCCCAACTGGCCGCACATCAAAGTATTATACAACTCCGATCAGTTCTGGAGCTTTGCCTACTTATGGCCTAGGGTTGTTCCTTCTGAACTACAACCCTATCTGGGAGGCAAATGGTTTTTTGAGCACATCAAGTCAGGGCATGGCCCACTCCTGTCTTCGTATTACCTGTGGGGTGACGGCCAGAAGCTCCCCGGCGACCCGGAGCATACACATGGGGATATGGAAGAGGCTAAAAAATACAACCGGAGTCAGTATGATTTCATTTCGGAGGGTGATTCCCCGGCTTATTTCTACCTGATCGATGTGGGTCTACGGAGTATGGAAGCTATTTCCTACGGCGGATGGGGTGGGCGGATGGTGCAATCAAAAACGAATCCCTATCGCTGGGAAGATGGCAAACAGGTGACCGATTATGACCCGTACACAAAGAAAAACGAAACGGCCTATCCCCAAACCCGCTGGATTCCCGCGCTTCAGAACGATTTTGCCGCCCGTGCCGACTGGTGCGTTAAACCCTATAAAGAAGCCAACCACCCGCCTACGGTCAAGCTCAATCATGCCCGCAATTTAACCGTAAAACCCGGTCAGCTCATAACACTTAGCGGTTCAGGAACCGATCCAGACAACGACAAGGTCAACTACCGGTGGTGGCAGTACGAAGAAGCAGGCACCTACGCTGGCCAAATTTCGATTAAACACGCCGATCAGCCAAAAGCATCCATTACCATCCCAAAGGATGCTGAAGCCGGAAAAACGATTCACCTGATTCTGGAAGTCAGCGATCAGGGAACGCCCTCGCTGACCCGTTACCAACGTGTTATTGCTACGGTGGCCAATTAAGTTTTTCGTTTTTTAAAACTCTATACTACCCAAAGACGAGCGGCAAGTTTACATACGAACATGTCTCACCGCTCGTCTTTGGGTAGACATACTATCAATATTATTGGCGACTACAGCCGTTTACCTTCCTGTAATCGCTTCAGTCTCAACAAAGCTTCAATGTAGTAGTAATCAGCATAATTGATCGACACATCGACCTCGGAGTTGTTGGGTTTATGACCCGTTGAATGCAAAAGAAAGGCGTTGTTTACCTCATGACTCTGGTAAGAGGCCGACGACAGAGACGTTAGCATAGCCTCGGCTTCGGTTCGGTATTTGGTTTGGAGGGATTTATCCTTCGTTAAGGTGGAAAGTTCGAGAAGCGCCGACGAAACCACTGCCGCAGCCGAGGCATCCCTGGGCGCATTCGAAATATCAATAGCGTTGAAATCCCAGTACGGAATATGATCGGCGGGCAGGTTTTTGATGAACACATCGGCCGTTTTCTGAGCCGTTTCGAGAAACTCTTTTTTACCTGATTCACGATACGACATTGTAAACCCATAAATGGCCCAGGCCTGCCCCCGCGCCCACATTGACGCATCAGAATAGCCCTGATGCGTTACGCCTTTGATTTTCCGTCCGGTTTCCCGGTCATATACTACCACATGATAGGAGGTCCAGTCGGGCCGGAAATGGTTTTTCATAGTCGTCATGGCATGACTGACGGCGATGTCATACAGCTTTTTGCTGCCACCATTTTTCGACGCCCAGAACAACAGTTCGAGATTGATCATGTTGTCCATGATCGTGTTATGCTGCGGCCACTCCATATTAGGCACAGGTCGTGGCCACGACAAAATCGTGCCGACGTTTGGATTAAAGAGCGTAGCCAGCGAATCGGCCGCCCGGAGCAGCGTTTCCTTGTAGGCCTGATTTTGGGTCAGGCGGTAACCGTTGCCGTAGCTGCAATAGAACTGAAAACCCAGATCATGATCGAGAACGGGTTTGTCGAGCACCAAAGCCAGCGATTCGGTAAAGGCTTCTGCTTTTGCTTTGAGAGTCGGATCTTTGGTGTATTCGTAACTGTACCAAAGCGTACCCGGCCAGAAACCGCTCGTCCAGTCGGTTACCGAAACCGTATTCCAGTTTTTCTGTCCGGCTGGTATCCGACGGGGTTCTTTTGTATAATCGGTCTGTTGAGGCAGCGCTTTTTTTAACTGAGAAACACAGTAATCAAGCTGATTGCCGACATCCAGGCTTGATTTCTGGGCCAGAGCCTGACTTGAAATCAGCAGTATAACGCAATAAACTGGTATGTATCGCATGAATATCGATTGTCTTTGTTGAGATTCAGAGGATGGGTACCTACGCAATGGATTTTAGAGATCTGGTGTCAGCCAAACCGCCTGACCGCCTTTCGGGAGCAACGTCATATCCAGTGATTGCCCGGCTTTTACTTTTTTGACCGATACACGCACCTGAGTTTTGGTTTGAACAGTCGGGTCGTCCGAATAAATATGGGCGGTGTATGTCTTGCCTTTGGGTAGAAAATCGAGCGGCAATTTCAGGCTGCGACCATCGTTATTGCTGATCGTGCCCACAAACCAGTCGTTATTGCTTCGCCGGGCAATCGTTACGTATTCACCAATAGCATCGTGAATCACTTTCGTTTCATCCCAAACAGTCGGGACTTTCTCGAAGAACTCTATTTCGGGTTCACCACCGTATTGAGCGGGTTTGTCGTACCAGAAAACGGATTGCAGCGGGCTATATGAAATGACATTCATGGCTAACTGATGAGCATGAGTATTTTTCAGCCGTTTATCGTAATAGCAGACTGTATAATCGCCAGCTCCGGCCAGATATCGGGTGAAGGGCAAAACGGTATTGTGCGTAGCATCCGGAAACTCTTCATTACCACGAATACCTTCCTGCGTCATCACGTTCGGATAGGTTCGGCTGGTTCCGGTCGGGCGGTATTCATCGTGAATATTTACCATCAGGCCGTTTTCCATTGCCTTGCGTTTCGCTTCAGTAAGCCAGGTTGTCCAGCGGTGTGATCCGACCTGCACAAACCCAAACTTTACACCTTTTATGCCCCACTTTTTATAGAGTGGAAAGATCTCGTCCATCTGTTTGTACAACGCCTGCAGGTTGACGTACAGGATTACCCCAACTCCTTTTTGCCTCCCATACTCAATAATTTTCTGAAGGTCCATTTTGGCCACCACTTTTGTCGCATCAGAATTAAAGCTGAAAGCCGGGCCGTACCATTTCCAGTCGAACAGAATGTATTGAAGGTGGTGAGCCGCGGCAAAATCGATGCAGGCATTGGCCCCTTCATCGGTAAGTGTCACCTCGCGCATGACCTTTCCCGGCTTTATCCAGTCGGTGTTCCGGAGAATTGTCGGCGGATTCAGATTCAGCAGAATGTCATTATTTTCGAGGAGTTGACCGGGGTGTTCGGCTACCATGATGACACGCCAGGGTGTTCCTACATCCGACATCAAATCGGCACTTTCATACAGTGCAGTCACCAGCGTATTCGGTTTGTCAGGCAGCAACTTATACTTTGTCAGTGCATAATCGGTCAGGTCCGCTTCAGCCAGACTAACGTACAACTTATCGGGCAACTGGAGCGTCAATGGGCGCTCGGCCATATCCGGCCAGTCGCGTAGGGGTCGTAATGAATACGGACCCTGCGCCCAGCCCGTAAACCAGGCTTTTGTATCGGCAGGGAGCGTGAATTCTGTATTTTCGGCCATTACCCGATGGTATAGCCCTTGTGGGTGCTCCGGGAAAAAATATCGGATGGCGATGCCTTCGTTGTAGGCCCGGATAAAGATGCTCAGGCGATAGTTCGGGTTATCATCTTTCTGAAGCAGAATTTCGATCTGATTGTACTGGTCACGAATCAGGCTGCGTTCGCCATAAACAGGTTTCCAGGTCGTGTCGCGTTGCGTATTGATGACGTTTTTTATGGACAGGTTGTCGCACCAGCCAGCACCCGCCGATCCAACCGTGCTGGACACTTTCTGAGCCATAGCCTGCTCGAAAATATGGTTGTCGATCTGAATACCCAGCCCCGATTCGAGAATAACGGGCTTCTTCTGAAAATTGACCCGATACATCAGCTGCCGTCGGGCCGAGTTCGGTTTGCCGGGGCTGGTTTCCTTCTGCGCGAACACGACCTCCAGCTTACCATCCGGCGAATGAAGATGCGTTTCCGATGGAAGATTCACCGGTGTCTGGCCAAAAACGGATCGGGCCAGTAAAATCCCGGCAAGCAGGGAATAAGAAATCAAATTGGGCATTATAGGGTAGTCTTCTGCCTGCGTCAGATGCAAAACCAGGCTTAATTCATATGTGATTGAGTTGCTACCCACTAATCAGCTTCCATTCTTGGATTCGCTGATGGTTTGAGCAACTCATCTGACTGTAAATAGTCATTCAGCTTTTCTCAATACCCCTTTGAGAAACTTTATTATTTACAGATAAGTCATACGGCCAGATTTCGGACATCACCTTTATCAGGAAATGGTCAACATGAATCCATATTGAAGATGACAGCTGACGAATGGCCCATCGTCAGGACGTAAACCCATTGAAAGGGATGGAGTGATGACCTGGTGCTCGGCCAACTTAAACCACTGTGATTTTTGAAACCTTAGAGGTTTGTAAGTAAAATCATGAGAGTCAATTAATACTCGTTCTTAAGGAATATAGGGCTTACCGACAACCAACTTATCGCCCGAAAAGTCTACTTCAAATAAATGAGGAACCCGGACATTACGGCCGTTGCTGGATTTATGACTATGAAGTGACATCAACCACTTGCCATCCAGCGTAGAAAACAGCATACCGTGACCGTAATTAGGCGGGGTTATAGGCTCTTTCTCCTGCATCCAGGGTCCATCCAGCGTACCACTTTCCGAATAGGCAACACCTTGGGTATACACATCGTATATCCAGCTGGTCCAGATCATGCCCAGCCTTCCGGTTCCTGTTCGGAATAAATAAGGACCATCCGTTACTTTGTTTGGGCCAATCTTATCATTCGATTTTTCGCGGCTCCAGGGGCTATCGCTTGCCCGAAAAAGCAATTTTCCCTCGCCGATCGAACCGCTCAAATCGGGCTTCAGTTCTATTTTTTCAATGGTTCCATTCAGGTTTTGCAGCCATTCATAACAATAAACCATATAAGGCTTACCATCTTTATCCACCCAAAATGTGCCATCTAAGGTAGGTTTGTCAGCGGGCAGGTAGACCGGGTCTTTCATGGGGACATAGGGCCCCTCGGCTTTATCGCTCACTAAAACATGTGAGGCACGGCGTTCGATGACATTCCCGGCAACCGTATCAATTTTCACCTCCCGGTTGGTGAAGGTGGCAAAATAGTAGTATTTATCTTTGTAGTGGTGCAATTCTGCCGCCCAGATCATCGGGCTCTTTCCCATCCAGGATTCCGGGTCGGTCTTCGCTATAATGACAGGGCCTGTCCATTTTTTCAAGTCTTTGCTTTTCCACAACATGCCCCCGGTGCCGGTCATGTAGTACGTTGCGGTGTTTTTATCAGCCAGAATAAACGGGTCGCTCAGGCGAATAGAATCCAGGGGTACATCCTGCCTAAATATTGGCGTTCGGTTTTGCGAGAAAACCGGGATCAGATTAACGGTAATCAATGCGACTATGAATAACGCCTTTTTAACCATTGTCCTGCTGCGATAAACTAATTTTGCGAAAACGTCAATTCCAGGCACTCTTTTTATGGTATTTCTTCCCGCTAAGCTACTATTTTTCTGATGAATCAGTGGCGTTTTTCTCTACGGGGCAATCAACGTCTGTTTAGGGCTTTTACCAAATTTATGCTGGCTATCGTAAGCCAAACCAAGACCAACGCTGGAGAGCTTGTTTTCATCAGCGATTTCCGCCTTTGGAAAGAGTCGCTTGAATTCGGCCTGTATGGAGTGAACTTCAGTAGAGCCGCCAGTAAGAATAACCAGGTCAATGTCTTCGTTTCTGACGCCGGCCTCCCGGAGGCACTGGGTAGCTGAGGCCGCTATCTTCTCTACTTCATCCTGAATCGCTGCTTCAAAGAGGGCGCGTTTGATCGTTATGAAAAAATCGTCCTCGATAAAATCAAACGCGGCCCGGTGCTCATTCTGAGACGACAGCGCAATTTTTGCCCCCTCGGCAGCGGCCAGAAGTGTATGACCGGTTTCGTCTTCAAGAACCTTTAGTAGCCGTCTATACCGCTTTTTATCATGCGACTGATGCAGAAACTGCCGGGTTTGCATGATAACTTTGGGCGTATATAGAAAATTAACTTTACTCCATTCGGCCAGATCATGAAATGGTTTTAACGGAACTTCCAGCTGTTTATCACCGTATCGGCTGCGGTAACCCAGTTCGGGCATAATGGCCGCCAGACTTAACTCTTTATCAAAATCATTACCTCCAACCCGAATCCCCGTATTAGCCAGAATATCGGATGATCGATCCGGTTTGTGAATCGCCTTATTCGACAGCCTGATCACCGTAAAATCGGATGTACCTCCACCCAGATCAGCGACAATCGCCAGTTTTTCGCCGTTTAGCTTTGCTTCGTGCGCAAAGGCCGCGGCAATGGGTTCGAACTGAAAATCAATGTATTTAAACCCGATTCGCTCAGCAATCGCCTTCAGTTCGGCCTGTGCCTGAGCATCAGCCATCGGGTCATTGTCAACAAAATGAACAGGGCGTCCCATAACCACATGTTCGATTTCCTGACCGGCAACGGCATCCGCTTTCGCTTTAACATGCCTTAAAAAAGAGGTGATGATGGTGGCAAAATTCATGGAAGAGCCGTTAACAATGGTTCCATGTTTCATCAGGGAAGTACCCAGAACCCGCTTCAGACTTCGCATAAAACGTCCGGGTTTCCGATCGAAGAACAGATTAACGGCCGTTCTTCCGAAGAAGGGCTTGTTATCGATGCTCTGGAAGAAAATAGCGCTGGGAATGGTTACCGACCCTTGCTCAACCGGTACGAGGCTAATTTCGCCATTATTATCGATGGCTACACTCGTATTTGATGTGCCAAAATCTATTCCGCAGGAAATCGTTGTCATTCCGGTCTGTCTCAAGGTTTAGCGTGCCGTTCCTGTTGTGTGAGCAGGAACTTTAGCCTGCACGGCTTATCGCTAGATAAAAGGGGGGCAAATTTACATTAAAAAGTCGTTTCGCTTCCATCATTTTCTTATCTGGTAATATAAAAATGCTGTTCAACCGGGGCAGCCGATTGTACGTTAGTCCCTACGCTTGTTCCATATTGCCAGGCGACAACCGTTACTTTCAGGGGCATTTTACTGCGGGGAGGAATTTTGGTAAAGACCAGATGATTTCCCTCAATATAAGCCGGCCCTTCCTTCACATAGTACGATACAGGCATTTGAGCATCTGATACGGCATTCAGTGTCAATGATTTTACTCCTGCCTGTTGATCCGGTATCTGCAAAAAACGAATTGTCTGCGCTTTCCCTCCTTTATTCACCAATGGGAACCGGAGGTCGGCCTGTTGTACGATACTCTTGTACCTTTTATCCCCCTTGTTGGAAGCCAGTAGCCAGATGTCATTGGAACGTTTGGGATTATTGAACCCCATCCGATTAAAGCTGAGCTGAAAGGTGGTGTCGTTCAGCTTCTTCACGGGCCCACAAATGCGATCTATCGAAATCCTTGTACTGGCATGGTTCGTTAGTTGGCGCACCCGCGAACTATCGGTAAACGCACTTGTCAGATGGAATGTAATGCCATCTGCATCGGGCAAAAATTGGAGCTGATAATTGCCATGACTTTTCTTCGGCTCTAAAAACTGGCCGTTTTGCCGAAAACCCACGTACTGAGGCTTTTTGCTCCTTGCCTGTCGGTAGATTGCTTCGGTGGCTTCGGCCATCTCTTTATCGAAGCACCAGGATGCAGCCTGTTTATTGCCTTTGTAAGCCAGATAGGGCGCGGGGCTGGCCATCGGTAAACTGTCTTTTCGCCACCTGTCCATTAGCCAGCCGTGTTCGGGATTAATGGGGGTTAAAACCACACTATCTTTTACGCTGCTTTTATCAGGCAATCGGTAGGCAGCGGCTTTCTCGATATATAGTGCCAGAAAGTTTACCAGCTCATCGGAGTAGTCGAAATGTCCCCTACCCGCATCGGCCAGCAAGCTAAACGGCGTTTGCGGATGTTTGGCCACATAGGCAAAAGCCGGACTTAGTCGATCCTCCCACCACTCATATTCGCCCATCACCATCAGCCCAGGCACACCTACGATGCTTCGGTAGCCGCGCGACTGAATCGCAGAATCTGCCCCGTTCCAGTCAGGATTAGGTTGCCCACTGCCGGTAAGTTTGGTCAGGGGTGCATCACCATGTATGGAAATAGCTGCGAGCGTACGACCGGGATTCCAGGCCGCAAAATTCCACGGATAGCTGGCTAATGCTGAATGACCGATAGGAACAACTGGGGCAAACTTCAGTTCACGATACCCGGAAACCGTGGCCAGTTGGTCCATCATGTTCTGAAATTGCCCGCCGGCTCCGTTCGTAAAATCAAAAACGAAATTAAAGCCGGGCGTTACCCAAACCTCGGCAAAATCTAATTTGGTTAGTTTTCTGCGAAAATCAGGATGTTCTAAAATCCCCTCTTCCAGCATATTATGCTGACCGACCACTACCCCCCGAACGTACCTACAGTCTTCAGGTATCCACAAAAAAGCCTGTGGATGATCGTTAGTCTCTGCGGAAATAACTGAATTTACCGGGGTTGACCATTGCCACACCTGAGCTTGGGCAGGAATTATATAGCCGAGACAGGCCCACAAAAACCATATAGACGCTTTATCTATTCGCATGCGATTAGATTCCTAAAACTGACGATTCAATCTAAAAATTACCTTCTTGACCAGACTTTTCCGTATATGATGAGTCAAAAAGTGAGAGCAGCCCATCCCGAAGGCATAGGACTGCTCCTGATAACCAGTCATTCGGAGGGTCTTAGTAATCGTTATGGCTTGACTAATTTTACCACTGCGCTTTTTGTTGTCGTACTGACCCGAAGTAAATAAACACTTGTCTTTCGATTTAGCGTTATGACCTGACGCTGTATGTCGGTAGCCTGCTCAATGTGTTGTTCCAGTAACTGATTTCCAGCCAGATCGGTCAATAGTATGTTTACGGATTGACCCGAAGCGCCACGAATCTCGACCTCTGCCCGCTCCGTTGCAATCGGATTGCCCAATATGGTTACGATCAATGGCGTTTGGCTTTCCGTAGCGCCAATTCGGCTACCAACCGGACAAACAGCGCGAATGTTCCAGTCCAGGGTTACTTCCTGACCGCTCTGACGGGCTCGTAGCGTCAGTATGGGTGCATCGGCGGCCGTGCGCATTTCCTGATCGACAAACTGATTCGGATTCGTTGTCCAGCCCGTAATACCCGGCACCGCATAGTACTCGATCAGTGAGCCATCGCCACCGCTGGTTCTGAACGTAAACGCTCCGGTCTGACAACTATAATCGGGTGCCAGCAAAGTCAGTAGCCCACTAGCCGCATCCCTGACGGTAAGTTGAAAACTACTCGACACATGCAGCCCACCCGGATCGGTAGCCGTAACGATGACGGTCGCTACACCCGTTGAAGAAGTTATACCAATAATGACTCCATTCGACAAGGTTAGCCCTGATGGTAAACCGGTTGCCGACAAACTCAACACATCGCCATCTGGATCATTAAAGGTATTGACCGGCAGACTGTAACTAAAGGGTTGATTTACGAGTGCAGATTGGTTGGTGAGCGCGTTAATCAAACTCGGCGACTGATTGGCTGGCAGGTTCGGTCCAAGTGGACAAACGGCACGGATATTCCAGTCCAGAGTCACTTCTTCCGAACCACTTTGACGAGCGCGCAACGTGATGACGGGAGCATCGGCGGCCGTACGTAAGCCCTCATCAACAAATTGATTCGGGTTGGGCGTCCAGCCCGTTATGCCGGGTGCCGCGTAGTATTCGATGGGTGAGCCATTGCCTCCGCTCGTTCTGAATGTAAAGGCCCCGGTCTGGCAGTTGTAAGTCGGTGTTAATAAAGCTAAAGGCCCTCCCGTAGGTGATTGACTTACGATCAGTGCAATATCATTGCCTGTACCACCCTGATACGTAATCTGGAATTTAGCCGTTCCTGCATCGATTGTACTCCCTTCGGCCAAACCATTGAACGTGCCCGTTACGGGTGATCCACTGGTGTTGTCAACAATAACGTAACTTGTGCCTGCCGAAAGAGCAGCTCCGTTGCCTAAATCGATGATTGTCAAGGCAGCATTGTTGATCGTTACACCGTTCGCAACCAGCTTATCGAAGGCAGCCTGATTGCTATTGAACTCAAGGTTGTACGTAGCATCGGCGTTTACCAGAAGTGCTCCTGTGGTTGTAAACGTACCCACTGAATTTCCGGGTGAAATAAAAGCCCCTGCTCCCGAACCGGTTCCGACGCTGACAGAAGCGGTATTGGTCCCTGTTCCTGCCAGTGTTCCTCCGTTAACCCGGATTGGACTCACCAGGGAACCATTGATCACCAGCGACCCACTTGTTACGGTGGTAGCACCCTGGTATTCGTTCGACCCGTTCAGAATAAGCTTTCCATTATTGACCGTTAAGGCCGAGTAGAAGGGCGTTCCCGCAATTATTGTCGTTCCATTTTTTATGGAACCGGTGATGGTTTGCGTACCCGAACCTGTTTTTTCAAAGTTCACCCGGCCTTTATCGACGGCATCGGCCGTCGGGCCCGACCCAATTGTTCCTTCAAATGTACCGTCCTGATTATCAGCACCGATCACTAATGTTGAAGTTCCGTTGGTCAGGGCATTGCGGGCAATAATATAGGCAGCATCCGTACCATCGAGTGCTCCGATGGTTTGCTTGCTGGTGTATAAATTAGCGCCATTGAATACCAGAACTGCCGTAGCGTCGGTACCCATTGTCAGGCGCCGTGGAGGTAGCAGAACATTATCCGCGTCGGTCGTACTATTCGTGGTGTTGTGTAGCTCGATCGTACCCTGCGCCAGGTTAATTCCACCCTGCAAACCACTCCAGTCCATAGCCGCCTGAATCCGTAAGCCCGCATACGAGCCACTGCTACCATAGATGGGCGTGAGGATTTTCAATCCCTGCGTTCCGGCAATTTTCAGGGGTATCCTCGAGTTGTTGATGGCATTACCCAGAAAGAGCTTCCGGCTACCGCTGTTGATCATGTTGATTGTCGGCATACCCGAAAGTGCCTGAAACGTTAATGTACCGCCATTCTGTCCACTGGCCAGGTGCAGTTCCGAGGTTCCATTCGCAGCGTACGTCAATGTGCCGACGGTAATGTTCCCGTCCAGCGTGACGCCCCCGATGTTGGAAAAACTGGTAGCTCCGAATGTCGCATTGGCTTGAACGCCCCCCGGAACGATCGAATTGCTCCAGTTGGTCACCGTCGACCATTTCAGAAAACGAAGCCCGGTTCCATTGGTTATAGTCGACGTGGCTACAATAGCCGATCCGCCCGGTCGTTGCGACAACTGGATTTTATTAGCAGTAACCGCCACTACGTTATAAGCCGTATTCGCGATGAAACCGCCCGGAACGGTACCTGTCAGCCGTACCAGATCACCCACCACGAAGGTCTGCCCTGGCCAGGTCAAATCGGCACTGCCACTGGTTGATGAGATGGTGCTGGTTGTGATACCCGTTGTGTTGGTCCAGGTTCCGTCCGTAACACCCGGAATTGGATTTACGGTCAGCGTTTGATACACTATCGGGGCCAGATTATACTGACTATCACCCATCTGTTGTGCAATGATGGTTGTTGTTCCGGGCTTCGAGACATGGATCGTTCCATCGGCATTGACTGAAGCGATTCCCGGATTCGAACTGGAATACACGACGGTCAATCCGGAGCTGGCCGTTGCACCCGGACTGAAATCCGGAGCGCCGAATTCCTTGTTTGCCATAGCGGGGAACGCAATGGTCTGGTTATTGGGTTTGATTGGTTCATCGAGCGAAAATGCCAGGGTTCCATACCCCAGCTGGTCGTAGCCACCACTATTGGGACCAAAATTACCCCCTCCACCCTCAGGCCGTACGATCTGCGCAAAGCGAGCGGTGTAGGGTGCCGATAACCCTTTCCGGTTAACGTAATGATTATAAACCAGCTCCCAAACCGGACGGATATTCCCTCGTCCATCTTCTGATACAATCGGCTGCACAACCCCAATACAATTGCTGTAGGTAGTGTACGGAACCTCATACCCGAGGTTGTATTTGGCGATGTATTCAAAGCCTTTCAAGAGCCGGTTATCGTCATACCCATATAAATCTTCGCCCTGATTCCAGGCCATTTCGCAGAAAGAACCGGCCAGTGCCACACCAAGCACGGTATGACCCTGATCGCGACCGCTCTCCTGCCACTGGCCCAGATTACCATAAACATACGGAACTACGTTTTTGATGGAGCCCATACCGGCCCCATTTTTAAAATAATCAACTGCTTCGTTGTAGATGTCTCTCCTGTCGCAAAGTACACCGATACTGAGCATGGAGGCCATGTTGCATAAATCCCAGTTTGCCCAGTAATTGCTGATGCAGGCCCCATTGTGATTGACCAGAAAGTCGTGGTTCATTGCGTAAAATACAGTCAGCATCCAGTTCTGATACCGGGCGAAGTCGGCGGGAGCCCAGCCGCTGTAGGTTCGCATAATTTCGGCCGCATTCGCCAGTTGATACCCCTGTATACCCGCCAGCAGAAATTTATCCGATGTACCGCTGATGGTTGTTAAGGCAGCCGACCAGGCGTTCATGATCGCAATTGATTTCTCGGCATAGGCATTGTCACCCGTGATTTGCCAGCGTAAAGCCGTAGCGTAAGCCGACGCAGCATCCCGAAAAAGCGACGCGTAGTTCTCGGTGTTCGTGCCATCAAAACCACGATAAATGATTGTAGGTACCGGATTGGTAAAGGCCCGACCGAGCGACGAGTGTGAGTTAGCCACCAAAATGTCCCAGCTCGATTTCCAGGGCTGTGCATTGGCCGCAATTTTAACTTTCATCCGATCCAGGTCGGCCTGTTTATGAAGTAAGCCCGGATGCACAAATGGCTGAGCCAGAACTGACGCGGCCGATGTCCAGAAAAACAGCAGAAAATGCAGTAGTGTCTTTACAAATGAAGCGACTTTAGTGCTTTGGGGGCATGAGTGCCCCAAACCCATAGCCCATAAATAGAGTAGGTTGAGTTCTTTTTTTTGCATGTAACGTAAAGTTTAACGACTTAGGAATAGAAAGAATGAAAGGGAAGGTGAACAGGTGTGGTCCGAAAAAAGCAAAGGCGTAGCGGGCGGTGATCCGGAAGTCATATTTCCGGATCACCTCGCATACAGGAATCACTAAAAAAAATTATTGGGATAGAATTACCAGCCCGGATTTTGTTCGAGCTTGGGGTTCAGCTGGATCTGCTGGGAAGGAATAGGTAGCAGATAGTTTTTCTCACTGAAGGAGCGGCTGCCATCCACGATCAGGTTTCCTTCCGCATCTTTCGCCGTAGCGGCCTGTGAAGGCCAAAGTGTCTGAAATTCAGTACCCGTCCACTTAACGCCGACCAGTGGTTTGGTGAGAACTTCAACGGCATTGTGCCAACGCTTCAGATCATCGAGCCGGAAGCCTTCCTGATACAGTTCAATGGTCCGTTCCCGCCGAATTTCCGTCCGCATGTCCAACCCATTGGTCGTGACAAACTGGTTGCTCAATTTTGGCATTGCTTTGTTAACCCGATTCCGGACCAGATTTAACGACTTGTCCAGATCAGCATCGCTAATGGTTCCATTCCGTTCAAACACGGCCTCAGCGTAGTTCAGCAAAACTTCGGCATACCGAATTACCGGATAATCATAGGCTTCCTGATTATCAGGAACCTGACGCTCCGCTACCCATTTCTGGCTGTAGTATCCCGATGTTCCGTTGGCATAGGGCTTAAAGGGCGATCCATCGGCATTGGCTCTGTCGGCCGGGCCGCCCGTCCAGTCGATGCGCCAGTTGGCATTGGGCGACCAGTAATAACCACCCGCAATTTTCATGTTATACCGCATCCGGTTATCGCGATTCTCGAACTCGGATGTCATCGTGGCGTACCCTTTAAACAAGGGTGACTTTTCGATCGGCAAACCATCTTTACTTAGGTACAGGTTTACAAAATTCCGGGTCAGATTGATGGGTGTTGACCGGCTCACATTGTTGTTGATCATCCGTACCGTCTGGTCGTAGCGGTTGGCCAGAATGTACTCATTATTGGCTGATTTCTGAATGCTGGCCGGATTCGACTTCTGATTTTCCAGAATGAATAGGTATTTCTGAGCCGAATCACCCAGGGCAGCCGGGGCAAATAGCTGATATTGACCACCCGTAATCACCGCGCCACTCGCGCTAATAGCTATGTCCAGAAGAGCATTAGCCCGTGCACCCGAGCGAAATTTCTGCCAGGTGCCTTCATAGAGAGCAACCCGTCCCAGAAATGACTGGGCAACCTCTTTATTGATCCGCCCCAGTTCAGCAGCAGTCTGAGCAGTTTTTATGGGTAGATCGGCAATAGCTTCATTGAGGTCTTTGATGATAAAATCAACGACTTCATCACGAGTATTCCGGGGCGCCTGCAACTCGGGCGAATCTGGGGCCAGCAACTTATTGATGATCGGAACACCCCCGTAAACCTGCAACAGATCGAAATAAATATACGCCCGAAAGAACTTCGCTTCGGCAACGTATTTGCTGATCTCAGCCGGTGTTGGGTAGGTTGGTGCTTTACTCAACAGGTAGTTAATGTTCCGGATGCGTGTGTAACCGATACTATACGGACTATCCGTCGTTGGTACGGTATTTAGTCCCCGGCTGAAAATATTCTGAGAGGCCAGTATATCTGCTTTATAATCCGTATGGTAATTCTGGTTCGAGGTATTGGGCGGAGTATCGTAAACGACATCCGCAAAGGTGCGCATGTACGGATAGAAGGCATTGGCAGCCAGTAGAAAATCATTCGGCGATGTCCAGTAGGCGGCATCAGAAAGCTGGTCCAGCGGATCCAGATCAAGTGCTTTATTACAACTGGTTTGTGTGAGGGAAAGCGCCCCCGCCAGCAATAGCGTATATGAGAATCGAAACGGTTTCATGTCTTTTCTATGGTTAAGGTCTATCAGAAGTTTTAAAATCCAGGTAGACCTCCTGATTAAAAGGTGACGTTTACGCCGACTGTATGTAAACGATAGAAGGGATACCGATCAACGGCCGTAACCCGGTTAGGATCGGCAATTCGACCCGCAGCTCGGGGTGCTTCGGGGTCCCAGCCATCCTTGATCTTGCTGATTTCCCACAGATCGCTACCCGAGTAGTAGATACGGAACCGGTCAATTTTCAACTTTTGAGTCAGGGATTGTGGAAGTGTATAGCCTACGACCAGATTCTTTAACCGTACATACGCCCCATTTTGTACTGACCAGTCCGAAGCCTGGTAGTTGTAGGTATTGTAGGTTGTACCGTTCTGACCAGCCGACAGATTCGGGTAATAGGCATCCGTATTGGTTGGCGTCCAGGTTTTGCCTACCCAGAAATCGGTTTGCCCCTGGAATATGGAGCCGAACGGAACGCGCCAGTTTCCTTCCCGGAAAATTGTTCGCTGACCAACGCCCTGAAACACCGCTGAGAAATCGAAACCGTTCCAGTCTGCACCCAGATTCAACGCGAAGCTATAGCGTGGATCGTCGCGGCCCAGGTATTTCAAATCACCCGGTGTTGTCAGTTTCCCATCCCCATTCAGGTCTCTGAACATGTTATCACCCAATCGAACGCCTGGTAGTGTGGCCGTTGTTACAGGCATGCTGATGTTATTCCCGGCGGCCAAAGGGCGATAAGCCGCCAGTTGCTCCGCCGTTTGAATACGACCGGCATACTCCAGGCCAAAGTAGGAGTTGAGTGGGTAGCCTTCAACTGGGCCATTCAGACCTGGGTTGAGCACATTGGCACCACCATAGCTAATCAGTTTGTTCTGGTTATCGGTCAGCGAACCACCAATGCGGTAGTTTACATTTCCAATTTTATCCCGCCACTGAATCGACGTTTCCCAACCCCAGGCTTTCAGGTGACCAATGTTAGCAGCTGGAGCCGTTGCGCCAATAACGGCCGGATAGGTTTGGCCCAGCAGCATGTTGCGGTTATGCTTCACGAAGTAATCGAAACTCCCCGATAAACGCCGTTGCAGTACTGAATAATCGACGCCGAAGTTGGTGGTTTCTATCTTTTCCCAGGTACGGTTCAGGCTCACCAAACTAGCAGTTGGAGCCACATAGACGACCGGACTGGTGCCAATAATCGGGAATCCGCTATTGTTTGGCCCGGCGGTGGCACTCACGTTCAAGAGTTGAATGTAATCGTACAGGCCAATACCATTCTGGTTACCAACGGTGCCGTACGATCCCCGCAATTTCAGTTCATCCAGCCAGGTCAAGCCTTTCATAAAGTCTTCCTGTGAGATGCGCCACCCGCCCGATATACCATAAAATGCCTTCCAGCGGTTGGCCGCACTAAACTTGGAGGAACCGTCGTAACGAGCGTTGACCTCAACCAGATATTTTTGCTTGAATGCATAATTGAAGCGACCAAAATAAGACCCGATTGCGTAGTGGTTCTGGCTCTCGGTTACACTCTTGGTCGTGTTATCGCCAATACCCAGATTCAGCGAAGGCACATTATCGTTGGCAACGTAATTCGTTCGGGCCGTATAGGCATTGGCCTCGTCGCGTTCGTAGTTCGTACCCACCGTAACCCCTACATCGTGCGTACTGTTGACGGTTTTAAAATATTCCAGATACGCATTCAGGTTAGTATAGGCATCTTTAACCAGTCGACGCGAATAATAGGTGTTTGGCTGCGTGGGGTTACTGGCAGCCTGAATGGTGCCGAGGTAGTTATACCAGGGAATCGATTTCGCCTGCTCTTTGATATCGGTCGATGTCCAGTTATAGCCCGCCGTTCCCACTAAGCGCAGGTTCTTGCCTAGTTCGTAGGTCAACTTGAAATTAGTGAATACCCGTGTGTTATATTCTTTATTCTCACCACCCAATTCGGCCTGCCAGTTCGGGCTGTATTGCGTTCCCCAGGCATAGGGTTTGCCATCCACCGTCGAAACTGGAAAACCGGGCTGCTGATATTGCCCTAGTACACTACTCAGCAGCGTCGGCTGAACAATGTCATTTTTCTCCAGTGAGATATTCGATTCTAATTTCAACCGGCTCGTGAACTGGTAATCGTGGGTCAGGCGAATGTTGTAGCGGCTGTTCGAGTTCTGGCCCCATTGCAGAAGGCTTCCATCGCGCAAATAACCCAACGAAACCCGATAGCCCGATTTTTCGCCCCGGCCCGATACGCTCAGATTATGCTGCGTAGACGTGGCTTTACCCCATAATACATCTACCCAGTTGGTGTTGAAAAACGTTAAATCCTTCACATCGCCAAAGCCCGGATTCAACGGGTGTGATGCGGCACTGACCGGTTGTCCATTATTGGTTGTGAAGTCGATAAAACCAGATGCTGGCGGATTGACCTCCAGTTGCCCAAGCCGATACCAGAGAAATGAGGTCGGTGGAACACCATAAAAATCGTTCGTCGTGGCATCGAGCAAACCCTGTCCAAATTGATTCACATTGATCAGGTGCGGTTGCAGCCCAAGTGTTTTCTGGGAAACAGACCCATCGTACTGGATCTGCACCTTGCCCGATTTTGCCCGTTTTGTCGTAACCAATACGACACCACCGGCCGCCCGGGCACCGTAGATAGCTGCCGAAGCATCTTTCAGTACCGATATGTTTTCAATATCGTTGGGATTGATGGAGTTCAATGCACTCTGGTTAACCAGTGGAACTCCATCGACAATGATCAGCGGTTCGGCACCATTGCTCGATGAAGCGCCCCGAACCTGAAAGTTCCAGTTTGCCCGGCCGGGAGCCGATGAGGTGCGGGTAACGACAACACCCGGAATCTGCCCCTGGAGGGCCGACAAGGGGTTGTCGACAACTCCTCTATCCTGAAAAACTTTCGAATCGATAGTAGCCACGGAACCCGTTAAGGTAGCCCGTTTCTGTGTACCATAACCAACCACGACAACTTCGTCCAGGCCCCGTGATTCGGCCTTTAGCTGAATATTCAGCGCTGTCTGATTGCCCAGAACCACTTCCTGACGCTCATAACCCACAAACGAGAATACCAGGATTGCTTTTTCGGGTACGGTGAGTGAATATTTCCCGTTTGCGTCGGTTGTTGTGCCTCGCGTGGTGCCTTTTACCGCGATGGTTACCCCGGGTAAGGGAGCGTCTTTTTCGTCAGAAACGGTGCCCGTTACGGTTTGATCGGTCGGAGCAATCTGAGCTTCTTTCGCTGTCAGTGGCAGCGTCCGTTGACCGTTATTGTCTGCATTTCGCAGGATGATCTGAGAGCCGACAACTTCATAAGTCACATGAAGCGGTGTCAGCAATGTATTTAGCACGTCGGCAAGGGGCTGGCTCTGGACCGATAGGTTCACTTTTCGGTCTGAGCGGATAAGTTGTGGACTGTATATAAAGCGCACAGAAGCCAGCTTACCAATTTTTTTGATGGCTTGCTCGACCTGCTGATTTTCGATAGTGACTGAAATGGGTCGGTTTAGTACTTCCTGCCCCTTTCCGTCGAAGGCCAGCACCAGGCTGGAACACCAAGCCAGGATGAAGACCTGATAAAACGCAGTTCGCATGATTTTTCCGAAAATCACCCGTGGTTTTGTAGTGGTTATCATAGAATTAAGAAAAGATACTCATTAAAAGTTTGGCACAAAAAATCCCCTTACCCAGTTTTGAACTGGATCCTGAAAAATGCCGTAATCTGGATGATGAGAAATAAGTTAGTAGGTCCGCTTTGGCATCACCTGCCATGCGAATGAGGTAAGGCTACAATTGCTTCTGTTCGACGAACTGATCGGGTTTGTTCATACTGGTGTTTGGCTGGTTTATTGGGTATTTATCTCTGTTCGTTAACCTGGCGGCAACCTTTACTATAAATGACAATCTGCGCATCGATCACTTCATATCTTGATTCGGTGGCCCGGCAAATCAGATCCAGTTTCTCGAAAAGCGATTCTTGCCCAAATTCGGCAGTCAATTCGCAACCGACCAGCAAATCAGCATCGTAGTTAATCATAATTCCGTAGGCCGCTTCGAGACTTTTAAACACCTTTATTACGGGCGTATGATCGAAAACAACGGTTTGCGGCTGCGCTGTTGACGCCACAATGGGCACAGGTGCAGCTACTAAAGATCGCGTTAGTTGTTTCTCTTCCGGATTAAAGGTTACCTGCTGATTGGGCGTTAGAATAAACGCGGGTTGTACTTTATCGGACTCCCCGGGCTTTCCAGCGACTGGCGTCGTAAAAACAGACACCTTACCCGTCCGAACAATTACCTTAGCTTCTTTGTCGCCTTCGTAAGCCCGTACGGTGAAGCTAGTCCCCAGGACTTTCGTCGTTAGCTGATTCGTATAAACCAGAAAAGGCTGTTTAGGACGACGAACAACATCAAAAAAAGCTTCTCCAACCAAAAACACCTCCCGTTGACGGGCCGTAAAAGCGATAGGGAAGCTAATTCGGCTCCCGTTACGTAGCGTTACCCGACTTCCATCCGGCAATCTAACCAGCCGACTGGCTCCGGTCTCATTGGTAACTTCCCTTAACGATTCAGTCTGTTGTTCAGCATTTTGATGAAAAACGGCTAAAGGCGTACTAGCCGTTTGTCGGCTAACAAAAAACCAGCTTCCCAGGCCAATAACAAGTAAAGCAGCGGCTACCTGCAGCCAACCACCGAACCATCGCCGATCCGTTTGTTCGTCCTGATCGGGCGACTGCTGCCGGGTCGTCTGCAGTCGATTTAATTCAGTATCCAGTTCCTCATCAGTCAATTCATCGTGCGACTGGTGCATTTGAATCACGAACTGCCGGGCAGCCAGCACCAGATCGAGTTTATCGGGATTCGCCTGTAGCCAGTTGTTCCAGAATTCCCGTTCAGTGGGCGAATCGGTCAATGCCCACTCCCGAAACCGGGCATCCAGCACAAAGTCGTCAAACGTATAGTCGGTATAATCAGGCATGCTCTGGGTCTGACAGTTTCCTCCTTTTTATAATGAAATAGACCACTATACTAAAGCGATACCCTTTCCGAATGAAATTTTTTGTGAATTAGTTGGGAAATACCACTGATCAATGAATTTGACAAGAGCTGGATAGGTTTTTCCTGAAAAGAACTAGCCCTGATAAGCCCTTTGCTGTTAGCAAAGGGCTTATCAGGGCTAGAAATTAACTCGCTTGATTAAGGATCAGGAAAAAATACGGGCGGGCAGGTAATTGCGCAGTTGCGTCATGGCACGGTACAGAAAATTGGCGACTGTTTGTTTTTCAACATCCATTACCTGCGCGATATCGTCGTTTGAAAGTCCTTCGTAAAATTTCAGAAAAACGACCTCCTGCTGCCGTTTAGGCAATTGCCCAACAGCTTGCCGTAAGCTCTGTTCCGTTTCGGTCATCGCTTCCTCGGCAATCCATTCGGCTTCGGCGGTCATACCGTCGGTAATCACGGTTTCAGGCTCGATGCCTTCTTCAGTAGCTGCACGCCATCCCTGCTCACGACGTAGCTTACGGATCAGATTGTTTCGCAGCGCTTTGATTAGGTATATCGTCACATAAGGCGTTTCGACAACGGCTTTGCGTCGATTCCATAGTTCCATGAATAAATCCTGAAGGCAATCCTTGATTAGATCCCGATCTTTAGTGAAACGGGTGGCATAATTGAACAATACCCGATAGCGGGCACGGGCCAATTGGTCAAACGCTTTTTCATCACCGGCCTTGAAGCGAACCCAGAGTTGTGCCATCAGCACTTCATCAGCAGGAATCATCGTGGACGTAGCCATACCAGTAAGTTACAAAAAGAGTAAAACGTATTTGTGTTATCTCGACACATTTAAACTGACTCAGAAATATTTCAGGCACTATCTGTCTTTAACATCAGTAGTACCCCAGTAAACGTCCTCTGTAAAGTACAATTACACCAGCCAGCCTATATAATTTATTAATGGCTTTTCTGTATCCGCTTCAGAAGCGTTTACTGGGTATTTTACACTAATATACAGGGTTAATACAAAAACAAGAGAGGTTGTCCGTGCAATTAATTGCTTTTTTCGTGCAAGCGTTACCGCAAACGCTTGCGGTAACGCTTGCATAGAAGTATTGACTCTTAAAAACAGTAAATATTTTTATTTATAATTGACAATCGATTTTATCCAGCTTTAGGGAGTAGTTGATAGCATCTCTATTGCTTTCCTTTAAAAGTTATATTTCTACGAATTGATCCCAGTGTTGTGAAAAATACACCCGTAACAATAAAAGACATTGCCCGTTCGCTCAATATTTCAATTTCGACCGTTTCACGTGCCTTACGTGGAATGCCCGAAATTCATCCCGATACCCGAAGTGCCGTTGTACGCCTTGCCGAAGAACTGGATTACCAGCCGAATCAGCTAGCGAAGAATCTGGCCAAAAGCCGCACCCGAACCATCGGTGTCATCGTGCCGAACCTGAGTTATTATTATTTTTCAGCGATGCTAAATAGCATTGAAGAATCGGCCCTTCAGGCGGGCTATAGCGTGTTAGTGTGTCAGACAAACGAGTCCTATCTGCGGGAAATCACCAATATTCAGAACCTGATGCGGAGTCAGGTAGAAGGTTTTATTATTTCACTCTCGCGGGATACCGACAATTATGAGCATGTCGAACGCCTGGCCCGTAAGAACATTCCGCTGGTGTTATTTGACCGTTATGCCGAAAGCATCGATGTTTCTAAAGTCATTGTTGATAATAAGGCAGCTGCCTTTAAAGCTACCGAACATTTAATTGAAAATGGCTGTCAGCGAATCGGCTTTCTGGCCGGTCCTTCACAACTACTGCTCAGCAACCAACGTGTAGCCGGTTACCGGGAAGCCCTGGCCAAACATGGCCTCAGCGTTGGCGATCAGTATGTGGTTCATTGCGATTATACACAGGAAAACACCATCATGCAAACGCTGACGCTGATGAGTCTCCCCCAACCTCCAGACGGTGTGGTTATGATCAGCGACCGGGTTGCTTATCCGGCTATGTATGCCATGAATCAAAAAGGGTTGCGTATTCCTCAGGATGTAGCGGTGGTGAGTTTCAACAATGAGCCGGTCTCTGCATTTTTTTCACCAGCCCTGAGCAGTGTCAGTCAGCCCATACAGGATATGGGCGCTGAAACGGTACGGCTATTACTGAAACAACTGGACGCTACCGAAGAAACTGTCGTGCCCAGAGAAACGAAAGTGATGGAAACCCAGTTGATTGTCCGGGCATCGTCACTTCGGGCAGCGGTTCGATAAGGACCGCTTGTGTACCTTTGGGAAATCTCCCAATAACAAGTTTAAATTGATTGCTTTTTCAATGACCATCTGGTACCTGACCGATTTAGTAGGCACAAGCGTATTTGCGATCTCCGGTGCCCTGTCGGCTTTGAGCAAAAAAATGTACCACGACCTTTTCGGTATATTTTTCATTGGATTTCTAACGGCCATTGGGGGTGGCACGCTGCGAGACATCATCATGGGAGCTCACCCCATTGCCTGGATACGCGACCCAAACTACCTGATTGTCATTATCATAAGCGTTATCATTGCGGTATTATGCCGGCGGTGGTGGTTGGGAACGCTTCGACGACCCCTCTTAATTTTCGATACCATCGGCATTGGCATCTATACCATTCTGGGTATGCAAAAAGCCCTGAATGCGGGCGTAAATAACTGGGCAGCCATGCTGCTGGGTGTAATATCTGCCCTTTTCGGGGGAGTGATCCGGGACACACTGGTCAATGACTTACCGCTGATTTTTGATCGGCAGCTCTACGCAACGGCCTGTCTGGCGGGCGCAGTCCTGTACCAGATTGGCTGGTCACTAAACCTCGACCCCAACCTGAACTTTATCGTTTCGGCGGGCGTCATCACGCTGGTTCGTCTGACTGCCATCCGCAAAGGCTGGGCCCTGCCACGCATTAACAATTGATGGTACTTTCCAGTTTTGGGGAAACAGCGTCACTACGGAATGTAATAACCCAGATTATGCTTGATTTCCTTTAGAACAAACGTACTGTTGAGTACGCCAATGTTCTCAATCTGAGAAAGTTTGTATTTCACAAAATCATGGTATTCATTGAGGCTACCGACATGAATTTTAAGCAGAAAATCCACCTGTCCGGCCATGTGATAGCATTCCTGTACTTCCTCCAGCTTCTGTATTTCTTCTTCAAACTTATCAATAAACGCTTTGTCGTGGTAGCGCATTGATACCTGGCAAAACGTTGTAATGGGTTGACCGAGCAGACTCTTGTTCAACACCGCAACGTATTGCTTGATGAAGCCAAGTTCTTCCAGACGTTTGATTCGTTCATAAACCGGCGACAGCGTCAGCCCTGATTGAGCGGCCAGTTCCTTCGTCGTTAACTTCGCATCCTGCTGAAGCAATCGTAACAGCTTCTTATCGATTTCGTCGATCAATTCCATGCCGAAAATTTTTCTCCAAGCCTTTCCGGCTCAAATCGTATTTAGAAATTTTATCTTCAAATAAGGTTTGATAGAACAATATTCACTGTTTGATAATCTATTGATCTATTTATTATCTGCAAACTTAACTTTGTGCCAGAAATAATCAATACTGAAATCATTGATTAATTGAACTTCATTTCATCTGTTTCCAAAGTTTCTATTGACAGACAATGAAACGAGAAACCATTTTAGTTATCGGTGCAAACGGGCAGATTGGAACAGCCCTGCTCCCGCAATTACAAAACCGATTCGGTGTCAACAATGTCATTGCCGCCGACCTGCGAAAACCACAATCTGACCAGGGGATTTTTGAATTGCTGGATGCCACTAAACCCGATGCGCTAACCGAGGTTGTTCGTCGGCATCGGGTTACGCAGATCTACCATCTGGCCGCTGTACTGTCGGCAAAGGGTGAAAGCGACCCGCTCTGGGCCTGGAATCTGAATATGCAAACCGTGTTGAATGTATTGGAAGTTGCTCGGCTGCATAAAATCAGAAAACTGTTCATACCCAGCTCGATTGCCGCTTTTGGCGAACACGCACCCAAGTATGAAACGCCCCAAACGGCCTTTCTGGACCCGGCAACTGTTTACGGAATTAGTAAAGTTGCCGCTGAAAACTGGTCACTTTATTACCATAAACGGTATGGACTGGATGTTCGATCCATCCGCTATCCGGGTGTGATCAGCTACCAGTCTATGCCCGGTGGAGGCACTACAGATTATGCGGTAGCGATTTTTCATGAGGCTGTTCAGGGGCATGATTTTGAGTGCTTTCTGGCAGAAGACACCTTGCTGCCAATGATTTACATGGATGATGCCCTGCGCGCTACACTTGAATTGATGGACGCTCCGGAATCGAAGATCAGTGTCCGGACATCCTACAATCTGGCGGGTATGAGTTTTACGCCCGCTGAACTAACAGCAGCTATTCAGGGATATTTTCCGAATTTTGTAACGCAATACAAACCGGATTTCCGGCAGGCCATTGCTGAATCCTGGCCAAAAACCATCGATGATTCAGTGGCCCGGCATGATTGGGGTTGGAAACCCGCCTTCGATCTGGCCCGAATGACGCAGGAAATGATTGCTAACCTGACAACGGTTTACCGGCCGCTTGTCACAGTCCAATAAACACCATGTACGGAACGATCAAAGAACAACTTCAGCAAGAACTAAACGCGATTAAAGAAGCCGGTCTCTATAAGTCCGAACGTATCATTGTATCGCCCCAATCGGCCGTTATTGCCATTCACGACGGTCGGGAGGTATTGAACTTCTGTGCCAATAATTACCTGGGCCTATCCTCGCACCCGGATGTAGTAGCGGCTGCTCATAACACGCTGGACAGTCACGGATTCGGTATGTCGTCGGTGCGGTTCATCTGCGGAACGCAGGATATTCATAAAGAACTGGAACGCCGAACCGCTGATTTTGTTGGGGCTGAAGACTGCATTCTGTATGCTGCTGCCTTCGATGCAAACGGTGGCGTTTTCGAGCCGTTGCTGGGCGAGGAAGACGCGATCATTTCGGATGAACTCAACCACGCGTCCATCATTGACGGCATTCGGTTGTGTAAAGCGAAGCGATTCCGCTACAAACACAACGACATGGCCGACCTGGAAACCCAGTTGAAGGCCGCTTCATCATCACGCCGGACGCTGATCGTTACGGATGGGGTTTTCTCCATGGACGGCACCATCGCGCAACTGGATAAAATCTGCGATCTGGCCGATCAATATGGTGCGATGGTCATGGTTGACGAATGCCATGCCAGCGGTTTTATGGGCAAAACTGGCCGTGGTACACCGGAGTACCGGAATGTGCTGGGCCGTATCGACATTATTACCGGCACCTACGGCAAAGCACTTGGTGGCGCATCGGGTGGGTTCACGGCGGCTCGCAAAGAGATTGTTGAGTTGCTGCGCCAGCGGTCGCGTCCGTACCTGTTTTCGAATACGTTGGCCCCGTCCATTGTTGGCGCATCGCTCAAAGTGCTGGATATACTGGAAGGTTCTACCGCACTTCGTGACAAGTTAGAAAACAACACCCGTTATTTCCGGGAAGCCATGACCGCTGCTGGATTTGACATTCTGCCCGGCGAACATCCCATTGTCCCAATCATGCTCTACGATGCTCCACTGGCGCAGGAGTTTGCCGCCCGACTCCTTCAGGAAGGCATTTACGTCATTGGCTTCTTCTATCCGGTTGTACCAAACGGGAAAGCCCGGATTCGGGTACAGATTTCGGCGGGTCACGAGCCAGCGCATCTGCAACAGGCCGTGGCAGCGTTTACCAAAGTAGGTCAGGAACTGGGCGTTATTCCAGCCGAGCAACCAGAACTAGGTTAATGAAACGCTAGTGAAAGCCCCGATTGCATTAACCGTTATGCTGTCTGTAAACTCTTCACTGTTAGCAGCGTGAGTTTTTCAATTTTGAATCGCTAATATTCGGTAATATACATAGCCGCCTTAAGGGTAGAGATATGGAAATAAATTGAAAAGTTGGCGTATTTTGAAAAAAACATAAAAAGAAGCAAGCCATAACCGACTTGCTTCTTTTTTATGATAGACCGTTTTTTATTAATTTTTTTATTGGCATTTTTCGATTCTAATCACGTTAAGTTTAGGTTCAAGGGGCAAATTTTCAGAGTTTGTGATGCCGATTCGAAGCCTAACAAGTGCGATTCACTTCTCTTACAGTA
The DNA here is from genome assembly GCF_011604685.1 of Spirosoma aureum. Taxonomy (NCBI): domain Bacteria; kingdom Pseudomonadati; phylum Bacteroidota; class Cytophagia; order Cytophagales; family Cytophagaceae; genus Spirosoma; species Spirosoma aureum. The sequence continues at coordinate 4,364,753 of NZ_CP050063.1, read as the reverse complement.
AATCATCCAATGAGTCGTTATTTAGAGTTGACCTCACCCAATTTCAGTAACAGGCTTGCTGATAGCTGCAATAGACTTGGGGTTTGAAGAGAAACCTAAAGCCTTACAATAGCGCCGTAGTCTCCTCTTTCATAAGTCTTTACTTCTCAGTACAATATTCCATGGTATAAAATTAATTGATGAATATTGATCAGGATTTTTGAAATTCACTCTAGTTTTTTTGATTATCTTTTCTATATTTTCAATCTCAGCTATTGTTAATGGAGAATCATTCGGCAGAAAAAAAACAGGCTCTTCTATTTTTCCCTGATTATTAATTTCAAAGCTTACTAATATATTTTTTCCTGATTTGAACAGTGACTTCTGTTTACTACTTAAAGCTGTCCTTAAATTATCCATTATATCCGTATAAACCTTTTCAGCATCTATACCAGATGTTGAAACCTTTTCAATATTATAATTAGGAGTTGTTCTTGTTAACTTGTTTTTCTGATTTTTAACAATAATGTCCGTTCCACTGATCGACACCGAATATGATTCTATCGAGCCTTTAAGTACACGTTTATCAAAATTACCCTGGCCAGACACACGTAAGGCTGTGGACCAAAGAATTAGTAACAGAATGAAAGTCATTCTCTTTTTCATAAACTAGTTTGTTTTAATGTGTACACATTGACCCTAGAATAGCATTCATTAATGCATCAGGTTTCATGCCAGGCACACTAGGTGTATTATATTCAGGGTAAGGTTGTTTAAATTATTCCAAGAAAAAATTGTATTTATCCATGTTAATAACGGATGGGTATTTAGTAAAACTATCTGTTAACTCTTTAATCCATTGAACATAACTATCATACCAATTATTAGAGAAAGTAACTCCAGTAAAGCTTCCACCGCTCCCACTTATAACACTGAGTAGGTCTTTGTAGAGTTTGGCCTCAAATTCAATATTAGATTTACCAGTATTAGCATATTGAGATGTCTTATTTTCATAAAAGGAATTCTGATATCCGTGAAAAAGCTCCTCTCTTAAGAAATCAGGCTGGTCAATATTGGCTGCCGATTGAAATGTTAGATTATTGTTAAAGGGATTATAATTAGCAGGATATGAGACACTTGGATCAATTCTAAAATTAAACATTTGACCTTTTGCTACCATTATTTTGTAAATAGCAGTGTTGAGACAAGGTCCAACAAAATCATTGAGTGCTTCTTCCAATTGACGTTCCTGAGTTGGAGTAAGGGTACTGGTACTTTTAATAGCCGTCAGTAAATTATACCTTGGTAGAATGGATTGATCTGCTATATATATACCATAATAACTCCCTCCTGGACCTGCATCACCTGAATAACTACAAACATTCCTATTTTCAGTATACATAAAACTCCAGTAGCAAGCATCAAATGAGCAAGATACAGACCACCAATCTATCTGAACTTCTCTACAATCTACATCATCACTTACACGTAAACTTCCCTTTTTCTTAGAGTGGCTTAGCTCATGCTAAGTCACAAATTGCAATTAAGTATCCAAAAAAAAATAATTTATATATAATAATACAGGATTCGGGCAAGTTTCCAGACGAAACAGCTAACATAATTTCGTCGGTCAGCCAATTGAGTTGGTTTGAGGGTTTTGAAGGCTGTCTTGACGATTTACAAGGGAAATTGAAACCACGGCACAACTACCCCTTTCGAATGATCAACTCCGGTTCCAGCATAACCCGCTGAAAGCCATTGTCAGGATCGTCTGTTTTAGGATCAGTGATGGACAGCAGAATTTCAGCCGCTTTCAATCCGATCTGATAGGGGTGCTGCTCAACGGAGGCCAATGGCGGATGCTCCAGATAGGTATTGAGAGGTAGGTTGGCAAAACTGACGAACGAAATATCTTCATTGATGCGCAGCCCCTGCCTACGGCAAATCTGCATCGCATCCAGGGCTACATAATCGTTAAAGGCCAGCACCGCATCGGGCCGATTCGCCGACAGCAGCAATTGGGTCATTTTTTCCGTAATATCTTCCGTGGTCAGATCGACCCGTTTGATCAGCGCATTTTCGACTGGCAACTGCTCTTCAACCAACGCCTTGATGTAGCCTCGATACCGGTCTTCACTGGCCACCAGGGGGTGAGGCCCATTCAGTAGCGCAATCCGGCGAAACCCACGATTCGCTAACCATTTAGTGGCGTCATAAGCCCCTTTCTCAATATCACAGCCTACCTGATGAGCCTCAATTTTTGGTGGAATCCGGTCGAATAAAACCACGGGAATACCCCGGTCGATCAGATCCTGAACGTGCTGAAATTGCTGTGACTCTTTCGCGACCGACAGCATGATTCCATCGACCCGGTTCGACGCCAGCACCGCCAGAATCTGTTTTTCCCGCTCGAACAGATCGTGCGATTGATAGAGTGCAACGGTATACTGGTGGCTAAACGCCAGTTCTTCAACACCATTGACTACTTCCGAGAAAAAATTCTCCCTGATTTCGGGCAGCACCATCGCAAATACACCCGTCTTTCCACTTCGCAGGTTACGGGCCGTCGTACTCGGAAAATACTTCAACTCGCCAGCCAAAGCACGAACAGCCTCGCGGGTTGGCTGGCTAATACGCGGATTATCCTGCAAAGCCCGCGAAACAGTAGACGGTGAGATACGTAACCGACGGGCAATTTCCTTGATTGTAATTGTTTCTTTCATCAGTTGGATTAATCGCTTCTACAAAATAGCTATTTATCCAGTGGAATCGGAAATTTCTTCTGTTTTTGACAAACGTTTGCACAAGGTAGGGCAATCGTTTGCGCACTGGTCCAGCCCATTCTTGTCGCCATCATGGAGACGATCCCTGTTTACTATGGCGTTTTGAAGGACTAATTTTCCTAAACCGTTCGGCACTACAGAAAGCCCTAAATGGCCTCTTGTCCTTTTCATTAAACCTTTGTCAACAATGACAACTACGCGTCGTTCTTTTCTGCGGACTGCTGCCCTGAGTAGCGCTGCCGTTCCCCTTATTCCATCATTATTTACATCAGCATCGGCCAATAATCAGCCACCTGCTTTATCAAAAGTACGACTGGGGTTCATCGGTGTTGGTGCTCGCGGGCGAAGCCATATCCAGCAGGCTTTATTCCGCGACGATGTGGAGATTACGGCTATTTGCGACACTGACCCGAAGTCTATTGCGAAAGCCAATGCCATGATCGAAAAAGCGGGTCGTAAAACACCACCCGCCTACACAACCGGCGACGACGCGTTCCTGCAGATGCTCAAACGCGACGACATCGATGGAGTGGTGATTGCTACACCCTGGGAATGGCATACGCCAATGGCTGTTGCAACCATGAAAGCGGGCAAATACGCCGGTCTGGAAGTATCGGCTACGGTTACCTTGAAAGAATCCTGGGATCTGGTTAATGCCTATGAAAAGACCGGCTCTCACTGTATGCTGCTCGAAAACGTGTGCTACCGACGCGACGTAATGGCCATTCTGAACATGGTTCGTCAGGGTATGTTCGGCGAAATGACCTACGCCCACTGTGGTTATGAACATGATCTGCGAAATATTAAATTCAACGATGGTCAGTCGATCGGGGGCGTTGGTGCTGAATTCGGCGCAAAAGGGTTCTCGGAAGCTCACTGGCGCACCCAGCATTCCGTTGATCGGAATGGCGACCTCTATCCTACTCACGGTCTCGGACCAGTGGCTCACTGGCTCAATATTAACCGGGGAAATCGGTTTACACACCTGACCTCAACGGCCACAAAATCAAGGGGGCTACACAAATACGTGGTCGATAAAGGGGGACCGGATCATCCGAACACAAAGGTGAATTTCAAGCTGGGCGATGTAGTTACGACGGTGGTCGAGTGTGCCAATGGAGAGAATATTGTCATCATTCACGATACGAACTCTCCCCGCCCCTATTCGCTGGGTTTCCGGGCCCAGGGCACGCAGGGGATCTGGATGGACGATGGCGATACGATTTATCTCGAAGGAGTTAGTCCTAAACCGCACCAGTGGGAGTCATTCAACACTTATCAGGAAAAATACGACCATCCTCTGTGGAAACAGCACGCCCAAACGGCTCAGAATTCCGGGCATGGCGGCATCGATTTCTTTGTGTTGCGTGGATTTATCGAATCCATTAAAAATCAGGTTGCTCCGCCCATCGATGTCTATGACGCTGCGGCCTGGAGTGCCATCAGCCCCCTGTCCGAACAAAGTATTGCGGGAGGCAGCAAACCCATGGAAATCCCAGATTTCACCCGGGGTAAGTGGAAAACCAACAAGCCTATTTTCGGCCTGAATGAGATCTATTAAGTCGGCATTAAGCTAATCGGATTCGTGTCGGGTTTGACTGAGCAATGGCGCCCCAGAGCCCGACATCATCTATCTCTCGCGGCATAAGACCGTGAACACTACCACATTAACCCCTCGTCCTCTTACCTATCTCATTTCTTTAAACATTCTACCATGAGCAATCTTTTCGTTAAAGCGTTGCTACTGACGCTATGCCTAAGCATCAGCGGATTTGCGCAGCAAGTGACGTTTACTGGCCTGGTTCGCGACGATACCGGTCAGCCATTACCGGGTGCGACCATCGTGGTTCGTGGCACAACCCAGGGCACAACCACCAATGCCCAGGGTACATTCTCAGTTCGCGCTACAGCAACCGATGTACTGGAAATCAGTTCGATTGGTTTTCAGGGAACAACCCTGACCGTTGGCAATCGCACCAATACCGAGATTTCGCTCAAAAAAGCCGACACCATGCTCGATGAAGTCGTCGTGCTGGGCTACACCTCCACCCGACAGAAAACACTGACGGGTGCAGCTCAGGCCGTATCCGCAAAGGAGTTGAAAGACGTGACGGCCAACAACGTCGGTCAGTTGTTACAGGGGAAAGCAGCCGGTGTATTCGTTGGCAATAGCTCCGGCGATCCACGGACTCCGCCCAAAATCCTGATTCGGGGTGTGGGCACACTCACGGCCAGTTCCAATCCGCTTTATGTAGTGGATGGCGTTATCGGAGGCATTCCAAACCCCAGCGATATTGAATCGATAACGGTGCTGAAAGATGCATCGGCAACCGCGCTTTACGGAGCACGGGCGTCAAACGGAGTTATCGTTGTTACGACACGCCGGGGGACTTCTGGTAAAACGCAGGTTACGGCTCGATTAAACAAAGGGGTCGGGTATCTGAGTCTGGGCAACTTTCGATTGCTCGACGGTCAACAGTTGTATTCTCTCCAGAAACAGGTATTTCAGCGCGACAGGCCAACAGCCAATATCAATGATTACCTGCCTGCACCGGAAAAGAACGCTAATACCAACTGGTTCGATAAAGCCTTCAGACCCGCCAGCAACACACTGGCCGAGCTAAGTGCAGCGGGAGGCAGCGACAAATCCCGTTTTTTCCTGAGCGGCAACTATTATCAGGAAGACGGTATTTTGAAAGAAACCGGACTGGATCGTTTTGGATTACGACTCAATTTCAGCCATAACGTGAGTGAAAAGTTTCGCGTTAGCCTGAACACCGCCGGAACCTACACGCGTGGATACGATAACAGCGGTGGCTCGCTCTATGGTGCTTACACGTACCTGCCCTACGACGACCCTTACCTGAATGGCCAGCCTTATAATCCGGTAACGGGGGCTAAAACATGGTATGGTCGTGATAACGCCAACTTCATCTACAATCAGCAATACGGCACCTTCAAAGAGAACACACTTTCGGGCGATCTGCTCCTGAAAGCGGAATACGACCTGCTTCCCTGGCTCACACTGACTACGACCAACCGGGCGCAGACTTCTATTTATGCCACAGAAACCAGTCAGGATTTGCGGGGTAACAGTGCTGCCGATGTGTTCGGGCGGCTGACCAATTACACCGACCGCAGCAACACCCTGCTCACGTCCAATCTGCTTCGTTTCCGGCACAGTTTCGGAGGTGGTCATAGCCTCGACGGTTTGGCTGGCTATGAGTACCAGACATACTACTATCAGTCGCTGGGTGCTACTGGCAAGGGAATTTTTTCGGGACTCAATATTCTGGACGCAACCTCGCAGGCCGAGAGCATCAACGGCACCAAAACAGATAATGCCTTTTCGTCCTATCTGTTTCAGGCAAATTACGGCTATAACGAGAAATACCTCGTAACGACTTCGTTCCGTCGCGATGGCTCCTCGAAATTCGGGAGCAACCACAAATACGGCAACTTTTACGCCGTTGGTCTGACCTGGGTGGCTTCCAACGAAGCATTTCTGCGGAGCAATCCTACATTGAATAACCTGAAATTCCGGCTGAGCTACGGCACCACCGGTAACGCCGACGGCATCAGTGATTATGCGTCACAGGGCTTATATAACCTCACGGGTCAGTATGCCGGAGTTCCATCTGCCTATCCAACCCGCATCGAAAATCCGAATCTATCCTGGGAAGTATCGAACAACACGAATTTAGGAATTGACGCTACGTTATGGAATCGTCTGTCCGTCTCAGTCGATCTGTATAACCGCCTGACAGACAACCTGCTCTTCAATCGTCCTTTACAGGCTACAAGCGGCTATGCGTCCATTACAGAGAACGTTGGAGCCGTATTGAACCGGGGCCTTGAGGTCGTTTTATCCGCCGATATCCTTCAGAACACAGCCCTGAAATGGCGGGCCGAACTCAACGCTGGCATGAACCGCAACCGGGTTACCGCCCTCTATGGCGATCGTACTTTTGTTGCGAACAACATGCGCCCTTTCGCCATCGACCAGCCACTGAACAGTTGGTACATGCGTCGGTGGGCGGGCGTCGATCCGCAGACTGGCTCGCCACTTTGGGAAAAGGTGAATGCTGACGGCACATCGACGACAACGGGTAATTACAACGAAGCGACAATTCAGTTTATCGGCAGCAATGCCAATCCGAAACTGTTCGGCGGTATCCGTCAGGTCCTGAGCTGGAAAGGTCTTGAGCTGAATGCGTTCTTCACTTACTCGACGGGAGCGACACTGTATAACGGCGACCGCAACCTGTTCGATAATGACGGCGCGTATGACCGCTATAACCTGATGGCTTTGCAGAAAGGCTGGAGCCGCTGGGAAAAACAAGGCGATATTGCCACACACCCGAAGTACATGATTGGCGGCAACAACAATGCCCAGCGTCCTTCGTCGCGTTTTCTCGAAAATGGCAATTATCTCCGCTTACGCAACGTCAGCCTGAGCTATGAGCTACCGACGGCTTTGGTGAAAAAGGCCAGTCTTACCGGCGTCAGACTGACGGCATCGGGCGATAACCTGTTCACGATCACGAATTTTTCGGGCATTGACCCCGACGTAACAGAAACGGGCGAAGTCGGTACGAAATACCCCTTCAGCAAAAAGTTTGTTTTTGGCGTTCAACTCAGCTTCTAATCTTTCTCTGAATATGACACCTATTTTTTCACGTTTTATACTGCTGGGAAGTGTGCTGTTGGCCTCCGCCTGTAGTATCGACAAAACAGCCTACAACGGTCTTTCCGAAGAAGTTATTCTGCAAAACGCTCAGGGGCTACGGGCCGCTACAGACGGCAATTACACCTTTCTGAAAGATTCCGACTACACTCGTAACCTGTTCATTATGAACGAGTATCCGGGCGACAACCTGACACTAAGCGGCACCACGACCGACCCACTCTTTTTGACCTATACATACCGCCATACGTCAGATCAGGGCAATTCACTCCAGATTTACAGGAAAGGATATCAGGTTATTGTGGGTTGCAACAAAGTAATTGGTGCCATTAAAGAAGGCACGTCGAAAGAGCTTGATCAGCTTTTAGGCGAGAACCTGTTCCTGCGGGCTATGGTCCATTTCGATCTGGTTCGGCTGTTTGGTCGCCCTTATAACCAGAGCCCGGAAACAAATCCTGGCATTATTATCAAAACCGATACCAAAGCCGACGACGATGCCAGTCGGGCAACGGTGAAAGATGTGTACACCTTTGTCATCAATGATCTGACCAAAGCGGCCAAACTTATGACGAGTGTGCGAACGAACAGTTACGCCAGTGCAGCTGCGGCCTACGCTTTACTGTCGCGGGTATCGCTGTACATGAATGATCATGCAAATGCTATCAGCTACGCAAACTTGGTGATTGCTGATGGTCGGTTTACGCTATCAACCCCAACGCAGGTACCGGATTTCTATTCAGTTGAGAATGAGCAGAACCGGGAAATTATCCTGGCGATCAAGCATACCCTGAAAGATGACCGGGGCTTTAGCGCGATTGGCTCCATGTATTATACGTCGCCGGGTGGTGTAGGCTGGGGTGAAGTATATGCGTCTCAGGCCTACCAGGATCTGGTCAATAAGTATCCGAATGATCAACGCCGGGTTTTTCTGGTTCGTAAGCTGACGGCACAGGGACAGCAGGAAAAACGGAACGGAATCGATAAAGTGTACATTACCAAATTTTCGAATCAGGGTGGCATTCCTACGCTGAGTTCGCCTGTCCTGCTTCGCCTGTCGGAAATGTACCTGAATCGTGCCGAAGCCTATGCCAAAACGGGTGAACTGGCAAAAGCCATCGAAGACGTAAACCTTATTCGCAAACGGGCCGGATTGAGTGGAACCGACCTCTACTCGGCTACGGATCTGAAAGGACTTCCGACCGTACTGGACGTGGTGTTGCAGGAGCGACGGCTGGAACTGGCGTTTGAAGGCCACCGCCCCTACGATTTGTACCGCAACAACCTGAGTCTGACTCGAAACTACCCCGGCTACCACAATACCCAGACCGGCCAGCAAACCGTTGCTCCCGACGACAAACAACTTGTCCATCTGATTCCGGAAGCAGAGATTACCCTGAACCGCAATCTGAAGCAAAATCCATTATAAGTTTGCCGCAACCAGCCATATGCTGGTTGCGGCAATTTACCTTATCTAAATCTGGACCATCCATGCAAACAGGTATCGTCACGTTTCTATATGCTTTCGCGGTGTCGGTAGCCTGCGCATCCAACGAACCGGATACAGCGGCAAAATCGTCGGCTTTGCCAAATCTGTCCGACACGACACTATCCATTCCACTTGCCGGAAATGGATTCATTACACATACTGTTTCGGGTGGATCTGAGGTAATAACAGCTCAGGGTCTGACCAATTGGCGTAATTCGGAAAGTAAGGCCAGCGTTTATTTCCGACTGGATAAAGCTGAAAAAATTGCCGTTTCCCTACGGGCGAAAGCGCCATCGGGAACGAGCACGATCAGGGTTTCGGTCAATGGCAAACCATTCTCGGTCAGTCTGACAGCGTCTGACTTCCAAACGATACCCGTCGGATCGATCGCGATTCCTGCTGCCGGATACGTCAAAGTCGATTTGCAGGGCGCCCATAAATCCGGCGATTCATTTGGTGAGATTTCTGACCTGATCATCACCGGACCTGCGGCCAATTCCACGATCGTTTTCGCTAATGATCCGGCAAATTATTATTGGTCACGACGAGGGCCTTCCGTTCATCTCAAATATGCCCCTCCGGCTGCTACTGATGTGGAGTGGTTTTATAACGAAATAACGGTTCCAACTGGCGAAGACAACATAGGCTCGTATTACATGGCCAATGGTTTTTCGGGTGGCTACTTTGGTATTCAGGTAAATAGCGCAACGGAACGACGCGTCCTTTTTTCGATTTGGGACCCTTCAGCAGGCAAGACTACACTCGTCCGGAAAGGGCCCAACGTCACCGACAATGGATTCGACGGTGAAGGAACTGGCGGGCAGAGCTATCTGAAATACAACTGGAAAGCCGGAACTACCTACAGGTTTTTGACTCATGGCGTACCGGATGGGTCAGGAAACACCCTGTTCTCATCCTGGTTCTTCGCTCCGGAAGTCGGGAACTGGCAGTTTATTGCGACCTGGAAAAAGCCCAATACAACCACCTACCTAACCGGCCTTTACTCCTTTCTGGAAAACTTCATCGATAAGGTTGGGTATACCGGGCGCAAAGCTTTTTATACGAATCAATGGATCAGGAGTACGACTGGCAACTGGATCGAACTGGCATCGGCTACGTTTACGGGGGATGCAACGGCCAAAAACAGGCAGCGACTGGACTACGCGGGTGGGGTCGAAAACGGCCAATTCTTCCTGCAGAATGGAGGTTTCTTCGCCAATCCTGTTCCATTGAACAAATCCCTCAGCCGTCTATCAACGGGTCTGCCCCCTGCGGTCGATTTAAACTCACTGCCCAACATACATCCCTAAACGCTTCATTTGCTTCGTTTTAGTTGATCAGAATACGCTTAGCTTTCCTGTGAATGAATAAACTATCCATTTATGCCTCAACGCCTGGTCGAATCTGCCTATATGGTGAACACCAGGATTATTTGGGACTGCCCGTCATTGCCAGCGCTATTTCGTGCCGAATTTACCTAACCGGCGAGCGCATCGACCAGCCAATTGTCCGACTACGTTTACCCGACATTGGCGGTCAGGAACAAATTAACCTAACCGATCTACCTCTGACTTATCGGCACGATCGAGATTATTTCCGTAGTGCTATTAACGTGTTGCATCGAGCCGGGTTTCAATTTAGTCAGGGAATAGACGGTGAAGTCAGTGGGCAGATTCCGATTAACGCGGGTACTTCAAGCTCGTCGGCCCTGCTGGTTACCTGGCTAAATGTGCTGAGCCAACTGGCCGATAACCCCCAGATGCTTCTTCCCAAACGACTTGCAGAGCTTGCCTATATGGCCGAAGTTCTTGAATTCGGCGAACCGGGAGGTATGATGGACCACTATTCTACGGCACTCGGCGGTATAATTTACCTGGAATCGAAACCGTTTATCCGACTAAAAACCTACCGTGCTGCTTTAGGAACGTTCGTTCTGGGCGATTCGGGAGAGCCGAAAGATACCATCGGCATTCTGGGACGGGTGAAACACGGTATGTTGCGGATTGTAAAGCAATTAACGGTTCTGAATCCAGCTTTTTCATTACATACGACCAATATCGATGAAGTAAAAAAGTACCGAAATTTTCTAACAAAAGACGATTATATACTTCTGAAAGGAACACTCTCGAATCGTGATATTCTTCAGGAAGCCCTGGCCCTGATTCAGTCGTCCGACCAGTCGGTCGCACCGCTCAATGATATTCGGCTTGGGCAGTTACTCACTGCCCACCATGCCAATCTTCGCGATGCGCAGCGAATTTCGACCCCCAAGATTGACCGGATGCTCGATGCTGCACTGACTGCGGGAGCGCTGGGCGGAAAGATTAACGGCTCGGGCGGGGGCGGGTGTATGTTCGCCTATGCGCCCGATAATGCCGAACACGTAGCTGAAGCGATCGAACGGGAGGGCGGACGAGCCTACATTGTCAATGTAGATGAAGGAACTACTCAACTACAGCAACCAGCACCAGTGAGAGCGTCCGGCAGTCGGTTATCAACGAAGTAACAATTTTTGCAGATGTGTATAGGTAATTAAATTATCTGGGTAGCTTTGCTATAAGTAATAGCTTACCCCGATCCTTTAATTACCTTTTATTATCTCTGATTAAGCTCTAATTCGATGAATAACATTGCTGTGTTGCTACGCACAATTACGTTAATTGCCTTGACTCTAGCCAGCGCGGCAGTAATCGCTCAGATTACCAAAGCGGATGAACACCAGACAGCCCAACGGCCAAATGTTGTCCTGATCTATGCCGACGACCTTGGTTATGGCGACCTAAGCTGTTATGGATCGACCAAAGTCAAAACACCAAACATAGACCGGCTGGCCAGTCAGGGATTGCGCTTTAAGAATGCCTATGCAACCTCGGCCACCTGTACTCCCTCGCGCTATTCGCTCATGACGGGTGAATACGCTTGGCGTCAAAAAGGTACGGGCATTGCACCGGGCAATGCCTCACTAATTATCAAACCGGGGCGTAGTACATTGCCCGGCGTCTTCAAAGCTGCTGGCTATCAAACTGCATCCGTGGGTAAATGGCATCTGGGCCTGGGTGGCCCCGAAGGACCGGACTGGAATGGTGACCTTAAACCCGGCCCCGTGGAACTGGGATTTACCCGCTCGTACATCATGGCCGCTACCGGCGATCGGGTGCCATGCGTGTACGTGGAAAATCACCGGGTAGTGAACCTTGATCCAAAAGACCCGATTCAAGTCGATTACAAACAAAAGATCGGCGATGAGCCAACGGGCCGCGAAAACCCCGACAAGCTAAAGATGAAACCCTCGCATGGCCATGATATGACCATCGTCAATGGCATTAGCCGCATTGGCTACATGACGGGTGGCAAATCGGCTCTCTGGAAAGATGAAGACATGGCCGATGTATTCACCAAACAGGCCGTTCAGTTTATTGAGTCCAGTCAAAAAAATCGAGCGTCGGCCCAGCCATTCTTTCTTTACTTCGCAACCCACGATATTCATGTTCCACGCGTTCCGCACCCTCGGTTCGTTGGTAAAAGCGGACTTGGAGCCCGCGGAGATGCTCTCCTCGAATTCGATTGGGAAGTGGGTGAAATCCTGAAAACGCTCGATCGCTTACAACTGACAAACAACACGCTGGTGCTGCTTTCGAGCGACAATGGTCCGGTTGTTGACGATGGCTATCAGGATCAGGCCGTACAAAAACTGAGTGGGCACCGGCCCGCCGGACCGTTGCGGGGCGGAAAATACAGCGCCTTTGAGGCCGGAACCAGAGTACCGTTGCTCGTGCGCTGGCCGGGCACGGTAAAACCCGGCCAATCAGACGCTCCCATTAGCCAGATTGATTTTCTGGCTGATTTTGCCGCTCTTTTAGGACAGCCATACAATCACACGGACGCGCCGGACACAGAAAATCAACTCAATGCACTACTTGGTCGCGATCCGGCTGGCCGTGCCGAGATTGTTGAACATGCCGGAACGTTGTCCATTGTTCAGGGAACATGGAAATACATCGACCCCAGCGACGGTCCAGCCTTTGAAAAATTCACCTCAACCGAACTGGGAAATAACCCAAAGCCGCAACTGTATAATCTGGCAAACGATCTGGGCGAAAAACGAAATGTTGCCAGTCAATATCCTGAACGGGTTCAGCAACTAAAACAACGACTACAGGAAATCCGACAGAAAGCCATGCAATAATCGTAGCTGATTCGTAGCTGGATTATGGCTTAGCGTTGTTTTTAGGATATACTGTGAAGGTAAAAAACAGTAGTAGTGCTGGCAATTAGGCTTTATCTACTATTCTTAAAACCTTACGTTATGTTCAAATCTGCTTATCCCCTGGGCGTATTGCTTGGGTTATCGCTTTCCGTAACCGGCGTTTCTGCCCAATCACGTAAACCGCTGTATACCTTTCCCTTAGGCGTCGAAGCCTATACCTACCGGGCCTATTTCCCCAAAGATGTTGTGGCCACACTGGACACGATCAAGGCTTTGGGCTTTACAGAAATGGAGGGTGGCACACCAAAGGGTGTAACAACCGAAGAGTACCGAAAAATGCTGGATAAGCGGGGCATAAAGATGGTTGCTACTGGAGCCGGGTACGAGCAAATTGTGAAAGAGCCTGAAAGCATCGTCAAAAGCGCTAAAATTCTAGGTGCTTCCTACGTCATGGTCGCCTGGATACCGCACGAAAAGAGCAACTTCACTATTGAGAACGCAAAGAAAGCCGTCGAGGATTTCAACCGGGTGGGTAAAATCCTGAAAGACAACGGCCTGACGTTTTGCTACCACAACCACGGCTACGAATTCGGGCCGTATCAGAATGGAACCCTTTTCGACTATATTGTTCAAAACACGAACCCGCAGTACGTATCCTTTGAACTGGATATTCTATGGGCCCAGCACGGTGGTGCCGACCCGGTCGCGCTATTGAACAAATATGGAAGTCGCTGGAAACTCATGCACCTCAAAGACCTTAAAAAGGGTATCAAAGGTGACCTCAGCGGTGGCACTCCGCCCGAAAATGACGTTGTTCTGGGCAAGGGTCAGGTAGATATGCCGGGCGTATTGAAGGCTGGCAAAAAAGTAGGTATCAAGCATTATTTTATTGAGGATGAAAGCAATCACGAAGATGTTCAGGTTCGCCAGAGCATTGCATATCTGAAAAATTTAAAAGAGTAGTGGATTTTTTTTAATTCCTCAGCATAACAACAACTTCCCGAAAGCATGACGCTTTCGGGAAGTTGATTTTTACCCCATTCAGACAAATGCAAATCCGCCTGGCTGGTCACCTGTCCATCTTACTATTTCTATTTGGCTACCCACTCATCGGGCAGCCTGTAATCGGCAAAGGTGATCGTATAACCGGATCAAACATTGCCACCCGAAGCCCGGTACTTGGAAAACATGGCATGGTTGCAACGAGTCATCCACTCGCCACACAGATCGGCCTGGATGTGCTTAAACAGGGCGGAACTGCAGTTGATGCGGCCATCGCGGCCAATGCGGCACTGGGTGTTATTGAACCCAATAATGGTGGTATCGGTGGCGACCTGTTCGCGATTGTCTGGTCGGCTAAAGACCGCAAATTGTATGGACTCAATGCCAGCGGCCGTTCGCCAAAAGGTTTATCCTATGAAGCCCTAAAGACGGTTCTGGGCCAACGGGCGCAGATTCCACTGTACGGTCCACTTTCCGTTTCGGTGCCCGGAGCCGTAGACGGCTGGTTTCAGTTGCATAAGCGCTTTGGCAAATTACCCGTTTCAAAGTTGCTTGCGCCCAGCATTCGCTACGCGCGCGAAGGCGTTCCGGTTCCGCAGGTGATTGCCTACTCCTGGCAGGTTGCCGCCCGGCGGTTGGCGGACAATCGGGCCGACATTACTGAATTCGATAACTTTCGCAAAACGTTTCTTATTGATGGAAAGGCTCCAATAGAAGGGCAGGTATTTCTGAATCCGGATCTGGCTAGTACGTACGAAAAAATTGCCAGCGGTGGCCGGGATGCATTCTATAAAGGGACCGTTGCCGAAACGATCGACCGGTATTCCCGAAAGGCGGGCTTATATCTACGGAAAGACGATCTGGCCAGTCACCAGAGTACCTGGGTCGATCCGGTTTCTGTCAACTATCGGGGCTTTACGGTTCACGAACTTCCGCCTAATGGCCAGGGAATAGCTGTATTGCAAATGCTTACTATTCTGGAAGGCTTTGACTTGAAAAGCCTCGGGCACAATAGCGCCGATTATCTGCATTTGCTGGTGGAAGCCAAGAAATTAGCCTTCGAAGATCGGGCTCGATACTATGCCGATCCGGATTTTGCCAAAGTCCCTGTCGATGCTTTACTGAGCAAAGACTATGCCGCCCGTCGTCGCAAGCTGATCGACCCCAGAAAAGCCGCCGAACGCATCGATGCAAGCGACCCTGCCCTCCGCGCTGGTGATACGGTATACCTGACCGTAGCCGACGACGATGGGAATATGGTATCGCTGATTCAGAGCAACATGCTCGAATTTGGTAGCGGTATGGTTCCTGATGGCCTCGGTTTTGTTTTTCATAACCGGGGAACCAGCTTTACTATGCAACCCGGCCACGCCAACGTTTATGCGCCCGGCAAACGACCTTTCAATACCATCATTCCGGGCTTTGTCACAAAAAATGGCGAACCCTACCTCAGCTTTGGTGTCATGGGTGGAGCCATGCAACCGCAGGGTCATTTGCAGATTTTGTGCAACATGATCGACTTTGGTATGAACGTACAGGAAGCGGGCGATGCGGCTCGATTTAGCCATTCGGGCAGTAGTGAACCCATTGGAACAGTTATGAAAGATGGCGGTCGGCTGGCATTAGAGAGTGGTATTTCCAACGAGGTACGTACCGAGCTGGAACGCCGTGGGCATCATCTGGCCGAAACTGACTTCTTTGGGGGTTATCAGGCTATTCTGTGGGATGCTAAAAACCAGATTTACTGGGGTGCCAGCGAAATGCGTAAAGATGGTCAGGCCGCAGGTTATTAATAAAGTGACACGATCGCTTCCTATTTATCTGTAAACCGGCAGAAATTCACTGCGTGACGTTTTAGCAATTGAAAATAGATTACCCACAAAATAGATTGGGCAATCGCTATGAGGCAGTTTCTTAGCTTAGTCCATTTCTTAAAGCAATCATCCGTTTATGGACATTCCATTTAAAAAGCAAACGGCGGCTCTCTGTCTGCTTACCATCATAGTCTTTAATCCTGGTTTTCAGCACAATGCATTAAGTCAGAGTTTACCCAAAAACGTCGAATTCTGGCTAACCAACCCCGACAGATCCGCGCTATTTGCGAAGCAGCCAGGCACACTCTCATTCCGCACAACCACCGATGCGAATCCAACCATCGATATCGACGCAACAAAAACGTTTCAATCGATCGAAGGCTTCGGCTACACGTTGACGGGCGGCAGCGCCATGCTCATCAACCGGATGGACGCGAAAGCGAAAGCAGCTTTATTGAAGGAGTTGTTCTCGACAGAAGGTAAAAACATTGGCGTAAGTTATCTGCGGCTAAGTATTGGTGCATCGGATTTAGATGACCGGGTTTTCTCGTACGACGACCTTCCGGATGGTCAGACCGATGTCAGGCTTGAAAAATTCTCGCTGACCCACGACCGTATTCACCTGATTCCGGTGTTGAAACAGATTCTGGCTATTAATCCTAACCTGAAAATTCTGGGCTCACCCTGGTCTCCGCCAACCTGGATGAAGACGAATAACAACTCGAAAGGTGGTAGTCTGAAGCTCGATTATTACGACACCTATGCTCAGTATTTCGTGAAATACATTCAGGGTATGAAAGCCGAAGGTATCCGGATTGATGCCATTACCATCCAGAATGAGCCGCTGCATCCGGGCAACAACCCGAGCCTGCTGATGCTACCCACCGAGCAGGCTACGTTTATCAAGAAGAGCTTAGGGCCTGCCTTCAAAAAAGCGGGCATCGAAACCAAAATTTTCCTCTACGATCACAACGCAGACCGGCCCGACTTCCCGATTTCGATCCTGAATGATCCGGAAGCAAAAAAGTACGTCGACGGATCAGCGTTTCACCTGTATGCCGGGCCCATTGAAGCACTCACGAAGGTTCATGATGCCCATCCGGATAAGAATCTGTACTTCACAGAACAGTGGATTGGTGCACCGGGTAATCTGAAGGGCGATCTGGCCTGGCACGTGAAGACACTGATTATTGGCGCAACCCGAAACTGGAGCCGGACGGTGCTGGAATGGAACCTGGCCGCAGACCCGAAGCAGCAACCCCACACCATTGGCGGGTGTACAGAGTGCCTGGGGGCAATTACGATAGCTGGCAATATCATTACCCGCAATCCGGCTTATTACAATGTAGCCGTCGCATCAAAATTCGTACGTCCGGGTTCGATCAGGATTCAGTCCAATACGTTAGAAACGCTCCCGAATGTGGCCTTTAAAACCCCGGATGGCCAAAAAGTGGTGATTGTATTGAATACGAAAGATGTAGTACAGCCCTTCAATATCCGCGAAAACGGCAAACAGGTCAGTACATCGCTGCCAGCGGGTTCCGTTGGAACGTACGTTTGGTGATCTGGAATGGCTGTTGTTGGCTTATTTCGACCCTATCAACTCACCTATTCCAGCCGCCCCGATGCTGATTTTAGAATATAAATAACCCCAAATCAACCATTCCAATTATTTTTCTATCGTTTAGTTTAGGTGGACCCTCCTACTCCAGCAAATCGGGTCGCCGTATTCGCGTCCGTTCCAACGCCTGTTCATACCGCCACTCGTCAATTTTGGCTTCGTGGCCCGATAACAGAATATCAGGTACGCGATGACCTTCAAACTCGGCCGGACGGGTGTAGACTGGAGGGGCCAGTAAATTGTCCTGAAAGGAGTCCGTTAAAGCCGATGTTTCATCATTGAGAACACCCGGCAATAACCGGATAATAGCGTCGGAAAGCACAGCCGCGGCCAGTTCGCCACCCGACAGCACATAATCGCCGATGCTGATTTCTTTCGTTATAAATAGCTCACGAACGCGCTCATCGACCCCTTTGTAATGTCCGCAGAGGATAATTAAATTCTGACGTAACGAAAGCGAATTAGCCGTTTGCTGATTCAGTCGTTCCCCATCAGGTGTCATGTAAATAAGTTCGTCGTAGGTACGTTCGGCCTGCAAAGACCGGATACAGCGGGCAATCGGCTCGATCTGCATCACCATACCGGCTCCTCCGCCAAAGGCATAATCGTCTACCCGCCGATGTTTATCGGCTGTAAAGTCACGCAGATCATGCACGGCAATCTCCACATAACCACCCTGTTGCGCCCGCTGCAGAATTGAATGCGCAAAAAAACTGTCCAGTAATCGGGGCAGACAGGTAATAATATCAATCCTCATCGGTATCGTCTTCGTTGCCATTCACTTCCGGCTTTTCTTTGCTGTCCTCTTCCATATAGATTGCCAGCAAACCATCTGGAAGCGACACATTCAGCTTCTGATTAGCCCGGTCTACCGTTTTCACAATATCGCTATTGATGGGAATCAGGACCTCCTTACCGAGATAATCCATGGCGATCAGATCCTGAGCATTCATGGCATACACACCACGAACTGTGCCCAAAGGTCCTTCCTGCGCATCGACAACCTGATAGCCGACAATCTCATGGAAATAGAATCGGGTTTCGTCAGTAATCGGTTCCAGCTCATCGAGCGGTAAATAAGCACCGCAATTAATCAGCCGTTCGGCCTGCTCGATGGTATCTACGTCCTCGAAGGCAATAATTGCCCGACTACCTTTCACGATAGCAATGGATTCGATGAAATACGGAATCAAGTCGCCTTTCACCTCCAACAGTACCGATTCCAGATCGGCATACTCACTGGCGTTATCAACGTCTAAATAAAGAACCAGTTCACCACTTACGCCATGCGTCTTGGTGATATGGCCTACCTGATAGCAATCGTCCTTAGTCATAGGGGAAGCAGCTGAGAAGCCGCATTTTCTGGCAAAAGTACGGCTTCTGGTCGGAACGCCGACTGGTTGCCTTACTCATAAAAAGAGCCTGCTCACAAACGAACAGGCTCTTTACTAATACATTTTCCGGCTTTCCGGTATAACCGGACCGGTCGAAAAACTATTCCGCAGCAGGAGCGTCTGCAACGGGAGTTTCTTCTGGTGCAGCAGCTTCGGTAGCTGGAGCCTCTTCAACGGCTGCTTCTACAGCAGGAGCTTCGGCAACAGGTTCTTCCACTTTGTTTTTCTTAGCGATCGCTTCAGCACGCGCTTCGTTTACCTTACGCTCAGCTTCCAGACGCGCGGCACGAGCCTGCTCTTTGGTTTGCGTTTTGGTATCGGCTGAACCTGCCTTACGATTCTCTTTATCATCTTTCCAGGTTGTGAATTTCTCATCAGCCTGTTCCTGCGTGATAGCGCCTTTGTTAACGCCTACCTGCAGGTGTTTGCGATACATGATGCCTTCATGCGACAATACCGAACGGGCGGTATCGGTCGGTTGAGCACCAACTAAGAGCCAATGTACGGCCCGCTCCGACTTCAATACAACCGTCGAAGGGTCTGTGTTGGGGTTATACGAACCGATTTTCTCAATGAACCGGCCATCACGGGGCGAAGTTGATTCAGCCACGACGATGTCGTATATCGCCATTCTTTTGCGTCCACGACGCGATAAACGGATTTTAACAGCCATTTGTGCTTGTTGGTTTTGATGGGAGACGCATCTCCCCTGTAAAACGTGGCCGCAAAGGTAAGGAAAGTTTTTGAAAAAATAATGCGAACTTCCTGTCTGTAAGTGAGAATATAGAAAATTCTAGTTCTCTTTCCTACCGACAGGAGGACCGCATAACAAAAAACCTGATTGACACGAGCCTATAAGCCGGGTTCTGTCCTCCGGGGTTAACCGAATGGCTTATCATTTATCTAGGATGGTCGTCACCGGCCACCTCATTCGACCTACCCGCGTCGGCATCTGGACTATTCCCGGCTGGGATTACTCCAGAACGGGGACGAGCAGCCCCACATCCGACGCTTATTTGGTCTTTCAGCCCCTAAGGTTTATCCTGCCCCGCCGGTCGCCCGCCGGGCGGTAGGCTCTTACCCCACCTTTTCACCCTTACCAGTTCTTCAATGAGCGAATGAGCGAATTTTTGCCTGAGTGAACCGGCTTGCGCCAGCTATTCACTCAATCACTCATTATCCCATTCGCTCATTGAAAAATCGGCGGTATATTTTCTGTGACACTGGCTGTCGAACGGCCGTTCCCAGCCGTCCTCCTTCCCGTTAGGAAGTAGGGTGCTCTGCGCTGCCCGGACTTTCCTCGCCTGATTGCTCAGACGCGATAAGCCAGCTCATATCGTTCAGGTATCACAAAGGTACACCCATCGTGTCGGTTTCTCAAGCTGTCGTTCGTTGTTTACGGTTATTCACCCGATACGCTCAAAACCAAAAACTCCCGGTTCGCAGCAGAATGCTACTGATACCGGGAGTTTTCATAGCGAATCAACGAAACATCGTTGACAGCAATCCGATTAATTGGTTTTGGGATTTTTTGTCGGTGCGCTTCCGCTGGTGGGTGGATTATACACAATTTCGTTATCCGGAACGTCCCAGTAATCCAGATAGCCGTAGGTGATGGTTGCGTTTGTACTAACAACCCCGGTGCGGCTAAGCGCAACAGCTCCTTTTCGGCCTGTTTCAAGTAATCCCCAACGACGGGCATCGTAGAATGAAAGGGCACGGAACAGTAAACCGATGCGTCGTTCGCGACGTAGTTCTTCTTTAGCCGCATCCAGCGTCAGGTTTTTTCCGGCAACGGTAGCCAGACCGGCTCCCTGTGCCTTGCGAACCTCATCGATCAGGGCAAGACCTTCTTCTATCTTACCTGTATTGATCAACGCTTCTGATCTCATCAGCTGGTTTTCTTCGTACGAACTTGCCAGATATAATTCATAACCGCCTGCATTCGTGTTCGAGTACGAAATAACGGAGGCCGATCCTTCTGAACCAGACGCTCCCCGGTTGATCAGGTTCCAGCGGGTAAAGAACGCATTACCCCGTGAAGTTTCCCCGATGTAGGCCGAGCTTCTTTGCTGGAAATTATTAGACAGGCGAAGGTCACCCGTTTTAAAATCCTGAATCAACCGTTCAGAGATTTTATAGGTGTTGTTAGCGCCCGTTGTTTTCCCGGAAACAGTACCAGCCGTTGGTGACAGAAAGTCACCGGCGGCATTGGAACGTCCCGTAAAGACAAAATCAGATGCCTGCACACCATTCGTAGTCAGCGTCAGAATTTCGGCCCATTGCGCAGCTGTCATGGCGTTAACCCGCGTATTTACCAGAATATTCCGGGCTTTCATGGTATTGATATTGCGCACCCACATGGCTGGCGTCAAGATTCCTCCTTTACCAACCCGGTTAAAGCTAGGAATTAAACCCGTCATCGTAGCTGTGTAATCGGCACTGGCCGTTAAGCCAGTCAGAATAGTAGCCGCTGCATCGAAGTTTTTATTGGCTTCGGCAATCATGGCTTCTTTGGCCACATAATTACCATTTGTACCATTCAGGGCTTCACCATTTGCCTTATCGTTAATAATCCCGGCATAATAGATGGAACCGATCCGGGAATACGCATACCCTTTCCACCAGTAGGCCCAGGCTTTCAGAATGCCTTTTTTCGTATCCGCTTCGCCCGAAAACGTAGTCGCATCAATGTTGGCTAACAATGTATTAGCCGCATTGTTCATGTTATACATATAGGCCCACTCGTAGTAGATCGAGTTCTGAAAACCTGTCGAGTTGACGTTGGCTGTTATCCGGATAAAATCGATCTGCTTGCTGGGCGAGTTCGGATTCAGCAAAATCGTACCGTCATCGAGTGTAATCTGGTTTGGCGCACCAATCTGGTTAATAAAGACGTTAGCAATGTCGGTCCCGATGACGTCGCCCATCAACTCATGATTGCCAATGGCTCCCGACCAGAAATAGCCTGGCACGCCATCGTAATATTTTACGTCTTTAAAACCGGTCACGTAAAACCCTTCGCCGAAGGAAATCAGACCAGTCTCGGTTTTTAAGGCCGGTGACGAAGGCTGGTTGGGGTTTTTAACATCCAGCTGTTCTTTACAAGCTGCCATAAACCCGGAGAAAGCCAGTGTTAAGGCAAGTATCTTTAACTTATTCATAAGATCAGTTTTTTGAGATGGGGTTCCTTAAAATCCGAAGTTCAGCGAAGCCTGATACGACTTAAAGTTTGGCATCGTGCTGTGGTCAGTTCCTCTGTCCCAGGCAGAGTTCGACGTTCCTGAGCTGATTTCCGGATCAAATCCCGTGTACTTGGTAAGCGTCCAGAGATTACGCCCTGACAGAACAAGCTGAAGACGTTTAACGGCCGGAATGTTAAATACTTTAGCCAAATCAACACCCACCGAAATGTTTCTCAGACGCAGGAATGACGCATCTTCATAGAAATAATCTTTGGTACCATTGGCTGTACGCTGTGCATAAACACCCCGATAGAATGCCGTCCAGGCACCGGTTTGCCCATCAATGGTAAAGGGGTTTGCGTAATCGGAATGAATACCATCGCGGTACATCCATTCTTTCGTCTGATTGTACAGGTGGCTACCGTTTACCCAATCAAGCTGAACACCAAATGTGAGGAAGTTTTTGAAGGTCAGATCATTGATAAACGACATGTTGAATTTCGGGTTTGGATCACCGAAACTGTATTTATCCGCCGTGAAATAAGGCTGTTTAGTTGCTTTATTGACAACAAATCCATTACTGGCAACCGTATAAGCTTCCTGTTCGGCCTGTGGAATAAAGAAGTTACCGTTGGGGTCTTTTGCATCGACAGCACCTATGGTTTTGTAGCCATACAACTGCCCGATTTTCTCACCTGCTTTCAGAACATAGTTGGTGCTACCCGCATTCGATGTAACAATAATCGGAGCATCTCCACGAACGGCAATTATTTTGGAGGATTGTTTACCGAAATTGATCGTCGTATTCCATTTCAGATTAGAGCTGTGGTAAACGGTAGAATTTAACGACATCTGAAGCCCATTCGAACCTAAGGTAAAGGCATTATCGGTCAGTTTTCCGAGCCCGACAGAAGGAGCCACGTCAACCTGGTAGATGGCATCTTTTGTTTTCCGATCCCAGTAGGTAGCTGAAAGCGCAATGGCATTTAACCAGCTGCTGCCCTTAAATAAGCTAAACACCATGTCGGTTCCAATTTCCAGCTCTTCCGACACCTCCACGCCCAATGCCGGGTTACTTTGCTGATTGGCGTAATAAAATGCCGTTGTGTTCCCTACCGTTGTTGGCGTAATGGTTACGTACCGGTCGAAAGGCTGAGGCTGGATACCCGCCTGGCCATAGGCTGCCCGCAGCTTCAATTCTGGCAGGAAGCTGTTTACAGAACTATTCTGCCAGAACTTCAGCGCCGATAAGCGCAGGTAAGCATCGCCCCGTGGGAAGGTAAACGGCTTGGAGCCCTGACCAAAGGCCGATGAATAATCGCTTCGAAAACCACCTGAAATCCCGGCAAACTCACCATATTCGAACCGCTGATTCAACAAATAACCATAGGTAATAAATGGCTCTGAATAATCGCGATAGACCCGCCACGATGTAGTGTTGGCGGCATTATAGGGCGAATAAGCAGCCGGTAAACCAATGGCCGCACTGGTATATTCTTTTACCTGACTATTACGCCAGTCGAACAATGCCTGT
This sequence comes from Spirosoma aureum, assembly GCF_011604685.1. Classification (NCBI taxonomy): domain Bacteria; kingdom Pseudomonadati; phylum Bacteroidota; class Cytophagia; order Cytophagales; family Cytophagaceae; genus Spirosoma; species Spirosoma aureum. The sequence goes on along the minus strand of NZ_CP050063.1, from coordinate 4,341,061 downwards.
GTGGTTGATTTGATCGGTACATTCAGGTGAAAATCTTCTTTAAAATCAAAAGAAGCCGTAGCCGTAGCCAGGAAGTTCTGGAACACTTTACTGTTCACATACTTTGTGAGGTCACCCGTATTCGTGGTGTTGTAGTTCGAAATATAGTTGGTCGATCCCTGCGTTAACCAATATTTGTTATTGGCATTATTGGCCTGGTTCATGTATTCCAGATCACGGTTCTGAGTCTGGAAATTCAACCCGTACTTCAGGTCTAAATCAACGTACTTCGGAAACTTATAATTCAGGTTCAGATTCTGAATGATGTCAACCTTATTGTCATTGTTGCGGGTATAAGCCTGCCGATACGATGGGTTCGACGCGTTGATACCAATCGTCTGGTTCATGTTAAGCGGAATAGAACCATCTGTGGTTGTCAGATCAAAATCAGCCAGTGGATACGCATTCAACAAATTATACAGAATGGTGCGGTCAGCTGACTTTAAGGTGCTCTTCGTATAGGCTAACTGCGTGATCGAACGAAGGGTAAGCCCTTTGGCCAGTTGCACCCCAATGTTGGCCGATAAGTTGCTCCGATCCCAGTATCCGTTGTTGAGAATGTTACTTTCCTGATGGCTATTGGAAGCCGATAGACCAAAATCGGCTTTCTGACTTCCTCCCGAAATGGAAACGCTGTTATTAATCGTTTGCGCCGGTTTGAAGAAATAATCAAAGTGATCGTGGTATTGCAGATTCGCGTTGTAAGGCTTGCTGTTCGTAATGGTCGGATCAGTCGAATTATATTGTACGTTTTCGGAATAAATACCATTTACCGCATCATATACGATGGGTTTACCCGACGATCCGATAATGTTATTGCTGGCATCGGTAGCAAAAGCATGGAGTTTTGCTTTGCTTAAACCGCCCACGTTCAAATATGTATTCTCGGCAATGCTGGACGAGAAATCGATATTCAATACGCCGTTTTTACCTTTTTTGGTAAACAACTGAATAACGCCGTTTGCGCCCTGCGCACCATAGATGGTAGCAGCTGCTGCCCCCTGTACTACTTCAACCCGCTCGATTGAGTTCAAATCAATCGTTTGCAGGCTGGTTGCTCCCATCTGGATACCATCAATCAGAATCATGGGTTGAGTTCCCCGGTTGATGGTGTTGATTCCACGTAACAGAATATTCACGTCAGCGCCTGGTGTACCGCTCCGGCTGGTGATCTGAGCACCCGGAATTTTACCGATAAGAGCCTGATCGACAGACGCTGAAGGTGTTTGTGGTAAATCTTTTCCACTAACGGATTCAACCGATATGGCAATTTTACGTTTGTCGGTAGCAACCCCGACCCCTGTTACGACAATTTCGGCAAGTTGTTTGGTATCCGTTGCTAATTTAACATCAATGACTGAGTTCGCTCCTATCTCAACTTCTTTGGACGCCATGCCAATGAAGGAGAACACCAAAGCCCCTTTTGCAGGGGCAGCTATCGAGTAAGTACCATTGCCATCCGTGACAGCTCCAACCGTGGTGCCTTTAACAACCACCGACACACCGGGAAGCGTTGTTCCATCTTCAGCTGAAGAGACCTTTCCCGTAATTTTCCGTTCCTGCGCCCAACAAAAAGCCCAGGTTGAGCACACCAGCAGGAGGCTCAACAGTAAATTTCTTCTCATAAATTGATTAGAGTAGATTAGGTTATAATACTTGTAGTAAGTATCCTGCAAAAGTAGGTGAGCATTTTTTTAATCCAAAGGCAATTATAAAAAAAATTATAATTTCATATAAAAGTAGATCAGTATTGAGGTAAAATTAATAATTCAATTTTAGTCTATTTTTTAATATAATATCACATTTTATCAAAGTAATGCAAAATTATATACGGATTAAGATTAACTTTACAATGTATACATATATAATTATTTAGAATACATATTAAGTTCCACATAGAGTAAAAGTACAATTTCAAACATAATACAAATTAAGATAATTAGCCCATCAATTAAGTATTTTTACTTATATATCCAGCATTTTACAGACATAACCAAAGATTAAATTGTATTTTAATTATAGTTAAATATTAAATTCTATAAAGCTTTCTTTTCACACGTTTTATAGTTCCCCATTGGCCACAAATCCATATGAAATCAAGCAAGCAGATTCCCACTAATAAAAAAGAGAGTAACTGTAACTTATTCTCTGGATAAGCTCTGTTCGCTCTTTAAAAATCTTTGCGGGCCAGCAATCCTATACCCTCTGCGGTCGGATAGCCTAAGTGCAATTGAGTTGGTTGTTGAACCCATTGCTTTGGATACCTCTTTATCTGAGGAGTAAATCAGATTATAGGTATGAGATTGGCACTAATAGAGCTTAAAGTTTAGCTATCCATACAGTAGCTAGTCGCCATTTACCGGGATGAAAGGGTGCTTCAGGAGTTATTTTCGCCTGTTCGTGTAGCAATTGCAGAAGCTGTAAGAACAACTCAACTAGGCGTTTTCAGTCTGTACATGGCAAATTGTTCTGGACAACACCCAGAAAATCTAGCACGACCAGGCGGGAAGTTATGTTCACGCAATAGGGATCACCTACCTACACTACTTTAATTAAAGCATGAGCAGCATTGCTAATGAACGAAATTCATTAGTTGGCAAGAACTAAAATGATGGAGAATCGTACATATCGCTGGTTACAGCGAATATGTGCTACTTTCATGGTACTGATTGTCAGGCATAAAGCCTGTTCAATCAGTACTATGTGGCTTTTCAGGAGGCATTTAATGTACTTTGGCAAAGCACTTGCTGGATTCGGCGAGCCTGTTCCTGTAGGCGTAGTGTATGGGCCTGAAGACACTCGATGGTTGCCTGTTCGGATAGTTGATTCTGCTCCGACGATTTATCCATAACGCTTATCAACTGGCTGATTTCCTGAATCATCGCACAATTAACCCGTTCAAGTTCACAAAGTGGGTGTTGACCATAGAAGTTAACATTGGCATGTATCAATTTGTGGGCTACCTGTTTGTGCGCGGCAATTGTTTGACTCAATGTTTCATACCAGGTATGAAGATCGATGACAGCCTGGTGCCAGTTTTCAATTACAACCGGTAAGTCAGCAGAGCTTGAAGGGACATACTCATCGGTCTTATTACTTGATGTTATTCTAATCATTCCGTAAAATCCTGTAGGCAAAGCGCCTGTATTTTTGACCTGAATAGTTAAACAAAGTCACAAGTATGTAACTGAAACCAGCACATCTAGAAACCCGACGTCGCCCCTGATCTTTTGTAGTTGCTGTGCTGACAAACTAGCCATACTCAAGGCAATCTCCTGCCTCAAGTAAACAACTTGTAAGCTGGAATTCCATACGATCGAACAGACGACATTTACTATAGATTTTATACAATAATCAGGCCGTTTTTTAGGGGAATTCCCAAAAAACGGCCTGATTCCAGGAAAAATGGTGCTATTGTCTATTAAGAACAGTATAGGCTATTAATAAGTGAGGTAAGAATGCAAACTCGACATTTACGATTTTCCGAATGTGCATCATCAAAAAGTCAGCCCAACTGTTAGTACTGCACTACTTCCATCGGAAGGCCAGACACCCGGCCCTGGGTAAAATGTCGGACGTTTGGTAAAATATTGTCGGTTGAGCAGGTTATTGACACTCCCCCTCAGGGTTAATTGGCGACCAATGTGCCAGGTTCCATTGAGGTCCCATAGGCTATAGGCAGGAACGGGCCCAATGGCCCCATTAGCCGACGCTACGGTTGTGTTCAGTGGATCGGAGAATGTTTGGCTCACGTAACTGTATTGAAGTGTCAGGCTGGCGGTTCCAAATCGGGCCGTCAATCCATTTCGGGTTGTCCAGCGGGGAGCCGATTCAACCTGATTGCCCTTCACTGACCGATTTTCGCTACCAGTCGATACCTGACCATTGATATAGCGGGCATGGTTAAACGCGGTGGATGAAAATCCACTGATCAGGACTTTATCGGTACGAATCAACTGGGATTCAAACAAAGCCTCGATACCCGTACTGCGACTGTCGCCAATGTTTGTCCGAAAAATATAGCTCGTTCCGTCCGGATTTGTCAGTAGCAAAGTACCCAGCCGATTACGGTACAAAAGATCAAAAATTGTCAGATTTATATGTACGCCCTGCCAGCGACCCTCAATGCCTAGCTCGGCGTTATATCCATAAGCATCTTTCAGATTTTTATCGATCTGTTCATAGGTTGAGGCCGGAATAATATCCTTGAAAACAACAGGGCGGTAAGCCTGCGACCAGCCCCCGTAAAGTTTCACTTCATCCGTAAGTTTATAGTTCGCATTAACACCCAACAAGGCAAACTGGTGGCTAATGTTTGTTGGGAGATTAGCGGGGTCATAATACGTAATAGTTCCACGCATTTCAGTCGTTCCATTTTCAATCCGAAAGCCGGGCGAAATGGTCAGACGATCGGTCAGATTGAGGTTGTTTTCGGCAAAAAAAGCAATGTTTTTCGTTCGATAATGCAGGTCTCGCTTAAAGGGGGCACTCAAAGAGAGATCAAAATCACTACCCGTCGAGCCTACGCCAAGCTGCTGCCGATGCAGGTCTGTTCGCATTAACTGGATACCAGCGGCCAAAGCGCCCCCAGCAGAACCTAATTTGTATTGATGTAGTATCCGGGCTTCGGTTGTGTAACTATTGAAGTGGTCGACATCCACCTGCCGGGGCCGATATTGGCCGGTCATTCGATTAATGGTGTCGGGTATTGTTGCAAAGGCGTCAATCTGAACACTATTTCGAGCGCCTAATACGGCCGACGTTGTCCAGAGCAAACTGGTCCGATCTGAGATTTGCCAGGCCAGTTTCAGCGATGGAACATAAATGTCCGGATTGAAATAGTTTCGGCTCCGGGTCGACTGGCGCGGGTCCTGTGCAAACAGGACGTCGGTGAGCGGACCGGGAATCTGGTAGGTATACGTCGAGCGGCCCAGTTCTGCAGTTAGCTCCAGGCGCTTCGTTGCCTGAAAATGCAGTCGCCCGAACTGAGCTTCGGCATCCGATTTACTATTTTCCCGATATCCATTCGAATGCCGTCGGTAATAATAGGCATAGTATGTCCACTTGCCAACTCGACCACCAATGGCATTATAGGTGCTTAACAGGCCGTATGTCCCAACAGAATTGAGCGTCTGAAAACTGAATCGACGCAAAGTATCGGCCCCTTTGGTTACGTAATTAAGCATACCGCCAAATTGCGCACCGTATTGTAGCGAACCCATCCCACGTACAAATTCAATCCGATCAATACTTTCCATCGGGGGCGAGTAATGGCTTGCCGGATACCCATACATATCGGAATTGGTAATGATGCCATTCTGGCGAATATTATTTTCCCACGATCGGTGTGGGTCCAGACCGCGTGTGGCAATATTTATCTGGTTACCCGTGCCGTCCATATCGTAAATGAACACACCGGGAATTCGGGCAAACACCTGTCGCGGATTCTTTTCGGCGACATTGACGTCAATGTCAGACAGCCGAATTACCTCACTGCGTTTACCGCCCATCAGGTAGGTACCGTGCACGTCGGGTAATGATTCAACAACGGTCGAGCGTACACCTTTAACCGTAATTTGATTGAGCGTATGCGTTCGTATCGAGTCGCTATCTGTCTTTTGCTGACCAATAGCCACAGGCGCATACTGCCCGAGCACAAGGTAAAGCAGGAAACCGGTTACCGATCGTCTGGGGTGTTTTTTTGTATAGGGGAAGGAACGTTGTGGCATGTGCAGATAATTTACACAATCATGACTGTTTCGAGCAAAAAAACACCTAGCCAAGTTGCCATCTAAAATACAGTTTATCGAACACGGCTCATGCGCCTATAGCCAGAAGATTATTTTCATTTTTAAAATCCCGATTTCGACAGCAAAAGCACTAACAATGAGAGCCATAAGCTCTATTTTTTGTGCAACTTTAAAACTTGGATAGACGTGTGGAAATTGACCCCATTGTGCACCTAAGCGATATGAACAATTATTTTATTCTGATAGCCATTTTCGCGGTCACAGCCTGCCAGTCGAAGCAGCAGGAAGCCATCTCTGAAGCGTCAATGCCGCAACCTATGGCCACGATGAAAGCACCCGCTCCCGAGCAGGATGATTCCTCAACCGCTGAGGAGCTAACGCCTGAATTACCGGTACCAGCGGGTCAACCATCGGCAACGACTAACCGGAAAATTATTCGCAATGCACAGGTGCGCATTCGGGTCAGTGATTTCAACACTTCGGGAAAAGCCATTGAGAAGGCCGTTAATCAGTCTGGTGGTCAGATTGCCAATTCGAACGAAACCAAGTCTGATAACAGCATCGAAAATGCCCTGACCATTCGAATTCCAGCCGCTCGATTAGACGCATTTCTTTCGCAGGTACTAAAAGAATCCATTTTTACGGATACAAAAACGATAACAGCCCAGGATGTTACCCGTCGTTACGTAGACACCGAAGCGCGAATCCGGAGTAAAAAAGCGGTTGAAGAAACCTACCTGAAGCTTCTCAAACAGGCCCGGAGCGTTGAGGATGTATTAAAAGTAGAAGAACAGTTAGGCCAGATTCGCGAAGAGCGTGAAGTGCAGGAGGCCGAATTGCGTCAGCTCAAAGACGAAGTCGCACTGAGCACAGTCAATCTAACCTACTATCAGCAAACTGAAGTTGCCCTACGACCGGAAGAACCGATTTATGCCCAAATCTGGCACAATTTTACCGATGGCTTCCGGTTGATGGGCGATGTACTGGTTGGCCTGTTTTATTTTCTACCCATTGGCCTGGTTGGCTTCGGGGCTAGCTGGTTCATTCTGCGTTGGCGGAAGCAACGCAGGAAGGCGGTAAAATAAATAGCCCCAATCGGGCATCAAACGACGGGTAACTTCCAGCCGTTATGGTAATGTGCCGACAATAGGGCATTAGCCTGCGGGTCATTCTTAAATCCTTTTGCTGTAGCGTCCCAATACACCTTACGGCCAGTCTTGTATGCAATGTTACCCATATGGGCGTTAATGGCAGCAATGCTACCGGTTTCAATGCCGCATTTAAGAATCCCGGCGTTGTTGGTCTTAATGGCCTGCACAAAGTTTTTCGTATGCTCGTTCAGGTAATCACCATTTCGGGCCTGGTCTGGAATATCTTCCACCTTATACACCTTGACATTATTTTTTGTCTGCGTTTCAGGCAGCAGCGACCAGCCATCCCGATTTAGCACAAGCGTTGCATTGTTACCAATAAAGGCAATGCCCTCCGTTCGTCCATAATTACCCCCATCGATGCCCGTGGCATGCTCCCAGAGCATATTGAAGCCGTCATATTCATAAACAGCCTGCAAGGTATCGGGTGTTTCAGAAGCATCGTCGGGATAGGCTAGCTTGCCGCCCGATGCCATTACGGATTTAGGCGCTTTCGCATTCATGGCATACAGGGCAATATCAATTTCATGAACGCCCCAATCGGTCATCAATCCACCGGCATAATCCCAGAACCAGCGAAAATTGAAATGGAAGCGATTGGGGTTAAAAGGTCGCTTAGGGGCCGGTCCAAGCCACATATCATAGTCCACACCTGCCGGTGGGGCACTGTCGGGGCGGACAGGAACCGGATTCATCCAGCCCTGGTAAGCCCAAACTTTCACCAGGCGGATATTGCCTAATTTACCGGACCGAATGTAGTCAATTGCTTTTTCGTAATGGGAACCGCTCCGTTGCCATTGCCCAACCTGAACGATTTTATTGTATTTCCGGGCAGCCGCCAGCATCAGATTACACTCTTCGATGCTATTGGCTAAGGGTTTTTCAACGTAGACATGTTTGCCTGCCGAGACCGCATCAATCATGGCCATGCAATGCCAATGATCGGGCGTTCCAATAATAACGGCATCAATGTCTTTGTTCTCCAGCAGTTTCCGATAGTCCTTGAACAATTGTGGGCGATTCTGCTGCATTTTTTGGACATCGGCCGCCCGTTTATCCAGAACACTCTGGTCAACATCGGCTAAGGCGACACATTCCACGTCACTCATCAGCAGGTGTGAGCGAAGGTCTGACCAACCCATGCCATTACAGCCAATTAGCCCAAGCTGAAGTTTATCATTCGGGGAAGTTTTTTTGCGCTGACTGGCTATAGCTTCCAGTGTGGGTAGACTAATCAGCCCTGCTCCGGTAGCAGTTAGAGCCGAATTTCGCAAAAAATGTCTGCGCGTAATTTCCATGGATTGTCAGATTTAAACATGCCAGAAACGGTTGCCATACACAAAAGCATAGCGCGCCCTTTACCTAATCAATTGTGATGAATTTGTTAAGAACATGACCGTTCCGATTCCAGTCTTCTCTATGGTTCAAGGTCTATTTACTCGTTTTGAACCTGCCTGCAAATAGCCAATGATTTCCTGTGCGGTTTGGCGGGCAGATCGATTGACGCCAATCAAGGTTGCCGACGCGAAGCCAGTCCAACTTCCGTATCCGACCATCCACAAACCAGGTTGTTTCACCGATCGGGTGCCTTCTACCTCTACCCGACCGTCATGAGTGATCAGCCCAAGCCCGTCCAAAAATTGCAAAGCAGGGCGAAAACCAGTACACCAGATAATTGCATCGACCGACTCCTGGCTCCCATCCGGCCAGATAACGCCGTCCTGATTAAATGCCGAAAACGGTCGCACGGCGCGAAGAGCATCACGGTTACGGGCTTCTTTAACACTATCGACCATAACAATATCGGCGAGGCTACCCTTTGGTCTGGTATCTCCTGCATTGAACCGTTGCGTTGCCGCTATGAACAAGAACCGCCCATCCACCTCATCCGGCAAAAACGATGGTTCTTGTAAAGTGACCCAGGTTGTGTTGGCTACTTTCGATACTTCAGCAACAATCTGAGCGCCTGAATTTCCCCCACCAACTACTAACACCCGTTTTCCAGTAAATTCATCAGGTGATGTATACTTGGCAGAATGAAGCTGTCGACCCTTGTAATCGTTTATCCCGGTATAGGGTGGAATAAACGGATGCCCCCAGCTACCTGTAGCGCACACCAATGCACGACAACGATAATTTCCCCGGCTGGTTTGGAGGTTGACTATCGTTCCTTCCCATTTAACCAATTGAACCTGAACGGGTCGTTGAACTGTAAAGCCATATCGTTTCTCATAATTGGTCAGATACGCGACAACTTCCTGGCGAGTTGGATAAAGGGCATGAGTACGGGGCATGAGCCAACCGGGCAGCGAGCTGGCTTCGGCCGGAGAAAAAAGTTTCAACGATTGCCATCCATGCTGCCAGGCTCCGCCAGGCGATGGCTGATCATCCAGTAGAATAACATCCAGGGAACTACGATGTAAATGATAGGCAGTTGCCAGCCCTGACTGTCCGCCACCGATTATGATCACATCGTGTACAGTCGGCTCATTCATGATAACCCATTGATTGGCATATAACCCGTTGGCAGTGCGTCATCGTGCCTGTTGGTAAAATGGTAGATAGGCTATTTGAAACGCAATCATACCAAATCCGGGGTTAGCACCCGTTTCATAACAATTGCCGAAGACGGACATAAATCGCTGAATTGCTTTGTCTGCTGGATTGACACTGGTACATCCTGACGAATGACGACCTCAAAGCCGTATCGTTCAAAATAACGATCTGCCGTTGTTGTGATTAGATACACCTCACGTAGGCCAACGGCTCTGGCGTTTTCCAGTATGCACCCTACTAATTGCGTACCAACCTGTATGCCCTGAAACGCAGGATCGACGACTACCGATCGTAGCAGGCCCACTTCATTCAACCGTTCTAAACCAGCAACTCCAATTGGCATTCTGGCTGCTCTGGCAATCACGAAATCAGTCAGATCGGCTGGCAGATCGTCGGTTAATAAATGCCCTTTGTCTAACAAAGCAATGACAGCGAGTTTGTCGTCAGGCAGGGCTTTTTCGATGTGAAAGCTCATAGACATTAATGAGTTGAGGCTGGCTTATTGACAGCTATGTGGTTCGAAATAAATTCCTGACTGTAGTTTTTGATCATATCACGCACTTCACGGAATGCCGTTAGCTTAGCCTCTGCATCGGCATTTTGTCCTTTCATATGGCTTGGTTCAGGGAAACTCTGGTGAAACCGTTGTCCGACTGCCGGGAAAAATGGGCACTGTTCGCGGGCTTTATCACAAACAGTCAGTACGAAATCGAACGGTATATGCCTATAGTCATCTACAGGGTTTGACGTATAATGCGCTATGTCAATCCCATCTTCGGCTAAAACCTGTATGGCCAATGGGTTCACGCCTTTGGGTTTAATGCCAGCACTGTAAACTTCTACCGGTTCTGTCGGTTTCAACCTATCGGCAAAATAGTGCAGATACGCCTGGGCTATCTGCGATCGGGCAGAATTTCCCGAACATAATACCAAGATTCGTTTCATGGTAAATCCTGTTTATGTTAATTACAGCATTCGGGGCCGCAACACGATGCCCCTTCTGGATTACCTAATTCGACTAATTTAGATTCAATAGGTTCTGGCTTTTGCGCAAACACCGTAACACTATAAATGCCTCGGGCTGAATTGCCACTGTCTGGCTGACGATAGTCGGCAATTTCATTGTTTGAAAGATAGTTTTTCAATACCTCATCGGGCAGTGCGATTTCGCGCTCTTTTTGCACAATGACATTCGTGAATCCGGCTTGAGCGACAAGTTGTAAATACGCATCCTTTTGGCTAGCCCCGGATACGCATCCGACGTAAAGCGCTGCATCACGCTTTAAATTTTCTGGTAACTCCCCTTTCAGAACGATATCTGAGATACTAAAATGTCCACCCGGCTTAAGGATGCGAAATGTTTCAGAGAATGCTTTCTGCTTATCGGGAACAAGATTCATGACACAATTACTCACAACAACATCCGCCAGATTCTCGGGCAGGGGCATATCTTCAATGTCGCCATAAACAAATTCGACATTCGTAAAACCCAGGGTTTTGGCGTTTATACGCGCCCGGTCAATCATGGCCGGGGTCATATCCAGACCGATAACCCGACCGGTTGCCCCAGTTTCAGCACGAGCAACAAAACAATCATTGCCCGCGCCCGATCCTAAATCAACAACAACATCGCCCGGTTTGATCTGGGCAAATTGCGTCGGCAGACCACAACCTAACCCTAAATCGGCCTCAGCGACGTAGCCGTTCAACTCACCGTAGCCAACTGTCATATCGATTGAAACACTGCCACTGATTTCCGGGCCACAGCAGGATGTGGGGCCGGGTTGGTTGCTTCCGCAACATCCAATAGCTTCAGCTGGGGTGCTTTCGGCGATGGCTGCGTATTTCTGACGGACTACATCTTTGATTTGCTCTGCAGTTTCCATAATCTAATTTATTGTAATATTACGATTGATTTTCACAAAAAAAACTGCTGAACACTTAACAGCAGGATGCCGATTCGGGAATGAATGCATCCAGTATGATGCCAAACGTTTGCTGGGCCTCTTGCCACACAGTTGGGTTTATGCAATAGCAAACGCGGGGCGGGTTAATCTCACCCTGGATGATACCAATTCGTTTCAATTCCTTCAAATGCTGCGAAACGGTTGCTTGTGCTAATTCAAGTTCGTCTACCAAATCACCACATACGCAGGCTTTCCTGGCGATCAGCATTTGCAGGATAGCTACCCGTGCCGGATGCGCAAAGGCCTTTGCCAGATCGGCCATACGGTTTTGTTCAGCGGTAAAGATCTCCGTTTTTGTCAGTCCCATGCTGCAAAAGTAAGGCATCACTAATCAATTGCAATATTACGATGGATAAATTTTTAAAAAATTACGAATTGGCTCTTTTCGTTGCTATTGTTTTAGGTTTTTGCGTGATCTCGGGACACAGTTTTTTTCTAAATGTGGTAATACATTAGTTACAAGCTAACTCAATACTGAAAGTACCCGATGCATATAACCAATCGTTTATGCAAGCCACATGAATAGCCTGGATTATTTCATGTGACGAATTTAGCTTTCTCAGCGTCTTAATAATCGTACACTCAAGCCGAGTAGTTGTTAGAAAAAACCTCTATCTGGAAATTGGGTTTTACTTGATTTTTTCAAGACGCCCCCTGGGCAAAAGCAAAATGGGTGAGAACAACATGTGGGACAGCATATCGACGGGAAGTTACTCGATTGACTGCATACTTTGTGAGGAAACAATTGTAGTGCCACAAAAATGGGCAGTAAACATGTCCCCAATTTGTCATAAGTGTAGAGCAGCGTTGAAAAACTATGTATTCAGGAATCGACCAGGTACTAGCCTGAATCTACCAGTGTCATTACCAAACCCGTCATAACAACCGTCAATAATAATATTTACGAGCAGGCATGGCTAGCATTCTTTTGTTGGCACGGCTGGATTTTCTCTCAACTTGTTATTGGGTACCGGCATTCAATCGGCAAATTTTTCTAACTAAATCAAATAGAGATACTTGAGATGCATTCTGTTCCTATGCAGTTGTGGTTGATCGCTGGCTTTCGTATCTGATTTAAGAGCAATAAAACAATGTTAAATTAATAAAGTTCCCTAAATTTATCAGAAAAGTGCTATATTGCGCTAAAACCAACTATTGATTATATGAAATTGACATTGGTAGAAAAGATTTCAGAAGAGTTTCTGAACTTCGTAAAAGCTAGCAATATCGAAAAGAGTCCTGACTTTTCAATTGTTGAAGCCGTAGCACAAGATGAAGTACTTACTGTTGAACAACGAGACCCTCTCGTCAATGTTGGCAAACGTGCTCTGAATCGGAACTTCTTTCGAGTTAAGATTGAGGGGAGCGCCCTGGGATTTTTCACCTACGGGCAGTTGCATGAAAAGTTTTATGGTGCCTGCATTCAGTATTAATTAATCGGTCGCAATTGCACCGAGAATAAGGCTCTTCCGTAAATGGAAGAGCCTTATTTGCTTTCTAGACTTCAACTATACTAAAACGTTTTTTAAAGACCTCTGGCACCCGGACCCAACCCAAAACGAGGGACCGGATCGCGCTTAAGATCGATATGGGCCGCAAAGCCAGCATAAGAACTGGGGTTATGCAATGACAGGTCGGCAGGTTGGGCATTATATGCAGGTTCAAATTCAGAAATGTGCGTGTCCTTTCGACCGGAATCCCGATCAAAAACGTGCACTCCTTCGTGGATCAGAACAGCTGCACGCGAGTTATTTCCGATAAATGCCCCAAAATTAGAATTTACGTTGGTAAAAGCCGGACCAAACGTGATCGGGCCATTGACGGGTGCTTCTGCCGCCGTAAAAATTCCATTGACAGGGGCACCTGTACGAAAACGGGTAGCGCTGTCTTTATATAGTCCAAGCAACTGTGTATAACGCTCAATGATAGTTGCCAGATCCGTATCCTTTACGGGCCTGCTGGCACCAATCGTGGATGCACTCGCCGAGAGCCTGAAATGGGTTATAAGCGCATCCACTGTTAGCACGTCCATCGCAGTTCCGTTTTGACGGCTTGTCTGGAAAAAAGTCAGTGCCTGGAGAGCCGCCTTTACTTTTTTAATTGCGAGCTGTGTGTCGCCCTGCGCCAGGCCCTGTCCCAGTTGCCCGTTTTGCAATAGAATATCAATTATGCCAAGCGTCTGTCGGGCAGCAATGCCTTCATCACGATCCATATTAAAGCGTGTCTCAACGCCACGAAGTGCTTTAGCCGTTTGCTCCCCGAAGATGCCATCAATTTTAATGGTGGCAAGTCCCGTATTGACAAGTGCTGTTTGTAATAGAGCGACGGCAAATTTGTCAGGCTCAAACAGTCGCATGGATTTTTTATTGTCAGCAGCTTGCTGTAAACGAACATTTGCGCTCCAAAAAGGTGATTGTAGGGCCATTTTCTTTGTTGTTTATCGGTAGAATGCTTTGTTATTGGTCTCAGGGTTATGCTGGTTCGGTTATATCGAATCGGTACGAAATCCATAACCTAACCGATCATCGTCATAATGAAGGTATACAACGGAAACTCGCTACTAGAGAAGGATTTAGTAATCGGCTGTTATTGGCTGTGACCGGTCGTTCTGGGCTCGCCATTGTGTTTACAGCCAGTAGCTTTTAGCGACTAAATGGTTTTTACTGTCGACAAACTTGCCTGATTATGAGCGTATAGCAAACCTTGCCGCATAACAAGCAAACATAAACGGGTGTTGAATTAACTGAACTATCATTGGGTCGGCAATTACAAAGTGTATCAATCTAAGCCATGTTTTTGCCTTTGCCGGAAATTTCCAGAAAAACAGTAGAAGCAACTGCTTTAAAGACTTTTCATCCTTTTTGAGTTTTTTTCAGGAATGGCACCTATTTAACCGATTAGCAGTTAAATAATCCACAATCAATGACGACTCCGTAGCTCAGTTGGTAGAGCAATTGACTCTTAATCAATGGGTCGACAGTTCGAACCTGTCCGGGGTCACCTAGTAATTAGCCACTTACAGTATAAAAACTATGAGTGGCTTTTTATTTACATACCATTTTCCTACGAATGGTTTGTTTTCGTTATCAATCCTCTAAGATATAGAGCCAACCATTTCGCTCTCTTTATCTGCGATTTTGACGATTTCGACTTATTCAGTATTTGATCAGTATAAATCGCTATTCGTACCCGATCTGCTAAACGCCAACTCGTAACGACAATTTAGCACTAAGTAACCCCAGCGGTTTTAGGTTAAACTCCCTGACAACACCAATTTTGATATTGACTTTATCGACCAACCGATGAAGCCATCTATGTCCGAGCATTGATCAGGACAGTACAGCCCAGGAAAATAAGACCACCTATTATTGACCAATAAACTACAGAAGATTCTTCAGTTCAACCGCAAAACTGGCTTCGGTTGGATTATTACTGTCGCAGCTTAGTTGTTCAGAAAAACGAATTTTAAGTCTTATCCGGCACCTGGTGCAAAGGCTGGAAGGCAATAATGGTCATTGTTTACTTCACCTCTGTCAAAGGAATATAAATTAATAATGGCATTCTTGTCGTATGTGGACCTTACTGGTAAAGCCATCAGGTTGATATTTATCAATAAATAGTATAGTACTGCTATACGCTTAATAATAATATTTTGAAATAGCTAAAAAAAATACAAAACTTAGATTTAATAGAAATATTTCAGCAAACCATAAAAGCAAGCTTGGTCCTGGAATAATAATATAGACTCAACCAAAATCATTATGAAAACAATTCTACGCCATGCCGTATTACTCCTGCTGATTAATCAACTTATAAATGTAGCTTGGACTTACGCTCAAACTATATCATTGATTCCAGAAGTTGAACAGGGCCACAACTATACGGGTTTTATGGATGCCCGTCAATATGCTTCAACATATCAGCCCGTTATATTTAAAGGCTCATTATATAGCATGTATACTGATCCAGCCAATAGAGGCCGATTAGCTAAATTCAATGGTACAAGCGTCACCCTACTTCCAAATCCAGATGATGGTTATGGATTTACAGGAAATCAAATCGTTTTTAACGATGCAATCTATTGCCAATACAGAGATGCTAATTACGTTTTTCGACTAGCCAGATTTGATGGCAATAACTTTTCCTTATTACCCAATCCTGATAATGGATGGGGACATGATGGGTTTCTTGCTATACTAGATAATACTCTCTACAGTCGTTATCTGGATGCAAACTCTAATTGTCGATTAGCCAAAATAAGTACGACAAATAGTACAGCTACATTTGCCATTGTTGGAGTATCAGGTATTAGTTGTATGCCTCAATCAGATGGAAAAAATGCAATCACGTTCACTCCTCAATATACAGGATTGACTGGGCAATCTGTCACCTTCTCCGTAACGAACGAACTTCCACCTACTACAGCTCCTGGCCCCTATACGCTTAATTTATATTCTGACAATCCGGCTGTTACCTTAAAAGCAAGGCAGGAAGGGACAACAGAAGAAGCTAGTTATGTCTTTAACTGGAAGCTTGCCTGTGGTAGCTTACGTCAAGCTGCTACAGAAACGCTAACAGTTATTAATATTAAAGCCATACCTAATCCTGTTTCCGGTCAGACGGTAGATATTGAAGTCCAGGGGGCCGGTGGTCAACTAATCATCTACCAGGTAGTCAGTGAGCGAGGGTATCCGATTAGCCAACTGAGAGTTGAGAAAGCCGAAGCAAATGAACGACAAACACTCAGGCTAGGCAATACTCCAGGCACCTATATTGTAAAAGTAAGTACCTTGACTCAAGTTAAAGCGCTTACGGTTATTAAGCAGTAACACGCCATCTCCATACATTCTACCTTATTTATCGATACTGATTTATGCGTCTAATAATTTACGTCAGCTTACTCCTTGGTTTATCTTGTACACTTCTAGCTCAGACCAACTATGTTGCCAATACACCAAACTCCACTACCCCTGCCAATAATAATACGCTCGTTGGTCCACAAGCGGGCAACACTACGATGACGGGTATTGAAAATGCTTTTTTGGGCTTTCAGGCAGGACAAAATAACACGACCGGCGTCAGTAATACATTTGTAGGGGCCTATGCGGGTTCAGCCAATTTGACAGGCACGAACAACGCCTTTTTAGGCTACAAAGCAGGATTCAACAATACATATGGACGATACAATATCTTTATGGGCTCTGGTGCCGGCTTTAATAATACATCTGGTACATACAATACCTTTATGGGTTATTTAACAGGCTCCCAGAACACTACGGGTAATGATAATGTCTTTATTGGCTTTCAGACAGGCTCCCTGAACTATACAGGTAGTGATAATATCTTCATAGGTTATCAGGCAGGTTTCTATAATAACGGCAATGGAAATGCCTTCATTGGCTACAAGACAGGCCTCAATAATATAAGCGGTAGTCAGAATGCCTTTATTGGTTATCAGGCAGGACAGAATAATTCAACTGGTGGCAACAATTCCTTTATTGGTTTTAATGCAGGTTTCAACAATACGACAGGGGCTGATAATGCTTTTATAGGTACCTATGCAGGGCTTTCCAACACTACAGGTAACGACAATGCTTTTATTGGACATGCCACTGGCACCTATAACACGACTGGTACGGGTAATGCCTTTTTAGGCACTTACGCTGGTTACGCCAATACTACAGGGATAGGCAATGCCTATGTTGGTATCCGGTCAGGTCAGAATACTACAACAGGTAATGGCAACACGTTCCTGGGCGGAGCGGCTGGCTTTGGAAATACGACGGGAGAACAGAATACATATATTGGTCAAAATGCAGGTTTTACTGGTAATTCTACTGGATCGCAAAATGTCTTTATTGGCGTTAATGCGGGGGTAGATATTCCTTCAACCGTCGTCAATAACGCTGTTGCTATTGGCACTAATGCTATAGTTACTCAAAGTAATTCAGTAGTACTTGGTGGTACAGGTGTCAATTCTGTACATGTGGGAATTGGCAATAGATCACCTTCGGCAAAACTTCATATTACCACAGGCATAGCCAACACATCAGGTATTCGACTAGAGAATCTCACAAGAAGCTCGCCAGCCAGTGTATTAAATGCGCGAAAATTTCTAACAGTCGATCCGGATGGAAATGTAATTATGGGCAGTATTAGCGACAACGCTCAAGAGCCCATGGGGGCTTCGCTCTGGCAACTTAGGGGGACTTTTCTACAAAGCACACAGGGTGAAGCTGTTATTATTGGACAGCGTGTTAACAAGGCTCCATCTGGCTATAAACTTTACGTTGAGGAGGGTATTTTAACAGAGAAGGTAAAAGTAGCAATAAAAACTTCCTCTGACTGGTCAGATAAAGTTTTTGAAAAAGGCTATAAACTCAAGAGCCTTCATGAAGTGGAACAGTATATTCAAAAAACAGGCCATCTGCCGGGTATTCCTTCTGCACAAGAGGTAGTTAAGCAGGGTATCAATTTAGGCCAAATGGATGCTAAACTGTTAGAGAAGATTGAAGAAATTACTCTTTATCTACTTGATGTCAAAAAAGAAGTCGATTCACTTCGTGAAGAAAATAAACTACTTCGGCAAGAGCTAAAAAATTATAAAAGGTAAAAAAATTGTCAATTTATGTCTGTCTGATTTTACACCACTATTAAATGTTGTTATGGCAGCGACAATGATTAAGTAGATTTTATAATCATCGTCATTTACCTATGGGCAGTCCCGTCATGTATAGACAAGCCTATAAACTCAATAGTCTTTCAAGCCCACCAGATGCCGCAGCCAGAGTCTGGCTAGTACGAAATTAACCGCTACTGTTTCTCAATAGAAGACAACTTATTGCCTTTCAAATGCTGCGAGCAGGATTAGCACACGTTCTTGTAAACCGGTGCTAAAGCAGTTCAACGAGTAGGATCATCAATATAGAGGTATAATGCTTTAATGAGCCCATTCTCAATAAGGGCAATATCCATTCCGCTGGCAGCAGGTTTCGTATTGGGAGCACCAAGTGTCCAGGCGGCATGGCTAACGCCGTGGTTGGTTACTACTGGTTTTAACAGTGTAAAGACGAATTCAGGGGGCCATTGCTCCTGCAGTTTCTTGATGAGTGAATCAATCGCCTGATGGCCTGTAATGCCTGGGCCATTATCCGCATCATAAAAAACTATATCGGCGGCATAAATCCGTGCCATTTCCTCTAATCGCTGCTCCTGGTCGCGTTCACTCCAAACCTTTAGAAGACTATCTTCCAACACTTGCGCTGCACTAGTGCTCATATATATTAGCTTTTGTTCAAGACATAAACCTACCAGAGTAGTGGGAGAAAACAAAAATAGCCGCCAGATCTACCTATTTTCCTTCAACTCAAGGATGGTGCCTTTTAGCTCATAGCTGTCTATCAATCGTAGTTTACTGCGTCGGTAAAGGTATTTACCGCTGGGATAGTTTTTGTTGGCTGAGTCGAGAAAGCCTTTTTATAAACGACTGGATACTTGACATTTAACAGTAGCAATCAACGGATCAAAACCCGACCGTTCAATCAGTTCATGACTGGTTAAAACAGGTACAGCCAGTAAATTGCCATCTGCTGATTGATAAAACAGTAGTAAACGTTTCGCCATTGAGCTTCAGCCATAGTTGATGCGATGGTAGAAGTTTATAGTATAATTTCTTTATCCTACCAACAAAAAGCTATCTGGCAAATTTTAATAATCCTATAAATGGGCTACTTCATTACGTTCCTGATTGGCGTTTTGCTGCTTTTAGGTTCCTTGTATTTGTTTTCTACCTCCATTAATTTTATTAAATCAGGTACCCGTACGCTGGCTACGGTTGAAAAACTTGTCCAGGAAAGTGGCAAAAAAGGCAAATCCACCTACCGGCCTATTTTTCAATTTACGACAATTACCGGTCAGGAGATCCATTATTCATACAAGATAGCAAGCGCTCCACCCGATTGGGCAGTAGGCGAGAAAGCTACGCTCGTTTATAAACTGGATGACCCTGAAAATCCAATGGTACTTACTTATTTTGGCGCTTTTGGATGGGCTGTCATTTTACTGGCAATTGCCACCGTCCTGCTCATTATTGGAGGAGGCTACTATCTCTTCGGCTATTACGCAAGACAATTTTTATTGTAACTACCTGCATAGCTCACCAATTGACACCTCCTGCTCAACAGGAAGCACCACTTGCTAAACACTGGACAGCCTCCGTTCAGGATTGCTTTTATTCGTATCTCTAAATCAGTGAGGCCTATTATCCACATTAAGTAGCTTATTGTAAGTTCAACCAACTACTGCAATGAAAGTATGGAATCGGTAAGTATCCATCTCTTTGACGGAATCGACAAGAATTTCGCCAAACTCTACAACCTGGATGATGGTCGCAAGGTCAACTACATGACCACCTACAAAAATCTCATTCCCTTTGGCATGCCAGCAGGTGATGTGGTTCGCTGGATCAAACAGCAGATTGGCTCCAATAAGATCCATATTCTGCGCATCGTGGCTCATGGCGACAGCGGAGCCTTCTTTCTGGGAAAGGTTTATAATGTGGACAACATCTACGAATGGTGGACACTGCGCGGATGCTTTGATTCGGCAGCCCGCGTGGAATTGCACTCCTGTGCCATCGCCAGTGAAACCGCGTTGCATACCAATATGCTTCAGCCCGGAGCGACTATCAAGCGGGGACGCTATTCAGGTAATACAGAGGGGAATGGCGTCAAATTCATGCGGTATCTGGCCTCGGCGGTGAATGCCAAAGTAATTGCTCCGATCGACGATCATCTGGTAGGCAGCAACAAATGGTCACTGTATTCCGCTGCGATGTCGAATTCAGTAACCGTCTATCCAAATGGCACGATCGAAACCCAGGCCCTGAACCCGATGGTTGCCGATTAGTAGGCTGAGCTATAAAATTCACACCAGGAATTCCTGTTCTTTCTCAATACGGTTTTCCACAACTGGAACCTGTGAAGGGCTACAAAGTGGTAGCCTGTACAAACCGCTTTTCCCGACACGTTTACATCATATTGGTGCCCGTTTTGATGTAAACGTGTCGGGAAAAGGCACCAATGCATTACTCAAGCTTTTGTCAGGATTAGTGATGACCTTGCCCGGCTGTTGTTGCCTCATCAACTGGCGGGCGGGCCAGATGGAGGAACAGTTTTTAAAAGGCAGTAAAATGCGAAAAGAAAAAATTATTGTGAGAGATTGCTTCCGGCCGATGCGAATTTTGCTAACCTATCAGGATGAAGGGTAAGTTGTAAAAATAAGCAGGCCCAGGCAAAAAATAGAGTTACGATACTTCAGGTAATTAATGAGTACCTAGTTTGATAAGGGATTACTGATAAATTCGGCTAAGCCTACTTTGTGTTGCTTCTGTCCCGGCTTTGATCAGGATATATGCGTTCTGTTTTAGTAGACTGAGTACACTTAAAACAGGTACCAGTTTAGGTATAGCTATGTGTTTTAGGGTAATGGCTGCAATAGGGGCAGTATTTAAAAAAACTGATTCGAATATTGGGAGCGAGTGTCAAAATTTAAAATAGATCAGATTTATTATCCTGTTTTTAATGTAAAATATAATATTTTATATCGTTAAAATTCGATTTCATAAAATAAAGATATATTTGCGAACTACCCCTTGCTTCCAAATAGTTACTTCCAATGACCAGACAGCTACTGTTGTTCATTCTCGTTCTCCTGATTCACCGACTGGAAGGATACACCCAAACGGTACCATCACCCAAGGAGCATTTTGGTTTTGCGATTGGTGACGATTATCAGCTCTCAAATTATACGCAAACCGAAGCCTATTTTAAAAAGCTGGCAACCTCTGACCGGACGAAATTGGTCGACATTGGGTTAACGGCCGAAGGTCGGCATCAATACATGCTGATCGTAACGTCTCCCGAGAATCAGAAAAAGCTGGCTCACTACAAGGAAATTTCTCAGAAGCTGGCTCGGGCCGAAACACTGACCGATGAGCTGGCTCATGTCCTGGCCAGCGAAGGAAAGGCGGTTGTCTGGATCGATGGCGGACTCCATTCGACCGAAACCGTTGGAACCATGCAACTGATTGAAACGGCCTGGCAGTTGGTGAGTCGCCAGGATCCCGAAACGCTTCGTATTCTTGATCAGGTTATCGTTCTGCTTACCCATGCCAATCCCGATGGACATGAGCTTGTTGGCAACTGGTACATGCGCGAACCAGTGCCCCAAAAACGCACTCAGGATCACTTACCAAGGCTTTACCAGAAATACATCGGGCACGATAATAACCGTGATTTCTTCATGCTCAATATGAAGGAAACCCAGAATATGGGCCAGCAACTGTTTATTGAGTGGTTCCCGCAAATCATTTACAATCATCACCAGCGAGGACCAGCGGGCTCGGTACTGGCGGGACCTCCCCTACGCGATCCGTTCAATTTTGTGCTCGATCCGTCGATCGTAACGGGTATGGATGCCCTGGGTTCGGCCATGATTAATCGATTGAATACTGAAAACAAACCGGGCTATACGCGACTAACCGGAACGCCCTACTCAAACTGGTTTAATGGTGGGCTGCGTTCGATCAATCTTTTCCATAATATGATTGGGCTCTTAACCGAAATTATTGGCAATCCAACCCCCGAAACAATACCACTTGTTCCCGAACGGTTGCTACCCAATGGCAACACGCCCTTTCCGGTTACCCCTCAGAAGTGGCATTTTAAGCAATCGATCGATTATTCGGTATCGCTGAATTATGCCGTGCTGGATTATGCCGCACGCCAGCGCGATCTATTGCTCTACAACATTTACCGGATGGGGAAAAACTCCATTGAAAGGGGTAGCCAGGATTACTGGACCCTCTACCCGAAACGGGTCAATGCGATCACTCAGGCCTACCAGACTGATCAGAAAAAAACGGCCGCTGGTTCATTGTCAAACACGACTCCCGATCAATTTGGATTACTACCACGCGGTAGCGGGTTGCCCGTCAAATATTATGATACAATCATGAAAGCGCCAGCCTTGCGCGACCCGCGTGGATTTATTATTCCGGCCGATCAGGCTGATTTCGCAACGGCCGTTCGATTCATCAACGCGCTGGTCAGAAGCGGTATTCAGATTCAGCAGGCAACGGCAGACTTTACCGTTGCGGGCAAAAAATACCCGGCCCATTCGTATATCGTTAAAACGGATCAGGCCTTTCGTCCACACGTACTCGACATGTTTGAACCACAGGACTATCCCAACGATTTTCAGTATCCGGGTGGCCCTCCGGTACGGCCCTACGATGTAGCGGGCTGGACACCGGCTTATCTGATGAATGTGAGGTTCGACCGAATTCTGGTTGGTTTCGACGGCCCTTTTAAAAAGTTGCCCTATGGCGAATTGCAATCGGCCGAGGGGCGATTGTCGGGCAATGCCAGTGCTGGTTATGTGCTGACCGCGCAATCAAACCATTCATTCATAGCGGTCAATGATTTGCTGGCCGCCGGTATTGAGGTTTATCGTTTACCCAATGGCTCCGATAACCATGAGACGGCAGGATCGTTTTTTGTTCCAGCTTCGCCCAAAGCCAAGAGTTTATTGGCCAAAGTGGTTACTGATTTTGGGCTGGATGTATCGGGGCTGACCAAACGTCCGGCCAGTCAGATGATCAAAATGGCACCGATGCGCATTGCTTTGTGGGATACCTATGGTGGATCGATGCCTTCGGGTTGGGTACGCTGGCTGATGGAACAGTACCATTTCCCGATGAAGGTAATTTATCCGGGTGATATCGATGCCGGTGATCTTAAAAAGAAGTTCGATGCGATCATTTTTGTGACCCAGGCTATACCCCCAGCTGGCCGATCGACCGAAGGGACAGTCAGGAGAGAGCCGCAGGCCGAAGAAATACCCATTGAGTATCGATCCTGGCTGGGGCGTATTACGGCAGAGAAGTCTATTCCGCAATTGAAAGCCTTTCTGGAAGCTGGTGGTACGATCGTGACAATTGGCACCAGTACTAATCTGGCCTATCATCTGAAGCTGCCCATCAAAAATGCACTGGTTGAAATGACGACTGCGGGACAGGAAAAAACATTACCCGTCGAAAAATTCTATGTACCCGGTAGCGTATTACGGGTTACGTTAGATTCGACGCAACATGCTACCTGGGGTATGCCAATGCTAACTGATGTATATTTTGAACATAGCCCAGTATTTAAAGTAGCTCCTGAAGCAATTGCCAAAGGTATCGTCACACCATTGGCTTGGTTTGCAACGGATAAATCCCTGCGGAGTGGCTGGGCCTGGGGGCAGTCTTATTTGCAGGACGGGGTAGCTGCATTTATGGCCCCGATCGGTGCTGGCAAATTATATGCATTTGGCCCGGAAATAACGTTCCGGGGGCAGGCACACGGTACTTTCAAACTACTTTTCAATCAACTTTATACGCTGGGGTCGGCTACAGCTACTGGCCCATCAGGTGATTAATTGTGGGACAGGCACGCCAACAAGCAGATTAATACCCATTGGGCACTAATTCAGTAATCCCTAACATTACGGACTACGTTGGTCATTTCTCTTGCTTGGAAGTCTTTCGATCCTCCCAGAATGACGAAAGAATCTTGTCTTACTGTAGACAAAAGCCTTAACCCATTGGCTTTACGAGTGAACCTATTGTCTTAATTTACGTCAAAGAGTCGCTTCTGAAACGGCACTCTTATTTGCAAGATTACTTCATCAAAAGCAGCGCAGATCATAGGGTGCTTTTGATGAAGTAATCTTTGGAAGCATCTATTCACTTCGCAGGCTCTTGACCGGGTTCAGCATGGCTGCTTTAATAGCCTGATAACTGACCGTCAGCAATGTAACGGCCAGTGCCCCTAACCCGGCTACGACAAAAATCCACCACGACAGTTCGGTACGATATTGGTAATTCTGGAGCCAGTCCGACAGCACATAGTACGAAATGGGTGCCGCCAGACAGAAAGCCACCAGAATCAACAGCACAAATTCTTTCGACAGCAACCCCCAAACGTTGAACACCGATGCGCCGAGCACTTTCCGAATGCCGATTTCCTTGGTTCGTTGCTCAGCCATAAAGGACGCTAAGCCAAACAGTCCCAGGCAACTTATCAGAATGGCCAGCATGGCAAAACCACCCGCCAATCGACCGATACGTTCTTCGTTGCCGAATTTCCGGGCATACTGGTCGTCGACAAATTTGTAGTCGAAAGGTGCGTCGGGGCTGTAGCTTTTAAACACCTGCTCTATTTTTGCCAGCGCTTCATGGGCCGATAATTTCGGGGCTAAGCGTAGGTTAATTGTATTGACATTACGGTAATTAACTACAAAAAAAGACGGGTTGACGGGCGCAAACGGGTTTTCTTTCACCATGTCTTTGACGACACCAACCACTGTATATTCCTTACCACTTTGCCGAATAATTTTACCTATTGGACGTTGGAAGCCCATTAGTTTTATGGCCGCTTCATTTAAGATCATCGACGAACTATCTGTCGTAAAATCACGGGAGAAATCCCTGCCTTCTTTCACCTGCCAGCCGATCGTTTTGCCATAGTCATGCGTTACATAATTCGACATCACCAGTGGCTTACTGTCGGCCTTTTTGCCCTTCCACGAAATATCGGTTGTGCCTCCAGACTGCGTTGTTATCGTACCCGACGATTCTGACATACCTGCCACGGCTCCTGTATTAATCAAATCAGTACGCAGAGTCATGTAATGCCCGAACAGTTCAGGCACATTCATCCCGATTTCAATCAACCCATTGCGGCTATAACCCATCGGGCGATCTTTAGCGTGTTCAATCTGCCGAAATACGATAATGGTGCCGATGATGAGGGTAACTGAAACCGTAAATTGAAAACCGACCAGCACTCGCCGGGGAACCGTAGCCGAACGACTGGTTCGCATGAGGCCCTTCAATACTTTGATGGGCTGGAAGGAGGATAAGTACACTGCCGGATAACTACCCGCAATCAACCCCGTTAGCAGGCTGAAGCTTAGTCCAGCGATCCAGAACAGCGGATTTGTCCACAGAATGACCATCTTTTTCTCAGCCACCTGATTGAAATACGGCAACGTAAGCTGTAGGAACAGAAGGGATAGACTAAAAGCCAGCATCGCCATGAGCAGCGATTCGCTGAAAAACTGCGCAATCAGTTGACTCCGTAACGATCCTATCGCCTTGCGAATGCCAACTTCCTTGGCGCGTTTCTCGCTTCGGGCGGTGCTCAGATTCATGAAATTGATGCATGCCAGCAACAGTACAATAACACCAATACTGCCAAATAGCCAGACAAACGTAATGATTCCTCCCGTATTGACTCCGTCCTTAAAATCGGAATATAGGTGCCATTTCGTCATCGGGTGCAGGAAAAATTCGGGTTTGTAGCCCGGTGGATCATCCCGCTTCATTCGGATATCCTTGATCTTGTCCGATACTTGGCCGAAATCGGCCCCTGGTTTGAGCTGGGCATAAATCTGGTACGAATTGGAGTCCCATTGATCCCGATCGCGTTTGCCACCTTCATCGTTAGCCGCAAAGAATTTCCAGGGAACCAGAAACGTCACGTCGTTGAACGTATTATTGGCCGGAAAATCTTCGTAAACGCCCGTTACCTTCACCGATTGTTTATTATCCAGTTTGATCAGCTTATTGAGCGGGTTTTCGGTTCCAAACATGGCATTGGCAAGTGATTCAGACAGGAGAATCGAGTTGACATCATTGCTCCCAAACCGTGTACCGGACAGGATGTTCAGCGACAGCATATTGATAAAATCAGGCTCGACATAATTGCCTGTTTTCATTAGTTTTTTCTCGCCAGCAGCCAGAACAACATAGCGTGTTACTGACAAACCAACCGATTCGAAATCCGGGTATTTGCTCCGTAGCTCCTGTGCCAGTGGAATCGGCATCACGTCGTAGGACGATTTCTCAACGTCGAACTTTACAAACTGCCAGAGTTTGGCCAGTCGGTCGTAGTTTTTAAACTGCTTGTTGTACGAGAGTTCGTCATAGATCCAGAGGCCAATGAGCATAGACACGGTCATACCAGTGGCCAGTCCGAAAATGTTAATGAACGAATAAACCCGGTTCTTGGACAGGTTACGAAAGGCGATTTTGAGGTAGTTGCGGATCATAGCAGGATGGAGTGATGCGAGTTGAGGATACGGGGCCGGGTTGCCGGTGCGGTAGTGCGGTTTAGAAAAGAAGGGATTTAGGTAATGCAGGACGGCCCAGCCATACTCTCGTCGGGCTTGCCTGAGTCCTACCTGAGCGACACGCTTGTAAAAAATTTCCTGCAAGTCCCCCTGCACATCTTCCAGCAGATAAGACGAAACGAACCATTCCAGGAGTCGATCGGCCCAGCGGGGCGGGTCAGTCTGTTCTCTATTCATTGCCATCGGTTGATGTCGGATCTGGTTTAGCCACTAATGAGTTGAAGTTTGCCATCGGGAATAGCCTGCCAGAGTTGTTGACGCATGGCCTGAATCTCCAGCAGGGCTTTACTGCCCAGGGCCGTTAAAGCAAAGAACCGCTTTCGCCTTCCTCCCCGCTCGGCGGTGGCACCACCCAGCTGCGAGGATAGATAGCCTTTTTCTTCGAGTCGGTACAGGGTTGCATGAACCGCACTGATGGTGATGCTCCGACCTGTCTGCTGTTGAAGTTGCTCCCAGATAATGACCCCGTAGGCTTCTCCCCGACAAGCGGCCAGAACAAGTAAAACAACCTCTTCAAACTCTCCCAGAAAGGTTCTTTTCATGGAATTAGATGTTATTTGGTTTGTTATAATAAAGCAAAACAAATCTAATGCCAACTAACTGAATATGGTTATCAGGACCATTTGAGGCCCATTTGAACTAAAAACCCTACCGTTAACTCGTCCAGAAACGGACAAAACCTGTACCATTATGGACAGTACCATCCACTTCTGAATTCGTTTTTTACTTCTCAGGCTGTTGCTGTTCTGTCTGCGAAATCTGATCAATCTGCGCTTCCATGTGGGTAATACAACCGGATTCTTGTTTCGTGTAACGGCATGCTTTCAGGGCCGTGCTCCCACCCCTGGAGCTAAAAAATTATCTTGATCCTTCGCATCGTCTACGAAATTGATACAACGAAATAAGCCCGAACCTATGCAGATCCGGGCTTATTCAATCGTCGTTTCAGAAACCTAATTCATACTAGTACTCGGCCAATTTAAATCGATAAGGTTTTTGAAACCTTATAGGTTTGTCATTAACCCCATTCATGACTAGTACTCTTCCAATTTAATGGTTAGATAAAAATAGCTACCTTTCCGACATGGGCCAAATCGCTAAACCGTTTGTGCTGTCGGAAGCCGATCTCACAACGCTTGACCAACTCGTTCGTAAAGGGAAAGACGCTGCCCGTAAGTTGACCCGAGCCAGAGCCTTGCAGTTTTCCCATCAGGGGCAACACCCACTACAGATTAGCCAATCGTTGGGTATCAGTCTGGCCACGGTCTTCAACTTGCGTAAACGCTTTCAGCAAGAGGGTTTGCAAAGAGCCATTGGTGAGAAAGCCCGACCCGGCCAACCCCGCAAAGTGACCCCCCAAGTGGAGGCTCATATCACTCAAATCGCCTGTAGTGAGGCTCCTGATGGGCGTACTCGCTGGACAGCAAGTCTGATTAATGAACGCTTAGTCAAACTCGAGATCCACATTGATGACGAGTCGGTACGTTTAGCCCTAAAAAAAGTAAGCTCAAGCCATGGCTCAAAAAGCAATGCCGGGCCGCCGGGCGGTGCATCGGGCAAGTAGATGGTGAATACTTGGCCAAAATGGAGAACGTTTTGGCCGTTTATAACCAGCTAACTCCACCAGGCCGAGCGCGGTTATGCTTTGATGAACGACCGTGTCAATTATTGGATGAGGTGATAGCAGCCCGACCCATTCAGCCGGGAAAATCCGCTAAAGAGGATAATGAGTATGTCAGAAAAGGAACGTGTGTGGTATTATTAGCTTATGATACGGACACAGGTCAACGCTACACTCAAGTGCGCAAGCAGCGCACAAAGGCCGATTATGCAGAGTTCATGCATCAGATAGTGACAACTTACTATGCTGATGTTGAATACATTGATTTGGTGCAGGACAATTTGAATACCCATAAATATGGTTCCTTTTATGAGCATTTACCGCTAGCCCAAGCCCGATTATTGAGTCGCAAATTGGTGTTTCATTATACCCCTAAGCATGGCTCTTGGCTGAACGCAGCGGAGATCGAATTTTCGGCATTGGCCCGCCAGTGCTTGAATCGGCGCATTGGCAGTCTGGAGGAATTGGAGCGGCAGGTCAGCTTTTGGGTCAGTGAGCGCAATCAACGTGCCGTTAAGGTGCATTGGAGTTTTACCCCAGCTACGGCTGAGGATAAACTCAATCGGTGGTATGAGCAAGTCAATCCAGCTAATAAGGTAGATTGATGTAAGGATTAAATTGGATGAGTACTAGTATGTATAAACTAGAAATTGGAAGAGCGCTAGGTTCAAACTAAAATTACGACGCTAGTTGCCTAATCAGTAACCAGGGTTTTGTTTGAGCTATGTAGAGACATTCAACACGATCTGACCAATTGAAAAAAAAGCCGTATGATCATCTGCATCGGGATGTTTATCCCACCAGGTGCCTTTATTGAACACACCCCAGTGAATCAGGTCAGTGCGTCTGCGGCCTTCTACCAGAAATTCATGCCCCCATTCATTCAGCATCTCCTGATCCGTTAACTGACTTGCACCGAGTTTATATAAACTCGGCGAACCTGCCGGATAATTTCGAGTTCGTACTGTGTTGAGCAGTACCGAGGCAGCTTTGTTACCAGCTCGGCATTTGCATTTTGCAAGTCTGATTTCTGCATAGGCCGACGAAATTTTATTGAGGTCGCTACGCGGATAATACGGATATATTACAGGAAAAATCCCCGAGTTATGATCCGCATGGTTCATATCCGATTCCTTGTACCTTATTTTTACTGGTTTCGCACCCAGAAATATACCTACCATATCCCGTAAGTACAGTGCTTAAGAGCCTTTGTTGCATCTGGCGGTTTCTGCCTTCCTGCTGGAATGGGAATAAGGCAAATAGCTGTGT
Source organism: Spirosoma aureum (assembly GCF_011604685.1). Classification (NCBI taxonomy): domain Bacteria; kingdom Pseudomonadati; phylum Bacteroidota; class Cytophagia; order Cytophagales; family Cytophagaceae; genus Spirosoma; species Spirosoma aureum. Next base: position 4,311,471 of record NZ_CP050063.1, on the reverse strand, counting down.
ATTGACTGAGCAAATTCTTCCAGTCATTCAATTACATTAGGATATGTCCAAAGGTCTTCGAAATCAGCTTCCGCCAACGATTGATAAGGTCGTTCTTTTCGGACGAGTAAGTGTAGAATTCGGGTTTTAAGTGCCTTTAACAGATAATAGCGAACGTTGTCAGGGGTTGAAAGCCGTGTTCGCTTGACCCAGATTTCAGTAAAGACATCATGAACGCAGTCCAGAACAAATGCTTCAGAAGCGGCTACCAGACTCATTCCATAGCGATACATGGCTCGAACGTGCAATTGGTAAAGTTGCGTGTAGGCCTCCTCGTCTCCTGTCTGAAAGGCCTGCAAAAGTTGTTTTTCATCCACTTGTTGAGTTCCTCGTTTGCCTTCGCTTAAGTCATCGCTATGTCTGGCAATCTTATTCAGCGAACCTGTTGTTCCACAGAATGATCCGGTCAAATGAATGGCTACTTTAGACGTATTTTCGACTAAAACCTATCCGATAAGCTATCACAACACAGCGCATCTAAAAGGGCAACAAATGTAGTGGTATTCTAGCAGACAGAGAATAGTTATAGAATCCCTAAACCGACCTCAATCAATCTCACTTGAGAATAAAGCGTAAAATTTTCATAGCCGGTTTTTTGAGGGGTGCCACGGTTTCAAACCGTGGCACCCTTCTGAGCGAAACGCCTGTCATTATGTATGTATAACCAGATACCATTTATTTCAATATGGGCAATTCAATGACTGAGTTATCATATACACGGTGAATCGCTTTACTAAAATCGTCTTTCTTCGCCTTATAAATATTCTCGACGTACTTCTGCGGGTTTCGATCAATCAGCGGAAACCAGCTACTCTGAACCTGAATCATCAATCGATGCCCTTTTTTGAAGGTGTGCAGTATATCCTGTAGCTGGAAATTGACGTCGGTTATTTCACCTGCTTTAAAGGGTTCCGGCTTTTCAAACGAATGCCGAAATCGGCCACGCATAACCTCCGATCGAACCAGTTGCTGATAATTTCCAAGTGTTTTAGCTGGATTGGCCAGATAAGGGTGTCCCGGCTCATTGGGCGGATACACATCGATTAGCTTTACTATCCAATCGGCATCAGTGCCCGACGTGCTAACTTTTAACTTTGCATTAATTACACCACCCAGTGTCAGATCCTCAGTCAACACCTCCGTCTGATAAGTCAGGACGTCAGCGCGCTGGCTGGCGAACCGCTGGTCGGCCGACATATATGTGTTCAGAGGTGTAAAATCATCTAAAGTCGTTTTCTCTTCTGAAAATGGAACCGGGTTCATCGGGTCACTGACGAACTCTATATATTTATTCCCGCTACCGCCCTTCGCAGCCAGTTTATGTTCAGTAGTTAAGTAAATCGGCCTGGTTTGCATCGAAGCGGCAGGCCATTGGTCAAAGGTTCGCCATTCTTTTTTACCTGTGTCGAATAAATAGGCTTCGGGTAAGCCCGTTTTGCCATCACCAGGCCCCTTCAGAAAATGATTAAAGAATCTGGCTTCGATATTCCGCTGGTAAAAAGTGGCGATACTATCTCCAAAATAAATATCCCCGTGCAGGCTATGGCCTGTCTCATTCGACCAGTCGCGATGGCCGAATGGGCCCATCACCAGGGTATTATAGACGCCCGGATTATTTTTTTCGACGGTTTTGTAGATGTTAAGCGGACCGTATAAATCCTCGGCATCGAACCAGCCTCCTACGGACATCAGGGCCGGTTTAATGTTTTTGAGGTGCGGAATAATGCTGCGTTTCTGCCAGAATTCGTCGTAGTTTGGATGCTCAACGGTTTCCTTCCAGAAGAAATTAGTTTTGTAGTATTGATTGGCATTGGTTAACGGCCCCAACTCATAATGCCACCGAAAGCTGTCCTGAGTGCCAGCATCGATGAACTGATCGGCAAACCAGGCTTTAGTGGTCGGTTGTGGACGACGTACACCAAATAGTGGGTAGGCAAACAGTGCCATCTGGACAAAGGCTCCATTGTGATGAAAATCTTCAAAGAAAAGGTCAGAGACAGGCGCCTGCGGTGAAGAGGCTTTCAAGGCCGGGTGAGCCGCTACGGCTCCGGCAATCGTGTAAAAGCCAGGATAACTGATTCCCCATTGCCCAACCCGGCTATTGTTGTTCGGAATAGTCTTCAGGAGCCAGTCAATGGTATCGAAGGTATCCGAACTTTCATCAATGGCCGGAGCCAGTTGCCGAACAGGTGTCTTAATTTTTGGTGAATTTCCAGCCGAAACGAATGGTTTTCGATCGCTCGTAACCGGTGTCATATTCGTAAAATTTCCTTCTGATGCCCAGCGCCCACGCACATCCTGATAGACGAAAATATACTTCTCACGCATCAACTGTGCTGAAGGCCCTACCTGGTCAGGGTACACATCGGCCCCATAGGGAGCCACGCCGTAGCAGGTACGGAATAAGAGTATCGGATATTTTTGGGCTGGAGAAGCATCCTTGGGAATGTAAACGGCGGTATGCAGTCTCACCCCATCGCGCATTGGAATTTTATATTCCACCTTCCGGTACGAATTGCGAACGAACTGGCCTGATTGAGCAAAGAGAGCCGACTGGAAAAGGACACTCAGCAAGACCCCTACGATACAAACGATTTTAAGCATATTAGGTATAAGCGATCACGATCTCGAACTACCCTCTTTGTGCGCTGAGTCTGGCTTTAAGCCTCGTTAATTCTCCCAGGAGTCGGGTTTCGCCGACCGTTGTTTCCGGGGAAAGCTGTTCGGCGATGCGAACAATCTCAAAATTCAGAGTTTCAATCTCCGTTTCCCGTTTATTATTTATGTCGACCAATGTTGAGATGAACTGACCGTCAGAGAACTTACTGATAGTGATCAGTTTATCCTGGACGGCTTTAGCTGAAAGTTCTACACCGGCTGCTGCTGCAACCTGAACACATTCTTTAATGATCCGTTTTGCCAGAGCAAGTACGTCGGCCTCCCGGTGAAATACACCATTATCAATGTCCAGCAAGGGGCAAATGGAATTGAAAACGCTATTGATTATTGCCTTTTCCCAGATTACCGGCTGGATGTCAGGCTCAGCTTTAAAGGGAAATAAGGGACTATTTATTTTTCCGACAATCGCATTCAGATCTGCCTCAGTGCCATTAATCGGGCCAATGGGAGAAATGGTTACAGGCTTGTAGCGAATGCTGGTTTCTGATAGAAGCTGGCTGGTGGTAAAGAGCACACACCGGTAAAGATGGGGGAAACCTGCCTTTATAAATGGTCGTTCAACACCCAACCCGTTCTGCAACAGAACAAGGGGAGAACAGCCAATTTTATCGATCAGCTTCACCGCCAGGCCTGCATTCCCGAACGACTTGCTGGTGAGCAGGATAATGCCTGTCAACGTGGGATAATTGCTCAGGGAACCACATTCAATCGCTGCATTAAGCTGCGAACCATCACTGAGCTGGAGTGTCAGTATTTGCATAAATGCCGTTCCATCGTCCGCACGGCCATTGATAAGTACCACTTTTTTTTGGGCGTGATGAAGGCAAACGGCCAGTGCCTTACCGATTGCGCCCGAACCAACGATATAGATGATGTCACTCATATTGGTTGAAATAGATCAGATATGATAATCAATCCCGACGATTGGAAACCCAAATGCTTAATAATTGCGAACAAAAGGAAATCCTGGGATATAATAAGCAATAACTAGGGTCAAATCATGCAGCGATATAATTCCTCAACGAAAGGCTGTGGATATGTACTGTGAAACATGGGATGTCCCTCAACGAATGGGACAAAGATGGGCAAGGCGTTGGGAGGAAAACAGATGCAGTTTTTATAAATTCGGGCAGACCAGATTTAAGTTGATCTCATCATGAATCTGAAAGTCGAGCCCACCCCTACGCTTGTTACCGGCCCACACAGCTCCTTCCACACCAATACCACCAATCGTCTTAATGCCCGAACAAATGAGACTACGATAGATGCAGGTACTTGTCTATAAAAATCTGGGAATTGACCGACAGCTGAAGCTGTCGGTCAATTCCCAGTCAAGCAACGTATACCCAAAGCACAATTAACCAAAGCCTTCCAGTTTATTCGCTTTTGAGACTCCTGACTGGGTTCAATAAAGCGGCTTTGATGGCCTGGTAACTAATTGTCAGTAAGGTGATTGCCAAAGCTAGAATCAGCACGACTATAAATACGCCAACCCCAATCGTTATTTTATAGGTATAGCTTTCCAGCCATTGTTTCATGGCATACCAGGCAATCGGCGAAGCGATCAAACAGGAAAGAATTACTAACTGAACAAAGTCTTTGGAGAGTAACCCCCAAAGATTGGTTACGCTGGCTCCCAGTACTTTGCGGATCCCAATTTCTTTCGTGCGCTGCTCGGCCATGAACGAAGCCAGACCAAATAAACCCAAACAGGAAATGAAGATAGCCAGCAACGAAACAATGGCCGACAGGTTGCCAATAAGTTCTTCGTAATTGAATTTCTTTTCGTACTCCATATCGGCAAACTTATAATCGAACGGAAAGCCCGGATTGTATTTATCAAAAATGGGCGTTATTCGTTTAATCGCTTCCGAAGGGGCTACGTTTGGGTTTATTCGTACCGAAATTGTACCCACCCAATCTTTTTCAAAAATAACGGTCAATGGTGAGACAGCCCGATAGGGCGATTCCATCATAATATCGGGCAAAACACCAACGACTATTCGGTCACTACCATTCCATTTTACAAGTTCGCCTACGGGATGTTTCAATCCCATTCGTTTTACGGCCGCTTCATTCAGAAGTACCCCTACTGAATCGGTACTAAAGTCTCGGGAAAAATCTCGTCCTTCCTTAAGTTTAATGCCTATTGTTTTGGTGTAGTCATAACTTGTGGCAATCGTTTTGAACCCTACTGATTTATCGTTGGGCATTGAACCTTTCCATTCCCATCCATTATTGCTACTCCATATCTGAGTCGGTGGCGAATTGGTTTTACAAATAGATGATACCATTCCCGAAGCCAGCAATTCGGCCCGAAGTGGTTCGAAATGATCAATTAAATCGTTGGAGGAATTTACTGAAATGAGTCCTTTATTATTAAAGCCCACTGGCCGATTTTTGCCGTGCTGGATCTGCTGATAAATGATAATGGTACCAATCATCAGCACAATCGAAAAGGTAAATTGTACGACGACCAGAATTTTTCGGGGCAACGACGCATTTTTCCCGACATGGACACCCCCTTTAAGAATCTTGACGGGATTGAATGACGACAGGTAAAGCGCGGGATAACTCCCTGCCAACAGCCCCGTAAATAGAGTAAAAATCAACAGGATTCCCCAGAAAAGCGGATTCCCAATCTGAAGAACCAGTTGTTTTTCGGTAAGCGTATTGAAGTAGGGCAGAACAATAAATACCAGGCCTAAAGCCAATACCAAAGCCATCAGGGCAATCAAAAGTGATTCGCTCAAAAACTGACAAATAAGCTGCTCCCGGCCTGATCCAATAGCTTTTCGAACGCCCACTTCTTTGGCTCGTTTTTCGGAACGGGCCGTGCTGAGGTTCATAAAGTTGATACAGGCAATCACTAAAATAAATAAACCAAAAATGCCAAACAGACGCACGTATTTGATAAAGCCACCCGTATTTTTACCCTCAGAAAATTCCGAATATAGCCGCCATTTTGCCATGGGATAAATAAATACTTCGGGCTTCGTACTCTTTTGGGTAACCTCGTCATTTATAAGATGTTTTAATACGATGTCCTTGATTTTGGCATTCGTTTTTTCGGGGGTTATACCATCCCTGAGCTGGGCAAATACCTGGTATGAATTATCAGCCCAGTTGGCTTCTGCCCTTTTTATATAGTCGGTCCGTTGGGCAGCCTGCAAATGCCAGGGCACCAGATAATCAAACTGTAATCCAGCATTTTTGGGTTGTTTGGCTACGACGGCAGTTACTTTTAAATCGACCGTGTTATCCATTCGCACGGTTTTTCCGATGGGATCCTGATCACCAAAAAGAGCCTGGGCAGTTTCGTCTGTAAGTACAATCGAATACGGCTCTTTCAGTGGGTTTTTATCCCCATTTAATACCTGTAACGAAAACATATCGATAGCATCCTGACCAATGTAGTGTCCATCTTTCAGGAATTTCTGATTGCCCACTACCAACGAACGGTTGGATCCCCAATCGCACATGGCCGTTGCTTTAAAGTCGGGGTACTTGGCTTTTAATTCGGCGCCCAATGGAAATGGTATCGCATCCTGAGTCCCTCTACGACCATCGAAGGTTTGGTTCATTTTGACCTGGTAGAGGGTATCATAATTTTTGTGGTGCTTATTGGCCGATACTTCATCATTGATCCAGAGGCCAATCAGCATCGCCACCGCCATGCCAACGGCCAATCCGCCGATGTTAATGGCCGAATAGGACTTATTTTTGACCAGATTACGAAAAGCGATGGTTAAATACGAGCGGATCATATCAGGATGGAGAAAAGGTTTAGGAACGTCCGTGAATTTCGAGTAACGGGGTTTGAATTGGGGAGTTGGTTCCCCTCGCCAGAGCCGGGGATGCAGCAGCAGTAGTAAATCCACTATGTACAGGAGCCGGGCTTTGGCATAACCGTATCGCTGACCTCGCTTGTGGAACAGCTCATCCATATCCCCCTGAATCTCTTCCCGTAGATGAGGGGCCGTGATTCGTTCCAACAGGCTTTGCGCCCAGCGGGGGGCTTTGGGTTTCCGATTCATGCTACACCTCCTCCAAACGCTGCTTTCGGAATATCGGCCCATAGGTCGTTTCGGATTCTTCGTGCTTCCTGCAACACCTGCTCACCGGCAGCGGTTACCGTAAATAGTCGTTTACGCCGACCTCCCCGTTCGGCAGTAGACTCACCGAATCGAGAGTTTACGAGTCCTTTTTCTTCGAGTCGTTGCATGGTGCGATGAACGGCCCCTAAACTCATGGGACGCTCTAGTCGCTGCCCGAGTTCTTCAACGACTGCTACACTGTAAGCGTCATCGTAGAGAAGGGCGATGGTCAGGAGTACCAACTCCTCAAATTCTCCTAACTGTGTGCCTTTCATGCCTAAGCGGTAAAAGTTTTGGCTTGTGCTTAGCTGCCAGATGTATGATACTCTTTTGCATAGCAAATAAGTCGCCAACTTAGCAAAAAGCCATTTAGAGCGTGCAGTGAGGCTTTTTGCAGTGTGAGACAATCCGATCAATGTCCGTTAATGGACATTTCCTGTACGATTCAGGACAGCGTTATGAAGAGCTTTGATTTGGTTAGGAAAGTTGTCCAATTTCGATCAGCAGCGTTATTGAGTTAAGACGGGTAAATAGACGCTAAAGGTAGCTCCCTGACCGGGCAGACTCCTGGCCGTGATCATTCCGCCATGATTAGTAACCACTTTTTGGCAAATCGCAAGGCCTACACCTGTTCCAGCAAACTCATCCTTGCCATGTAGCCGCTGAAATACCTGAAAGATGCGGTCCAGGTATTTTTCATCAAACCCAATTCCATTATCAATCACGTCAATACATTGGTAAAAGGCAGCAGGTCTGGCTGGCTTTGGTAAGCCTTCCAGTTCCGTAGTCGGTACCCGGTGTGCCCGTACCAGAATCCGGGGAGGCTGCTGCGTTCCCGATCCATCGGTACGACTAAACTTGAGCGCATTACTCAGTAGGTTCTGAAACAATTGCTCCAGTTGCGTTGCATCGCCATGCACTATTGGTAACTCACTCACAACCAGTTCCGCGTTGGTTTCTCCGATGGCTATTGCCAGGTTATCCAATACAACAGCAATAACCTCGTTCAGAGCCACCGAATCGGTGGGGGCCGGACTGGTCGAAATCCGGGAAAAAGCCAGCAGGTCTTTGATGAGTCGAGACATCCGTCTGGCCGCTAACTGCATCCGCTCCAGATGAGTCCGTCCCTCCCCAAGGGATTCACCATACCGGTTGATTAACAGATCACCAAACTGTTGAACCTTACGCAATGGCTCCTGTAGGTCGTGAGAAGCAATGTAGGCAAACTGTTCCAGGTTCTGATTAGAACGGGTGAGGAGGAGATTTGCTTCTTCAAGTCGTTGATTAGCCAACATCACTTCTTCGCTGGCAGCCGTTAGTTCTTCGTTATTGGCCGCCAGTTCTTCATTGATGGCTTCCAATTCTTCAGTACGCTGTTGCACCTGCTGCTCGAGAGCAAGTTGTAAATGCCGCTGCGTGGTCACATCCTGTACTGTACCACTAATTCGATAGGCCACGCCCTCTTCATTGAAGTAGGCTTTGCCCTGAGCCCGAAGGATACGTTCCTGGCCTGTGTGTGCAGCTTCTACTGTATATTCGATATCATAGACACCCGTTGAGCCCGGCACAATCGCCCGCGCAATCGATTCCTGGATCAGGGGCAAGTCTATTTTCCGGATGGCCGCAACCGATTGTTCCTGGGTGATGGGTCCAGCAGCATCCAGACCGTACCAACTCCTAAGCCGGGGAGAATAATCGATCTGGCCCGTAAACAGATTGATTTCCCAGGTGCCTAACTGGGCCAGCTCGATAGCCCCCTGAAGGGCTGTTTCAGCTTCTTCCACTTTCTGGCGCGCTACTACCTGCCCCGTTACATCGGAGGCCGTGACGATAACACCGTATACATTCCCGGCAGTATTATGTAAGGCTTTGTAGATACAATCGTAGTACGCCCAATCCACTTTTTCTGAGTGCATTACCTGTATTTTCACTTCGGGTTGGTAATACGTTTCTCCCAAAGTAAACACCTGTTCAAGCGGCTGTGCGAGGGGCGTTTCCATCAATTCGGGTATAGCCTCCCGAAAGGTTTTTCCAATGATGGTTGCATCTCGTCCCAGCAAAGTCAGCATCTTTTCGTTAACCGTGCGGATGATCATCTCCGGCCCCACAAAAACTACCTTGGCCACTGGTGAATGGTGAAACACATTCCGGGAGAACAGCTCACTTTCTTCCAGTGTCCGTTGGGCCAGCATTTCCGGTCGCCTGTCCCGCATCACAGCGCCCACTGCCACGGGCTGTCCACTATAGGGATCATCAATGCGAATCGTGTTATTAAAAACAGGAAAGATTTCGCCCGTCTTCAGGTGGCGCACCAGCATCTCTCCGGACCAGCTTCCGGTATTCATCACGGAGGGAAGTACCTCTTTTTCAACTAAATCAAAATGTTCCGGTGCATGCAGTTGAGCAATCGGAGTTTGCTGAACCTGTTGAACATTCTCGAAGCCCAGCATGGCTATTCCTGCTTTATTGATATAAGAGTTTTTGCCATCCAGTTCCAGAATAGACATTAACTCAATACTATTATCGACCAGGGTAAGCAGTTTTCGTTCCATTTCCTGGGCAGCCAGTTCGGGTCGTAAGTCCCTCATGGTGAAGCCTCTTCCCAGGGGTTTTCCGGAATAAGGATCATCGATCCGGATACCACTTGCCTGACAGGGAATTGGCTCGCCAGTTTTAAAATGCTTTAGCTCCACTCGTCCTGTCCAGTGACCCTGACTAAGTAGGATTGGAAGGGCTACCTCCTGAATCAGACGGTAGTTTTCCGGAGAATAGAAATCTTCAACAAATTTCCCAGCTTGAAGGTAGTCTTTATCCAGTCCCACCAGTACTCGGCCTGCTTCATTGATATAGGTAAGCCGTCCCTCTAAATCGGCGATGGCCATAAAACTGAGGCCATTATCGACCAGTGCCAGCAATTCCTGCTGTTCATTGCGCAAAACTACTTCCCTGGTAATTTCCTCGATGATCGAAAACAGGCTCTGAGTTTCGTCATTGAGTAGGGTTGTGTGGAGCTTAAGCCAGATCGGTTGGCCATTTTTATGAATGCAGCGAACCTGGGCATCTAGTGAATCCTGCTCTCCTCTTACTACCTTATTGAGCTGGTTTTCAAGGAGGTTTAATTCATCGGGATGCATCACCAGCCCAAAAGGATTCGTAATCGATTCATCGGGCGAGTAACCCGTTAGTTGCTCAAAGGCGTAATTGACGTGGATCACCATACCAGTTAGCCGGGTAATTACCAGGCCTACCGATGCCCTTCTAAAGGCGGTAGCAAGGTGTCTTTCTACCGGCCGAAGCGTTTGCTTCCTGCCTCGTGATGAGGTAGTCTGTTTCTTCACTAGGTTCTACTTGTTGGTAACATCTTTTTAATGTGATAAAAAGCAAAACGAACCGCTGGTATAACCTGCCAGGTAGCTAAATAACCGAGTAAGTCGGTGTTGGTAAACGATGAACTCCATTTCGTTTCCGTATCGCCAAATCATTAGGTTGCTATCACTGGTGAGCGAAAACAATTGCCGGTAAAACCATCATTTCCTTATCTCCTTTCCAGGAAAAGAGATTATAGTAGTCCTGCGTAGCCCCATAGGTAAAGCATGCTCCCAGATTCTGCGGGCAAGTAAAATGAGTTCATCTCGTGACTGAAAGCCAGTATTACCCAGTTCTCAATCTTCGTTGGGCTGGAAGTGATGAACAGCCGTACCTGTTACAAGCCCTATTCCCTCTTTTACCTGCTCAGGCGTTTGCTTAACCCGGTATGAGTCGTCGGTCAAAAAAATCTGAGAGCCCGATCTATAGGGAATAATAGCGGTGATTGCGGCCACATTAATAACTACGGCAATATCCTGAATAGTAATAAACTCAATAAAGTGTGTCATAACTCTGATTAGGGTAGCAATAAAGGTAACAAAAAACGCCCACTCTCAAATTGAGTCAGGCGTTTGATAGTCTATATCGCTTCATTTGTAATGACACCATTAAGCTAATTCAGCCGGAAACACAGGCAATAAATACTCGATGAAAAAGCCAGACCTCGTTTGAAGCCTGGCTTTTTCACCACCTGAATGACCCAATTCCATCAATAATAGACCATGATCTGTTTACGCAAACCGTGCTCCATATCGCTCTGTTAAGCGCGATACCAATAAAGCAAGCACATCGGCCGGAGGTGGACCCTTAGGAGCCTCCAGGGTTGTGGGGGCATGCTCAATTGGTTGACTGAACTCCACAAAATAGTTTGCAAAATCGCCTGGCGTTATCAGAGTCAGCATACGTGCCTGTTCGGTCTGAAGAGTAAACAGGTGTTCAATGTTGCGGGGCGCAAACACCGCATGACCAACCTCACCATCGATTACCTGATCACCAATCTCGAACCGAATGGCGCCCTCGAGAATGTAAAATGTTTCATCTTCGCGGGTGTGCAGATGACGGGGCGGTTCAGCTCCTTTTGGCAACGTAATGTCAATGATTGAAAAACTACCGCCGGTCTGCTCTGGTGAGATAAGTACTCGAAAAAAGCCACCATTGTAGGCACGCAGGTCATTCGCCTGGGTAAAGGAAGGTTGTTCAGTTAGCATTTGTTTAGTAAAAAAAGATTCTTTGTGTTGGTAATTAGTTTACTGAAACAAAGTTGGGCAAGAAGCGCAGCGAACTCAACGGTGACCTAAGTGAACTAACGGTATAGGAACTCTAATTGCGTTTTTTGCCGGTTGAACTGATTTGAGGTCTGTTACCGGTTTATCTGTATTCCAGTCCCTCTCCTATTGATCTCCCTCTACGATTTCTCAACATTTAACGGCCTGATCCGTTAGCTAGTTGAGTAACCGTGATTAACTACCAGCCAGAATGAGCAAAGACTCGGAAAAATTGAAAGTAATCTTTTATGAAGCTGCCTCAGAGGGCAAACAAAGCGGTATTATCGCGGATGGGTATTTCGGCTTTGTGCCAACTTTTAAAGAAGGGGATGCGATCAATATTACTATTGCTCAACGCAAGTCGGGTCAGGCAGCCGTTCGTAATCCGATTGGCCATAAAACGCATCGCGTACTGGCCACCGATTGGGTTGTCATGATTGATGAGCTATCTAAAGAAGCACTGGCAACGCTTATCGTTTCAGTATCGAAGATCGACGTGACGCCATCGTCAACACCACTGGCAGATAACCCGACCCAGAATTAAGCTCCAGGTAAATCGCCATCTGACTGATGAATAGTGCTAAACAAAAACGCCCGGCTTCAACCTGAACCGGGCGTTCTGCATCTATCCACATCGCTGACAGCTAGGTGCTGTCAGGTTACTTAAACTTTAAACCGCTTATAGTACTACAAAAGGGCTGAAACGTACCAGTAAGTTAGCGATAGATTTTAAAATTAATTCAGACAGGCCCTCCCAGGTCCCTCCCTGTACAGTAGACTCCACAGATTTTTTTGAGCATTGGAAGGCCATACTGCCGATATCAATAAAAAAACGCCCAGTCTCAAGATGAACCGGGCGTTCGATGTTCTACATCATTTCTTTGTAACGACACCAGTAAAAGTAACTCAGCTAGCAACACAACTCATTAATTTTCAATGAAAAATCCTGACTTCGGGCTGAATCAATCCGGTAAGTCAGATGAAGAATTATAAGTGTAGTCCATTATACTGACCTTCATTTCCCAACGTGACGTTTACTTCCAATACCGAATTGTAACTGCTGGTCTGGTTTTATGCACTCACTATACCGGGAAATCAATTTCGCATCGGCAGACTAAGGGTTTAAAGCCTGCTTCACCTCTTCTGACTAACCTGTTTATGTTTAACAGGACAATAGATAGGAATACAGGGCTCCTGCTCTGGCCAATGGCTGAGCAGGACTTATTCGCTTTCTTTCCAACAGTTAGCAGTCAATCAATTCAGAATACTTCGAATAAGTTAAATCCATAGTTCCAGTTCCACTGATGGCCGAAGGAGGATTTTACTACTACTCTCAGTTTTTATTGATACTCTCCCAGCCGTATTATGAACCCGAATCATGATAATCGTCAGTATTACTGGGTCATTTATATTCTCCTGTTTATTTTTTTCTTGCTTTCAGTGCTGTTTGTAACGCTACGAATGGTTACCAGGTTCTGGTTGTACTGTCAATAATATAATCTTTAACGAATGGTTAGCTCACAAAAAAAGTACCGCAGAGCATACGGTACTTCCTAAATAAAAAAAACTATTCGCTCTATAGCTAACTATTCCTGAGTTGGTAAAGATCAAGCTGTAAACGCGTAACTTGCCTGCGACAATAAACCAGTTGATCGGTTGGCGCATGAGTTTCCCGCAAATAGTCCTGTAGTTGAAGCCATTCGTCCAGATGCCGCTCAGTAAGTGCCAATGGGGTTAAGTCAGGCTCCTTTTGGAGCAGGGTTCCAGCAGATTGATTATCCATGGTAGTAGATCATAATAAGTAAACAATGGAGGAGCAGATATCAGGCTAATGTTTGTCTTGTTTTATTCAATTTATTCCCCCAATGATCCTATAACTATCTTTTGAGAATTTGTTCTTATTTATAATTAAGGAAGCCATCGTTACTAATCAACTGGCCACTTCTGGTTCTGACCTTGATTTCAATATTTCTAAAATGAGTACCAACTAGTCTTCTACTATCGCATGAAGTACCTTTCACTTATCATTTGTTCTGTTATCCTGTTTGCCTGTGCGCCATCTAAAAAGAAGGTTTGCGAAAAGATTGACGACGGTATTCGTACTTACCTGGAAAAGGTTGCTTCGAAGCAAAACAAGGAACTAACGATCAATCAATTAACGACTATTGATTTTGAGATGGTCGGCGCAGGTCGACTGGATACACTTATCCAGCAAAACTATAGCCATAAAATATCCCGCTTTTTAACGCTTCAAAAGACTGCTACCAATCAGGCAAATAGTAAAGCTTACCTGGACTCAGTTAATTACTACGCCAAACTCGATTCGCTCACTTCGCTGCAAATCACCACCAGATGGCGTGACCCCAAAGTTTATTACTATTCCAAAACCATAGTAAACATGACGACTGGCGATCAGAAGCTAGTCGATACGATGCGGTATGCACTTGACAAATCCTTTAAGTTAATGCCTTTGCTCTGAAGAAAGCATGCTGTGATTGGACCCTAAATTAAGTCAGATGAAAAAGCTGGTGGTGCTGCTCCTTATAACAATTCAGACAACCAATCTTTCTGTTGGACAATCGACCGAATCGATCCTGGCCTTAAACTCGGGTTTGTTTTCGTTTCACGGAGTCTCGGCAGAAAAAAACTCTCAAATTAACCTGGCTTCCAATGGTTCAACGGGTTATACCAATAATCCTTTTGGCGCTAAAAATGGGCTTTCATACGGCTTATCCTATCAGATCCAGCATATCACCAGAGGCAATTTCATGACGGGTATTAGCATAGGCTACGAAAACCTGAGAAGTAAGTTGACAATTGACCGTGTTAATGGCTATGATAACACAGGCACATTTCAGGAAGTAGTCGCAGGACAAACCTACTTATCGAACAACCTCATTAATGCGTTCCCGTTTTTGGGTTATCGACTCAAACGCAATCAATTTTCAATTGACCTGATCGGTGGCCTTGATATTGGCTACCTGTTAAGTTCCAGAGAAAAGGGTGAAGCGACAGGAATCAATGGTAAAACATACAGTACTTCTCTGGATCGTACAGGCCTAAAAACAGATCTCAGACCCAGGGTCCAGGTGTCCGGATTTTACGGCAGAATAGGAGTCTATGCCGGTTATGCTTATGGACTAAGAAACTACCGTAGCGGTTGGGTAGGCGGTCGAAATGAATGCAACGCTGAGCTAATCAGATTTGGGATACTCTACAAATTGAAAGGGTGATATTTTCCGTCAATTAATGGTTTCTTATACGGTCTGAACCAGTTGATTGGTCGTAACCGGGCTTTGGGTTACCGGTGAATACCCAATATGCGGAGTAACCATCGTCTAAGGTTGTTCGTTGGCCCGCCGGATTCTTCGAACTGGATCGGAACAACAGATGATTCACCTGCCAGTTGCCTTTTGATGGATTCAATAACCGCATCGGCTGGCTTTTTGGATTGAATCAAACGAACCGCTTCGATGGGAATGATAATTTGCCTGTTGCCCGTTTTGGTTTTTACCCAAACCGAATAGTTTACATCGTCTTTGAGGGCATGTTCCAGATATTGGACAGCACCACCCATTCCCAGCAAGAGTTCGATTGGCTCTTTCTCAGCTTTGTAGCGTGCATTCATCGTCATCGTTTTTTTATACATTCCCGGTATAGCTTCTACCAGAAGTGCCTTGTTCTAATGACGCATGAGCAAATGAAAAGCTGCACGACTACCCCTATATCATCTGGGTTAGTTAATAATTTGGGATAAAATGCCTGGCTACTGTCAAATTTCAGCTCACAATGGTTTCCTTCCGGCCTACAGCAGCCTTATTACCCGTAGGTCACGATCTATTTTGAAATACCCGCGATCCAGAAAACCAATAATCGCGTTTAATTTGGCTTCAAATGGCGTATGCCCATAGGAAACCTTACCAACTCCTACAATATGGACATTAGTCTGGCCAGCCTTACCCCTTGCTTCTGTTAGCAGCACTTCGGGTTTGTAAGGGCAGGCAACATAGGTATCGCAAAGCGTTGCGTATTCGGCAAGAATGTTATTACAGTCCGTTTCGGACAAAAAATCGATACCGTGGCGGGGGAGCTGGTTCTGATACTCCTGTATTTGATTCATGGCTGCAATCTACCAATTTCGATTATAGCATGTTCACCAAAACGATCGAACTGATGGCAATTCGGCAAAGTTTTGGCTATAGGAGTCGAATTCCTTATGACCGCTTAAATTTTAGTTTTTGAGCCACGTTCTGGGCAATAAGCTTGCCTTGGACCCGACTTACATCACAGGATTTTCGGTAATGAATTCCACCGTAAACCCGTGAGTTACCAGCCTCAATAGCCGCTTCATCAAAGGAGTTATACGTACGGGGACTGAATCCCAGTGAATTGTAGGAATTATCGGTAAATTTATAATTGGACCCGAACAGAAGTGTGAGCGTCTGGGCTGCTGCCGATGAAATTAAGGCATGGCCCGAGGGGTATTCAGGATGAGGTGGTGTTACGATCAGTGCATTCCAGTTGGGTTTGTTCATCACTGTACGAATGTATGTAACGGGCCGCATTCCATTGTACTGATACTTTCCTTTAAAGATCGTAATACCAGCCAATGAGGTAGCTATCCCAATCTGAGCGAAAGCCTGGGCTGCAACATCTAATCCTGGCTTTTGGCTAGTCAGTACCTGATTGAGTATGGACATCCAATGGCCGCCACCAAAGCTTTTCCCATCGGGATCATCGGCCCAAAATAAGGCTATCGTTTTCTGTTCAGGGGTAAGATTCTGCGAAATATCGTACACTTCTTTGACCTGGGCATAGTACTCCGAAGCGGGTTCTTCCGAATAAGCAATCGGAGCTTCCAGCGGTGCCTCGCCAGTACTTCGAATCATTGGTCGGCATTTACCCCAATTGGGCAGAGCAGCTCCCACAAAGGCCGGAGGAGTAGACACCCACACCCCTTTGCCGACTGGTAGCGTGTAGGCAGTATTGTTATCGTGCCCATCTGTTTTTGACCAATCAAACACCGCAGTCGCTATTTTTTTACCAAATTCTGCCGAACGGGTCAGTTCATCGAGTGGCCTGTCTTTCTGATAAATGGCCGTGTTAGCTGCTTCCAGAGAATCGATGGAGGCTTTATTCGCGGGAGAGGTAGATGGGTAAAAATAGCGGGTCATGGCCGCTAAGGCGGCATTGGCACTGGCAGGCCAATAATAACTCATTGTGGTGTTAACCGTAGGTAAGGCCGGTAAACCATTTAGCTGCGGAGCAAGGGACTGATAAGCCGATAAACCCGGCACGACGGATTCGTAGAGAGCAACACCGATGTAGGCAAACCGCCTGACTGTAAATGGTGGAGGAGCCGGTGTTGTTCGGGTGACTTTAAGCTGCATGGTTACCCAGCTGGTGACCACATCGGAGGAATAAGAGGCTGCATCAGGCCCTTTGGACCGTTGAGGATCTGGATAGGTAGCAGCCAGTAAGAAGCATAGCAATAGCCCGATGATAGGCGAAAGCATTCGTCGACGGATTGTAGATTGATTCATGAGGAAGTTGCGTTTACTAATTCACTCAGAATAGACCGGCTTTAGAGTCGATGGCTTGACTAGTTGAATTCGAGAGCCCAGTTAATCAGGAAGATACACGAAGGTTGATGGCTATCAGACAAGCTTTGAGTTAACGGACGGGCAGTCCTAGCGAGCGGCCGTTTTTTCTAGATTAAACATACATTTAGGCGAGAAATCCAGAATGAATCGAGTTGAAAAAACCCAGCAACAACCAACCTTTCAAATTGAACCTATTTAACCTAAATAATAGTACTGACAAAAGACGCCATACTGACGGCTTTTTAATTAAAACCCTGCTTTTTGACTCGTTCAGAAAAGGGAAACCAAATCGCCGTATGTTAACAATCGGTCTCCTGAGGGTTTAATCTGAACTCCGTCAAGGGTGTTTCGATCATTCAGCATACCCGGCGGGCAATTTCTTTGATCGCCAGGTTAGGTAAAGAGCCAGCAAGGCTAATACAATAAGGCCGTAGGGTGCGTATCCGACGACTATTTCAATTCCCCGCGTCAGACCATTGCTCTGGCCTGTTACACGCTCGACAAGCCAGGCGAGTGCGGCAATACAAGCCAGGAAAGCCCCCATCAGCCGGATGATTGTGTATGCCATTGTCCGGCTCAACAGCATTAGCCAGGGAATAACCAGTACGATAATCAATAGCTGCATCAGCTCGATACCCAGATTGAAACCCAGAATGCTCAGCGACATTGGGCCAGCATCAAGTTGAAGGTTCACCAGCGTACTGGCAAAAGCCAGCCCGTGAATAAGCCCGAAACCAGCTGCGACCCAGGCTTCGCGGCCCGGAAAAATCGGCCGTACGGCGTGGATCGCCGACACTAGAATCGATACGGCAATCAGAATTTCGATCGGTTGCGATGGTAACCGGACCCATCCCAGCGAACCCAGCAGCAACGTTATAGAATGCCCCACGGTAAAGGCGGTAACAATCAACAGCAGCCGCTTCAGGCTGTATCGAATTCCCCCAAATCGTCCCCAACGCTGCCCAACCACCCGCAGGGGAGCGGGCAACAATAACACGAACAGAAACAGCAAATGGTCGGTGCCTTCAGCAATATGCTGGGTTCCCAGCTTTATCATCGCGACAAAGCCCGCCCACCTACTACCCGACGCAATGTTGACCGGCAAAGGCAGAATCCGGTTATTGACGATATCCAGACTGATCGTACCAACCTGCACCGGTTCAGCTTCAGCCAGTTGTCCACGTTCCCAGTCCTGTCGTACCGACACCAGAATTTTATGGGTCATAACCTGATGCAACACTACATCGTAGTAGAACATAAACTGCCGAACGTCTTCTCCAGCCGGGGGAATCATCTGCACCTGAGCCGTCAGTTCGCGGTACACGCCGTTAATTGGATTCCGTGATTCGTGAACGGTCAACTCGCCGACCGATACGTTCCAAAAACGTCCGCTGGGACTTTTTGGGCGGATATGCGTTTTCAGGTACGCCCGCAGTTGCGGTCCCAGCCGCGCCACCAGCCCCGCCGACGAATCGTTGACGGCATGCCCCCAGGCCGATTGCAGTTCAACCAGAGGAATTTGCAGTTCTGCATCGATACGATTGGCGTGGATGTTGAGCAGAACCACGGAGTTCGGCATGGGATGCGCGAAAGCCGTCTCAGGATGTTCTATCACCAATCCGAGTATAGTGAAAAACAACAGCCATCCGGAGAAACGGCTGTTGATCAGGCATAGCTGGTCCTTTAGAAAAGACGTTAGCATCATTTTATTTATCGTGGCTGCTCTATTATTTCGTACCGTCGTAGTCGGCCGGTCAAGCCATAGGAGTGTATATGCGGGTGCCCTGACTACCTGTATCTCCTTGATCTGAATACTTGATCCATATGTTCGGCCTATCAATACGAATGTAAACAATCTGTGCCGTTACATTCCTACTATCGGAGTAAACAATGAAGGGATCAGCCCGTTCCGGATTATAGGTAGCTTTTACGGTATTTGCCTCCGGGCCAGACGCTAATTACCGCCATAGTCACTGGTATGATCGCGCCAGACGGAATGGGAATGGGGTGTATTCCTGATGATGACTCCGCCCTGATACGAAAATTCGATCCACACACTCGGTCCGTCAATGCGCACATAATCACCCTGAGAACTCATAGCAGTAGTCCCTGAAAACGCTACATACGTATTTGCTAACTCCGAGGTGTATTTGGTTAGAATGGTGGCTGCCAGACTGGCATCCAGATCGTTCACGTAGAGCTTGATGGCATTTAGTACCAGCGCCTGCTTATCCGAACTTAAAGTGCCTACCTGTAAGCCCACCTTTGTCGTCGGAAACTTACCGTCCTGACCTGGTCCCAGTACCAGGTCATTATAGGAGCCTGATAGTTTGGCCGTTGTCTGCTCAGTGGTGCTCAGACCCGTCAGCAAGGCGGCAAAGGCTACCCGCTCCTGCTCAAATGCCTGATATGTACGGTTGGCTGCCGTCACAGCTGCCTGTGGCTCCGTGCCCCGAAAAGCGGGGGTGACGCCCGTGTTCGCTCCTCCGTTAAACGTGAAGGGCTGGGTATAGTGATGGCCGGTGAACAAAATTGCCCACAGGCTGCTGGTGCTGGGTGTACCTAAAAACGAAATGTAATAGTTACTGGCCCCGTAGTCAGCTCCTCCGCCGATGGTGTTGAGGTAATCATCGGCCACCAGGTTACCGATCAGTTCATCATAGCCTTCATTAGCTGCATTGAGTGACAGTACTGCCACCATCAGATTACGGAAGGCGGACAACTGCGTATCGCTGAGCGAACCTAATTTGATGCCTAATCGAGAGGACATCCCGGCCGGTAGGTTCGACCATTTCTGAGCGTTTGTTTTGGAATACGTCAGTTGGGTAGCAGCCAGTTGGGTACTGCTTAGGGTAGCTTTGAATGCCTCGGCCAGACAAACGATCTGAGCAACTCCCGTCGATCCACAGGTCGTCGTTGTGGCGGTGGCTGACAGCGTGGTCGTGATCGAGCTGGAGCTGCTTGTCGTTGATCCTGTTGAACTGGTCGCATCAACTTCCGTTGATTTACAGGATTCGAAGAGATTGCTGAAACCCAGTAGGAACAGCAGGAAAATAGTTACATTATTTCGTTTCATGATGTATGTTGAATAGATTCAACTCTGCGCCTGATTGCTTCTTTAATGAGTACTTATAACTAGTTATCGATGTTGCACAGCCGATGTGCTGCTGGGGTAAAGAGTCGAAATGTTGTGGCGAATGAGCTGTTTATGAACTGCCTGGCTCCTGGATAGGGGTCCTTTACAACGCACGAAATCTCTTATAGCACAAAGATCGACTGTAAAATACAGGCGTAGGGAAAAGAGTGGTTAACCCGTAAAGTTTGGGGGTAATCGTCCTGAATTTGTGGTGAATCCAAAAAATTCCGGGGTAAAATTAAGTCATTGACTTTTCCCGTAATCGATCGTCAATACTTCAGGTTTTCGCCCGGCACTGTGCCACGATTCAATTGATCGGTTTGGAGAAACGTGGCCCATCATCGGGCGAAAATCCTACCCTAGGTTACAAAAAAAACGCAGCAGCCTCCGAACCGGACGACCGCTGCACTCGAATTTCCAGTTACCAACCAGTCTTAGTTGCCGCCATAGTCACTGGTGTGATCGCGCCAGACGGAGTGAGAATGGGGCGTGTTTTTGATGATGACTCCGCCCTGATACGAAAATTCAATCCATACGCTCGGTCCATCGA
Source organism: Spirosoma aureum (assembly GCF_011604685.1). Taxonomy (NCBI): domain Bacteria; kingdom Pseudomonadati; phylum Bacteroidota; class Cytophagia; order Cytophagales; family Cytophagaceae; genus Spirosoma; species Spirosoma aureum. The sequence goes on along the minus strand of NZ_CP050063.1, from coordinate 4,290,736 downwards.
TACGCACATAATCATTTTGGGAACCCACAGCGGTAGTTCCCGAATACGCAATGTAGGTGTTGGCCAACTCCGACGTATATTTAGCTAGAATGGTGGCCGCTGTGGTTGCATCCAGATCGTTTACGTAAAGTTTGATGGCATTTAGTACCAGCGCCTGCTTATCCGAACTTAAAGTGCCTACCTGTAAGCCCACCTTTGTCGTCGGAAACTTACTATCCTGACCCGGCCCCAGCACTAAGTCGGAGAACGTACCCGACAACTTGGCTGTCGTTTGTTCAGCGGTACTCAAGCCCGTTAGCATAGCTGCAAAGGCCACCCGCTCCTGTTCAAAAGCTTGGTAGGTCCGGTTAGCTGCGGTCACGGCCGCCTGGGGCTCGACACCCCGGAAGGCAGGTGTCACCCCGGTGATGGCCCCGGCATTGAAGGTGTACGGCTGGGTGTAATGGTGACCCGTAAACAGAATCGACCATAAACCAGTCGTGCTGGGCGTACCCAGAATGGAGAGATAATAGTTGCCAGCCCCGTAGTCAGAACCTCCGCCGATGGTGTTGAGGTAATCATCAGCCACCAGGTTACCGATCAGTTCATCGTAGCCTTCATTCGTGACATTCTGAGCCAGAACTGCTACCAACAGGTTGCGAAAAGCGGCAAGTTGTGTTGCGTTGAGTGCCCCTAGATTGATACCGATTCGGGCAGAAAGACCTGCTGGCAGATTGGACCATTTTTGGGCGTTGGCCTTTGAGTAGGTTAGTTGAGTGGTGGCTAACTGGGTACTGCTTAGCGTAGCCTTGAAGGCTTCGGTCAGGCAGACGATCTGAGCTACACCCGTAGATGTACAGGTAGTCGATGTCGCCGTTGTTGATAGAGCAGTGGTGATGGTACTGGAGTTGGTCGTTGTCGTGGTACCAGAACTGGTTCCGCTCACTGTTAGAGCCAGACTGCAACTCTGCCCGCCAAAACTGAGTGCGAACGTAGCCGTACCACTTCCCGATGGCGTACCGCTGATCGCGTAGGACAGGTTACCGGCTCCGCTGGCCAGGGTTCCCGCCTGCAGAGTAGCATTCAGACCGGTTACGCCCGTTGATGCAACGGCGCTACCTGCGGAATAGGTGATTCCATTACCCCCTGTATAAGGAACCGTAGCCGTTCCGGTAAAAGTCGTGCCACTAACGGCAGAAGCCGAGAACGTGGCAGAACCGCAGCTCAAGGCACTGACAGTCGCTGAAGTAGGCGTAACGGAACTTGAGTTGTCAGGCGTATTACAGGACTCTATCGTAACTAAACTACTGCTAATCAGCAAGCTTAGGACGACAATATTCAAGAGATTCCTTTTCATAATATATATGTAGTCTATTCACTCAGGTAAACCGGGTTTAAATTATTTTACACGGTAGCCTGCCTGCATGTTTCACTAAAGTCTGGTCTTAGGGGTAAAGAGGCTGTTAATAGGGGTGAATGGGTATTTTTGTTATTGAACGGACTGAATTACTGGGGTATGTTGCTGGACTTTTGTGGAGAGCAGTACCAAGGTTACTGATGCTACACCTGTTAACTGTGGCACGGCTCTCCACAGAAGTCCTATTTCATAAACAGGCTAAAAAAATCTTTTTCATAGCTACTCCCGATGGGAATTTCCTCTTCACCTATCAAAATCATACGCCCACGAATCGACAGAACTTTGTCGACCGCGACGATGAAGGAGCGGTGAACGCGAATAAATTTAGTAGCAGGCAGCTTATCCAGCATGGCTTTCATCGTAAGCCGTAAGACCAGCGGGGGCGAATCAAGTAAATGAACCTTTAGGTAGTTATCCAGCCCCTCGATAAAAATAATCTCGGAAACAGTAACCTTTACCAGTCCGTAATCAGCCCGAAAGAATAGCTGTTTGGGTTCAGTTTCTTCCTGTAAATCCGTTTGTTGGAGAACCCGCCACCGCGCATGGGCTCGCTGCATCGCTTTGCTGAACCGGTCGAAAGTGTAGGGTTTCAACAGGTAATCCACGGCCTCCACATCATAGCTCTCCAGTGCATACTCGCTATAGGCCGTCGTAAAAACAACGAGTGTTTGCTGGGTGATGGATTTAAAAAAGGCTAATCCTGACTCCTTCGGCATATTGATGTCTAATAAGATCAAATCGACCGGATTCGTTTCCAGATACAGGCGTGCTTCACCGGTTCGGGTGAACGTTTTGACCAGATCTATATAATCAATTCGGCTGCAAAAAGCCTCAATGACATCCAGAGCAGGGCGTTCGTCGTCGAGAGCAATGGCTTTCATTCGGATAATGTCAGGCTTAGTTGGACGTGGAAATCGGTCGGCGTATTGTCAATGATTAACTCATGGGCATCCGGATACAGAAGCCGTAACCGCTCTCTGGTGTTTTGTAAGCCCACGCCTGTCGAATTTTCGAATGAGTTGACCTGAACCTTTTTATTGGCCACATTCAGGCTCAGACTGGTTTTCTCTATCCGTAAATAAATGTCTATTTTCGAATCTTCATCCGGGCTCACGCCGTATTTAAATGCATTTTCAATGTAGGAAAACAGCAGTAACGGGGCAATTTTCAATTGCTTCCCGTCGCCTTCCAACTGATAGTTAACCTGAACCGAATCGCGTAGCCGAGCTTTCTGGAGATCGATGTAATTGGCAATGTAGTTGATCTCTTTAGCCAGATCCACTTTATCCAGATGGGCATCGCGAATGATATAGCGCATGAACTCCGAGAGTTTAACAATGGTATCGGCCGTACGCTCATCCTGTCGGATAGCTAGTGCATAAATACTGTTGAGCGTATTGAATAGAAAATGAGGCTGAATCTGTGCTTTCAGCTGGCGAAGCTCTGCCTGTAGCTGATCGTTTTCAACCTGATGAAGTCGACTGGCTGTCTGAACAGAGATGGAGATGAGTGTACTAACACTCCCCAACAAAAAGAAGATAGCCAGTTTCACCGGAAGGAGCAGCGTAAACGGGTGGCCATGCCCATCATCGGGCGAACGGCCCGATGATGGATGTGGAGGGCCATCCGGTTGATGCGGCCCACGATGATGATCTAATGAGTTAAACGGGGGTATACGATCATCGGAGTGCGACCTGAACGGTGGACCGGAGCGCCTATCAAACATCATTTCCTCCACAAAGATCTGTCGAGCCCAGGCCTGTGGCGTATTTTCCGTTGGTGATTTAAAGAAAACCCACTGCTCAATACGATACGGGAAATAGACTGCCGCTACCAGGCAGCTAATTGCTATTAGCGCGTATTTTCGGTATTGTTTAGTCAGAAACCAACGGGGAACAAATACAGTATGGTTCAAATAAGAAAACAGAATAAACAGAATATAGGCGAGTCCATTCTGCACCAGATGCTCATGCGGCCGTAATGGATCCAGGCTTAGGCCGTTGTAGACGAAATAAAAAAGTGGCAGAATTACCAGAGCAATTCCGATCAATATGTGGGTGCTATAGGCTCTTAACCAGGTTATCATTCAATTCGTCAACTAGATAGCAAATGTATACGAATCGATGGGAGCCTGGGAATAATTGTGGCTAATGGGACAAAAACTGGGGTTAATATGGCTATGGAACAGCAAATTATGGAAAGACTTCACCGGCGGGGTAGAGTGGGACCAGAAGATCAGTAAGGAAGTTTTGCAAAAAGTATTACTTCTTTACGTTGTTATACTCAGCATCGGTGACTGGCTGCATCCAGGTCACTCGCCCTTTGGCGGTGTTGGGCGTGATGGCGACCTGCATAAATCCGACAGTTGGCGAAGCGCCATGCCAGTGCGGTATATTAGGAGGACATTTCACGGCATCACCTTTCCTAAGGATCTGGATAGGTTTTCCTCGCTCCTGGTAGTAGCCTATGCCGCCCATCGCCAACAGTACCTGTCCGCCCGCGTGGCTATGCCAATAGGAGCGGGCGCCCGGCTCAAAGGTCACATAGCCCACCGGAATGTTGAAAGCGCTGTCGGGCTCAATCAATTGCTGCACCCAGACGGTTCCGGTAAAATTAGTATTTGGAGCCTGCTGCCCTTTCGGGAAAATAGCCCCCGTATCCGTCACGCTTTCCGTTCGGGTTTGGGCCTTTGCATCAAAACTGGCTAAACTGATCAGTAGGGCAATAAGGGTCGATCCTATCGTGTTGTTTTTCATCGGGTTGGCTACTAAATACGTCCTGTTCTCTTTTTCCCTTACCGTCTTGACGTTACGACCTGCGTCAAAACAGCCCGGCCCGCTTCAGCCTCCGCTTTGCCGACGGCAGTCTCGATCAGGCCAAGTGCCTGTTTCAATTGTGGTTCGGTCAGACCCACGTGTAAACAGATGCCCAGGTGTGATTGCAGCATCGGCTCGACACCCCCAATGGTGGTCAGCACCGAGATGGTGGTTAGTTCCCGGTCGGCATAACGGAGTACATCCCGCTCGAACAGATCAGCAAACAGATGCTCTTTCAAAAAAACCTCGATCTCCGGACTAAAAGCAGCGTACCCTCGCTTTGGCCCTGATTCAGGCTGTCCGGTCAGTTGTTCAAGAACTTTTTTACCGCGATCATATTTAGGTTCACGACTGGTAATCGGTGTTGCTTCCTTGCCAATCTTATCGGCAATACCATTTTTCTTCCGTTCGTCCAGCACCGTCATCAGCGTCTGTAGTCCCCGGATACTTCTGGGAAATCCGCAATAGGCATACAAGTGCACCAGTACTTCCTTGATTTCATTGACAGTCAAGCCCGCATCCAGGCCGGTGTTCAGTGCCGATTGTAGTTTTTGAAGGTCTCCCTTTGCGGTGAGGGCTGAAATGGCGACAATGCTTTGCTGCACTGGTGGTAAAGTGGTTGATTGATTCATCAGATTTTGCGCGCTGAGCGGGTTTGAAGCGATGAACCAGCCGACGATCATACTACAGAAAGTGATATGCATGTGTTTGGTGGAGAGTAGTGTCAAGGTGATTCGCGTTACTTTATCTTCATTCCGGGAATTAAAGGAACCGTCTCGACTAGTTCGAGGGACTTGACCATTGACTGGGTGGCTGTTTTGTATTTCAGGAAATGCGGGGTTTTTACATGCGCCATGTACGCAGCCGTATCTGCATAGATTTCCAGAATAGTGATGTGGGTAGGGTTATCCTTCTCCGCAACAGCATACAGGGTCAATACGCCGGCTTCGAGACGCACCGACGCTTCTATTTCCTCCTTCAATGCAGTTTTATACGTGTTTAACTGTGCAGAATCAATGACGAGTTTTGCCAGCCTTACCAGTTGTTTTTTCTCCTGTGCCAATGCGTTATTGCCGACAATAAAGGGTAAAATAACCGTGAAGAGAATCAAGTTTACTGCGCTCTTATATATCTTCATGAGATTCGGTTTCGGTTAAAGGCGGTCTAAAAAATAGCGTTCGACTGTCGCTATGTTGAATGGTCAATCCAGCTTTTTATCTTTTAGAAAGTTGACCATCAGGTCTGCAATCTGGAGATTATTGAGGTCGGAAAACGGAAAGTGAGTATTGCCGAAAACGCCGATTTCAGGCAGGTGAACCACTTTTGCATTGCCGCCATGTTTGTTGACTGTCGCGGCCCATAGGTTTGCCATCTCAAGCCCCGCACGCCAATGATCGCTATTCCACACCTTCGTTGGTTCCCTGGCTATGTTATCGCCATAATAGACGATAATCGGAATCCGGGTGAGCTTTTTGAAATCCGATAAGGGTATCTCGACGCCTTTCAGTTCACCAAAAAGGCTTGCTGATTGGATAGGTTTGGGCAATTCGCCCGTTGGAAAAACGAAACTGCTGAAGGGTTCGTAAGCGACAACAGCCTTAACATTTTCATTTTTTATGGCGGTAAACCAGCCCGGACCTCCTCCCTGCGAATGAGTGATCAAAATTCCGGCTCCGATTCGATCAAATAATTGCGAGCAGGCACTGGATACAACATTCGCGTCAAAATTGCCCGTGTTGGGCGTCATTTGTCTAAAAAACTGTTCCAGGGAAGCAGAATCCCTCGGAAACTGACTATTCGCAAAATAATCCGGATAATTACCAATCCTGAATTGCGTAAACCAGAACTGTTCATCGGGCGTGGGGGTGATCGTTGCAGCAACCGTACTTTTTCCGGCTTCGCCACGCCTTGGCTGGTCCAGTAAATAAACCGCATAACCCCGTCGAAGGAAGATCGTCTGAAATCCCTCCCGTCCATCGGGGGTCGTTTCCCACGTTTTTTTGGATTCCGCAGCCCCATGCAGAAAAACCAGCGGAAACTTACGGGCTTTGGGCGGAATCTGATAAAATACATACCCATGATCGCCATGTAAGGTCTGCCCCTGGGGTTTTAACGCAGTAGACAGATCAAATTTTCCCGGTTCGGACAGCGTTGTTCCGCCAACCATGAAACTACCCTGTTCGTATATTTTCAATAAACCTGATTTCCGGTTTACAGGCTTAGTCGCACAAGCCGAAACCATCAGCATGACCCCGACTAACAGCAGAATCGCGGCTTTTTTTTGTTTCATGGAGCTGGGTCATTCAGCGAATCAATCAACATACAACGCATGGTCTTCCCTCTAAACCGTTGCCAGACTAAAGGGTAACTTACGGATACGCTTGCCGGTGAGGTCGAATATGGCATTGGCCAGGGCCGGGGCGAAGGCAGGCAAACCAGGTTCGCCGACACCACCCGCCGGTTCGTCGTTGTCCATGACATACACATCAATGGGGGGAATATCTGTGATGCGGGGAAGCTGATAGGAGTAAAAATTCCTGTCAACAGGCACGCCGTCTTTGAACGTCACCTGGTGCTGCGTAGCGGCACCCAGCGCCATAACAATTGACCCTTCCACCTGCGCTTTGATCGTATCGGGATTGACGTACCAGCCACAATCCATGACAGCCCATACATGGTCGATTTTGAGTTTACCATCCTGACCTTTTGATACTTTTACGACATGCCCTACGGTACTGGCAAAACATTCAGTAATGGCCATACCGTACCCCTCGCCCGGTTTGCGGGTCTTCCAGCCCGATACCTCGGCCAGTTTGTCGAGTTGTCGGTGCAGCCGCTCATCGGGCAGGTGCTCCCGACGGAAGGCCATCGGGTCTTTCCCGGCTTCATGCGCCAGTTCGTCCATAAAACTCTCGTAGGCAAAGCCATTGGTGGAGGCATACACCGACCGCCACCACATCGTCGGAATGGGCGTTTCGAAGGGAACATCCGCAATACTCAGGTTTTTAATACCCTCAGCATAGGGTTTCAGGAAACCTTCCGACGTGCTCCGGTTGGCTTTATCTTTCGGGCCTCCACGCCAGTGGTCATTGTTTTGCCCGGCCATGCGCAACTTGAAGGCGCTGATTTTTCCATTATCGACCACGCCCTCGCAACGATACGAAATACCGGGGCGATAGGGGCCTTGTGTCGCATCATCCTCTCGGGTCCAGACTACCTGTACGGGCGCTTTTATTTCCTTCGAGATCACGGCAGCCTCATGCGGGTAATCCATAAACGCCTTCCGGCCGAATCCGCCCCCCAGAAACGTCATGTGGACGATCACTTTTTCGCGATCCAGCCCCATTTCTTTGCTGATCGCATCCTGCACCCACTCCGGAGCCTGAATAGGTCCCCAGATCTCGAGTTTATCGTCCTGGTAATGGGCAACGCAATTCAATGGTTCCATGCAGGCGTGATACTGGTAGGGTGTCTCATAGACAACATCGAGCTTTTTCGTTGCCTGAGCTAGAATTGCGGACGCATCGCCCTGCTGCTTGAACGAGAGTCCCTCCTGTGTTTGAAGTGCTTCCTGCTGACGTTTGATTATCTCTTCGGTGTTCAGGTGCTCAAATCCGCTATCGTCCCAGTCTACTTTCAGGGCTTTCTTACCCTGCAAAGCGGCCCAGGTCGATGTAGCTACCACTGCAACGCCCTCCCGGTATGTATTGAAAACCAGCATTTTGGTCTTAAACACGTGTTTGACGCCGGGAATTTTCCGGGCGGCCGTGTCGTCGAAGCTCTTCACTTTACCCCGCAGACGGGGGTTGCGCTCCACGGCTGCATAGAGCATCCCCGGAATTTCTTTATCAAGCCCAAATGTAGCACTGCCATTGGTTTTCAGTTTGGTATCCTGCCGAAGCAGGGGCTTGCCAATGAGTTTATAGTCCGATCGTTTTTTCAGTACTACGTTCTTTGGCGTCTCCAGCTTCATGGCATCAGCTACCAGTTCTCCGTAGTGGAATCGCTTATTGGTTGGCTGGTGAATTACCAGCCCTGATTCGGCACGACAGTCCGATGCGGGTACACTCCATTTGGTTGCCGCTGCCTGGATCAGCATCTGGCGGGCGGTGGCGCCCAGCGTCAATAAGTTTTTGTACGAACCCCGAACCGTCGAGCTGCCCCCGGTGACCTGATTGCCGTATTTTTTGTTGTCACCTTTGGCAAAAACGATGTTCACCTTGTCCAGGTCAACTTCGAGTTCTTCAGCGACCATCTGGGGAATAGCCTGATAAACACCCTGCCCCATTTCGGCCCGGTGCGAGAAAATAGTCACCTTACCCGATGGTTCGATGTGGACCCAGGCATTCATTTCAATACCAAAATCGTCGGCTTCAGCCGCTTTTATGATTTCAGCTTCCTCCGCATTCGAGGGAATATAAACTCCCAGCGAAAGTGCCAGGCCGGTCAGGCTCGATGCTTTGAGGAAATTTCGTCTGGATACGGTTTGTGTGTCCATAGTATTGTTGCTGAAGGCGTTTAAGGTTTAGGAGCATAAGCCCCTGTTTTGAGCCAGGTCGTCCAGGCTTTTTTAAAATCAGCGTGGCTCAATGGAGGAAGCGTACGGCCTTCGCCGGGATTCCAGCCAGCCAGTACCAGCCCATCGTCGGCGTGTTCCAGCAGTTTTTCCATGTTCTTACCCCCATTTAGTTTGGGGTCAACTAACTGTTTAGCCAGTTGCTGGGGTGTTCGGCCCTGAAAAACCATCCGCATCGTTGCAGGAGGCAGGTGCCAGTCTGGATTACCTGGTGGAGTGTGCAATCCAGGCGTGTTGGTCGGCTGATGGCAGTTGGCACATTTCATAGCGTAGATGCCTTTGCCGTCGGTACCTCGCCGTGGGGCCATCGTGTGCAGATGATTGTCATCGCCCTGCAAGGGTATGTCACCCGCCGGATGGCAGTTCATACAGCGCGGGCTCATCAGTACTTTATAGACACTGGCAAAGGCTTTGACCGAGGTCACGCTATCTTTTTTAATGGGTGCAGCCACTGCTTTCGTACGCATCAGGGTTGTACTGACCTGGTCGTTGCTACGGGTGAACGTAGTGGCCATAATTGCCGTCACTGTCAGCAATATGGCCAGGATATAGACTGTTTTTAAAGACATAGACGAATAGCTTTCATTTCCAGATGCATTCAGAAGAGCTTATGACCGTACGACTGGTTGGCTTATTCGTTTTTACCAACCTTCTGTTCGGCTCCGGCGGCCAGGTGAATCGCCTTACGGATGCGGGGATACGTACCACACCGGCAAATATTACCCGCCATGGCAGCATCAATATCCTGATCGGTCGGATTAGGATTCTCCCTCAGCAAAACCGCTGCCGACATAATCTGCCCGGAATGACAATAACCGCACTGAGGCACGTCAATTTGCTGCCAGGCCTGTTGAATGGGGTGATCATTGTTTTGAGACAGCCCTTCAATAGTAACCACCTTTTGGCCAGCAGCCCGGCTTACTTTGGTGACACATGAGCGCACGGCATCGCCGTTCAGATGGACTGTGCAGGCACCACACTGGGCCACGCCACAGCCGTACTTAGTGCCTTTCAGACCGACCACGTCCCGGATGGCCCACAGCAGGGGCATCTGCGGATCGACATCAATCGATTGTTCTTTACCGTTGATTGTCAGCTTAATGATTGCCATAGTGTTATGAGTTGTAAAGCCATCCAGTTGGCCATTGTTATCGTAACAACAGCTTATACTTACGGTATGTTTTTCCGTACTGCCTGACAAAGGTCGTGTGGTTTAGTCTTTGGGCTTGTATATAGATTACGGTATTCTGTACCAAAATCACTGATCTGGCAGGTGTAGGCAGCTGTTTAATCAAGGATATTGTACAGTTGAAAGCCGACAGCTATCCTGGGTTAGTACTACTGATGTTGGTTTATCCGGGGCGATGGGGTTCCCAAGATTGAATCGCGTCCTGTATTCAGCCTTCTGCATCAGTCCCCAATCCAAAGCTGTTTAATTACATTTAATTGCCTACCCTTTTTTGCAGATTTGCCGGATAGCGATCGCCCTGTACCGGAATCCTGGAAAAGGCAGAGTCTATCTGGCTAATGTCATTCGCGGAAAGTGCAATAGTTGCTGCTCCACTATTTTCTTCCAGACGGTGCAGTTTGGTTGTACCGGGAATCGGCACGATCCAGGGTTTCTGGGCCAGCAACCAGGCCAGAGCAATCTGAGCCGGTGTGGCCTCTTTTTGCCTGGCAATGTCACCTAATAAATCAACTAATTTCTGATTGGCTTTTCGGTTTTCTTCGGAGAAGCGGGGGACCACATTGCGAAAATCGGTCTTGTCAAACTGTGTGTTTTCGTCAATTTTCCCGGTAAGAAACCCTTTTCCCAGCGGACTGAAGGGAACAAAACCAATACCTAGCTCTTCTAAAGTCGGTAGTATCTCCTTTTCCGGCTCCCGCCACCAGAGCGAATACTCGCTTTGCAAAGCAGTTACCGGCTGCACAGCATGGGCCTTCCGAATCGATTGTACACCTGCTTCGGAAAGTCCGAAGTGGTTAACCTTTCCTTCCTGGATCAATTCTTTAACCGTTCCTGCCACCTCCTCCATTGGCACATGGGGGTCAACCCGGTGCTGATAAAATAAATCGATATGGTCGGTTCGTAATCGCTTCAGCGCTTCTTCGGCCACCTGTCGGATGCGTTCGGGGCGGCTGTCCTGCCCTTTGGTAGAATCACCGTTCTGAAACCCGAATTTGGTGGCAATCACCACTTTGTCCCGAAATGGCTGTAAGGCATCACCCAACAGCTCTTCGTTGACAAATGGGCCATAGGCCTCCGCTGTATCGAAGAAGGTAACGCCTTTCTCGAAAGCGGCACGAATTAATTTTATGGCATTCTGCCTATCGGTTGCCGGTCCATAGCCATAGCTCAAGCCCATACAGCCTAAGCCGAGTGCGGACACTTGCAGATCGCTCTTTCCTAATGTTCTCGTTTCCATTGCTGTATCTAGCCTAGTTTTTATAAAAGCGAGACCTTATTTCAGTACATTTATCGTCCGCAACCATTTTACCACGTTCGCTTCAGCTTCTTTTGCCTTGCCTCCTTCGATAACCAGCAGTTGCCCATCCCGTTCCGAGCCGCCCCGCATCGTAAACCCTTCCACTACGTTGCTGTTGGGACATAGTTCCTTTACGGTCTGGAACGTACTGCCAATCCCATAGCCGCCATTGGTATTGAACGGAATGACCGTTTTACCTTTTAGATCATACTGATGCAAAAAGCTTTTCATGGGCGGGGGTAGTTGCATACCCCAGGTAGGAAAGCCAACGAACACGACGTCGTATTGCTGAATGGTGTCAATTTTTGTTTTTAACGGGGGTAGGAAACCTGTTTCGTTTTCCTTCACTACCTGTTCTACTGTAGCCCGGTAGTTTTCGGGATAAGGCTTTTCTAACTCAAGGGCTACTAATTTTCCGCCTACATTCCTGTGAATGATTTCCGCTATGGCTCTGGTGTTATTTGTTCGTGATAAATACACAATCAATACCTTGTTTGGCTCTATGGAAGCCACATCCGTAACCTGAACATTCTCTGTTTGAGAAGAACAAGCTGCGATTAACAGAAGAAATGCCAACAGGCCCTGCATTAACATTGTGGTCTTTCTCATTACGTTCCGATTTCAACTGACGAGGACCTCAAACGCGTGATTCGGTTTAAGGTTTTCAGGCCTGGATGAAGACAATCCTGATGAATAAAGCGGATATGTTTACCTCTTCAGGGGTGCTTCAACATTGGAAAAAGCCAGGACAAATGATGGCAAACGTTCTCCCTTAAACTCGACCTTGGCCAATTCTGTATCGAATTGCTTAAGTTCATCAGCCGTAAACTGTACATCAACTGCACCCATGTTCTCCAGCATGTGTCCCATCTGGGTTGTTCCAGGGATAGGCACGATCCAAGGTTTCTTCGCTAGTAGCCAGGCCAGCGATACCTGCGCGGGTGTGGCTTTTTTCTTTGTCGCCCAGCTTTTTACCAAATCCAGGAGTGCCAGGTTGTGTGGTAGATTCTCGGGGGAGAACCTGGACTCACCCCCGCGAATGTCGCCGGGAGCGAACCGTGTACTGGCGTCAATCGCTCCGGTCAGAAAACCCACACCCAGCGGGCTCCAGCAAACGAAGCCGATGCCGAGTTCCTGGCAGAGCGGAAGGATAACCTCTTCCGGGCCACGCCAGATGAGCGAATATTCGTTCTGAATAGCCGTAACCGGATGAATGGCATGGGCTCGTCTGACGGTTTGCGGGCCAGGTTCGGAAAGGCCGTAATGCAAGACTTTCCCCTGCTTAATAAGATCTTTGATTGCCCCTGCAACATCTTCGATCGGAACCGCCGGATCGACCCGATGTTGATACAATAAATCTATCCGGTCGGTGCGCAGGCGTTTCAGCATGCCTTCCACGACCTCCTTGATGTGTTCTGGACGGCTATTCAAACCAGGTAGCCGTTGACCCGTTTTTTGGTCGATGTTCCAGCCAAACTTGGTTTCAATTACCACTTTGTTTCGAATCCCTACCAACGCTTCACCGAGAATGCGTTCCACCTCAAAAGGACCATAGGCTTCGGCGGCATCAAATAAAGTAACACCCCGGTCGAAAGCAGTCCGAATGATGCTATGCATTTCGGACCGGGAGGGGATCGTCGTTTGATAGGTACGACTCATATTCTGCACCCCAAGGCCAATACTGGAAACTTCCAGTGTACCTAGTTTTCGACGTCCCGGTTTGGCATTTGGGGAAAGCGAAGCCTGCTGTCTCGATGAGGTGGAAGCCGTATGTGCTTTAGCATCTGGTCCTAACAAGGCACCGCTTACCAGCGCCAATCCGGTTTTCAAGACATTGCGACGGTTCAACTCGGTGTTGGCTTGTTGGTTAGTTGTCGATTTCATGGGTAATTGGGGCTAAATCGTTCCGATTTTATCGTCAGGATGGCAGAAAACCAGATACCTGGTTAATGCTTAATAACATGGGTGTCCCGGACACTGCTAAAGGTCAAGGCTAACATTTTCCAGACATTGACTTGTTTTTTATAGACCTCAGTCACTGTAAACTCAACCTTTGCCTCACTACCCCGAACCGTTGACTCCAGTGTGATGCGGCTCCAGATGATGGCGGTGTTGTCAAACAGCTCTACAGCTACATCGTGGACATCCGCTTTTCTATACCAAATGCTTCCTGTTTTAATAATCTCGAGTTCTTCGTCCTTTTTCCAGGTGCCACTCATATGGACAAATTTTGACTTATCGTCGAAAAGCTGAGCCAGTTTCTCCACATTCTTATCGGCCATCCACTGCCATTTTTGTTTGGAGAGGTCAATAATTTCCTGCTCGGCCTTTGTTGGGGTGGCTGTCGTTGATGTCTGGGCGAAGGATGCCTGTATGCCAATCAACAGAAAACACAGGCCAAGAATTGATACTTTCATAGTGCAAATGATATTAAGGATTAATTAACTATCTGTATATGAAAAATTTCTGTACTCTCGATGATTCCTGGCTGAGCGCGAATGACGGCTAAGCGACTAGTTTTTAACAGGCCTCATCAGTCTGGAGAACGAGAGTTGACCCAGTATCCATTTTCCGTTTTCTTTCACAAAGACCTCCGTCACCATAAATGGATTGGTCACCTCGTTTCCGCCCACTACGGCCACCAGATCAAGGTCACTTAACAGAATGGCCGTATTGCCAATCATATGTAAGGTCGTTGCATAGACACTCGCTTTTTTGTACCAGATATTTCCACTCTTAATGACCTCCAGCTCCCGACTTTTGCCCCAGCTGCCACCCATGTGGACAAACATCGATTTTTCATCAAATAAGGTAGCTAGCCTGTCCACATTCTTGTCAGACATCCACTGCCATTTATCCTTCGAGAGATTAATAATTTCCTGCTCGGTAGCAGAGGGATTGGGTGACGAAGGATTCGTCTGGGCTGTTTGGGCGTGTGAAAACTGCATAATGGCTATGCATAGGAATAAGCTTAAAAGGACTTTTTTCATGATGTTAAACGTTAAATGGTTTATCGGTTTCACACGGCTAGGAACGGGTTACTTTTTCGTACCATATTCTTCATCAGTCACTCGTTGCAACCAGATGGTTTTTCCTTTGGCCGGACTAGTGGCCAGGTATGTAACACCACTGGTCGGGGTTGCTCCGTGCCAATGCTCCACACCCGGCTGGCATTTAACGACCTCCCCTTTACGAATGGTTTTTCGTGGCTTACCCCGCTCCTGATAGTAGCCTTCCCCGTCGGTAAAAAGAAGAATTTGTCCGCCCGGATGGGAATGCCAGTCAAGTCGGGCACCAGGGGCGAAAACGGCCTGTGCAATGCTGAATGCGAAGGTGCTGTCCGGGCCGCTAACCTCACTTAGCCAGACATCACCCACATGGGTTTTGGTGGTCGCAAGTTCCCCTTTGGGGAAGAGTGGAGCGTTTTGTGCCAGAGCCTGAAAAGTAAGAGTAACTATGGCTACAAGCAGGATAAGTTTACTAATACGTCTACTATTCATGGTTATGGTATTTTATTGATTTAGTTTACGCTCTCCCAGCCATTTGACCATAGCCGGATCACGATGGTCAAAGAACAGACTGGCCTTTGTATCCAGGGTTTTAATGGCTTCCATGTCTGAAGAGCTTAAGTCAAAATCGAGGCTGTTAAAGTTTTCTTCCATGCGCTCTTTGTGAACAGACTTGGGAATAACCACAATCCCCCGTTGGGTCAGCCAGCGCAGGACAACCTGAGCAATCGACTTGTTATACTTCGCCCCAATGGAACGTAATAAATCATTCTGAAACAGATCGTTTTTCCCTTCCGCAAACGGCCCCCAGGATTCGATCTGAACGTTGTTGTCGAGCAAAAACTGCTGGGTCTGAATTTGCTGGTGAAACGGATGGGTTTCGATCTGATTGATGGCCGGAACGATTTCGTTGTGAACAATCAGGTCAATCAGCCGGTCAGGCTGGAAATTACTGACGCCGATGGCCCGAACTTTACCTACTTTGTATAGCTCCTGCATGGCTCGCCATTCCCCATACACATCCCCCATGGGTTGGTGAATCAGGTACAGATCCAGATAATCCAGTTGCAGCTTTTTCAAGGAATTCCCAAAGGCTTTTTTGGTCCCTTCGTAGCCATCGGTCTGTATCCAGAGCTTGGTTGTAATGAATAAGTCTTCCCGAGGCACTCCGCTTTTTTTGATGGCCTTCCCCACCGCTTCTTCATTGCCGTATGAAGCCGCCGTATCAATTAACCGATAACCGGTGGCCATGGCATCCAATACACTGCGTTCACATTCGGCTGGATCGGGCACCTGGAATACCCCGAAGCCGAGGATGGGCATTTCTACCCCATTGTTCAAAACCACTTGTTTCATAGGTATTTTACGTTGACAGGACAAAGGTCTTCTCATTTCTTCGCCCGAATGGTATACAGATTACGGATAGTACAACCATTATTACTGATTCGTGTTTACGCATCAGGAAGGCTGGCAGGAAAGCGGTAATTTTGACTTGGTTATAACGGTACTACTATGGATACCCTAAGACGATTTGAGACAATAAGCGACTACAATGCCTTCAATAATAATGAAACCCTGCACCCGCTGGTAAGTGTTGTCGATCTTTCCAAGGCAGATCCAAGACAAGGGTCCCGCATGTATTTTGGCTTCTACACTATATTCTTAAAAGACGTCAAATGCGGTGATTTGGTATATGGCCTGCATACCTATGATTACCAGGAGGGTACGCTGGTTTTTCTGGCACCGGGTCAGGTGGCAGGGATAAATAGCAACGGGGAGACGTATCAGCCCAAAGGCTATGCGCTGGTTTTTCACCCGGATTTAATTCATGGTACTTCGCTGGGGCGTCACATACAGGAATTTAGCTTCTTTGGTTACCAATCGAATGAAGCCCTGCACTTGTCCAAACGTGAACGAGGTATTGTGATGGATTGCTTTTCTAAAATTGACTATGAATTAGAACATGCCATCGATACGCACAGTAAGAAGCTGATTGTGAACAACATTGAACTTTTCCTGAACTATTGTGTCCGTTTTTATGACCGCCAGTTTATTACCCGGGATACTGTCCATAAAGGGATACTGGAACGGTTCGAGCATTTGCTGAATGAGTATTATCAGGCTGATAAACCACAACTTATTGGTTTGCCTTCCGTGGCTTACTGCGCCAGTGAATTGAATTTGTCGGCAAACTATTTTGGTGACCTGATCAAAAAAGAAACGGGTAAAACCGCGCAGGAATACATTCAGACAAAGGTGATCGAGGTGGCCAAAGAACGGATATTCGATCAAAGCAAATCCGTTAGTCAACTAGCCTATGAATTAGGTTTTAAATATCCCCAGCATTTCATGCGCTTATTTAAACAACGGGTTGGCCAATCGCCCAATGAATACCGGACGCTACATAACAATTAATAGCCTGCATTTTTCTACTTTATTCTTGTCTTGATGCCTAGGCAATCAGGCAAATATGTGGCAGACTACAATTATATTGAAGATTAACCAGAAGCGGTCCCCTGGAGCAGACACGTTTGCTCTACGGGGCCGCTTCTGGTTACGGTGTCGATGGATTACCGTTGCCGTTCATCGTTTATCGATTCGATACAGTCTTCCGCCGTCAGTAATGGCATATAAGGCTCCGTCTGGCCCCTGGGTTATATCCCGAAACCGTTGACCCTCACTCGCCAGCAGTCGTTCTTCACCAACCACCCGATTATTTTCGATCACCAGTCGGACAATGTGCATCCCACTCAATGCCCCAATAAACAGGTTATTTTGCCACTCCGGAATCCGATTACCGCTGTAGAAAGTCATGCCACTGGGTGAGACAACCGGGTCCCAATAGTAAACCGGCTGCTCCATGCCATCTCGTTGCTGAATGCCTTCCCCAAGGCGCTGGCCGCTATAATCGATCCCGTACGTAATGACAGGCCATCCATAATTCGCTCCAGGCCGGATGCGGTTGATTTCGTCTCCTCCTCGGGGCCCCAGTTCTCCTTCCCACAAATCACCCGTTACCGGATGGATGCTTAATCCGTGCTGATTTCGGTGGCCGATGGAATACAATTCGGGTCGAACGTCTGCCTGCCCAGCGAACGGATTACCCGGAGCGGGGCCGCCGTCAGTTGTGATCCGGATAAGTTTACCGATGGCGGAGTTTAAAGCTTGAGCCTGTACCCGGATGCCCGGATCGGAACGATCGCCACTACTTACCAGTAGGTTTCCAGTCCGGTCAAAAATAACCCGGCTGCCGTATTGATTAGTGCCTGCATATGCTGGCGTGGCCCGGTAGATAACCGTTACGCCCTCCAGACTTGTTTCATTCGCTGAAAGCCTACCCTTGGCAACGGCCAGAAGATTACCAGCAGTTGCCCGTTCCGAAAAGCTCCAGTAAATCATTCGATTGGTCGTAAAGGCTGGATCGATACACAAGCCTAGTAAACCACCCTGGCCACTGCTATTGACCGCCGGTATACCGCTTAGTGGAGCACTCACTTGCCCGCCAGTCGTTACAAGTCGCATCGTACCCGCTTTTTCGGTAATGAGAAATCGCCCATCCGGAAGGCAGGCAATGCCCCATGGACTCGTCAGGGCTGTAGTCAGCACGTTGCTTTCGAAGGGGGTGGTAGTACGGACACCCGTCACTCGGGTTTGTCCCGAAAAAGCGGGACTATAGGTTGAATTGGGTCGATTCGTTTCGACCGGTGACGTACTGGTTGTCGTTGTTCCGGAAGTTGGCGGAGTTGTTCCTGTAGAAGGCGTGGCTGGTGTATCGCTATCCGTTTTGCAGGAAGACACTGCAATTAAGATACCGGCGGCAATAAACAACAGTTGGTTTTTCATAGTCGTTGCGTTGAGTAGTAAGGTCGATAGGTAGAGAAAGCCGGATTAACTCTTCCAGCTCTCTCTAAGCTGTGTTTCTTCTAATTTGACTTCGTCGCCGTGGCGGCTTTCTCCATCACGTCCAGCCTTGCTTTTCGTTGATCGGTCGTACTAGCTGCCGATCCATCGGGTCGAAACTCAAAAACATCATTCTTTTTTAGATCATAAACGGGCCATTTGGCCAGTCCATTGCCATTGGGATCACCCGTTTTAGCGAAGTTGGCCCAGTACGTATTCATCATCTGAGCAACCGCTTTGCTTTTGGGGCTAACGGTGACGCCATTTCGGTCTCTCAGGTTGTCGAACGCATAAACAATTTCAGACGCGTGGGCTGCGCCATACCGCATTCGTTCCTGCATGGAAGGGTCGACGTAGGAGAAAAGATAAAGGTATGCCGGTGCACCTTTGGCGACAAAAGCCCTTGCGGTGAATCGGGCCGGCTCCGCCCAAACCTTGTCGGTGTTGACCAGTGTAAGCATCCGGGCGAATTCAGTGTTACCATCTGGGTCGTAGGCTGCGGTAAATTCATTCTTCAGGGGACCGAACATAGCGACCAATTCTTCCTTCGATCTGGCATTGACAAAGCCGGCCTGTACTTCGGCGCTATTCGACCCGATTAGTAAGGGTACCTTCGGCTGCCTTCCAGCCTTAAAAGCACTCTCGGCAGTTTCCACAACGAACTTGCCATCGAAAATCGGACCTGAATAGGTTTGCGGTCCACCCTGCCCCGCGGTTTCCTGACCGCCATCTACAATCTCGGCAGCACTGAGCGCACGGAGCTTAGCCAGCGCAGCCGCATCGGTGCCTTCGATGCCATACCGCTTAGCGAAGTTCACCCCGATCGTTTCAGCCGATACCGGATAATTCACATCCGCATTTTCTTTATTGATTGGGCGCCCTGTCAGCACGCCGTCACGAGCGCCACCCGATTCACTGATCGCCTTCTGAAAAAGGTCTTTTGCCGCCGGTATGGAGAGAAGAGAAAGTACCGAGACTCCGCCTGCGGACTCACCGAAAATAGTAACGTTTGCTGGATTTCCGCCAAAGGCGGCAATGTTCCTCTTCACCCACTGAAGGGCAGCAATCTGATCCATGTAAGCATAACTACCCTTGGGTTCTTCCGGATGCTCGCGACTTAGCGCAGGAAACGCGAAGAAGCCCAATCGGCCCAGTCGGTAGTTGATTGTGACCAGAATAACGCCTTGCCGGGCAAACTGAGACCCTGTAAAATCCGGCTGAGAACCGCTACCGAATACGAACGCACCTCCGTGAATCCACACCATAACCGGAAGCTTTGATTTCTCGGTAGCATTGGCGGGTTTCCACACATTAAGAAAAAGACAGTCTTCGGATGAGTTGGGCGACAGGGCTGCCGCACCAGCAGAAAATCCTCTTTGAGGAGCATCTGCTCCAAATTTGCTGGCATCGCGCTCGCCCTCCCAGTCAGGAACAGGCTGGGGTGGCCGCCAGCGATTGGCACCGACCGGGGCTGCTGCATACGGAATGCCTTTGAAGCTGGAAATATCCCCCTCGGTCACGCCACGTACGATTCCGGAGGCCGTACGGACCGTTGGCATTGATTGTTGCGCCTGCAAGGCGTGGGTAATCAGGAGGGCAACCCCTACCAATATTATTTTTCTCACGATGCTTTGGTCCAGGGTGATACTTGATTCATTGCGTCGACGCATCCAAGCGGCTATAGTGCCTTGGATGCGTCGACGTGCATTATTGCAGCTTAAATCCGCTTGTCCAGCGTGGGCTTAAAGGGCTGATTATATTGCCGTTTGCCGGTATTTTTATACAACGCATTGGCTACGGCTCCAAATACCGGCGGAAAGGGGGGCTCACCTAACCCGGTCGGGTCGAGGTCATTTTCAACAAAGTGAACCTCAATCAGTTTTGGCGCTTCGTTATGCCGGATGATGCGGTAATTGTTGAAGTTACTTTGCTCGGCAGCCCCATTTTTATGCGTAAGAGCACCATAAAAAGCATTGCCGATCCCGTCGACCACTGCTCCCTGCACCATATTGGTTGCCGCATCGGGGTTTATTACGATACCGCAGTCCATGGCACTGAATACTCGCTCCACGTAGGGCTGACCCTCTCGGGTCACCATATCGACTACGTGGGCCGCATAGGAGTTATGACAGAAATAAGCAGCTACACCACGATGGTACTTCTCATTACCGGGCTTATTCCAGCCCGACTTATCCCGTACCAATGTCAACACGCCCGCATACCGGTCGGCGTCGTACTCATTATTTTTGCCAACCGGATTTTCCTTGGCCCGTTTTAGAAGCTCCAGTCTAAACTCGATGGGGTCTTTACCCATAGCCTCAGCTACTTCATCCAGGAAGGATTGTTCGGCGGCTGCGTTAAAGTTGGAACGTGGGGCCCGGAACGCACCAATGGTAATATTGGAAGGTATCTCCCAGCCTTCAGCCAGGTAATTATCTACGGCACCAGCCGGAAAACGATTGGCATGAATCGCATGTTCGGGTATGCCACCCCCTTTCACATGAAAGGCAATCAGGTTTTTATTGGCGTCTAAAGCCGCACGATACGTTGCCGTGTACATCGGGCGATAAATCCCGTAGGTCATGTCATCTTCGCGGGTGTAGATGAGTTTGATCGGTGCTTTGGCTTTTTTGGAGATCAGAGCCGCTTCGGTGAGATAATGGCCATACGCCCGGCGACCAAAGCCTCCACCCATCCGAGTCATCTGAATCTCAATCTTGTCGGCGGGAAGATTTAAAATTTTCGACAGTGTCGGTTCGATCCAACCAGGTGCCTGCAACGGGCCTACCAGCACTGCCTTTTCTTCCGTCACATGGGCGAAGAAATTCATCGGTTCCATGCAGTTATGGGCCAGAAACGGAGCATTATAGGTGCGTTCGATTACCTGAGCCGCATTCTTGAAAGCCGTTTCGGGGTCGCCGTCTTTTCTCAATTGCTGAGCTGGTTTTTTGGCATACTCCTGCATTTTTTCCAGCTGGGCAGTGGTGCTTTCAAGCCCTCCCGGAACTACAACCTCTCGTTTGCCGCCCCTACCCATCATGGTATCTTTGGTATCCCCGATCGGCTCCCACTGGGCGAGTAACTTTTTGCGGGCATTCATAACTTCCCAGGTCGATTTGCCAACGATGACCAGCAAATCATTGAACGTCCGGGTATCGAAACCACCTTGCTCGAAACCGTCTTCATACAATTTCAGATTAAAAACCTCCTTAATGCCCGGCATTTTGAGGGTTTGCGACGCATCGAACGATTTCAGCTTCATACCGAAGGCTGGCGGATGCTGAATCATGGCAATGAGCATACCGTCAGCCCGATAATCCAGCCCAAATAGCGGTTTTCCGGTTACGACCTTGAAGCCCTCTACATTTTTCTTGGATTTTCTGACGATGCTAAAATCCTTCGGGGCTTTTAGTTTCATGCCTTTCGGCACCGCCAGGGTAGCGGCTTTACTGGCCATTTCACCATAGTTCGCCGACTTCCCGCTCGAATGATGCAATACGCCCGCTTTGGTCGTTACTTCTTCTATCGGCACATTCCAGGTTTGAGCGGCTGCCTGACACAACATCTGTCGGGCAGCGGCCCCGGCTTCCCGGAGCGGTTTCCAGTACATCCGGACTGAATTACTGCCGCCCGTAAACTGTGGCCCTAATTTCGTGCTGTCGTGCGGCCCCATCTCAACGACAACGTTTTTCCAGTCTACGTCTAATTCCTCGGCAACGATCATGGGCAACGAAGTCATCACGTTCTGGCCAAATTCGGGATTTGGGCACATGAGTTTAACTACATTGTCAGCTGTTATCTGAATGTAGCCGTTGAGCTGGGCCCATTGCTCGGGCACATTCAGGGTCTGCAGTTTATCAGCGGCTTTCGCGCTTGATAACCAGCTAATGCTGAGCATCATACCCCCACCTGACAGCAAGGAAGCCTTTAGGAAGGAGCGTCGGTTATATGTCGATTTAGTAGTAGTCATGGTCAAGGTTTTGTTAACGGGTTGACGGCTGTCTTACTTTTTGGCCGCTGATTTGATGGCTTCTTTAATGCGCAGGTACGTTCCACACCGGCAGATGTTCCCGCTCATGGCGGCATCGATATCAGCATCGCCGGGATTCGGATTGGACTTCAGCAGGGAAGCCGCACTCATGATTTGCCCCGCCTGGCAGTAGCCACACTGCGCCACATCGTGTTCCAGCCATGCCTTCTGAACGGGATGGTCGCCTTTGACCGACAAGCCTTCAATGGTGGTGATGGCCTCCTTGCCGACGGCCGAAACCGGCAGTTGGCAAGAGCGAACTGCCGTTCCACTCAAATGGACGGTGCAGGCTCCGCACTGAGCGATACCACAGCCGTATTTGGTGCCGGGCAAGTCCAGATGATCACGTAATACCCAAAGCATGGGCGTCGATGGGTCGACGTTTACCTGCCTGATTTTTCCGTTAATTTTTAGATTATATGTGGCCACAGTGATAGGGTTTAATCGTTATAGTAAGCGTTTGAATCACAAGATAATAGATCTCATATTAAACAAAAACAGCGTTCTGTTCAGTGGTTATCCGATCATGGATGGGGCCAGATCTGTCGGTCAGAAAACCTCCGCTCCGCTGACTGAAAAAGGCTTTGATTTCACTCAGAATGGAAAGCGCGATCTCATCGGGGGTTTCTGCGCCAAGATCCAGACCAATCGGAGAATGAACCCGTTTCAGGCTCGATGCGTCAAACGAGCATCCCGTTCGCTCCCACTGGTTCTTCATTTTTTCGTAACGTTTACGTGGACCCAGCATGCCAATATAGGGCACCTCAGTTTTCAAAAGCCTGGTCAACACAGCCAGGTCGTAGGTGTAGTTGTGCGACATCAGCACAGCGGCTGTCTGATCCGTGAAGGCAAGTTTGTCCGTCACGGCATCAGCATCGGCGTAGAGCAAACAGGTCGCTTCCGGAAAGCGTTTGGGAGCTAAGTGTGCAATACAGTCTTCGGTTACCGTGACCCGCCAGCCGATTTCGGTGGCCAGCCTTGTGAGTGGGATCGTATCGTAGCCTGCTCCGAAAATCACTAGCTCGATACCGGGATCCAGACGTTCGATAAAGACTTCAACAATACCACCGGGTATCGGAATAATGGAAGTCAGGGGTTTGCCGACCTGCATAACCAGTTCCATATCCTGCCGAAGCCAGTTTGGAACCGCATCCGTGGGGTGCTCTGTGAGCACAAATCGACTCCCCTCCCGTAAGCCCGTACCGGGTGTTCTCCGGCAAATTGTGGCAATGACACGACGGTCACGACGCTGACTGAATTCGCTTAACAAAGCTATGGGATTGGTTGGATCGGTGGGGTCAATAGGCTCCAAAAACACGTCGATGATGCCGTTACAGCCCAGTCCTACGCCCAGACTGTTGGCGTCGTCATCCATCGTATCGTAGCGCACGACCATTGGTTTACCATCGAGCATAACCTGTCGGGCTTTGCGCAGGGCGTCTCCTTCCAGACAACCGCCACTGATAGCCCCTTCCCAGCGGCCATCGTCACTGACCAGCATCCGGGCTCCTGGCCGTCGGTAAGCTGACCCTTCTACGTACACCACCGTTGCCAGCGCCACCTTACGCTGAAAATGGTCAATTTGCTCATAAACAGTCAGAATACGATTGATTTCTTTCATGTCTTGCGCACTCGATGGGATTATAGCCAGAAACTCGTCCGAATAGACTCAAGCAGTCCATCATCCACTTGTTTAATCAGGATGGCATCCTGACAAAGGTCTCGATTAAACGGCTAGTGGGTGGTATACAGATTACGGATGTTACTACCATTTTTACTGATTTAGTAGGGAGTAACTTTGGCTACCGTTCGGTAAAGTCTACCTTTAGGGAGAATAAATTAACTGCATTATTTGACGATACTATGTCGATTTAGCGGTTTAGCCATTAACGTTTTCGGTCAACTCAACCACTGTCTTTCACAGGTAGTAGCGCCACGAGTTTCCTAAGTAAATCAACCATATGTACCCTATTGACCATGGTAGTCGTCGAGAACAACCATCGGCTGGGATTACAAGGCTTTCTTTACCTGAACGAACTCGCGGGAACTGACTTTGCCGGATCGGGCAGGATGGGCATGATAGCTATTAAAGCGGGCATGAAATGGGTTCACAAAAACAATGCTCAGGTTGGGGAGATCCGAAGAATGTAATGATTTGGACCAGTCTTGTCTCAGAGAGCCGTACCATGGTTTTTAACCGTGGCACGGCTCTCTGAGACAAGACTGGTCGTAAACTTCATTGACATTACCTGACAGGAAGCTAGCTCAGCACAAGGCACTATTTCCAGATCGATTTGGCCGTATATAGCTTAAGGTCCTTGATCTCGATACGATTACCCCAAAACTGAAGGGCATCTTTAGCTGTCGAAACCGGTTTTCTTTCGATCGAGTACGAATAGGCCCCGTTATCGATGAATACCTCTATAGAGGTCCGGTCCACATAGATATCGGCCGTCAGTTCCATGCTGGTCATGTCTTCCGGCGAATAGAAAATACCATTGACCAGATTAGCATTCAGATCGTAGTCCAGCACCCGCTGGCCCAATAGAGAAAAGCCCGCACTGGTTGCATGCGACAGTTTTATGGTTGTCTTTACTCTGAACCGGTCAAACGGCTGAAACGATTTCAGCTTCTCGTTCGCTTCGGCAGCACTCAGTGACGTCCATTGCTGAACTGGTTCAAATAGTTGCTCGGTTTCCCGAACCGGTACACTACCCAATCGCAGGCCATTTTTGGTCGTACGAAGCTTTAGCTCGGTTGGCAGCAACATCATGTTGTTAAAGGGCATTCCGGGTTGCTGAACGCGGCCCCAGCCAATTTGAATGCGTCGGGGATCGTTTTCCGGCATATTGGCAAAGGTCTGGGCCGCATAGATAGTGCCGGACGTATAGGAGTGTTTGCCGGATTCGGGCGTGAAGGTTTTCCCATCGAATGAGCCGATCATATACGTGGTTGAAGCGCCATACATGACCCATTTTGTCTTACTTTTATCACCATCGATGGGCAATTCGAATAAGTCCGGGCATTCCCAAAAACCCGTCACATGGCTTTCATACGCCCATTCCCGGAGGTTTTTTGAGGTATAGACCGAATGGCCGTCCCGCTCGTTTAGCACCATCACCCAATGATTGCCGGGTTTATACCAGAACACGCGCGGGTCGCGGGTATCCTTGCTGTTCCATTTAGCTTTCGAATCGATCAGCGGGTTCCTTGCATATTTTGTCCAGGTACGGCCTTTATCCAAACTATAGGCCATACACTGAATTTGTTTTTCCGGATTATCAACGGTAAAAAAAGCGACCATTGCCGGTATCGTTCCCTGATTAAAGCCAGCCGTATTGGCATAATCGATCACGGTTGACCCTGAAAACATCGTTCCCAGGCTATCGGGTACCAGAGCGGTTGGCAATTCCTTCCAATGGATCATATCCGTACTGACGGCATGCCCCCAGGACATGTTCTCCCACTCCCGTTCGTACGGATTATGCTGGTAAAAAAGATGGTACTCTCCCTCGTAGAAGATCATGCCGTTCGGATCGTTGATCCAGCCCCGGCGGGTAGAAAAGTGGTATTGCGGACGATTCTTTTCTTGATAGAGCGAATCCTGACCGGCAATTTGATCGTCCTGATAAATTTTACTCAATCCCTCCGGCGTGCCCTTGTAGCCGATGGTAATGGTTTTACCCTGTAGAGCAGCCATGTCACAAAACACCCAATAGTCGGGTTTACTACCAGCCAGCCTTATTTTGAATGAGCGTTCCAGCTTATCACCTACCCTAAAGTGCATGGTTTCCCTGCTTTGCTTTTGCGAAACGGGCAGGTTCAGGTATCGCTTGGTGATCTTGATGGATCGCTCCTGCGCCTGAAGTGAACCACTACCACACAAGAGCAACAGGTATAGCATTATGTATTTAAAAGCTGGTTTCATCTGAGTAGAGTCAATACAGGCTGAAGTATGAATTGGGGCATTTATACTTTTAAGAGCAAGCCGTTCACTAATTCGTTCGGCACTTACGCAGCCGTCACTGCCCTGGTCCATTCGTAGTACAAACGTCTCCCTTGAACCGATGAAAAGATTCCTGCTCTCAGGCCTCTTGATGGCGCTTTCCCTTCAGGGAACCGCTCAGCAACAACCCGCCAATCGGCCAACGTTGGTGGCCGGAATTCCCGTTAATTATCAGGAAGACTCGGTGGGTTCTTACGTACTCCCTGATTTACTGAAGTGCGCTGACGGTCAACCAGTAACCAATGCCAGGACCTGGACACAAAAACGTCGCCCTGAACTGCTTAAACTCATTGAAGAAATTCAGTTTGGGAAAATGCCCCCTCGCCCAACGGAAATGAGCTTTAGGGTCTTTGATCAGGGAACACCTGCTTTTCAGGGAAAGGCGATTCGTAAACAGGTAACGGTGTATTTTACCCGCGATACATCCGACTATAAGATGAATCTAGTCATCTATCTGCCGAAGGCCATCAAACAACCCGCTCCTTTATTAATGAATATTTCTTTCTCGGCTTACAACCAGATCATTGACGATCCGGGGTTACTGGTTGGTTCGATCTGGAACCGGGAAGGCAAAAAAGTTAGATCCGACAAACCCAGCAACTTTGGCAAAATGAATGTTGATCAATTTTTAGAGGCTGGAATTGGCTTTGTTACGGTTTATTACGGGGATATCGAGCCGGATTTTAAGGAGGGAATTCGCTATGGTATTCGGGGAAAGTATATAAAATCTGGTCAAACCGAACCAGCTCCAACTGAATGGGGAGCCATTTCGGCCTGGGCCTGGGGACTTAGTCGGGCTATGGATTACTTCGAAACCGATAAGCAGATTGATTCGAAACGAATTGCTCTCCAGGGTGCTTCCCGTTTAGGTAAAGCGGTTCTTTGGGCAGGCATCCACGATACCCGATTCAAGCTGGTCATTGCCAGTATTTCGGGCGAAGGGGGAGCGGCCCTGAGTCGACGTAATTTTGGTGAAACGATCAAGCATATTACCGATTCCACCCGGTACCAGTATCAGTTTGCTACCAACTATCATACGTATGGAGACAAGGTAACTAGTTTACCGATCGATGGCCACACGTTAGTGGCTTTGATGGCTCCCCGGCCTTTACTTCTCCAGACGGGCAGCACTGATTACTGGTCAGATCCCAGGGGTGAGTTTTTGTCGGCGGTGGCAGCGGCCCCGGTCTATAAACTATTCGGAGAAAGCGGTCCGCAACCCACAGACACACCCTCAGCCAACGATACGTCTTTGCTGTTGAATCACCTTGGTTACTTTATGCACGAAGGTGGTCATACGGTTTTGCCCACCGATTGGCCTCATCTGATTGCCTACATGAAAAAATACCTTTGATTTCGTAAGAAGTTTTCGGGCGTTTATCCTATGATTGAGTGGGACAGCAGGTAATATAGATCGAACTCAACCCTACCCCTCTTATTGTGTCTCCGAGCTGTTAACACTACTATTCTGCGAATAGTATCGGTTTCTAGCCGCCATTAACACGGCCCTTTGGAAATCCGATGAGACAGCTAAGGTCGGACGGCATAAGGGAGTGGACATTTATCTTTCTTATTCGGTTTTTCCAAAAGCCCGTATTGGTTGATGTGGCCTTAAAATTGTCGGTACTGCCTGAATGGATTTTCTTCAAATAGTGTTAGACTGTATCTTTGCGGGCTTTTAATCTGTGTTCATACGAGTCAATTCCCTGACTAAAATACTGATTACCAGCAGCATCACTAAAGAAGATCGTACTAATTTACAAATCGCAGGACTTTGAATCCTGGCAGATCATTATGAGCAAACACGGACGCATTTTAGTCGCCATGAGTGGCGGCATTGACTCCTCACTGGCAGCGGTTATGCTGCATGAAGAAGGCTATGAAGTAATCGGCATGACCATGAAAACATGGGATTATGCCTCGTCGGGCGGCACAAAGAAAGAAACCGGCTGTTGCAGCCTCGACAGCATCAACGACGCCCGCAATATTGCCGTCAGTCTGGGATTCCCACACTATATTCTGGACATTCGCGAAGAATTTGGTGATTATGTGATCGACCACTTTACGGGCGAATACCTTGAAGGACGAACTCCTAACCCCTGCGTTTTGTGTAACACCCACATTAAGTGGGATGCGCTGCTTCGCCGGGCTGATCGGCTTGACTGTGAATCCATTGCTACTGGCCACTATGCCCACATTCGGGAAGAAAATGGCCGGCACATTATTTCAAAAGGTGTTGATACCCTTAAAGATCAATCCTATGTGCTCTGGGGTGTATCGCAGGAAAGTCTGAGCCGGACAAAGTTGCCGCTTGGCCACCTTCGGAAATCAGAAATCCGCGAAATGGCTAAAGAACGGGGCTTTATTGAACTTGTCACAAAGTCAGAATCCTATGAAATCTGTTTCGTACCCGATAATGACTACCGTGGTTTTCTGAAACGGCGAGTGCCTGGTCTGGAAACAGAGGTAGCTGGCGGCAATTTCGTGCTGGAAGGTACCGGCAAAGTGTTAGGCAAACATCAGGGTTATCCATTTTATACCATTGGCCAACGGAAAGGTCTGGGCATGGCATTTGGTCAACCCATGTTCGTAACTGAAATCAGGAAAGAAACGAACGAGGTGGTTTTAGGCGTAGATAAAGATTTGTATCGTGATGGAATGCTTGTCAGCAAACTGAATCTCCAGAAATACGATCATATTGCTGGTCCGCTCGAAACGGTCACCAAAGTACGGTACAAAGATGCGGGTACGCCAGCCACTATTTCGCAACTTTCCGACGATAAAATCGAAGTGCTTTTCCATGAAGGGGTCTCAGCAATTGCGCCCGGTCAGGCCGCTGTTTTTTACGAAGGCGACGATGTCATTGGTGGTGGCTGGATTATGAAAAGCTTCCGCCAGAGCGATGCTTCGCAGAGTCAGCATCAAACAGGCGATCAGGTAGCTTTAGTTTAAGCCTGAATCGATGCAGGGTGCAATGGAATTGATCGACTCTTCTCGATCTGATTATCACTCACGGGTAAAGACCCATCGTATGTCTAGAAATTAATTCTCTGCATACGATGGGCCTTTGTCGTTAAACGGCTTTCTTTGTAACTAGACTGCAACAACTTAACCTCCATGAAGAAGTGCTTGCTATTAACGGGCTGGCTGGTAGCCTTAACTATTCAGCTTTTTGCCCAAACACCTCCTACCGGCCACCCAAATACAAACGGAGCTGGCTGGAAACCACTCTTTGAGCGCGATCTTTCTGACGCTGGCTATCCTAAAGGTGTCTGGAGTTTTGAGGAAGGTGTATTGACCGCTACTGCTGATAAATCAATCTGGACGGCCAAGCCCTATAATGACTTTATACTTGATTTATTTTTTCAAACGGCCGATGGAACCAACAGTGGCGTTGTGGTGCATTGCAGCGACACCACCAACTGGATTCCGAACTCGGTCGAAATTCAGATTGCCGACGATCATGCCAAGAAATGGTCAGAATCGCCCACGAACTGGCAATGCGGGGCTTTCTTCGGCCATCAGGGCCCTACCAAAAGTGTAGTTAAAAAGCCCGGCGAATGGAATCGCTATACGGTGACTTGCCAGGGCAAAATGATTTACATCGTCCTCAATAATCAACTTGTAAATACGATTGATCTGACAAAATTCACCTCGACCAAGAAAAATCCTGATGGTTCTGATGTTCCGGCCTGGCTCAATAAACCCGCAGCAGACCTTCCTTTACATGGGTTCATTGGTTTACAGGGCAAACATGCAGGAGCCCCTATTTACTTCCGAAACTTAAAAATCAAGGAATTGTAGGTGTCTGCTCCGCTAAAGGTACTTTTTTGGTGCGGCAGTTGTTAATCAGGTACCATGCAACATGAACCCCAAACCCGGCACAGCCGCGCCCTTCCCGAACTCCGATTCTCGCTTAACCTCCTGTATGTTGGCCGGCTTTTGGTTGGCCTGAAGTCAGCCGATGAGGTCGAAGACCTGTTTGATAACCGCATCGAGACAGTAACTGATGAATTGGTAGCCACGGAATTACTTCACGAAGCCGCAGTTCTGGCGGGTGATATTTTGCCGGTAAACCCCTCAACACAAGCCATGGACGATGCAGCGTAAGCAACAATCTGCTTTCTTTGTACCTCCATCCATTTTTTTCCCATGCCCGACGTTCCGTTTGCCGCCCTCTTCGATATGGACGGCGTTATAGTTGATAATACTGACTTTCATATCAATGCCTGGCTCCAGTTTGCGCAACAAAAAGGCATCCCATTAACTCGAGATCAATACATTGACCATATCAACGGCCGCGTATCGGCTGATGCTATGGCCTATGTGTTCCAGCGTCCTATCCAGCCCGGCGAACTGATCGTTCTTACTGAAGAAAAAGAAGCCATTTATCGGGAGCTCTATCGGCCTCATCTCCAGCCAGCACCAGGCCTGATCTCGCTTTTAGAGGCTCTGAAAGCCCGGAATGTTCCGACAGCCATTGGCACGTCGGCACCGATGAGCAATGTGCACTTTACACTTGACGGCCTGTTGCTCCGGCCTTATTTCGACACCGTCGTCGATGCAAGTATGGTTAAACATGGCAAACCCGATCCTGAAATTTATCTGAAAGCAGCCGAACGTGTAGGCGTCGAACCCACACGATGTGTGGTTTTCGAAGATGCGTTTGCGGGTATTCAGGCAGGACTACGGGCGGGTATGGCTGTTATCGCCGTTGCGACTACACTGACCCGAGATGAACTAGCCAGTTCGGGAGCCTCGCTGATTGTGGATGATTTTATTGGGCTAACTGTAGACGCTATCCGCGAAGTGGTCAATAAAACGGTTCATTGACCCACCCGTATTTCGTACCTTTGCCGGATCAATTTGTTGTAGTACCAACGTTCATGTCTTTGACCTCTTCATCCGAAACGTCCCTGATTCCTGCCCGTGAGGGCTTTTTCTTTCCGGCCGAGTGGCATCCCCACGTAGCAACCTGGTTGAGCTGGCCACATACCGAAGCGTCGTGGACCAACGAGCGCCAGGAACTGATGTTTCCAGCTTATATCGATTTCATTAAGGCCATTTCTGACAGCGAACAGGTCTGCATCAATGCCCACAACGACATTGTGATTCAGGCGGCCAAACTTCGTCTGCTGGCGGCTGGCGTAAACATGGATCGGATTACCCTTCTACCCCACCCGACCAATGATTCGTGGTGCCGTGATCATGGCCCAGCGTTTCTGATCAATCCGACGAATAAACAGCGGATGATCGTGAATTGGGGCTATAATGCGTGGGGAGGCAAGTATCCACCCTATGACCGCGATGATCTGATTCCGGTAGAAATTGCCCATTATCGTGGTCTGGACTATGTAACTCCGGGCATCATTATGGAGGGCGGTTCGGTTGAGTTCAACGGGGCTGGAACCGTACTGACGAGTCGGGCCTGCCTGCTCAACCAAAATCGCAACAGCCAGCTGACGCAGGCTCAAATTGAGCAATATCTGTGTGATTTCTACGGCGTTCAGCAAGTACTTTGGGTAGAAGAGGGTATCGTTGGCGACGATACCGACGGCCATATTGATGATACGGTCCGTTTCGTGAACGAGGACACGGTACTGGCAGCCTATGAGTCGAATCAAAACGACGACAATTACCCATTTCTTCAGGAAATCCATCAGGAACTGAAGCAGATGCGGTTACTGAATGGAAAGCAATTGACCATTGTCGAACTGCCTATGCCCGATCCGGTCGTGAGCGACGGGCTGCGGCTACCGGCTTCCTATGCCAACTTTCTGATAACCAACAAATCAGTTATTGTTCCAACGTTCCGCTGCCATAAAGATCAGCCAGCATTAGACATTATCGGCCAGTGTTTTCCCGGCCGCCAGGTAATTGGCATCGACTCGACCGATATTGTCTGGGGGCTGGGCAGTTTTCATTGTCTGAGCCAACAGGAACCTAGTGTCTGACGAATCTATGTACGATAACAAAACGTTTCGATCCGTTGCCAACACCGATAACGGCGAAGTCAGTGGTGAAACCGTGTTCCATTACCACCAGCAGGGCCCGCTCGTTTGGGCAGATTATGGAGGTGGAGCCATTGTGAAAGGGTTCCTGATCGCTACTGTTCAGGAGGATCAGAGTCTGGATATGCGCTATCAGCACGTCAATACGCAGGGTGAACTGATGACAGGTCGGTGTCGATCAACGCCCGAAACGCTGCCCGATGGCCGCATCCGGCTGCATGAACGCTGGCAATGGACCAGTGGTGACGAATCGTCGGGCGAGTCTATCGTCGACGAAATTCCCTCCTGAGCAACTTAATTTATGCGAATCTGTTCACTCATTATCTCGTTCATGCTTTCACTTGTTATAAGTGGATGTTCCAGGCAAACCGCGCTTACCGCTGAGTTAACGCCACATTTGCTGAAAGCAGTAAATCTGGAAGAAACCGTTAGTCGTCGTGATGAATTGATGATGGCCTATTCCATGACGAGTTTTGACGCCAAAAACAAACCCGTATCGGTTGTCAATGGCGGTTGGGGTGTAGAACCGATGCAGCAAGGTCAACAGCTCGACCTGCGGGCAGCCGGTTCTGCCAAAGCCTTGCCCATTAGTCTGGAACTGCCTCACAACGGTCGTATAGTTGCGTCTTTGGTGCTGATTGAAGTGGACGATTACAACCGGGCAAAGCAAATGCTGGACCGGGTTCGCCAGGTGCATAACATCGTGTCAGGGCCAGCAGCACTGGTCATCACAGCCACGGAAGTTTTGACCCCACTGAAATACATAGCGGCTGGTCTGGTCGCGTCGGGCATCAGCCTGAAACTCGTTGATCAGCTTGACGACGACGATCTGCTCGGACAAAGCAGCGTTGAGATTCACGAAGCCGAGTTACGACAAAAAAAGCAACGGATTGTGCATGTACCCACCGTGTTTACCGGTCAAAACCTACGCGACGCCTTTGAGTATCATCTCGACTACGATATTGTCCTTAAAACCGTGAAAATCCAGCCCAATCGCCAATAAGCATTCGCCTGTAGCGTTGCTAAAGAAGAACGAATGTTTTTACCATTAACTTGGTTTTTAGTCTACTGAAGCCTGCGACCAGTACTACCGATAGTAGCAGATAGTAACCCCATATATCAATTTTCTATTCCGACGCTATGCGCCAATTCACAGGCGGTATCTTGCTGGCACTTGCCATAACGGCTTGCAAAACAACCGCACCAGTGGTTCAGCAAACGCCCCCACAGCCGATTATTCTGACGCTGGGGAACAAAGCCTTCACCACGGACGATTTCTTTCAGTCGTTTACAAAAAATCAGTTCTCGTCCGATTCTGCCCAACGAACCGACGTTAAGAATTACTTCGACCTGTACACCAATCTGAAACTTAAAGTACTGGCTGCTGAGACAGAAGGACGCGACACTACCGAAGCTTTTCGGGAGGAAATGAACACCTATCGAAAGCAACTGGCCCAGTCATATCTGACCGATAAAGTGCTGGTCGAATCCCTGTCGGCCGAAGCCTACCAGCGGATGCAGGAGGAAATTAATGCATCGCATATTCTGGTTTCGGTTGTAGAAGATGCCGCTCCGGCCGATACGCTTGCGGCCTACCAAAAGGCTTTGTCTATTCGCAAACAGGCGCTGGCCGGTACTGATTTCGCTTCACTGGCCCGCACTAATTCACAGGATAGCCAAACAGCGCCCAATGGTGGAAATCTGGGCTACCTTACAGCCTTTTCGCTGGTTTACCCATTAGAATCTGTTGCCTATACGACGCCCGTTGGCCAGGTTTCGATGCCCGTTCGGTCACGAGCAGGCTATCACCTGATCAAGGTCAACAACCGCCGGCCGAGCCGTGGGAAACTACGGGTCGCTCATATCCTGGTTCGTCTGAGCCCCAGTGCAGACGAAACGGGCCAGAAAGCCGCCCAGGATCGTATCGATGCGGCCTATACCCGCCTGCAAAAAGGAGAAGCCTTTGAAACCGTTTGTCAGGAAGTATCTGACGATGTTACCTCCCGAACGAACGGCGGATTGCTACCAATCTTTGGCGTCGATAAGCAAGTCCCCGCTTTTGAAGAAGCGGCTTTTGGCTTAACCAAACCGGGTGAACTTTCGAAACCTATCCGTACTAACTACGGCTGGCACATCATTAAGCTCGTTGAACGTAAAGGGCTGGAGCCTTATGCAGATCTGGCCCCTTCGCTACGTCAGCGCGTGATGACCGATACCCGCGCGGATGTATTGCGGCAGGCTACTGTACAACGGTTAAAGAAAGAGTACGCGATCCAGGAGGATAAAGTGGTGGTTGAAACCGCATTAGCCAAAGCCGATAGTAATCTTTTGCGCGGGCAATGGCGCTATACCGAACCACTTGATCCCGCCTTGCAGAATAAACCCCTTTTTACGATCTCCGGAAAGCCCGTTACAGCTAACCAGTTTTTCGCGTATGTGCGTCAGAAACAGCTCCCTCAGCGCAATCCGGCTTTAGCCAATACGAATCCCGTCACGCCTTCTGCGGGCTCACCTGCGGTTTCGATGCGCCGATTACTCGACCGGTTTGAAGGCGATCAGTTAATTGCTACTGAAGAAGCGAATCTGGACAAAAAATCGTCTGAATTTCGTTCGCTGCTCAATGAGATTCGGGATGGTGTCCTGCTCTCGCAGGTAATGGAGCAAAACGTTTGGGAACGCTCGATGACGGACTCAACCGGGCAACGACAGTATTTTGATCAAAACAAAGATAAATACCGTTTCCCAGAACGGGCTGTCGCAACGATCATTGTGGCTCAGAACGACGATTTGCTGAAACAAGCCCGCGAAATGCTGGCCGTAAAACCGCCCTATCAACTCAAACGGTCGGCGGCCGATCTGCTGTATGATCGTAACCAAACGGCTCTGACTGCCCCGCAGCGGGAAAATATGTATGACGTGTTGGTGACTCTTGCCCGTAATCCCGACTATGTCGTTGAAGTATCGGGGGCTCATGATGCGGCAGAACGCGATTCTGTTTCGGCGGGTCGGATTCGAGCTGTTGTCAGTTATTTACAGAAGAGCGGGATTTCGCTGAATCGCATCGCGGAGAAGGATTATCAGGGAGCTCCACCCCGCCGAACAACCGATGCGACAAAAGACACAGGGGTTCAGCGCCGAATTTCGTTTCAGTATTTTTCGAATGCCAAGACCGATATTGCGAAAGTTCTGAACAGCAACTATCAGCTTACCTCGGGCAATCCAGCCCTAACGGTTACCGAAGGCATTTTTGCGGAAGGGAACAATCAATTTCTGGACAGTATCGATCAATGGAAAGAAGGAACGACAACATTTAATCGGGATGGGAAATCTGTTTCGATAACGATCAGCCGCATTGAACAGGCGCGGGGTAAAACGTTTGCCGAGGCCAGGGGTGCGGTCATTAACGATTATCAGACGGTACTCGAACAACAATGGATTGCTCAGCTTCGGCAAAAGTATCCCGTGAAAGTTAATGAAGACGAAATCCGGAAATTAGCGAAGTAAACGATAAAAGAACAGTGGTTAAATTTCTATGAGTAGAAACGGAAAGTCCAGTGTCCAACATCCGAAATCTAACCACTTAAAGCAAGTTTCCCTCTTAAATTTCCTTAAAACTCAGAGCTATTTAGGTTCTGTGCGTATATTTAGATCATGAAAAAAGTAATCTGTAGTGCTTTCATCGTTTTGATGGGCTGGTTTCTGACCGCACCGGTCTTTGGCCAGGGTCAGGGTGTAAGCCTGAATAAGATCATTGCAAAGGTCGATAACTACTACGTTCTGCGGTCTGATCTTGAAGAATCTTACCAATCTTATGTTGGCCAGAATCAAACCCCTCCCCAGAAATGCCAGTTACTGGAAAGTCTGGTTATTAACAAAATGATGCTGGCGAAAGCGGAGATTGACTCCGTTGTTGTCGATGATAAGATCGTAGACAGTGAACTCGACCAGCGGATGCAATACATGGTCCAGCAGTTTGGTTCCGAGAAAAACATCATTGAAGCCTACGGTAAAAGCCTGGAGATGCTCAAGAGTGAGCTTCGCCAGCAGGTGAAAGACCAGAAGATTGTTCAGAAAATGCAGCAGAAGATCACGACCGACATGAAGGTAACCCCTCGTGATGTTCGTAAATTCTTTGATGCTATCCCGAGAGACAGTCTGCCTTATATGCCTGCTGACGTTGAAGTCGGGCAAATTGTCCGGTTTGCGAAACCGACCAAAGAGCAAAAAGAAGTGCTTCGCCAGAAATTGCTGGATCTCAAAAAGCGTGTTCAGGCGGGTGAAGACTTTGCCAAATTAGCCAAAGAAAATTCAGAAGATGTTGGTTCTGCCCAGAATGGTGGTGACCTCGGCTTTGCCAAGCGGGGAGCGATGGTAGCCCCGTTTGAAGGAGCGGCTCTGAAGCTAAAACCGAACGACATTTCGGATGTTGTTGAATCTGATTTTGGCCTTCACCTCATTCAGTTACTGGAAACCCGCGGTGCAGAATACCACGCCCGGCACATCCTGATCCGGCCCGATTATAATCGGCTGGATTTAACAGGCCCAACCCATTATCTGGATAGTTTACGGACACTTATCGTTGCCGATTCGATAAAATTTGATAAGGCCGCCCACGACTTTTCAGAAGATAAAAGCACAGCCGACGCTGGTGGCCTTATTCGCGATGCACAATCGGGAAGCAGTCGTCTGGCTATGGATGGCACAATGGAATATGCGATGTTCCAGATGCTCGATACGATGAAAGTGGGTAGTATTTCGGCTCCGCTGCCTTACCGTACTGAAGACGGTAAAAGTGCGGTACGGATCTTGTATTTCAAGAGTAAAGTAGCGCCCCACACGGCCGATTTCAAGATTGATTTTGAAAAACTCCAGAACATTGTGTTAACCAACAAAAAGAACCGCGCTATTGATGAGTGGTTCCGAAAGTCGGTTGCTGATGTTTATATCACCGTCGATCCTGAATTTCAAAGCTGTCGCATCTTTGGTACTACCCAAAACAGTGCGGCCGCCCTCGGTCAGGGCGGAAATTAGTGATGAGACGGTTTGCCGATGTGGATGACTGGTGACCTTCATCACACATCCTAATCGGCAAACCGTCTCATCATTTAGTATTCATCATTAACCCCTTTTCACCTGTGCCTTACTCATCGGATGTTGCGGCTGCAGAAGCCCTTACTACCTCTTACAAAAAACTAAAATCTGAAATTTCCAAGGTTGTTATTGGTCAGGATGATACCGTAAGACTGCTGTTGACGGCTATTTTCTGTCAGGGGCATTGCCTCTTGGTAGGTGTGCCGGGGTTGGCTAAAACGCTGCTTATTCAGACCATTGCCGGCGCCCTTGACCTGGAGTTTAATCGAATCCAGTTTACGCCTGACCTGATGCCATCGGATATTCTGGGCTCCGAAACACTCGATCAGGAACGAAATTTCAAATTCATTAAAGGGCCTGTTTTCGCTAATATCATTCTAGCCGATGAGATCAACCGGACACCTCCTAAAACGCAATCAGCTTTGCTGGAAGCGATGCAGGAATATGCAGTTACCATTGCTGGTCAGAAGTATAACTTAGGCCGTCCGTTCTTTGTGCTGGCCACGCAGAACCCTATCGAGCAGGAAGGAACCTATCCCCTACCTGAAGCTCAGCTCGACCGGTTCATGTTTAACATATACCTCGATTATCCGTCTTATCAATCGGAGCTGGACATTGTAAAAAGCACCACGAGCGATCAGCGTTACGAAGTACAGCAAGTTATTACAGGGGAAGAAATCCGGGAGTTCCAGCACCTGGTGCGCCGGGTACCCGTTGTCGATAACGTTGTTGAATACGCAGTTAAACTCGTTCACAAAACCCGCCCAAATACCGAATTAGCCGCTTCGGATGCGAATCAATATCTGGAATGGGGTGCTGGGCCACGGGCGTCGCAGGCGTTGATTCTGGCAGCCAAATGCAATGCACTGCTGACCGGCAAATATTCGCCCGATATCGAGGATGTACGTGCCGTTGCTTTACCGATTCTTCGTCATCGCGTAGTGCGTAACTTTAAAGCAGAAGCTGAGGGGATATCCGTTGAGCAGTTGATCAAACGTATGCTCTAAGCTAAGCAACAGGCCTACATAAGCAAAAAGCCGATCTATGTCTGATAGATCGGCTTTTTGCTTATAATTAATTCTCTTCTACATTTAATTTACCCAGGTAATCCTCTTTTTTTCCTGTCGAGTTGTCGTCTACGCCCGAAGCATC
The DNA here is from genome assembly GCF_011604685.1 of Spirosoma aureum. Lineage (NCBI taxonomy): Bacteria > Pseudomonadati > Bacteroidota > Cytophagia > Cytophagales > Cytophagaceae > Spirosoma > Spirosoma aureum. Next base: position 4,252,264 of record NZ_CP050063.1, on the reverse strand, counting down.
GACGTCGTTGTGGTTTTCGCTCACTAAAAAGTTTTTATCTGGCCTGGATGACGTGTCTATGTCTCTATCTTTTTTCTCTTCCTTCTGTGGCTGTTCCATAACGTTTTGTTCGTTTGTTTACACCTACAACGCAAAAAAACGATCTGGGTTAGTAAAAGTTAGCGTTGGAGTTTCCAGATAGATTCGCCAGCTATTTTGACTCCTATAAGCTGGCCAACCTGTAGGTCATCGCGGGTGGATAGCATACGCAGGCAAACATAACGCGACAGTTCTACGTCTATTTCGTAATGGCTACCCTTAAAAAATAAGGCTCGAATTGTCCCTTGCAGGCCCGTATCATCCAGTTGAATCTGCTCCGGACGCAGGCACAATAAGGCTTCGGGATTATCGACTCCGGACAAGCCTAGTGTGGGCAGGTGCTTTGCTTTCAAAATATTGACTGGCCCCGTCATTCGGGCGGCATATGCTGTTGCTGGTCGCCGGTAAACCTCTTTCGGCGATCCGAATTGAACCAAACGGCCATCGCGCAGAATTCCTAACGAATTGGCAGTTGATAGTGCATCGCTGGTATCGTGGGTAACCAAAAGACAGGCTGTGTTTTCATGCCGAACCAGGTCAACTAGCAGATCGCGAAAGATGAGTCGGTTGGGTAAATCAAGATGGCTGAACGGTTCATCAAGAAGCAATATGGCGGGCTTATCAGCAATCGCGCGGGCAATGGCCGTACGCTGTTTTTCGCCACCTGAAACCTGGCGCGGTAAACGATCCTGTACTTCCGTCAACCGGCAGAGCTTCAACAGTTCATCGACCCGAAATTCACGGTAACTTTTCTCAAAAAAGCGCAGTGCATAGGTAATATTTTCGCGAACCGAAACATTCGGCATGAGTTGATATTCCTGATGAACAAGCCGGATATCTGCATGACCAGGAACCAGTACCTCCGATGGCCCCGGCACCCGTTCACCATTGAGCCGGACTTCGCCCTCGTCGGCATCTGTCAGGCCAGCTAACATACTCAATAAGGTACTTTTTCCGGAACCGCTGGCCCCAACAAGTGCCATAACATTTCCCGGTTCAAGCTTCAGTGATACGCCATGAACAGCTGCTATCGGGCCAAATAATTTGGTGAGTTTATGTGCTTCGAGCAATCGTAGGTAAACGTTTTATAAGCTGGCAATAACCAAAAAACAAACGACCGGGCCAAATGACCCAGTCGTTTTTCAACCGAAAATGGCCTGTGGTTTCAAACAAATTCTAAAAGATAAAATTTGTTGACAGAAATTTCGACTTATGCTCACTAATAATATCATTCAGTATCTCTTTATTGGAAACCGTATCTTTGGTTGCGACCACCGTTCGGATAGAAAACGATCGTAAGGCATCCTCAACAGACAGCGTTCCTTCGGCCGAATCTTTGCGCCCTGTAAATGGAAATGTATCCGGCCCGCGCTGGCATTGAGCATTAATATTGACACGGCTTACCTGGTTAACAAGCGGGTCGATCAGCTCAGCAATCTGATCGGTGTCGGTTCCAAAAACACTCACCTGCTGGCCATAGTCGGCAGTAATGATGTAGTTGATGGGCTCCTCAATCGAATCGAACGGTATTACGGGAACAACGGGGCCAAACTGTTCTTCACGATACAGTTTCATTCCTTCCAGAACAGGGTAAACAACGGCGGGCTTGAACAGCGATCCGGCAACCTGTCCACCACCTTCATTTATGACTGAAGCCCCTCCGGCTTGCGCTTCACGAATACACTCAGCCAGATAATCAGGTTTGCTGGGTTCAGGCAAAGGCGTTATTTGAGCACCAACATCCCACGGCATTCCTGGTTTCAACTTACTCACTTCCGGTCCGAAGCGACGCAGAAACTCGTCGGCAACTGAACGGTGTACCCAGATGATTTTAATGGCTGTGCACCGCTGACCATTAAACGAAAGCGATCCAAGCAGACATTCTTTTACGGCCACATCCAGATCGGCATCGGGCAGAATAATTGCCGCATTTTTAGCATCCAGACTCATTACCGACCGGAGTCGGTTGAGCTTCGGATGGAACCGCTGTAGTTCATCGGCTACACGGCTAGAGCCAATCAGCGTCAGCACATTTATCTTACCCGACTTCATAACGGGCGGAATCACATTGGCTCCACGACCATAGAGCGAGTTAACTACACCTTTGGGAAAGCTCGTACGGAAAGCTTCCAGTAACGGATAGTGCAGCAGGGAACCGTGTTTAGGCGTCTTAAACAGAATGGTGTTCCCCATCAGAATGCTTGGAATGAGCGTTGTATACGTCTCATTAAGCGGGTAATTAAACGGCCCCATGGCCAACACGACACCAAGCGGAGACCGCCGGATTTGCCCAATAATTCCTTCTTCAATGCGAAATCGGGAGCTTGCGCGATCGATATTTTTGAGTGCATCGATGGTATCGTAGATGTATTTGACCGTCCGATCAAATTCCTTAGTCGAGTCGGCCAAATTCTTGCCAATCTCCCACATCATCAAATTAATCACCAGCTGCCGCTTTTCCAGCATTTTGCCGATGAAGGTTTCCATGCACCGAACACGTCCCTCGATGGACATGGTTGGCCACTCTCCCCTACCGTTGTCATAGGCATTGACAGCCGATTCTAAAGCTTCGAGCGCTTCCTTGTCGGTCGTGACCGGGAAACTACCAACAAGCACACGTTGTAGGGTACCCCCTTCGGCGGGTATACAGATGGGCGAGTAAACCTCCGAAACGGGACCACTCCAGTGGCGCATTTCTCCATTAATCAGGTATTCGCGCTGGTGAATCGGTTCAATACGGTAGTCGGCCGGAATGGCCGACTCATTCGACGGAAAAAGACTGGCTAGCTGAGAATCATTCATAAAAATAGATTGAAAGGAGAACGGCGGCAAACGTCGCTATTCGCGGAATGAATTCCAACCCGGTAGCCAATAAAATAAGCAGTGAATATATTTCTGAGTCGATAGTAGAGCTAAAAACGATCCTGATTTTGTGATCAATTCGGGTGTACAGAAAATTTCCCTAACTCCCAGATTACCCGTTTATTCTGGCAGTATGTTCATAACAGATTAAGTCGATTCATCAATTCTGATTTATTGGCACGACTGATCGGAATCACTTTATTGCTGATTACCAGTGTATTTTCTTCAATATCAACGATCTTATCCAGATGAACGATAAAGGAGCGGTGTACGCGAAGAAACTGGCTGCCTAGTTTTTCTTCCAGGTACTTCATTGTCGTATAAACAATATGCGTCTGTGTAGGAGTAAAAATTTTTACATAGTCACCTGTGTTTTCGATGTAAGAGATTGTATCAAACGGCAGTCGAATATATCGTCCCTCAGACTTAATGTATATCTCCTGTCGCCCAATGGCTGAATTTGGTTTAGTGCGACTATTGAGTTCCAATACTTTCTCAACGGCTATATTGAAACGGGGGAGCGTAATTGGTTTTTTAAGGTAGTCGGTCACCTGGTATTGAAAGGCGTCGAAAGCGTATTCGGTTTTACTGGTCGTTAAAACCACAAACGGGATCGACGGCAGCTTTTCCAGCATCTCAAAACCGGTTAAGCCTGGCAATTCAATATCCAGCCAAATCAAATCGACCATTTGTTCAGCCAGAAAATCCAATGCTGTGGTGGCGCTGTCAAAAGCACCCAAAACTTCTAATGAACCGTGTTGTTCACAAAGTCGTTGCAACGACTTGCGCGACATCAGTTCATCTTCAACAATAATACAGGTCAAAACCATAGTCTATAACTAAGATAGCTTTTGTGCTTCTTCTTTCAAAACAGGAATCATTTCATTAGTTTTTACAACAATATCGTTACAATATATTTGCAATATTGCATTTTCAGATCCTTGCTTTATTATCTTTTCCAATTGAACCATTTTTTCTTCAAGTATCGACAAACCGACCATGCCAAAGGTCGGTTTTAGTTTGTGGACTTTTCGTGATAATTGAGTACGGTTCTGCTCCAGGCACAATGTTGGTAGTTCATTGATTTCAGGGACTATATCTGTCAGAAAGGTGGAGAACATTTCGGCTGCGTAGGCGGTGTCTGTTCCGTATAAAAGCGTTAAACGCTCCCGATCGATTATATTTTCGGCATCGGCCTGAAGCTCGGCGGGCGCAAACCGCTGTAGTAAATCACGAAGCTGTGCAGGCTCAAAAGGTTTGGTCAGGAAATCATTCATACCTGCCTCCAGAGCTATATTTTTATGATCGAGCATGGCCGATGCGGTTAAAGCGATAATTGGTATATGCTGATTGGGATTATGCGTACTTCTGATGGCAACCGTTGCTTCATAACCATTCATAATGGGCATCTGAATATCCATCAGAATAATATCAAATCGCTGTTTTTTAGCTTCTTCAACGGCTTGTTTACCATCCAGTGCCAGCGTATAGGGCATATTCCATTTTGTAAGCAGGCTGCTTATGTATTTCTGATTCATGAGGTTATCCTCAACAACCAGAATATGGCATACCTTTAATTCATCACCCATCGAGACATCTCCGATTGCGGGCAGTCCGGGTTCAGCCAATGCATCGCCTTTGCGAAATGGGAGCATAAATGTAAACTGGCTTCCTTCTCCCTCCCGGCTTTTCACCGAAATAGTACCACCCTGAATTTCAACCAGTTCCTTCGTTATGGCAAGCCCCAGTCCGGTTCCTTTGTGCTTATGCCCCTGTGGATTTACCTGCTTGAATTTCTGGAACACTACCTCCAGCTTTTCCTCCGGAATACCTATACCAGTATCAGCGACCGTAAATTCGATCCAGTAAGTTGATTCATCCTGCTTTCTGATCCGTGCTGTAATCTGGATACTTCCTTCTTCGGTAAATTTTTCAGCGTTTCCAACCAGATTCATCAATATCTGGTTCAACATGACATCATCCCCAATAAAATTATCAGTGATTCGCGCATCGAGCATCACGTCAATATCGATCGGGCGGCCCTGAATTTTCATTTCGAACACTTTCTGAACAGCTCTGAGCAGGCCCCCCAGATCAAATGGTCGGGCATATACCTCAATGCGACCGGCTTCTATTTTGGTCATATCCAGCAAATCGGAGATTAGGCTATGCAAAAAATCAGCAGACGTTTTCAGAATATCAATGTACTCTCGCTGTTGACGGCTTGGCTGTGTATCAAATAACAGGTGTGACATCCCAATGATGGCATTGAGGGGTGTTCTGATCTCGTGGCTCATGTTGGCCAGAAACTGCTTTTCGGCCTGCCGGGCATCGTCGGCAATTTGCTTGGCCTTCGCCAGTTCCTCTTCAAGCTGCTTACGTTCGGTCAGATCATAGTGAATCCCCATCGAACCAACGATCGTGCCCTCCTCATCCAGAATGGGAACACCACTAACCAGCACCCAGATCCGACTACCATCCTGTTTCACAAGCTGTAATTCATAGGAACCTGCATTTCCCTGCTGCCGCTCGCGTTGCTGTTGGCTGATTACCGTAGTAAATTCAGGAGCAACTAGAAACTTATCGGCTTTTTTACCAATCAGTTCGTTCTCGGTATAGCCGATCATCTTACAGAACCGCTCGTAGGATCGAATAATCGTCTGCTCATTGTCGACCTCCAGCAACCCGAGTTCCATATTATTCATAATACCCCGGTACTTTTCTTCACTTCGGCGAATACGTTCACGCGCCAGGTATTTTTCGGTGACATCACTATATTTCCACAGGTGCCCCATAAATTCCTCACCGAAATAAATAGGCACATAATCCCGCTCCAGAATACGGCCATTCACCATCCTGATTTCCTCACCGGCCGTTGCCTGTCGATTCTGAACCAGTTGTTCGATCTGCCGAACAAACCCATCCGGATCTACCATCAAATATTTGAATTGCTCGGCCGATTGGGAGTAATCGAGCCCGATCAATTGTTGCGGACTTTCTTTAACCTCAAAAATGTCGCAAAACAACTGATTGACCAGAATGACACGTCGTTGTTCATCTTTAACGAGCACCCCCGATTGCAGGCTGGTTATCAGCGTCGAGAGCCGGGTTTGAGTGGTTTGTAATTCTATTTCTGCCTGTTTACGATCGGACACATCGCGTGCTACAGCCACGAGTTCGCTGATTTCGTCGTTGTTATTAATCGATCGAACTGTTTGGCCGATCCAGACAATATGCCCATCTTTGGCAACCACCGGAAACTCCGTATAGGTACTATCCAGCCGCTCAAGCAGCATCGTTTGATAAAACTCGACGAGTTGCTTTCGATAGCCAGGCGCTACAAAATCAGTAAAATGCTTACCGACAAACTCCTGTTCGGTATAGCCCAGCAGCTTTTCAACGACAGAGCTGACAAAGGTAAAAACACCATCGGGCCCAATCTTATAAATGATATCCTGAACGGACTCGATGAGCTGACGATAGCGCTGTTCACTCTCACGAAGTTCAGCCAGTTTATCCCGAATTTGTTGTTCAAGATTTTCATTTAAGTGCTTAAGCTGTTCATTAGCATCGTAAAGCTCAAGCGCTTTTTTTTCTAAAATAACTTCAGCCTGAGTTCGGGCAGCTTTCTCGCGTTCAAAACGCCTTTTAAATAAATCGGCATCACCTGTTTGTGTCATTCCTTCACAATATCAAAAAGTACATGACTACCGTCGTCTGTGAGATTCGTTTTCGTGATGGTTGCCTTTTCGCCAAAATAAGTTAAACAGCCGTCGATCAGTCCATACGCAAAATCCGACAGTTTTCGCTCAGACTCATAGTACATTCGCAAATGATTCTCGGTTGGTTGTTCGACCGTAAAATGAGGCAATTCAGCGTCTGGATATATTTTTTTTACTTCCACATGAATATAATGCTGAATGGAGTTAAGAAGGCTAAACGCCGAATCGGATCGATCGACGAAAGGCCGGTAACTTTTTGTGAAGGTTATAAACATGTACCGACCATAAGATTGGAGTAATTCAGGTACTGGAATGTGCGTGTGTTCGCTCAGTTTACTAACTAATGTGACCATTTCGAGGTGATCGTAAGTACCGATAGCCGTATAGGTTCCACCCGAAGGAAGGTCACTCTCTGTCAGCAATTGATCTACTAATTTATAGTCGAACTTCTCCTCAATCATCTCTAAAAACTCGGTAAATACAATTCCTTTCATTGAAATTATCAATTATATATATTGTAATATGAAATAAAATTTTGGTAACAAATATACTATTATTCGTATAAAAAGAATGGCTAATAGAAACTGTAAATCTCAATTTTTACCAAAAAACGGGTGAAACTTACAGTTCATCGAAATATGGTGCATAAAGACAGATAACAGGGACAACTTTACATCGTCAGCAGACAAAAAGTGACATAAATCTCTGTTTCTATTCTTCACACTTGTACAGTATCATGAACCTTAAACTGAATGATGAAGAGGTAATCCGGCAATACCTTACCTCAAGCCCTAATGATTGCTTTGAAACCCTCTACAATCGTTACGTCAATAAAGTCTACAATCGGTGTTATTCATTAACCAAAGACTCCGAGAAAGCACAGGATTTTACCCACGATATTTTCATCAAGATGTTTTCGCACCTTGATCGTTTTGAAGAACGGTCAACGTTTTCGACCTGGCTCTACTCGATCTCCTATAACTATTGTATGGATCAGCTCCGATTGGGCAATCGGTTAACCATGACAGCGCTGGAGGTGGAAGATGAAGAGTCTGATACTCATGCAATCAGTACTGACGAACCTGTTGATCTGGAATACAGTATGCAACAGCTCTCGCGGGCTATGAAATCACTCTCAGAGGAAGAAGCGATGATTTTGCGATTGAAATATCAGGACGATATGGATATACGGCAAATTGCCAACCTGCTTCAATTGAAGGATAGTGCCGTGAAAATGCGGCTGAAACGCTCACGGGATAAAGTCAGGCAATTATGTGGAGCAACCATATTTGCCGATTAATAAAGCGTAGAGACGCAGTACCGCATAGTGGATCGTTTACGTTCACTTGCGTCTCTACATAAATCAACGCCATGCTTTCCTCAGAAAACGTAGCCAGTTACCATGCATAACTTTTGCCACGTCTTCTTCCGTATAGCCACGCTGACGTAATAAATCAGGGATTTTCTGAAGATCGGCTATGGTTTCCAAATCGTAGGGGCATTGTTCTTTCCCGAATGCACCATCCAGATCAGAACCGATACCGATGTGATTGGCATTACCTGCAATCTGACAAATATGATCGAGATGGTCGATCATAACGGCTAATTTACAATTCATACCTTCGGGTGTCGATTGGCCCCGTACCCAGTTGGGCACCATCATCCAGGCATCCAGCGCCCCGCCAATGACCGCATCGCGCACGATGAGTTCCCGAATTTGTTCGTCGCTGAACTGACGATTATGGTTGACCAGAGCGCGGCAGTTGTTATGACTGGCCCAAATCGGCCCATTGAAATAATCCAGTGCCTCCCAGAAACTATCGTCGCACAAATGGGTCGCGTCCAGAATGATATTAAAGCGTTCCATCTCACTGAGCAGTGCCTGTCCGGCGGCCCCCATGAAACCCGATGCATCAGTACCCTGCGCATAGCGACCGGGACCATAGTGCGCTGGCCCGATGGCCCGCAACCCATACGCATAGGCCCGCTCAACGTAGGCTGGCGTAACGATCGAATCGGCACCCTCCAGACTCAGAATGTAACCAACTGGTTTCTGGTCATTCGGTGTACCGTCATTCCAAAGGGTCAGGTGATTTTCCAGGCTCGTCAGATCGCGGATTTGAACCATTTCGCCCGCTTCTTCCATCGTTTTATACCAGATCTGCTGGCCTTGCGTCTGTGCCCAGGCCTGCTCCGGTGATTGCCAGCCCGGCAAAGGATTGCCGGGTGCAACGAAGCGGGCAATCTGTGTTGCCACCACCAGACCAATATTGCCACGACGAAGGTCGGGGAGCGAAACCGTCGCCTTCGCCCGGTCAGGCTTATCGGTCATACCCTGTTCGCGTTCGCGCAATCGCCCGACTGGCTGGCGGAGGTCTCGATTCCACTCCATCGCGTTCATACTCAGGTCAAGGTGGGCATCAATTGTAAACATTATATGGAGGAAGAAATGGGTTGATCGTATTCGATTTGCCTATCCTGCGACTCCGTAATGCACTGGTATACAATCCAATGTAAAGGCCACAAAAACGACAAAGCGTATACTGAAAAATACTATACTGAAATCATTCGATCTCTGGCAATGGTCAGCCATTCGTTTGTAACGGTTCCGTTTTCGATGGCATAAGCTCGCTCGTAAAGCGCAACCGTTGGGCATATATGATTGGGTAATCCATACAACACGTCACCGATCTGATAAGCATGATCCGGGCCCGCTTCAACAACCAGGTGTTCTTCGCTCTGGCCAATTGCTTTCAATTCGGGTGCGTTCAGAAACGTGACGCGTTGCGTTAGATCGCCCTCTGCTGCAACTGATTTGTGGCCTATATCCAGGCAAACTTTAGTGGCGTCGGGCAATGAAATTACCCGTGCCACAACGAGCGCGGCCGTCAGAAACGGTTGTTCAGGTAAGCCGGTCTGGTAGCCTTTATCCCAGTAAATGAAGGTTCCGGGGCTACAGTCAACACCCGGTCTTTTGGCATGAATCGGGAAAGTCGGGCTTCCGCCAATTACAATAGTGGGTTGTGGAAAACCACGAGCTGTCAGCGCATCACTTAGTTGTTGTACGGGGGCAAAAGCGGCATCGCAATCGGCGGTACGAACGGCGAAATCCGGGTTACGAAGGTGGCCATCATACGCATGCAAGCCGACAGGCTGAACGCCTTCCAACTGGTCGAGTTCGGCATAGAGCGTAAGTACCTCGTCAGTTGGTGCGATACCTGTCCGGTTCATGCCCACGTTCAGGTCGATATAAACCGGCACGATCAACCCGGCCGATACGGCCAGTTCTGAAAGCAGACGACCCGTTATCAGATTATCGACCAGACAGGCAAACTGAATCGTTGGATAGTCTTTCATCAACACCAGCAGCCGATGCATTTTAGCACCATTGGGTTGATAGGCCAAGAGAATATCCGGAGCCCCGCACAACGCCAGCATTTCGGCTTCGGCAATCGTCGCACACTTGAACTTGCGGATACCCGCTTCCAGCATCAGTCGGGTGGCTTCGCGCGATTTGTGCGTCTTTACGTGTGGGCGCAGCCGGTTAATGTCGTCAATAGACTTGATCAGCAACGCAATATTCTGTTGCACCCGGTCGGGGTACAGCACCAATGCAGGCGTATCGAGATGCGAAACATCGTCAATCCAGTACCAAGGGGTTTGTTGCATTGATCAGGCCAGTTCAAATAATGCCTCAACTTCAACCGGAATATTGTCGGGAAGTGACCCCATACCCACGGCCGATCGAACGCCAATTCCATTTTCGGTTCCCCATACTTCGGCAAACAATTCGCTACAGCCATTGATGACGTACGGATGACGCTCAAATTCGGCTACACAGTTGACCATACCCAACACTTTAATGACGCGCTTCACCCGATCGAGACTACCTAAGTGGGTTTTAATTGTCGATAAGATGGCTAATCCTACCTGCCGGGCGGCTAATTTTCCCTGCTCAATATCCAGATCAGCACCAATACGGCCAATAATAAGGCTTTTATCGTCCCGAACCGGACCGTGGCCCGAGATATACAGGTATTTCCCGTCAATGAGATACGGTTTATAAACGCCCAACGGCTGAGGAGCGGGGGGCAACGAGAGACCGGTTTGCGCAAAGGCTATTTCAGGGGTCAATACGTCAGCTTGCATAATGAATCGAACGAATGTTAAACGAAATGATTGAGGAGAAAATCCCCCCTTCAGAGAGACAACGGTCAGGACCGGTTTGTATCGTCCAAATTTAAATTAAAATATTCCTTACTTACGCTATTCCACCCAGCGAACATGAAGCTTCAAAGAACCCTGCATTTTAAATTATTGATTTTAAATCAGTTAATCCGTTGGTTTCTCCAGGCGACTTTATTCAGGAATGGCACTTACGAGCGTGGCTTTTGCGTAACAACAACCGGACTGGCAATACCATCAAGATCATAAACAATTTTACCCTTTCGAATGGTCATTTCGCATTCCAGCTTTTGCTTACCTTCAATCTTGTGGCCCGTGTAGTCAAAGAAACCGAAATAACCCGTATCGCGCACCTCGAATTTTCCGCCACGAATGTTTAGAATGGCAACATCAGCGACCGAACCGACCGATAAATGACCTAACTCAGGGCGTCGGATGACCTGAGCAGGGTTCCAGGTACTCGCTTTGATGACAGCCGGCAAATCCATTCCCATAGCCATAAATTTCGACATCACATTCAGCATGTCTTTCATGGCATTGTTCATGCTTCCGTTATGAATATCCGTACTGATCGTGTTTGGATAAAAGCCACTTTTCAGGGCTGGAATAGCCTGTGAAAACGCGAAACTAAGGCCTCCATAACCTACATCGAAGCGGATTCCTTTCTTCTTTGCATCCCAGACGAATGGTTTGATTTTGTTGGTTGTCACATCCAGAATTGGCTCACGTGACTTTAATTGCCCAAAACAGTGCGTGTAAATGTCGCCCGGTCGAAGGTATTTCAGAAACAGGTCTTCAAGTGACAGTGTGGGCGTACTGCCCCCAAAATCAATCATAACCGGCAGATTAGCCAGTTTCCCGGCTTCGACAGTGCGTTCAGTTGGTGTCCAGTTATAGCCGTTATAGTGCGCCAACTTCACACCGACTATCCAGTCGGGATACTGCTTCGCCATAGCCGCTGTCTGGCTGGCATCCATATCCTCGATATTCTGTTCGAATTTGCCGCCCCGCATACCACTCCCAACGATATTGAGCATGGCCAGCACCCGCGTTTGCGAACGGTCGATCGTTTGTTTCTTGAACGTTTCGAAATCGCGCCAGCCAGCACTACCCGCATCGACAATGGTTGTCACTCCGTTGCGAAACGTGAACCCATCGGGGGGCAGCGCGTTGGGTCCATTGCTGTATGCCTGGTCCAGATTGGTCCCAAAAAAAACGTGGGTATGTATATCGATCAGTCCCGGCGTAACATACAATCCCCTGGCATCGACAACCTGATCAGCCCCTTTGGTGTCCAGGTTTTTACCAATCTGGCTGATTTTACCATCCAGTATGGCAATGTCCAGCACCTCATTAAGGTTGTTCTTAGGGTCAATAACATGCCCCCCCTTGATCACAATACTGGTCGTTTGGGCATAAGCCAGCCTGCCCAACGAGCTGATGATCACAAAAAGTAAAAACTGTATTTTCCTCACTACCAAATCATTGCGGATTGGAATATCTATTTTCTGATACGGATACTGGTTAAGCAGCTTTAGAAAGCTCTTCCTTTATCCGCCTGGCTACGATTTTTTCCTGACCGGGTTTCATCATCCAGACAGTTACCCCTATGTTGCTGGGTCCGCCACCGCCAACTTCGATCGATGGATCACCTTTCCGCAGGGCTTCCTGAAGATCTTTACCCGTGATATGCAGTTTACCGGGGTCCCAGGAAATCCGTAGCGTCGGGGTGTGGTTGCCGAGTGGGGGCACGTGTACCTCGACCTGAACACCATTGACCGTTTTGACCGTATTTTCAATGTGAGCGGTACTTTCTTCCCAGGCTTTCCAAACCTTGTCGTGGTCTTCGTTGATAAATTTTTCGAGGGCAATATACATCCCCAGAATCTCCTCTTTATTCACTTTCATTCCCCGGCCGATGTTAAAACCACGGGGTGGCATGTGGAGACGAGCCGCCGAAATGATATCTTTTTTACCCATCAGAATACCGGCACTTTGTGGCCCTCTCATGGCTTTGCCGCCCGATATTACCACAAAGCTGAAGCCCATATCGTTGAAGCGCCATAGGTTTTCAACGGGCGGCACATCAGCGGCAATGTCAATGGATGTTGGAATGTTATGCTTCCTGCCCAGCGCTACCCATTCTTCGTGCATGATCTTGCCTTTGTCGGCTTCGATGTGTAGAAAGTGCATCAGCGCCGTTTTTTCATTAATGGCCTTTTCAACGTCTTCCGCAGTTTCTACCACTACTATTTTGCAACCTGTATTTATCAGCGCGTGGTTATATACGATATCATGGGCTTTCTGGCAGATGACTTCGGTTTTCATACCGGTTCCTTCCAGATGGGGTAATTTCTCAACTTTTTTCTGGTCCATACCGGTCAGAATACCAGCCAGTCCAAGGGTCATTCCTGCGAAAGCACCTGACGTTACAACAGCCGCTTCAGCATGTACCATCTGCGCGATTTTGGCACCTACTTTATCCTGAATCTCATCGAGAAGGCAAAATTCTTTAGCTCCGCCGTTAATGGCATCCAGCACTTCGTCGTGCATAAGCGAGCCGGTCATATAGGTGAGGGTACCGGCCGCATTGATAAAGGTTCGCACCCCCAGTTCCTTAAACAGGTCGCGTTTGGGAGTGGCTGGTGTAGTTTCTGGCGACTGTAACGGAAAACCGCCGACAGCCAATCCGCTCACGAGCGGAACGCTCGACAAACGCTTGATGAGTTTTCGTCTGCTTAACATTTGAGTAGAAAAGTATGAGGAAGAATGATTTTAGATATAGGCAATGCAATCCATTTCAACCAGTGAATCGCCCGGAACACCGCCATAAACGGCTACCGTTGTACGCACAGGTGGCTTGCTGCCAAAACGACCTTTGTAGACTTCATTCATCCCTTTGTAATCGTTCAGATCATGCAGAAACACGCTCACTTTCAGCACTTTTTCCATGGAGGAACCTGCCTTGATCAACTCTTTTTCCAACTCTTTGAGAACTTCATCGGTGTGGACTTTAATATCTCCTTCTTTGTGATAGCCTTTACCAGCCACAAATACCAGATTACCAAGCTTGGTTGAACCCGAAAACAGCGGAACATCGTCCTGAGTCACCACGTTGAAGACTTCTTTAGTAGCCGTTAACTCCGCGGAGATCTGTTCGGTGGAGGCTTTGGTCGTTACACTTAGTCCGGCAACACCGGCAACGGAAGCGAAAAGACGTTTTAAAATGGATCTGCGTTGTGCTTTCATGAGCGGATCTGGAGCGTTTATATTATGATTTACTGTGGTTCTGCGGGTGGCAAATTGGCTACCACTGGCTTTCAATCCAGTCGCAACTTGCTAATTTTCTGCGTATTACCTTCAATCTTCAGACCATCCTGGTACAGGATGGACCGGTACTCGATTTCGTCGTACGTTTTGATGTTACTACTTACGATTTCAAGCGTCTTCTCACAGGGTTGCAGGATTGGATACACATCGGTTTCCGTCCATTTCTGATTAAATTCCTCATTCAGCGAGCTTTGAACAGGCCGATACTCGAATCCTATCCTGTATCTTTTTCCGTTTCCCAGCGTGCTTACTTCTGCTGTTAGTCTCAGATTACCATCCGGCGTTTTTTCTGCTTTAACCGTTTTAAAATGAGCGGGCTCAATAGCAGCCTCGATGTTCTTCAATTTTACGACGATGGGGTTCGGCCATTTGTGATTGTTATAAATTCGCTGGGCCCGAACGACCGAAATCCGGAGTCCTTCGGGCGTTTGCTCGAAGCGAGCCTTGCCATCATTTGTGGACTGGTATTCAACAACATTACCCGTTTGCCCCAACACGCTTATTTCCGTTGACGGGGTTGCTTTCAATGATTTGAGCAGGAATGTCCGGCGTTCACCACGAGGCCAGTCGGGCATATTAGTGAGGTAAGCATACACCGTATTTTCGTCCTTCTGTTTTGTCAACCAGATATCGCCTTCATTCCGGACAATCCAGGGCCGCACGTTATGGACAGCCTCCTGGTTGATAAAATGCCAGGCTCCAATTTCCATCAGCCGCCCCTGTTGGCCTTCGTTCAGATCCCCCCACTGCGTAGGCCCAATGTTGAGCAGGTACGATCCGCCCTTGGCCCTTGATTCGATCAGAATGTTGATCAGTTCGGTTCCGGATTTATAATGATCGTTGGTGGGTTTGTAGCTCCAGTCCGTTCCCATGGTCATGCAGCTTTCCCAGGCAGTCGTTAGTGTTTCACCGGGGAGGTATTGCTCAGGCGTTTCGAGTACTCCACGAGTGATCAGGCAGTTGGGCTGGTATTTCCAGACGACAGCTTTCACTTCTTCCCGCAATACGTCGCTATCGATAAAGAACAGATCAACTGGCCCATAGTTGGTCATTAGCTCCTGACACTGAGCCTCCACGAACTGTTTATATTTAGTCTGAAAGGGTCTGGCTTTTTCCCAGTGATCGTCGCGGGTGATGTCTTTCATGCCATTGCGATATGCAAATGAGAAATCTTCCGGTGAGTAATAAAACCCAACAGCCAGTCCCCACTTTCGGCAGGCATCGACATACTGGCGAACAATGTCTTTTTTGTAGGGCGTGTTCATCACCCCAAAATCAGTGGTTTTGGTATCCCACATACAGAACCCAGCATGGTGCTTCGTCGTGAACATGATGTATTTCATGCCCGCGTTTTTGGCCAGTATTACCAGCCGTTCCGGGTCCCAATCCTTTGGATTGAAGGTTTTGGGTAATTCGTTGATGTATCGGTCTATGTACTCGGGCGACGCCCCGACCAGCGAATGACTAATGACAATTCCCAGCTGCGTATCGACGTTCCAGTGAATGAACATACCGAAACCCGCATCTTTCAGCCATTCTTGCCGTTGTGGTTTATTATGATTCGCTCCGATCTGGGCAATTAAATTGCTTGCACTGAGCGTAAGAACGAGAAAGGCAATGAATCTTAAAATTCTCATAACTACTTGAACTATAACCAATTGATTATTTAGTTCTGTTTAACTAAACGATCATTAAACACTTACTCAACCCGGAATTCATCGAGCAGTAGCCAGGCCTTCCCTCCTGCGCCGTATTCTCCGGCAGGAATTACCCCTTTGTTTGTAGCGCGTATTCGCACATAACGCGCCTGAATCGGTGGAAACGTACCCAGTACCGGATTGATACCATTGATTGGAAATTGCGTGTGTCGATATACGTCACGAAATGTCTCTCCATCTTCCGATACCGAGAACTGAAGCGTATCGGGTGCCCACATCCGTTGCCAGTGGTAATTCAGGATGTGTGTGCTTATGCTGGATATGGACTGAACCCGTTGTAAATCAATATGTATAGCAGCGTCTTTACCCTGAAACCCAATCCATTCACCGGAGTTGTAACGACTCGTACCGGAAACCCCGTTGACCGCCACAAACGGGCTGGAAGGCCGATAACCGCCCATTGGTTCAGTTATAAACGTGATGGGTTTGCCGGTCGCTTTGTTGATCGTCAGCGTTTTTTGAAACGCCCGGCCTACCTGCCGATTACCCTGAAATACAGCCGCTTTTACATCGCTGGTCTGCTTAATTGAAAGTGGTTGGGTATAGGCTGGACTCGTCGGAACCGGAGCCGATCCATTGGTCGTGTATCGAATAATCGAGCCGGGCAATGTAGTCGAAAGAGTCAGCTGAACGGTGCCATTTGAGTCAACTGTCACGGTGTCGGTAAGCTCGTCGAAGCGATTGGTGTAGTGGACATTCAGGCGTTTCAGCATGGGTTCCTGTAGCCGTAGTCGCCGTAAAAAATCGGGGTAGTTCCTACGCTGCCGTTGGCTCCAGCCGATTTCAGCGACGGCAATAGCCCGCGGAAAAATCATGTATTCAGCCTGATCCGGACTCGTCAGATATTCACTCCAGGCTGTGCCCTGAACGCCTTTCAGGTAAACGGCTTCGTCGGCACGGAGATCGGCAGGAACAGGCTCATACCCGTAGACCTTGCTTAAGGGAGTATAGCCAGCAGCAGCCAGCGGTTCTTCCGGATAGAGCGATTGGTAGTAGTCGAAATACACATGACTTTCGGGCGTCATAATAGCATTGTGCTTTTGCCGAATAGCCTCAATACCACCCTCGATCCCACGCCAGCTCATAACTGTTGCTCCCGGAGATAGTCCCCCTTCCAGAATTTCGTCCCAGCCAATCACCTGCCTGCCTTTTTTAGTCAGATGCTGTTCGATCCGTCGAATAAAATAACTCTGTAGTTCGTCTTCGTCTTTCAGGTGTTCTTTCTGGATACGAGCCTGGCATTTTGAGCAGGTCTTCCAGCGGGTTTTGGGGCATTCGTCGCCACCAATGTGGATATACGTTGATGGAAACAGGCTAACAACTTCGTCAAGTACGTTTTCCAGAAATGTAAACGTACTATCATTCCCGGCGCAGAATACCTCATCGAATACCCCCCAGAACGTAGCAGCCTGATAAGGACCACCCGCCTGGCCATCGGGCTTGAGACAGCCTAGTTTTGGGTAGGCGCTTAACGCTGCCATCGCATGGCCCGGCATTTCAATTTCAGGAATGACCGTAACATGGCGTTGGGTCGCATACCGAACAATGTCTTTGACTTCGGCCTGGGTGTAATAACCACCATAACGCTTCCCATCGAAACGATGTGGCAATTCTTTTTTGTGGCCGATGAGCGTTTCGGTCCGGTAAGCGGCTTTCTGCTGCAATTCCGGGTATCGTTTGATCTCGATCCGCCAGCCCTGATCGTCAGTCAGGTGCCAGTGAAACGTATTGAATTTATACAACGCCAGCAGGTCGATGTATTTCTTAATAAACGCAATTGGAAACAGATGACGACTGACATCGAGGTGCATACCCCGATACGAAAATCGGGGGTAATCACTGATGTCGCAAGCGGCAAGTGTTGCAGATTTTGATTGAGAAAAAAGTTGGGTCAGGGATTGTAAACCGTAAAATAAGCCTGCTTCATCGTGGCCGGTCAAGCTAATTCCCTGGGGCCGGATTTGCAGCCTATAGCCTTCTGACTGTGTCACCTGAAGGCTATCGACCCGCAGGTCAAGGCTACGTTCTGACTTTTTAATAGCCAGCGATAAACCCGTACAGGACCGAATCTGCGCCTGAGTGATGGCTACTGTCTCTTTCGAAACGCCTGAACCAGGCGAAATCCCTACAGTTTTCGTCAGTATGAATTCACCTGATTTCCGACTATAGCTTACCGGCTCAGGGATCAGTCCACTCTGGGCGAGCAGATTCCCTGCATTGAGCAGAATGATTACTATCGTTAATGAAACGCGCATTTATACTTCGTTCATTTTACATTTGAGAAATTGGCTGGACTCAAGACGGTCCAGCCAATATTATACATGAGAAAAGGGATTATGATTTTGTGGGTCATCCATTTGCTCACTACTACACCAAATAATTGTCATTAACTATCTAGACTTACGACCAGAACGGTGCAAAAACAAACTACTGTTTATCCAGCCAGATTGGGGTAAGGAAATTGTTTTCTCCCTGCCGGGAAACGGCACTGTTGTAGTTCTCTTTGTTCAGGTTCTCTTCGGTAGCCGGATAAAGCATCCGACGAAAGATTTTCCCGCCCGTTATATTCCCGACATAATTGTTAGGAATCAATGCCGGATAACCCGTACGGCGCCAGTTCAGAAACACTTCCTGCGAGTTAGGAAAAATCGACACCCAGAACTGCGTATAGATCTGCTCCAGCTGTTTTGCCATCGTAGCACTGGTTATCAACACATTAGCCGCAGCATAGGTATCAATACTGGCCTGAGGAATTACCCCATCAGCCCCATACAACGCCCATTGCCGCATGGCAGCCTTTATGGCCTGATCGTACAATGTTGCCGCCGATTTCGCCGAATACCAACCCCGAACCGCAGCTTCTGCCAGGTAGAAGTTAACCTCTGCATTGCTCAGAATCAGCATGGGTGAATTCAACTTCAGAATCGTATTCTGGTTCGGTTCTGAGTAGGTAACAAAATCGGCGGGTTTGGTATTGGGTATGTTGGCAGGCATTCCTTTCTGAATGCTCACATCGGTGCTGGGCTTACCATTCACGTAAACAACCGACAAAACAGGGAGCCTTGGATCGTTTGTCTTTTTGAGGTAATTGATAAACGTGTCGTAGTATTTACCCCCTTCCGGATTGCTTACACCATCGGCTTTCAGGTAATCGCTGTTCAGCATCCAGTAGGCCAGCGGGTTCTGGTTAATGATCTGACCGGAGGAAAGATAGGTGATCCTGGCCATGTCGGCATCGTCGGTGATCAGGCTTCCCGCAATGGCTTTTTTCACCCATGTTTCAGCCAGCGCCATATCGGGTTTCGTCATGCGCATACCCATACGCAGCATGAGTGAATAGGCAAACTTTTTCCATTTCGTCGTGTCGCCACCGTAGACCAGATCAGCCGCACCAAAACTCGATTTCGTTGGGTCGAATAAGGCAATGGCTTTCTCCAGTTCGCTCAGCATATCGGCGTAAATATCCTTCTGCGCGTCGTAGGTTGGTTTGAATATACTTTTCGTGTAGCCCAAAGCAGCCTGCGAATACGGAATGTCACCGTATAAATCCGTAATCTTGGAAAAGCTGTAAACACGCCATATTTTAGCAATAGCCAGCTTGTTCACCTGCGCCGGATCTTTTTCCAGTCCCCGAATTACCTCCCCTATTTCATTGATTTCGTTCGGGTACGCATTAGTAAAAACCGTATAGGGCGCGGTTCCCTGATTGAAAATGTATTTTGACCCCCAACTGGCAACATCATTGTAGCTGGTTGTGTATTGCATGGTTCCCTGCAAGCCCGTAATGACGTTCCCAACGGCGTCGTACTGTGCTTTGGTGAATACAAAATCCGGGCTTACGGTACTGGATGCGTCGGGGTTAATGTTGAGCTCTTCCAGCCCTTTGTCGCAACTTTGCAGGGTGCAGAGTGCCACCAGGCAATAGGTGAATTTATAGAGTCGATTTTTCATTGGTGTCATTAGAATTTTACGATGAGGTTCACGCCATAGCTACGGGTGCGCGGTAATCCTAAGGATTCAAAGCCCTGGTTCGAGCTGTTGGTGAAACTCTGCTCCGGATCGAAGTTGTCAGTCTGTTTGTAGAGGGTCAACAGGTTGCGGGCCACGAACGAAACACTAGCCGATTGTAGCCGTACAAACTTTAGTGTGCTGACCGGGATGTTGTAGCTAAAAATCACCTGACGAAGCTTCACAAAGCTGCCATCATGTAGAAAGAGGTCCGTGTAGTTTTTATCGTTGTCGTAATAGGTACGCAGGTTTTCTTTGGCAACTTTGTTTGTATACACATCACCCTTGGCTGTCACACCCGTTACGGTCAGTCCGTTTTCGCGGCCGTCCAGCGTCCGTTTCAATTTACCCATCCGGTTGGCATACACCTCCATTACTGAGAATACCTTGTTGCCAAATTTGCCGTCGAGCAGAATATTCAGCGAGAAATTCTTGTAGCGAAACTCATTCGTCAGACCCATTGTCAGCGGGGGGACACCTTTTCCCAGCTCCTGAAGGGCCGATTTTTGAGCAAAACCCGTTGTCGGGTCGTACACGATGTTGCCATTCGCATCACGAACGCGGGTGGTTCCAACGATTGTGCCATAAGAACGCCCTTCGATGGAATTAATGTAAGCCCAGTTCCCAACCGAAGTGGCCATCTGCATCGAACTGATGCCATCGGCCAGTTTAATGACTTTGCTATCGTTATACGCCACGTTGTAGCTCAGGTTCCAGCCGAAATTCGACGTCCGGATCGGATTGACCGTAACCAGCGCTTCGATACCCCGGTTGTTCAGTTTTCCAACGTTCAGGTACACGGAGTTGTAGCCTGAAGTTGGCGACGTACTGGTTTGAACGATATCGTTCGTGGTAGCCCGATTATAGTAAGTCAGATCGAGGCCCAGCCGTTTATTTAAAAACTGCAAGTCGACGCCCACTTCAAACGTGGTCGAGGTCAATGGTTTCAGGTCTGAATTCGTGAGCCCTCCATTAACAACCGTATTAGTGGTTACATTCTGAAGTGGCTGCCCTGAACTCGGCACCATGGAATACGTCAGGTTGACCACATACGGATCGGGGGTAGCACCACCCACCTGCGCCCAGGAAGCCCGTACTTTAGCATAATCGATCAGTCGGGGCAATTGAATTGCCTGCGACAGCACAAAACTTCCACCAACGGATGGGTAGAAAATCGTGTTATTTTTCGGGCTCAGCGTCGAGAACCAGTCCTGCCGCCCGGTCATGGTCAGGAAAGCCACACCTTTATAGTCGAGGTCGACCGATCCAAAAACCGAGTTGGTGCGGGTATGCTGATTGAGCGGAACGGTACTGGTCGTTGCCAGGTTGGTTGAGCTGTAGAAATAGGGAATCGTAAAGGTCGAACCGAACAAATTCAACTGGTTATAATTGAAACTCCGCTGGTTCATACCGGCCAGTGCCGACAGGCCGAAATGCCCGAATGTTGTATTGTAATTAGCCGTGAGCATCGTGTTGGTTTCGCTCACGTCGGTTTTTAACTGATTATACTGCCCGTTCGGGATATAGCGGGTTCCGGTTGGCAGGACGTAGGTATAATTGTAGTTGTAAAAATCACGGCTAACGGTCCCTTTCACTGACAGATTTTTCAGGATTTTGTAGGTCAATCCTAACTGGCCGATGAAGCGATTTTTGGTATCGTCCTGCTTATATTTATTGACAACAAAATAACTGTTAGAGGCAATGTCGGCATCATTCCAGGCTATTTCATTACCACTAGCGTCATAACCTGGGCTTAACCACCGAATATCGGATGTATTCCCGATCATGTAGGGCGTCCAGTTTGGATTACCCAGTGCATCGCCAGCACCCGTTTTATTATGGCCTGTTTCAAGGGTGTATTGAGCCAACGCTTCAAGGGCTATTTTTTCGCCAAACGCACCATTTATATTCAGGTTGCCGGTTTTACGGTTATACGTATTGGTTGGTAGAATCCCTTTCGCATCCAGATCGGCAACCGAAAAACGGTAATTCACTTTCTCATTACCACCCGTAAATGCCAGCGTATTGGTAAACGTTTTACCGGTCTGGTAGAAATTTTTGATGTTATTTTTCTGTGCTGAATACGGATGGGTCAATCCGTCGGCCGCTACGAAATCCGACCCATCGATTTTAGCACCCCAGGACCGCCGTCCCCAGGCAATACCCTGTGCCTGTGTGGTCGGTTTAGCTGCACCATCGCCCTGGCCATACTCATACTGCCAGTCGGGAAAAACGGCGGCATTTTCCATCGTAAACGTCGAATTATACTCTACGCCGATACCCCGCTGCGCTTTCCCTTTTTTCGTCGTAATCAAAATGACCCCGTTTGCTGCTCTGGAGCCATATAAAGCAGCAGCCGTGCCGCCTTTCAATACGCTGATCGACTCAATATCATCGGGGTTAATCCCGGCGATTCCATCGCCCCGGTCCACGTTCCCCTGGCCACCGTTAGGTGTTGCGCTACCACCCGGTACGGTGTTATCGATGGGCATACCGTTAATCACATACAGCGGTTGGTTATCACCTGTCAGGGAGCCATTTCCCCGAATGATAATCCGGCTTGATCCACCTGGCCCCGTTGATAAACCGGTTGCATTGACGCCCGCAATTTTGCCTGAAAGCGCATTGGCAACATTGTTTTCCCGAGCCTGGGTAAACTCCGCACCTTTTACTTCCGTAACCGAATACCCAAGCGCTTTTTTGTCTTTGGCTATCCCGAGCGCCGTTACAACGACTTCACCGAGTTGTGTGGCGTCTTCCTTCAGGCTAACATTAATTGTCGAACGTCCTGCCGCACTAACCTCCTGTGCAACAAATCCAATGTACGAGAAAATGACCGTTGCCTGTGGGCTCGATAAATTGATGGAGTAGTTGCCATCGCTGTCGGTCACAGTGCCTTTGGTCGATCCTTTTTCAACTATTGTAACGCCCGGTAATGATGCGCCATCACCGGCATTCGTCACTTTACCGGAAATCGTCTGTGCTAAGGTTGGCGCACTTAGCATGAGAAGTACCGTTAAGAGCTTGCTCAAACGAGCAAGCCTGGGTAGTAACTTACATTTCATAGAGATGCCACATTAATGGTTGACTAGATAGGTTAATACTGACGGAAGCAACTGCCGCTTGCAAATTTTGCGATATTAATCTGCAATTTTTGCGCAATATAGAGATCCAAAGCTAGTAGATGCAAACAATATTTTATTTTTTTGCATCAAATCAACCAATTCTATGCAAATGATACGATTTACTTATGTTTTATAGATGAATTTTGAAATATTTACGAAGTTCATAGCAAAAACTGCGGTAATGTGTCAGGCTTTTTGTTAGGATATAGTACGGATGGGTAAGATTTAGCCCTATTTTTGCTTTTACGTCGAATAACTGATCTCCGATCACTCTATGTCAATTGCTTTTTTAAAGGACGAGCGTAAAGAATTGATTATAAAGCAGGTAAGTCTTCATACTCGCATGAGTCTGACTGATCTGGCCGCTACACTTAACGTTTCAGAAGATACCGTTCGGCGCGACATTAACGATTTGTCAGATGAAGGGAAGCTGATAAAAATTCGCGGAGGAGCCATGTCGAAGGCATACCACCACTCCTCGCAATTGCAGGAAACGTATGCACATCAAAGCAAAATAACGATTGCCGAGAAAGCCCTGACTCTGCTGCACGATGGCATGTTGATTCTGATGGGTGGCGGAACTACCATCCGGGAGTTTATCAAAATGATTCCAGCCGATTTAAAAGCGACGTTCATAACGGTCAATCCGCTGACGGCTGTTGAACTGCTCGATAAACCGAATCTGGAAATCATTATGATTGGTGGTCAAATCTCCCGCTACAGTCAGATGAGTGTTGGCGGTGAAGTCTATCAGCGATTGTCCGAATTGAAGGTAGACCTGTGTATTATGGGTACAAATGCCATCGACCCGAAAGAAGGTCTTACTGACTCGGACTGGGAAACAGTGCAGGCAAAAAAAGCCATGATCCGGGCTGCAGAGAAAGTGGCTGTACTGGCTATTTCCGAGAAAATGAATAGCGTAATGCGTATGAAAGTAGCTGACCTTGGCCAGATTGATTATCTGGTCACAGAGCTCTCTGCAGATTCAGCCCAACTTGCCCCCTACCGGGCCGGAAAAATCAACGTACTGTAAATCAGGCAAATGCAAATAAATTGCGAGAATAATTTAATCGCATGTTCGTTAACACATGACTATATGCACAGATAGTTGTACCATTCGCTCAGGTTTTTAGCCATTTGCCTAACGAGAAAGTTTTAGTTTCAATATCACATTGATACTCAACTTAAGCTTCTTTACGTCATGGGCAATTTACTGTACACCATCGCTGTCATTTTAATCATAATCTGGCTGCTGGGCTTTTTAGGGTTTAATAGCTTCGGCATGGGCGGCCTGATTCACGTGTTACTGGTTATCGCCATCATTGCCGTTGTGCTCCGACTGATTCAGGGTCGAAGCGTTTGATAGATCCCGAATAGAATCCTGTAAAAAAAGCCAGCTTCTGACAGAAGCTGGCTTTTTTTACAGGATTCTATTCAAACTTTTTGTTTAGGGATAAGTCATTCCTGAAATGGCTTGTCGTTTCTTAATCGGCTTTCTCAATCGCCAGCCGTACTAATCTTCCAGCCTCATTCCAGTATAAAGCAACATGCCCATCAGCCCGCTCTGCCAGAAGCTTGTACCCACGTTCATTGGCATATTGCCGGCAAGCCGACAGCATATCTAACCCATTTGCGAAAGGAACTACCGTTCGCTTATCTCCCATTGGTACATCTTTAGACCAACTCATTGAGATTACCTGATACTTCATAACGGTTTCTGATTAATTACTGTCTGCTCAACTAATGATTACAAGTCCAGTATTCTACTTGTGTCATCTATTTATGTGTTGACCTTATTAAATGTGAAAGGGTTGTAGTTAACTAATTTTTTTTCGTTCGGTCAACGATCCAGTAGATACACAGATCGATTGACCTCAGTCAGGCAAATTGGTTTAATCCATAAAACAGTTGACGTAGCCTTATCGACACTCTGTTCCTTATTTTCTACATCTCACCAGTTGCAGTTTATCCCTCGGTTTATTCCTGATCTACTTTTGTCCGCAAGTGAACAATAGTTGTCCAGTTGCGGACAGTACCAGGTGCAGAAGCAAAGTACAACTAATTGATAATCAGCAATTATCTCATATTGGCACAACCTTTGGCTTATCTATAGTGAACAGATAAACAACTCAATCCCACAAACACTAAACAACAATACAACCATGTTACTACCATTAATGAACAAATTGGTCGCTTCAATTCTGATGAGCACTGCCACCCTTGCAAACCCTACTACGCCAAAGACGCTCTCTTTCGATGCAAGTGCCTATGTGACGATCAACAACCAGATCCGCGTAGCGGTCGTCAAGACGGCTGAAGTACCCGTTGTTATCCTGCTTCGTAGTTCTGACCATCGGATTGTTTTCCGTCAGAGCATCGACAAGAAAGCCGAAAAATATGCGGTGAAGTTGAATGTTGATGAGCTTGTCGATGGCAAGTATGAGCTGGAAGTAGCCTCAAAAGAAGGCAGCATCCGGAAGCAATTGAATCTGTCTTCTCAGCCCGTGCAACAAGCCAGTCGGGTTGTGGCCATGCAATAAGCTAGTCACAAAAGTCCCACCAATACATTACCCGAAAGCCCGGCACAAGCCGGGCTTTGGTGTTTAGTCATCTATGGTCTGTCAGGATCAGTTTTGATTCTACAGTTCTGTACAGAACATTTGACGGGTTAGCATACACCATCGGTTTCCTGTACTTACTGTTGGGTGATTAAATTTGTACAGTTGATTAGATGGCTACCCGTTTGTTTGGACTATGTTTTTCGGGTATAGACGTTGAGGTCAGGTACTTCAACCTGACCTCTGGGATCTATCCTATTGCATCTGGTATGAACAACAGGTTTCTCAAAACGTTCAGTCAGTGGGTGACCTTGTTCGTTAGTTTTTGCGGCTGGGAATGATAGCGCGCTAGAATAGACATGATCTTATGGTGAATCTGAGTATTCTCATAAACGCCCCGGAAGTCGAGCGAATGAGGGCCGTAAGCAAACACAGGCACCATAATTCCCGAGTGATCATTGGTACTGAAATGACCATCCACATAGCCGCGCTTTAGGTCGCCATCGAGCAAACTCAATCCACCCGTTTCATGATCAGCGGTGATGATTATGAGTGTTTCGCCATTGGAGTCAGCAAAACGCATGGCTTCCCCAATGGTCCGATCGAAATCCAGCATTTCCTGAACGACATAACCCATTTCATTGGCATGACCACCGTAGTCGATCTGAGCGCCTTCAGCCATTATAAAAAAGCCATTCTTATTTTCTTTTAACTCCGTAAGCGTTTTTTGAAGGCTTTTGACCAGAAAATCCTGCCGACCTTGTTTTATCGGAACGACCGCCTGATCGTCGAGCAGCACGAAGGGCTGCTTGAGTCCTTCCAATTGGCTAAAGCTCGTTCCTATCTGATACCCACGCTGGCGAAGTGTATCCAATACTTTTTCTTCCTGAAAATACCGATAGCTACCCCCAATCAGAATTTGTACGGGCTCCCTCAAAAAATCGCCCGCAATTTCCCGTTCGAAGGCGCGGTCTGGCTGGTGCGCATAAAAAACCGCTGGAGTCGCGTCGGTAATCGGACCAGCAGAAACAAGGCCACTGACCATGTCCCATTTTTTTATGAGAGCCGGAATGGCAGGCCACTGCTTGCCCGTCGAATCGACTCCAATAGCCCGGTTGTTGGTTTTCTGGCCGGTTGCCATGGCCGTTCCTCCGGCGGCCGAATCGGTAATATACGTGTCGGCGGCACTCGTTTTAGAGAAACCAATATTGAGCAGCTTTGCCAGATTGAGTTCTCCCCGGTTAGCCGTGAGTCCGGCATAGATCTGGGCAAGCCCCATTCCATCACCAATCAGCAGAATAACGTTTTTGACACGACTACGGCTATCATTGTTGCGGTAACGAGGCTGATAAATCGGATATGGTGTTGGATTCTGATATTCGGCGGTTTGGCGTAAACTCAGAAAATGGCCAAGCGGAGCGATCTGATCGGTATTGATAAAGTCAACGCCCAGATTCATCAGCGTTTTCCAGGTGTTAATGTTATCGGGCGTAGCCCAGAATCGAATCTTCTTCCCCTGACGATGAACCTGTTGAATTAATTGCTGAATCCTGGTTCGTTCTTTTTTGACAATAAGTCCTTTTCCATTCCAGCGGCTGTATTGGGTAAAGCTCTGGCTAATTAATCCAATGTGGCCTGCCTGTTCATGCGTATAATCGACCTCAGGTCGACCATCGAAAAGAATCCAGTCAGGGTATTGCTTAAATTGATCAGGAGCAGGCACATTGCCACTGACAACGACCCGCACCGGGCCACCCGTACCAAAAACGTCCGGATAAGCACTTAGCGCCTGTACCAATAGAGGTAAGGACAGTCGAGCTGGTGTTTTCAGGTCGATCAACCATTGAAGGCCATACGTAGCTCCCGGATAAATTTGCCCGTTACCAGACCGGACTTTTTCTACAATTGGCCTGATATACAAAGCCTCCAATGTTCGGCTAGGGGTTATATCGGCCGAATCATGGGCCACGTAGAGTTGCCCGTCCCGCCGGTAGATATCCGCTTCAATCGACCCGAATTTCTGGTCGTAGGCCTGCCAGAACGGAATCGTCTGTTCATAGTCGTTATGAGAGTGGGCCTGGGCAGGTGTATAGCGACTAGCTGACTGGGCTCTGCCGTTGAAAACGACGAGACTCCAGAACAGCATCGCCAAAAAAAGCGGTCTTTTCATTGGTGATTAGCATACCGTCCTATTGATAAGGCAGTAACGTTCAGGACACTTTCGGTTTATTGAAGTATGGATAAACTTTTTCCGGCATGATTGGCGGCAAACAGTGCCGTAAGTGTTTTATAGCTAAGCCATTACATTAGCATCGGTCTCGCTCAGTTTCGCCTGTACTGCTCTGGCAAACGAAACTTTGTCCGATTTTCGGTATTGCTCCGGAGTCAAAGCACCTGAATCCGGCGTAAAATCGTCGGCTATGTGAAGGCAGGCTGCCCAAACTTCCGGATTCGTAAGAATTTTGTACTGGCGAATGGGTGTATCGGCCCCAAACCAAAGCCCGATAATATTACTGATAGTTACTTTCATTCGATGAGCCATCGGCACTTGTATTTATTGAAAAAGGTGAAGACGTGATTTGCAATTAGTCACACTTGACCAGCATTAATTGTACGCCTAGCCGTCGCTGGGCTGCATAAGTCCCGCGAATGGAGAAATTGCGGTCAAATATTCACGGGCAATCTTACGGATAGAATCCAAAGCAATTCCGTCAATGAACTGGCCCGCATGGTCATAAAGGGTAGCCTTGTCGGTCAGACCGTCATAAATGCCCTGTGGCATCAGTTCATGGTCTTCATAACCCCAAAACAAAAAATCCAGTGCGTCCACTAAGCTCTCAAACTCAAGGCTACGGACGGTTTGCAGTTGATTGAAAACAGCGATAAAGCGCATAGTAAATCATTATGTCGTTTACGCAACAAAGGTAGCTGGCTCCCAATAAGGCTACGTTAAGCCTATATTATAAAATGGAAATTTCGTCTGAACCGCCCGATTTAGATGCCGACAGATCAACTTGTAGCCTCACTTTATTCGGAAGTAAATATGTAGAACACCATCATTTTCATAACAATTTCATAACCAGTTCTGGGGTGACAGCCAGGAATTTGATTAGTCAAATCAGGGTAATTACTGCTGGCTATGATTTCCCATTGGATTAACGAGCTAATGTACCTGTTGGCGGGTAACAGCCGCTACGTTCATTACACCCGGCTCAGGAAGCTTGTCTTTATCGGCATTCTTTTCTTCTTTTTGGTCATCTCCATCCTGTTGTTCTTTTTCGTGTAGGCTCCCTGGAACATACAGCCAGACTTACAAAAATGTTGGTAATTGCGTATATGACTTGGATACATGGAGTCATGCTTATGTACCCGGATCATTTAAGTGTAAATCCATTCGCTCAACGTGGGTAGACATCCACAACGGATGTCGATGTCTGCTGTTCCACGACTAAATCGATAAACTTAACTGTCGCTGAAAAATGAAGCCATTATTTCCGGGCTTAATAGCATCTAAACGATGGCACTATACGCTATAGTCGGGTAAGCACGTTTTTGCTCCAATGACTTTCAATTAGTAGTTTACCAGAGAATTGGCATTATATTCACTACCTGTTATCTCAGTTTTCTGCTATGACAATTATTATTATCTGTGTCGGAATCGTAGATGCTTTAGTCGGCGCTTTTCTCTTTAGAAACATACTCAGTTCCGATAAATTAGATCATCCGGCCCGGTTTGGCAATTTATTAACTTCCTGTTTAATGCTAAGCAGCGGTATACTTCTACTTTCATTGATGTTTTGGGGCACCAGTTTTTAGGGAATCACCCGCACTCCTTTGGGTTGATCATACCAATCGATTTCCCTTTCGGATCATCCTACCAATTCATCGCGGTTTGTACCTTTCAACTATAGATCTACAAGTATTGCCCCTTAAAACAGGATTTAGTCTTTCCAGCCTTCTGGCTTAAACGGTGTTTGCCGATCACTTTGCAGGCACGGTGCCAGCGGAGGCCGGTCAGTGTTTGGCCATAAGC
This sequence comes from Spirosoma aureum, assembly GCF_011604685.1. Taxonomy (NCBI): domain Bacteria; kingdom Pseudomonadati; phylum Bacteroidota; class Cytophagia; order Cytophagales; family Cytophagaceae; genus Spirosoma; species Spirosoma aureum. The sequence goes on along the minus strand of NZ_CP050063.1, from coordinate 4,222,645 downwards.
GAACCTTGGCTTTTTGCCGTTCGCCCAGATACGGTGGAGAAGGCTCTAAAGTAGGCTGACGTGCATTTAGTGCATAGAATAACCCATCGCTGACTGATCCGTAAGAGCCATTGCCTCGCAGCGTATCAACTGGCCCAGTCGCTCCATAAGATACACCCTTCGTATCTTTACGATCCAGCCAATAGTGAACCAGCGAAATGGCTGACGCGGAAAAGTAGCCCACTGCCCGAATTTGAGGATGATCTACCTGATACACGTTACCCCCTAAAGCCGAAGGTGGCGTATCGGCCAACCCGCCTGTATGCTGGGTCTGCTCCTGAAAAAGCTTATAATATCGGTAAGCATCAGCGGTCAGGGATGACTGGCGTACATCGACCAGGCCAGGGCCCGTATCATAAAAGGGAATCTGAGCCACACGTTGCTGGATGATAGGCCTGCCATTGGTGAACTGATCGTCAAACACCACAATATCATACCCATAAATCAACTGCCAACATGGCGTCTGGCAGCCATAATCATAAATCCAGTCCTCCTTTGGAACTTCAGGCGCTTCTTCCCCTGCCTTACCCGCCGGGGGAGTAAAACAATCTTCATACAGTTCTGTGCCTGTTACAAAGTAATCACGTGCTCTGTAAACAGTTGGTAGCACCTTGTATTTTGAGTAAACACCCTGCCGACAGCTATGGCACCAGTATTGGCGCTCCCAGAGTTTCCATTCCCAGCGGTAATAATTTCGCTCGCTGCCAGGATCCTGGCTGTCAATAAAGATGTCATGTGCTGCCGTATAGCCGTTTAGTTGCTGTACGGATAAGCTGGCAGGATTAAAGCGAGCAGTTATTCTGTCAATCGGTGCGACGGATGGCATTACCTGTTGGGTGGATACATAGCGGGTTCCGTTGGGGAGGGTAAAGCGAAGTTGATAGGCATGGCCCACCTGTCCTCTAAAATCGCCAGGCAGTTGATAGCTTCCGTCCAGAGTCTCATGACAGCTAATGAGCTGCGCAGAATCGACCATAATGTCCACAGATGCTTTCGTAACGGGCACTGTCATGAACTGTCCGGTTAGTCGATCCGCCTGTGCCTGGCTAAGCTTAATAATCTGGGGTTCCGCCAGGTCAGTCAGCGTACCCTCTACTAGAAGGATAGTCTTTGACGTAGACAAGGTCGTTTCCTCTGGATCAATACAAGCGATGGGTAAGATGAATACCAGCAAACTCATGAACACATAGGATGCAACTGAGCGCATAACTGGGATTTAGGTAAATGATAGACTGTTGATAAAATCAACTGAAGGCTCTATTCTACTATTTTAGATATCTTTTCAACGAGTGGATACCAATTACCAAGACACTACTCATCACAAAGCGATCCTATCAAATTGCCGTTATGGGTATGAACTTTGACTTGCCGACCCAGCCCGAATCTTATTCGGCCATTGGATTGACCCTTAGCCCTAACTATACGGATTCCGGTGATTTTAAAGCCTTTATGTCAGGATTTTCGCAAAACCCCGTGCCACGGTTATTCTAGAGCGTCAGGGTTAACCGTGGCACGTCGTTTGCAAAAGTCCTGCAAGTAGAGAAAGAGTAAGTTCACCCACGACAAGGCTTTCAATAGAAGACCTGTATTGACCTGGCGATTTCACCTAACCCTACCTGGCATGAGCTTTGAGGAAGAAATAACCCTCTACCAATTCGGGCAAGGGCTTCACTTGGAACTTGATCTGCTGGATCACTTTAGCCAACTCGATGAGTTCAAAAAAAGCCAACGAGTCGTGGAGCTTTTTGACATGGTACGCCAATTAAAGCCTGAAGATACCGAACTGGAGCAGGTCATGGCAGCTAACTCCTCACCGGCTCCCATTCCTCCCTATTTAGTCTTCAAGGGCCATCAGCTCCAGCGAAATTCATCCATAAGTATGGCACGCACTGAGCTTGCCCGATCGTATCAGATACTGTTACGTCTCTTTAAGAAAGCCTATCAGCGGCAATTGGAAGCCGAAAAGCCAACTCCAGCCAACTGGATGTTTTGGGACTTGTCAAACCCTGAAGTTGTGGCGAGTATAGTCACTTTACACCAACAGTTAGTCGAAGAGGTCTATGCCAGTGCTGGCTACCGAAGCGAATTTGCCAGCCTCGCCAAGCTGTATTATACCCGAAAAAGTACCTGGCTGACCAATCAGGAAGAACCCACTCCCGAGCCTCAGACCCACTTTTCGTTTCTGACCTATGAGGAGGTAGTAGACCGATCAATTCCTATGATTGGTGAACCGCAACTTCGTGGCATCTCGCTTCTTTGTAATTCGTTAAACAAAGCCCTGGCCAAACAGTATGGATTGACGGCTGAACAGGCAACACGCTTAATCTGGGATGTGGTGGAGAGGCACATGCGCGAGCAGTACAATACCGGGCTTATTGACTAAACCGTTCTGTTTTCATTCATTTTGGGTAGGATCGCAAGCATTGTAAATAAGAAACTAGCCAACGTATACTGTGTACGTTTGGTATTGACTTACTGACAAAGACCTGCCAAAGCATTTGTGCTCCGTAGCTGGCTATGTATGAGTTTGTTCAATTCTGGCGCGTCGCTGGCTGGTCCGCTTGAACGTTTAACCAAGTTAGCTAGGCTAACCATTCCAATACAATTTTGAGATGATCCAGGTTTGACGGTTAGTTTTGTTGCTTCCAGTATGGCTATTGGGTTGAAAATTTCATCCATACGAATCGTTCGTTCAACGTGCGTTTCACTCAATTGAACTTCGTCTCTTTTGCCTATTGAGCAGAGGGCTAATAGATTTAGTCACGTTTTTTAACAACTCTGCTTGGTGATGAAGTTTAAATTTCTCTTGGTGAGTATTTTTTTTGTGGCCTTCGGCTGCAAAGAGTCCGTATCGACGGATGCGGGACAATCAGAACAATGGGGACAGCAACCTGAGCTTCCAGTAGTCAATGGCGAAGCCAGATTCACCCTGGAGGCTCAGGATAATTTTGTCAATGTGATGGGGAATACTCTTCCCAGAATGCCTATTTTCCCCACATTACAACCGAAGGCTGGACGTGTTCGAGGGTATGTTGCCGATCTAAGTGGGAAACCGCTTCGGGGTGCTACAATTGGCGTTCGATCAACTGCGACCGGTGGCTATTATTCGGGTGTTTCCGCCCAGACAGACGCTAAGGGCTATTATGAGCTGACGGTTCCCTGGGGAGCGGCCGATTTTTATGCGGCTGGCTACACAATTGATTACGGCCAGGGCCGGGTGACGATGAGCCTGTATTCTATCGATGGTAAACTGGAAAGCTTTCCCTCCAAAGATGGGCTGGTTAAAAACTTCGTTCTGTTATCGTATGGAGTCCTGAATAAAGACATGGCAGGTCAGAAACCGAATGACCCAACCAATTATGCAGGTGGATCGTTTTATATTACATACAATGTGGCTGACCCATCCTCAGTTTATAATCCATCGACCTATATTCCTGACAATGCCGAAATTCAGGTAACTCTCGTCCCGGATGGGGTTGGTTTGTATCGTGAGAAAAAGACATTTGTCATTACCAAAAAAGCCAGCCAACTGAATTATAACTTTCTGGTGATGAATGTGCCGGTAGGCAGCTATACCCTTAAAGCCAACTTGAAAAACGGTCCTCAGCTTCGCCTGGAAGCAGTTGGTCGCTATGCAAGTGTATCCCCTTATTTTGGCTTAAAACCGAGTTCGGCAGTAGGATCGGCCCAACTTTTCTTTACACCAGACTCACAGTTGAGCAATTCTCTGACGCTACCAAATCGAGGCAATTGGGGTTCTCTTCAAATCAAAGTAGAACTTCCTTAATAATTGGAAAACGTTTGGAATGTTGTCATGAAAAATGAGTTTATTTTTTATTTAGTATCTGATTCAGAAGTTGCTCCAACTCGGCTTGCTTTTGCTTAACGACCTGCAACTCTTCAGCCTGTTGTTTGTTGGCCTTTTCCAGTTGAATACTGTATAATGTTAATTCCTCAATCTTGGCTAATAACTTAGCGTCGGTCTGATGCAGATCGTTGCCCTGCTCTACCATTTCGCTAGCGGATAAGATACCGGGTAAGTGTTTATACTGACTGATATAACACTCTACTTCCGATAAGGGAATAAGTTGGTAGGTTGGCGTGAAGACATAATCGCTCCAGTCGGTGGTATTCCTGACGGCAACCTTTACTTTCTCGGTAAGAATCCCTTTGCTCACAAACAGATTGTAGTCCAATGGGGTCTTGTTGACACCCTGGCCAATAATAATCGCTTCGCCCTGGGTTGATTGTAAGAACGAACCATTTCGTTGCCAGAGGGCCTCTTCAGCCTCCTGGCGAGCGCCGGATGCATAGGTGGCTAAGATCACATCCCCATTACTGTTGACAGTCAGAAATTTACTAGCATTAGTGCCGGCAGCATTGGCGGAAGTCAACGGGAGCCGAATGCCAGCCGTATTTGCAATACCACCTACGATGTGAAGCTTGTTAGCTGGTGCTGTCGTACCGATACCAACATTAGCCTGATCGCCTAATATAACACTGTTGCTTTGCGTAACTTTAGTGTTAGTACCAATAGCCGTCGCATTGGAAAGACCGATAGCTCCCGCATCAGCCCGGAATCCCAGGAACGTATTATTGATACCGCCATTGTTGCCACGGCCGGATTCGCCCCCAACACTAACATTATTGTCGCCATTGACACCCCTCCCATTGCCCGCATTAGTGCCTAGATACACATTATAGCCTCCTGATGTGTTATTACCTCCTGCGTTATCACCCACAAAGAAGTTGGCCGAACCGGTGGTGTTGGCAGCACCCGCATTGACACCCATCATCAGATTTGAACTGCCCGTGGTATTGCTTTGGCCAGCCTGCACGCCCACAAAGGTATTGCTTTGGCCCGTAGTAGTTGTTTTACCCGCCGAAGCGCCTACAAATGTGTTTATTCCTGCCGTTGCATTGACACCGGCCTGGACACCAATAAACGTGTTCTGACTTGCGGTCAAACTGCTGGCCCCGGCTGAGGAACCAATATAAACATTGTTCTGACCAGTCGAGTTGGAATAGCCCGCCGTGTTACCCACAAATGTATTGTCATTGCCATTGGTATTGTTGTAGCCAGCCATATTACCCGTAAACACATTGTTGATGCCTGCCTTATTACCAATTCCTGCATAAGCGCCCAGGAACGTGTTTGCCGTACCGGTTAAATTGCTGTAGCCGCTCAGGTTACCCACAAACAGATTCGACGAACCGGTTGTATTGTAATACCCTGACTGAGCGCCCACAAATGTATTGTCAACACCAGTGGTATTCTTAAAGCCAGCCTTGGAACCAATCATCACCTGGGAGGATACCGTATTATTTAAACCCGCCGAATCGCCGATCATGACGTTATGCTGACCGGACTGATTCTGGAAACCGGCCCGAACGCCAATCAGTACATTGCTATTAGCCGTTGTGGAATTGCCTCCCGCCAGCCAACCGACATAGACATTGTAAAGACCCGTAGTGTGATTAACACCAGCAGCAATACCTAAAAATGTGTTGTGCCAACCATAGGTGTTAAATCGCCCGGCCTGAAAGCCCACAAACGTATTATAGCCACCCAATTTATTGTACTGCCCGGCCTGATAGCCTAGAAAAACATTACCCGTTGCTTCAGTGCTGCTTTGCCCGGCCTGGTAGCCTAAATAGGCATTAGCTACTCCCTGAGTGGCAGCCTGGCCTGCTTTGTTACCAAGGATGAGATTACCAAATCCAGTCATGGTTGCATTCCCTGCGGCTGGGCCAAGAATCGTATTGTCATAACCTGGAATAGTCGAGTTAGGCGTAGTAACCACATAGTTCGACTGGGCCCATAGCTCGCAGGGAAAAACCAGGAACAGCGAAAAAATAAAGCTTATGCGCATATGTATGGCTGATTAGAATTAACCTTAGCCTGGTTCGTTGTGGCCAGAGTCAAAACTAGCAGCCGTTAGTCCGGGAGTCAATCGGATAAATGTATGATATGGGAAGATAAAAGACTCTGATCTACCCATTTAGAGTTTTTTTTATTAGAAGATGGCATACATTCTCTCCAATAATCGACACTATCCATAGAATACATTCAAATAATGGAGAAACTAGTCTAACGATGTTAACTAGAAAAACTATGCAACTATTTTTCCTGTGCCCAATTTTTGCTCTCACTTCTTCAGAAACTAATTGATCTTCACATGAAACTTGTGGACCTTTTGAGGCTGGACTTTCTATATATTCTTCAGGGGTATTCACCTAAAACCAATCAGTAGATCATAATCTACCAGCAAATGAAGTGTCTACGGTTTCAGCTACCTTACGCAGTCTGCCCACGTGTTAAAAACCTGGGGTATACCCGCTGTAGGCCAGTGCCCCCAGAGTTCCGTGCGAAAGCTGGCGTAACTAGTATCCGTACCCAGCCAAAAAGGGGAGTTACTGGCTAAAGCCAGCCAAAGAAGCGATCGATTCATCACCTCAAAGACCATCTCACGATCAGGAATGCCAATTTGAACATGACAGTCTAAAATGAGCTGTTCTCTGGTCAGTTGCTAGAAATCGGTTTATAGCGTTGTTTGGGTGTCAGTTGTTGATCCTGCCAGTATGAGAATGGCTGGGTACTTACTGCCACGATGCGGCTATTGGCGCTTCGGGCGGCCGCAATGACATGCCACCGCAAATGCTGCAGTTCAGTACGTACCTACTTGATCGTTGAGCAAATCGAGGTGCCAGTTTAAATCTGGGACAGGTAAAGTTCCTTAGTCACCTGATCGCCTAGGATTAACTGGGCTTTCCGAAGAATCGATTGAGCTCTTGAGCGGAGCTGACGAGTTTAGGGATCAAAAATCTGATATTTTGCTTCAACGCCCATGGTAAAGGCTTCACTGGACAGGGTCATAGCTATAGGTTTTAGGAATAAAAATTTCTTTATTATCGGCTGCTTACACACCAACTAGCCAGGCCGCGCCCCTTTTTAAATATACTTCTATTTGCGGAAAGTTGTAACAGCTTCCTGATAGATACGTACACCCGGTATCTCCCGTACGCCATGGGCAATATCGGCTTTGATAGCTGCTTCGTCCAGAGTCCAGTAGCCATTGGGTATCTGATTGTGATCGACAATCTCATAAGTCCACTTCATCTGTACACCCTTAGGCTTATCAATGATGGCGACTTCTGGCGTCAACCAATTGGTCTGCCCCGACTCCGAGTGAACTACCTGTTGAGCCGCCTGAGCCTGTTGGTGCTCCCGTATTCGTAACATCTCCCGGTTGTAGTGCTCGACGGCATCTTTCAGGGGTTGCATAGCCGCCAGTATGGGAGCGGTCATCTGCTTTTCGATTTCCATCCAGTCGTGTTTCTGCTTGTCAAGTTCACGGGTAATCTTAAGCCGTTCTGCGGTTACCAGCTTAATGAGATCATGACCTTGAGCGACGTGCTTGACAAGTGCTTCCTGTTGTTCGGCAGAACCGCAGACGGCAGGCTGCCGATGCAAAAAAGCGACGTAGTCGGCCAGGGTATTTTGAAGCAATTGCCGACCACCTTCATCAGTCAGCGAGAGTGCCGTATTGGGTTTGATTTGGATATCCATACCCCTACAAGCAATTTAGTGGAACAAATGTTAGCTACGTCATTACTACAGGTCGGTTTTATTTAAGGAAACTGTCAACCTGACACCAGGTAAGCTTTAATTCATTGAGGATAGTTGAACCTCTTTTGTGGGTTTTATAGACTCGGCGACTGCACATTCAATCAATTTAAGGATTGTCAATTCTCGCTTTGTATCCTTGATGCCAATGGCATGAGAAAACCCAGCTTTGAACGCTGATCTGGTGGAGGATTCAATAAGGCAAAAAGAGTTCAGTAAAAGCTAATAGTAGAAGGGTTGCTACAGTCGAAAACGAAAGAGTCGCTATTTTGGGCCGAGCAGCAGGGGTATGACTCAATCACTTAAATGGGTTTACTGATCTTGTCTGGGAAGTAGATAGAGGGGAAGAGGGGAATAAATCCATAGTAGAAACCAGCCTCTCAGTCACGGAACTCCGACTAGTCGATTGTTAGGGGTAGTTTGAGCGTGCGAGCTCAGCATCGTTATTAACTGCAAGCCATTGATTATTGATATAAGTGGCATGATTACCGGTCAATCCTATTGGAAAAGGCAAGGGTGTGATCGGTCAAACCAACTACAAGTGGATGTGACCTGATAACCGGCAGGAATGAGGGAAAAAACTTGGCTCCTGGCCAGACCAAAAGTAGCACTACGCTTCAGCATTCCTTTTTTCCGTCCCATGGCCTTCTATATTTTCATCATCCTTTCCTTGCCCCAACTTTGGCATCGGAAAAACGACTGATGAGTCATCAACAAGTTTGGAACCGTAAACAATATATAGAACCATGAACGCTTCATCGATGTACCAAAAACAAGTGGCTGTGCTAACGATCATGTCGGGCCTGTTGGCCATGGCCTGCTTAATCCTGCTGGGAATTGCACTTGCCGATAATCCCGACGCCTACGACGACCCGATGCAACTACTGAGAATGACCAACCTGAACGTACCGTTGGTTCGTTGGTCTATGCTCACCGATTTATTGGGCTATTATCTGCTGCTGTTGCCCTGCATTTATTTTCTCCGCCCCTACCTGCGCGAACAAACCCCCTGGGCTGATCTGATTACGTATTGCGGCTCAGCCTATGTTATGGTTGGTGCTATAGGAGCGGTGGTGATGGCCGAAGTCGTATGTCCGTTACTTAGGCAATACGCCACTGCTTCAACCACGCAGCAGGCGCACCTCCAGATTACCTTCCAAACCCTGAACAGGATCGTCTATAATGGGTTGTGGAATCTGCTGGAAACCCTGCTGGCGGGCGTGTGGTGGACCATGACGGGTGCTGTGTTGCGGACGTGGCATAAATATATCGGCTGGGTTACGATGATACTTGGCCTTTTCACCAGTTTCGACGCGCTAGGCAATCTTTTAGGCAGGCCTCTGCTTGCAGCCATCGGCCTGAATGTATATCTTATTCTGGCCCCCGTTTGGGCCATCTGGCTAGGGGTTCTGTTCTGGAAAAGGACCCGACTTATTCCTACATCCAGCCAATCGAAACTGGCTGTTGTCTGATAAAAGGATTGTCAAATGGGCAGTTAGGGTATATCTTCGTTGGTCCTAATCCTCTCTGCCTCTGATGAAACAGTGGTTTATGCTGAAACGCGACGTTTGGCTGGGCACTTACCGACTTTAATGAGGCTGGTAGCTTTCAGGAAGAAACGGAATTAGTCATGAGCTTTCAAAGCCCAAACGCTTCCACTCAATTTATCACTACCCAGACCATAACCATTCCGTCAACCGCTTTACTAAATCAGCGGCTACGAATATGGGTTGTGTTTGACCTGGGCTCCTTTCCTCCCACAGCGTGTTATTTACCCGGTGATCCGGTAATAGGGGCTGGGGGAAGTGGAAGACTATGGCCTTGAGATCGTCCCCCTCAGCTGCCAAACTATTCAACCGGGGTTATGGTCAGATGCGTCAATATAGCCATGTGCCATGTAACCACTTTGACTGATATTTTCCAACTTGGCCATTTGATCACGATTTTAGAGAACTATGAAGCGAATGCGATAAAACTTGTATATGGAACATCCACCCGTTTGCACAATCAACCCGGATCTCGACTAGAGGTAAGTAAATAGCGAAAACCCAATGACAGGCAGTGCAAGATCATGTTGAGTAATCAATCGATTAAAGGAAGTCTTGACTAATACTATTCGAAGGGCTTGTCGATTATAGAACAACAAAAATCGTTTTTTACTGTCGCAGATTAATCAAGATGAATTTGCCGTTCGCCTACTGGATGTCCAGAAAGGCTGAGCATATAAATTATTGTTCGTCTTCATCACCGTTAACAATTAAAACAGTTAGTGTTTTCAGGAGAGAGCATAGTATGAAATAGTGCGTTACGGAATAGGGCAATGGTATTGATCTAGCCATAAACCTATCATTCATTCTTTATCTCATGGGTTAGTACTTATTTAGCCCCATCATAATTGATAAAAAACTAATCGTTGCAAAAGCAGTTAGTAACTCATTGTCTAACTACTTAGTTTACAAAGTTGGCCCCAGAAGTAGGTTATGCATTTATAGAGTTCTACTCAACTATCCATGAAGTACACTATTCTAGTAGTCGATGATGACGACGATGATTTCCTCATGTTATCCAGCCTGATCAATCAGTGCCAACAAGATGTCTCCCTGCTCTATGTCCAGAATGGACTGGAAGCCACCCAAAAGCTGATCGAGGGTCTACAGCCTAACCTGATTCTGGTTGATGTGCAGATGCCCCTGATGGACGGCTATGAGTTAGTGCAGTGGCTCATGAACTCCGAAGCCTGGCGTCATATACCCGTCGTGATCTGGACAGGTGAAATCTCGGATAGGGAAGTGACCCGTTATTACCGGGCCGGGGCCAATGCGTTAATGTTAAAGCGCGACGCGTTACAGGATGTGGAAGCATTCTGTAAGTATTGGTTAAAGCTGGTTCAGCTACCTCAACTCGTTTGGCAGGAGCCAGGATGACCCCTCGCGTTGATCTCGCTCATCCTTTGGCTTGTGATTTCCAGTTAGTGGAGTAGTTCACCCAGCTCTGGCCAGTCACTTCTGCACAAAGAAGTCTTTTGATACTCTACACATTAGTGGTCGACGAGCTGGTAGCTATGACAACTACGGGCCGACATACGCTTGCAGGTCAATACCACTCTGGAACATCAGCAAGTGAAGACTTCTAAAGCCATTGTTCCATAAATTAGGGGCAGTGAGACGCCTGGCTCCAAGCTTGAGCCGGACCTTTGGTATTTAAATAATAGAGCGTGACGAACGTATATTCAGATTGGCACGTTCCTATAAGATTACCAGCAAAACAAATAACTACATGAATATCAAAGAGATCAATCAACTCGAAAAAGGCAATAAGGTCAAACACTCGCTTTACGGCACATGTACTGTTGATGGCGTGATCAGGGGATATGGCCCGTTGTTGCTTGCCGACACGATCGCTGGGCGTATTTTGCTTAGTAAGGATTCCAGAACACCCACTGGAACATCAGTAGTTGAGCCTTTGTTTCATTTATTAACCCGAATGACGCTGCCTACTTCGGTCAGTCAATCCGATAATCCCAATCCATTAACGGGAACATTACCCAGATTCTAATGCTGGATCAGGAAGCAGCCAAAGCTCATTTTGACTACCATGACACAAGCGCAATATGACTGGCTCGTTATTGACAGCAAAGTCAAACATAGCTGCCTACTCTTTACCGATGCATCAATTCCTTTGCATCAAATTGGCTTATTCATTCCCAGTCGTGCCTTTACCCTAAAGCAACTGAAAGTCTATCTGATGGGCTTCGGGCTGATCGAGGCAGATATTGTGCTGATACCAATCCATAAACACCCCAGAAATGCTCCCTTTGGCGGCTATGTGGTCATGATTCCACTGCCCAAGCTTTAATTAAACAACGGATTTGTTTTCCAATCGTATGTGGTTGCCGATTAAACCCGTGGGATAGTGACTGCCTAGTCGAGTATACCTTTAACAAACAAGTGTTAGGCGAAAAAGCGGAGGAGAAATGGGTTGTTTATTGGAGAATTACCAGGTGAAGTCCCTTGAATAGGGAGTAAATAGTATAGAAAATAGATCCAGATCAGAACCTATATGTATAAAATTAATGAAATTGGATCACCAAAGTTACCCTTTTGGCTATCAATTCTACCAATTAGCCAGTGCACCTATGGACGAAGATACGGGTATCAGGGTAAGGTAATAGGTAGCTTTTCAATCTGTTTGCGGCTGTTTGCCGTTGATTTATTATAAAGTGTAAATCGAAATACAGTCAGTAAAAAGTGGTGGAACAGAACTGCAATTCTGCAATGTAAGCACTGACAATTGCCTGGTTTTTACCGATCAACTGCACGAACTTCCCCGTCAAAAAAGTTTCTACCCGATCAGGATATTCATCGAAGCCAGAAGGATTGCAAGTAAAGTAAATTAAGCATTGGTCATTCGATGTATTTGGAATTATCAACTTTCTCACCTTTAAACAAGTCATCAGGATGGCTCAGGTATTCCCATTTTATTGCCTTCAAGAGTTAGTCTATTAAACGAATGACTTTGATTTGGATTATGAAGCCCTGAAGGGTACTGAATGGAATACTGATCCGACAGGGTGAAATTAGTGGGTTTCATCGAGATTATAGGGGGATTGGCCCAATCTGGCAACCGGTCAGACTGATTGAATGCAAACAGGTATTCTTAGGACAATGTAGTAACTAGTCGGTTGGGAGATGAACAGAGCGTACGCAACTGATTCCGCATTTGATGGAATACGAACATTAGTAAGGATATGCACTGGGTTTACCTGAGTCATCCAACTCGCCGATTGAAGTGGTAGTCTGACGTTTAATTAGTTTATGGAGTTCTACTGCCCAGAATGTAAGACTTGAAACGGCTAGCGTTATTCCTAATTCAGAGGCCGATAAAGGCTGGGTGCTGAAGAGGTTATTGAAAAAAGGCATGTAGATGATAAGTAATTGAAGGACTATCGATACTCCAATGGCCCCAAGCATGGGTTTGTTAGAAAATAGCCCAAGGCTAAAAACCGACGTTTGACGCGAACGGATCGCCAGAGCGTTACCCAATTGACTGAAACAGAGCACTGTAAAGGTCATCGTTTGCCAATGTCCAATACCCGCGTAGATCGACCAGGCTTCAATGCCGATGGTAGTAGCCCCAATCAGTAAACCGACCCAAAGGATGAACCAGGCTAGTCCATCGGCAAAAATGGTTTGTCTGGGATCGATGGGTGGTCGTTTCATACTATTCCTTTCAGAGGGTTCGTAGGCCAGGGCCAAACCGGGAAGACCGTCGGTTAGCAGATTGATCCACAGAATATGAATAGCTAGTAGCGGGATGGGTAAACCGAAAAAAGGCGCTAAAAAGATCGCCCAGATTTCGCCCGCATTGCCGGACATGATATACCTGATAAATTTCAGGATGTTATCAAAGATGCGTCGCCCGTGTTTCACCGCTTTGATAATGGTCGCGAAGTTGTCGTCCAACAGAATCATGTGCGCGGCTTCTTTGGCTACTTCCGTGCCCGTGATGCCCATCGCGATACCAATATCTGCGTTTTTAAGGGCAGGCGCGTCATTTACACCATCGCCGGTCATGGCCACAAACTGATGCCGGGCTTGTAACGCGCTAATGATCCGTAGCTTCTGTTCAGGATCGACCCGCGCATATACCCGCACCTTCTCCACAATGGCGTCGAATGCTGACTCATCCAACTTAGACAGTTCCGGCCCGGTCAGCACCAAATCATCAATTGACGAAATAATACCCAGTGTTTGGGCGATGGACTTGGCCGTTAGTTTATGATCGCCGGTGATCATCACAGGAATAATGCCGGCAGCTTTGCATTCCGCCACAGCTTGCCGTGCTTCGTCGCGGGGCGGGTCGATGAGTCCGGCAAACCCAATAAACAGCAAGCCTGATTCTATCGTCGCGGGCGTTATCGTCTGGGGTAGTTCGGGTAGCCATTTACCCGCATAGCCCAACATACGATAGCCTTGTTCAGCCATCGAGTCGACGCGCTGTCGTAAATCGGGAATGCTGGATTGCTGGCTGGCATCGAGTTGATCAAACAATACCCCAACCGCTCCTTTGGTTAAACAAAGGACACCGTTCGGGGTTTGATGTAACGTCGTCATGCACTTTCGTTGTGAGTCGAAAGGGAGTTCGGCAATGCGTGGAAATTGAGTTTCGAGTGTAACCCGCTCGTATTCCTGACTAGAAGCATACTGAACTAGCGCTACTTCCGTAGAGTCACCAAGCCAGTTATCATCTTTATCGGTTACGACATCATTGTTGAGGGCCATTGCAACTAGTAGTGCGTTGCTCGTTTCTAAAACAGGTAAGGCAAACATCGGCGATTCGTATATTTCCTGCACCCTCATTTTGTTGAGTGTCAGGGTACCCGTTTTGTCGGTGCAGACATAAGTGACCGATCCCAGCGTTTCCACCGCTGGTAGTTTACGAATCAGCGCATGGCTTTTTACCAATCGTTTTGCGCCCAGCGCCAGTGCAATGGTTACCACTGCCGGAAGTGCCTCAGGAATGGCGGCAACGGCCAGCGAAATGGAAACCAGCAACAAATTCAGAATTGGCTCGCCCCGCAACCAGCCAACACCAAAAAAAATAACACAGAGTACCAAAACCGCTACCGACAAGCCCTTGCCAAATACGGCCAGTCGTTTCTGAAGGGGCGTTATGGTTTCTTCTGTTTGAATCAGGGTGGCAATCCGACCTAGTTCGGTGTTCATGCCAGTAGCAACGACATAGGCGGATGCTCGCCCATTGGTTACAAATGTCCCTTTATAGCCCATGTTCAGACGGTCTCCGAGCGGATAATCCCCTTCGGGTAGCGTGTCCGCTGTTTTCTCAACATTAGTTGATTCCCCCGTCAATGACGATTCATCGACTTTAAGTGAGTGAGTTTCGATAAACCGAACATCGGCAGGTATAATATTCCCTGCTTCCAGCAACGTAACATCACCGGGCACCAGTTCGGACGTTTCCACCCTGGTGGTTCGATTATTCCGTAACACCTGTGCCTGGTGAGTGGCCATTTTTTTGAGGGCATCCATGGCCTTGTCAGCCCGATACTCCTGAATAAATCCGATAATGGCGTTGAGGATAATAATGGTAAGAATAACGTACGTGGATTTTAATTCGCCCACCAGGCCCGAAATTAGGGCAGCTGCGATGAGCACCAGAATCATCACATCCGTCAATTGATGCAGCAGAATCTGCCAGACCGTTTTCTTTTTGGCGTCCTCAATCTGATTTTTGCCGTATTCCGTCAACCGCTGTCTGGCCGTTTCGAGAGTAAGTCCCGTCGGTGAGGTCTTCAGTGAGCGGGCTACCTCGGAAACCGGTACTACGTAGTAATCCATAAACGAATCGGTCAGTAAATAGGAAATTGGTATTCAGTAAGTCCGTTTGAAATTATGGAAAGCCGAAGACAATGTTATCATCGCGGGCGGGCGTAGTATTCTGAGGAACAGAACCGATGGCGATTTACACTCGTATTGTTCTATCACAATACATAGACAAAAATAAAAGCCGTAAAGCCATTCCAGCACTTAGCCAGTACCTTCCTATTTGTCTCACGTGCCATTCAGGTTTTTTTGATTCCGTATACCAACTAAAACAGCAAACGCCTAACAAACTGACTTACAGTTAATTAGGCGTTCTGATAGTACCGGGAGCCGGACTCGAACCGGCATGTCCTTGCAGACAATGGTGTTTGAGACCATCGCGTCTACCGATTCCGCCATCCCGGCGACAGAATCGTCTCCGTTTCCAGAGATGCGTTTGTCAAACGTGGGTGCAAAAGTAAGGAGAAAGCTGTAACGGCAAAAGGGTGCTACGAATATTTTTCATTTATTAGCACTTATTCATACCGAAGCGCTTCAATAGGGTCGAGTTTCGATGCCCGTACGGCCGGATAAATACCGGCAAACAGGCCTACCGTTACACAGACTAGTATGCCAAGGGCCATCCATGCCCACGGAACCACGAAACTACCTTCGCCCCCGCTAATGAGCATGGCAATCAGATTGCCAATACCAAGTCCCAAAACAATACCACCCAGACCGCCAAGAATACAGATAACAATGGCTTCAATCAGGAATTGCTCACGAATGCGTTTCGGAGTAGCGCCGAGTGATTTCCGGATACCAATTTCCCGAGTACGTTCGGTAACAGATACGAGCATAATATTGAGCAGGGCAATAGAAGCTCCGAGTAAGGTTATGAACCCAATCCCGAATCCTCCCATGCGAAGATACCCGGTGATGTTTTCGGTTTCTTTAGCTAGATCATCGGCGCGCTCTACCTCAAACGAATCCTGTTGTCCTAACTGGTCTCGCCGAATTTGACGCATCACGCCACGGGCTTCGCCAACGGCTTCGTCCTGATCCGCAACCGTAGGTACAGAGGCTGTAATGTTAAACGTTTGTCGTTGGGTACCGGCCATCGCTCGGGCATTATCTAATGGAATAAGCACAATGCGGTCTTCATCTCCACCCGTAAGACCGCCTTTTTTGGCCAGCACGCCCACAACTTTATACTGGTTACCAGCTACCCGAATGACCTGATTGACTGGATCTAGTTTTTTCTCAAATAAGGTATTGGCTACTTCGCTTCCTAAAATGGCCACATTAAGCGCATAAGTAAGGTCGTTTTCTGTAAAATTTCGACCACTCTGTAGCGTGAATCCTTTTACCGGAATATATGCGCCATCTCCTCCTATTACCTGTACATTCGGATTTGTTTTTTTCGAGCCAAACTTAGCCTGAGCGGCCCCGGCTGCTACCGTTGAGAGGGCAATGGTTGCCCCATACGGGAATCGTTGTTTAAATTGAACAGCATCATGATAATCAATCGGTTCATCCTGTTTCTGGACTCTCCCACCCCGCCGAAATGCATCCTGACGAGCAACAATACTAAATGTGTTGGCACCCAGACCCGCAAAACTACTGGCTACGGAATTCTGTATTCCATCAATAGCCGTCAGAATACCAACCAGCGATGTAATTCCGATGGCGATAATGAGCGAGGTCAGTATGGTACGAAGCCGATTGCCCGCAATCGAACGCAGCCCTTCGCGAATATTTTCGATAAAATTCATTTGCCGATGAGGGAATGGACGAACAGGTGACTGAGCAATTGGCAGACTATAAGTTTAATGTCCCAATCGTTCATTCACAATTAATTTTCTGCACAAAATTTGCTTATCTTTCGTTATCACAAAACTACCATTAGCATTCTTAACGGGGAAACCAATGAAACGGCTGCTGTTACCGCTTATCCTAATTTTGATACTGACGGGTCATGTATGGGCCTCTAAGATCCTGATTCCAATGGATGACTCCCAGAAGAATCACCTTAAAGCGTATGGCATTGCGTATTGGGTGCTAAAAACGCACGATACCGAAATAGACTGGCTGCTCAACTACCGTGGTGGTTCGTTCCTGATGCCCCAAAGCCAGGCCTTTATCAACGAAATGGTGATTAGGGGCGTTAGCTATGAAGTTATTTCTGATGCTCAATCTGCCCAGATTCTGTCAGAAATTGCTGCGGCCGATGCCAATATGGACGCGGTAAAGTTGCAAAAACCGCCCAAAGTAGCGGTCTATTCCCCAAAAACGAAACAACCCTGGGATGATGCCGTAACGATGGTCATGACCTACGCCGAGATTCCCTATGACATTGTTTTTGATGAGGAAGTAATGAATGGCAAATTACCTGAATATGACTGGCTGCACCTGCACCACGAAGATTTTACGGGGCAATACGGCAAATTTTTCCACTTCAAGGATCAACCCTGGTACATTGCTCAAAAGCAGGAAGCCGAAAGCATCTCACGTAAGTTTGGTTTTACAAAAGTACCCCAGCTAAAGCGGGCCGTTACCCAGAAAATTCGCGATTTTGTGCTTGGTGGAGGCTACCTTTTCGCCATGTGTAACGCTACCGATACGTATGATATAGCGCTGGCGTCTCAAAATACAGACATTGTCGATGCATTCTACGACGGCGATCCAGCAGACCCCAATGCAAATAGCAAACTGGATTATAGTCAGACATTTGCCTTCCGGAACTTCCAGGTGTATACCAATCCATACCTGATCGAGTTCTCGAATATTGATAACCAGCCCGAAGAACGGGGTCTGAGCGAACACAATGATTATTTCACGCTGTTTCAGTTCTCAGCGAAGTACGACCCTATTCCAACGATGCTTACTCAGAACCATCTGAACGTCATTAAAGGGTTTATGGGACAAACAACGGCATTCAAGAAAAATTTGATCAAGCCTGAAGTGGTCATCATGGCCGAAAATCGCTCGGCGGGCGAGGCTCGATACATCCATAGCCCCTACGGTCGCGGGTTCTTTACCTTCTACGGCGGTCATGACCCGGAAGACTATCGGCACGAAATCGGGGAAGAGCCAACAGATCTCAATTTACATCCCAATTCGGCGGGTTATCGGCTGATTTTGAATAATATTCTCTTCCCGGCAGCGAAAAAGAAGAAGCAAAAAACCTAGCAATTAAGCAAAAAGGCGAGCCGTTGCTCGCCTTTTTGCTTAATTGCTAAACCATTCTTCCACCATTTCTGATCGGCCCTTACTTTCCAGTTTTCGCTCCAGGTCATCCGGGATTTTAGGAAAGAAATCAAGGCCCGTCAATTGCTCAATCTGGTCTACCGGAACTACAAACTGCTTTAATGAACTATTGGAGGACTCATTATCGAGCAAAAACCCAATCATGCGAATGTCTGGCTTGTTGCAGTATAAAATAACCTTGTAAAATTTCTGGGGAACGCTTACTTCATTCGCTTTTCCGATTGTCGGCAAACCGGGCTTGAGTACTGGACCGGTCACTACATAAAGCCCATTGTCGCGCCGGGCCCATATTCGGATCAGATTTTCAAGATCACTCCAGATGCCCCGGTTAAACTCGGGAGCCTGGGGTGTGATGTTGCTCATAAAGAATGTTTCGCGCATCATTCGCTGTGAAAACTTAAAATCAGCAGCTGGGGCCAAATGCCCCCGATCATAACCGGAACGCGTATAGTCGGATGGCAGAGCGGTTCCATTCCTGACTTCAGGATCAGGTCTGAACTGCTCATTTTTACGATCGGCATCACCGGTTGTTTCATAGTCCAGCAACGGATAGGCTACCCATTCCGGATCTTTGTATTCGTCGCGATAGCTTAACGTGTAACCCTCATGCCGGATCAGTTCAGCATCCGACGATTTAGAAACAGGCAGTAAAAAATCGACCTGCTTTTCGAAATCGAAGCGCACGGTTTTAGACGCCCGATTCGTTTCGGACGAGCTACTATTGTTGTTATCACTCGCTTCACTTTCAGTCGATGAAGGCGATTGGTCATCCGTGGCAACGTCCGGGTTAGGTTCCGGAGCTTTATAAGGATTAGACCCTTCTTTTTCCGAATGCGAGCGTCCCAGGCCAATAATTTCCCGGACATCATTCCAGAATGCAACAACGGGTTTTGTTTTACCACCATAGTGAAGAAACAAACCGATCAGGAAAAACACGAATAGAAGCCCAAGGGTATTGCCCCGTAGTCGAAATCCCTGTCGTGAATAGTTTTTAGTATTAAATCGAGGCTTGAAAAACATAACTGTAAAACTACTGAGTTTGACTATAACCCGGTTGTCAGTCGGCAAGAATTAGTCAGGTGCATATGGGTTAGTGGTTTCGTTTTGCCGGCGAACCACAAATTGCAAACTGCTGTTACAAAAATTATGTCGTTAGCCATTACCGTTATTGGCGGAGGTGCAGCCGGTTTCTTTGGGGCCATTACCGCCCTCGAAACGTTTCCGGGAGCCACCGTCACCATTCTGGAAAAGACCCGCACTGTTTTGAATAAAGTCCGCATTTCGGGTGGCGGACGTTGCAATGTTACGCATGCCTGCTTTGACAATCGGCAATTAGTGAAACACTATCCTCGTGGCGAAAAGGCCTTGCGATCACTGCTCAATCAATTCGATGCCGCCGACACCGTACGCTGGTTCGAGCGGAATGGTGTTCGCCTAAAAACCGAGGCTGACGGGCGTATGTTTCCTGAAACAAACACCTCCGAAACAATCATCGACTGCCTGCTCCATGTGGCGCAAAACCTGGGCATTCGGATTCGTACAAGTTGTGGGGTAAGCTCTTTACGGAAACACGAATCAGGCTGGCAAATCCAGTTACTCACCGGCGAAACCTTCTACGCCGACCGTGTACTTGTGGCAACAGGCGGCTATCCACAACGAACGGCTTATGACTGGTTCCCCCAACAAACTGAAGACTTAATAACACCTGTACCATCGCTGTTTACATTCAATGTACCAACTAGTTACCTTTTGCCATTGGCAGGCATAGCCGTACACGATGCGGGGGTTTATGTGATTGGCACGAAGCAGCAACAACGTGGCCCTCTATTATTGACTCACTGGGGATTCAGTGGCCCGGCCGTACTTCGGCTTTCAGCCTGGGCAGCCCGCGATTTGGCAGCAGTCGACTACCGGTTCACCCTGCGAATAAACTGGGTTCCAACGCTCACAGAAAACGATTTGCGGACTGCCTTACAGAATTTCAGACAGCAGAACGGCCGAAAACAGGTTAGCTCACAAAATCCGTTTGGATTACCATCACGGCTGTGGCTGGCTCTAGCCACCGAATCTGGAATCCAGGAAAGCCAGCGATGGGCCGACCTCCCCGCCAAATTATTTAACCGCCTGACCGAACGGCTAACCAATAGTCAGTTTCAGGTAGTTGGTAAAAGTACCTTTAAAGAGGAGTTCGTCACCTGTGGGGGCGTTCCACTCGGAAGTCTGAATCCACAAACGCTTGAAAGTAAGGCTCAATCAGGGCTGTTTTTCGCGGGCGAGGTCCTCGATGTAGATGGCATTACGGGCGGGTTCAATTTCCAGAATGCCTGGACAACCGGCTATATTGTGGGAAAACATATTGGTTTATAGGTATCCTTCGTTCAAAACTCCTTGGTTTGGTTTTATTCTTACCCGAATGATACCGTTGCCTGCAATTCTCAAACTGTTCATGCTGTCAGGTAGTTATAGCCGGTATGATAACAAGATCCACTCAACGGCTTCACTTTTTGCAAAGCACTGCCAAACAGTTTTGCCAAATCGTACCGAAATTTCTGCTTATAGGGCTTCTGGTTGGGTTTACTTCCTGTAGCACGACTAAAACCGCTGGTACCAGCCAGCGAATTCGGTTACAGGTGGGCGAAATCAAGGAAGTTTCGCTGGCCAACCGTGGCGACAGTTCTCTGCAGTTAATTGGTACGTCCGATAATCAGGAAGTAGTCGAAGTATCGCGGCCCGAGCTGGCTCCTGCCGTTGATACCCTCCAACGAAATCAGTCAAAGCCCACTATTTTTCAACTGAAAGGCGTCACCGTCGGCACCGCAAATGTTGTATTTTCTGAAAAGCAAGCCAGCGACACGGGTAATGGACAGGTGAAGAAAACATACGTGGTTCAGGTTGTGAGTAAATAAATTGAGGGTTGTAGAGGTGTACCACGGTTATTGGTAGCAAGATTAGAAACAGTGGCACACCTCTACAACCCTGAGCGAAAGTCAATTAAACTACTGCCAGTAGGCGAATTTCTTATTCGTAAAAATCGATTTGGGAATCATGGCATGGACGCCCAGCGTTTGATCGACCACCTGACTTACTTCGAAATCAACGGCGGTGCTGGCAATCGATAACGCTTCGTTGAACGTAAAGCCAAGTTCATCCCGAATAAATGCACAGGCTTCTGAAAGCGCATTTTTCATGGCTTTATTCAAATCTTTATCCAGCCCGACGGCAATGAAATGCGTTGGCGTTTCGGCGCGGGGCAGTTTCAGGGTTTTTCCTTTGTGAACAATAAATTTAACCGTTAGCGTGATTGCCGTCTCAATGGCAACGCCACTCACTTCGCCATTCCCCTGCGCTCCGTGGCCATCGCCCGTGGTAAACAAACCACCCGGAACTGATACAGGCAAATGTAATGTCGTTCCTTTAGTCAGGTGCTTGATATCCAGATTGCCGCCAAAAAATCCGGGCGGAATTGAGCTAACGCGGCCCGTTTCCGACGGTGGCGACAAGGCCATAACACCCATAAACGGCTTCAGTGGGATTTCAACGCCCTCTTTTAACAACGCAACTTTTCGTTTGGCATCATAGCGGTAAACGAACGTCTCACGGGTTTTAACCTCATCTGGAATGCCACCTCCGCCCGGCCAGACACTGTTAACGCCAAAACCAGCCGGAAAGGTCAGGTCAAGAATTCGAATTTCAAGGCTGTCGCCGGGCTGGGTTCCTTCGATATAGACCGGACCAGTCAGCATATGCCCCCGAATACCAGATGGTTCGGGTTTCACATTTTTCATGATCGCAATGACTTCCTGCGCGTGTGCATCGACAGGCAACTGATTTTTGGCATAAAATTCTTCCGGATTGGTGCGGCTAACACCCGACGGATTCACGGTCTGAATTTCAACCACATCCCCATCTTTCACTTTATAAACAGGCGGCACATCGGCCCCAAAATAGCCGTAAACCATATTTTCCGGCACCGATCGAACCACGTGATCGGGCTTGAGTAACATAGACTCAAGAGGTGGCATAGCTGGTTCCGCGTCATGACCAGCTATCAGGTTGGATACGTCTGTGGTGATGCCACCCAACGACAGGGCCGCCAAGCCGTTTCGGGTTGTTTTGTGTAGAAATTTACGTCTGGATGTTTTCATCGGGTTGTATTGTTGATTGAAGTCTATGATTAAGAGCCCCTCAAGATAAACGATCAACGGCGAAGTAGTAGCTTCGCCCTCGATTTATGGTCAATTTTAGTTGAGTCTGACCCAAACAACCAGTCTATTCCACCAGTTAAACCCTAAAAGGAACTTCGATTGCCCGTGACCTCTCCCTCTTCTGCCGTCGACTCATCGGCTCCAACCAAATGGATCATTCTGGGCACAGTTATGTTCGGAACGTTCATGTCGACGCTCGACAGTAGCATTGTTAATATTGCACTACCAACAATTCGCCGTGAATTAGCCGCTGGCGACAGCGTTGAATGGGTTGTTCTTTGTTACCTGCTAACCACAACCAGTACGTTGCTTATCATGGGCAAATTGTCGGACTGGGTTGGTCGACGACAGCTATACATCACCGGTTTCAGTGTTTTTGTATTAGGCTCGTTGTTCTGCGGACTTGCCTGGAGCCTCTGGTCGCTGGTTGCTTTTCGGGTGCTACAGGGGATAGGTGCCTCTATGATTTACGCTATTGGGCCAGCCATTATCAGCGATGCTTTCGCCCCGCGCGAGCGTGGTCAGGCTCTGGGGTTAATGGGCTCGGTTGTGGCTGCGGGTTCCAGTGCCGGACCCGTAATTGGCGGGTTATTACTTGGCAAATTTGGCTGGTCGAGTATTTTTTTCGTGAATGTTCCGATTGGTTTACTAGCCATCTGGCGTGCCTGGACAATACTCCCAAAAAGCCCAAAAGTTACCGGACAACGGTTTGATCTGGTTGGCGCTGGCCTTTTTCTAGTGGGTGTTACGACGCTACTGACCGGGCTGGATTTTGGCCCTGAGCCACACTATGGCTGGAATGATCCACTTGTCATCGCATTACTGTCAATCGGGGCAGTTCTGATCCTGTTTTTTCTGCTCTGGGAAATGCGGGTTAGCGAACCCATGTTACGGCTCGGTCTATTCCGAATCAAACCCTTTACGGCCGCCATACTGGCCGCCTTTTGTGGGTTTGTAGCATCTGGAGCCAACCTGTTTGTTATACCCTTCTTTTTGCAGCAATTGCTTGGACTAAATCCCGAACGGGCAGGGCTGGTACTGCTGGCCGGGCCTTTAACACTCAGCATTATTGCCCCGCTGGGTGGCTATTTATCGAGTAGAGTCAGCACCCGCTGGTTATCGAGTACGGGCTTGCTGATTACAGCCTGTGGCTATTTCGCCTTTTCGTTTCTGGACACGAGCTGGGACTGGACAGACGTGGTTTGGCGAAGTTCACTGGTTAGTTTAGGCTTTGGTCTGTTCCAATCGCCAAACAGCAGTAGCGCCCTCAATGCCGCACCGCTGACACAGCGGGGAATTGCCAGCAGTATGATTGCCTTTATGCGCAATCTAGGGTTTGTAGTCGGTATTGCACTGGCTGCGGCTGTTTGGTATAGCCTCCGGAATCGATACGGCGTAGCCCATTCTGTTTCACCGGAAAGCGCCGTTGCTCAACTCCTTGGGATGCATTACGTCTACCTCACCATGACAGGCCTGGTATTGATGGGTGCACTTATCTCCTTTACACGCGGAACTACGCCACTGCCATCCCCGTCAATCGATTCGGGCAATACGGTGCCGGGGGCAACTGCTTAGGAACCGGACGACCTCGAAACGAGGGATCGTCCGGTATGACTTTCTATCGCTTCGGGCCAATCGAATCGTAGATGACAACTTTTTCCCACAGCGATGAATAATTTTTCCGAAAATCATCGTGAATCGGGTGTTTTTGGTAACTCTCCTCATCGGCAGGGCTATCGAAAAAACAGAGCCAGGAATAGGCGTACTTCCGCTCAATAACATCGCGGGTTGTGCCGGCCGGAGTACCAATATGCACCAGTTTGATGGTAGGACATTTTGCCAGTTTATTCAACCCTTCCAGCAGTTTAGCCTTGTCGGCTGCGCTATCTGGCTTTTTCAGGTAGAAAAGCACATGGTGAACAAACAGTTCTTTGGGGGCCATTTCAGCCATACTCGTTGCGGGAATAGCAGCACTTAAGCCTGCCGCGACACTACTTTTAACGAATGTTCTGCGTGATTGCTCGTTCATAAACGCTTCCGGTTGGTCATCAAAACGGTATTTGTCCGCTTATAGAAGCAAAAATGAGCAACAGATTGTCAGCAAGCAACTGTGAGTGTTTTCTAATTCGTAAAAGTTGCCAATAACCAGTTTATTCCCAGAGTAAACAACAAGAATCTTCCCCGGCTTACCAGAAGCCATAAATGTTACCGGGTTTAATCATAAGAAGGAACATTGTATATTTACAAACTGACCAACGTGCGAATGCCCTCTTCTGTTTGATCAACAGAACAATACTCAACTCAAGCATTTGCAGTTCATTGACCGGTCTATTGAATTGATGGAAAAAAAACGGGCAACTGCTCTACTGGCAACCGATAAAGCGAAATTCATCGCGCTTAGCGAGATCATTATTGAAAAGATAAAAACTGGTGAGTTAAAGCCAGGCGATCAGATTCCGTCTGAAAATGAGCTCATTAAAACCTTTAAAATAAGCAATACAACGGCCCGAAAAACGCTGCTTGCCATCGAATCCAAAGGCTGGGCCCGACGAATAAAGGGCAAGGGAACGTATGTGCTCAATCGGACGGAAGACCATCATTTATTACGCACGCTCGGTTCCATCTATGCCACCCGGCGCGGTTTTCACGACAGCCTGATTGCCGAAGGGTTCACGCCAAAGAATATAGTGCTGGAGAAAACAGTGTTGCAGGATGGGATTTCATCGGAGATAAATGGGCGGCATTTTATCATTGATGGGCCTGTTCTAAAACTGCATCAACTTCGCTATGCCGATGAGTTGCTCATCAAAGATGAAGTCAAATACATTTCGCTGACTCTTTGCCCAAAGATCAATAAAATACCAACGGAGGTCTCTTATTTTAAAGTTTACGAAAACAATTATCACCTGAAAATCAACGAGGTTCAACAAACGTTAGGTGTGAAAATTCTGGAACCCAACACAACTAATTTTGAGTTGAGTAAACCAACACCCGTTTTTGTACTGGATAGTGCCGTTATCTGCACCGGCGACAAAGTTGTTGAAATCGAACAATCGTATTACCATGGCGATAAATACAAATTTGCCGTTATCGCAAGCCCTGAATACGATTATCGCCCTGCCAATCCGGTCACTTCGTAAACCACTTCATCAATTCTGTCGCAATAATTTCGTGCCCTTCCCGGTTCGGGTGATTGACGTGCGACATGTAGTTGATCAGGTCGCCACGAGCAGCAATTCGCTTAAATTGCGCATACGGATCGGCCAGGCCTGTGTGGTATTTTTCAGCTAGTTGTTTAATCTGTTGAACGTGCGGCTCCAGCGGGTTTGCCCGATCCAAAATGTTTAGTCGCCGGTCGGGAGAAGGTGTTAACAGGACGACTTTTATGTTTCGGGCGAGCGCAGTCTCAATCATTTGCACCCAGGCTTCTTTTACCTTACCGATCTCGGCAAATCGGTCATTCAGGGCGTAATCAATAAACAAAACATCGGGCTTATGAACAAGTACGTCCTGTTCAAATCGGGTTTGCCCTTTTATGGAATTCTCGCCACCAATGGCGGTAACAATCACATTGATAACGGCATACGGATATTGATCCTTCAGCTTTTTAAGCAACAGATTCGGATAGGATTCCAGCGTATGAACTTCGTGATCGTGCCAGAAACCTGCCGGTACCGAATGCCCATGGAACACCAGATTGATTGTCCGGTTCTTGGGCCAAACCGCGTTCAGTTCCTTTTTGACATCCGCTAAATACGTGGTCGAGTCGGCCTGTTGAGCCATCAAATGAACCGATAAACCTAGCAGAGAGATCAGTAGAAAAAGTTTTCTTAACATTGTCGTGACAAGTTTTAGAGCCGTAGCGGCTGTATCATTTCCGTTCAGTCAACAGGTATTTCTCAAACCAGTCGGCCAGTACGCCTAAATCCGACTCCCAGGTCTCATCCCAACCATGAGCACCACCCTGATGAATAATCAATTGAGCCGGAACGCCTGTTTTTTTTAGCTGGGCAACAAACCGTTCTGACTGCTCTAGAGGAATGATGGGGTCTATAGTCCCGTGCAGAATTAGGGTCGGTGGATCATCGTTAGAAATCTGATGATAAGGTGACAGTTTCTGCATTATAACCAATTTTTCGTCCCTCGATTTTCCTTCTACACCAAACTGTGGCCAGTATCGTCGCACCGTGTCGCATTCGACAAACAAGCGTCCTGGGTTTCCAAAATTAACCAAATCGGCGGGTGGGAAGAAACACGCAACGGCTTGCACTCGGCTGGAAACTCCATCGACCGGATCGACGGCCGCTGAAGCATCCTTCTGCATGGAATCAGGCAGCGAAGGCCGCCCTACGCCAGTACCGATAGACAGAGAAATATGGCCGCCAGAACTCATGCCTGACATACCCAGCCGATTTGGGTTAACGCCATATTCGGCAGCATGAAACCGAATAAAACGTACTGCCCGTTGTACATCCTGAATGACTTCGTTTACCTGAAATTTCGGGGCCGATCCGTGAATGACCAGAAATACCGTTTGACCCCGATCCGTAAAATAATGGAAGTGCTTACGGCGCTTTTCAATCATGCTGATGTCGGAATGCCAGCCTCCACTTAGTACGAAGATGACACCAATTCCATTCGGTTTGGCGGGTTTCAGAATATCCATTGTAAGCGCAGTACCGAACTTATGGCCATATATGACGTCCTGAATTCGGGTGGGTTCTTGGGTAATTATCTTACCCGACTGCCCCCATGAAACCTCTGAAGCAATCGTATTGATGAACCCAAACAAGGTCAACAGAAGGTACCAAACCTGCTTTTTCATTCCCTTTTTAACGAATGGTTTTTACGGTATGAATCATAACCGGCCCTAACAGACCTGACTTGATCAGGGGTAATTTATCCCAGGGAACCAGATTCTTGTTAGCTTTGGTGATGTTCGTTTTGGTGTATTTTTCACCATTTATAGCATCGCCCGTTAACCGGTTCGACCAGGTATTGGCGACATCGATACGCAGTGAGTTTGGACCAGCCTTAATTGCATCGGTAATATCGACGCGGTAGGGCGGTGTCCAGACGATGCCCAGGGGCTTATTGTTCAACCATACCTCTCCTACTTTCGTCAGGTCACCTAAGTCGAGATAGACCCGCTGCCTGGTCGTGGCCGCAACGGACTTATAATCAAATGTTTTCTGATAAGTAGCGATGCCTGAAAAGTAGCGAATGCCTTTTTGATCCGATTCCGTCCAGGAAATTAATTCGGGAAACGTAGCCGATTCGGGTGCGCCCCAGCCTTTGGGGAAGGTTAGTTTCCAGGGGCCATCCAGTACCATAGCAGGTTTCGCTGCGTTCAGATTGTCAAAATCAGCATTGGCAACATTAGGGCCAGAAGCTGCCGATGGTTTACTAAATACGATAAAATAGGCTCCAAAAGGTGGAAGGGAAACCGGCACGTTGATTCGGTCATTTTCCTGCTTATAATCAGCAACAGGCACAACCGATCCAGAAATAGGGTCCCAGATTTCGGGCATTTTCGCTTGTTGCCTGAACTGACAATCCGTTGATACCCATCGATTGGTGGTGTTGCGAATCAGGTAAAAATCCAGTTCATCGCGTCGATAGTGAATATAATCCAGTGGCGTATAGCGTTGATCGGCTTTCTGGCCAGCATAGCTAAAATCAGGTGGAATATGGAGTGCCGCTAAGGCTGGCATCGCCGATTTTCGTTCGACTAGTGTGGCTCCCTGTTCGCTCAGTTTTTTGAGTTTTGCCCGCGCTTCCGCAGGTATGCGCCCCTCATTTCCAATGCTCAGGACCTTGTAACGCCCAACACCCGGCAACACCCAGCTGCCTTTTTCGACGGTCAGATCCCGCAACAAAACTTCGGTATTGATCACCTCATAATCATAACCTGCCCCGACCGAAAACCGTGTATTCTTGGGTGGAATCAAATTCGGCACATTATCGCCGTAATAATGAAGCACATCAGCCACAAAATCAGCCTGTTGAAGAATGAATGAGATACGGCCCAGGTAATCATTGAATGGCTTTACTTTCGGCCACCAGGTGTTTCGATCATTGTAATGTGTGCCGGCAAAATAAGCAATTCCAGGATGACCCATCTCTTTTGGGTTGTGTGGAAATCCGTGAATGACCAGACGGTTCATGCCTTCGCAGAAAGCCCGGTCGGCCAGCGGTTTCAGATCCGATGGTCCCTCCTGCCAATCCCAGTAACTGGTAAATGATTCTTCTTCGACAATGCCGCGCTTGTAGATGTGCGACGCGGCCGCAATTTCTTTCACCAGATAAAGCATATCGACCAGGCTATCCTTGTCGTTTTCCATGAAAAAAGTCCGGTTGTACCAGTACTCTCCGCGGGGCACGTCCAGCGCCCCCAGTGCCTTCAGCGTTTCGACCGGAATGTGGTGCAAATGGCCCGGCCCGCCCGATTCTGAAATGATTTGCAAACCGTAGCTGTTGCAAATTTCCTTCGCTTTCCGGTAATGGTTTTTGATCATCAACTCCGACAGGGTTTTGTCGAAATCGAACTGGAAGTTTTTAGCAACTTCCTGCTGGTATTGCTCAGGATTATAAATAGCGGGCAAAAACTTGTAAAGGTCGTAGCCGTGCAGTTTTTTGAACGCTGCCGGTAAGGTTGGAGTCCACGTAAATTCTTTGGCCTCGTAGCTCGCCAGGTACAGATTTTTGAGCGCACTCTTCCGAAAATCGCCGATGAGTGGTTTTAATCGGTCGATGAAATACATGACGTGCATTCGCGTAGCCGTCGAATCAAAATGGTCGATGATCGGGCCAACGGAATTGGGAGTTGGCCGGATCAATTGTTCCCCCGAATTGGAACAGATATACCGATAAACATCCCACTCACCTGCTGGCGCTTTCCAGCTTAGTTCTTCTTTCTTAGGATCGAAAAAGGCCGAGATATTGATAATTTTTGTTGTGTCGAGTTGCGCGTGCTGCCCTGCCGGAAGGGCAATAACGGCGACTTCTTCGTGATAGGCGGGTTTGCCATCTGGTCCGTACGCAATTGGCCTTGGTTTACCCTGCTTGTCGGGCGGAATGGCTGGAAACGGTAACCGAACGGCCGACTGGCTCGAACTGCTGACCGTCGTTTTGGAGAAGTAAAGCGTTTTGGCTGCGTGCTGGGGCTTCACCCAGGTTCCACCCGCATTCCAGCTGCTGGCCAAATTCAGGCCTACCTCCAGTCCCAATTTACCCGCTTCCCGAATGGCCATGTGAATCGTTTTTACGGAAGCATCGCTCATAAAAGCCGGTCCTGCCGGGATGATCTGATTCGGATCGCTGGCGGGTGGTAATCCGATTTCAAAAATATCGACTCCACCTAATCCGGCCTTTTTGATGGATGTCAATTCTTCCTTCAATCGAAGCGTATCGACATAGCCATTCAACCACCACCAGTACACTTTTGGTCGGGAATGAATGGGTGGATTTTTGAATCCTTCCCGTAAACTTGTGTAGGTGACTATATCGACTTGAGGCCTTATGCTATGAAACGAAACCATAGCCACAAGTAGCCCAAATCCCAGCAGGTAGGAACTACGTTTCATAAGAAAGGAGGTTGGGTATTAAAAGTTTATCACCAGAACGCGACCAAATCGCCTGTTACATTTTCTACTACGTAATGCTTGCCGTACTTTTTGTCACCGGGCTTGAAAGCCGTCTGTCCTTTTTTCCACGGATAGCTCGTGTTTGTGTAAACATGCAGGCCCTCATCCGTAATGCCTTCATCCGGGTAAATACGGACGGTTGCATTTTTCAGACCCATCAGGCGAATACAGCGTTTCATATGCTTCACTCCCGATGTCATTTCCTGACACGACACGATTCCGTCAGCCTGATCAACAAACAGACGGCTTTCCCGATGCCAGGCTTTCGGCATGGAATAAACCGAATAGCCATTCGCCAGCTCCGTTTCGTAGCCCGTCAGAATGGGCGCTCCCTGCGGCAGCTTGAACCGATGGGTGATGGTTGTGTTTGGGCAGTACCCCGAAAAGAAAAAGCCATTACTACCTCTGGAAATGGTCAATACGGGGTTTTTAACCGATGGGTTTCGCTTATCGATCCGGTAATCCAGTCCAAATTGATTCAGCACGTATCGCATCAAAAGCGGACCGGTAAACAATTGCTCCGGGTCGTCGGGGGTCAGCAGTTTTCCACCCGTAAACTTGCTCGAATTGGTGCCACGCACGTAAGCCACCTTGCCACCCTTCCATTCCGGCTTTTCGCGTACCCAAACCACGTCGCGTTCGTTCGCAGCCTGCGTCATTTTTGCCAGTATTTTGGTGCCAGCATCACCCTTATTCTTTACCTGCGTAGCAACACCCCCACCCGAAAAAAGTGCATTGTGGACAATCTTGCTCGGATATTTTTTCGTCAGTTCGTCGATCGTTATAGTCGAATTTACCTGAAACTCGCCGTTGAGGGCAGTGGTATTCTGAAGGTTTAGGAGACTCAGAAAAGCAGGTCCGGCATGGTCGGCAGGGCCATAAATGAGTAATTTGCCGCCATTCTGCACAAAATCAATCAACGTTTTTTCGAGCGAAGAACCGGCTTCCGGCACAATGGAAACCAGAATCGACTCACTGAAATAAGCCGGTTTTGTCGCTAACACTTTCTGAAGCGAACCGGTCGATGTAATTGTGTTTAACGGAAAACCATTGTTAATGGCCTGCCGGATAAGCCAGTCGCCGTAATAAATTTCCGGTAGTCGGTCGGGCTGTTTGTAGGCCCAGCTATGGTATTCATCGAACGGATAAACCCAAACCAGTGGGCCCGGCGCGGTCGGCGAATCGTATCGCGCTTTCAAAATATGGGGCGTCACTTCATCGGGCACCTGAGCGGGCATCTCCCCATACGAATTATCGGCCGTCAGGAAATTCAGGTGCGTAGGCAGACGGATCTCGCCTTTCGCATTGATGCGCGCCACGGACATGGGCAGGTAAATATCGTGCGGCTCCTGGCCGTAACGATCCAGCCACGGGCTATTGACCCACCAGGGATCGTGCGTATAGTAGCGAAACAAATAGCGCTCGTCGGGCAACTCGGCCATTCGCGACATGTAGCCCACCATTTCCAGCCCAAAATCACCATCCAGGGCCGCCCAGGGCGAATTAGGTGGAGGAAGCATGTTGTAATGGCCGCCGTAAATCTGCTTTAGATCAACGCCATCGCGGGCTAAATCGGCCCCCGTCGATAAGTTGGTGCCTCGGGTTTGAATCTGAAACTCAGGACACTCTTTGCGAAACAGGTTCCAGAATCCCGCAATCAATTCTTTCGTATTCGCCAGTTTTTCCGGCGCAAACGCCTTCCCATTGAAGATAGCACCCGTCGATGACCAGCCTTCGACACCGAACCCAAAGCCATTGCTGAGCCAGATGAAGTCGTACCCCAGATCGGTCAGGAAATGTTGGCTCTGCCGGCCCAGAAACGTACCAAAAGGCGTATTGGCCGGAATTCCCTTTGGAAAGCCAGCATAGGCATCGGCATCGGCGTTCAGGGTCGAATAACAACTGACCATGGTCTTGTGCCCCATGGCGTTGCCACCCAGAATTTCAGGGTGTTTTTTGTACTTAAATTCTGACTTGGCAAACTCCGGCCCCGGATCAAATGTAGCGCCAATTCGAACAGGTTTGCCGGTAATTCGCTGACCCGTTTCTTTCAGCGTTTGAATTATGAACTTCAAATCCCCGTACGTAAACGCAGGCGGGTTTTCCATGTACACATAGGCCCGTTCGTGAAGCGACAATTCTTTCGGTCCCGAACCGACTTCGTGCTCGGTGTTGGGGTTACCGATATAGCGCGCCCATTCGAGCGGCTGATCCAGTTTGCCTTTGTAATCCAGAATCTCCGATCCATCCGATGTCCAGAGCATCACCGAAACCGTGTCGGTATGGCGCAACAAGGCCGACCATTGCGTAAAAAGCTCGGCAGCAACCTGCTGAATATAAGCCTTGTCGTTCTTCTTAAATGGTTTGAGCGACGCTTCCAGCGTGATGTTGTTGAATGACTTTCCGCGTAGCGTCGAGTTGTCCAGATTTGGCGTATCGGTTATGGACATTTCCGAATACGTAAAACCAAAAATGGCTACGGTGAGCAGGCAGAGTAAGAGTAAGGCTTGGGAACGCATGAGTTAAAGGTATGGGTTGAATTCTGTCATGCTGATGAAGGTCGCATCTTTATGTTAAGTTGCACCCTTCATCAGCATGACAAAAAAATAGACAAATGGAATTCCACCAATGTTGTGCGATCAATAGCCCGGATTCTGCTTCAGTTTGGGATTCAGGTCGATTTCGGCTTGCGGAATAGGAAATAAAACTTCAAAATCCTGAACCGAAAAGTTAAGTTTCTGACTGACATAATGGGCATTCAGGACTGTCTGCGCCCGCCCGGTCCGGACCAGATCGAACCACCGATGACCTTCATACAGGAATTCTACCCGCCGTTCGCGTTCAAGCGCCAGTCGTAAATCAGCCTGCGAAAGACCAGCCAGAACGGGTAGCTTGACACGCTGCCGAACCTGATTGATGTACGGGAGCGCATCCGTTGTTTTGCCCTGTTCATTCAGCACTTCAGCATACATCAGCAATACATCGGCATAGCGAAGTATCGTGAATGAAACACTCCCATCGCCCGGATCAACGGCTTTGAAATCCACAAATTTCAATCCATAACGACTGTATGATTTCTTGCCCCCGATCAACAGAACCGAATCGTTGACCGATATGGCCTTACGGGCGTCGCTGTTTTCATAGGCTTTGATCAAGTCCAGCGTTGGCACGATACGGCCCGACCCCTGTGCATTTCCCGGAAAGATAGCCATACTCGTAATGGCGGGTGTGAACAACGACGAATAGTTATTGCCCAGTGTTTGGCCCGACAGGTAATCAACTTCCAGA
Organism: Spirosoma aureum; assembly: GCF_011604685.1. Classification (NCBI taxonomy): domain Bacteria; kingdom Pseudomonadati; phylum Bacteroidota; class Cytophagia; order Cytophagales; family Cytophagaceae; genus Spirosoma; species Spirosoma aureum. The sequence goes on along the minus strand of NZ_CP050063.1, from coordinate 4,189,248 downwards.
AGCGTTTCCGGCAGATTGACATTACCGTTGGTCGACAGTGACTTATAATCGGCAACCAGCGAATACTGCTTTGAATCGATCACTTCTTTCAGTTTGGTAGCTGCCAGATCGTAACTCAGTTGAGTCAGGTATACTTTGCCCAGCAGGGCTTTCACCGTCATTTGCGAAGCCCTGGTTTTGTCGGCATTCAGCGTGGCGGGCAAAAGCGTTTCGGCACTGGTCAAATCGGCCAGTATCAATTTGTAAACCTCTTCTTTGGGCTTCAGCGTTAAATCGGCGGCTGCTACCTGTGCCGGGCTGCTGAACGTTTGCGTCGTGATAGGCACATTGCCAAACAAACGAACCAGATAAAAATAGCTGAACGCCCGCAGAAACTGCGCTTCGCCTTTAATCCGATTCTTGGCAGTCTGATCGAAATTGACTGCATCGATCCGGTTCAGTAGGTTGGTCGACTGCGAAATTGTATACAGGCATGTATTCCAGATCGATCGAACAAAAGCATTGGTTGCCGTAACCCCATTCTGGTCCAGTTGCATCTCATCGGCGGATGGCGATGACCACTGAATTTCAGTGTTATCGGTCGACAATTCGCCAATATACTGAATCGCACTGCCTCTGTATAGCTCTCGTGAGGTACTGTAAACCCCAACCAGCGCCGTCTCAAAATCATTCTGATTCTGGTAGAAACTCTGATCACTAATCTGGTATGCTGGCTTCAGGTTCAGAAAATCCTGGCAAGATGATAAAGTGGCCGTCAGAAACAATATGGCCAGTATTCGCTTTTTCATGGCAGTAAAAGGAGTATTAATCAATGGAGTGATTAAAAAGTTACGCGCAGGCCAACGGTATATGTCCGTGGGTTCGGATACGAGAAAAAGTCGACGCCACTCTTGGCCAGGTTATCGCCCCCGGTGCTGCCTTCCGGATCATAACCCGGATAGTTCGTGAAGGTGTACAGGTTCGTCACATCGGCATAGACGGATAGGGCCTGGAGTTTCAATTTACTAATGACCGTGGATGGGAACGTGTAGGAAAGATTAACATCCCGAATGCGGGTGAACGAACCGTCGAACAGGTATTTGGTCGTTCCGGCGCTAAAGCCAAAGGCATAATCGTTCCGAATTGCCCGGCTGTACAAGCCAGCACCCGGATTTTCCGGTGACTTCCAGCGATCTGCCATCGACGCTAGCTGATTCTGAACCCCGGCTCCATTCAAAGACACCTCGCCACCCTGGAAATAAATCTGATTGCCATAAGTACCGTTCAGGCTAATGCTCAACGCGAAATTCTTGAAACTGAAGCGATTACCGAGACCCCAGGTAAATTTGGGCCAGGGATTACCGACAATCGTCCTATCCGACGTATTGATCGTACCGTTGCCATCCGCATCCTGGTATTTGTAATCGCCCGGCTGCACTCTGGGATTCTGGGTTGGGTTTTTGCTGATTTCCTCCGGTGTCTGGAAAACGCCCAGAATGTTGAGGAGACGGAAACTGGAAATCGGGTAGCCAACCTGCGCAACCTGATAATCGGAGGTGACGATCCGGGCCGCTTCGGAGTTGAGTGCCAGCACTTTATTGCGGTTCCAGCTGATGTTGAAATCGGTATTCCACTGAAATGGACCTTTGCCGATGTTCTGCGAATTAACCGTTAATTCGATCCCCTTATTTTCGACCTCGCCAATGTTCTGAACTGACGTGCTAAAGCCGGAAGCGGATGGTAAGGTTACGTTCAGCAGCAGGTTCTTCTTGTACGCCTGATAGGCATCGACCGTAAACGACAATCTGTTCTGAAACAGCGACAAATCCAGACCGACGTTCGATTGTACAGATTGCTCCCAGGTCAGTTCGTCATTCGCTAAACTGTTCGGCACTACGCCCGATACAATCTGCCCGTTCGATACGGTGCGTGCGACGCCCAGCAATCCCTGAGTGGCATAATTTGGGATCAGGTTATTACCCGAAACCCCAAAACTGGCCCTGAGTTTCAGATCACTGATAAAGCTGGCCGATTTCATAAATGGCTCATCTGACAAACGGTAAGCCGCTGAAATCGACGGGAACGTGCCCCAGCGATTTTTTGCGCCGAACCGTGAGCTGCCATCCTGTCGAATGGTAGCGGTCAGTAAGTACTTTCCGGCATAGGTGTAATTGACCCGGGCCAGCCACGACATGATCGCCCATTCGCTGATGTAATTCGTTCCCGTCGAGACGGTACCGGCGGCCAGATAAGGGACATAATCCGTCGAGAAACCGGTGGCTCCAGCCTGCAAAATTTCATCCGAATTTTTCTGGATGGTATAGCCTACCAAGGCATCGATGTCGTGTTTTCCTCCAAACTTATGCCGATAATTCAGGGTATTTTCGTTCAGCCAGTTCAGGCTTTTCACTTCGGTTGAACCCGCCGTAGCCGCTCCCGTCCGACTGGTTGCCAGCCCCACCTTCGACGATTTCCATAAACGTGTCACATTGTTGGAATAATTCACGCCAACCGATGTTTTCAGTATGAGTCCCGGTGCCAGTTCGAATTGCAGGTAATTATTGGTGAACACATTGGTGTTGTTACGTTTATCCGAAAATTCAGCGGCAATTACCACCGGATTTTCGACCGGAATACCCGTTGGGCTAGAAAACTCAGAATAGGGCGTTCCATCGGCATTATATACCGGAATGGTCGGATCGCTCGCCAGTGCAGCCGAAATCAATCCCCGGAATTGCAGGTGACCTTCAGCGCGCGCAAAATCGCCATACGAGTGTGCGCCGGAAAATGAAGCACCAATTTTCAGGCGTTGAGTAAGTTGGGCATCGATGTTGGTACGCAGGGTAAATTTGCTGAAGTCAGAGCCGATGATGATTCCTTTCTGGTTGAAATAGCCGCCTGACACGTAATAACTGACATCCTTACTGGTTCCACTGGCTGAGAGCTGGTAATTCTGAACCATCCCTTTTCGGAAAATGACGTCCTGCCAGTCCGTTCCATAGCCTTCGTCGGCAAACTGACCCGGATTCCGAAATTCAGGTTTGACCTGGGTTGCGGTGCTGCGCACATTGTTCGGATCAGATGCTTTCCCGCCTGCAAACACCCAGGCGTTGTCGCGTCCTTCGGCGACGAATTCAGCATATTGGCGGGGTGTTAACAGCTTCATCTTTCTGGCCAATTCCTGAACTCCGGTCGAATGTTCGAAGCTGATGGTAGGTTTGCCTAATTTGCCCCGTTTGGTGGTAATGATAATCACCCCGTTGGAACCACGTGAGCCATAAATAGCCGTTGCCGATGCATCCTTTAACACCTGAATCGACTCAATATCAGCAGGATTAATGATGCTGAGGGGGTTGATGCGGTTCGTTGAACTACTATTGGCAATGCCACTGGCCGTATAGGAGTTCGAACTGAACGTACTCAAATCGGAACCTCCTCCCCCCGTGCCAATGGCATATCCGTCCACCACATACAGGGGTGAATTCCCACCCGTAATGGAGCTGATCCCCCGAACAATCACGTTGACATTTCCCCCCGGCGCACCCGAAGTTTGCGTGATTTGCACACCGGCCACTTTTCCCTGCATCATCTGATCGACGCTTGTGGCTGAGGGTACCGGCACCAGGTCTTTACTGGTAAGGTTGACGATAGAGCCCGTAAGATCTTTTTTGCGCTGTGTTCCGTAGCCAACCACAACCACATCCTGCAATTGCTGCTGATCGGTTTTCAGTGCGACATTAATGGTTGAACGCGGTTGTCCATTGCCATTCGTAACGGCAATTTCCTGAGGAGCATAACCAATAAAGCTGATAACCAGCGTTGCATTGGCCGAAACATTGAGTTTAAAACTGCCATTCGTATCGGTCGTCGTTCCGTTTGTGGTCCCTTTTTCCGTGATGGTTGCGCCAACCAATGCTTCACCGTCTTCGTCGGCCGTGATTTTACCGCTTACCAACCCTTTGGTTGATTGAGCAGATACAACCTGTACGACGGCTAAAACACTCAACATGCTCCCAATCACCAGGAGCCGTAGCCGATGGAATAAAAAATGGTTCATAAGTTAGAGATTAAGGATTTAAGTAGTCAGGCAATCTTATCCGTCAATGATGACGGATTCGACTTTCAGGTAATCGGCAATCTTTTGAATCGTTTCGGCATGGTGGCCGACACCCAGGGCAAAATGGTGCGTTGGGCCTTCTTTGATCCATCGTTTGAGGAACGTGCGGACATCCGGTTTGAAAAAACCCCGCGTGTTGGTATTACCGGTCGGTGGTATTGGACCCGCGATGGATTCGCCTTCAGCAATGATGAATTTCATTTTGCCCTCATAGGTTGAGTTGATGCTCAGCATCGTAATGGGTCCTTCTTTGATCTTGAATTCGACACCGGCGCCGAAACCTGGCTTACCGTGGTATTTTTTCAGGCTCCGCAACACAGGCTGGCCTTCGGCAATGGCAATATTGTGGGGGCCATCATGACCAACCAATACAAAATCTTCCTTGAAATCGACGGGATGAAATTCGGCGAAGCTGCCCCCAATGCCCAGCCGCTCCATGATAAGCATCGCTATACAGGTTTTCAAATCCGATTCGCCACACATGGGAAAGCCAGCACCCTGGAGTAGTGAATTGCCGACGATCAGATTCGACATAACGACCCGTGTATCGCTACCTTCCGGCCCATCGTAGTAATAGGCTAACCCATCGAGCTTTTTAGCTTTAATGAATTTTTCCAATGCTACAGCCGCCTGCGCAGCTATGTGTAGATCAGAATCCCTTAGCTTTTCGGAAATTGGGTCAGAGACAGGATCAGGCGTATCAAAAAAAGCCAGAATTCGCTCTTTCACCGCATCTATTTCTGCGTCGGTGGCCTGATGGTACTGCGTAACAATTTCATGAGCCTCGCACTGAACAATGTGTGCGCCAAAATGAGCCGTCAGCATAGTTGAATCAGAGTGCATATCGAGCATGGCTTCAATTGGATGACCGATATGCCCGATTTTGGCCGTTTTCAAATCATGTAGAACTGCCGCGATTCGGCAATATTCCTCGAGTTCACGATCAACGGCGGGGTCGTCATACAAAGTCCCAATTATCATCTGCGGCACTTTTTTACCCATCCGAACGGCTACCCCGGCAAACTCAGGCAAGGCACAGATATCATCGTTATACAATTGCAGATACGTAGAAGCATGGCTGTAATCCATCGCTTTATCGGGCTGAAGGGCAACCAGTACAATCGGTGTTTCGATGCTTTTGATGATTACGCCAAACGTGCTCGACGTGGCATAGGTAAGCATATCACAGAAAATCAGATCCAGATTTGCCGCATTGAGTTTTGGAACAAGCTCATAGGCTTTCGTTACGTCGTCGACCAGTCCAAAATCGATGATTTCGACCGAGTTCATTGATTCTATTTTCTCAATAAAAACAGCCTGTTTTTTCAACAGATCGTCTAATAATCCGTCAAACTGGCTCCAATACTTAAAATAACCTACCCCAAACACACCAATTCGGGGACGTGTCTTTTTTCGTTTTACGATACCGGCTTCATGAACTGGCGCAACACTGTTCAGTATGTGATTCTCCATAACACTCAGTTTGTGTCTTTATTAAATTCAGTTAGTGCACTAAGTTAAAAATAAACAAGTTCCCCTCTAACGTTTGCCATTTGTTGAAAAAAATGTGTTTATCGAACAGATGCGGGAATATCCTCTAGTAATCCCTCCTGTTTATCACCCAAATAGAGGCTTTTGATACTGGGTATCAGCACAATCAATAAAATGAAAGCCAATGGATAAAGTAATCCCGATGCGATCCAAAGTGGACGATAGGAATATTTCTGAATTATGGCTCCCATGAGCGGATTAAGCAGCAAACCCGAAACAGCACCCGCCGTGCCTGACAACCCTACAACCGTTGAGGTAGCTTTCTGACCAAACATATCCGAGATGGACGTGATGTAATTCGTAATCCAGAAACCGTGCGCAAACATAAACACCGACATCAGGGCAACCGCCACTTCAACCGATGACACCCACTCAATAGCCGGTGCTGCGAGGGTAAGCAAGGCAGCAATACCCATGACGGTTTTTCGGGCTTTATTCACCGAAAAATTACGGGCGATGAGCTGCCCCGAAAACCAGCCACCCAGTACATTGGCAATGCCCAATGCCAGAAAGGGTATCCAGAACAATTTCCCAATCTCTTCAAAAGACACATTCCGCACCGAACTAAGATATTTCGGAATCCAGAACATCATAAAATAAAAGACGGGATCGAGCAGGAAACGAATAAGGATGAAAACCCAGGTTGGCCTTTTTTTCAACAACGTCAGAAACGGTACTTTATCCATTTGCGCCGGTACGCTTTCTGTGCCGGAAGCCATATTTTCTTTCTTCCAGGGGATTAATAACCAGGCTATTACCCAGGCTATTCCTATCAGGCCAGGAATAAGAAACCCACCCCGCCAGCCATAATGCTCCGATAACCAGATGGTTAGTGGAGGTGCAACCACCGCGCCTATGGCTGATCCACCAATAGCAATTCCATTGGCCAATGCGCGCTCTTTTTTATCAAACCACCGATAAACTGTCCAGGCCGCTCCCGGGAAACAACCTCCTTCGCCCACACCCAGAAAAAACCGAAAGGCTACCAGTTGAGAAAAACTGTTTATGACGGCATGCAGGCTGTTGGCAATTGACCAAATTCCTACTGAAAGCGCTAATCCCGTTTTGCCACCCACCCGGTCAATGAGCCAACCACCCAGCGTAAACATGATTGCATAGCTAATCAGGAAGCTGGTGTTGATCATGCCGTATTGAACATCTGTAATCTGAAACTCCTGTTGAATCTTGATGATAGCAATCGACAGTACCTGTCGATCCAGAAAACTTAGACCGGTTGCAATAAAAAGGAGGCAGACAATCAGCCAGCGGATGTTTTTTCGCATAATACTTAACGCACTAAGTTAATGCTCACAAAGATATAAGTTCAGAAATGTGAAAATCAATAGTTATGGTATTTTTTTTCAATCAAATAGAAATAATTCCTTGATCGTAGACAATATACAGCCAAGTTAAACGCACCAGCAATGGCTATTCCCATAGCAAAAGTGATTCGTTACCGATTATTAATAATCGTTATTAATAATCTGACAGTGAAAGGAGTGTCAACAACCCTAAAATGCTGAACAGTAGTCAAGCCCCCCTGATAGTAGAACCAGATTAAGTTGATTGTAAAATTGGTGGTATGCCAATTGCGCTGCGACTGGCGTTCCTGAAGAAAATCCAATCAGAATTCGGCTCTGCTCATTTGTCAACCATACAACTTTGGCAATTTGATAAGCCCCCGGAGTCTCTAAAGTGGGATAATGGCCAAAAAATCCGATAATCCTGTATATTCTGACTAAAAAAGCTGTACTTTTGCACTTCAAAATTCGAACCGACAAGTAAACTAAGATATAGTCATGGGAGTAACTGAATTAAAGCGTAAGGGCCGCCGGAACCGCGCTATCGCGAATAACAAGACGAATGCTATCAAACAACTGCTGCGCAAGCCGATCATCAAAAATGTTGACGTTGAAGCGATCAAGGCATCATTCGCTGAGAAGAAAGCAGCATAATCTGGCCAAATAAGGTATACCTGTTTATCAGATTAACTTGTTATCAAGTACATAAAAAAACCTCGCTTTAACTCGGCGAGGTTTTCCGTTTTGGTCGGGATCGCTCCCATTCGCGGTCTCGTTTTTTGAGTTCCCGGCGCACAAACCGGCGATAATCCAGCTGAGCTCGATAACGAACAGCCTGCCCAAACAACAATAGCCCTCCGTTCATCAGAATCAGGCTGTAGGCTCCCCACAAGAACCATTGCTGAAAGGTAGCGCCATTGTGTTTAGCGTCGGCCGCTATCGTGAACACGCACAGGCCAGCGCTAAAGAGCAACAAACCCAGTGGAGCTACAATTAGCCCCTTGGTACGTGTGCTCATTCGTTTAACCAATTTTTGACCGGGTGGTTTTGCAAGCTTGGTCATAGTGGATACAGGAGTCAATACGTTATAAATATAACGTAAAGCAATAACCTTTCGTTAAGCGTAGATTAACATTTGTAGCCTGCAAAGTAATAAGTATTTCGATAAATCGGTCTTTATGATGGGTACTCAATGGTCGCTCCGGTTTCTTTAAAGCCTTTAGGCTCCCAAAATCGTCTCCATCCTTCGCTGATGAACCCTATACCATAACCCGTTAGCTGTACAAATGCCGCTTCTACGCTTAAAAAGCCCACTTTTACGCTTTTCTCTTTCCGCGTGGCATCAATCAAAATAAGGAAAGCAATTAGAAGCAATACACCGACGGCCAGCCCAAACAGAATTGGGCTAATGATCGCCCAAACAGGAATCGAAAAAACAAATAAGGTAAACATCGCCGGAATGGCGTGAACGAGTTTCAGCTCTTTTGGGTAGTATCGCGAGATGTTGATGCGCGCGCGGCCAAAAAAACGCAGCTGTCGAAAAAACTGCCCAAAATTCGTACGGCGTTTGTGATAGATGAAAGCCTCCGGAATTAGTCCGGTCTTAAAGCCACGCTCAATAATTCGGATAGCAAACTCAATGTCCTCGCCCATTCGGCTTAGTTTATAACCACCGATCGTTTCCCAGACTTTTCTCGACAACCCCATGTTGAAACTTCGGGGATGAAAAGTGCCCCCCAGATTCTTCTTACTACCGCGAATGCCACCCGTTGTAAAAGGCGACGTCATGGAATAGCTTATCGCTTTCTGAATGGGGGTAAAATCGGGATGAGCCGCATCCGGACCACCATACGCATCGAGCCAGCCAGACTCAAGACGCTGGTTTACGACCGCAAAATAGTGAGAAGGAATCAGCGCATCCGAGTCAAAAATGACGAAATAATCACCCTTGGCGCGTTCAAAACCGTAATTTCTGGTAAAGCCCTGCCCCGTATTCTCTTTAAAAAAGTAGCGAATGTCGAGTTGATTGGCAAAGGCATTCACAACCCCATCCGCTTTATCTCTGGAGCCATCTTCAACAACGATAACCTCAAAATTTGTATAGGTCTGTTTCGTCAGACTAAACAACAGTTCACGCAGTTCGTCGGGACGATTGAAAACCGGAATAATGATGGAGAACCGCATGGGTAGAATGATGAATGCTGACAGCTAACCGATGATTGATTTTATTCATCGCTCAGCTGTCAGCTGTACACCGTTAATCGTTCAGTGCCTCATGTAAACTCTCTTCGTTTGCCTGAATGATCTGTGCGACCAAATCATCGGTAAGCGCAACGGATAGGAACAGACTTTCAAACTGCGAAGGAGCCAGATATACTCCCCGCTTCAGCATGGCATGGAAATACCGGCCGAACAGTGGTAAATCACACGTTTTTGCCTCCGTAAAATTCGATACAGCATGGTCAGTCATGAACAGGGTAAACATCGACCCAATGTGGTTGATCGTATAATTCAGGCCAGCTTTCTGCAATCCTGACCGAAACCCATCTACCAGTGCCGAACCAATTTCTTCCAGCCGGCTATACACCTCCGGATGATCGTTCAGGTGATGGAGCATGGCCAGTCCTGCCGACATGGCAATGGGGTTTCCTGAAAGCGTTCCTGCCTGGTAAACGGGCCCTACAGGAGACACTATATTCATAATTTCGGCACGGCCACCATAGGCTCCTACGGGCATACCTCCCCCAATGATTTTACCCATCGTTGTCAGATCAGGCGTTATGCCAAAGCGTTCCTGCGCACCGCCTTTAGCCAGCCGGAAGCCGGTCATTACTTCATCAAAAATCAACAATGCTCCGTGTTGATCGCACAGTGAGCGAACGCCTTCCAGAAAACCAGGTTCTGGCAATACGCAGCCCATGTTACCAACAACGGGCTCCAGAATAATAGCGGCAACCTGGTTATGATTATTGTCCAGTAATTTTTCTACAGCCGCCAAATCGTTAAATGGCGCAGTGAGTGTATCAGCCGCAGTGGCTTTCGTTACGCCGGGGCTATCGGGAATGCCCATTGTCATGGCTCCGCTTCCAGCAGCAATCAGGAACGAATCACCATGCCCGTGATAGCAGCCTTCAAATTTGATGATCTTGTCGCGCCCGGTAAAGCCACGCGCAACCCGGATTGCCGCCATGGTGGCTTCCGTACCCGAATTAACCATACGCACTTTCTCGACGGAGGGGACCATGCTGGTAATCAGCTCAGCCATTTCGACCTCTTTGCGCGTAGGTGCGCCAAACGAGAATGAATGCTGAATGGCATCCCGAACGGCTTTTTCCACGGGTTCAAACGCGTGGCCCAGAATCATTGGGCCCCATGAGTTGATCAGCTCGATGTACTGTCGTCCGTCTTCGTCGTAGAGATAAGGCCCTTTAGCCGATTTGATAAAGATGGGCGAGCCTCCGACTGCCCGAAATGCCCGAACGGGTGAGTTGACCCCGCCCGGTATCAGCGTTTTCGCCTTTTCAAATAATTCTTCGCTTGTTGTCATAAGTAAAAGAGTGAATGAGAGAATTGATGAAAGAGCGAAATCAAATTGATGGGAAATGCACGTTCATTTAGCTACTCTTTCACTTTTATAAAACGCCCATCGGCATATTTCACGATAGGAACGATCTGGTTTTCATTGGCTTGAGTGTAATCAAATCCAGACAGTAAATAGTCGTCGGTATCAGAACGCAGGGTGTTTCGATTGCGAAGCTGCGGTCCGTTTTTCGCCAGCTGACGACCAAAGAACAACATCATGTCATAACCCTCACTGGCAAACACAGATGGAATGGTGTTCCGTTTTGCCAGGTATTCCTCCTGAAATTCGGTAACCGGCTCACGTGCAGAGTCGATAAAATCAGGATAAAGCAGGTATAAATCCCGGCGGGTAAATGTGGAGGCAGAGGTTTTATAGAAATCAAAAGCCGAAGCCGTGGCAATCAGTGGTCCACTTACTTTACGGCGGCTTAAGGCATCGATAAGGCGGGCACCATCCTCTTCATTGTTACTGGCTAAAAATACATGACCCAATGAAACAGGGGTAACGGTGCTCAGGGAACGCGACGGCGTTGCTGTACCCGTAAGTTGCATGGCCTCGGCCATTGTCTGTGCTGAGCCGCTTAATTTCCGAAAATCAACAATTTGATAATTCTGCCGTTTCATTTCATTTTGGTAGGCAAGTGCCAGCAATGAATCCCGTCGTGAGGAACCGAAATAAATAGCGGCCCGACGCAAACCATTTAGCGTTCGTACCTGATCGGCAACCTTAAGTGCCTGCTGATTCAGTGAAGGCTGCGCCAAAAAAGACATAGGCTGATTAGCCACCAGCTCGCTGCTCGTTGCAATCGGGTTTAGCAACAATATATTATTCTGATTGGCATAAGCCGATACAATGCGGTTTGGCTCCACATAGAGAGGCCCAATGATCATGTCAGTTTGCGCAAACGCCGGGCTATTGACCAGTTCAAGCGCTTTGTTGGCATCGTTGTCCAGATCATAGGCGAACAGATTCACGGTAATGCCTTCATCCTGCAACCTGGCTTTTGCCATCCTGATCCCGTCATAGAGATCGTATACATATTGATTCGAACGCTGACGTTTATCGGGATTGAATTCATCGACCCGAAATGGGAACATGACCGCTACATTGTAGTACCCTTTCGAGCGGGTGTTTCGGGCGGGTGTTACTGCCGACGTTGAGTTGGTAGTCGTCGTTGCCACTGGTGTCGTACTAGTCGATCGGGAAACCACTGTTCCGGGAACACCAAAGCGGTTTGTCAATCGATCCGACAACTCCAGATCATCTTTATCCGTAGCCGTTCGCTGTATAAAATCAATTAATGTCAGGCCAACGACCCGATCGTCCGGAAACTCCTTATTCAACTGTTTCAGGCGATTCAGATCAGTAATCCGGGCAATAAACGCCTGTTCGAGTTTGGACACATCATTACGCAAAGCGGGGCTCTTAATTTCCTGGATGGCTTCCAATGCATCTTCAAACTGCCCTGTTTCCATACAAATTGCGGCAAACAGATAGTTGGCGTCGTCTAATTTATGCCAATTCGGATACCGGGTCATCAACTGCTTGATCATCAACCGGGCCTGGTTGAAATTCTTTTGCCGGAATGCCGCAACAGCATAGTAGTAATGTGCATAAGGCGCTAATGGATCCTCCCGCAGAATAATTGCATTCAGGTCCGTTTTAGCTCGCTCATAGTTGCCGGTCTGTACTAACTGAACAGCAGCTTTATAGCGTTTCAACGCATCGGGAGAAACCTGAGCCAAAGCTACCTGTTTGTTCAGAAGCCAAAGCAGACTAACTGCCGCCAATATAAGCCAACTTAACCTACCATTCATGTTGTTTATCAGGGTTAATGCACAAAAGCAACGCGTGGGCGTTGCTTTTGTTGGGTATTCAGTATACACTTTTCAATTAGCTCGTTAATGGGCAGCGTGCTCAATGCCAAAAACTGCGAATAGCGTAAACCTTATTTCTTCTGTTTTGCTTTCCGTTGTGCTTCTTCAGCCTGTTTGCGGGCCTCTTCGGCTGATGCAAGTTGCTTTTGCAGAAGGGCCTGGAAGCCGCCTGGTTTTTTGCCCTGCCCAGCTGCATTTTTCCGGCGGTTCTCGTCCAGCACTGCTTTAATTTTATCCTCATCCACAAACCGGCGAATGAGTTGTTGCTGTGTAATCGTAACTACGTTCGACACAAAATAATAGAACGTCAGACCGGCCGGATACGAGTTCAGCACAAACATAAACATCAACGGGAAGATATAACTCAACGCTTTCATGTTTACCGGGCCCGGCTGGGTTGGCGTCGTCTGGTTGTTGTAATAGGCGTAGGCGATCGACGAAGCTGTCATCAGCACGGTAAACAGACTGAGGTGGCCACCAATAAATGGAATTGTCGGGAAGGTAATGAACGCATCGTAAGTCGACAGGTCACTGGCCCAAAGAAAGGGTTTCTGGCGCAGCTCGATCAGGTTCGGGAAGAGCATGAACAGAGCGAATAAAATCGGCATCGTGGCCAGTACTGGAATACAGCCATTCAGTGGACTTACTCCCACTTCCTGATACAATTTCATCTGCTCCGACTGTTGCTTGGCCATATCGTCGCCAACGCGCTCCTTGATCTCGTTGATTTCCGGACCCAGAACCCGCATTTTTGCCATACTGACATACGACTTGTAAGTCAGTGGAGTCAACACCAGCTTCACAAACACGACCAGCGCAATAATCAGCAGGCCATAATTCGAGATAAATTTCTCCAGTAAGTTAAAGACCGGAACAAAGAAGTATTTGTTGATTGGCTTCAGAATCGAATAACCCAGATAGACGTTCTGATCGAACTCAGGAGCTACATTGCCTAACAGCTGAAAATCGTTAGGGCCATAGTAAAACTTGTACTGCCCTTTCCCAGCCTTCACATCGGCCATTGGCAGCATGACATTAGCCACTGCCGTTTTTACAACACTGCTATCGGCCGGGTCGACCAGGGCTTTGAAATCAGCTTTAGGCATCGGGCTGTTCTTGGCCACAAAACCCGCCAGAAAGTACTTGTGTTTGATAGTAAACCACTGAACGGGTTCTTCCACTGTAACTTCCTGATTACTTTCTCCCTCTGTCAGCTTCTCGAAATTTTCATCAGCGGTGAGGTAATCGATCGTAGCCGCACGACGGTTGTTCGACAAATCGTTTTCGTACTGACGCATCTTGTCCTCCCAAAAGAACCGGATATTATCGTTCGTAACCGTATTGGCCAGACCATTCAGTTTCAGATCATAATCCAGTACATACCCTTCAGCCGGCACGGTATAGACCTGCTCTACCGATTGCCCAGGTGCTACTTCAGCCCGAAAGACGATTTGTTGCGGTTGTCCGCTAACAGTACCACTTTGCGCTGTCGTCTGGAAATAAAGCTTATGAACATCTACTTTACCCCGATTTGTTGGTAGTTCCAGGAGCGTTTTGCTGCTCTCATCGTCGACCAGAACCAGCGGCTTCTGTTCGTACGTCTTGTAATTTTTAAGGATAACCTCTTTGACCCGTCCGCCCTGCGTAGTGAAGGTTACTTTAATGTCTTTATTTTCAACGACAATATCGCGGGTTTCGCCAGTGGCTACTGTGGCAAAGTCGCCAAATTGAGCCTTGGCAGCGGCCGAATCGAGGGTTTGTTCTGCCGGGCCACGTTCGGCTTTGTTGTTAGTAGTAGCGACGCCCGATCCAGTGGTTGGTTTTGTTGTCTGCGTTTTTTGGGCAGCCTGCTTCTCGGGCGCGGGTTTCGGTACCAGAAGCTGATAACCGACCAGCATCGCCAGAATCAGGACAATGCCAATAATTTGATTACGATCCATTTTCTAAGTTTTCAGTTTTCAGTCTTCAGTTTTTAGTTAAAAAGTCAGGAAAGCCAGACTGAAAACTGAAAACTAAAGACTGAAAACTATTTTCGGCAAAATTACGCCAATCTGCCGGGTTAATCAACCACCTCAGCGGTTTCTACAGGAGCGGGCGTCAGGCGTTTCTGCTGGTTGTATGTCAGGGCGGCCTTTACAAACTGGACAAACAGCGGATGTGGATTCATGACCGTGCTTTTTAGCTCCGGATGGAATTGTACGCCCACAAACCAGGGATGACTATTTAGTTCAACAATTTCGACCAATCCAGTATCAGGGTTGATGCCTGTTGGCCGAAGCCCCGCCTTCTCGAATCGATCCAGGTAGTCGTTGTTGAACTCATAGCGATGGCGGTGACGTTCGCTGATCTGCGTTTTTCCATAAATCTGGTGAGCCAGCGAATCGCGCTTCAGTTTGCAGGTATACGCACCCAAACGCATCGTCCCCCCTTTGTCGGTGATGGTTTTCTGCTCTTCCATCATGCTGATAACCGGGTGTTTCGTATGCGGTTCCATTTCGGTCGAATGCGCATCTTCGATACCCATTACATTACGGGCATACTCAATGACAGCCATCTGCATTCCCAGGCAAATACCAAGGAATGGAATATTATTCTCCCGAACAAACCGTACGGCGTTGATTTTACCGTCGATACCCCGCTCACCAAAACCAGGGGCAACCAGTACGCCGTCTAAATGGCGCAGTGTCTCAGCACAATGATGTTCATCGACCAGCGTCTCTGACTGAATCCACTCCAGTTGAACCTTACACTCATTCGACGCCCCGGCATGAATAAACGATTCGGCAATTGATTTGTAGGCATCATGCAATTCTACATATTTCCCAACCAGACCAATCTTAATGATATCCCCCGGATTTTTAAGCCGACCCAGAAAAGCCTTCCAGGCATCCAGATCAGCGTCTTTGTCGTTATATAGATCAAGCATATACAACGCACGCTGATCAAGCCGTTCCTTTTGCATCAGCAGCGGCACATCGTAGATCGTTTCGGCATCAATAGCTTCAATGACTGAGCTAACCTGCACATTACAGAATTGCGCAATTTTCCGGCGAATATCCTGGGGAAGTGGGTGTTCGGTACGGCAGGCAATGATGTCGGGCTGAACCCCGTTTTCGAGCAGCATCCGGACGGAGTGCTGAGTTGGCTTGGTTTTCAGTTCGCCTGCCGATTGCAGATAAGGCACCAGCGTCAGGTGAATAACGAGTGTATCTTTTTCGCCCAGTTCGAACTTCAACTGCCGGACAGCTTCCACAAACGGCAACGATTCGATGTCGCCCACACAACCCCCAATTTCAGTTATTACGATGTCGTACTCACCGGTTTCGCCCAATAATTTAATGTTGCGCTTGATTTCGTCGGTGATGTGCGGCACCACCTGAACCGTTTTCCCCAGGAAATCACCCCGCCGTTCACGGGTGATCACGTTGTTGTAGATCCGCCCGGTGGTGATGTTATTTGCCTGCGATGTTGGGCGGTTTAGAAACCGCTCGTAGTGCCCGAGGTCAAGGTCTGTTTCAGCCCCGTCATCGGTTACGTAGCATTCGCCGTGTTCGTATGGATTCAGCGTGCCGGGGTCGATATTGATGTAAGGATCGAATTTCTGGATCGTTACCGTAAGCCCCCGTGATTGAAGAAGTTTGGCCAGTGAAGAGGCAATGATGCCTTTGCCAAGTGATGAAGTTACCCCGCCCGTAACAAAAATATATTTCGCGGATTTTGGTCCCGTAGCCGCCATGATTGAAACCTGTTTAGGTCGTTACGGGATGTAAAGGTACGAGAAAAAAGGTGGAATGGCAGAAAAGAAATCAGGAAAAAGTTAACTACTTGTGGCAGGTCGGTAGCATAGGCACTGATTCTGCGTTGGTTAGCCTGAATTTTATTTACTGGCCCTAAACATAGCCACTCCACCGGACAGGGAGCCTTTCCAACAGCCAGGTAATTTGGCTATAGTACCTTAAAACAATAGACCATACCTCCGTTTTTTTCCGCTCTCTTACTTTTTATTTGCCACAGCGCCGAAAACCAGATCAACAGCTGGCCAAACCAAACCGGTACAGTTGTGTGTGGACTCGTCGTAAACTAGAAATGGTAACAACACTTTTCTGACTAGTTGGCCGAACAGAATTTACGTTGATTGACGCTATACTTTTCGCCAAATCAGAACGGCTGTCAATCAAAACCACTAATGACAGTTCCATACTTCTTAAAAAGGCAGCTTACCCAAATCGACATTTCCACCGGTTAAAATGATGCCAATTTTTTGACCAGCGAACTGATCCTTGTGTTTAAGCACGGCTGCAAGTGGTACCGCACACGACGGTTCAATTACAATTTTCATTCGTTCCCACACCAGGCGCATAGCCGCAATAATCTCGGCATCAGATACCGTCAGGATTTTGGTGACATGATCACGAATAATCTCCAGCGTTCGCTCACTAAGCGTCGTCATCAATCCATCAGCAATGGTGTTAATATAGGGCGCTTTTTCGACGCGGCCAGACTGGAACGATAGCACGGCATCGGCTGCTCCCTCAGGTTCACCGGCAATAACGCGGGTTGTCGGCGACATAAAATGAGTAGCCAGCGACGTACCACTGAGTAACCCTCCCCCGCCAACCGGAGCCAGAATGGTGTCAAATGTTTTTTCTAAGCCAAAATCCTCAAGTAGCTCTTTAGTCGCCGTGGCCTGTCCTGCTATTACGCGGTCGTCGTCGAAGGGGTGTACCAGTACGGCTCCGGTTCGCTCCATAACCTCACGAACCCCGGCTTCGCGGGCATCGAGCGTAGGTTCGCACTCGATAATTTCAGCACCATACCCCCTAACAGCCTCTTTTTTGACCTGTGGGGCCGTGCGTGGCATCACGATATAAGCCGGTAGGCCCACCTGCCGGGCGGCAAACGCAACTGCTTGAGCATGATTGCCGGATGAGTGCGTTGTAATGGCCGCACCTTCTTTATTTTCAGCTACCTGTAAGACGGCGTTCAACCCACCCCGCGCTTTAAAGGCACCTATTTTCTGAAAATTTTCACACTTAAAAAACAGCTCGGCTCCAGCCCGGTCGTTTATCGTATGGTTCGTTAAAACAGCAGTACGATGAATATAGGGCCGGATTCGGTCGTGAGCTTCACGAATGGTATCGAAAGAAATCATTGGTTAATACAGTAGTCGAATGTTGCAAATTACAAAGAAAACAACCCTTGTGAAGGTAGCTATGCGGATAAGTCTACTTTTCCTCTATTCTGTGCCGCCATCTCGCTTGGTTTTTTGGCGGGGATAGCTGTCTTTTGTTCACGAAAACTCATTTACCAAACCCGTTCCGTTATGAACACGAATCGTCGTTCGTTCTTAAAGCAGGCTGCCAGATCACTGGCGGCTTTGACTATTACGCCCGCTGCCTTTGCCGAAATCAACAGAAAAAAGATGTTTTTTGACATCTCGCTGGCCGAGTGGTCACTCCATAAAGCCCTGTTCGCTAAAAAGATCACGAACCTGGATTTTCCGGGAATTGCCCGCAAGGAGTTTGACATTAGCATTGTTGAGTATGTAAACCAGTTTTTTAAGGATAAAGCACAGGATAAAACTTACCTGAACGACCTGCTGACCCGCTGCAAAGACAATGGTATTTCCAATCACCTCATCATGATTGACGGTGAAGGAAACCTGGGAGCTACCGATGCGGCTGAACGGACCAAAGCGGTCGAAAATCATCACCGATGGGTGGAGTGTGCCAAGTATCTGGGCTGTAAAACCATTCGGGTCAATGCAGCGGGAAATGGCACTGCCGAGGAGGTTTCCAAAGCGGCTGTCGAAGGGCTTGGCA
This sequence comes from Spirosoma aureum, assembly GCF_011604685.1. Classification (NCBI taxonomy): domain Bacteria; kingdom Pseudomonadati; phylum Bacteroidota; class Cytophagia; order Cytophagales; family Cytophagaceae; genus Spirosoma; species Spirosoma aureum. Next base: position 4,171,018 of record NZ_CP050063.1, on the reverse strand, counting down.
AACTGGGTGAGTTTGCCAAAACAATGAACATCAATGTCATTGTCGAAAATCACGGGGGTTATTCTTCGAATGGCAAATGGCTCTCGGGCGTGATGAAGCAGGTGAACATGAAAAATGTAGGAACACTGCCTGATTTTGGCAATTTCTGTCTCAAACGGGGCGAAAATCATACCTGCTCGGAAGAATACGATCGCTATCAGGGTACGCAGGAACTACTCCCATTCGCTAAAGGTGTTTCGGCAAAAACCTATACATTCGATGATAACGGCAACTGCGTAGAAACCGATTACAACCGGATCATGAAAATCGTAAAAGATAGCGGTTTTAAAGGCATCGCCGGTATTGAGTATGAAGGCGACAAAGTGGACGAATACGAAGGAATTCGTAAAACGAAAGCCCTTCTGGAGCGCGTTGGCGCAATGGTTTAGCCCTAGAATCTGTTCCTGTAGCTCTGGCATTTCTGTCGGAGCTACATTCATTTTCCGATCTTCCATTGCCTATGCCAGTTGATAACCCCGATATTTTTGTTGATTTCAGACGGGAGCTTCATCGTTTTCCCGAAATCTCCTGCCAGGAGTTTGGCACACAGGAACGAATTGCGGCTTTTGTCAGCCGGTTTACCCCTGTTAACCTAACGAAAGTAGGGAACACTGGCCTGCTTCTTCAATACGGAGAAGAACAGAATGGCCCGGTAACCCTGATCAGAGCCGATATTGACGCCTTGCCAATTCGGGAGGTTAACGATTTCAGTTATAAATCGCAGTATGAAGGTGTTTCGCATAAATGCGGTCACGACGGTCATACGGCCATTTTAGCCCGTCTGGCTTCTCATTTAGCGGATAAATCCATACAGAAAGGCCGGGTATATCTTCTCTTTCAACCTGCCGAAGAGAACGGGAAAGGGGCCGAAGCCGTATTGAATGATCCCAATTTCGCAGGTATTCGTCCTGACCGAGTTTATGCTTTGCACAATTTACCGGGTTACCAGCAAGGGGTAATTGTCTGTAAACCGGGCGATTTTACACCGGCCGTCAAAAGCCTGATCGTGACATTTAAGGGGAAAGTCTCTCATTCGGCCGAACCCGAAAAAGGGATAAATCCTGCCTATCTAATGGCATATTTTACGCTGACAAGCAAAGAGCTGGAAAACATTGACCCAAACTCTGATGACTTCGCTCTCTTAACGCCCATTTACGCGACACTTGGCGAAAAATCCTACGGCATCTCGGCTGGATACGGGGAAGTTCATTTAACGCTCAGAACCCGGAACAATGAGCGAATGGAGGCTTTAACCAATCAGTTATTAACTACTTTATCGAACCTTTGCGAAGGCACTGGCATTACTATTGAAACGGCCTATACGGAAGCGTTTTTTGCCAATCAAAACCATCCTGATGCCTTTGAGCAGGTAAAAAACAGCGCCCTTAAACTGGGCTACGCATTTATCGAAAAACAGGAGCCGTTCAAATGGGGTGAAGATTTTGGCCTGTTTACCCAGAAATATAAGGGAGCGATGTTTGGCATCGGTGCGGGCGAAAACACACCCGCTTTACACAATGACGATTATGATTTCAATGACAACCTGATTGAACCAGCCGCACGATTATTTTTAGCGATTATCGAAAGCCATCACTCGTGATTACGAACCAAGTCTAGCGCTTAGAAGCTACTTTTGACCAACTTACTCCGAACAATGTCAACATTTCAATATCATCCTACGGCTAATTTTATTGGCCATGAAGCCGTTGCCGGTGAAGGCGACTTATTCAAAGCCTTTGCTCCCTCCACTCACGAGCAGTTAGCCGATGAATTCACGAACGTTTCCAGCGAACAGGCCAATCATGCCGTTGAGAAAGCAGCCTCGGCATTTGCTGTTTATAGACAACTCCATCCAAACAAACGTGCCGATTTTCTGGAGGCAATAGCCACAGAACTAGAAGCACTGGGCGAAATACTGATTGAGCGTGCCGTCCTGGAAAGCGGTTTACCAACGGGTCGGTTAACGGGCGAGCGGGGTCGAACTACCGGTCAGCTCCGGATGTTTGCCAAACTCATTCGCGAAGGCTCCTGGGTGGATGCCCGCATTAACCCGGCCCTCCCCGACCGCCAGCCACTTCCCCGCCCCGATTTACGCCGAATGCTAATTCCGCTGGGGCCAGTTGTGGTCTTTGGAGCCAGCAATTTTCCTCTGGCGTTTTCGGTAGCAGGTGGCGATACAGCTTCAGCACTAGCTTCGGGTTGTCCGGTTATTTTCAAAGCCCATCCGTCGCACCCCGGAACCTCTTCGCTGGTTGGTCAGGCCATTACCACGGCTGCTGAGAAATCGGGAATGCCCGACGGTGTTTTTTCGCTCCTGCATGCCGATAATGAAGTTGCTCAACAGTTAGTAGCCCATCCGGCAGTTAAAGCGGTTGGCTTTACCGGCTCTCGGGGAGGAGGTCTGGCGTTGCAGCGAATAGCGCAGGAGCGGGCTGAACCAATACCCGTTTATGCGGAAATGAGTGCCGTCAATCCAGTTGTCGTTTTGCCCGGAGCTATTCAGGAAAATGCAGTGAAAGTCGCCGAAGGGCTGGCCGCATCGGTAACGCTTGGGGTTGGTCAGTTCTGCACGAATCCCGGCCTGGTATTCCTGCTCGATTCTCCCCAGTCAGCCGTTTTTCTGGATACAGTCGCCGAAAAAATACGGTCATCGGCACCCGCAACGATGTTGAATTCGGGTATCTGTCACAATTATCAGAAAGGGGTACAACACAACCGAATCATACCCGGAGTGCATGTTCTGGCTGAATCAGAAACGGCTTCAGAAGATAGCCGTACCGAAGGTCGACCTGCAGTGTTATCGACAACGGCACCGATTTTTCTGTGCAGCCCAACATTGAGCGACGAAATTTTTGGGCCTACTTCGCTTATTGTCACTTGCCAAACCGAAGCGGAACTGGCCGAATGCCTGCAAACGCTCGAAGGTCAGCTAACGGCAACACTTTATGCTACGGCCGATGAGCTTGCCCAATCGGCAGTCGACTGGATTTCTCTGTTACAGGCCAAAGCCGGACGGGTGCTTTTTGGTGGCTTTCCGACGGGGGTAGAAGTTAGCGAGGCCATGACCCACGGCGGCCCCTTCCCGGCAACGACCGATGGTGGTCGCAGCACATCGGTTGGAACAGCCGCGATTTTACGGTTCGTACGCCCGTTCACGTACCAAAGCTTTCCAGATGCGTTGTTACCACTGGCCTTACAGAACGCTAATCCACTCGGCATCTGGCGAAATATAGACGGCGAATTCACAAAGTCATAAATTAGCGGAAAGGGTGAAATAATGGATAATGAACGATGAATATCTGGATCTCAATTTTCAGGTAGTCCCACTGATTTGATTAACGGTTATAGGTTGTTCGTTATCCATAATTTCTTGTACATTGTCCCATTACGTTACTCACCATGACACTCCGAGACGTTTTTGAGGCCATTTCGGGCCAACCAACGTTCCTTTTTTTGCTTCTGATGGCGGTGCCCGCTATCACTTTTCTGGTCAATGTTTGGTCGGGCGAAACAGCGGAAGAAATCTGGAAATGGCGCTACGTCTATGCCGTACTGGTATATCTAGCCTGTATTCCGGGAATTTTCGCGCTAACGCTCAACATTTATTTATTTTTGTTTGAACGCCAAAGCATTTGGGAGATGCATCTGGCCATTCAGGCATTGCCGATTCTGACAATGGGGATTACCCTCCTACTCATTCGGCGTAAAATTCCTTTCAATTACATTCCGGCATTTGGCAAGCTCTCCAGTATCCTGACGCTCATTGCTGCCGTTATGGGCATTCTGTGGGTCATCGATCGCACCCGTATTTATGCCGTTACGTATGTTCCGTTTACCTATGTGGTACTTGGTTTCATCGCCCTGCTTCTTATCATCCGTTTTGCCTGGAGCCGCATCTTCTGAGTCGTGCTGACTTGCAACTGCTCTTTTTGCTGGCCTCTTGTCCACTTCGTATCTACGTATTACCTTCGAAGATCTATTTCTTTGTTGACTTTATGCACCTACGTAGTTACAGCAGCATTCTTGCGATTGCCTTTCTTTTTCTGATCAATGGTTGCCAGTCGTCTAAACTAGAACCTGTTTCGGCGGGTTACGATTACTTTCCGCTTGAAACGGGTCAGTTTACCATTTACGACATAACTGAACAAAACTATTCACTGAATGCAGCCCCTGTTCAGCGGACATACCAGCTCAAAGAAGTTGTTGGCGACTCCTATTTAGACGTAACGGGAAATAAGGCCTTTCGACTCATACGCTATCGTCGATCAACCGCCAATAAGCCCTGGCAGGCCGATTCGGTCTGGTCGGCCCGATTAGTCAATAATGAAGCCATCCGTACTGAAAATGGTCTGGATTTTGTTAAATTACTATTTCCAGTCAGCGACCAGTTGACATGGGATGGAAATCGCCTTAATTCGGCTGAAAATGATGATTATCAGTTACGCAATAGCAGGCAACCATATCGCGTTTCCGATAAACAGTATGATGAAACCGTAACGGTAATTGCTCAAAACGATTCAACGCTTGTATCGCAGGATAAACGGCTAGACGTTTATGCGCGACAGGTGGGCTTGATTTATAAAGAACGCACCCAACTACAATTCTGCTCATCGAGTCCTGGCTGTATAGGGAAATATCAGATTGACTATGGAATCCGACAAATTTACCGCATCCAACAGTATGGCAAAGAATAGAGCAAGCATGTTGCTGCTGCTGATTATCATAGTCCAGTTCAACAGCTTTGGCCAGACAACAAGGAAATACCTGGTTCTGTTGCGCGATAAGGCCAACTCGCCTTACAGCGTTAATAAGCCAGACCAGTTTCTGTCGCAACGGTCCATCCTTCGCAGGCAAAAACAGAATATTTCGATTCTGGAACGCGATCTGCCGGTCAATCCGACTTACATAACCCAACTTCAGCAAACTGGTGCTAAAATCTGGTTTCCCTCGCGCTGGCTCAATGCCGTTCTCGTCGAAGCAAACGATGCAACAATTGCCACTATTCAGAAATTATCGTTTGTGAAAGGGCTGGAATTTGGCCGTTCACTGACCAATGCCCGCGTTGGGGCCGAAACATCGGTGAGCACAACAAATCAATTCTCCAAATTTGGCGAAGTTCAGCCGTTGAATTATGGTAGTTCACAGGCCCAGATCGAGCAGCTTGGTGCCGACAAGATGCACCAGCAGGGCTATCATGGCGAAGGTATGCTGATTGGTGTATTGGACGCTGGTTTTCAGAATGCGAACCGATTGGCTTTTCTAAAACCTTTGTTCGATGAAAAGCGGGTGCTGGCGACCTACGATTTTGTCAGAAAAGAAACCAGCGTGTATGAAGACGATTCGCATGGTCTTTCCTGTCTGTCTGCCATTGCTGCTACTGCCGATGGCCAACTTTACGGAACGGCCTATAAAGCGTCCTTTATCTTATTACGCACCGAAGATGCTAATTCCGAAAGCCGCATTGAAGAGGCTAACTGGCTGTTCGGCGCAGAGTATGCCGATAGTGCCGGAGTCGATGTAATTAGTTCATCATTAGGATACAGTGAGTTCGACGATGTATCGACCAGCTATACCTATCAGAATATGGATGGCAAAACGGCACTCTCTACCCGTGCGGCTGAAATTGCCGCGGCAACAGGAATGGTTGTTGTGGTGGCAGCTGGTAATGAAGGGGGTAACTCCTGGCATTATCTGACAGCGCCTTCGGATGCGGTTTCGGTTCTGGCCATTGGCGCGGTCACTCAAACCGGGCAGCGGGCATCCTTTAGCTCGTTTGGTCCGTCTGCCGACGGTCGTGTAAAGCCGGATTTAGCCGCCCGAGGTCAGGGCACCATCGTCGGTTATCCCAGCGGGACTGTTGCATCGGGCAACGGCACTTCGTTTGCGACACCACTCATAGCTGGTTTAGCAGCCTCCTTCTGGCAGTCGCATCCACGCCTGACTGCGTCACAGGTAACCGCAAGCTTGCGTCGTTCTGGCAGCCAATACACAACTCCTGACGATATGCTGGGGTATGGTATTCCGAATTTCGAACGAGCCTCGACAATCGCTGAGGTATATGGTCAATTACTGGTTTACCCAAATCCGTTTAGTGAAGTTGAACCATTAGCTGTTCAATGGGGTGAAATTGAGGCCAATGTGCCGCTCAATGCTACGCTTATTGACCTGACAGGTCGTATCATCTGGCAAAATAGCTTTACCACAAGTGGTCTAGCCGCTTTTGTTCTGCCAAACTTAAACTTATCGGCTGGGTTATATTTCATGACCCTCGTTTCGGGCGATAAGAAACGAACAATGAAGGTCATAAAACAGTAGATCGTTTTGCGGTATATGGTTTTGCCATCGGAGCCGATACGATGACTGTACGTCCAAAACCGTATACCATAAATCAGACAATGGCAACAATCCGGATTATTCAGGGCGACATCACCAAACAGGCAGTTGATGCAATTGTGAACGCAGCCAACGAAAGTTTACTGGGAGGTGGAGGGGTTGATGGCGCCATTCATCGCGCGGCTGGCCCGGAGTTACTGGCCGAATGTCGCACTCTTCATGGCTGCAAAACGGGCGACGCCAAGATGACCAAAGGCTATCGATTGCTAGCCAGCTACGTTATTCATACGGTTGGGCCAGTCTGGCGGGGAGGCACACACGGCGAACCCGACCTACTGGCAAGCTGCTATCGTCGTTCACTCGAAATTGCGACAGAAAACGGCCTGGTTAGTATTGCTTTCCCTAATATCAGCACCGGAATCTTTGGCTACCCTAAAGATGACGCAGCCGATATAGCTATAACATCGGTTCGCCAGTTTCTGAAACAGCCAACGAATCTCCAGAACATTGTTTTTGTCTGCTTTGATGAAGACAATTTTTCACTATATAACAAGCGTCTGTCTGCTACCAACTAAAAGAAGCGTGGGCTGCTACCTGCCCACGCTTCTTTTAGTTTAGTCATTCCCGATAACAGAGGTACTATCGGTCTTGCGTTTACGTTGCCTAACAAGTCCTTCCGAATTAGCTGGCTCACCTACGCGCTGAATTTTATAATTACGCTCAGCCAGAGTCACCGAAGGCGTATGATCAACAGTAATTCCTCCCACTGGCTCTGCGTTTGGTAACCCCTTTTTATAATCAGCTAATCGAACGTCACCCGGTGCCGGTTGTTGAACTGCAACGCCCGTTTTTTCTTCCCAACGACGGGCTGTAGCTGCTTTATTCGGGTGCTTATAATTGTGGGTAGAATACGTCGGATCGTTGCGTAGCTTTCGATCATTTTGCGCGTGTGTTTGTCCGGCTAAAGCCAGCAAACCCAAACCCGTTAATAATATGAATTCAATTTTCATAGCTCTTTCTGTGGTTTTGTTGTACAGCAAAACTATTCCTTTTCCAATACTATCAAAACAATAAAAATCACTACTATATTTATAGTTTTTGATATTTATTGTCCTGATTCTTTAAATTTTGCTTTATTCCATACACTTTTCATGCATTTTTAACAAAAACCATTAATAATTTTCCATTTTGTCAATTATACTTATCCCGAGCCAATTGGTAATTTTTTCGTATAAATTCTACTTATAATTCAATAGAAATCCTCAAGACCAATATGTAAGGGTAGCCTTGAGGATATAACCTGATTTAAAAAGTTAAGCGACTTTGGCAGTCGATCGGCGTATTGCATTCCCTACTCTATGTGCGGTCGCTTGTGAATGCACCGAATGCTGGGTCTTATAATTCCAGTCCCCTGTGTTTCCTTCTGACTTGTAGTCGACGGTTATGCTTCCGCTGGCATAATTGGCGTGTATCTGTGGTTTATAGTCCGCCAGTATTCGGTCAGTACTCGAAGCTGCTGGCACATTTGCACCGATCGTAGCTTCTACCCGCTGAGCCTCTATCGCTTTATTGGCCTGCTTATAATTGCGCGTAGAATAAGTCAGATCGTTATATAGCTCAGCCCGGTTTTGCGAAAAAGCTGGCGATACCCAAAGCAGCCCAAAAACTCCCCAAAGTGTTATTCCTACAGTTTTCATAGCTATTCTCATTTTTAGTCATCGAAGTGCCATTTACAACCATAAGAACAAGCAGCAATGAGTATCCATTATTAATTATCGGTTAATTTTCTTACCATTCTAAGCACTGATTCTGAATCAGTTAACCCCTTCACTTCAGTTACCGTGAGCCATTGAACGGCATTGATCTCATCGGTTAGCACGAATGGTTCTGTAGGGTCGGCTTCGAGCAAAAATCGGATGTCATAATGAAGATGTTCCGGCACATCGCCACGAGCCGGAATAACGTGAACATCAACATCGAATACGTCGGGATTAACAAATTGTAATGTTTTTAGCCCGGTCTCTTCTTCTGCCTCTCGAAATGCAACACCTGCGATATCAGGATTTCCATCGGCATGGCCACCCGGCTGAAACCAGCGATCAAGCTTTTTATGATGAATCAAAACGGTTTTCTGACGATCAGGGCTAACAATCCAGGCTGATCCGGTTACGTGCCCGATAAGGAGTGAGCGCTCAAAACAGGCAGGATTTGCTTCAACAAATGCAATGGTCTCCTGAGTCATAGCTTGCTCGGCAGGGTCGGTAGGCTTATGCTGTCGTAGTAACGTAAGTAGGGGATAACGGTGCATTAGTTGGTTTTTGTGCGTAAAAAGCTGCAATTTGGACCCGATTTTTGAAATACTCTATAGACTATCATGCGCAAACTTTCAGTTACAGCCGCTACACTTTGCTTAGTAGCACAATTAGCCACCGCCCAGATTAAATTGCCATCACCCAGCCCAGGAGCTACGATAAGCCAAACCATTGGTACTACCGACATTACCATCAACTATTCGCGCCCAAGCCTGAAAGGTCGCTCACCCTTTACGGATGCCTACGTACCAACGGGTAAAGTCTGGAGAACAGGCGCTAACGGGGCAACTGCGTTCACAACGTCGACGGATGTAATGATTAATGGAAAAACCCTGCCCGCCGGAACCTATGCGATCATGTCCATTCCCGAAAAAAGTGACTGGACATTAATTTTTAACAGTAACAAAGCGGTTACCGAGCAAACTTACAAACCTGAGGAAGACGTATTACGTGTTCAGCTCAAACCAACGGCGAGTAGTGAGAAAATTGAAACCTTTACCATTGGTTTCAGCGATCTGACCGACAGCACTGCCAAACTGAATATCCTGTGGGCCGATGTGAAAGCAAGCGCCGAACTGAGAGTTGATGTCAATACCAATTCAGCCGCAAATGTCGATAAGGCAGTCGCCGAAAAACCCGATGATGCAGGTGTGTTGCAGGCTGCCGCCAGCTACAATCTTTCGAAAGGCCGTAACCTGGATCAGGCATTAAGTTGGATCGACAAGTCAATAACGCTGAAAGAAACGTACCGTAATCTGTACGTTAAGTCTCAAATTCTGGCCAAGATGGGCAAATACACCGATGCGCTGCCCCTGGCTCAGAAAGCCCTGTCGTTAGGACAGTCGTCAAATGATGCAGCCTTCTCATTCTTTAAAGATGGCATTGAGAAAAGCATTACAGAGTATACTGGCAAACTGCCTGCTATGCCAGCAGTAAAAGGTGTTAAAGGAAAGAAAAAGGCGTAAGTAACATAAACCAAAACGGCCCGTTCACCGGGCCGTTTTGGTTTATCGATCAGGATCGTTGGAATCGTTGGAATCGTTGCAATGTCCACGCAAAAATTACTACCAGCAGGCATCCGATTACATTTAGCCACAGGAACGCCGTAAGGTTCAGATACCAGCTAAGGGCAACAAATAACTCGGCAACTATGGCGGCCCAAAAAGTAGCCCGACCACCGACCGATTTTACGTAGAATGCCACAACGAATACGCCCAGAATAACGCCGTAAAACAAGGAACCCAGGATATTAACGGCTTCGATCATACTGCCGAGCCGGTTGGCAAACTGCGCCACGATAATACAAAATACGCCCCATCCAATTGTTGCCCAACGCGAAACGTTCAGATAGTGCGCATCATCACCTTCGCTCCTGATCAATCGTTTATACACATCGACAACGGTAGTCGATGCCAGAGAGCTATACGCTGCCGCAATTGATCCCATCGATGCACTAAAGATGACGGCAATGAGCAGACCTATTAGTCCATGCGGCAGATAATCCAGCACAAATCGTAAAAACACATAGTTGCCATCGTTCGTATCGGCCGCCGGATTATTCTTCTCGATCAGTTTAATAACGTCGGCTTTAACGGTTTTTAACGCCTGGTCGGTTTCGTGAAGGCTGGCAACCGCAGCATCCTGAGCATCCTCGTTTTTGGTTTGCACCGCAACCTGCATGTCGGCAACGATACGCTGACGCTGCGCAGTCAGGTTTTGATGCTTTATTTCCGCAATCTGATAATCGCGGGCATACGGGCTTTCTTTAAGCCGATCGGTTTCCTGCTTATTGAAGAATGTGGGCGATGGATTGTATTGATAAAAAACGAAAACCAGAACGCCCACCAACAGAATCAGAAATTGCATCGGCACTTTCAGCAGTCCGTTCATGAGCAAACCAAGACGGCTCTGACTAATCGTCTCACCGGTCAGGTAGCGTCCCACCTGCGATTGGTCGGTGCCAAAGTAGGACAATTGCAAAAAGAATCCGCCAATCAGCCCGGACCATAGATTGTAACGACTATCGGGATCAAACTTCAAATCGATTAAATTCATACGCCCGGCCTTACCCGCTACGTGCAGCGCATCGACGAAACCTACCCCATCGGGCAGTAGCTTAACGGTCAGATAACCAGCCAGCGCCATGGCAAAGGTGACTATAGCCATTTGCTGAAGGTGTGTATAAGAAATTGCTTTTGTCCCTCCAGAAACGGTGTAAATCAGGACAATACCGCCCATGATCAGATTTGTCCAGTAAATATTCCAGCCCAGAATGGTTGAGAGGATAATTGCTGGTGCGTAAATCGAAAGGCCGGTCGAAAGCCCCCGCTGGAGTAAAAATAAACCCGCCGTTAGCGTACGGACGCGGGTATCAAAGCGGTTCTCCAGAAATTCGTACGCGGTAAAAACTTTTAGTTTGTGAAAAATGGGAACGAACGTTATCGACAAAACGACCATTGCCAGCGGAAGGCCAAAATAAAACTGCACGAATCGCATGCCATCGCTGAACCCCTGTCCTGGTGCCGACAGAAAGGTAATGGCACTAGCCTGCGTAGCCATCACCGATAGTCCGACATGATACCAGGGCAGGGACTGACCGGCCAGCAAATAATCGTCCATGCTCTGGCTATTTCGGCTCCGAACTACCCCATACACAATGACCCCCAACAACGTCAGAATTAAAACACTCCAATCCAGCGTACTCATGAAAGCCAGCGCATTAAAACGTAAAACAATACGATTTCAACGGCCAGGCTGCCAATAACGATCGTGTAAAGCTGGGTCCAGGAACGAGCAAATGGAGGAAGACCAGACGGTTTTTCAGACATAAAAGGTGGGTTGATGAATGATAACGGCGAAATTAGTGTAAATCTGTCTTTCGCTTTTGAAATACCTGATGAATGGCATAGTTTGCAAACATATCTGACAACAAAGCCCACATGGAACCCCAAGCTGCTGTAACTATTGAAAAATCCCTCTTCGATCTCACAGGCAAAGTAGCCGTCATTACCGGAGCCAGCAAAGGCATCGGTGAGGATATTGCTCGGTTGTATGCCCGCTTCGGTGCCAAAGTCGTTGTGAGTAGCCGAAAACAGGCTGTTTTGGATGAGTTAGCCAACGATATAAAGGCACAGGGTGGCGAAGCTACTGGTATTGCGGCTCACGTTGGCGATATGGATCAACTCAAACAACTGGTTGACAATACGATAGCGACTTATGGTGGCATTGATATACTGGTCAATAATGCTGCGTCTAACCCAGTTTTTGGCCCCGCACTGGAATGCGATGGTTTAGCGTTCGATAAAATCATGCAAGCCAATGTAAAAGCTCCATTTGAATTAAGTAAACTATGTTATGCGAGTATGAAAGCGCGTGGGGGTGGCAGCATCATCATGATGAGTAGTATCGCCGGTCACACGCCCGATCCTGGATTAGGTATTTACAGTGTCAGCAAAGCCTCCCTAAATATGCTAACTAAGGTTCTGGCTAAGGAATGGGGGCCTGATGGTATTCGGGTTAATGCCATTTGCCCCGGTTTGATCAAAACTAAATTTAGCCAGGCTCTCTGGCAGAATGAGCAAATTCTGGACCACTTTACGAAGCGAATTCCCATAGCCCGCATGGGTACAACCGACGAGATCAGCCCACTGGCACTATTTCTGGCTTCTGATGCTTCTTCTTACAGCACCGGAAGCCTGTTTTATGCCGACGGCGGAACGGTGATCTAACGTGGCTCTACACAAGCCATAAACGACAAACTCATTACTTATGATACCCTCTCCAGATCCCCGCGAAGTCTGGCTGCGCGGCCCCCTGCCTGCTATTCCTTCCCTCCTGCAACCCGTAGCACATGCATTATTGCAAGCCCGTGAGGAAGTGGATGCCCTCATGCGCGACTTTCCAGACGCGCTGCTATGGGAACGTCCTGCCAATATTGCTTCGGTCGGTTTTCACTTACAGCACCTGACTGGCGTATTGGACCGACTCTTCACCTACGCACGCGGTGAATCGCTTTCATCTGCCCAACTGACTGCTCTTTCGCTGGAAGGGAAATCGGTCGGGCAGTCGCCTACTGTTTCTGAATTGGTTAACAGCTTCAATGAGCAGGTTGATGTAGCACTTGCTCAGTTGCGCAGGACCGATGAACAAACGTTAACGAAAATCCGTGGCGTTGGCCGGGCACAGATTCCATCAACAGTAATGGGGCTGTTTGTGCATGCAGCCGAACACACCATGCGGCATATTGGCCAGTTATCTGTAACGGCCCGAATTTTGTCCATTTAATAATCTTTTAAGTCCTACTTCATTGGCTTTTAATAATAACCATCGACCTTTCGGCCGAGAAGCTCGCTCCTATGGCAGGCTGGTCACATTAAACCTGATCTCAATACTATGAAAAAGTCAATTCTGGTAGCTGCCTGTGTAGTAGCTGCTCTCTGCGGAAATGTTGCCATTGCAACTACACCATCACAAGACAAACCCGTTAGCAAAACCACAACAACGGTGAAGAAAACGACGCCTGTCAAGGCAACGACCACATCCAAAACGGTGCACAAAAAACACGTCAAGAAGTCAGAATAATCGCTTCATGAATCAGAAAAGGGATGCCTCTGCATCCCTTTTCTGATTCATGCCAATTGGCATTAGCTTATAATATTGTCAATCGGCCACCGTCGGCAACGAGCGTCGTTCCGTTGATAAACCGTGCTTCATCAGAAGCCAGGTAACAGATGGCTGATGCAATGTCGGCGGGTTTTCCAATCACTCCTTCAATTTTCTCCTTCCCACTCTTTACATTCGGATTATCCCACAGCATGGGCGTATCGACCGCTCCGGGTGCAACACAATTAATACGCACTTTGGCAATGTCATATTCCAGCGAAACTCCGCGTGTGAAAGCTTCCATCCCTCCCTTACTAGCAGCATATGGAATTACATTGGCCGTTGTCTGGTGCGCATGAACCGAGCTAACATTAACGATGGCACCGCCGTTCATGTGGGGAATACAGTGCTTACAGAATAAAAAAACGGCCCGTAGATTAACCGCTAACACCTGATCCCAGTCTTCAACCGATAAATCGACAATGGGGGTGAAGGTCATCATGGCTGCATCATTGACAAGAATATCAACTTTACCCCAAGCCAAGACTGCCTGATTTACAGCAGCTTCAATAGCCTTTGCATCGGCCAGATCAACCTCGGCAAACTGTGCATCGCCACCTTTATTCCTGATAAAATTGACAACTTCCTGCCCCCGATCCCCATCACGTCCGACAATCAAGACCTTACCACCTTCTTCCCCCATTCGTTCGGCCGTGGCCCGGCCAATGCCCGATGTAGCACCGGTAACAATGCACACTTTATCCGTAAATCGCATAAATCAGGTTGTTTCCCTTTTTTAACTGTCGCCAGAACTTAACTGTTCCTTAAATCGATATTGATAGCAAAAAAGCGCAGGCCAATTGACCTGCGCTTTTTTGCTATTCCACTATTTATCCAACTTTGTTTATTGTACGGCCAGAATTTTGAATTCAGTTCGACGATTCTGCTGGTGTTCATCTTCAGAACAATTCACTCCGTCTACGCAGCCGTTTATTATTTCGCTTTCGCCATAACCCCGAGCCACTAACCGTTTTGGTTCAATTCCGCGCTGTACTAAATAGTCGAGTGCAGCACGTGCGCGGTTTTCCGAAAGCCTGACATTATAGGTATCCGGAGCGCGGGAGTCAGTATGTGAGCGCAATTCGATCTGCATTTGCGGATACTCTTTGAGTATCGCCAGCACGTGATCAAGCTCTTTGGCAGCGTCGGCCCGGATGAAGAATTTGTTCAGGTCATAGTAGATGTTCTTCAACTGATAAACATCACCTACGCCATAGAGACCCAGGGAGTCGGTTACTACCTTACTTTTTTTCTTAACCTTACTATACTGGGTTTTCTTGGTTGCATACCGATCTTTTTGAGCAGTGAGTGTGTAAGGTGCGCCCGGCTTCATGTTAAACTCATATCCACCATCAGGCCCCGTTGTCACGGTTTGTTCCGATTTATCTTTCTCATTCCGAAGGGTCACTTTTACGCCGGTAGCTGGTTTCTGGTTCACTTCAGTTTTTACAACACCTCTCACCAATGTATTTTCTGTGCGTTCGAGGTAAATCGACACGCTCAACACCGGTTTAGCCGATTGAGTCAATGTCGAGAATCGAACACTATTCAAGGCAAATCCTTCCTTTACAGCCCGGAATTCATATTCGGTGTTGGCTTCCACACATATTTCAGCACGCCCGTCAACATTTGTTATACGCAAATCCTGGTTGGCTCCGTTTCGCATAATTCGGACATCGGCACTCTCGATTGGTGTACCGCTTTTGGCATCGTACACCAAAATATTGAGCTGCTTACACGTCCGGCGAAATGAATAAATATCGTCGTCACTAACACCTTTCTTACGGTTGCTGCTAAAAAAGCCAGATGTACGGTATTTATCGGTTATGAATCCGAAGTCATCTTTTTCAGAGTTGATAGGTGCCCCTGCGTTCTGTACACCTTTGTAGGCTATGCCATCTTTAAGCTCAGCATAAAACACATCCAGCCCTCCAAGCCCTTCGTGACCATCCGATGAGAAATACAGATTTCCATTTTCGTCGGCAAATGGGAACATCTCGTTACCTTCCGTATTGATCTCTTTCCCTAAATTAACCGGTGTTCCCCACTGGCCTTTGGTATATTCAACTACATACAAGTCAGTCCCACCATATCCGCCGGGCATATCCGATACGAAGTACATTTTAGAGTCATCGGGCGCAAACGCAGGATGACCTACCGAGTATTCATTGCTGTTGAATGGCACTTCCTTGATCTCGACCCACTTCCCGCCCTTATTCACGGAAGAATACAATTTCAGTTTTTTTACACCATCAGAGCTTTTCCCTGCTTTCCCTTTACTGGTATTGTTTCGGGTGAAAACAATGGTGTTCTGATCTCGTGTAAATGTCATCGGTCCCTCATGGTATTTGGTATTGAGGGTTCGGCTGAATATTTCTGCTTTGGTCAGGGGTTGAGACGCATCGGCAGCTTCTTCTGCGGTCACTCCTTTAGCATCGGTTCCTCCACCTACAATGGCCGTACTCGGACCCCGTTTCAGCTCTGAACCCGGAACCCGTAACTGGTTTGTATCCGGGTGGAAATACATATCAAGAAACGGGGTCTGATTCCAGTTAAACACTCGTTTTACGACACCCGATTCGTCGCGGGCCGATACGAATACAATACCTCCTTTATAATACATTGGGCTGAAATCAGCCTGACGGGAGTTAATGGGCAGACTATAAAGTCGATACGAAGACGAATCCTGATAGAAGCGGCTTATATCCATGTAGGACACCGTATAGCGACGTCCACGCAAATCCTGACCCTGTTTTTCGCCGTATTGGCTATACATTTTCTGCGACTCCCGATACTTACCATTTTGCGCCAGCGACTGCGCATAGTATAGATAAATTTCACTGTCCAGATCGGTATACTGCTTTACTAATTCAGAGTAAACGCGTTCTGCATTGCGGGTGTCCTGTAGCTTACGATAGCTATAGCCGAGTTTGGTCAAAGCCTCGCGCGTTTCGGCAGGTTCCTTCTTTTTATCGGCTCGCAAAAATTCTTCATACGCCCGCACAGCGCTGACGTAACTAAGGTTATCAAACTGTTTGTTAGCCGCTCGTAACCGTGCATTTTGCGCCCGGACGGTAAGGCTTCCAAGAGCCATTCCAGCAATGAGCAAAATCAGTATAAATCGGTTCATGGGAGTCAATATGTTAAAATACTATGGGCTTACGGCAATCGTATCAAATAAAGTGCCAGTTTTTTAAATTTAATAGATCCATGCCCCTACTTATTACATAAATCGTTTTTTTTAACCTTAAAAGTACAATTTATTAGAGTCAAATTCGCGAACTGAGTCACTTATTTTGCCAAATAAATCGGGCTATTTGCTTTGTTTTAGCCGTTATCCGATAGCGATGATCAATCCGACGACCAGCTACCCATACAATTTGATCAGCTGACAGCAACACAATTGCCTGTTCTCGTTCAGACCTAGTTAGCTTGAGATCATTGAGCAGATCACTTACTAATTTATGGCCGTTCAGCCCTAACGGATGAAAACGGTCGCCCTGATGCCAGGTCCGAATGGTGAGCGGAAACGAAATCAGGTCGGCATCCAGGCAGGCTATTTTAGGATCAGTAGGCAATCGAAACGCAGTAGTTTTTTCAATTATATCTACTGTCAGCATAAATTGTCCGGCTATATATAAGGGAGAACCCGGCCATTCAGACAAGATAACTTTTTGTGCAAAAGCACTTGTCAGTTCCTCCACTAGTAAGCCAATACGCCCATCGGCCAGCCGGTCATGAACGATCCGGTGTGTCGGCGACGCAAACACCTGGCCAACAGGTCGGTTCAAGGATTCGATCATTTGCGAAACCTGATCCACCAAAAATCCGTAGGGTTTCAACCATTCTGCCAACCGAAACGCCAGCTCAGTTTGATCGATGAGTTTATTAGCTGGCAGGAATAGCTGATGGCCAATGGGTTCGGCAATCGTCGCCCATGACCGATCGAGTTCAGTACGGACAAGCGCTTCGGCAGCCCGAAGTCGCTCAATGGTTCGCGGCAATGTATGCCATAATCCGGGATTCAATTCAGCTAATACGGGTACAACATGATGCCGTATCCGATTTCTAGCGTATTTGTCATCATTATTTGATCGATCTTCCCGATACAAAATGCCATGTTCACGGGCGTAATCGGCCAGTTGTTCGCGCGTGGCAAACAGCAGAGGTCGAATAATAACATCAGTAGCAGAACGCTCCTGCCGGGCCGCAATGCCATGCAAACCAGCCAGGCCCGTGCCACGCGTCAGGTTCAGCAAAAGCGTTTCAAGCACGTCATTTTTATGGTGAGCAGTAACTGTACCGGCATACCCATGCTGCTCGTTCAGTTCAGCAAACCAGCTGTAACGCAGGTCGCGGGCAGCCATCTGAATCGAAATTCCGCGTTCGGCAGCGACCGCAACGGTGTCGAAGTAGATGAGGTGAAACGGAACCTCATACGCTTTAGCCTTGTTTTGCACAAAAACAGCATCGCCATCTGATTCGTCACCCCGCATGCCAAAGTTGACATGAGCAATGGCAAACGATTGGCCCGTCCGGTGAAATAATTCTGCCAGCACCATTGAATCCAGTCCGCCACTCACAGCCAACAACAAGCGATCGGTAGGACCGAACAATCGATTCTCGTTAATAAATCCTAAAAGTTCTCGCTCTAACATGCGGTTCTGGCACTAAGCCGTAGTTTTGCCCTATGTTTCGTCTAATTGTACGCCTATTTGCTGCTTTTCTTTTCTTCGCTTCACTGTTCGTGTCGGCTCCTGCTCTGGCGCAGGTCGGCGGCTCCCCGGTAGCTGATAAAGTCGAGCTATTACATGCAGATAGTCTGGTTGGGGTAAATACTCCTGGTCAGGTTGTTCGAAAGATTTACAATAACGTTCGCTTTCGTCAGAAAGGGGTGTTGATGTATTGTGACCTCGCCATTCAAAATGCAACAACCAATGTTATTGAAGCCTATGGTAATGTCCGGTTGATTCAGGGCGACACCATCAGCGTTCGGGGGGATACCATGTTCTATTACGGCAACACCCGCCAGGCAAATGTGCGTGGACGCGTTATCATGCGCGACCGAAAGATGACGCTGACTACCAGCCATCTCGACTACGATATGCTCTCGGGTATTGCACATTATCCTGCACCAGGCCGTATTGTTGACAAAGAGAACGTATTGACCAGTCGTGAAGGATACTATGATACGCGTAGTAAATTGTTCACGTTCCGCCAGAACGTTCGTTTAGTCAATCCCAAAGGTACGCTTACTGCCGATTCGCTGCTCTATAATTCGCTGACACGCATTGCTACATTTCAGGGTCCAACCCGTATCGTCAATAAAGATGGGGTTCTGACGGCGGTGGCCGGCCAATACAACACTACTACTGGCATTTCAAACTTCCAGCAACGAGCTACGGTCGAAACGCCTAAGTACCGAATCACAGGCGACTCGCTGTATTACGATAATATTTCGGAACTGGGTATTGCAAAAGGAAACGTCATAATGGTAGCCAAAGACCGTAAAGCCGTCATTCTTGGCGAGCATGTACGCTACAATGGGAAAGCAGGAATTTCGCGGGTAACGGGCCACCCCGTTGCCAAAAGCCTCGCCAGCGAAACGACAAACGATACGCTGTTTCTGCGGGCAGATACCTTATTTTCTTTCGACGATAAGGTGACAAATACTCGCCGTTTACTGGCCCACAAAAACGTTTTTATTTTTAAATCTGACCTTCAAAGCAAGTGCGATTCCCTGATTTATAATACGGCGGATTCGACCATTTATTTTTATAAAAATCCAATTGTCTGGAGCCAGAATAAATACCAGATGGAGGCTGATTCGATTCGGGCGCTGCTGAAAAATAATCATATCAATACGATGTTTCTGCGGGGCAAATCCTTTGTGATTTCGCTCGATACGCTCATGAATTTTAATCAGATAAAGGGTCGAACCATTACGGCTTATTTTGCCACTAAAATAACGCCGGTAACGACTGCATCCAAGCCCGTTGAACCCTCTCGTCTATCAGCGGCTGCAACGAATACCCCCTCCCGTAGCGTATTGACTAAAACATCATCACCTGCTTCCGAAACTGTTACTTATCAGGAGCAAACCGCCTTGGATCGGGTCATTGTGGAAGGGAATGGGCAGAGTATTTACTATGCTGTCGATGACAACAATAAGATGATTGGTCTTAACCATGTGGAGTGTAGTCGAATGAATATTGAATTCGCGGAAAACAAGGTTGGCCGCATTCGTTTTTATGGTCGTCCAGACGCTCAGCTTGTCCCTCCAAAAGAGATCACCGAAGAGAATAAAGAACTCGATGGTTTCAGCTGGCGGGAGGCCGAAAAACCAACCAAAGGTCAGGTGTTATGGCTCGAAATTCCACCGGCTTCGAAGCCAGGGACTAAAAAACCATTAAAAATTAGAAGCACAACTAAACCTTTAGCTAAAAAACTCGTTCCAAAGGGTATAAAATAACTCTTTTAACAATTTTTTAGATAGTACCCCGTTGACTTTGTCTTTTAACATGAATAGGTTTGCGGTGAGTACAAGTGTACATGAAGTAGTATCGTATGAAACAAATTATACTTATTGGTTTTCTGACCGCCTTTCTGACGGCCACAACTCCGCTCCGGGCGCAGATCGCCCCGCGCGATTCCGACTCCCGAAAGGGTAGCCGGTTGGAGTTGGGAAGGACCGTTGGAAGTCGGAAGCCGACCACACCAGCACTAACGGGCAAGCGATTTTCGCTGGCTCCCTCAACGACAGCGGTAAACCTTGATCGGGCTGCCGCGATTCGTAAAAATGCTCCGATTAATGAATATTATCGGTCCTTACTTGTAGCGCGCCCAGCCACGAAATCAACGACTCGTCCAGCATCCGCTGAGAGTGCTCCAGCCACCACTGCTGAAGCACGGATTGGGGCCGAACAGGAACTCCGGGCCGACGATCGGATGTATAGCAATGACCGCATCACGGTATCTAATATTTATCCTAATCCAGCCAGTGAATCGGCTCAGATAGATTACCAGATTACAGGACAGGTCAATGAAGCAAAATTGATTTTATTAAATGTGCTGGGCTCACCCGTCGCGGAGTATGAGATGCAACAGAATGACCGTAAGGTTCATGTGGCTACCCGTGAACTTGCCACCGGCTATTATTTCTACCAGTTATCAGTAGATGGCAAGAAAGTAGCAACGAAGAAATTACTTGTACGCCATCAGTAGACTGACCAATTGGGTTGTTAAAAATTCGTAAAGAGCAGTCAAAACAGGGCTATTTGCCGTACTATAGGGGCTACATCGTCGTTAAGTCGGTGTAGCCCGTTTTTTTTAGTATATTTGCGTCCTTATGCAACAACGTCATATCATTAAAGGTCTGCTGGGAATCTTGGTAGTGTTTTTTCTCGGGTCATGCAGTCCGTTCTCAAAATTGCAAAAGAGCGGTAGTGACGATGAAAAGTATAAAGCAGCCGTTCAGTATTATAAAAAAGAAGACTGGTATCGTGCCGGTCTACTCTTTGAAGAACTAATTCCGGTGCTAAAAGGTAGTACTGAGTCGGAAATGGCCCAGTTTTATCATTCCTACACTCAATTCCACCAGCAGCAATACCTGCTTAGTGCCACGCTATTCAAAAAATTCTACGAGACGTTTGCCCGTAGTGAGTATGCGCAGGAAGCTATGTATATGTATGCTTATTCGCTCTATAAAGATACGCCCCAGTTTAACCTCGATCAGTCAAATACACTGACAGCGACTTCGGCTCTTCAGGATTTCATTAATACCTATCCAGATAGCAAGTACCGCGACGAGTGTACAAAAATCATTCTTGAGCTGCGCGGGAAACTGGAGCGGAAAGCCTATGAAAAAGCCAAGCTGTATTACAAAACCAGTGGCTTTAACATTGCATCCTACAAGTCATCGGTTATTGCCATCAATAATTTCCAGCGGGAGTTTCCAGACTCTGAATTCAACGAAGAACTGGCATTTTTAAAAGTAGATGCCGAGTATAGTCTGGCCAATAATAGTCTTGAAACGAAGCAAAAGGAACGCTATCAGGAAGCAATTGGTTACTATCAGGCATTCCTTGACAAGTATCCGAACAGCAAGTTTATTAAACAGGCCGAACGCATGTACGAATCCAGTCAGAAAGAAATTGAACGATTGGAAAAATTAGAGCAGGAACGCGAAAAGCTTAAGAATCCGAATAACCGCCCGGCTAAAGTAACGGCAGCAAATTAATCCAGTTGCAGTCTACAGTGACTAGTTATCAGCACTCGTGCTGATAATTATATACCTGTTGGCTGTTAACTGCTAACTGTTAACTGAATTATGGCAACAAATCAATCTATTATTACCCGCGACAACGACAAAATTGCAGCACACACGGGCAATTTATACGAATCGGTATCGATTATCTCAAAACGTGCCCGTCAGATTGCCTCGAAAAACAAGGAGGAACTGAGCAATAAACTGTCGGAATTCGTATCAGCGGTAGATAACCTCGAAGAGGTATTTGAAAACCGCGAACAAATCGAAATTTCAAAATTCTACGAGCGGATGCCGAAACCAACCTCGACCGCTACGGATGAATTTCTGGAGAGCAAAGTCTACTGGCGTTATAACGACGAAGAAGCACAGCAATAATTGACAACTCCTGCTGATTTTCTCATAACCGCACGGTATGTTTGCCGTGCGGTTTTTTGGTTTATGATTTAGTAGCCATAAGAACTCCGCTAATTCAAGACTTCTAGCTTGTGAACGGAAAACGAATCCTTTTAGGGATAACGGGCAGTATATCAGCTTATAAATCAGCTCTACTCGTTCGTTTATTAGTCAAAGCTGGTGCCGATGTTCAGGTAGTAATGACCCAATCAGCTCAGGAATTTATTACTCCCCTTACTCTGGCAACCCTATCGAAGCGACCCGTACTGTCGACCTTTGTGAATGATGCTAGTGGGAGCTGGAACAATCATGTGGAGCTTGGTTTGTGGGCCGATGCGCTCGTGATCGCTCCAGCCTCAGCTCATACGCTGGCCCGTTGCGCGCATGGCCTCACCGACGATCTACTCTCGGCTGTCTATTTGTCGGCAAAGTGCCCGGTATTTTTCGCTCCTGCCATGGATTTAGACATGTACCGACATCCAACGACTGTCGAAAACATCCACCGGCTCGAATCGTTCGGAAATCATATCATCCATGCAGAACACGGAGAATTAGCCAGCGGTTTAATTGGCGAGGGTCGTCTGGCGGAGCCTGAAACCATAGTCGAATTCCTGAATACGTTCTGGTTTCAGAATCAGGGAGTACGGAGCGATCAGCAGGATAGGCAGGCTTTAGGCCCCCTGCAAAACAAGCAGGTCCTTGTAACAGCCGGGCCAACCCAGGAAGCAATCGATCCGGTTCGATTTATAAGCAATCATTCAACGGGCAAAATGGGTTATGCCATTGCCCGCGCTTTTGCCCAGGCGGGTGCTGATGTGACGCTGGTGAGTGGGCCAACGGTTCTGCCACTGCCCCACCCATCGATCCGGCGTATCGATGTCCGATCAGCTCAGGACATGTTTGAGGCTTCACAGCTAGCTTTTGCCAGTTCCGATATAGCCGTATGGAGTGCGGCCGTTGCCGATTATACACCTGTGCATGTGGCTGATCAGAAGATCAAGAAAAAAGAACAACAATTTTCGCTTGAACTGACCAAAACTACCGACATTGCAGCCACACTGGGTAGTCAGAAAAGGCCGGGCCAATTGCTGATGGGCTTTGCGCTGGAAACGAATGATGAACGTGAAAATGCCGTAAAAAAACTGCGGTCCAAACAATTGGACTGGATTGTGCTGAACTCCTTACGAGATCAGGGAGCAGGCTTCGGACACGATACCAATAAAATTACCGTTATTGACAAAGACGAACAAACCCACGAATTTGCGCTAAAAACCAAAGATGAAGTAGCGCAGGATCTGGTAAATCTGATCGCACAAAAGCTGTCGGCATGAAACAACTAATCATAGCACTAAGTCTGTTTTGCGGTGTGTTCTCAGCACAGGCGCAGGAACTAAACTGTCAGGTAACCATTAATTCCGACCAGTTATTTGCTCAGCAGAAAACCGACTTTTCCTACGTCAGTCAACTGAAAGGAATTATCACTGAATTCATGAACAACCGGCGCTGGAGTAATGACCAGTTTACGGTCTCTGAGCGCATTAACTGCTCCATCAATATCAACCTGATCAAGTCGTTGACACAGGGCGTATTTGAAGCAACAGCACAAATTGTGGTTACACGCCCGGTTTATGGGTCAAATTACGAGACAACAACGTTTAGCTACGTCGATCGGTCGTTTAATTTCGTCTACCTTCCTACAACACCTGTCTATTATCGGGAAAACCAGTTTTCTGATGATTTAACCTCATTACTGGCTTTTTACGCTAATGTTATTCTGGCCGTAGATTATGATACATTCAGCAAACGGGGTGGCAATCCATTCATTCAGCGGGCTTTCACGATTATGAACCTCGCACAACAAGGGTCACCCAACGGAGCCTGGCAAACGGGGGGCGACCGACGCAATCGGTATTGGCTGGTAGAGAATCTGCAAAATCAACAGCTACTTCCTTTTCGGGATGGACTATACACCTATCATCGACTTGGGCTCGATGTGTTTGCCGCCAATCCAGTTCAGGTTCGTAAACAAACGCTCGCCTTGCTAACGACCATTCGAACCATTGGGCTTCAGTTGCCTAATTCTGTTTTGATTAACTCATTCTTCGACGCCAAGTCTCAGGAAATACTAAACATTCTTTATGAAGGTACTCCTGCTGAACGCAAACAGGCTTTTGATTTATTATCGTATCTGGACCCAAGTAAAACCGAAGCTTATCGTAAATTAGTGGCAGCGGGTCAATAACTGGAAGACAGTCTTCAGTAAGCAGTAGATCACAAAAACACTGCTAAATGATACGGCAAACTGCTGTTTATTTTGAACCGCACCACAACCGGCATTGTTAGATAAGTAAGAGCTTAATCTATGCTATCGCATTTACTGATTAAAAATTACGCCCTAATCGATCAACTCGAACTTACCCCTGACCGTGAATTAAATATCATTACGGGCGAAACTGGTGCCGGGAAATCGATTATGCTGGGAGCTATTGGCTTACTGATGGGTAACCGGGCCGACACGCGAGTGCTTTATAACCCTGAACAAAAGTGCGTCATTGAAGGTGTATTTGGTGTTTCCGGGTATTTGATCGAACAAATCTTCGAAGATGAAGAATTGGATTATTCCGACTCCTGCATTGTCCGGCGGGAAATTGGTGTAAGTGGCAAATCAAGGGCTTTTGTTAACGATACACCCGTTAATCTGGAGACACTTCGCCGGGTGACGAGCCAGATGATGGACATTCATTCGCAGCATGATTCAGTCCTGCTTGGTTCCAATGAATACCAGTTAGAAATTGTTGACACCTACGCTCAGGACGACAATCTGCTCCGCCAGTATCGCATAGATTATCAAACGTATCGAACAAATAAAACGACTTACGACCAGCTTCTGTCAGAAGCGTCTGCTATGCGGAAGGAGTTTGATTACAATAATTTTTTGTATGAAGAATTAACGAAGGCCCAGTTGCAGCCCGATGAGCAGGAGTCATTGGAACAGGAGCTGAACATCCTCGAAAACGCGGAAGAAATTAAAGAGCGTCTTCAGTTAGCTTTCGAATATCTGGATAATACGGAGCAATCAGTCATTGACTTTTTAAAAGGTGTAGTCAGTAATTTAACCTACATCAGCAAATTGTCAGATCAGTATGAACAATTGCTGCAACGGGCTCAAAGCAGCCTTATTGAACTACGGGATCTGGCCGATGAAATTAGTACCGAACAGGATCATGTAGATATTGACGATGCCCGTGCTGAAGCCATCCGCGAACGGCTCAATCTGATCTACCAACTCCAGACCAAGCATCAGGCAAAAGATGTTGCCGCCCTCATCACCCTACGAAATGAACTTGCCCAAAAAGTAAGTAAAGTACTTAATTTAGACGATGCCCTTGCCGACGCGAAAGCTCAGTCAGACGCTGCCCGCGAACAGTTACAGCTTAGTGGCCAGGCTTTGTCAGCAGCCCGACAGTTTGTTTTGAGCCCAATTGAAACAGAAATTGGCGGCCTGCTCAAAGAACTCGGGATGCCAAACGCTTCATTAAAAATACAGTCAGATACCGGTAAACCAACGCCAACCGGTATTGATACCATTTCGTTTCTGTTTAGTGCCAATAAAGGCGTTAAACCCCAGCAGTTGAAGAACGTTGCTTCTGGCGGAGAATTTTCGCGATTGATGATGGCGATCAAATACATTCTGGCCAGCAAACGATCGTTGCCGACGATTATCTTCGATGAAATCGACAGTGGTGTTTCAGGTGAAATTGCGATCAAGATGGGTAATATGATGCGTGATATGGCTCATAATCACCAGATTATTGCGATTACACACCTGCATCAAATTGCCGGACAGGGCAACGCTCATTACTTCGTTTACAAAGATCATTCGGCCTCTAAAACCGTCAGCCGTATCAAAAAGCTTACCTTTGACGAACGAGTTAATGAAATTGCCCAGATGATTGGTGGTAATAACCCATCGGCAAGTGCTCTTAAAAACGCCCGCGAAATTTTAAAACAACGTGCTACTGCTGTAGCCAAATAATGGATGAGGTAAACGACAAGGTGTCAGGTTATTTAAACTGAACTACACTTTATCGTTTATCTCATCCCAATTTACCTTCCACCTATTGCTTTATGAGTAAACCTATTCTTACGATTTCCGGAATACTGGTTCTGAGCGGATTGTTCTGGGCATGTGGCAAATCTGGCGAAGAAGCCGTCAAAGAAGCCGAAAATGGCGTCTTTGCCATTCATGACGAAGTGATGCCATTGATCGACGATGTAATGAAATCGCGTAAACAGCTTAAGGCACGCATTGCCGCACTTGACAGTACACAGGCGGCAGGCTCTCCCTCAACTTCGCTACGCATCGACGAGGAGCGCGATCAGGCCCGGCAAATCGTCCAGAAACTGACGCTGGCTGATAGTCTAATGATGAACTGGATGAGCCAATACAACAACGATACACTTGCCAAATTGCCTTCAGAAGATGCACTTCGCTATCTGGAACAGCAAAAAGATCAAATAACCGATGTTAAATCTAAAATCAACAATAGCCTTAAAGAAGCGAGCCAGTTTTTACAGAAACCCTAAAAACGGGTTGGTGCTGTTATGCCTCCTTCTGGTTGGCGCTGGTTGTAATTCAGGCGATGATAAACTTCCCATTCTGGGCCAGCGGGAAGCTGTAACGAAAACAGTCGATGGTAAATCGGTAACTGATTCCGTCTATCACACAATTCCCGATTTCAAATTTGTCAGTCAATACGGCGATACGGTTACGGCCAAAAATTTAGCCGGCAAGATCTACGTGGCTGATTTTTTCTTTACATCCTGCCCTACGATCTGCCCTAAAATGAAGGTTCAGTTGAAGCGGGTTTACGAGCGATTCAAGACAAATCCAGATGTAGCTCTTTTATCGCACACCATCGATCCCGCTCATGATTCCGTACCTGTTTTGAAGGAGTTTGCTGATAACCTCGGTGTATCGGGTCGCCAGTGGCTCTTTGTTACGGGTGATAAGGAAAAAATTTACGATATCGGCCAGACGAGTTATATGGTCACAGCCCAGCAGGATTCATCGGCACCGGGCGGTGTCGTACATAGTGGCGCTTTTATTCTGGTCGATAAGGACAGGCACATTCGGGGTATCTATGATGGAACGACCGAAGCAGGTGTTGATAAGTTAATGAATGATATGGATCGGCTCCTGGCCGAGTATAAGCAATGAAGCGATTTCTTGGTCTTTCCGTTTTAGCCTTCTTACTTGTCGGCAGTCTGTCCTGCCAGAGTGATGAAGAGATTAAACGGGAGCGATACATTACCGAAGGCATTCTGATTTATAAGAATAACTGTGCAAACTGCCACCAAAACAAGGGCGAAGGTGTAGCATCGCTTTACCCACCCCTTGCCGGGTCCGATTATTTGATTAATAAAAGGGATGTATATTGTTTGATTCGGTACGGCCAGCAGGGCCCTATTGTGGTCAACGGGAAGGCCTATAACCGGCCCATGCCCCCACAACCTCAACTCAGTGACCTGGAAGTGGCCGAACTGATAACGTACATTTATAGTGAATGGGGTGGCGAAAAGAAACTGTTTGACGTTAAACAGATATCGCCAATTCTGGAACAGTGCAAAGACCGTCCAGTGCTCAATAACATAGCGCCAAACTAACTGATTTAGAATCAGGGAAGTTTGACGCTATGTTTACTGGCTATCTAAAAAAACATCGTCGTATCAGGCGTTGCCCTGTATTGACAATTGCTCATCACTTACAGCTTGAAACCATAGTTTTTAGCCCATTTGGCTTTAATATCGGCTCTTGCCTGGATAAACTCCCTGTCGGTTCCCTGCGCAACGGCATCCAGCGGAAAACGCAGCGGTCGAGTCCCTTTTTCCATCTCTACCAGTGCTAGTATGCCGTCGGCAATGGTTTGCGGATTCATTTTATACTCTGCCATTTTGCCGAATAATGCACTCCCCATCTGATTGAATGGCTCAGTGGCATTTTCACCATACGTTGCCACAATGTCCCCTAAATCGGCATTCAACCCGGCTTTGGTGCCATTTACCATCTCGGTTGGATACACACCACTTGGTATCGTTACGTTTTCAATGCCATACGGTTTTAGCTCTGACTGTATACCTTCGGCAATCGTTTCAACCGCAAACTTAGAAGCCATATACGGTACCATAAACGGAAGTGCAAATCCACTGGCTCCTGTTGTCAGGTTGATAATCAGTCCGTTTTTTGCGGCACGCATTGCAGGTAAAACCGCTTTGTATGTACGTAAAACACCATAAAAGTTTACGTCAAACATACTTTTGACCTGATCGATCGAATACCCTTCGGTAATGCCAAAACCGCTCACGCCCGCATTGTTGACCAATACATCAATGTGGCCATATTTGGCCAGAGTTTGTTGAATAGCCTGATTTACGGAATCGTCGCTGGTTACGTCCAGCTCAATAACATCTATATTGGGTAGAGTCGATAACTCTTTAGCAACCGCTTCATTTTTACCGGTTGTGCCACGCATGGCAGCGATTACGGTATGCCCGGCTTTTGATAGCGTAATTGCTGTCAATTTACCAAAACCAGTACTTGTGCCTGTTATTAAGATTGTCTTTTTCATTACTCTTTGTGTTAAAATTTCTGACACAAAGGTGCACTGAAACCCCAGCCTGTTTCATTGACTTTTTTATAATAATGGCTTGACAAATATCAAGTCTTCTATATCAATTGATTAATAATGAATAATTTATAATTATTTTCGGGCGGCTTTACTCCTGACCCGGCTCAGCATTTCGGGCGTGAGGCCAAGAAATGAAGCGATCATGTGCTGGGGAACACGATTATAAATGGTCGGATACGTCTTGATAAAGTTAACGTATTTTTCTTCGGCCGTGAAGCTGATATCGGCATGGATTCGATTTTGAGAAGCGACAAAGCTTCTCTCCAGAATCGTGTTCACTAGCTCATTAAAGGCAGGAATTTTATGGCAAAGCATCTCAAAATTCTCCTTCCTGATGAGGAGAATAACGGAATCTTCTAGCGCATCGATTGTTGATTTAGCCGGATTACCGGTAAGTAGCGCTTCGCGATCGCCAGTCCACCAACCTTCAATGGCAAAATTCAGGATATGCTCCTGGCCCTTCCTATCAATCCGATACGTTCGTACACAGCCTTTGCATACAAACGCATTGTTTTGCCATGTATCGCCTTCCTGTAGAAGAAATTGTTTTTTGCGCAGTTTTTTGAGCGTACTTACCGATTGAATCAGGTTAAACTCCTGGTCAGTAAGGGTTGTCTGGCGGCTTATGTATTCTTGAAAAACGTCGAACATAAGCTTGCGCGCTAACAGGTTGATTAAAGGCCTGGACCACCTTCAACATTAAAGACACCAGTCGGTTTTCGGATCGAGTATTGCGAAAAGTCCTGATTGGCATCTAAACCCAAACCATATAACTTTTCGCCGGAAAGCTGGCTGATAATTTCAACACGCTTATCCGTATATACTTTTTTGGTTATAGGATTCCAGTTTAATTCGGGGGTGAGGAGTTTCTCCTGCTTCTGTTTGTTAACAACGACAACATGCCCCATTACCGTATAGAGGTCTTTGGCCTTATCATATCGACCGGAGTCTGATTGTAAGGTAGTTACCTCTTCTCCCTTTGGTCCGTAGAAAACAATGTTTACTGGTTTGGGATACGTACGATTATCATTAACGTAACGGTACTGTTTCGCCGTTGTAAGTTTCACTTTCAGCATAGCTGCTTCGCTATACAGCAACCGAACATCATTGATCTCCTCGATCGGCCCATTATAGGGCTCTACTTTTTTAGCCTGTTTTGGTTCACCACAAGCCAACAATAGAAACGAGGAATAAAGAATGATGACTGATGAATATAAAGCAGTGCACAGTTGCCTACAGCCCTGATGTATTCGACTTCCTTCCTCACTCTTTATTCTACCTTCAGCATTATTCATTCTACATTAACTTTAGTCAATAACTGGCTTACGGAACCAGCGGTCGGTTAATGAGAATCCAAGCGCAATGCGCACATACTGCTCCCGAATCTGAGACGTCGACAAGACACCGCGCTGACCAACTACCAGTGACAGGGTTACGTGGTTGACATAATAAGCACCAACAGGAAGCGACAAGCCTAAACTACCATTGATATCGTTAATCTGAGTTCCTTTCACTTGGTATGGAAGCTTATTATACTGAAAACCAGCCCGATAAGTAATCAGATCTGCGTATTTATTGGAGGTCGGTTTCGGCGTATACTCCAGCCCGGTCGCAACGGTCATCCCATCAACCAGGTCACCCAGCTGATCGTTTATTGTTCGGTATTTCCCCCATTGCTGAAAACCAACATCAACCCCTACCAGCAAGCGGTTAGCCCGTTCGATGCTTACGCCAAAATTCATTTGTTGCGGTAGCGTTGTACGACCGGTAGAATTATTCTGGAGGGTATCCGCTGGACCCAGGTTCAGACCAGCGAGTGTAGTTTGCTGGTAAATTTCCGTTTCACTTCCCTTAACCCGCGTGCTGGGGTCATAGGTTGCACCCAGATTAAGTGTCCAGGTGTCATTTATTTTTGGTCGCCAGGCAGCGCCTAATTTCCACACGATATCGCTGTAGTTAGCACGGCTCAACCGGTTGACCCGCGTGTCCTGCGTTCCAACACCCAACTGGTTGATGATCACCCGTGAGTCCGACGAATTCGTGATATTTCCGAAGATAAAAGAGGCTTCTGCGCCTACAAAAACATTCTTCAACAGCCGATAACCCGTTGCAAAGGATGCTTTATTCAAACCACCACGACCACTATAGTTGTATTCAGCCACCGATTGGCCTAACTGGACAATATTGGCCTGGGTGATGTTATAATTTACGAATGTATATGGCCTCAGATTAAGCGACATACTCCAGCGCGAATTTGCCGGAAACGCCAGGGCCAGATACCCCAGATTGCCTCCAAAATCCCGTTGAACCTGTGTTTCATTACCGATACTCTGGCTAAGCGTCTTTGACTGACCAACCAGGCCTACTTCAAAAACAGTATACGGAGGGCGGCTTCCAAGCAGAGCTGGATTTTGTAGATTTAAATAAAAAGGACTGGCGTTACTGATGCCAATACCACCCATACCAATATTGGTAGCGTTACCAGTTGGGTAGAGTTCTCCAATGCCCAGTGCTGAATAGGGCGAACTACCTAATCCTTGTGCCAGCACGATCGGCGACGTCGCGGCAGTAGCCAGCAAACTAGTAAATAGTACCCGGCTTATCCGCGTGTAAATTCTCAACATTATAGCGTAAAATTCGATTCAATCCCACCAGCACCAATTCCGGCACTGCAAATATCGGCTGTTTCAGACGACTTTCAAAAACAGGAGCATCGCCACCGCAAACGAGTACGGCCAGATCCGGCCAATCGTGTCGATAAGCATCAATGATACCGTTCATTTCGAAAGCCATACCGTTGACTACTCCACTCTGCATGGCATGTCTGGTATTCTTAGCGGTTAAGTCGGGCCATTTTTCGGGCACATCAACCAAGGGTAACCGGGCCGTTTGCTCATGCATGGCCCGAAATCGCATTCGTAATCCCGGCGATATAAGTCCTCCCCGGAAAACGGCCGTATGGTCAACCAAGTCAGCGGTCAGGCAGGTACCGAGATCAAACACCAGACATGCCTGCCCCGGAAACAAGGCAATAGCTCCCACTGCGGCCGCTACACGATCTGTCCCAAGCGTATGTGGCGTATCATAATCCTTTTGTAAGGGTACAGGCGTTTGTCCATCCAATACCCCGATCGAACTGCTCAATCCTGTTAACAGCGAACGGATCTCATCGGCCGACCGGCTCGTCGA
Organism: Spirosoma aureum; assembly: GCF_011604685.1. NCBI lineage: Bacteria > Pseudomonadati > Bacteroidota > Cytophagia > Cytophagales > Cytophagaceae > Spirosoma > Spirosoma aureum. Next base: position 4,139,132 of record NZ_CP050063.1, on the reverse strand, counting down.
TGATACCAACACTTGCTCAGGGTGAGGAAATTCAGGCTGGCGTTTACGTAAATCCGTCAGGAAGCTTTCGCTCGACTCATATCGACCTGTATCGGCCAGAAGGGTACCATCAAACCAACCCGTTTTCAGACTTGAATTTCCCCAATCGATTACCAGATTCATCAGCACATTTTAGTTGCAGACCTTTCGCACAACTACCGCACCCGAAAGGTAACGACAGTTTTGGGTGCAAACATTGTCAAATTTTATTGTTTTAAGGAAATTTAAGTAAATCTGATAATTTTGCCTCCAAAGGGACACCTGACGATCTATTTTTTCGGGCGGGTCTTGCCTCGAACCAACCAATATTTAAATATCCTGTTAACTTTAGGAAACATTATTAATATTAACAGCGTTATCTTGACAAAACCGGATTAATACGTTACCTTTGTCTGTATCAAGCCTGCTGGCAGGTAATATTCTTCCCTAGTAGCAACTCATAGCTGCGACGGATTTCCGATTTTCCAACCGTTTTGTTAGCCACCGTGTCTGGCCCCACCAGACTCTCGTGTTTGGATCAAGCAAACTACGTCCTGTTTACTATTTGACCCATTTTCATTGCGTACGTATTCTGAACTTCCCAGGTTAGTTTAGTTTGGCATCGAAGACCGAACTGGTCATCGTATTAGTCGCTAACAGCCGCACAAAAAACTTCCCTCCTGCATACGATCAACCCCATTTTTCACTATTCCCGCAAAAACGGTCATTTAAAGGTTTATAGATAACCTGCACCTTATGTTTAAGAAAGAAGAATTAGATAAGAAGCTTGTTTCAGAGCTTCAGCCCATTGCCGAGCAATTCGGCATCCGTAATATTGCTAAATTCACCAAAGAAAAACTCGTATACGAAATTATAAAACAACAGTCTGAACGCCCTGGACCAGAAGGCGTTGAGGAAGTTGCCCCGGTTGATGAAGCCCCTCGACGCGGTAGACGGACAAAACCTGCGGCTACCCCTGTTGAGGCTGCTCAACCAAGCCAGCCAATAGTTCCTGTAGTTGCCCCCCCCGCAGCTGAAAGCCCCAGTACACGTACCCGTCAGCGTGTTCGACGCGATGCTGATGCCGCCGACATTCCAGCGCCAACACCGGAAGATGGCCTTAAAGAAGTTGTTGAAACGGCAGTAATCGAAACAGCTCCAGGTACATTTCCGACTGATACTCAGCCTTTACCGCAAGCTCAGGAAATTTCGGAACCGACTGAGCCCAAAACACCAGCTGAGCCAAATGAGCGGACAGAAACGCCAGCTCAGCCTACGGTTCGCAACCGGAATGAAAACGGACGCGATCGCTATAATACCTCGTTCCGGCCAACGGAATCCGGTCAGCGAAATGATCGTGGGAATGGTGTAAACGCCCGGCCCGACCTTAATCGGCCACGTAATCCCCGTCCTGATGGATCGCAGCCAACGCAACGTGACACGAGCGGACGACCCCGTATGGATCAAAACCGGGATGGCAATACGCCCGACCGTGGTCCGCGCGATAACAACTCAAACCGTCGTGATTTTAATCAGCGGGATGGAGGAAATTCAGATCGTAATTTCCGGGATCAGCGGCCGCGCACCCAACGGGCAGTAGCCGATGAAACAGCTCTGAATTTCAGCAGCCAGCCCGAGGATGAATTTCTGACCCCAACAGTTATTTCGGATGACAATGCAGCCAACACCGCTGCTCAATCCATTGGTGAGCCAACGCCATCTGTCGACGAAACAGGCGAACAGCCCGCAGAGACTCCGGTTGAAACCCAACAGCCTGGCCAGCCACAAACGCAGCCACAACCTCCAGTTACGCAGGCAGCGCGGGAAGCTCAGGAATACCAGAACCGCATTCGCCGACAGTATAATCAGCACATCCGCGAATTTGATGGTATCATCGATAATGAAGGTGTTCTTGAAATCATGCAGGATGGCGGCTACGGTTTTCTTCGTTCAGCCGATTACAACTACCTGGCCAGTCCTGATGATATTTATGTGTCTCCTTCCCAGATCAAATTATTCGGGCTGAAAACTGGCGACACCGTACGTGGTGCCATCCGCCCACCTAAAGAGGGAGAAAAATATTTTGCCTTGCTTCGCGTTTCGACCGTAAACGGCAAAACAACCGAGGAAATCCGTGACCGGATACCCTTCGAGTATCTGACACCGCTCTTCCCCGAAGAGCAGCTTCACCTCAGCAATCGCCCGGAGAATTATTCTTCACGCGTTCTGGACTTGTTTGCTCCGATCGGCAAAGGCCAGCGTGGTATGATTGTCGCTCAGCCTAAAACGGGTAAAACGGTGTTGCTCAAAGAAATTGCCAATGCCATTACCAAGAACCACCCAGAGGTCTATCTGATTGTATTGTTGATCGATGAACGTCCTGAGGAAGTGACCGACATGGCCCGCAGTGTAAATGCCGAGGTGATTTCATCAACGTTTGATGAACAGGCCGACCGGCATGTAAAAGTATCGAGTATGGTACTTGAAAAAGCCAAGCGCATGGTCGAATGTGGTCATGATGTGGTGATTCTGCTTGATTCGATAACTCGTCTGGCACGGGCTTATAATACGGTTGTTCCTTCGTCAGGTAAAATTCTTTCAGGTGGTGTCGATGCCAACGCACTTCACCGTCCGAAGCGGTTCTTTGGAGCTGCGCGGAACGTGGAAAATGGCGGGTCACTGACAATCATCGCTACTGCCCTTATCGATACTGGCTCGAAAATGGACGAGGTAATTTTCGAAGAATTCAAAGGAACCGGCAATATGGAACTCCAGCTTGACCGCAAACTGGCCAACAAACGGGTTTATCCCGCTGTTGATGTGCTGGCTTCCGGTACACGTCGGGAGGACCTTCTGTTAGATAAAGAAACGCTGCAACGTGTCTGGATTTTACGGAAACACATGGCCGATATGAATCCAATGGAAACGATGGACTTCCTGCTTGATCGCATGCGGGGAACCCGGAATAATGAGGAGTTCCTGATTTCGATGAACCGATAAGGATAATTAACGTAAATACAGAAGCACAAAGCGCACGAAGAGTTATCTCTGTGTTCTTTGTGCTTCTGTATTTACGACAGGCATCGATTAGTTGATAACCGATTGGCTATTCATTAATTTGCATTAAAATCAGAAAAAACATGAAAGACCTGATCCAATATGCAATTCCGGGCTTTGTGCTTCTTTTGCTTGTCGAAGTGATTGTAACGGCTGTTCAGCAGAAGGATTATTACAATGCCAAAGACACGGCCAGTAGTCTGACTATGGGTATTGGCAATGTTGTAATTGGCTTTGTCGGAAAAGCAATTGTATTCGGGGCGTTGTCGCTGGTCTATCAATTTCGGCTATTCACCCTTGACATGACCCAGTGGTGGGCGTGGGTAATTCTATTTTTCGCCGATGATTTCAGCTATTACTGGTTCCACCGAATCAGCCATAGCAGCCGGTATTTCTGGGCATCGCATGTGGTCCATCATTCATCCCTGAAATACAATCTGGGTACAGCATTGCGCCAAACCTGGACGGGCAATATCAGCGGTGCGTTTATTTTCTGGATCTGGTTGCCCCTGGTTGGTTTTTCGCCCGTTGCCGTCATGACCATGCAGTCAATCAGCCTGTTGTATCAGTTCTGGATTCATACCGAACACATTAATCGGTTCCCGGCTCCAATCGAATATATTTTCAATACGCCTTCGCACCACCGGGTGCATCATGGTTCCGATCTGAATTATCTGGATAAAAACCATGCGGGCGTTCTGGTGATCTGGGACCGCCTATTCGGCACCTTCGAGCAGGAGCGTAATCGGCCGACCTATGGCCTCACGAAAAATATTGATTCGCATAACCCCGTCCGGATTGCCTTTCATGAATGGGTTGATATCGGCCGTGATCTGAGAAAAGCAGGCTCTATCAGAAATGCGCTCGGTTATCTATTTGGCCCTCCGGGCTGGAGTCACGATGGCTCTCGAAAAACCACGAAACAATTGCGTGCCGAGCAGCAACGATCCTATCAACTGGATAAAGAAACTGCCTAGGCGATTGCTTACCTTCTGAACGTAAAATCATTATTCTAACCAGAATGCCTTTTTTCAGGTTAGATCAGCGTTATGTTGACCACATTGCTGCTTGCCTGTTTTCTGCTAAAACCATTGCCGGATTCGATCCCATCGATCGATTCAACAACTCGTGTACGCCCAAAACTCAAGGCAGCCTTTAATCTCGATTTCCGAAATTCGTTTTTAAAGCGCCAACCGGTCAACGTATGGGGTATTAATGCCGGGATTACTTATGGTGTCAAACGGCATCAAATTACGTTAGGCTATTACTGGCTTAGTTATGCCACTTACCTCCGTCTGATTGACTGGCGACGTGATGCAGCCCGGCGTATCAATCTTGGTTATTACACCCAGACCGACATGTGGTTTGTGAATCTTCAATACTGGTGGAACATGACCAACAATCGAAAGTGGACCGTGAGCGTCCCCGTCGAAATTGGTGGTGGTGTGGCCTATGCGCTTCCGCTGGATCTACGGAAGGAAACGCAGATTGACCGGACCAAACGGGACTTTTTTGTACCCATTCAGATAGGTACGTATGCGCAATGGAAAGCAACCCGTTGGGTAGGGCTTAGTGGACAGATAGGTTATCGGTATTCACTCTTCCGGAGCGACATTAATCAGAATTTCAACGGTACGTATTACAGCATTGGCGTAACCGTGTTCCCCGCCTTTTTTACGGATGTCTGGAAAGCCGTAACCAAAAAAGCACGCATTTCCCCCATCCATCCACCCCATTACAACCAGAAGTGATTGGCCTTTATTGAATTGTTGCCTAAAACGACGACATAGCCGTGCTGTTTCAGTGACGACAGCAGCATGGCTATGGGCGAAAATCTGGTGGTTTTATCTTAAAAATCGCTTGGTTTGTAGGCCGTCGAAACGACGCGATTCCAGTCAGGATGCCGTTTGAGGTAAACCGTTACGAACGGGCAAAGTGGTACAATTTTCAGGTTATTCTGCTCTATGTAGGTTAACACGGCTTCAACTAAGTGGGAGCCAACGCCTTTGCCTTCCAGACTGGAGTCAACCTGGGTGTGAATGATCGCAAGGGTTTCGTCGTCAACTTTCTGGTAAGCTACAGTAGACAACTTTCCATCAATTTTCATTTCAAAACGGTGACGGTGGCGGTTGTCGCGGACAGGCGCGTCGGTAAGGTCCATATCAGGTTAATTTATTCACAAAACAGTTCTTTATCTATCTACTGGTTAATCGGCCCAATTGTTTAACAACCGACTTTACCAGGCATGGATCTTACCTCACACCATCATTCACTTTTTGAAAAACCGGGCGTTCATTCACTACCACAACTTTATCAGTTAGGGCTTGGCGTCTATCATTCCGATAAATGGCGGGAATTATCGTCCTACCTGCGCTGGGAGCTAAAACATAAGCTGGGATTGTTCCCGGCCAATCAGTATCTCCGGTTTACCGATCATACGCCACTGCTGCTGGATTCAGCGACCGACTGCCCTGAATCTTTTCTGGTTTCGCCATCCGTTACTGTCAACAGAGCGTCATTGGGATGGAGACTGCTTATTGAAACATCCCGAATGTTCCAATGGGGGTGTTTGTTCAGCGATGAGTCTGGGCTATATGTCAGTACTGACAGTGGCCAATCGGCAACGCTTCGCTACCGGTTCATCCATCCAATCCAGTCCGTGTTTGTGTCGAATACGGGTTATGTGTTTGTCTGTAGCAATGGAAAACTGTTTCGTAGTGCCAATCAGGGCAAGTCGTTTACAGAAGTGCTGGCATTAAGTAGCCCTGACAGCTATTTTCTGACAAATAATGGGATGACCGAATTACCCGACGGTCGTTTGCTGATTGGCGAATATGGCGTTGTACGTCACCGTCATTCCTGGCAGAACCTGGCCTATATCTATTATTCGACCGACCGGGGAGCAACCTGGCAAACCAGTGATTTTCTGATTCGTGATGGGGTCAACAAACACGTCCATCTTGTCAAATACAGCTTATATCTCAATAGTCTGTTTCTGACCGACGGGGATAACAAAAAGCAGGTTTGGCTGAACAGAACCCTTACCAAGCTCGATCAACCATCCAATAACCACCACGATGATGGCTGGCATCGGCTGAATCAGACGCACTATCAGCAGGGCGGTTATCTCTCCATGGCCGAGCTTAATGGTACAGTATTTCTCGGTTCCGACTATCTGGGCGGGACTAATTTCATTGTGTCAACCACGGACGGCGAACGGTTTCAGAAGCAGATCGTGCCTGATCCATACCGCAGAAGTCCGGTCATGAACATGCTGACCCGACGTACTAACACCGGCCAAACCGAACTGTGGGCCGTTCTGCACAATAGCATTACCAGCTCCACCCGTTCACTGCTGATGTTTTCGTCCAATGGAGGTCACACCTGGACAAGGGTTATCGACTACGACGGCACCCGGCATGAGATCAAACTGGTCAGTGCCTCTCCGAAGCTTATCGATCAGGTACATTTTGCGATAATCACCAAAGAGGGCAACCAGTTCAAACAAACAGTTTTTAGGGCATCAACCAGGCGATTATAACCGTATGCTTTGTTTTTTAGGCAGAATCTGTGTTTGTTCGCTTCATGAACCGCCTTGACCGTCTAACTGCCATTCTGATTCATCTGCAAACCAAACGGGTTGTCCGTGCACAGGAATTAGCCGACCGATTCGGTATTAGTTTGCGGACCGTATACCGCGATATTCGATCGCTGGAAGAAGCAGGTGTTCCAATCGGGGCCGAAGCGGGTGTGGGTTATTTTCTGACCGATTACCATTTGCCTCCTGTCATGTTCACCAATGCCGAAGCCAGTTCGCTGATTCTGGCAGCAAAGCTGATCGAGAAGTGGACCGACGAATCGGTGCGGACAGAATTTGAGTCTGCTTTGTTCAAGATAAAATCCGTCCTGAAACGTCCCGATCAGGAACATCTGGACGTTCTGGCTCCGAATGTGGATGTATCGAAACCCATGGTGCGCCCAGCCTATGCCGATGGTTTGCTGACAACCATTCAGCAAGCCATTGCTCGACACCATGTTCTTGACCTTCATTATCATTCACTCTACAAAGACACCGAAACCCGACGTGAGGTTGAACCTGTTGGCTTATATCATTACAGCCTGACATGGCATCTTATCGCTTTCTGTCGAAAACGCCAGGATTACCGCGATTTCCGGCTTGATCGTATCCGTTCATTGACCGATACCGGTCAGCGCTTCGCCCGCCATGAACGACTGTCGTTGCAGGAATATATTGAACGGGAACGTACGGGTTCCGACAGGCCACTTATCAACGTTAGCGTTGTTTTCCAAAAATCGGTTATCCGATTTCTGCAACAGGAAAAATATGCCTGGGGTTTTTCCTCAGAAGAAGACCTGGGCGACCGTGTTCGCATGGAGCTCAATACACCCTATCTGGAAGGTCTTGCTCGCTGGCTCCTCTCCTATTCAACCACAGTCAGTATCGAACAACCTGACTCCCTGCTGACTCTGATGCAGACACTCTCCGAAGAAGTTAGAGACTATTATGCCGCACAATCAGTATTGATGTAAGTCAGAATTTCCAAACGGAGAGCCGTGCTAAGGTTTGGGGAGCTTTTTTATTAACCGTGGCACAGCTCTCCGTTTGGAAATTCTGCCAGCTACTGGATTTTCATGCACGGCAATATCCTTTTCTGAGGACTTAAATCCTGCTGACATACTGCTGTCACAGGCGCATGTTTCCTTTGTGATGTTATTAAACCCAAGCATCACGAACACACATGCAAACCAAACAAGCTCCCCCAATGACTGTCCTGTATTATGCCGCTGACACTACCCTGAAAGACCTTGGTCAATTCTGGAATGTGACAGCGCAAGGCATTTACCGGGAAGCCAACCGGCTCGGAATTGACATTACAGGGCCGATCTACTGGGTCTATTATGGGATCGATAGCAACCCTGATACGGTATTCCGTCTGGAGGTTTCCTTACCGGTTAGTGAAGCAGTTGGACAACCAGAAGGTTTTGCCTTCAAAGATTGGGAGCCGTTTACCTGCCTGACCGATTTACACCTTGGCCCCTGGGAAAACCTTCACAATACCTATAGCCGATTGATACCAGCCGTATTTGAACAGGGAAAACAACCAACCCGGATTTTTCGTGAAATGTACCTGAATATGGATTTAAAACACCCTCAAAACAACGTAACGGAAGTACAGATTGGCATTGCATAAGCATCTGATAAACCGACTCAACCATGAAAGCAACCGCACAACGAATTTATAAATCCTGGAAAGAGGATGCGTACGATGAACTCGATGGCGCTCCGAAACTGACACAGTCACGTGTAAGGAATACATTTGTCGGTGATATTGAAGGCGAAAGCTGGGAAGAATACCTGATGATGTACCGCAGCGACGACTCCTGCTCGTTTATTGGTCTGGAACGCATTATCGGCAAACTTGGTGAACGGTCGGGAAGCTTTGTTGTACAGGGGATTGGTACGTATGAAAACGGAATGGCACATGCAAGCCTTACGATCATACCAGGCAGTGGCACGGGTGATCTGATCGGGATTCGCGGACAAGGCGAATACGTTGCCCCAAAAGGACAATACTCGACCGTTACGCTTGACTATGAATTTAATTAAGTGCCCTCTGCTCCACTAAACAACAAATACCATGAAATTGAATGCGGGAATAATCACGGACAAACTTCTCGAAACCAAGCAGTTTTATTGTGACATTCTAAATTTCGGCACCACGTTCGAGAATGAGTTTTATGTGCTTCTCCATACCCCAAATCGGCAAACCGAACTCAGTTTCCTGCTGCCCAATCATCCAACCCAGCATTCGCTGTTTCAGACAGCGTTCGACGGGAAAGGCGTTTATCTAACGATCGAGACGGAAAATGTCGTCGAAGAATATGCCAGAATCCGTTCATTAGGCGTTCCAATTGCCGTTGATCTTCGCGACGAACCCTGGGGTGATCGCCACTTCGCCATCGTTGACCCAAATGGTATCGGTATAGATATGGTCACCTATGCTCCACCAGCCGAAGCCTGAATAAAACCAACGCCTGGCTAATTGGCAGGCGTTGGTCATTTATGTTATTTAAAGGCTGGAATGCCCGTGATTTCGGCACCCAGAATCAGCAAATGAATATCGTGTGTACCCTCATAAGTACTGACTGATTCCAGATTCATCAAATGCCGCATAACCGGATACTCTCCCGAAATACCCATTGCCCCCAGCATCTGGCGGGCTTCACGAGCAACCTGTAAGGCTATTTCGATGTTGTTTCGTTTGGCCAGCGAAATCTGAGCAGTAGTGGCTTTGTCTTCGTTTTTCAACATGCCTAAACGCCAGCAAAGCAATTGCGCCTGCGTGATAGCCGTTAACATTTCGGCTAATTTCTTCTGTACTAACTGGAAACTGGCAATGGGCTTATTGAACTGAATTCGTTCAAGCGCATAACGCCGGGCTACTTCATAACACTCCATAGCAGCTCCCAACGCACCCCATGCAATCCCATATCGAGCCTGATCCAGACACTTTATGGCACTTTTTAAGCCAAATGCTTCTGGCAGCATATTCTCTTTCGGTACGCGCACATCCTGCAACACCAGCTCGCCCGTGCTACTTGCTCTAAGCGACCATTTATTCGTGATTTCATTCGTCGTAAACCCTTCCATGCCTCGCTCTACGATCAGCCCTCTGACCTTACCCTGATCATTTTTGGCCCAGACAATAGCAATGTCGGCAATCGGCGCATTGGTTATCCAAAGCTTCGATCCATTGAGAAGATAATAATCGCTCCGCTCGATGAAGTTCGATACCATACCCCCTGGATCAGATCCGTGGTTGGGCTCGGTCAGGCCAAAACAACCGAGTAGCTCGCCTTTGGCCAGTCCTGGCAGGTATTTCCGCTTTTGTTCCTCCGACCCAAATGTATAGATAGGATACATCACCAGCGAATTCTGAACCGACACGCAGGAGCGCATTCCAGAATCGCCCCGTTCAATCTCCTGAAGCATCAGGCCATACGAAATCTGGTCTAAGCCACCTCCTCCAAATTCCGTTGGAATCGTAGCACCGAATGCGCCAATCTTGCCAAACTTCTGAACAAGCTGCACCGGAAACTCAGCCCGCTGCGCATGTTCTTCCACAATAGGCGTAATCTCGCGTTTCACAAAGTCGCGCACAGCCGAACGAACAAGCTTGTGTTCGGCCATTAGTAGATCGTCAAGACAGTAGAAGTCAGGCGACTCAAACGAGTCTACCTTATTTCGGGGTGGGGTCATGGTTGCGGGTTGCATACTTCAACAACTCAAAAAAGTAGCGCTTGTTGGCAAGATTGCGTTTTTTTGCCAATTTGCTGACGATGAAGGTTAGAAAGAAAAGCAACTTCATTAGCTTAACTTCTAAATCCCACAGAGTAACAAGACGAACCCAAATCCGAGCCTTCCTGTTAAGCAAAAAGCAGCCTGTTTTCATGTATTTTTGTGAACCATCTGTCGGATAAAAACCGGCCCTGTAAATTCATGATTCACCAACTTTCAGTGACCCTGTCGCCCGAACATGCTTACGACGATGCGGCTTTTCGGGAGCATGTTTTCCAATTGCTCAGGCTATCAACGGATAGTCCGGCAGTCGTGCGCAAGCGTCGGCAGTCAATCGATGCACGGGGACGACAAATTAGGGTCCATATCGATACGGAGGTGTTCGTCAATGAAACACCTCCCCCACTTATCCAGTATAAAAAACCGCAAACCAACGTCAGCGATTCGACGTCGGCTCCGCAAGCCATTGTCGTAGGTGCCGGTCCAGCGGGTTTATTTGCGGCCCTTCGCTTGATTGAATTAGGTGTCAAACCCATCGTTCTGGAACGGGGAAGTGATGTTCGTAGCCGCCGACGTGACCTTGCAGCCATCAATAAAGATCATATAGTCAATCCGGAGTCGAATTACTGCTTCGGCGAAGGGGGAGCCGGAACTTACTCCGACGGTAAACTCTATACTCGTTCAACCAAACGGGGCGACGTACGACGGATTCTGGAGATTTTTGTCGCACATGGTGCTACTGATGAGATTCTGGTCGATGCCCATCCGCATATCGGCACCAATAAACTCCCTAATGTGGTAGCCGACCTTCGGCAAAGCATCCTGGACGCGGGTGGTGAAGTGCGGTTCAATACCAAAGTAACCGACCTGATTCTGGAAAACAACGAGCTGAAAGGCGTCGTGACGGCAACTGGTGACGAACTGACCGGGATCGGGGTTATTCTGGCAACGGGCCATTCGGCACGCGATATTTTTTACTTATTGCAAGCGAGAAAAATTCTGATCGAAGCGAAACCATTTGCCATGGGCGTACGCATTGAACATCAGCAGAGTCTGATTGATCAGTTCCAGTATCACCGGCCGAATCGTGGCGATTACTTACCCGCAGCGTCGTATAGTTTGGTGACGCAGACTCGATTTAATGGGGTAGAACGGGGTGTGTTTTCGTTTTGTATGTGTCCCGGAGGCTTTATTGTTCCGGCCGCAACGGCACCGGGCGAGTTGGTGGTCAATGGCATGTCGCCTTCGCGTCGGGATTCGAAATATGCCAATTCAGGCCTGGTCGTGGCGATTACAGACAATGACCTGAAGCCTTATGCCGACGAAGGACCACTCGCTGGGTTAGCTTTGCAACAGGATCTGGAACGCTGGGCTTGCCGTATGGGAGGAAAGAGCAAGGATCAGCCATCTCAAACAGCACCAGCTCAACTCGTAGCTGATTTTGTGGATGGGCGGGTTTCAAGTGAGTTGTTACCGACATCCTATCAACCGGGTTTAGCATCGGTAGATATGGCTGAGGTCCTACCCGATCATATTGTACAGCCATTACGGGAAGGGCTGCGCGATTTTGGCCGGAAGATGCGCGGCTACCTGAGCAACGACGGTCAGGTAATTGGGGTTGAAAGTCGCACTTCGTCGCCCGTTCGGATTCCACGTGATCGCGATACATGCGAGCATGTACAGGTCCGGCGGCTGTTTCCATGTGGCGAAGGAGCTGGCTATGCGGGTGGTATTGTTTCGGCTGCAATGGACGGCGAACGCTGTGCCGAGCAGCTTGTGAGTTTATATAAATGAGTTTTAGGTTTTCGGAAATCGATTTCAGTCAGACAACGAATACGTGATCCAGACGCCAAAAACTAGATACCAATATGATCGACACCTCGTTCCATAACTTTACTGAAGACCTTCGCAAGCGATTGATGAAACCGCTACCCGGCGAAGTAGCCCATCAGAAAATGGCATCGGCGGCCCGCTATCGCTTGGGAATTAAACCCAATGAACGGACGCGACGGAGTGCAGTGTTGATTTGTTTTTACCCGTATCAGGACTCGATCTATCTGCCGTTAATTCTTCGCCCGCAGTATGATGGAGTCCATGCGGGTCAGATGGCTTTTCCGGGCGGGCGAATGGAACGGTTCGACGAAAACTTAACCCGAACGGCTTTACGGGAGGCTCAGGAAGAAGTTGGTATCCGGGTGTCTGATGTGAAAGTGCTGGGTTTATTGACCGAGTTATTTATTCCCCCAAGTAATTTCTATGTTCAGCCAGTTGTCGGTATGCTTCCTTATCGCCCGGATTATTACCCCGATCCCCGCGAAGTGGAAGCTGTTGTAGAAGTTGATCTGGATACCTTACTGGACGAGACTATTGTTGGCGATAGCCAGATCGAGGTGAGAGGGGTTGTTGTCGATGCTCCATTTTACCAGATTAAGGGGCAGCGTGTCTGGGGCGCCACCGCTATGATGATCAGCGAATTGCTGATGATTATGGATTCGTGAGCAATCTTGATCGTACAGGTAGAGATTAGCCGATCCTTGTTCCAGGTTCAAATGCAGACATCGTTCGAGAAATATCGAAAATAACCATTAAAAAGGGTGATCTACGTGGAGCTTCGAGTCATATCAAGCCCAATCAGCCAGGCCATGTTACCTAATTCAAGCAGTTGACTATACGACTCAGTTTGTAAAACAGTTTAACTGAAACAAATTTTCGACTGAGAACATAAGCTACCTATTGGACAGAGTTTTATAAGTAAAACTGCTAAAATGCCCAATAAGCTCTAAAAAATGGCTAAACAATAGTATGCTCATAATCATGGTATACACTCTTTATAGTGCCTGAACACCCTTAGACTATCGTAAGCATTTCTACGGATAAAACACATAATTATTGACTCAGAAATAGATTCAAAATTCTTATAAAAATAGCTCATATACAGGCATCTGGCTGTTGATATAGTCGTCAACATTAATAGCTTTGTAGTTTGTAACAAATACGGCTTCTCTACCGTTAGAAATCAAGTTCCTTATTGCAAAATACTACTCCGTGAAAAGATGGATTGCTATCGGTCTCGTCGTTCTGGTACTCGGCGGGATAATTGTGTACAATAAAGTGTTACATCCGGCTCCTGGAGCCAATTCGGGCGGCCCCGGTGGCGGTGGCGACGCCAAAGGTGGAGCGGGTAAAGGCGGATCAGGTGGTAAAGGCGGAGGGGGCGGTGGCGGAATGGCCAGTGTCAATGGCTTCGTTGTCATTATGAAAAATCTGAAGGAAGATGTCGTTTCCAGCGGATCATTGCTCGCAGCCGAACAGGTTGATATCTATCCTGAAATTTCGGCCCGAATCACCCAGTTAAATATTCAGGAAGGCCAGCCAGTTAAAAAGGGAGATTTGTTAGTTAAACTCTTCGATGCTGATCTACGGGCCCAATTGCTGAAACTTCAGGCTCAGGCCGATAATGCCAAGCGTACGGAAGACCGAAACAAGCAGTTGCTCGAACGGGGCGGTATTAGCCAACAGGAATACGACATTGTGACAACAAACCTGCGGTCGTCTCTGGCTGATATTGAGCTGGTAAAAGCCAATCTGCAACGCACCGAAATCAGAGCCCCCTTTTCGGGTGTTATTGGCTTGCGTAATGTTAGTTCTGGTGCGGTCGTTTCACCAAACACACTGATTGCCAGGCTTCAACAAATCTCATCCCTTAAGCTTGATTTCTCGATTCCTGAAAAATACGGGCAGTCAGTACATGCGGGCAGCACTATTTCGTTTTCAGTAGATGGAAGTAGTCAACCAAGCCAGGGGGTTGTGTATGCTATTGAACCCGGCGTTGAAGAACAGACCCGTAACCTTCGCATTCGGGCAAAGGTCAACAATACATCAGCCCGTTTCCGGCCTGGTACGTTTGCCCGTGTAACACTGACGATTCAGAACGAACGGAGCTTAGTGGTTCCAACGCAGGCCGTCATTCCGCAGACGCGGACGAACCAGGTAATTGTCATTAAAAATGGGAAAGCCCAGTTTAAAGACGTTACAACTGGTATTCGTACCGCTGGAACGATCCAGATTCTGTCGGGAGTGCAGCTAGGTGATACGGTTGCCACGACAGGTTTGTTGTTCCTGAAACAGGATGCTCCCGTTAAAATTGGTCGAGTGGTATCGCTGTTGGGTAATGGCCCCAAAGTTGCCGCCAACTGAAATCAGATGCAGATTTATAGAGCTTTACTGGCATGGAGCATTAATCTCTCTACTCTCCCGGAAAACTCTATATCAGTAAAAACGCTATAACACAACTCAACAACAATGAGTCTCCCCGAATTAAGTCTGAGCCGACCGGTCTTTGCGATGGTGATGTCCATCGTCATTGTGTTGTTCGGGATTATTGGCTTCACCTTTCTTGGTGTACGCGAATACCCGGCAATTGACCCCCCGGTCATTTCGGTGCGAACAAGCTATACAGGCGCTAACCCCGAAATTATTGAGTCGCAGATTACCGAACCTATCGAAAAGTCCTTGAACAGTATCGAAGGTATCCGGACGATCTCATCCAACAGTGCCTTAGGGTCCAGTAATATTACCGTTGAATTCAACCTGGATGCCAATCTGGAACAGGCTGCCAACGACGTACGCGACAAAGTATCTCAGGCACAACGGCAATTACCCCAGGATATTGATGCTCCCCCGGTCGTAACGAAAGCGGATGCCAACTCCGAACCGATTATCTTTTTGAACGTTCAGAGTACAACACGTAGTCCGACACAACTATCGGACTATGCCGAGAATGTGCTTCAGGAGCGGCTACAGACCATTCCGGGCGTTAGTCAGGCTAATATTTTTGGGCTCAAACGCCAGGCCATGCGGCTCTGGATCGACCCAATCAAATTATCGGCCTACCGTTTGACTTCGCAGGATATTCAGAGTGCATTAACGGCGCAAAATGTTGAGTTGCCGGGTGGTAAGGTCTATGGTAATAACACCGAATTAACGGTAAAAGCGGTAGGACGGTTAACAACGGAAGATGACTTTAACAACCTGATTCTTCGGCAAACGAGCAACCAGATCATCCGCTTTAAAGATATTGGCTATGCAACGCTGGGAGCGGAGAACGAAGAAACGGTCTCAAAACAAAACGGAACGGTAGGTGTGATTCTGGCTTTGATTCCACAGCCGGGCGCCAATTACGTCAGCATTGCCGATGAGTTTTACAAACGATTCGATCAGCTAAAAAAAGACTTACCTCCCGATATCATCGTCTTTGTTGGTACGGATCGAAGTATCTTTATTCGACGGGCAATTGAAGAGGTTGGCGAAACGCTGCTCATCTCATTTGTTCTGGTCGTTCTGGTCATCTATCTCTTCTTCCGCGATTGGCTTATTGCGTTCCGGCCGTTAATCGATATTCCCGTATCGTTGATCGGTGCCTTTTTCATCATGTACGTGGCCGATTTCAGTATCAATGTCCTGACCCTCCTGGCCATTGTGTTGGCAACCGGTTTGGTGGTTGATGATGGTATTGTGGTTACGGAAAATATCTTTAAGAAAGTTGAAGAAGGTATGCCCACAGAACAAGCCGCGAAAGAAGGGTCCAACGAGATTTTCTTTGCGGTTGTATCGACTTCCATCACCCTGGCCATTGTATTCTTGCCGATCATCTTCCTGCAGGGGTTCGTGGGCCGACTGTTCCGTGAGTTTGGTATTGTAGTAGCTGGAGCTGTTTTGATCTCGGCTTTTGTCTCCCTGACATTAACGCCGGTTTTGAGTGTAAAACTGACCAGTAAAAATCACGGGCGATCCTGGTTTTATCGAAAAACAGAACCGTTTTTCGTATGGCTCGATGACGCCTATCGCGATTCGCTCAACTCCTTTATGAAGAAGCGTAGGTGGGCTTTTGTGATGATTGTTGTTTGTTTGGGCTCTATTTTTGGATTGGGTTCACTGCTAAAATCAGAGCTGGCCCCACTCGAAGATCGCGGCCGTACACGTATTTCAATTACTTCGCCTGAAGGCACTAGTTTCGAAGCCCAGTCGGTCATTACAGATCGGGTGTTAGACTTTGTACTGGATTCCATTCCAGAAAACAAACTAGCGTTTAGCGTCGTAGCACCAGGAAACTCAGGGTCGGGAGCGGTAAATTCATCGTTCGTGATGGTCAATATGGTTGATGCATCTGAGCGGAAGCGATCTCAGCAGGATATTGTCGATTACCTGACAAAAAACCTCAGAAAGTTCAGTGAGGCCCGCATGTTCCCTACCCAGGACCAAACCATTCAGGTAGGTCGGCAGGGAGGTGGCCTACCGGTACAGTTCGTGATTCAAAACCTGAACTTTGAAAAACTACGTGAGAAATTGCCGTCTTTTCTGGAAGAGGTTCAGAAAGATCCAACATTCCTCAATTCCGATGTCGATCTGAAATTCAACAAACCCGAATTGAACATTACGATCGAGCGCGAGAAAGCAACAAACCTGGGTGTTTCGGTACAGGATGTTGCCCAGACATTGCAGTTAGCGCTTAGTAACCGTCGGTTGGCTTATTTCCTGATGAATGGAAAACAGTATCAGGTTATTGGTCAGGTTGACCGCAGAGATCGCGACGAACCCGTCGATCTGGCTTCGTTTTACGTACGATCCAATCAAGGGCAGTTAATCCAGTTAGACAACCTGGTGAAGTTCCAGGAAGTCAGTAGCCCTCCGCAGGTCTATCACTATAACCGATTTAAGTCGGCAACGGTATCGGCCGGATTGGCTCCGGGCAAAACCATTGGCGACGGAGTTGCCGCCATGCAGGCCATTGCTGCCCGTACATTAGACCAAACGTTCCAGACGTCTCTTTCTGGACCTTCGCGCGATTATGCCGAAAGCTCCTCGAATACGCTGTTCGCTTTTGGGTTGGCGCTGATTCTGATTTACCTGGTACTGGCCGCTCAATTTGACTCGTTCATCGATCCGTTTATCATTATGATGACGGTGCCGCTGGCCCTTGCCGGTGCTGTTTTCTCCCTTTGGATGTTTAACCAAACCCTGAATATTTTCAGCCAGATTGGTGTCATCATGCTTGTGGGACTGGTTACCAAAAACGGGATTCTGATCGTGGAATTCGCCAATGAACAGCGTCTGACGGGTAAAAGTAAATTTGATTCTGCTATCGAATCGGCCGCGTTACGGCTTCGCCCGATTTTAATGACGACCCTTGTAGCTGCATTTGGTGCCTTACCGCTAGCGCTGGCCTTAGGTTCAGCGTCGAAGAGTCGGGTTCCGTTAGGGATCGTAATTGTAGGCGGTCTTATGTTCTCGCTCATTCTGACGCTGTATGTCGTGCCGGTTATTTATACATACATGTCACGCCGGAAAGATGTAGAAAAACCGTCGCAACCTCAACCTGAAGACCATCACAAAGGCGATACGACAAAGCCCGAAAAAGTAGAAATGGGCGTTTAAGTTTGATCCTCAATCAATAAACAAATCCCCGGCAGGCGAACCTGACCGGGGATTTTCTCATAGGTTGGTTAGTAAGATTATGTCAACTCCGCCGGATGGAGTGAATGGCGACAATGGTTGGTGCTGCCAGATAAAAATCAAACAAGGCACGGCCTACCAGTTCATGCCCAATCGCATTCAGATAGCCCGGCTTGTTCGTTTGAAAATACTCTTCGCGCGGTTGAACGACAGCATCGGAATCGAAAACACTGAACGATTGGCGAACCTCCGACCGCATAAACAAGGATTTACCCTGCTGGCGTAACCACTGATAAATCGGCTCACGATGAGGAAACGGACTAAGTACTATCACTTTATGCCGATGGGGTCTCAAAAGGGTTAACAATTTCGTCAATTCATGCCGAACCGTATGCAGGCGAGGAAGCTGGCCAATGGCAACCAGGCCTTTTACCAGCAGGAGTTTCCCCATTTTCGACAGTTGGTTCAATAGTCCCGAGGGCTCGGTTTTCCGTATTGGTTGCAACCAATCGGGCAGAATCACATCACCAGACATATCTGGCAAATTATCGGTGTTACGCACAAGTAAAGCCCCCAAACCAGCCGGATGATCCAGGCAGCCCTGACCTCCCTGTACGACAATCAGATCATATCGTTCGAGGGGTAGTTGTGAGAGTGTTGAATGAACACCGGATAACGTTGAATGTACATAAGCCTCCACCGAAACGGCTCTGCCCGTCTCGCTAATTTGCCGAATAAAATGGCCAACAAAACTAATTTGTCCGGCTGTCAGGCCGTAACCACCAACATGCCGGTCGCCAATTATCAATATCTTCATCGGATGAAGTGGCATCAAATATGCCTTTTCTTGACCATACGCTTGCCAATAAGTAAGTGTGGCAGTTTATTGTAAAAAATTTGATTTTTTTTTTGGGATCGTATGCAACGAACCCTGTACTTCCTGCGTATTAATACGTATGTGCGTATACTCACCCTAATCGGAACGAACGTTGTTTTTCAAAAAATCGTCCTCGTTTGCCGAACATGACCTAATCAGTGTCATTCAGGCTTGCCGTGCCAGCGATCCCCGGGCGCAGCGAACGCTATTTAAGCAGTTTTTTGGGTATGCCAAGAGTATATGTCTACGCTACACCTCTAGCCGCGAAGAGGCTGAAGATGTGCTGAATGAGGGATTTCTAAAGGTTTTTCAGCATTTAGACAGATTCGACGAAACACAGCCATTTAAGGCATGGCTTCGAACGATTCTGGTCAACACGGCTATTAGCCATTATCGGCGTAATCATCAACTGGAACAACACACCAATCTGGAATCAGGCGAACAGGTAGCTCTCGATGAGGATGTTGTTGATCAGATTGCCGCCGAAGAAATTCTTGCCCTGGTCCAGCAGCTAACACCTACCTACCGAACGGTGTTTATGATGCACGTTGTTGATGGTTATAGCCTCCACGAGATTGCAGGCATACTCTCGCACAACGAAGCCACAGTACGTTCTAATTATGCACGCGCTCGCCAGAAACTCCAGCAAATGATCCGGCAGGCATATCCTTTCCACGCTAAGACCAGCCCCTCGGCTCCAATACCATATCATGAAAACTGATCGATTTGCCGATATTATCCGGCGAAAGCTGGATAGCATCCGACCCGAATTCTCCGATCGGGACTGGGCGCGGATGCAGGCAACCCTTAAACAGGCTGGCCCATCGCCCAATGCGCCCACTCCGTCTGCTCATCCCTTTGCTAGTCAGGCAGCCCGATTTGCAGTTGCGGGCGCTATTGGAACAACTATTTTCTTAACCACCACTATCTGGCAACACTATGAATTAAAACATTTACATCAAACTCTTCAGCAAGTAACCCAAAAAGCGAATCGGTTAGAAACAGCCCCACCCGCTGCTGCCAATATAACGCGGCCAGCTACTGAACCGGGAGCAGTTACTGCTGAGTCGAATCAGAATAACCAGAAAAGCTCAACGTCAGTAAATGCTGCACCAGAACGAAACTCGGTTACGCTGAAACGCGACACCGTCTTCATAGACCGGTACGTCACAGTACCCGCTCCAACAACTCGGCTTCGGTCAGTTGAAAGTCCTCAAATCACAAAGCAACCCGAGCGGAATAGTACGGGGGATCAGGTAGCAAAAACTGACTTTTCATCATCAACAGGAGAGGTTGAAAGGACGACCCGAAATCGAACTACAAATCAGCCTGAAAACCGCATTGCAGAACCCATTTCAACTGGTTCCCAGCAACGTGTTGAGGTTTCACGACCGGAGAAACCGGCAGATAATGTAGCAATTGCAGACCGGCCTACAAAAGGTCGGGACCGAGTTTCTGGTAGCTACTCGAACGTAGAGCCGACGAATCAGGCCTCTACCCGAGAAGTTACGAACGGGAATGTTACAACGCCTTTATCTTCAAACAATCAGGCAGGACAAAATCAGCCTGTATCAACAGATATTCCTCCCGTTGCCAGTACAGGAGAAGCAACGCAACCTACGTTTGCTTATGAATCGCTGGCGGCTTTACCGTTGCAGACCAATACGGTTCGCTGGGATGCTCTGTTGGCGCAGCGTGCCCGGCAAATGCGGCCCGCCCGAGCAGCGGTAACGGTTGTCAGTGGTCAACCCACAACTGCTCCTGCCAGCCAGCGGGTCCAATCATTACCGCTTCGGTTGAGAGCCGGTATCGGTACAGATATCAACTCCGAGATGTGGAGTATGGGCATCTATACGGAGTTGCTGGCTTCCAAACACTGGAGTTTAGGCTTAGGATTAAGTCAGGCCACCTTTGCTACAGTTGCCTTTCGTAGTCCTCCAGAATTCGACAAGAATATTCCTCAGGATTTTCGCAAACAGTACGCGCGAGGCCTTGACCCACGGCTCGACATTTTTGGCATTGAGATGTATACGGTTCGTGTTCAGCTTCCAATTAGCCTGGGTTATCGCATTCCGCTCAGTCAATCATTTACATTGCTGCCCACAATTGGTACAGCTTTAAATCTGCAAAGTCAGCAATACATTAGTTTCTATCATCAATTACCCTATTGGAAGGGTTACGAAAAAATTCAGGACAAGAGCATCCGGCCAGTTGACTTGTTCAACAATATGACTTTTGGCGCTAGTCTTGAATGGCAGAATAAGTACTGGGCTATCCAGGCAGGTCCTGTCATTTCAACACCCCTTCAGTCGGACCCAAGTTGTCAGCAGGATGCAACGGTTGGACTAAGAGCAAGGCTATTTTATCAATTCTAAGCAGTTAAGGCCTTATTATTGGCCGGAACTACGCCACTTATATCAGGTTCAACAAAAGAATCAGCGGATAAAAACTCTACCAGAGAGTCTATCCGCTGATTCTTTTTTGAGTTACTATCTCAGGCCTTTGGCTGATAGGTGTGCCACAGTTCAAAAACGTGGCACACCTATTAGCCAAAGGCCTATATTTCTAACTATTTACTAGCCGCTACCCGCCAGATTCGTCCGGCAGCATCATCGGCTACCAGTAATGATCCGTCGGGCAATACCGTTACGCCCACCGGCCGACCATAGACATCTTTATCCGTTCCGTCTGCAATAAAGCCCGTCAGAAAATCTTCAGGTTTGCCGGGTTTCCCATCGGTAAAGGGTACGAATACAACCTTATATCCCGAAAAGGCAGAGCGATTCCAGGAGCCGTGCTGGCCAATAAAAGCACCGTTATGGTACTTGGCTGAAAATGCCTTCTGGTCGTAAAAAGCCAGACCAAGCGAAGCCGTATGTGCACCCAATGGCACATCAGGAACAGTGGCTTTTTTCACCAGATCGGGTCGTTCTCCTTTCCGGCGCGGATCTTCATTTTGGCCATAGTACGAATAAGGCCACCCGTAGAAAGCACCCTCCTTAACACTGGTCAGGTAATCAGGCACAAGGTCATCGCCTAGTTCGTCACGTTCATTAACAGCGGTATACAATATATTTTTCCCTGGCTCCCAGTCCATACCGACCGGATTACGCAAACCGCTGGCATATATCCGTTCGCCGGAACCATCGGGATTGATTTCCAGAATATTAGCACGACGAATCTCATTTTCAGGACCATGCTCACCTACGTTGCTCCCTGATCCGACTGAGACATATATTTTCTTTCCATCGGGACTTGCCAGCAGATTACGTGTCCAGTGATTGTTGTAGCCACCAGCGGGTAAGCTTAGTATCTTCTTGCCCGGTGCGGTCATTTTAGTCTGCCCTGCCTGATATGGATACTGCATTAATCCATCGGTATTGGCTACATAAAAACGGTTGCCTAAAACAAGCATACCAAACGGTTGATTAAGCCCGGCCAGAAAGGTCTCCCGAATCTCGGGCTTGCCATCTTTATTCGAATCGCGCAGGAGTGTAATCCGGTTGGCACTCGCTTCTGTTCGCTCAGATTTGTTCTGTCCAGTCACAACACCCTTTACCGCCTGCTTAACACCTTTTCGTTCGGTATTCGACTCAGCAACGAAAATATCGCCGTCAGGTGCTACGTAAATCCACCTTGGACTAGCCAGGTCACGGGCATACTCAGTTACCGTAAAGCCTGCTGGCGCCTGTGGTGTTTTGCCAGTTGGCCAGCCAACCACATTGCTAAAATGCAGTGCTGATTTTGTTGCGAATGGAGCAGGTAGATCAAGTGTTGTATCGGCGGTGGCTACTTCAGTGCCCGATTGATCGCTCTCTTTTTTTTGGCTACAAGCCGATAAGACGGCCATTGCGGCCGCTGTCAGAATAAGTCCAGTCGTTTTCATCGTTGAGTATTAGTGTGCATATTCCCAAAAAAGACATGATTGTCTCGATTGAAAACATGCTTACTAAACTCATAGGTGAATCTTTTGGTTACGGATTATCTTTTTTTGCTGATAGTTCTGTACCCTGTGTGGCCAAAGTAAGCCCTGTTACTGCTTTTGTTGTTCCATCCCGAACGAACGTAATAATCGACCCGTAAGAGCTTGTGGACTGGTAGGTATCAGGTTTGGCTTGTTTGATCAGCTTGTTTTTGCCATAACTATCGGCTTCCCCAAATAAATCGCCTTTATCGGCAGTAACGGTAAATTTTTGGATTGGACTCCCACTAGTAAGTGTGTACGAACCGGTGTAGACTTTGAGATTGACCGAATCGGCACCCATTTTAGCCGATGTAGCCGGGGCCTGTGCATAAGCCGAGCCAGCTTTGCTTAATACGATGGCTATGAACAGAATAGATACTATTAATTTCATGATTTTAAGGGGTTTAGTTAAAGGAATAAAAATAAACATAATCACTAAAGTGCCAGCGAAAACCGGGCATAAGGAATTGGTCCTTTGTAAAATACCTCACTGACGGCTTCCATATCGAACCGGCGATAAAAATCGGCGGCATCGAGTCGGGCGTCACACCAAAGTGAGGTCGCTCCTAACCCACGGGCTTCCGTAATAACATGGTTCAGTAACTTCGTACCGACGCCCTGGTGCTGATAATCGGGATCAGTCGCAAATTTGCGAAAACGGGCCGTTTGCTCATGTACAAATAATGAAATAACAGCAATCAGTTTATCTTCCCGAAATGCCCCAAAATGATATCCATCCGAATCATTCTCGACCTTTACGTAATCAATTGGTTTGTCGGGCCACAATACACGATGGCGGAGTTGATAGGTCTGTTCTGGCGTGATCGATTGAATCAAAACAGAACCAGAGTGACTGGTATTTGTCATTGTCAAGCGTGATAGTAAACGCAAGCTATCAAAGTTTCAGGAAAGCCAGCATAAAAGGCCAATTCTTCATAAAACCATAATCAGGCAAGCTTATTAATCAGGCCCGAACTACAAGTGAATAATAAATACCTATTAGGGCGGTTTCAGAGAAAAGGCAGTTGGACATTCCGAGTAATTCCTGAAGTACTTTAGATCAAAAGTTATGACAGAACTCAGTAATGGCTTATCTTATGCTGTAATCAAACTAGTCTTCACAACAACCAACTCATGCTGATCAGAAAGACCTTCTACGCAAAGATAATTGGGCCATCATGGTCTTTTTCCCGCTTTATCTTACTGCTTGTCTCCAGTCACCTAGCCCTTGGCCAAGGCCCTCCCAACGCCGACATATTTCTGGTTGACCTTGACCTGAAAAGTCAGCCCGCTCAAGTGGGCAGCCCCACAAATATAACCCAGCGTATAGGCTATGACAATCAGCCCTCTTTTTCGCCGGATGGTGCTGGTTTGCTCTATACCTCGATGCGGGATGATGGGCAAACTGATATTTACCGCTATGATGTTAAGCAAAAGTCAACCACTCAACTGACACGGACACCCGAAAGCGAATATTCACCGACCATCACGCCCGATAAAGCCTATTTTTCGGTTATTCGGGTTGAGAAAGATCAAACACAACGATTGTGGAAATTCCCTGTTTCGGGCAATGGAGAACCAGAACTGGTCTTGAAAAATGTTAAGCCCGTAGGTTACCATTGCTGGCTTTCCAACGACTGGCTGGCCTTATTTATCTTAGGTAAACCGAATTCACTTCAACTGGCTCAGACTTCTACCGGCGATACCGTCCGAATTGAAGGAAATATTGGACGGGCGCTTCAAAACGTACCCGGCAAAAATGCGGTTAGTTTTGTGCATAAACGAACTCCTACTGATTGGGAAATCAAGCAGCTCGATTTGCAGACGCGTCAATCATCATTAATCGTAAAAACGCTGGAGGGTAGTGAAGATTTCGTCTGGACACCTGATGGAACATTACTTATGTGTCGTGGCTCGGTCTTATACCAGTACAAGCCAAGTGTTACTCCAACCTGGACACAACTCGCTGATTTTAGCAACTTTGGAATCAAGCAGCTAAACCGGCTTGCTATCGATCCACAAGGCAAAAAATTAGCGTTGGTTGGTCAATGACCGTTGATAATGCAGGCCTGATTGGCTCTTCTGCAATGAATTATTCCTCTGAGCGAAATTCCTAAATAAAGGATTGCGACAAAGGTTGTTTTTACATAAAAGACAATAAGTAGTCGATTGATCAGCCCTGCTTAACAAAGTACATATCTAATTAAATCTCGTTAAGATGGCTACCGCAACAGGTACAAAGGAAGATCCGTGGAAACTAAAAACTCCTCCCGGCACATCAGATTACCAACTGTACAAAGATGTAAAAGATGGCAACGATGTTTTAGTGTGCACAGTCGGGAAAACAGTTTTGTACTATGATTAACGATGCATCGCTGATTTGCATAACATGCTTAAGCAACACGGCGACTTGATGGAGCTTGGCGCTGCCGACGAACAAAAAGACGCAAAGCAGGGAACCGTTGAGGCATGGGGACGGTCATCAGAAAACCCAGTCGGTGGCTGGTACGGCCTGAAAAAAGGTTTACGGGGCCGATTCGGCATGTATATTCCTCCCCTGCTGGAAGTTTTGGGGCTTGCAGAACTGGAACATAATTCTAAAAACAATCGAATGCGGGCAATTTAACGAGCCAATCACCTAGCATACGAGCCTTTCCAGAAGCAATCATTGCTTTCGTGGAAAGGCTCGTGTGTGTACAAGACTCATCTAAAAGCAGGAAACCGCCCCCAAGCGGGAGCGGCTCCATGAGTACAACAAAACCACAGTAAAGCTGCCGGACATAACGGCCAGACAGGGTGCCTGTGGCTATGTTGTCGTATCTTACGCTTCGATCAGGAATTCGTCGTGCTGGCTTACGTCCAGACCCGACTTCTCGTCCTCTTCAGAAACACGCAAGGGCAGAATCAGATCGGTAACTTTCAGCAGCAGGTATGACATACCGAAAGCAAATATTGATACCAGAACCAGAGCGATCAGGTGTTCGACAAACAGGCCTGTTTCGCCAAAGGCCAGCCCTTCAACCGTTACAGCCGAGTTAACACCTTTACTAGCGAAAATGCCAGTCATAAGCAGACCTACCATTCCACCAACGCCGTGGCAGGGAAATACGTCCAGCGTATCATCAAGCGTCGACTTAGACCGCAGATGGGCTACATAGTTCGAGATAATTGCCGCAACTGTACCGATAAAGATTGAGGTTGGAACCGTTACGAAACCAGCAGCTGGCGTAATAGCCACCAGACCTACAACAGCACCGATACAGAAACCCAGTGCCGATACTTTCTTGCCTTTAGCTGAATCAAACAGAACCCAGGCAAGACCAGCCGCAGCCGCAGCTGTATTCGTTGTTGCGAAAGCCGAAGCAGCCAATGGAGTCGCTCCTACCGCCGAACCAGCGTTAAAACCAAACCAGCCAAACCACAGCAGACCCGTACCCAACAGTACAAATGGAATGTTGGCAGGTGGGAAATAGCTAGCCTCAAGGTGTGACTTACGACGCTTCAGATACAAAGCACCGGCCAACGCTGCCCAACCAGCCGACATGTGAACAACCGTACCACCGGCAAAATCAAGTACACCTCTCTTAAAGAAGAAACCATCTGGATGCCAGGTCATGTGTGCTAATGGCGCATAGACGAACAGGCTAAACAGGATCATGAACAAAACGTATGACCGGAAATTGATCCGCTCAGCCATTGAACCTGTAACCAGAGCAGGCGTAATAACAGCAAACTTCAGTTGGAAGAAGGCAAACACGACCAGCGGAATGGATGCTGCCAGTGACCAGGGCTTTCCGTCCAGAACGCCTTTGAACATGAAGTGATCCATTGGATTGCCAATGAAACCACCAATCGATGAACCGAAAGCCAGGCTAAAGCCAACTACAACCCAGAGGATGCTGATAACACCCATCGCAATGAAGCTTTGCAGCATCGTCGAGATAACGTTTTTGTTATTGACCATCCCGCCATAGAAATACGCCAGACCAGGAGTCATTAACAAGACAAGAGCTGTAGCAACGAGCATCCAGGCCGTATCACCCGAGTTGATGCCTTCCGTCACGATTTGCGTCGGAACACTGTTAAAACCAGGCAGTACACCGAGAATAGCGAAGACTCCCAGCAGAATCAGAGGTACGTAATTGGGCTTTTGCATAATAATTGAGGGGTTTTTGTTGTACTGATTTATGAAATTTGGGTTAAGAAAACGGAGATACAAGCTTAGAATTTGAAGATGGCCGCCATACCGAGCGTCGTTTGCGACTTAGTCAGTGAACCGTCATTCTTTTCGAACTTATTGGCCGAGTAGCTATCAAGCCGGAGTTCAGGCTTGAGCAGAACATGACCATCTGCCGCTGTGATATTACCGGTTATGGTAATTGAGTTCACACTAGCGCCATTACCTGCTGCATCCGTCAAAGCGCGAGCACCATTTTTGTTGTCGAATGTTTCATACCGTAGGCCCAACCCGAATTTATCAGTAAATGCATAGTTTGTATAAACAGCTACACCGCCCCAGCTTTTCGACGTAGATGGACCACCTACTCCCTGATAATCACCTTTCTGGGAGCCAGTAGCAGCATTCAAACCGAGATAGAATTTAGATGTAATCTGATACGTAGTTGTCAGATCGAACAGTGAATAACTTGCGTCATCAGCCTTAACACCGTCTACATCCTTAGAAGCTTCGTTGGAGATAATCCCGTTCAGATAGACATTCCAGCCTGAAACTGGCGAGAAAAAGAACTGCCCGATCAGACCCTTCTTTTTGTTATTGTCAACGAGATTATCAACGTTATTGACAACGCCTAACATTAAATAAGCACGATCGCTGAACGCATATTGCGCTTTTAAGCCAATGTGATAGAAAGGTCCGTTATTGAAGAGGTTAGATAATGAGTAGTTGTAGTTAACTGGAGCATCAATAACTTCATAACCGATGTGAGTACCGAACTGACCGGCTGTAAACGATAGTTTAGGCGTAGCCTTGAAGACAATGTAAGCCTGCTTAATGGCCAGCGCAGTTGATCCTGGAGTTCCGAGAAGACCTACATTATTACCATAGTTTCCCAGATCAGCAAATGTGCCAAACGTCAGGTCCATAACAGCATCAACCTTATCGGCTGTATATGTCGCCTTCGCCTGAATTAAACCTATTCCGAACTGACCCGCCTTTTGATCAAAAGCCCGTGCATTACCAACACCTGAACCATTTAAACCCAGGTTCGACTGACTCTTTGGGTTATTGAAGTTACCCAAATAGTAGGTGTCCATGTAGCCTGAGAAAGTAAATTTTCCAGGAGTAGTACTCGTTGAATCTTGGGCGAAAGCGCCAAACCCGGCAAACAAAGAACTAAGAAGTAAAATTGTTTTTTTCATGCTTTTTCTTTGGTGGAGTAGTGGGTGAAATTGTAGTTTAACCGGGGACAAATTTTATCATATAATTTATTCCACACAAGAGATTTTGTTAAACAATAGAGCGATTTTTCATGTTTTACGCTATTTTGTTTAAATTGTTCTAATATTTACATGTAAAGTACCTAAAATTTGCATTTTTTTTGAAATTTTAATATATTCTGCTTTCATGACTTTTTGCCAAATATTCTTTTAGTGAATTTTTTTAAAATATTCCTATTCTCAGATTGGCTTACGCATAAAAAAGCCTGACTGGATAATCCAGTCAGGCTTTTTTATGCGTAATAGTGTTTTACTATGCCTCAGCGTGAAGCCACGCTTTCTTGGCTAGTAGTGTTTCTTCATCTTCTACATTTTCAGGATCGGGAACACAGCAGTCCACCGGGCAAACAGCCGCACATTGAGGCTCCTCATGAAAGCCCATGCACTCTGTGCATTTATCATTCACGATGTAGTAAAATTCATTAGAAACGGGTGCTTGAGGTGCTTTGCCGCTAACAACCGTACCGTCACCAAAATCAACTTCGGTCAGTTCGGTTCCACCACCCCAGGTCCATTCGACACCACCTTCATAGATGGCTGTATTGGGGCATTCGGGTTCGCAGGCACCACAGTTGATGCACTCGTCAGTGATCATGATTGCCATGAGCAGTACAGATTTATAGACGATAAACTTTTATCTTCCTGAATTGAACAACAAATATAACTATTTAAAGGTTAACGGCAAACTAAAATTTCATTACATTAGTTGATGGTGTATTCCATTTGTTTATTTACTTCATGCTTCAATCAGAACGCCTACAAACGTTCGTGGCTTTAGGCAACTTCTTACGCTCCGCCGAAGCCCTGCCCGAATTAGAGGAAATCGCTCAACGGGCTTATTATAAGAATAACTGGTTTACACCAGCCAATACCTTAAACGCCTTGAGAGCCATTGCCGATGAGTTCCTGACGGCCGATCAATTAAATGCATGGGTTCATACCTACCCACCTGAGCCAAATGCCGTTTCCCGTAGAGTTGGGGTCGTCATGGCAGGAAATATTCCGGCGGTTGGTTTTCATGATTTACTCTGCGTACTGTTGAGTGGTCATGATCTGCTCGCCAAGTTAAGTACGCAAGATTTTGTACTAATCCATTATTTAATACAAAAAATAAAAGAGATCAATCCTGATTTTGCGGGTCATATTGAAGAAGCTGAACGGCTCAATACGGCCGACGCCTACATTGCTACGGGCAGTAACAACACGGCTCGGTATTTCGAATATTACTTTGCTAAAAAGCCGAGCATTATTCGCAAAAATCGCACTTCTGTCGGTTTATTGATGGGCGAAGAAAGTGACGACGAATTCATGAAACTTGGCCATGATATTTCCGACTACTATGGGTTAGGCTGTCGCAATGTATCCACGATTCTGGTGCCGGACGGGTATGATTTTACGCCCCTTCTACGAACGCTTGAGCCTCAGGTTCAGGTGTATCTGAACAACCATAAATACCAGAACAATTACGACTACAACAAGTCTATTTACCTGATCAATGCCGTACCCCATCTCGACAATGGTTACTTGCTGTTGACTGAAAATGATAATCTTGTCTCGCCGATTTCCGTTCTATACTACCAGACTTACCGGACGCTTGATGATGCTACAAACTGGCTCAATGAACGCGCCGACCGAATTCAGGTTGTCGCATCAGCTCAGAACTGGTTTTCTGGTCATGTCGGGTTAGCGACCGTTGCTTTTGGTCAGACACAGCGGCCTGGCCTGAGCGATTATGCCGATGGTATCGATACAATGGCCTTTTTAGCGCAATTATAGGGCATATCGAAGGCTGCATAAAAGTACGAGCTTATCCGTTTGTAGTTGCCTTCAGTGCTAAAATTCGTTCTGGTTCAATCAGCTATTGATTGAACCAGAACAGAAAATTTCCACTAGATATCACTTTCCAGCGTATTGCCTTTCCGGGAGTTACAGTACTGACACATCGGCTGATAATTCGCCAATATGCTTTGCCCTCCTTTGGATCTGGGCAGAATGTGATCGATGGTCATGAGTGTAAAATTAGCTGTGAACAGGTCTACGTGGTGCCCGCCCCCCTGATCAACTGACGCGATCAGGTATACTCCTTCTACTCCGCAGCGAACACAGGAAGTCCCTTTTTTGGCAAATACCTGTAACCGTCGATGATTGAAATACTTCGTGTGCAACTGGTCGAAATCCAGTCGTTTAAGCACCCGATTGCCATTTAGTGTATGCGGTAAAGTCATCGTAAAACTGAAAACTTTTTAATTGTTTACTGTATCGTTTGCCTTAATAGCGCCAACTTTTCAAATCAGCGTTTTTCGGTGCCGATGTTTCGATACGCTTCAAAATCTTGTCGATATACATGGTGTTGTAACGAAGGCGACTGATGTAATTGGGTTGCGTAGGATCACCATTCCAGCAATGTTCTGCCCGATCACCATAAGCCACTTCGCTGCTTGCAGACGGATTCTGAACGCTTTTCAGGAAGTCTTCCATCAGATAGACGGCATTATTGAGGTAGTAGTTATCCATGTCACCGCAGTAAATATGAATTTTTCCAGTGACTTTGGGGCCAAGGATCTTCCAGTCGCGACGAAGGATATGCAATAGATCATAATGCTCACGCCAGTATTCGGCAACTGTCGGATCAATGTCGCCGGTAAGTTTATTCCAGATCCGTTTCGGATATCCATCCGATCCTACTGGCGAATAAACTGCTTCCCAAATATCAAACTGGTCGCCGGAGCGCGAATGCGTACCAAGGGCTAATTCGCGATGATTTGTTTCCTCTACTGTGCATTTTACCTGCCCCAGATAATTACGCTGACCCGGCCGTGGTGTACGTCGAAATGGTCCTTCGGCATAATAGGCATTCTTGTCTTTGTAAAGATTGAAAACAGTATAGGCATCAAAAGCAATCGGGTCAGGACAAGCCGCAAAACAGCCGTTAAACGCATCGGGATAGAAAACCTGCGCTGCCAAAGCCTCCCAGCCACCTGTTGAACCCCCGTATGTAAACCGCGCCCATCCCTGCCCGATACCCCTGAACTGTTTTTCAATTTCGGGCAACAGTTCATACATAATGGCATCACCATAAGGGCCGAGGTTCTCGGAATTTACGGCATAAGAGTCATCATAATAGGGGTTCGCGTGCTGGATCTCAACGATCAGCATTCTTGGAAAATCTTTGCTGGTCCACTTCTTATAAAAATCGTAGGCTTCCTGAGCTACAATTTTCTTATAGCCATACAAATGAAACCGGTCAATATAGTCGGTCGTATCCATATTGGCAGGAGGTGGTGTTTCGCTGAATCCCGAAAAATCATCGGGAAAATGCCCATGAAACAAACAGAGTGGATAATGAGCATCGGGATGTTCATCGAATCCGGCAGGCAGCAGGACGTGTGCACCGAGATACATCGGGCGGCCCCAGAATTCAGTTAGTCGCTTACTCTGAATTCTGATATGCTTGATAAATTTCGTGTCCTTGGGTTCCGCAATCGGCGGATTGACTTGATTGAGTGAGATTGTGACCGCTTGATTTGCTCCGGGCTTTATGCTGATTTTCTGTGGCTTACTAAACAGATTTCCAGGTGCGGTTCGCCAGTTCTGGCCTTCGCCCCTATCCATCGGCAATTTTACGGTATGCCCGTCTTTACGTTTAAACGTTTCGTATTTATGCAAAACAGCCTGAACATAATAGTCACCAGTCGCAATGTCTTTCAGGCTTCGTTTGGGATATCCGAACGCACCCGCATCGACAATAGTAGCCTGACCGGGTTTTAGTCCGTCGACATCCACACCAAAAATCTGGGCTGTTTCAACTGCGTCGCTCACCTGCGAGCGGGGTTCGGTTTTATCGGTTTTAGCCAGAATCAGCAGTACCCGACCATCGAGGGCCGTTTTGCTTTGAGTAGCCGGAAAGGAAACGGAAAAGGTTACCGGTTGGGCATGGGCTATAGTAGAAAGTAGCCCCATTAAAAGGAGTAGTCGATAGTTCATGAAGTAGCTCAGGTTGGTTTACAGTCGGAAGATACTCATTTGACTCATAAACACAATCGGTGCCAGATCAGAGAACCATTTACTTCCTGCCGTTACCTGCTATTCTTTATAAACCCATACCTGAAAAAACCAGTTTCGCCCGCCTTATATGCATCGCCTGATTTAAGAAGCGGAGTGCCCGTTGCCCGATAATGTAGAAAGTGTGACTGTCATTAGAAATGCAACTTCGCTAATACAGCAAATCGTAATCGTTCAGCCAGCAGGTCGGTAGAATCAAACGCTTTATCACACGATAATGGATTGATTAACTGATTCGCCCCCAGTTATTTTCTGTTTGCTTCAGGCCATCGACGTGGTTTCGGATAGGTGCATGCTGGGGTAATACGAGTTCTGGATCTTCGGTCAGAATGGCCTGTGCCGACTCGCGGGCAGCCGTCAGAATGGCTCCATCTTTAGCCAGATCGGCAATCATCAGGTCCATAACGCCACTCTGCTGCGTACCCGTCAGGTCGCCGGGGCCGCGCAGTTGCAAGTCAACGTCGGCAATTTCGAAACCATTATTGGTACGAATCATGGTTTCGAGCCGGGTACGGGTATCACTGCTGAGCTTATAGCCTGTCATCATGACACAATACGACTGATCAGCACCCCGCCCAACACGACCCCTTAGCTGGTGCAGTTGCGACAGACCGAATCGTTCGGCACTTTCAATCACCATGACACTGGCATTTGGCACATTAACGCCCACTTCAATGACTGTTGTGGCCACCAGTATCTGCGTTTCGTGCTTGATAAACCGCTGCATTTCGTCGTCCTTCTCGTAGGGCAACATTTTTCCGTGCAGCATACCAACCTCGTATTTCGGTCGTGGAAAAGCACGCTGCATGCTCTCGAAACCGTCCATAAGATCTTTGTAATCAAGCTTCTCCGACTCTTCGATGAGCGGATAGACCACATACACCTGTCGGCCAAGTTCGATCTGTTGCCGCATAAATCCAAATACTTCGGAGCGGTGTTTATCGAACTTATGAACGGTCTTGATTGGCTTACGGCCCTTGGGTAGTTCATCAATGACCGAAACATCCAGGTTTCCGTAAAGTGTCATGGCCAGCGTACGCGGAATGGGCGTGGCTGTCATAACCAGAATATGCGGGGGTACGGTTTCGTTCTTTCGCCAGAGTTTGGCCCGTTGAGCCACCCCAAACCGGTGTTGTTCATCAATAATACACAGGCCGAGGTTTTTATACTGAACAGCATCTTCGAGCAATGCATGGGTGCCGACCAGAATATGCATTTTGCCCGTCTGCAACTCTTCGTGCAGCACGACACGTCGTTTTTTATTGGTCGAACCAGTCAGAATACCAAGGTTCAGTCCCATCGCATCGGCAAACGGTTTAAGACCGTTATAGTGCTGGTCGGCCAGAATTTCGGTTGGGGCCATCAGGCAGGCCTGGGCCCCGTTGCCAATGGCCAGCAAACAGGCAATGAAGGCCACGATGGTTTTACCGCTGCCCACGTCGCCCTGCAATAGCCGGTTCATCTGCTTCCCGGTCAGAAAATCGCCGTAAATTTCTTTGATAACCCGTTGCTGGGCCCCGGTCAGTTCAAAGGGCAGCAGTTCGTTATAAAAGTGCTTCATCAGCGATGTATCCCGGAAAATCTGTCCCGGAAATTCTTCTTTCTGAATCAGTTTGTTCTTG
Source organism: Spirosoma aureum (assembly GCF_011604685.1). NCBI lineage: Bacteria > Pseudomonadati > Bacteroidota > Cytophagia > Cytophagales > Cytophagaceae > Spirosoma > Spirosoma aureum. The sequence goes on along the minus strand of NZ_CP050063.1, from coordinate 4,105,302 downwards.
ATTAGCCGAAGCTGATTGTAGAACAATTCTTCAAATTTCAGCCGTCGCTGCGCCTGTTTCAGCCAGCCCTGATTCTGAGGCAGGTGAATATTCCACATCGCATCACGCTTACCAACGAGCCGGTATTGCTGAATCAACGCGTCTGGTAATGTCTCCCGAATATGCGGCCACGCCTGTTCGAGCAGCATCCGCATGACTTTGCCAATGACTTTACTATCAAGATGGCGTTTGCGGAGTTTCTCGGTGAGATTATACACGGGAAAGAATCCTAACTCCTGCTCCGAGGCCGTATTGGTATTTTCCAGTTCAGGATGAACAATGCTGAATTGCCCATTGAAGGACTGTGGCTTCCCGTAGGCAATGTATTCGCCATCACGTCGAAGGGTCTTCTCTATGTAGGTAATTCCCTGAAACCACACCAGACTCATTGAGCCGGTGCCATCCGTAAATGTCCCGACAAGCCGTTTTTTAGGTCCCTCCCCTTCCGTATACCAATCGCGAAGCCGGCCTTTAATCTGGGCAGATGGCATCGAGTCCATCAATTCGCTAATGGTATAATAGCGCGACCGATCGTCGTAACGGAATGGGTAATATTGAATCAGGTCACCATACGTAAACAGATTCAACTCTTTATTGAGAAGTTCCGTACGTTGCGGCCCTAATCCTTTCAGGTAGAGAAGTGGGGTATCGAAAAAAGTAGTTCGTTCGGTCATGTCAGACCTGGCAAAACCCAGTTTACAGACGGTATTTGACCAAAATTAAGCATTTCTGCTCGAAAAAGAATAGGCGGTGCCATTGAGAAATCCCGGTCTTGCAGGAAGCAGGTAAGATCGGTTTAGAAAGAGCAATTGAGCTGCCTGGCCTTTTCTCAATGGATCAACTCGTTACTCGTCATCTGATCGCCCAATACCAAAGGCGAAACCAGCATAAATATCTAAACCGCGCGGCCGGATTCCGCTGCTAACGTTGCCCAGCAGGCCGAGTAGATTATCCGTTCCCAACCAACCCGGCCCAACCCGAACCGAAGCACCCGCCGACAGGCCGTGGTTCAGGTAAACGATCGGCACCGATAAACTCAGCCAGCGTGCATCGTATCGCGGAGTAACCGCCAGGAGCGATGGTTGGTGGGTGGCCAGCGCATCAATAGATCGAAGATCCTGTAAATAGGTCAGGTTTATACCAAATCCGCTGGGCAGCTGGTAATCGCCCGTTATGTTCAGTGAGGTTGGGAGCCCTGTCCGAAAGCTGGTTTTATCGGGACTGCGCCCGGTATTGATTTTCTGCTGAATGACTCGGGCAATATCTTCGATACCGTTCAGATTGTTAAAATCACTTCCCCGAAACCGAACCGGATTCTGGCCGATGTCAGTGTAGTTATAATCTTCGCCGGTATAGGTCAAACCGCCAATATCGGTTACTGCCAGACCTAGTTGTAAAGCAGGGCTATCTACATCATATTGACTCACATACGTCAGGCCAACGTCAACACCAACCCCTTTACCGGGTGCCGACGTGCTAAACAATGTTCGGGGGTTCAGGCTTCGATCCTGTAGAAAACTGGTATAGGCAAGAGTAGCATCCAGTCGGTTGACCTCCAGCAGTGCACTATTCGCATTATTCGGGTCCTGAATAATGCGGTAATCCATTCCCCGGTTAACAAGGTGCTGGGCATTATAACCCAGCAGGAGTTTTGCCGTGGCTCCCAGCAGGAGTTTTTGTCCCTCACCCTCCCAGATTGTTCCGGCATAGGTTAGTCCCAGTTCAACAAATGTATTGGTGTTCGCACTGAATTTATTGTCCCGGTTAGGAATGCTGTAGAGTGCCTTATCGCTTAAACTGGCTCTAAAGGCTGACAGCAAATTTTCTGACGCTCCAACAACCTGCCCTATTGCCCGGAAGCGGGTTGTTACAGCAAAAGCGGCACGATCGCTTGTTTTTATCAGGAAGGCAGGGCCTCGTATTTCCCCTAAAATCGTTCCATTTTTAGGTGTACCATCCAGTATTTCCTGGGTATACGACGCATCGAATCGGACGGAACCATCTGGGTTTTTATATTGAGCAGGTACCGTTCCACTAATTAATCGCAGTAAGGAAAACGGTGCCTGATACCGAACATAATTGTTATTGACATGGGCAACGCCCGTTGCAACGTTCAGGTAGAACTTAGAAGGAGAATCAGCGGCTAAGGCTGGGTTGATATAAAGCCGATTGGTACCGCCGTAGCGACTGGTTGAAATGCCAAGAAGATTTTGTGCAAAACTGGCTGTTGTGGCCAGCAGAAATGATACTACAACAAACGAATACTTCATGCAGTTACGCTTTAAATTGAATGGCAGAGTGTCCTTCAAAGTAAACGTCAATTCGCTAGGTCGGTTTCCCCAATGGCCGTTTATTTTGATTTAGTGGTAAAGAAGCAGGTCGTTCGTAACCGCCGACACCGAATGATGTCAACAATTTCGAACGACCTGCTTCAATTGATTTTATACCTTTACACACCTTCGGCTTCAACGAGTTTCACCTCCGGAACCAGTCGGGTCAGGAGGTTTTCGATCCCTGCCTTGAGGGTTAGTGTCGATGAAGGGCAACCGCTACAGGAGCCCTGCAACAAGACTTTTACGGTGCCAGTTGGTTCATCGAATGAATAGAAGCTGATAGCGCCCCCATCCGACTCAACGGCTGGCTTAATATACTGATCCAGTACGGCTTTGATTTTCTGAACGGTTTCTGAATCCATATCCAGTTTTGCCGAGTTGGTGTCCATGGTCCGTTGTGAAAAAACGGGCTTCTGCTCACCAAAATACTCTTTCAGAAAAAACTTAACTTCAAATATCACTTCGTCCCAGTCCGTTTGATCGTCTTTGGTAACGGTTATGAAATTTCCCGAAATAAACACCCGTTGTACAAACTCAAACCCGAACAGGGCTACTGCCAGCGGTGACGCTTTACCATCAATTAATGCATCGGCAGGCGTGGCATAGTCGAAGGATAACCCGGTAGGAACGAGTTCGAAATTAACGACGAACTTCATGGAGTTCGGATTGGGACTTCCTTCGGTAAAGATGGATACAGGACGGCTTAGCGTAGGATTCATTATTAAAAAGTTTTCAGTGTATACGTTATGACTTTCGGTTGGTAGCGCTGACGGTATAGTAACAGTCATACCGTTTTTTTAGTTTTTGGGCATGAAAAAACCCGTTCAACGTACTGTTAAACGGGTTCATTTTCGTATCGTAAGTGTGTGCCTTACGCTTCTGCTGTTGCTGCGGGAGCTACAGCTACAGGAGCTGTTTCAACTGCCGAAGGACCAGCTGGAATGATGTCTACGTATGAACGGCTGTTACGGCCAGGACGGAATTTTACGACACCATCAACCAGTGCGAATAACGTATAGTCTTTACCCAGACCAACGTTTTTGCCAGGATGATGTTTCGTACCGCGCTGGCGGATAATGATGTTGCCGGCAATAGCCGACTGGCCACCGAACAACTTCACACCCAAGCGTTTGCTGTGCGAATCGCGGCCGTTTTTGGAACTACCTACACCTTTCTTGTGTGCCATTGTCTTTTAGGAATTAGGAGCGAGGTGTTAGGAGTAAGAATAAGATTTGCGTGCGCAATTTCTCTTTTCCAGCTCCTGACCACTAACTACTATTTTAGATTGTTATATCTTCGATTAGAACTTTGGTCAGATATTGACGGTGACCATTTTTCTTTTTGTAGCCTTTACGACGCTTCTTTTTGAAGACGATAACTTTTTCGCCTTTCAGGTGTTCGACGATTTTGGCCGATACTGTCGCTCCAGCGACAGTCGGGGCACCAATGGAGATGCTCCCCTCGTTGTCAACAAGGAGAATTTTCACCTTGTCGGAGGCAAGTGCAGCGTCCACATCGCCCTCTAACCGGTGGGTATAGATGGAGCGACCCTTCTGGATCTTGAATTGCTGCCCTGCGATCTCTACGATTGCGTACATGTTTGTGTATGAAATTGGAAATGAGGTGCAAAAGTAACGTATTCTTTATTGAAACGCAATACGTAGCCACTCATTCGTGCCAGTAAAAATACAGGATTTATAAAAAGTGTCAGGTATCCGCCAATGAAACAAAACGATGTTTGTTAACCATTCGCCCAGTAGACTTGAGGTATTACCATAATCATGAGCTTGCCGCTGCATTCTATATAGGCAGTTTCATCGACGTCTGAATAAGATTAGTAGCACATTTGGCAATAATTTTGCCATCCGCTGCCACAATTCGACCTTCACCGTGAATGATGTTTTTACCTTCACGAATAACCTCTGCAATGGCTGTAATGGACTCGCCCAACCGGGCTGCGTGAAGAAAATCGATGTTCAGGTTTACGGATGTATAAGCGTATTCGCGACCAAGGGTAAAGACGGTAGCGCCAACAAGATCGTCGAGAATGCCAGCAGCAGCCCCACCATGCAATACCCCAGCCGGATTCGTCAATTCTTCACGAATCGTATACTCAACAACTAACCGGCCATAGTCGGCAGCCCGGATTGTTCCTTTAAGCCAGCGACCGAAAGGAGAAATGCTGCCACTCATGTCGTTGCCAATCTGTGAGCGAAAGAAATCAAGGCGGGGGTTTGTCAAATTGTCCATATCCAACAAAAATAGTACGAAACTAAGCTATAGTCGCAACAGACGCTACTATTTATGGACTTTCTTGGGAGGTTATCAGGACTTATACTACTTTTGGGCGATTTTAAACATGCCTATTAGATCATTCGGAATGAATTATACGCTTACGCAGATTCCCGATCGTACCGCTAAGCCGCGCCAAAGCGGACTGACGATGGTAATGGATAAGGGATTAAGCCTGCGCGAAGTTGAGGACTTTTTGTCTACCTCCGCTGGCTACGCAGACATCATCAAACTGGGCTGGGCAACCTCTTTTGTGACCCCCAATCTTAAAGAAAAACTCGACATTTATCGGGAAGCGGGGGTGCCCGTCTATTTTGGCGGAACCCTCTTTGAAGCCTTCATTGTCCGGAATAAGTTCGACGACTACCGAAAGCTTCTGGATAAGTATAGCATGGAATACGCTGAGGTTTCAGACGGTTCTATTGAGATGCCCCAGGATGAAAAATGCGAGTATATTCGAACACTGGCTACGCAGGTTACGGTTTTGTCGGAGGTTGGTTCAAAAGATGAAGCCAAGATCATTCCACCCTATAAGTGGATTCAGTTGATGAAGGCAGAGTTAGAGGCTGGTGCCTGGAAAGTGATCGGTGAAGCCCGCGAAGGAGGCACCGTAGGTTTGTTTCGCTCAAGTGGTGAAGTGCGCCAGGGACTAGTCGAAGAAATTCTGACGCAGGTCCCCTTTGAAAGTATCCTGTGGGAAGCTCCGCAAAAAGAACAGCAGGTTTGGTTTGTTAAACTCCTCGGTGCCAACGTTAATCTTGGTAACATTGCTCCTCACGAAGTTATTCCTCTGGAAACGATTCGATTAGGGTTACGCGGAGATACGTTTACGCAATTTCTTGATAAATAGTTTTACAGTTTTCTGTGTATGGCTTTCCGTGAGCTGACGCATCCCAACTCATTGCATATCCTACTGAAAACTATAAATCGCACCGGCGATCCGGCAAAAACTCCGTTTTATGGATCTTATTAAATCTCTGCTTGATTTTCTGCTCCACCTCGATCGCTACCTTGATGCGTGGGCCAACGATTACGGCGTATTACTCTACGCCATTCTGTTTCTGATCGTTTTCACTGAAACAGGACTGATTGTGATGCCGCTCCTGCCCGGCGATTCATTGCTGTTTGCGGCCGGAGCATTGGCAGCCCGACCTACCAACGAACTGAGTGTCTGGGTCATTATTCCCTTATTGATTACGGCCGCGTTACTGGGCGACAACGTCAATTATTTTGTTGGTAAGTTTCTGGGGAATACGATCAAATCCAGAGAGAGGATTCTGTTTTTCAAGCGTGAATACATCACTGAAACGGAGAAGTTTTACACCAAATACGGTGGACGTACCGTCATCATAGCCCGGTTCATTCCAATTGTCCGGACGATTGCACCGTTCGTAGCTGGTGCTGGCAGTATGAACTACGGAACCTACCTCCGGTTTTGCATCATTGGAGCCGTTTTGTGGGTAACCAGTATTTCATTACTGGGCTATTTCTTTGGCAATTTTCCGATCGTTCAAAAGAATTTTGAGCTGGTTGTGTTCGGTATCGTCGGTTTATCTGTTGTGCCTATCATTTATGGCGCTCTAAAAAAACGATCCAGCACACCCACTGTCTAAATCGTGAATTAAACGGGTTATTGGCTTACTGCGTTATTTCCGTCTGAGGTTGACTGATAATAACGCAGTAAGCCAATAACCCGTTTTACTTTTACTGGACTACCGCTTCTGGTAAATAGTTTGATACCCCACTCATTTATGACTCGCTACGGTCTTATTGGTTTTCCGCTCACCCATTCATTTTCGCAACGCTACTTCACAGAAAAATTCGTCCGTGAAGACATTCCCGATTCCCGATATGATCTGTTTGAGATGTCCGACGTTTCGGTTGCACTTCCCGATCTGCTTCAAACACCGGGTCTACGGGGGTTAAACGTAACGATTCCTCATAAACAGGCCGTACTTCCGTACCTCGATCGATTGGATTCGTCGGCCGAAAAGGTTGGAGCCGTGAATGTGATTAAACTGGAAGCCGATGGCACCAAAACCGGCTTTAACTCCGATTATTACGGTTTCAAACAATCGCTTACCGATTGGCTCGCTTCGCTTGGTCGCACGGCGAACGGTTTGCAGGCACTTGTACTCGGAACGGGGGGAGCCTCAAAGGCTGTAATGGTTGCTCTGGCCGATCTGCATATTCCCTATAAATCGGTATCCCGAAAAAAAACAGCCGATAATCTCACATACGATGAACTTCCGGCCCTGATTGCCGCGTATCGACTCATTATAAACTGTTCGCCCGTTGGGACATACCCAAACATCAACGAAGCGCCTACCCTCCCCTACGACCAGCTTACAGAACAGCATCTGCTCTATGATCTGGTCTATAATCCGGCCGAAACCCAATTCATGAAACTCGGCCTCGAGCGTGGAGCTTCGGTTATGAATGGCTATCAGATGCTGGTTTTACAGGCCGAAAAAGCGTGGGAAATCTGGCAGGAACGGTAAGTTTGTGTGGTAGTATGTATCATACACTATGTCATAAAAAATTTATTCAATAACCTTCATCCTTGTATGCCTCTCGGTGTTTTTGCGATCATTACGGCCCGACCCGGTGCCGAAGCTGAATTACGTAATGGCTTATATAACCTTGTTGTAAAGGTTCGGGAAGAAGACGCCTGTCTGCTCTATGAATTGTTTGAAAGTGCCGAACATCCCGAAAAATTCATTATGCACGAACTCTGGACGGATGAAGCCGGACTTCAGGCTCACGACCAGATGCCGCACATGAAAGCCTTCGGCGAAAAAGCGACGAACTGGCTGGCCGGTCCGGTAGAGTTGATTAAAGTAGAAAAGTGAACGTAATTGTAAAATTCTGCCGGATATTTAAATCCGGCATTTTACTTTCGCGTTTATGCAGGCAATTACATTTCAGAACGCCACTGTTTTTACGGGCGAATCGTTTCTCTCAGGCGCATCTGTCCGCGTCGCGAATGGACATATTCAGGAAGTTTCGGAGTCTCCCAACGGCTCAACAGCTAATGACTCGACTGTCATTGATCTGGAGGGCGATTACCTGATTCCGGGCCTGATTGATTTGCAGCTTTACGGGGGTTCGAATTTATTTTTGAATGATGTGCCAACGCCCGAGACCGTTCGGCATATCTACGAAACCCACCGCCGAAACGGCACTACGACCCTGCTGCCAACGATCCATTCGACCTCGCTCGATGTGATGCAACAATCCATGGCAGCCGTGCAGGTTATTCGGACTGAAGAGCCATATGGCGTGCCTGGTATCCACCTCGAAGGACCGTATTTCAATCCAGTTAAGCGCGGGGCTCACAGTGCCGCTTTTGTCCGCACACCAGCGGAGGGTGAACTGGAGACCTTATTCAGCAAGAATGCCGATGTGATCCAGATACTGACACTGGCTCCTGAAATTCTGACACCTGAACAACTGGCCACTATTCATCGGTTAAAACACCCGAATACGCTTCTCTCGCTGGGACACAGTAATGCGACTTACCAACAGGCTACAAACGCCTTTGACAACGGATTTCCACTGGCCACTCACTTATATAATGCAATGAGGGGTTTTGAAAGCCGTGAGCCGGGTGTCGTTGGGGCTGTAGTTGACCACTCGGCGGTTCGGGCAAGCATCATTGCTGACGGCTACCACTGCGATCCGGTTGCCATCCGAATTGCGTATCGCCTAATGAACAATGGCGGTTCAGAACGCCTTTTCCTGATTTCAGACGCTTTATTTGCCAATCCACCCCGCCCCAATTTCTCATTAGGTGAATTTATTGTTCATTTTGAACCCGACCCAACCGGTCCCGGTCGATACGTAAACAATGAAGGTAAACTGGCAGGCTCGGCTCTTACCCTAATCGACTGTGTTCGAGTGGCTGTTGATCAGGCTGAAATTCCGTTAGTAAATGCGTTACGCATGGCATCGGTCATTCCGGCCGAAGTAATTGGTCTTGTTGATAAACTTGGTAAAATACAAAATGGCTATGTGGCTAATGTAGTCCGTGTGGACAGCACTCTTCACGTAAAAAATGTATGGTCGACAGGTCAGGCAATTGTTTAAAAATACCTATTCTTTACTAGTAAATAGTACTCAGTTAACTATCTTTTGCACTTTGCAAACAATAACATATTTTATTTTTAGTAATACTTTATATACAATAAATTAATTGGCATATTTGATATAAGGCAACACAAAATACATGCCTTTGTGCACAAAAGCAACATCTGATTCTTAACCAATTGATGGTCGAGCGGTGCGTGAACCCAGTCGGTGTCACTCAACTGCTTTCGTATTCTGCATTGTCTTTCTGCCCGTATTTGTAAACCGGAATTCTTCGGTTGTTAGCTACGCTTTTGTCCAGAAATACCCTTTTTCTTACCAAAAGACCTGAAAATGAATTCGCTCTACTTAACTCCAACAATCCATTATCAACCATGAAAAGAAAATTACTGAAGCATGATCTGATACCCGTATTCATCACCATGCTGTTATTGGCTGCGGTATGTCCTATGGACGCTTTAGCCCAGACTAAGAAAATAACGGGTAAAGTATCCACCAGCGTTAATTCCGAAGTAATACAGGGAGTCAATGTACTGGTGAAGGGCAATAGCCGGAAAGGTTCGATCACCGATGCACAGGGCCTGTTTACTCTGGAAGTCACACCGGCTGACATTCTTGTTTTCAGCTTCATCGGTTTTAAATCAAAAGAGATAAAAGTTGGCGATGAGACCACGTTTAATGTTGCCCTGGATGAGGATGCGACTCAATTGACTGAATTGATTGTAACAGGTTCTCGGAACACCGGGCGAACTATTCTGGAAACACCCGTTCCTGTCGATGTCATTTCGATTAAGGATATTATGGGCGAACTTCCTCAAATGGATCTGGCTCAAATGTTGGCCTTTGTAGCACCGAGTTTCAATGCGGTACGGTCGCAGGGTGGCGATCTGAATTCGCACGTCGATCCGGTTCAGTTACGGAATATGGCCCCCAATCAGATACTGGTTCTGATTAACGGAAAGCGACGCCATACATCGGCCCTGCTCATCACTGAAACGGCGGTTGGCAGCCCTTCTACTACAGTTGATTTGATGACCATTCCCGTTTCGGCTATTGATCGGGTGGAAATACTTCGCGATGGTGCTGCCGCCCAGTATGGTTCCGATGCAGTAGCCGGTGTCGTCAATATTATCCTTAAAAAGGGCACCAATAAATTAACGGGTAGCCTTACGGGTGGAGGCTATGCCAATACAGGTGGTCAGGCTGGTGATTTGACCAAGTCTGGTAAACCCGATGGTTTCAATTACCAGTTCGATGCGAACTATGGTTTCAAAATTAACGACAAAGGCTACTTTAACCTTTCAGGTCAGATTACCCAACGCCGACCCACACTTCGCCCCTTCGTAAATGACTGGGGATTTTTTGACAAAACGTATCTTAATAACCTCAGAACCGACAAGAACGGCAATCCCGTAATTACAAATCCTGAATTAATTAATGCGCAGGCGGTCGGCAATACGTCGCAAATTGCTGCACTGACCACAGAAACGGGTTTGATGAGTGCCCGCGGCTTGACGAAAGCTGATTTTGCGGTATACGCCGGTATGCCAGCAATTACGCTTGGAAGCACATTTTATAACGCCGGTTATGAGATAAATCCGAACACAACGATTTACAGTTTTGGCGGTGCCTCTTATAAATACCTGGAAGGCTTCTCGTGCTATTTCCGCCGTCCCGCTCAGACCGACCGGTTCAACTACCTGCTCTATCCAAATGGATTCAGGCCACAGATGACCTCCAATACGTCCGATATTTCGAACACGGTTGGTATTAAAAGCAAGATCGGCGAATTTCTGGTTGACTTCAGCAATACATTCGGAAAAAATACCATGAGGCTTGGCATGGTCAATACCTTCAATGCCTCCCTTGGCTCCAATTCGCCGGTCAACATGAATCTGGGAACCCATCAGTTCACTCAGAACTCGACCAACCTCGACTTATCCCGTTATTTTAAAGGTGTGATGAATGGCCTTAACATCGCCTTTGGTGCAGAAATGCGCGTCGAGAACTATAAAATCCTTAAAGGACAGGAAGAGAGTTATGCGTATGGTAATGCAGGCATACTAACGGTAGCAAAGGACGGACTCCTGGTTGGACCCGATGGCAAACCACTGGAAGATGCCAACAGTGCGCCTATTGTTGATTCCAACGGAAATCCATTGGCCGTAAATGCCGGACAACAGGTAACCGTTAAATCCCTGTCGTCTAACTGTCAGTGTTTTGCTGGCTTTGGCCCCAAAAATGAGCGCAATGAATTCAGGACAACTATGGCGGCCTATCTGGATGCTGAATTGGAACTCACCCGGAAATTTTTACTAGCTGGTGCTTTTCGGCTGGAAAATTACTCCGATTTTGGCGGGGTAACGATCGGAAAACTGGCCGCCCGATATTCACTGACAAAAACGCTTACCATCCGTGGGTCGATTGCAACGGGGTTCCGTGCACCATCGCTACAGGAGCTTAACTATACCCATACAGCTACTGCCTTCGTACCGGATGCCAATGGCATTCCGCAACCTCTGGATGTGACCACTTACCCCACCAACAGCACGGCGGCCCGGGTATTAGGTATCAAAGGCTTAAAACAGGAACAATCCCGAACCTATGGCTTTGGGCTTACCTATCAACCCGTTCAGGGATTTGAGGTAACCCTGGATGCTTACCAGATTGACGTAGACAACCGCATTTTCAGAACCAGTTATTTTAACGCTTCGGAAGTTGGTAATAATTATGGCGAAGTAATTGGCGAAGGTGAAGCTCAATTTTTTGTCAATGGAGCCGATGTACGTTCTAAAGGCATCGAGGCCGTTGGAAATTACACACTTAACCTACAAAAAGGCAAAAGTTTTACGTTCACGCTGGCTACCATTTTCAGTAAAAATACGGTCCTCAATCGGAAAACGCTTAACCTGAATGTAGCCAATCTTACCTCCGATCAGGTCGTAGGAAAATACCTCAGCCGTGATGTAGTAGGGCAATTTGAAACAGGCACACCAAGAACAAAGCTGATCGGTTCGGTTTCTTATCGGGTTAACAAATTCAATACCATGCTGAGAGGTACTTATTATGGATCGGTAACCGAAAGATCCGTCTCTGCTGACGGTGATGGCAATTTTTATGACCAGACATTTTCACCTCAGGCCATTTTTGACCTAAGCGTTGGCTATGATCTGAACCGGAATGTGAAGTTCTCAATTGGAGGCAGCAACATTCTTGATAAATATCCTCAAATACTCCGGTCAGAGAATCAGGGCTTTTACCTGTACTCTAACAATCAGCAAGGTTCCAACGGGGCCTATTATTATGGCCGTGTGATGTTCAACTTCTAATCGCTACCCCAGCTATGAACCGATTTTTCAATATAAGAAACCTTATCCCAGCACTGGGTCTTTTCCTCGCTATAGTTGCTTTCCTTAGTTCGTGTGAACAGCAGCAATATGAACCTAATTTAAGTGTAGCTCTCGGCGGTGGTACCGTAACGACCTATAAGTCATACACATTAGCATCGGCAACCGGAACGACTATTTATGGGCGCGTGGTGTTTTATAAGTACAGCACCTCAGTTACTTTGGTTGAGATGGGGCTTTATAACACCACCACAGGAACGGCCTATTCTTCCTCTATTTTCCAGGGTAAACTTGCTGAAAGCTCGGCAACAATTCTCAAACCGCTTGATGCCATCAGTGGGGCCACCGGGGAGTTTTCTACCAGCAAATACTATGTCATCAATGAAGCTGGTTTCTATGACAAACTAACTACCTACAATGCCAATGTGAAAGTATTGTCGGGCACGAAGTTGGTTGCCAGTGGTAATATCGGGGCAAATGCTACACCCGTTGCCCAATCGAACTAGCGCTTGTTAAAGTAGTCTATGTTAGATAAAATAGCCTTTCCATGTACAAACGCCCCGGCCTTGGCCAGGGCGTTTGTGTTTTCATCGTAGCCAAACGGTCGAACTTACCAGCTCGTTCGCATATTCGTTGTGAAAATTTTGTCATACCTGATCATGCCTTTCGCTCCGAGCTGTGCCATGGTTTGTTTGCGCATGATTAGTAACCACCGTTCGCGGCTGCGGTGTCACGGCTCGGAGCGAAAGGCATACCTGATTTCGTCATGCCTGTGCAAGCGGCTTTTGATGAAGCGGTTAACATGCAGGCAATGGCGGCTATTTTCCAACGCTAGCCACAAAATAGGCTAGATCGGCTGCCCGACGACTACGGACGATATATGCTTAACTCGTCGTCTCCGATTAGGTCTCGCTGAATCAGTTGCCCACGAACAGCTGGTGCCTTTATTCCTTCGCCCAACATGGTTCGGCTCCGAAATACCCGCATCTCATCCCAAAAACCGGCATCCATAAACGATTGCAGTAAGGTCGTACCACCCTCTACCAATACCGACTGAATCCGGCGTTGATGCAGATCCTGCAAAACGTCAATGAGCGAATGAGCGAATGAGTGAATAATCGCAGAATGCTTCGTTGGTACCTGACCTTCAACCTGATGATAGACAATCGTTGGCTGTGTACCATCGAGCAGATACAGATCAGGCGACAATGCCAGGTTCCGGTCCAGCACCAGGCGCGTTGGATTTTTGCCCGGCCACAAACGCGTATTTAGTCGCGGATTATCATTTCGGGCCGTATTGGTTCCAACCAGAATCGCATCTTCTTCCGATCGCCAGCGGTGAACTATCCGATGCGATAAATCACCACTGATTTTAACCGGTCTCCCGCCTGCTGCGGCAATAAAACCGTCTGTCGTTTCAGCCCATTTCAGAATGATATAAGGTCGTTCTCGCTCAAAAAAGGTAAAGAATCGGGCGTTCAATTCACGGCCAAGTTCATTGAGAATACCTGTTTCGACCTCAATGCCAGCCCTTCGTAATTTAGCGAATCCCTGTCCGCCTACTAATGGATTTGGGTCGTCATTGCAGCAGACAACACGTTTTATTCGTCTTTCGATGAGAAAATCGGCACAGGGAGGTTGTTTACCATAGTGCGAACAGGGCTCAAGTGTAACATAAGCTGTACTTTCGGGCAAAAGGTGCTCATCCTCTGGTTTTACGGAACGAATGGCATTCCGTTCGGCATGCGCTTCCCCGTATCGCTGATGCCAGCCCTCACCGATAATTCGACCGTTGTGTTCAATGACACAGCCAACCATTGGATTTGGGCTTACCTGCCCCCGGCCAAGGGTTGCTAATTCGAGGGCACGACGCATGAATTGGATCATAATTTGTAGCTTGTGGCTTACCATTCGTGATTCGACAGAAAAGATCAGAACAAGGAATCACGAACGATAAACCGCAAACTTCTTTAGTTTTACACAAATTTATTAGACTTGATCAAATGGCCACCGCCAAACCACTCTATCAACGTTTAAGCAAGAATATTACAGCTTACCCGCCCGAAGAAGCGCGGGAAATGGCTTTTATGCTGCTCGATCATTACTTCGGCCTGCGTAAGACCGATGTGTTAACCGATAAACCATTACCCCCAAACCGGACAGAACCGGATTGGTTTAAGATCCTGGAACGACTCAACCGACAGGAGCCAATCCAGCATGTGATTGGCACAACGATTTTCTGCGGCCTTGAGTTTGAGGTATCACCCGACGTGCTTATACCAAGACCCGAAACCGAAGACCTCGTTCGGTTGATCATGCACGATTTTTCTGATCGAAATGACGATGTACCCATTGTCGATATTGGTACAGGTAGTGGTTGTATTGCCATTACGCTGGCGCGTTTTTTACCGCAATCGGTCGTAACGGGCTGGGATGTTTCCGATAAAGCACTGACGCTGGCCCGGCATAATGCACAAAATTTAAATGCCGATGTTACGTTTGAGATTCAGGACATTTTGCGCGTAAAAACCGACTTTTCGGGGAAGTTTGATTGCGTTGTCAGCAACCCGCCCTACGTAACCCGCTCAGAAGCAGCCGATATGAACCGGAACGTTCTAGACTATGAACCCGACCTGGCTTTGTTTGTCGAGGATAATGATCCGCTGGTGTTTTACAAAGCGGTTGCTGATTTCTGCGTTCGCCATCTGACGAAAGACGGGGCTTGCTATGTTGAAATCAACGAACGATTTGGCGATGATACCCGGCAGGTATTTGCCGACCGGGGTTTCACAAATATTCAGGTTTACAAAGACATTCACGGCAAGGATCGAAGCATCCGGGCAACGTTTTAGTTTTAGTTGACGAGTTTTCAGTTTTCAGTTTTCGGTTGACTGACGCGATAAATATGAATGTGCCAGTCCACTGAAAACGGAAAACAGAAATCTGAAAACTTAATACAATGCAAGCAACTTCATTCACCTATCATACTAAAATCCGCGAGGTGTTCAGCGAGATGAGCCAGGTCGTGGTTGGGCAGGAACGGCTGCTCAACCGGCTGCTTATCGGGCTGTTTACGGGCGGGCACATTTTACTGGAAGGCGTTCCTGGGCTAGCCAAAACATTGACCATCAACACACTGGCCAAAGTTCTTGAACTGGATTTCCAACGGATTCAATTTACGCCCGATCTGCTTCCTGCCGACCTGATCGGAACGATGATTTTCAACCAGAAAACCGCCGAATTTGAAGTGAAGCAGGGACCAATTTTTGCTAACCTGATTCTGGCCGACGAAGTTAACCGGTCTCCGGCAAAGGTTCAGGCTGCTCTGCTGGAGGCCATGCAGGAAAAGCAGGTTACTATCGGCGAGGAAACGTTTATCCTCGATCGCCCTTTTCTGGTGCTGGCTACGCAAAATCCGGTCGAGCAGGAAGGTACGTATCCGCTTCCCGAAGCGCAGGTCGATCGCTTCATGATGAAAGTATTCGTCGATTATCTGAATAAAGACGAAGAACTGGAAGTGATGCGCCGAATGTCGAATATGAATTTCGACTATGAGGTTCAGCCTGTTCTGGGCAAAGAAGATCTGGCAGCCATCCGCAACGAAATTAACGGTATCACCATCTCCGAAACTCTTGAACGGTATATCATCGAACTGGTATTTGCGACCCGACGACCGATGGATTACAACCTTCGCGACGAAGCCCGCTACATCCAGTTTGGTGTGTCGCCCCGCGCCAGCATCCACCTGAACCTGGCGGCTAAAGCACTCGCTTATTTCGATCGACGCGAATACGTTCTACCCGAAGACATTAAGGAAGTAGCGCCGGATGTGTTCAATCACCGCATTATGCTCAACTATGAGGCCGAAGCCGATGGTGTTTCAACCTTACAGGTGATTGATTCAATACTGAGAAAAGTAGCAATCGGGCGTTAAGATCAGCCACAGACGATCACACTCTGTAGCAACTGTATACTTACTCATGTTGTGTTGAGTTGCTTAGTTCCCCAGTTGCATCTTTCCTCCGCTGGCGTAGGTAATCGTTCCACGTAAGGTCACACTCTTCGCCTGGACGGTTCCAGCGACTGAGATCGTGTTATTTTTCTGAATCACTACCTTATCGGTGGCCGTTGGTATGCGCCCACACGACCATGTAGCGGAATCGTTCCAGTTTCCCGATTTCACGCTGGTTACCACATCGGTATAACATATCGACTGTGATAACAACCGCAGATAAGCCGCCTGTGAATAAATGGCAGGCTCGTTGAGTTCCCAGGAATTTTCAGGATACGACGTATTCCAGGCTTTGTAGGACTTCTGAACAGGCTGATTCTGAGGAGGTGAGATCACGGGGCCACTATAGGCGGCATCGGGCGCGTAGGTTGGATTAGCACCGCCCATCAGATACCCAGGTGGTGGATTAAAATCGAAGGCCGTACCATCGCCAAACCAGCTATGATACATCGTAGGGGCCGAAAATTCCGCTCCAGCCACGCCCATATTGGTCAGGTAACAATAGGCCGTCGGATTTACGCCATGTAAATAATGAACGAAACCCATGCCAGCATCCTGATAATTGGTTTTATTTACACCATCCAGCTTGTAGGTATTCATCGCAAAAAACATGTTGCCCTGATGAGCCTTTGTTTCGTTACTACCCCACGTATAGTTCCGGTCATCCAGAAAAGCTCGATACGCGTCCGTTTGACTTAAATAAGCTGGCAGGTTTTCCGCATTGCCGGTTTTCATACTAGTCGAATAGGTCGTTAAGATTGCGTTTTTGACGCTGGTGGTAGCTCCCGAAACTCTGGCATAATACAACAAGGCATCCTGATAAGTGGCCTCGAATGGGTAGGCATACCCCCACTGAATGAGGTGAATCTGACTGTAATTCGCATCAAAGAAACTTCGGTATGTTGTATTACCCGTCAGCCCATATAGGAAAGCAGCAGCGGCAACCCGTCGCGCCAGTCGGTCGTGTGCATCATTGGTAGCGGCAACACTCTGAAAACCGGTGTTCGAAAAGGCAACATTCGGGTTCGTGTTTGCCCAATTGTAAGCATTGATAGCCGCCGTCTGGAGCGTATCGCCATATCGTTTTTTTGCCGGATCGCTCAGTGATTTAAACTGAATGGCGGCCAGAGCCAATACGGCGGCCCCCGTAGCCGTAGCATCCGTACTGGCTGCGCCGTATCGCCGAAAGTGTGTATCGGCACTGGGTGGTGATACGGCGCTAAAATCCGTTACCGACACTTTATGCAGCAAAGAGCCGTCGGATTGTTGCATTCGTAGCATCCAGTCAAGCTCCCATTTCGCTTCGTCCAGTAAATCAGGTACACCATTCCCCGATTCCGGAATCGCAAAATCGTCAGTCCAGACCACCGGGTTGTCTTCATAAGCAAGCAATAGATCAATCATCGTTCCGTACGTAAACGGGACATATTTGTTATAGTCGCCCGCGTCGAACCAGCCACCGCGCAGGTTTTTGGCCGTTGACACATTGGTATTCGTCACCAGCCGACAATCTGTATCCTGCTGGGCACCCAGAAATGCGGCTCCGTCGGTCCAGGGGGTTTCGGCATAGGGCGTTTGCTTTGCCAACCCACTTCGCTGATAAAAGAAAACCCGCGCAGCATTTTTCAGGACGCTTTTATACACATCATTATTTATCTCGAAGGTGTAAGACCGCTTATTTCGGATCGAATCGTACACAAAATAGCTTCCGGCCTGTTGCACCTGCGAAAAATCGAACCACCATACCTTATCGCCCGATTGAGCATGCGTCGTACCGCTATTCCAGGTAGTTGGCGCCCCCCGCATTACCACTGAATTATCGGCAGCCCGTCGGATTTGATAAAAGGTAGATGGCGTAAACGTTTCGGATGCATTATAACCGATTTGGGGGCTACTGATCACCGCTACTTTCCGGGCCAGAGGCAGGTAGCCAAACTGATCGACCTTCAGGTGATTGTCGAATTCGGGGAAGGTTGTCAGTTGGTAGCCTTTGACAAAATTCCAGATCGTCTGCGGTACGTTAAAAAGGGTACTCCACCCATGCGACGCATCTTTGGTCATCATCAACACTACTTTTTTCCCAGAGCTACAAAAGGTCAGCGAATCGACATTCGGATTCACGGCGCTCGTCGTGTATGTACTGCCATTTCCACAACCCAGATAGGCATAATTCGATAGCGGCCAGACGAACCCCGGAGTCTTTGGATAGGGAATAATGGGCGGATCGACTACGGGGTCACCTTTGCTATGAATATGCATCAGCGGCACTGGTTTATAGTTGGCAGCCGTAAAGTAGGTGGACAAAAAACTGTTTTTACCCCACAAACTGGCAGCAACCGGAGCAAATGCCGCGATTTTGTTCGGCAGTGCCATAGTCAGAAAATAGCACATAAATCCTCCTCCCGAATGGCCCGTCACATAAACCCGGTTTCGGTTGATCCGATACTTCTGGAATAAATAATCGATTAGATCGGAGGTAAACAAAACGTCGTCCGGTGCGTTCGGGTCAGCCGGATTAGGTCCATTAGCATCACCAGCGGCTCCAAAACCGGGGACATTATCAGCATATTTATTGAATTGCAGACTTCCACCAACCGTAACAGCATCGGGATAAACGACAATAAAATTCTGGGCATCGGCAACTGCATCGAAGCCCGCATAGGATTGAAAACTGGCCCCATTTCCACCATCGCCATGATAGGCCAGCACGACAGCCAGATTATCTTTGGGAAGGCCGGAGGGTAGATGAAACCGGAATGTTCGGGTACGCCCTCCTGACTGAAGACTCCCTGAGCCGTTTACGGGAGCCTGTGCCCATGTTGGCATCGAGACAACCAGTATCAATAGTATCAGGTAAATTACTTTCATCGACGAAACCATTACGATTAGTGGGTTTTTCCAAAAATAACTTAGATAAACATAAACTTTGGTAACAATTGAGTCGCCGGACGATTTGGTGCGTATAGGGTAGCTTCCTCAAATTGAACGGCATTTATCGTGGTATCTCCCGCTGAAAAGCATTCCTAGTAAAGCAGTACGGTTAATCAAGCAACGTCTTAGCTGTCAAATTCAATTGTCCTTTCATTTACACACTTATCGTATATATGCCAACCTGATTGCAACTCTTTATGGGAATAATCAAAAAATGATTTAACGTGCTTGGCAACAAAACACCTCTATGTACTTTTGAGCCTGGTGATTTTGTTAGTACGGCCTCGGCTTAGCCAGGATTACCCAAAACCCAACCTTAAAATTCCTTATTTATGATGCGGCTCAACCATTGGCTGCTTTTCTTCGGCCTGTTAGTACAGTCTTTCGGTGGCTTTTGTGCTAAAGTCGATACCCTTGAGGTGCAGAGTGCGAGCATGGGCCGAACGCTACGGGCCGCCGTCGTGCTGCCGGATCGGTATCGAAAAGCAAAGCAGCCTTTTCCAGTGCTCTATCTGCTGCATGGTGGTACGGGAAGTTTCCGCGACTGGCTAACCAAAACGCCCGACAAAACCCTGTTGCAACGCATGGCCGATCAATATAATCTGATTATTGTCACACCCGATGGCGATCCAACCAGCTACTACTTCGATAGCCCATTGGTCAAAACCAGTCAGTTCGAAACCTTTATGTCGAAAGAGCTTATTGATAAGATTGATAACGCGTATCGTACTGTCCGCGATCGGAAAGGACGCCTGATCGCTGGTTTATCAATGGGCGGACACGGCGCCATGTTTATCTCGTGTCGTCATCCGGAGCTATACGCAGCAGCCGGAAGTATGAGCGGAGTGATGAATATTAACACAGCGACCTGGAAAGTACCAGCCGATTTCGCCAAATCACGTGCCGAAAATTTCGCGAAGCTGTTAGGGCCACCCAAGGATGGTGACGCTCCCTATCCTGGCTATACGATGGTAATGCTGGCCGATCAGTTAAAAGCAAACAACTTACCGTTAATTTTCGACATTGGCGTTGATGATTTTCTGATTGAGACAAACCGCGATCTGCATCGTCGATTAGTCGAAAACAAAACCCCGCACGAGTACACCGAGCGGCCCGGCGCCCATACGTGGGATTATTGGGAGAATGCACTCCCCTACCAACTGCTGTTCTTCAGTAAAATCCTGAAAACGAATGCAGTATCCGTCCCCTGACTATTGTTGGTTTATGAGTAGAACCATCAATTGTCCGTTGCCCCAGCAAAGATTTACTGGCTGACTTTCATAAAATTATCAGCCGCAGGCCTGGTTGCGCAGGAGTATAGCCCGGCGTTTTTGTCAGACCGTGTAAGCATTTAATAGGCGAAGAAAAACAATCTTTCTATTGCTGCTCTTGTTGTATACACGTAGGTATTTATC
Source organism: Spirosoma aureum (assembly GCF_011604685.1). Classification (NCBI taxonomy): domain Bacteria; kingdom Pseudomonadati; phylum Bacteroidota; class Cytophagia; order Cytophagales; family Cytophagaceae; genus Spirosoma; species Spirosoma aureum. The sequence goes on along the minus strand of NZ_CP050063.1, from coordinate 4,084,844 downwards.
AAACAAACCACATACTATGACTTCATCGACCCTGGAACCTCATAAGGCCAAACGGGGAGAGCAGACCACTTTAGTTGGCATTTTCGTCAATATAGGTCTGGTGCTGGTGAAAGGGATTACCGGTTGGCTCGGACATTCCTATGCGCTGATCGCCGATGCCATGGAATCAGCTACTGACATTTTAACCTCCATACTTGTCTGGGTAGGCTTGCGCACAGCTTCAAAAGCGCCCGACACAAATCATCCATATGGTCATGGAAAAGCAGAGCCGCTGGCAGCGATTATGGTTTCGATCGCGCTGGTAGGAGCAGCTATATTGATTGCCGTTCAAAGCATTCAGCATATACAGGTGCCGCACGAAATACCGGCTCCGTTTACGCTAGTGGTTTTAGCGGTCGTTGTTGTTGTTAAAGAAATACTGTTTCGGCGTATTGCCAAAGTAGGCGATGAGGTAGAAAGTAGCGCGGTGAAAGCTGACGCCTGGCACCACCGTAGCGATGCGATTACGTCATTGACGGCCTTTATTGGGATCAGTATAGCCTTGATTGGTGGACCCGGCTACGAAAGCGCCGATGACTGGGCTGCCCTGCTGGCATCCGGATTCATAATCGTTAATGCCTACCATATCTTCCGCCCTTCATTCGGCGAAATTATGGACGAGACACCCGCAGGTGACTGGCAACAGGAATTAAAGGTCATAGCCATGACAGTTGCGGAGGTAAAAGGGATTGACAAATTCAGGGTACGAAAAACTGGTTTTGAGTATTTTATCGATTTACACGTAACCGTACCGGGGAGTCTTACCGTGAGTCAGGGCCACGCCATAGCTCATGCTGTTAAGGCAGCTATCATGGAAGCCAAACCTGCTGTTTACGACGTACTGGTGCATATCGAACCTGACTAATGCGTCGACAGTCTGAGTACGGGATTGGATGGCTGATTTTAAAGCAACTTTCAGGCAAATTGGCAAGCCAAAGACCGCAATGGAATACCGTATACCAAAAACTCCATTTACATTTGCAGGCAGATCGCTTCTAGTGAGAAGCGATCTGCCCGATCCTCCTTCCTACTACTCAACCCTATGCGACATCGTTACTTTTCGGTTGCCATTTTTTGCGGCCTAAGTGTTCCTGCAATACTCTTTGCGCAAGCTCCTACCTCGAGTTCCCTAGACGACACACTTCAACTGAATGAGGTAGTTGTTCGGGGATACGCCACCAATCGCCGACTTCTGGAAACACCGGCATCCATCGGGCTATTGACGCGTCGGGATTTAAATCAGCGATTTGGAACCCCTACGCTCATTCCGGCCATGAACACCTTACCGGGCGTTCGGGCCGATGAGCGTTCACCGGGCAGCTACCGGCTGGCGATTCGGGGAAGTGCAATCAGGTCGCCATTTGGCGTACGAAATGTTAAAACCTACTGGAACGAATTACCACTTACCGACGCTGGCGGTAACACGCCCCTCAATGCCTTAGACGTTCGGGCATTGGGTCGAATTGAAGTCATCAAAGGGCCGTCGGGAAGTTTGTACGGGGCTGGAACTGGTGGCACCATACTGTTCAGTGGGCTGGCCGTTCCGGCTGGCAAAACGAACGTAGAATTATCGGCCCTCGGCGGAAGTTACGGTTTATATGGCAACGGCATTGCCGTACAAACAGGCAAGAACAACTCGGCAATTGCCCTCAATTACAACCACCTGCAATCGGATGGTTACCGCGATCAAAGTGCGATGGTTCGTGACAATCTGAGCCTGATCGGATCGTTTAGCGTTAGCCCAAAGCGAACCATATCGGTGCTGGGACTCTACTCTGATCTTTATTATCAAACACCCGGTGGCCTTAATCAGGCGCAATACGCGGCCAACCCTCGGGCCTCGCGTCCAGCAACACCGACCCTGCCCAGTAGTGCGGCCCAACATGCGAGTATTTATCAGAAAATAGGTTATCTGGGGCTTTCGCACGAATACCGGTGGAATGACCGGATTCAGAACACAACCGTGATTTACGGTTCCAATACCGACTTCGCTAACCCATTCATTACCAACTTCGAAAAGCGCACCGACCAGGGCATGGGCGGCCGAACGATTACGCAATTTCGGCTACCTAATGGCCCGTTACCAACCACGTTTACAATTGGAGGTGAACTTCTGCGCACCTTTACTGTCGACCGTAACTTCGGCAATCGGGGTGGTATAGCCGATACCATTCAAACCGATGAGGAGCTAACGGCTCGTCAGACAACCATTTTCGCGCAGGCCGAAACTGAACTGCCTGCCCACTTCCGATTAACGGCCGGGCTGAGCCGCAATGACGTTCGTTACGATTTCACCCGTTTCCCTGTCCGGTCGGCAGGGGCTTTACCCGCAACAACCTTAACGCGCAACTTCACACCCGTATGGTTGCCCCGTGTGGCTTTGCTCCGCACGTTTGGCCAAAACCTGGCAGCTTTTGTCAGCATCAGCACGGGCTACTCGGCACCATCGAGTCAGGAAGTTCGCCCTTCGGCGGGTGGCTTCAATGCAACGTTAAATGCTGAACTCGGCACGAATTACGAAGCAGGATTGCGCGGTTCAACCTTTAATAGCCGATTACGGTTCGATATAGCGGTTTACCAGTTCTATCTGCGTCAGACGATCGTCCGGAGATCGGATGCGACCGGAGCAGAATTCTTCGTTAATGCGGGCCGTACCGATCAGCGGGGACTTGAAGCACAGCTTTCCTACGATTTCATTCAGCCTTCTTCTACGTCGCTTTTCTCTCTTCTAAGAATCTGGCACAGTATGACCCTGACCAATTATCGATTCCGGGATTATCAGCAGGGTACAACCGATTTATCGAACAACAGGGTGCCGGGAGTTGCGCCCACGACCTTGGTAACGGGTCTGGATGCCGAGACTAAACTGGGAATTTATGCACACGCTACCTTCCAGTTTCTGGACCAGTTCCCACTGGTCGACGCCAACACGGTCATGTCTGATCCAACCAGACTGTTACAGGCAACCGTTGGTTTCCGGCGGATGCTGGGCCAGCACTGGACTCTGGATGTGTATGCCAGTGGCGATAATCTGCTAAATCAGACGTACTCATTAGGTTATGACCTGAATGCGATTGGCAATCGCTTCTACAACGCTGCGCCAGCCCGTAACGGCATTGGAGGTGTTCGGGTAAGTCTACGGTGGTAAATCAGCAACTAAAATCCGATATCAATGACTAAAGGCTGAATGATCCATTGTTGTGTAGTTGTGTTATATATCGTGCGAAAACCAGCTTCGAACGGAGTCCGCAAACGTAGCGCATTGAAGACAAATGATACATCGATACCGGTTGTGCGGTAGGCATGGCGAACTGTTTCGTAGCCCCGCAAACGACCATAAACATCGCGTACTTCTTCCTGACTCTGTCCTTCAGCAGCATCAAAAAATGCACCGGCTTTGATTCGCTGTACGAAGAGCCACCGCCCAAGCGACCAGTGGGTATCGGCTATTGGAAGACGATATTCGACACTTCCAGCAGTAATCTTGTCGTCACTAACGTACGATTGTCCGCGTGGGTAAAATACGAGTGCATTGAAGCGGTACGTTCCTTTCGACTGCTGCTGATAACCAGCCCGTAGCCGCAGGGAATGGTGTTTCCCAAATCCAGGTAGATACAAATTACCCAGAACACCCCACTGATCGCCAGTCAACCGGCCACCAAAGGGTGTTGTCCGCCAGTTGGCCGAAATGGATTGTCCCCAACGGGGGGCCACATCGCGTTTGCTTTGTCGTAACAGTCTCGAAAAGCTAATTCCATACGTCAGCGCATTGAGCGATCCTGCCGAACCCACATCGGTGATGTACCGAAACGGCAGATCATAGCCGGTTACCTGAAGGTAATTGTAATAGGCCGACAGATTCAGCCCCTGAATGTATTTAGAGTTCGTTAGTTGCAGGGGTAGCCGGAACCCTGCCGTAAGCTGGTTGTATTGCCACTGGTCTGACCGCAGGCTGTCGGCAGGTGCTACCCGATCAATATACAGCGCCGTGTTGCGGTTACCGTGCTGAAAGCTTAAATCGATAATCGGGTAAAGCCCCTGATAGCTGATGTTCGCATAAAAATTCCCGACCTGTTCCGATTGATTGTAGGTATACCCCACTCCTACCTGGGTGGTGCCCAGCAAGTCCTGCGAACTTAACCCTAGCGACAAAGCCTGTCCCGAACTACTGAGCGTTGGCCCCCAGCTGTAGACATTGATCGCATGGGCAAGCCGCCGAAAACGGGTGGGTTGGTACGATGTAGCTGTCGGTATTGAATCGGCCAGAATCCGTCGGGCCAGCGCGGCACCCGGTTCCAATCCGGCCAGTGAGCCAAAAAAACGAACCGGCTGCGTCTGGCCGGGTGCGGTCGGGTTTTCCGAAACGACTTTCCAGCTGGCCGGATTCAGTGACATACTCGCAATTCGGTAGCCAGTTGATGCGAAATCCTCAAAGGCAAGCCTTGTTCCAGATGGCGACACAGCAGCGTGATAGGCCGCTAACGGTCGGGAGGTAACCTGAAACACCTGTTTCGACTGAAACTTTACGGCATAAACGTTATCAATTCCGGAACGTGGGGAATTATAAAATACATAATCGCCCCACGGCTGCGGATTGCTTAGATTTTCGTTCACTCGCGGCAACAGATCGGTTTGTGCATTAGTCTGAGTGTCGATCGTCTGAATCGTTTTTTCGCCATTCTTGAGCGATACAGCAACTAAAGTTCGATTATCGGTCTGCCAACGTGGATGCAGATAAAATTCATTTTCAGGATTTGGCAGTGCTTTCACAACTTTACCGGTCTTTGCATCAAGCACAAGCAGACGGGTTTTGTAGTGTTCGTTGCTTTCAACAACCACTAGTTTTGAATTGTCGGGCGAGAGGGCTACCGCCATAAATCGGGTTCGGTGTGTCAATCGCGTAAGCTTACCAGTCGTCAGGTCGAGTAACCGAATGTTCGAGTAAATACGCTGTCCCCAGCGCGGGTCATAACCAAATTCGATCCAGCACGCTTTGGTTGCCGTTGCCGACAGCATAGCCGGATCGTTCGGAAAGCCTTGTACAAAAACCGTTTTCTCGACTCCACTTTTATCCAGAATGACTAACCGGGGTGTATCGCCCAGGCCGCTTTTTACACAGAGAATCGTAGAGTCAGTCAGAAATTGCGGATACTGGTAATTTGTAAAAACTGGCCGGGACGATTCCTGCTTTTCGGCCTTGACGGCAAACAGAGTGGCGGGTGTTATGGACAATCGGCCCTGTTGTTTCTGCCAGGTTTCGGTCAGATCATCCATAGTTTTCCGGTATAAATCTTCCGTCCGCAAACCCGTTTCATCCTTAATACTAGCTGAAAATGCAAACGGCCACGGAATCCGGTGGTAATTTCGATTCAGTACACGACTCCACGCATCGGGGCCATACGTACGTTTGAGGTACGTCGTCATAAAATAGCCCAATACGTAATGATTAGGCACATTATCCCGATAGGAACCCGTTGCTGCCTTTGGGTAATCAAAGCGTTTTCCGGCCAGCAAATTAGCGCGCATTCCCAGATCGAAATTCGGAATTCGCCCTCGGCCACTCGTACTAAACAGCGTTTCTGTACTGACAGCATCGCCCTCGGTAAACCAGTCGGGCACCGTCAGAAGTGGCAGAAAAAGCCCCGTATTCCCAAACAGGGTATAAAAGAAACGACCATACCCCTGTAATGCCTTGTCGTTCTGCACAACATGCCGGTATTCATGTACAGCCAGCAGATCCAGCCAGTTAAACGTACCCAGCAAGCCAGGGTCCTGGGGCGGCACCGCAAAAAACTCCGACCGGCGTGGAAACAAGGTCACAAAACCATTGCTGTTTGTCGTTTGATTTTGTAGGAGCAATGAAATCCGCCGGGGTTTCTTTTCGAGCGATGCACTGATTGGCTCATACAGACTTTCGAGCCGTTGGGCCGTCCGTTGGGCTGTAGAATCAAGTCCGGTCGGGTAAAGCACCCGGAAGTGGGGCGTTGTCAGGCGATACCAGTGCAGACTGGTTGGGTTCTGATCGAGAATAGGAAGGCTTTGGGCTGTAGCCGTGAGGGCCGCAAGCAGGAGTTGGGTCGTGAGAAAGTATCTTCGTAACATGCCGTATCAATGATACGGAGTTTTAACGAAAAAATGCCCGCGTTACGACGGGAAACTCATTCCTCTCTGTACTTCCAGCTCACCAACGAAAGCCGTTTGTTTTTTTAGCGATTAGCAGTTTAAAAATTTATGCCTGTCAGGAGCGAAATATTTTCGAATTGTAATTGAGGGCCAGATCCAAAAAAACGGGCCGAAAATAGGAGATCGTTTCCATAATGCTCATACCGCACCGTAATTGGAATGCTGATTTTCCCCAGTGTTACATTTGCCCCAATACCAGCAATAGCACTCACTGCTGATTTGGTTGACAAATCGTAATTGAACTCAAAATTAGGATCAACCTGACAAGGACCAGGATCGCATATCGGGTATGTATGAATACGATAATACCCTTTTGTGGCTTGATTATAGCCTACTCCTACCTCCAGAAAAGGGGCTATTTTAGTATTCAGGAAACGATAGCGGTACAATAGTGGTATTTTGATCGTGGATACACCCAGGCTGGGAATGTCCCTATAACTTCTATTTGCGTTTACCTTATCAATACTTGTGTAGGACAGTTGTAAGTGAAAAGATGACCGTTTATTTAGTCGGAGGTTTAGATCCAGACCCAGCAGTAGGCCATAATGGTCAGGAAAAGACTGAACGTTGCTAGTACTCAATTCAGGTCTGGAACGGTTTATACCGCCAAAAACGCCCATCCCCCAACGTACGTTTTTTGACTGAGCAACTAAGTCACTCATTGTCAATACGATGACAATAAAACACAAGTATATTTTTTTCATGTTGGGTATTTTGTAGGCCAATTTGCTGGAGCAATGATGATTAAAGAAATCACGGTAAATTGATGATCCAGTTAAAACCAACGGCCAAATATATCAACTAATATTATAAAATAAGATATATATCTTAAATCACTATTTACATAAATATATATTAATACAATTTATACTCTATACCTATAAATACTTCACAACCAGACTTATCAGTTTTTTCACCCTATCCGTATATGGCGGATATAGAAATTTCATCGTGCCAAAATCCCGTTGCATTACCCCTCTTTGATTCGAAAACTCCTGAAAACTGAAAAATCCATTTGATTTACCCAAACCGCTATTATTGACCCCACCAAAGGGGAGTTCAACATTACCAAACTGAAGCAGCGTATCGTTTATGACCGTATCCCCTGCCGACGTCCGATCCAGAATGTACTGCGTATTTTTCCGATTATGGCTGTGAATGTAAAGCGCCAGCGGCTTTTCTCGTTGGTTAATGATCTGGATGGCCTGGTCGAGCGTTGCATACGAAAGAACGGGCAGTATTGGGCCAAAAATCTCATCCTGCATTATCCGCATATCGTCCCTTACGTTCTCCAGTACCGTTGGTTCCATAAAATGCTGATCGGCGTTCATTTTGCCACCCACCGTTACGGTCGCCCCTTTTTCTACTGCATCGTCAAGCAAGCCACGGAGCCGTTGAAAATGCTTGCTGTTCACAATGCGTGCGTAACTGTCCGACTGTTCAACCGGCTTACCATCAGGGCTATACATACTCGTCAGGGCCTCTCGAAACGCCTGCATAAAAGGCTCCTTAATGGACTCGTGCACCAGTAAATAATCAGGGGCAATGCAGGTTTGCCCATTATTAAGGCACTTGCCCCACGCCAATTGCCCGGCTGCCTGTTTGATTGTGGCCGACTCATCGACAATAGCGGGCGATTTACCACCGAGTTCGAGCGTGACCGATGCCAGATGCTTCGCAGCAGCGGTCATCACGATGCGGCCAACGGCAGGACTTCCCGTAAAAAAAATATGGTTGAAGGGTAATTCCAGTAAGGCCTGGGCTATCGTTTCATTACCCTCAAAAACGGCTACCTCTTTTACCGGAAACAGGTCTGTGATCATTTGTCTAATCAATCCAGCCGTATGAGGAGTTAATTCAGAAGGCTTCAACATGACCACATTCCCGGCGGCAATAGCCGATATCAGCGGCCTGATAGACAACACAAACGGGTAGTTCCAGGGTGCCATTATCAGCACACTACCTTTGGGTTCATGGTGTAGCGAACTCTTCGTGCCAACCAGACTTAAGGGCGTCGGAAGCCGTTGTGGTTTCATCCAATGGGCCAGGTGCCGGATTGTATGCTTGATCTCAGCCTGAAGTGCTAATAACTCACCAATCAATACCTCAGCAGCAGGCTTACGAAAGTCCTCATACATTACCCGTTGAATATCGGCTTCATGATCCTTTACCCACGTCTGTATGCGCCGGATTCGTTCAATACGCTGGTCGACAGTCGTAAGCGCCATCTGGGGGGCGTATTGGCGTTGGGCATCAAAAACCGCCTTCAATTCGTTGCTAAGGTCGGTTTCAGAAAGTAGGGTGTTCATGTCTAATACCAGGCGAATATAATTGAGCCAAAAGAATACTTTAAAAGTACAAATAATTGACCAGAAAGGCTGATGTTGGCATTTATATCGTGAATCGTCTATCTTAGCTAAAACTTTAGCAAACCCGACCGGATGACGCTCGTCAGTGACAACATCCGCTACCTGCGTAAACTCAACGGACTAACGCAGGAGCAATTTTCCAGAAAAATCAACATAAAACGTTCGTTATTAGGTGCGTACGAAGAAGGACGTGCCAACCCGAACCAACAAAATATTCAGGCAATAGCCAAAGCCTTCAATACAACAGTTGAATTACTTACCCGACAGGATCTGCGTAAAATCCGTGAAACGCCGAGTCTTAGCATTCCTCTTGGACAGTCAAACAAACCAGCCGAAGCTCGCCCGAACCGAAGCGATAGCCCACATATTCGCTCCGACGGGCACCTCGATGCTGGCGATGACGATCCGTTCCAGCACCCTGACTTTCCCGATATTTTTTCTCAACCGGCCAGCAAAACGCCCGAACCACAACCGCTCTCAACGGTTCTGAATAAATACTACCGGCCATCGGAAGAACCTCGCCCAGTACCGACTCCGCCGGTCATTACTGCTCCCGTACGACCAACGCAGGAAAAGCCCATTCATGAACGGACACAACCGGTCACGTTTCAGACCGCCCAGGATACACCAGCCCCTTCGCCCATGGATCGGTTATTCGGTCAGCCGGATAACCAGCCGGTAACTCCTCCACCACCCCGACAACCGGAGCAACTGACATTCAATAATGTTTATGAAGGTTCAGGGCGGTACGGCGATTCGGCTTCGGTCCGCTCAGCAGGGGCTGCTCAGGTAATGGCCCCGACAATTTCGATTGTGATGCAATCGCAGTTCGGTGACTATAGCCAGCGGTATCAGCAAACCGAATTTCTGCACCGCTTGCCCGCCATGCACTTACCTACGCTACCCGACGGCCACTACCGTGCTTTTGAAGCTGGCGACGATTTTGTGTTTCCGGGGGCATTGCTGATTGGTCAGTTCGTTCGCAGCTGGTTTGAGATTGCCGATGGAAAAATGTATGTGCTCCTCATTCAGCATCAGCGACCTGAAGGATCAGGCATTGTTTGTCGACGCGTCTACAATCAGGTAAAAATTAAAGGCAGTCTGCTGCTTACTGCCGATAAAGCCGAGATACCCAACCGCGAAGTGGCCCTGAAAGAAGTGATGGAGGTTTGGGAAATACGGGCTTTTGTCAGCCAGCACATACCGCCACCGGCTCCCAGCACCGACCGGTTGAAACAATTGGTCGATGAATTGCGGTTTGAAGTTGATCGCTTATAGTCAACCAATTAGTAGGCCATTGCCTCAGTTGAGCAATATTTTAGCTGATTTGGCAAACGTAACCACCCCGGAAAGAGTTAAATGATAATGAGTTCAATGGGGCTCAGTAAGGTGCTATTCCTGTTGGCGGTAGCTTACGGTTGAAAGGTGTCTTTACTTTCGTTCTTTCCTCTTTTTATCGAGGGCTTTGGTTTGAGGCTTAACAGGCTTTAGACTAGAGCCCTTTTCCTTTAGGCGTTCAATGCCAGGAAAAGGTTCGTATTTTTGTAACCTTATATCTTTCACTCAAAGCCGTGCTATGGTTAGTACACCCACCTCCTACACGAGTCGTGTCTCGGCTAGAACTCTTATATGCGTTATTTTCTTGAATTAGCTTATCGAGGCACCAATTATCATGGCTGGCAACGGCAACCCAACGGCCGCAGTGTACAGGAAGTGCTCGAAAATGCTTTGACCATACTTTTCAGGTTCCCAATTGCCATTGTGGGCAGTGGCCGTACCGACACGGGCGTTCATGCCGGACAACAATTTGCCCATTTTGAAACCGACCAACCGCTCCCCAGAAATCTACTTCGATCAATAAACAGCCTTATTCCTAACGACATAGCCGTTTATGACTGCTTTCCGGTTCGGTCCGATGATCACGCCCGCTATACAGCTACATTTCGGTATTATCAATATCAACTTATTCGCCGGAAAGATCCGTTTCGGGATGGTTTAGCCTATGTTTTTACGCTACCGCTCGATGTCGAGCTTATGAACGAAGCGGCAATCCGACTGCTCCATCATACTGATTTTGAAAGCTTTAGTAAAGTAAAAACTGACGTTAAAACGTTCAATTGTCGAATTGACTTTGCCTACTGGGTTATAGACCAGGCGGGTAATCTAACGTTTCATATCAAGGCCGACCGTTTTCTGCGGGGCATGGTCCGGGCAATTGTTGGTACATTGCTGGATGTGGGTCAGGGGCGGCTTAGCGTCGATGAATTTGACCGCATTATTCTTGCCAGAGATCGCAAAAAGGCTGGGCGAGCCGCCCCCGCCGACGGGCTATCGCTGGTCGAAGTAGGGTATCCAGCGGAGGTGTTTGCCCAAAAAGGCATGGGTAGCTGATCGTGTTGATTGGCGCAATTTCTAACGGTTTATTCTCACTCCACGCTCCTGACTACTCATTACTTTTTCCTACATTCGTCTTTCATCAAAAACAAGTTCTTGCATTGAAAATTGGAACGATCATATTAGCGGCTGGTGCTTCAACACGCATGGGTGGCGAACCGAAGCAATTATTAACCTACAAAGGACAGTCGCTCATTCGTCGGATTACGGATACAGCACTGGCGCTCAAAACGGGTCCGGTTATTGTTGTGCTGGGCGCCAACCGTGAGCGAATCGCGCCAGAGTTGGCAAGCCTTCCCATTACCCTTGTAGACAATGAAGCCTGGCAAACAGGAATGGCCTCATCGCTCAAAATGGGGCTTGCGGCTCTTTATATAACCAATAAAGACATCGATGCGGTCCTGATTCTTCTCACCGATCAGCCGCTCGTATCGGTCGGGTTGCTACAATTTATGCTTGAAACCTACATCAGTGAAAATAAGGGCATTGTGGCCTGTCGTTACGATGATCAGTTGGGTGTCCCGGCCCTCTTCGATCGAAAATATATTGAGCAAATGCTGCAACTGGAAGGTGACAAAGGCGCAAAATGGGTGATCATTAAACACAAACAGGATTGTGCCGAAGTTCCCTTCGAAGCAGGAGCCATTGATCTGGATTCCAAACGCGATGTCGAATTGTTTGCTTTAGCGCAGGCGGGTGTAACTCCGTCGTGAAGATGATGGAAATCCCTATTTTTGCTTCCAGCGAATCGATCTATTTTTAATTAAACAGGTTTCACCGATCTGTCCAAACCCTTCAGGCGACTTTATACCCTATCTGAATGAAAAATTACATTACACAGGACCCCTGGTGCATTATTGAAGAGGGGTTTCACCGTGACTACAACGAGATTTCTGAAAGTGTAATGTCCCTGGGCAATGGCAGGCTTGGGCAGCGGGGCAATTTTGAAGAGAAATTTACCGGCAAAACATTGCAGGGCAATTACGTTGCCGGTGTCTATTATCCTGACAAAACACGCGTCGGCTGGTGGAAGAACGGTTACCCCGAATACTTCGCCAAAGTATTGAATGCAGCCAACTGGATTGGTATCGACATCGATATTGAGTATGAATCGCTCGACCTCAATCACTGCGAAGTTCGTAATTTCCGGCGGGAGCTCAACATGCAGGAAGGATATCTGGAACGCTCGTTTGTAGCGATTCTTAAAAGTGGCAAAGAACTTCAGGTTAATAGCAAGCGGTTCTGTTCGATTGTAGACGACGAAGCCGGGGTTATCCGCTACGCGATCAAACCACTCAATTTCGACGCCAAGATTACCATTACGCCCTATATCGACGGGGCGATTCGCAACCGAGATGCCAATTACGACGAAACATTCTGGGACGAAGTGCGGAAGGAAACTGGCTACGGAGAGGCTTACATTGAACTGCGCACTCGAAAAACCGGCTTTCACGTTGCCACCGGTATGGCTATTGAAATTGAGCAGGACGGTGTTAAAATCGATTATCAATCGCAGCCGATCAAGTACGAAAAGTACGTAGCCAATCGCATGACGCTCGACTGTCGGCAGGGTCAGGAAACGGTCATTTATAAATACGCGGTCAATCTGTCGTCACTCAATTACGATCCGGATACGATTCTTCTGGAAGCCCGTCAGAGCATGCAACGAATTACGCGGAAAGGATTCGACAAGATGCTGTTCGAGCAGATGCAAGCCTGGGCCGATAAATGGAAAATGAACGACATCATCATCGACGGTGATGTTGCCGCCCAGCAAGGCATTCGGTTTAACATTTTCCAGCTTAACCAGACCTATACCGGCGAAGATGAACGATTAAACATCGGACCCAAAGGATTTACGGGCGAAAAATATGGCGGCTCAACCTACTGGGACACTGAGGCATACTGTCTCCCGTTTTACCTCTCCACTGCCGACCAGAAAGTAGCCAAGAACCTGCTGGTTTATCGCTACAAGCAACTGGGGAAAGCCATCGAAAACGGGCAAAAGCTAGGTTTTCGGGCCGGAGCTGCCCTGTACCCGATGGTGACCATGAACGGCGAAGAATGCCATAACGAATGGGAGATTACGTTCGAGGAAATTCATCGCAACGGAGCCATCGCCTACGCTATATACGACTATGTTCGCTATACGGGCGACGAGCACTATCTTGTTGAGTATGGCCTGGAAGTACTGATTGCGATCAGTCGGTTCTGGAGCCAGCGCGTACACTGGTCGCAGGCCAAACAGCAGTACGTGATGCTCGGGGTAACGGGGCCGAATGAGTACGAGAACAACGTCAATAACAACTGGTATACCAACTACATTGCGGCCTGGACACTTCGGTACACCATCGAAGCCATCGAAAAAGTAAAGGTCCTTGATGCTGAAAAATATGGCGATCTGATCGATCGTATTCACTTCCGCGAAGAGAAGGAAATGGCTACCGTTCGGCAGATTATCGAAAAAATATACCTGCCGAAAGACGATGAACGGGGTGTTTTTCTGCAACAGGAAGGCTTTCTGGATAAAGACCTCATGCCGGTCACTGACATTCCAAAAGGGCAGCGTCCGATTAATCAGCACTGGTCATGGGATCGGATTTTACGGTCGTGTTTTATCAAGCAGGCTGATGTGCTACAGGGATTGTACTTCTTTGAAGATGAATTTGATACGGAAACACTCAGGCGAAATTTTGACTTCTATGAACCCATGACGGTTCATGAGTCATCACTATCGCCCTGTGTTCATAGCATTCAGGCTTCGAAGTTGGGCATGCGCGAGAAAGCCTATGAAATGTACCTCCGCACGGCCCGGCTCGATCTGGATGACTACAACAACGACACCGAAGACGGCTGTCACATTACGAGTATGGCCGGAACCTGGCTGGCAGTCGTGAAAGGCTTCGGTGGCCTGCGTGTAGAACAGGAACAAGGAGCCGATTCTCAGCTAGTTTTAAATCCCTATTGCCCTGATCAATGGCAATCGCTGGCGTTCAAGATCAGATTTCGGAGTGCGTTGCTGCAAATCACGACAACGCAGACGGACATAACGGTTAAGAACTTTTCGGCACAGCCGGTTACCCTCAAATTACATGATAAAGCCTTAACAATCAAGGGGCAAAATCAGCAGACAGTGAGCCTGAAAGGAAAGTCCTGAGAATAAGCACTAGCCTGTATAAAAAGAGAAACCCGCCAGATATTGACGGGTTTCTCTTTTTATAAGCGTCGAATTCAATCAAAAAAATACCGATAAAAACACCTGTTTATGAATACACAATCAAATAATTACATTTGTTGAAGCCTCTCTAATCAATGTCAACTAAATTATGCGGGCCCGTTTGATTTATCTGGTTACGGTTTTTTCTACCTGGCAGTTTTTCAGTACAAACGGCCATGCCCAGCCCTTGCCGAATCCAACCGATACCAGCTATGTGATGACTTTGCTGAAAAAAGGGGAAGCTATTGAAACAAAGCAGGCGACCACGGCGCTGGCTCATTATCGGAATGCATATGAGTTCTCAAATAAAATAAACTATACGAAAGGATATTTTGAGAGTGTTCGGCTCATGGCCTATCTGCTGAACAACCTCGGCCGGCACGACGAAGCGAGAAAAATTGCCCAAAATGCGCTACAGAAGGCCAAACAGGATACCTCAAAACGGAACCTTGGCCTGAGTTATTTTGCCTTAGCGAATACCGCTCTGTTTTCGGGACGGTTTGCCGAAGCCATTCCAAATTATCGACAGGCAGCGCATTACATGAGGCTGATCGGCAAATTAAAAAATGTGGCTGTTATCAATCAGAATTTGGGGTATATCTATGAACAACAGCGAATGTATCCGCAAGCGCTGGATCATTATAAACGAGCGCTGGCATTCGACAGTACAGATAAAGGGGACCCTCGTTCGATTGCTTCAGATTATTTCAGCATCGCCAATCTGCTTAGTAAACAGAATAAATTACGAGAGTCGCGCGCCAATTATTTAATGGCCAGGCAATGGATTGATCCTAAAAACGACCTTGATTTTATGATCAACCTCTACAATAACCTCGGCTACCAATATAGTGCCGAAGCGAACTATGATTCGGCTTTATACTATCAGCGTGAAGGGCTTCGAATGAGTCGGCAGCTCGGGAATCCCAGGCATGAGCTTCACTTACTGATGTCGCTGGCGCAAACGAACAATAGAATGAAGCAATTCGTGCGGGCTATACCGTTATTGGATGAATCATTCGCTATTGCAAAGAAGAATCAGGTTGGCTTGGCCGAGTTCGCTAATATTTATCGGGAATATGCCATATCAACCGAAGGGCTTCATGCCTACAAAGCCTGCGCAGAGTGGCTCGATAAGTATGTTGGGGCAAAGGATTCGCTCAACAATCAGGAAACGAAAGAGCTGCTGGCAAGCTATGAACTTCAGCTTAAGCAAGCGGAAGCCCGCCAGAAAATCGCCGAGAAACAGCAACATATCGATCGGCTGGAGCAGCAACACCAGCGTCAGAACTTATGGTTATTAATTGCGGGACTGATCATTTTGGCCGCAATTGGCAGTCTGTTCTTCGCCTATCTTTACGCGAAACAACGCCAACGAACAGCCAACAACGCACTGTTAGCCGCCCAGCGGGAGCACGAACTGGTAGCCATGCAATCGGAAATACAGGGCCAACAGAAAGAACGGCTCCGGATATCAAAAGAAATGCACGATGATCTGGGAGCATCCCTGACGGCCATTGGGTTACTGAGCGAAGTTGTTAAAACCCGAATGGGACCAAACACTACCCCCGAAATAGAGAAAATTTCGAGCATCTCATCCGATATGGTCACCTCCATGAATGAGATTATCTGGTCGCTGAACACCAAAAATGACAGCCTGAACGGACTGATCGCCTATACACGATCCTATACTAGTGAATTCATCGACAATACTTCGCTTAGTCTGAAAACGGATGTCGAAGAATCACCCCTTGAAATTCCGATGCGGGGTGCCGACCGTCGGAATGTATTCCTGACGGTAAAAGAAGCCCTGAACAACGCCGTTAAACATGCGCAGGCTACGCAGGTGAGACTCGTGATCCATCCGCAGTCTGACCAGCTCCTGATCGAAGTATGCGACAATGGGCACGGGTTTGTATCGAATGAAAAGACTAGTTTGCGGAACGGATTAGGCAATATGCAGAACCGCATGGCTGAATCGGGCGGCACCTGCGACATTTCGTCATCACCAGCGGGAACCTGTGTAAAAATCAGTTATCCCTATCCAACCGTTTCAATGAAGAAAATAATGCAGCTGTAGTATAGCGTTAAATGCATAAATCGATGAATATTGCCGGATGAAAACCCCCATTACGGTTGCCATTGTTGAAGATAAAGAGCCTATTCGCCAATCATTAGCCA
Organism: Spirosoma aureum; assembly: GCF_011604685.1. Classification (NCBI taxonomy): domain Bacteria; kingdom Pseudomonadati; phylum Bacteroidota; class Cytophagia; order Cytophagales; family Cytophagaceae; genus Spirosoma; species Spirosoma aureum. Next base: position 4,068,464 of record NZ_CP050063.1, on the reverse strand, counting down.
TTCTGATCGACGGAGCCGATGGATTTGTGTGCCAGGCGTCTTTTGAGACGGCCGAAGCAGCCCTCGATTACTTACCCAGCCATTGCGTTGATGTTGTCTTGATGGATATTGATCTTCCTGGCATGAATGGAATCGACTGTGTTCGTCATTTGAAGGCACATTGCGCCAGTACACAGTTTATGATGTGCACGATGTATGACGAGGATGAAACCGTTTTTGAGGCACTAAAAGCGGGCGCTAACTCGTATATTCTGAAGCGGAGCCCACCTCACAAACTGCTCGAAGCCATTACTGAACTCTACGAAGGCGGATCGCCTATGAGCAGCACCATAGCCCGTAAAATCGCCGTCTCGTTCCATGTTGGGCCAGCTGCTCCTAACGAACTGGATGTGTTGACGCCCCGCGAGCGTGAAATCCTGGACCGGCTGGCCAAAGGTCATAGCCACAAGGAAGTAGCAAATGAGCTATTTGTCAGCCCGACTACTGTACGAAAACACATTTTCAACATCTACGAAAAGCTCCAGGTACACTCTAAAGTTGAGGCTATCAACAAATATCTGGGCCGGAAATAAGGACGTAATAACTTCACCGATTATCTTCTGTTCAATCAATCGGTTCGTCGCCCGAAAATAAGGTAAATGATTTGAGTGGTAACGGCTCTCCCACGGGAGAAGCGTCTGGATCATCATCGAAATCCAGCCGAACCGATATCTGTTTCTCGCGACATAGCACTTCATAATACAGCGAGAATTCATCCATCGGGATATTTGTATTTCCATAGAACCCCCCGGTCGATCGCTTCTCCATTGTTCCGGTCGACGCATGCTTTGCTTCTGGCACAAAACTCAGGCTGTAAAACTCGAGCTTCCCCGTATTAGCCTTAAAATGCAGGTGAATAAACCGGTTTCTAAAGGGCGACTGGCTTTGACTATTTCCGTGCGCCAATAAAACAGAATAGGTATCAATTTCAGCGATAAAGGTTGCCATGGTGTTAACGCATTACAGGGTTTACTGGGGTAATATTATCATTCTTTGAGCAGGCTATCAAAATAGCATTAGCTTACGGCAATTAAGCTGGCAATTAATTCCCTTTCACTACTATTGATAAATCGATATATATCCCCGATTAACAAGGCTCTGAATCCATTTCTACCCTTCTCAAGACAGACAAAATCCGTGTCTGTATCGGGACCGTAGTAAAAGGTATGTGATTTGTCCTTCGAAGGATTGTGTAGGTCTATTGAACACATTAGTATTTCCGACGGCTTTAGTTCTTTTTTACCAGCAGGTTACCCTTCATTCAACGCCTATATGCAAACAGGAGAAACCACTAGCAATGAGGTAAGTAGCCTGTACAGGAATTATGTCCTGGCGATGCTGACATTGGTCTACGTCTTCAACTTTGTTGACCGGCAGTTACTTGTTATCCTCCAGGAGTCGATAAAAAAAGAGCTACATCTGTCGGATACCCAGTTAGGGATGCTCTCCGGGTTTACGTTTGCCCTATTTTATGTTACACTGGGTATTCCCATTGCTCGTCTTGCCGACAAAACAAATCGTAGAAATATAGTGGCCGCGTCGCTGGGTATCTGGAGCCTAATGACCGCCAGCTCGGGTCTGGTTCGAAATTACGTACAACTGTTGTTGGCCCGCATTGGCGTGGGGGTTGGGGAAGCAGGGGGAAGCCCTCCAGCCCATGCCATGATCTCCGATTACTTCCCGCGCTTTCGATTTACTCAACTGGCATTTATTTCGGGGTATTGACGGGTTTCTTACTGGGTGGTTACCTGAACCAACAGCTTGGCTGGCGAACAGCTTTTTTTGTAGTGGGTATACCGGGTGTTATTTTTTCATTGCTGTTTTATCTATCGGTGAAAGAGCCCCAACGTGGAGCAACCGATGCGAATGCATCGTCGGCCATGGAGTCGCCTTCGTTGCGCGAGGTGTTAAAGCGATTGTATGCGACCAAAACCTTCGTTTATCTGGCGATGGCCACGGGTCTGCATGTCTTTTGCATTTATGGTCTGCTTAACTGGGCGCCCTCTTTCCTGGCCAGGATTCACAAGATGACGAACTCAGAAATAGGTGCTTTACTCGGCCCTATCTTTGGCATCGGCGGAGCAGTCGGTTCATTTGCGGGTGGGTATCTGACGGATTATTTCGGAAAAAGAGATGAACGATGGTACCTGAAAATTCCGGCGTTTGCGATTATTATCTCTATTCCGTGTGCAGCGGGGGCCCTTTTTCTGGAGAATACAGTATACTCGGTGTTCTGCTTAGGATTAACCGCGTCGCTTCACAGTACCTATTTGGGGCCCTCAATTGCAGTGTCCCATAGTCTTGTTCCAGCATCGATGCGTTCCCTGACATCGGCTATTCTGTTTTTTGTACTCAATTTCATTGGGCTGGGTTTTGGGCCATTGGCGGTTGGCATGATCAGCGATGGGCTCGCTCCTTCTCTGGGCACCGAATCCCTGCGATGGGCCATGTCGATCATCATCGTTATTAGTTTTGGCTCGACCGCACTCTTTTTAGTTTCTGCCAAAAAATTGGCGGTCGATCGACGGTTGGCGAGTTGACTTTTCAATCGATTTTCAGCAACTCTTTCCCTTGACCTACAGGCCCTTTCGTATTTTATTACTTGTTTGTTTTTGACAATCCTCTACAATGAATCGTTACCTAACTGCTCTGTTTACTGTCGTTCCATTTATTGTTTACTCCACCACGGCCCAGGCGCAAGCCAAAATCCTTACAGAAGCGGCACCGGCAGCTGGCGGCTTTTCTGCTGCCCGCCTTGCCCGATTGGATTCTGGTATGAGTAGCTGGGTCAACCAGAAATGGGTGAATGGTTCGGTAGTCCTAATAGCCCGACATGGCAAAATTGTTTTTTACAAAGCGCGTGGATACAATGATCAAACGACGAATGCGCCACTTCTTAAAAACGGAATCTTTCGGGTAGCCTCACAAACAAAGGCACTCACAACGGTGGCCGTTATGATGCTGTGGGAAGAAGGAAAGTTTTCGCTGGATGATCCGGTTTCCAGGTTCATTCCCTCCTTCGCCAATCAAAAAGTGTTGGCTAACTTCCGGGCAAAAGACACCACCTATACGACCGTTCCGGCTAAACGACCTGTCACGATCCGTGATCTGCTGACGCATACATCGGGCCTGGGCTACCCAGCGATCGGGCCACCGGCAGAAAGTGCCATTTATGCAAAAAACGACATGACGGGTGGAGTTGGCATAAAAGGCCAGAAACTTTCCGATGCCATGACCCGCCTGGGTAGTCTGCCACTCTTTTTTCAACCCGGTGAACAATGGAAATATGGGTTAAATATGGATGTATTAGGTTATTTGATTGAGAAATGGTCAGGTAAGACACTCGAGGATTTTTTTCTGAAGCGGATCTGTCATCCACTTGGGATGAACGATACTTATTTTAATGTGCCCCCTGAAAAAGGCTCCCGGCTGGTCAATTTTTTCCAGGGCGATTCGACCGGAAATATCCAAAAGCAAAACTCGGTTTTTGGTGGCGCACTCGACATGAACTACCCACTCCAAAAACATGATTATTTTTCGGGCGGTGGCGGTTTGTCAACCACCATTTACGATTATGCAATTTTCCTGCAAATGTTGTTAAATGGTGGTGAATACAAGGGTGTACGGTTGTTGGCTCGCAATACGGTTCGCCTGATGACCATGAATCAAATTGGCGACCTGAGTCCAAATATTGGTGATCATGCCAGTGATAATAAATTCGGGTTTGGCTTTTTGGTTATTTCAGAAAATGGCAGCCGGTTTACTCCCAGCCAGGCAGGTACTTATTCCTGGGGTGGCGTCTTTTCAACCTCTTATTGGGTTGATCCTAAAGAAGATATGCTCGTCCTGATTTACCGGCAAATGTGGGGGCCGTATGTTACAAATACTGACAAAGCATTTAAACCGTTGGTGTATCAGGCGATCAACGATTGATGTCTTATCACAGGTTTCAGTTATCGGCGTCTGGCTAAATAACGTCGAATGGGCTCATCATAGAGCACCAGTACCAGATAGGCGAATCCAGCCAGAAAAATGACCCCGGTAACCACAATTAGTGACAGATGCAGCGTATCCGGTTTATGACTGGCCAAATAGCTGCCGAAGATCCACATAGCCCCGTAGTGGGTCATATAGAGCGGATAGGAAAGTTTGCCTGAGAACACACACAGTTTTTTAAGTCCAGGCGATAGGCTAGCCCCCGCTCCTGCCGCAATCAGGGCCGGGAAATAGAACAGCACAATGATCGGCTCGACTAACCAGTTCCATCGGGTAAACGGTATGAGAAATGCCAGTATAAGCAGTCCTGCCACACCCATGAAGCCAAGGTTATTCTTTAGGATCCAGTTGGCCCGGTAAATGAATAACCCGGCCAGAAACGAGTACGCTACCCGGGCACAGCCATCCCAGAAGTTAGACCCTGCCCAACCGCCCAACAGATTACCGGCCCGGTAACTAACGAAACAGAGTGCTACTGCTGCCAGCACGATTAATACGGACAGATAGCGACGGCTGATCCGGTATAGTACAAGGGCATAGATAATATTGGCAACGTATTCCCAGAATAATGACCACGCTGGCGCATTAAAACTGAACAGGTTGAAAGCCCGCTCTTTCATGATGGGCAGCGGAATGAGGAATATCGAGCAAACAAAGGTCAGTAACAGGTTTGGCCGACCAATCAAACCGGGCTGAGCCGCAAATGGATCGAACAGAAACGCCAGTAAACCTATTACCGATCCTAAGATGACAAGGGGGTGCAATCGGATCAATCGTAGTCTAAAAAATGCTGCGAATCCCAATCGACGAATTCGGTCGTCATACGCGTAGCCGATGACAAAGCCCGATAAGCAAAAGAAAAAATCGACGGCTAAAAAACCGTGGGCGATGAAATTCCCGCTGGGATCGGTATACACCCACTCCATGAAATGAAAGATTACAATGGCCAGAGCCGCCACTCCGCGCAATCCATCCAGAATAAAAAAGTGGGACTTTGTGCTTGTTGTAGCCGAATTTATTTCTACCATGCGTATACAGTTGCGTCTTTACTTAGGATCAGCGCAAATTTTGTCATATTTTCTGAGTCGGCACGGCGAAATCAATAAACCTGAATGGTAAGCGCCCGTTAAAAAGATCGTAGGTGACTGGTTGTAGTTTAGAGTTGTTAAAATCGAAAATGCATTAAGGTCCTGGATAGGGGTACTTTTGAGCAGTATCATCGATAATCAATACCCAATCCATGGCCGATGCATTAGATTGAGCAGGTGGTGTGAATGTTAGGGCTCCCGTCATTGGACCTTCCTTTCCCTTAAAAATATGGCCAGTTCGGGGATCAAACCACCAGGCTCGCTTTTTATCGCCTGACAAACGCGTTACATCAATCGTTACGGGTTTGCTCGTCGGCAGATACACCATTACGTAGGTACTTGCCGAATCGCGCGTGGCCATCACCAAATCCCGATAATCCGTTCCCTTAGCAGACTGAATCAGCGTCTGATCGGCCAGTCTGGTAAAATAAGGTCGCGAAAGCATCAACTGTTTCAGATACCGCAGTTGTCCGGCAGCTTCGGCATGGAGTGCTCGATTCCACCCAATCAGGGTATCGCCAACCGTGAGGGGCGCATAGCGCGTTGTATCCAGAAACTGCCAGACCTGATGATGACCATACGTGAAACCACACATACTAGCAAAAACACTGCGGTATAACCGGGAACGAATATCATAGGCGTTGAAATATCCTCGTTGGCGCGTCCACTTTCCATCCCAGGGATTAATGGGATGGTCTTCATAACAGGGCTCCATGTCGAGAGTGGGTTTGGGCGGGTTTAGCGCTAAATCCCGCCCAACCCAGTTCCAGGCATCTACATCGCGGGAGCCGTGACCGGATTGAAACGAGTTGAAATCCAGCCAATTCTCCTGATGAAAGTAGCCTGAAGAAGACTTCCCTCCTTTTGGGTGATAGCTCATCAAATGCCGTTTTTGGCCCTCTCCTTCTTTAATCCCTGCTACCATTGCGCGCCATATTGGGCGATCATCAAAGTGAAGATTATCTTTTTCATAGACCGTTGGACAATCGCCCCCGATTATCCAGATAAGATTAGCTTGATTCGCGTAGCGATTGCCAAGAAATTTACCATAAGAACGGGCTTTCTGCTCATTAAAAATAACGCCTTTCGAACTCCAGTGATGCGATACATGGTCTCCCCAAACCGGGTTTATGGCGACATACAAGCCCATGCGGGCCGCGGCCTGAATGACAAAATCGACATGATCCCAATAATCGTATTGAGCGGCCTCTTCCGGGTTATTTCCGGGAGTTAGGGCTAATTGGTCGGGATTGTTATCGACAAACGGGAAATCCCCATACCGATTCGGTTTGTGATTATCTGCTTCATTGGCAAAGGCCAGAGCAACCACCTGAATGACCGTAAAGCCCTGTTGACGTCGCGTGTCCAGGTAGGCTTCCGTATCGCGTCGATCCATTCGGTGAAACAACTCCCAGGCAGTGTCACCCATCCAGAAAAAAGGCTTTCCATCCTTATCCTGAAGATACCGGTGATTGGGATGGACCCGAATCTGTGCCATCGTATTTAACCAACATAAGCAGATAGACAACACAAACAACTGTTTCATAGCCGACTGAATTTATTTCCTCTTTTACGACTCAAGGCACGTATTTTACTAGTGCATCCTCCAATAAAAATGTGCAAAAGGTCCGGGCCTACGCTTCGGTGAAAATGCGAATAGGTGGGTTGCCCCGACGAAGAATTGCAATGTAGCAATTTAGTAATCTCACGGTTTCGCTACGATTGACTGATTAATTAACGGATCTATGACATGCTTCCAACAAAAAACCAAATCCAACTTTACCACATAAAAGTACAATCTTCTGACCCATTATTATTTATCACTATTCATATAATAAGCGTATAATTAACACTATATTATATAGTTTACTTTAGAATCAGGCTGTTTCAGATCTACTATATGATCTTGTAAATGTCTTATATTGCAAGCTTGTTTGTTAACAGTTGGTACGTCGCAGTCATTAGACCAACTTGACTGATGATCTTTGCTCGAATCGGGTAGTGATGATGTATGCTCACAACGGTAACAAAGGCTTGTTGATTGGATTACTAATGCCACTGGAACGAATAGAGTAGGTCTGATAAAATTTCTCAGCAACAGATATAAGCCAACTACAACAGCTGGTATACTCAAAATCTGACCCATATTCAGGCTCATACTGTCTTCAAAAGCAACCTGATTTTCTTTGAAGAATTCCCAGAGGAACCGAAAGCCAAATACCCAAACCAAAGATATACCTAACATCGTACCTGGTGCCGATTGGGTACGGTATGTTCTCCAGTACCAAATTAGCATAACAAACAGCACCAAATAGGATAACGACTCGTAGAGTTGGGCTGGGTGACGGGCCACCTGACTAAACTCTTGATTCTGCAAGAACACGAAAGCCCAGGGCACGTCGGTTGGCTTACCAACTATTTCTGAATTCATCAGATTGCCAAACCTGATGAAAGCTCCGGCAAGGGCAGCTATGATACACACACGGTCAGTGATCCATAAAAACGTTTGACCAGTCGTCTTGCTGGATGCCCGTTGGGTATAGAGCCACAAACCAATACTAATGCCTATTATGCCTCCATGACTGGCAAGACCAGCGAAAGGAGGAGTTATAATCTGTAACGGGTTGTGCAGAAACAGGGAAGGTTCGTAAAAAAGAAAATGACCTAGCCTTGCACCTAAGATGGTTGAAACGACCATCGTTATAAATAGTGGATCCGTATCAGACAGAGGTTTTTTCTCAGTCTTGAAGATGAACGTCATTAGTTGGAGTCCGATCAGAAATCCGGCTGCAAAGCATAAACCATACCACCGAAGAGGCCAGGAGCCGATACGAATGATCTCAGGATCAATGTTCCAAATGATATACTGAAGCATACTCTCGTGTTATATGAGTGGCATTACACAAAGTAATCCCAAGATATAGTTAATTCTGATTTCCCTGTGCCTTCCCAATCAGCGATCGAGCGTTTAAATACATAGAATCTCAAAATATGACCTGCCTACTTTGTTCGTGTAGTCAGAAGGGTATCGCATCAACTAGTATTGATTAGCCCCTACTATCTTTTACTTTAGAAAATAAATTATATGCGACAGCATTTGACGAACAAGTACTGCACCTAAGTGCCTTGTCAAGTTAATCAATGGGAAAAACAACCCGATTTATCTCTACTTTCGATTGGATTGCGCCGGTTTATGATTTACTGGCAAGTGTGGTATTTGGGAGAAAACTTCAACAGGCGCAGGTTGTCTTTTTAACTGATATTCCGCCAAAGGCATCGGTGCTTCTGGCAGGCGGTGGAACTGGCTGGTTGCTCGAACAGCTTTTGATGAAGAGAAATCCGAAACGGGTTCTTTACCTCGAAGCGTCGGTCCGAATGGTAGCCCTGGCCAGTCAGCGAATAATCCAGAAAGCAGTACTGGGTACGGTCGAATATCGGGTAGATACGATCATGCACCTGCCAAACGGCGACCAATTCGACATTGTTATAACGCCTTTCCTGCTCGATCTTTTCCCAGAAGAAACGCTACAATCCTCATTAATACCTCAACTTCGAAATTCGCTTAAACCCAACGGGATCTGGCTTGTTGCAGACTTCATAGGCACTGATGTCTGGTGGCAAAAAACGCTGCTATGGGCTATGATCCGTTTTTTTCGACTGACGGCTGGCATTGAAACAACGCAGCTGGCCGATTGGCAACGGCTTCTTGCGGAGGCCGGTCTATCACTTCAGAAACGGCAGCCTTGCGTAGGCGGCATGGTCTCAACCGAGGTTTGGCACTTAAAATAACGCGCTAGTCTTTCTTTTGCAAGGATTATACTTTTCATGACTCGTGCAACCGATTTTACATCAAAATAAATGGGCCAGCCGGGTAACGTTTAGTCGTTTCCCAGCTGGCACGTTAACCGTTATACTCGTTCGGATCAGGCAGCTACCCAAATTTCATTTCTCTTTGCCATCAACTGGCGTTTTTTCATACACAAAAACACCCGGTTTGTCGTAATGGCATTGTTTATTAGGACATATCATTGAATCTATTTAGCCATTTTGCTAATGCCCGTGCGACCGTTATGATTATAAATTATTTCGAAACCGGCTTCATTTACATACTTTGCTTTCAGCTTCTGGTGTACCGATTCGGGTTGTTTTACTCCGTTCACTTCCAGTTCATCATTCGACAGTCTGAATGACAGATCGCTCTTATCGGTGATAATTCCTTCCCTGATCAGGTCGTCGATGACACCACGGGTTGTTTTTTCAAAATAGATTCTCGCTTCTTCAGCTCTTACTCTTGCGTGTTCGGCCTGTTTTTTGGCAACCTGAGCCATTCCCCGTACTTCTTCTGCCCTGAGCTTTGCCATCAAAGCCAAGCTCCTGTTATCCTCAGCCATCCGTTTTATTTGTTCGGCATGTTCGCGTAACTCAACCAGGTTATGATCAGCGTTTTCGGCATGCAGTTTATCCTGCTGGACTTTGGCTTTTAAAAATGCCTCGTCCCTTAATTTAGCCGTCTGTGCACGTAATTGATCCAGTTCTAGTTGAAGTTCGGCCTTTTTATAGGCCAAATCGGCATCTTTCATGGAGTTCAACTTATCCATGGCTGCCCGAACCTGTTTATCTTCTGTTCGTAGTTCGGCCTGCATTTGCATTAACTCGGCTTTGTGTTTTGCCTCGATTGCCGATAAATGCGCTCTTTCAGCATAGGTCTTTGCTTTCTCAGCCTGTTTTCTGGCCAGCATTGCCTGCCCCCTTGCTTTTTCGGCTTGTTTACGATCACTTTCGGCCATCCGCTGGGCCTCCTTTACATCCTTGATAATCGTATCGAGTTCTGCTTTATAGGTAGCAATCTGTTCGTCCGGAATCTGTTTGCCATCGATTTGCAAGGAGGAGATAACGCCATTTTTCTCAATAAACTGATATTTCTTTCCACCCTTCGTGATGGTATAGGTTCCCGTTCCGACTTTGTCTTTTTCATTATACTCGATGCTCGTCGTTTTGGGCAAGGTGTCTGGTTGCACGGTCATATACGACGGTTTAACCAGTCGGTTACCGGGTAAGATCGTGGCATAATTCTCCCGGATTTTCTGGTGGTAGGACGAGGGGACGAAAGCAACTGTTACAAAAACGGCAATGGCGATACTTGACGTCACAAAAATCTTTTCCATGGCATTTAGTGGTTGGTTATTGTTGTAAACTATTCGTTTGATCCGTTCCAGCAGGTGATTACGTTTCCGGGAAAGCATCATTGCGTATGACTGTCGATTCAGATTGTACTCCTGAAAAGCGACCAATGCGTTAATGAACGAGGTTTTATTGCCACTAATGGCGATCGCCATATCGTCGCAGCAGTGTTCGCGCTCTTCCCGAATCAGCGCCGAAACCCACCATACTGCCGGATTGAAAAAGAAAACACTTTCGGCAAAACTCTGCATCAGGTTGACCAGATAGTCTTTCCGTTTGATGTGAGCTAATTCATGCAGCAGAATGGCTTCAAGCTCATGGACCGGCAATTGGGCCAGTAACCCAATGGGCAGTAAGATGACAGGTTTTAGTAACCCAACTACTGTTGGTACGTTAACCAACTCTGACTCCAGTAACAAAACAGCCTTTTTCACGCCTATTTTTTGAGCCAGTACACAGAGTTTATCGACCCAATGTTCTGTTGGTTTGTGCGTTTTATAATGCCTGATTCGTTGAATATGTCCCAGACTGGCCATGGCCTGCACAAAACGTGCGCTGAAGATGATAAACCAGATTGTTACAATCAACGCAGCGTTTTCAGCCACTGAATCCATTAGCCAGCTAACAGGTGTTCTACTGGCAACCCACTGAAAATCAACAGGCATGTAAGACGAAAAACGGCTGACATTTGCCGGGTTTGATAAATTGGTTAAAGCTGGGTGACTGGTTTCTAATTGACGGAATTGCAGATAGAACGTAAAGCCGCTACCGATAACAAATAGAGAAAATAGTAAGGCAAAAAGCTGATAACGTAAAGTAGAACTGGATTTTCTGGTCAATACAACCACAATTGCCGTTACAGCAGCCAACAGCAGCCCCTGCCACAACGAATGAACTAGCGTACGGCATATAGCCTGAGTCAGGTGTTGCCACCCGGAGAGTGAGGTTTGTAGAGGCTGCATGTAAGAATGAGTTATCGTTGATCCAGATTTTTCAGAAAATCCTTAATTGCCTGTAGCTCTTCGGGTGATGTTTTTTGATTACCCAACAATTGCATCACCAGATTGGAAGCCGAACCGTTATACATCGAATCGACATACCGTTTCAGTAAATAATCTTTCGTTTTCTTCTCTTCGTCCACCGGGCTGTAGACATGCTTCATACTGCTTTCATCCCGTTTCAGTATGCCCTTTTCGGCCATGATCTGCATCAGTTTCAGCGTTGAGGTATACTGTACGGCCCGTTTCTCCTCGTTCAATTTATCATTCACAAACCGAACCGTAGAAGGCCCAAATTGCCAGAGAACCTGAAGGATTTCGAGTTCAGATTTAGTTGGCTCAGCAGGAATATCTCCGTTTGTTTCTTTCATGAATCAAAGGTAGGAAATTTTTCGTACGAAAAAATATTTACCTTATTTTTTTCAACTAATTGCGGTTATGACTTTCGCGGAGGAGCGTGCCACTGCACGGCGGACCGTGGTTATCAACTCGTCATTAGTAAGCGTGGCACGCTCCTCCGCGAAAGTCATAACCGCATGAATAGGGCGACCAATAAAAAAAGCGTCTAGAGAGGTGGCATAGTATCCTACCGCTTTAGACGCTTTCGATTACCTGAAAAGCTGAGGCTTAACGCGCTAAACAGCTATAAATCAGACAACAAACCCTTTACCGAGTAACCTCACAGATTTCTAAACAGCTTCAATAACGCGGGCAATTCACTAACATCATACCACTCCTCTCCTCCCAAATTGAGCCACTGACCGTCACGTTTAGGGCGTTTAAGCTGAGCCTCATCATCTTCATAGTCGTGATTGTAAACCTCAGCCATAATGTGCTGTAAGGCAGACCAGGATTGCGTTTTAGTCGATTCTTTTCGATTCTGGCTTTGTACAACTTTCACTGTACGATCGGCAAAGGAAGCCGTCAGGCGAATTTCCAGCTCACCCTGCTGATTCGCAAAATCCAGGTAGGTAAGTTCAAACGGACGTTCGCGGCCAATGGCTTCATACGATGCCTGAATTAGTTCCTGCACCAGGTATTGCCAGCTATCGGCATTTTTTGGCCTTCCCTGCCTTGCACCCGCATTATCTGTTTCTAGGGTAATATCCCAGTAATCATCATCTTCTCCGAGGGTGTCTTCGTTCGAGGGCACCAGTTGAGTTTTGTTGACCAGATCCGTCATCGTTTGCCACCAGGCTTTCGGCAAGCGGCCCGACCAGGAAAAGTCATCGTCCCGCGTATACCCCTCAGCAATCAGTTCGTCATCGTCAATATCGTCGCGATCGGGATAGGTAATTGACAGATCAATCTGCAACGACTTATCCGCTGCCGCACGAACGGTCAACGTGTAAAAATAAGCGTAGGGCGCGGGCAACGACCGGGCCGTTTGGTAGCGAATTTGAATACTAGTGAAGGACATGCTTTTTTGTGTGCCGGACAACTGGCCCCAAAGTTAAGGGATTCGGGCGATTGTGGCGTTTCGGTCAATTTTACCAGTAGGTGTTTCCGCAAACTGACTAACGGCAATCTGTTCTTTCGGTACTGCATATGGACCCACCTGAAGTCGAACGGCTTCCTGAACGGCTCTGAACTGGTCACTGCTCAGCGATTTTTGTTCAAGAATAACAGCGATCCGCTGACCAAGCCGTTCGTCGGCCAGGCCAGCGACAATCAACCGGGGTATCGCTTCAGCCTGCCCAACACTGGATTGACCAAACAACGCCAGCGTATCCTGCACCACTCGCTCGACCTGTTCTGGCTGAACTTTTACGCCACCCGTGTTCATGATCGTATCTGCCCGGCCCAACAGCCTGAATTGGCTGGGTTCTACTTCACGTAGCAATTCAACAACGTCGTTCGTTTGAATTCGCTCAAAATTGGTGGCAGCCGCCGTAATGTGCAGGCAATCTCGCTCATCGGTTCCTAGTACGACTCCTTCCAGTGCGGTAAAAAGATCACTTTTCATAGGTCCGTTCAGCCGACGCAATGCAACATGTGAGACTGTTTCAGTCATGCCATAGGTCGCAAAAATAGGGGCATCGATTGCCTGTAATGCCCGTTCAAGAATAGGGCTGGTAGCTGCTCCTCCCACCAGAATAGCCTTCATGTCGTTCAGAATCGGCAATTTCCGTTGTGTAGCCTCAATGATCGTTTGCAGTTGTAACGGTACAAGTGCCGTGAAATCAAAATGAGTTTGATCAGGTTCAAAAGCTGCCAATGGGTTACCCGATGGCTCGAGTACCGTCATTATCATTCCCAACTCCAGTCCCCGAACAAGCATCATTACACCTGCTACATAACGAATGTTAAGACAAACCAATGCTTTATCGCCCAGTTGCAGACCAAGCGTCTGGCCTGTCAGGTGTGCACTGGCCCGCATCTGTGCCCGCGTGAGCGTAATTGGCTTAGGCGTACCCGTTGACCCGGACGTATGCAGAGTAAAACTCGTTTGACCACTTAACCACGCCCGGCAAAATTTCAGCGTTTCGGCTTCGTAGGCCGAACCGGGCGTTGGCCAGGAATCAGGAAGTAATGGATTTACTATCATTATCAATTGTCGAGACACAAGGCTTTGCACCTCGACATAATCCGTACTTAATTATCCAATTTTTGATTAGGTGTGAATGCGAAGGTTTCCATTGGCAAGATCGGCAACCTGGTACTGCTTTAAGGGTAGCGTAGCCGGCCCTATTACTACTTTACCCGTAGTATCAAACCGCGACAGGTGAAGCGGGCAATAGAACTGATTTTCAGCCGATTTATAGACTAACTCTGTTCCCTGATGGGTGCATTTAGACGATACAGCGAGGAATTTGCCGTCTTTTGTCTGGGCTACGATCACATTTTTAATAACGACATACCCCCCTTTTACTTTCAGATTTTCATTGACCTTATCATTCAGATTCAGGATCAGATCAACCAGTTGGTCAGGATCAGCCGCCGGTTCACCCGCATCGCCCTTCGAGCAGCCCGCGCTGCAACGCGTTAGCAGGATCACACCAACGCTGGTACCGACTAATCGAAAAAACTCATGTCGGTCCATTGTGGGTAAGGTGTTTTGCATGTTGGTTCGTTGTAATTTTGCGGATACTATCGCTTACGCGATGTAAATATGGTTTTTTTTTGTCATTCAACGACAGCGAACAAAGACGCTCGCCGGGCGGTTACCCAAACAATATGGAAGAAGCAAAAGTAATTGTCAATCCGATCTCTCCAGATAAAGTTGCTGAAGCACCCGGACTTCTGGAGTATGCACACACGGTTGGCGGAGCCATAATCCGCCCCGAAGACAAAGGTAAAATTACAGGCCGAGCCGTAGCGGCCATGCGCGAACAAACTGACATGCAGTTAAGTCAGCTTTACAAGCAGATGCAGCTACTGGCAGAACAGGCCACCGCCATCAGGCATCGCGTTGAAATATCGGAACGGATTTACGCAGCTCAAATGAGCTTCGAACCGGTTGTTGGGCATACCTATCACTTCTATCAACGTAAAAACGGAACCGATCTGTTGTCTATGGTTGGTCCAACCGAATGGGGACGCAAGTTTCCGTTCGAACGCTGCCTGGCCACTGTCCGCATGATGGCGGATCATACGTGGGATGTGCAGTATCATGAGGTCTCATTCGAGGAGTAATCGAGCAAAAGAGCGAAAGAGCGAGTTGAAAGGGCCGCTTTTTCGCTCTTTCACTCGTTTGCTCTTTCACTCGTTTATTTATGCAAAGTAACTACCCCTGGGAACCGATTAAAGAATATCAGGAAATCCTATTCAGCTATTACGATGGCATTGCCAAAATCAGTATCAACCGACCACACAAACGTAATGCGTTTACCCCACTGACCGTCAAAGAGATGTCGGAAGCCATGGAACTGGCTCGCCAGGACGAACGAGTTGGTGTCGTTATCCTGACCGGTGAAGGTGGCGAAGCATTCTGTAGTGGTGGTGATCAATCCATACGTGGTCATGGGGGCTATGTGGGTGAAGATCAGGTTCCCCGTTTGAACGTACTGGATTTACAAATGCAGATTCGTCGGATTCCGAAGCCGGTTGTGGCTATGGTTGCCGGGTATGCCATCGGTGGTGGTCATGTGCTGCACGTTATCTGCGACCTGAGTATTGCTGCCGACAACGCCCGTTTCGGCCAAACCGGCCCTAAAGTGGGTAGTTTCGACGGCGGGTTTGGTGCTTCTTATCTGGCTCGCGTTGTTGGTCAGAAAAAAGCCCGCGAAATCTGGTTTTTATGCGACCAGTACGATGCGCAGGAAGCACTGGACATGGGGCTGGTAAACAAAGTAGTGCCGCTCGATCAACTGGAAGAAACAACAATTGCCTGGTGCCGGAAAATGCTGGAGAAAAGCCCAATTGCTCTCCGAATGCTCAAAGCTTCGTTCAACGCTGAACTCGACGGACAGGCTGGTATTCAGCAATTGGCTGGCGACGCGACACTCTTATATTATCTGTCGGAGGAAGCCAAAGAAGGAAAAGACGCCTTCCTTGAAAAACGGAAACCTGATTTCAGCAAGTTTCCGAAGTTTCCGTAATCAAGTCCGAATGCATTTCCGCTTACTGCACTAGTGTCTTACTTTTTTACGGCAACGAAGCCCGCCAACAGGAACTCAATGTGGCTCCTGTTGGCGGGCTTCGTTCGTTTCGGACTGTTATACGCTCTACATGATCTGATATGACCGCTTAGAAACAGTTCAAATGCGGAGTTAACCAACTTTATTGGTAGACAAATTCCCGAATACTTGACGGCCAGTTGGGATCTATGTCCGAAACGACAAACTCCCGCACAGCGCGGCCTTGCGGATCGAAATCGTACTGATGGGTGAATACTGTAGTCTCCGGCGAGGACGAGTTCGTCGACGTTGACACCATCGTTTGTTTCAGGAGCAAATTCTGGCTTTGCTGCCCCCGAAATGTCAGTGGCGAAGGAATGCCAGGCTTGGTTAGATCATACTCATATTTATTCTTCTGAATCAGCCCAGAGCTATAGACGGTTTCCTTCGCGATAACATTTCCGTTTTTTATAGTGTAGGTATCCCGCTGATTATTTCCCGTATAGCTTATCAGATAACCCTCAGCATCATACACATATTCGTCGGGACCCTGGTTTCCTTTCAGGTATCCTTTTGCGTTCAGCAACAATGTATTCAATAAGTCTTTGCTTTCAGAGTTCTGGTATCGCTGGATAAGGTCAGGTGTATACTGGTACGAAAGTTCCTCCCACCAGCTCGCATTGTTCCGGGCACTCGTTCGTTGCCGAATCAGGCGATCATTGGTATCGTAGCTGTAATCATTCTTAATCCTCCAGGTAAGCAGCAATTTTTTCCCATCGAGCGTCACTGATTTTTCGCCATCAGTACTTATCAAATACTCCGTGATTTGTACGACCCTACCCATTTTCGCTGAAGCAGGAGTCTGTGTTGAGGTAGGCGTAGTAGTCTGTGGGCTGATATTGACCTGAGGAGTCGTGCAGGCCGACAGCAAAGCCAGTGGAAAGAGCAATGAGAAAGTAGTAATTGGTTTCATTCTGTGGAAGATTTTACTTGATGGGTTTGAAAATAATTAACAGAATGTCATATATCAAAACCTGCAATTAAAAACGACGATAAGCAATCAGACAAAAACCTCATAATCAATTATTTGACACCCAGGTAAATTATTTTAAGGCTTAGAAATACATAAACTTCTTCCAAATGCCTACTCCAACCGTCTTCCGCATCGTCGTGCGACAGGATGCTTACCTCTAGAGTTGCTTCGCAACTCTAAAAATCTACTATGGCCACATACACTGTACATTGGGAACATCTAATTTCGCGGAAAACAGCCATTCCTTATGATCAGGCATTTTCTGCTTCCAATTGTTCTACTCTTTTCTAATCCACTATTAGCCCAACAAAAGGTAACTCAGTCATCCAATCGAGGATCAGTGGCCAGTCTTCACAACCAGATTGAGCAAATCGCTGGTGCCGCTCAGGGCCGGGTTGGCGTTGCGGCAATGCTGCTTGAAACCGGCGAATCGGTAGCCCTTTTGGGAGACCAGCGGTTTCCGATGCAAAGTGTTTACAAAATGCCGATAGGCATGGCCGTGTTGCATCTGGTTGATCAGGGTAAGGTAACACTTGATCAGAAGGTACGTGTCGAGACGATTGAGTATGTCTCCAAACGGCAGCACAGCCCAATGCGCGACCAGTTTCCGAAAGGCACCGACATAAGTGTAGCTGAGTTGTTACGCTACTCGGTTTCTGAAAGCGACGGTTCAGCCAGTGACGTTCTCATGCGTCTGGCCGGTGGGCCAAAACCGATCATGGCTTATTTTAAAAGTCTGGGCATTAAAGACATCATTATCGCAAACACGGAGAAAGAAATCGGTGGAGACAATGCGGTGCAATATCGCAACTGGGCAAAACCAACAGAGGTGGTAGCGTTGTTACGTCTTTTTCAGCAAGGGCGCGGATTGTCTAATTCCAGCCGGGCTTTATTGTTACGCCTGATGACGGAAACAGAAACCGGTCTACATCGGCTGAAAGGCCAATTACCAGCCGGTACCGTGGTAGCCCATAAAACCGGAACTTCCTGGACAGTAGACGGCATAACCGCAGCAACCAACGATGTAGGTCTGATTACCCTCCCGACTGGCCAACACATAGCCCTCGCCGTATTTGTTTCGGATTCAAAAGCGGACGAAAAAACGCGTGAGGCAGTGATTGCTCAAATTGCTCTGGCAACCTGGAATTTCTGGAAAAAGTAACGGGCAATGGTCCCGACTATACTCCCTAAACAGGCTTTTGAAAATGGCCCAAACGTATTTGTTTACATAGTGGTAACAGAATTTCCAGACCATCCTGGTAGCTTTGTCATGGAACGTTCTCTCTTTAGACTCGCCATGAAACACTCATTACGAATAACTCAATTAGTCCCGATCTGTACGTTAGTTTGTTGGCTTTTCACTACGGCCAACGCGCAAACCGAAGGTACTTTAGTGCGTGGACCATACCTGCAAAAAGCAACGCCAACCAGTATAACATTCCGGTGGCGCTCTAACCCGGCATCGATCGGTGTTGTCCGATACGGTGCTTCGGCTGGAAAGCTAACCAAAACGACCAGCGAAACAGAGAGTCGCACAGATCACGAAATCACGCTCACCGGCTTAACCCCAAATACGAAATATTATTATTCGGTTGGCACCGCAACTGCCTCATTACAAGGCAGCGATCAGAATTATTTTTATACGTTCCCGACCGAAGGAACGGCCAAGAAAACGCGGATCTGGTCATTGGGTGATTTTGGCAATCACTCGGCGCGGCAATTCAATGTAAAAAATGCTTTTAAAAATTATGTACAGAGCATAGGCGATCCCTACATCGACCTTTGGCTCTGGCTGGGCGACAATGCCTATAACCGGGGGCAGGATTCAGAATATCAGGCCAATGTATTCAGTTCCGATACGGGTTATAGCAACGATCGGTTCATGAAGCAAACGCCTATTTTTGCAACGCCCGGCAACCATGATTACGCCGGTAATAACAACTTGCGGGTTAGCCTTGACATTCCTTATTATCAGGTAGTTTCGCATCCAACCAACGCCGAAGCTGGAGGAGTTCCGTCTAGCTCAGAGTCCTATTACTCCTTTAATTACGGTAACATCCACTTCGTTAGTCTGGACTCTGACCGTTATGACGACAGTACGTTCAAAGCCTCGAATCTGCGATTTGGCGAAGGCAGCCCACAACTTGCGTGGCTCAAACGGGACTTGACAGCCGCCCAAAACAATGCCAATATTACCTGGGTCATTGCCTATTGGCATCATCCGCCTTATACCAAAGGAACGCACGACTCAGACACGGAGAAACAGCTTCGGGATGTTCGCATGAATTTACTGCCCGTTCTGGAGCAGTTTAATGTTGATCTGGTAATGTGTGGCCATAGCCACGTCTATGAACGGTCTGGACTACTCAAGGGGCATTACGGCGATGAACTTACCTTTGATGCCAGTCAGCATAGTACGGCCAGCGCAAAAGCAGATTTAAGTTCGGGCTCAAATACAACAGATAAAAAATCGGTTTTCGTTAAAAACCGTAAAGCTACTACCAATGAAGGAACCATTTATGTGGTGAACGGAGACGGTGGCGCAGGTGGAGGTCACATAAAAACGGGCACTGCCCAGTGGCCTCACAATGCCATGGACATTTCGTACGATGGCACAGGCGGGTCGATGTATATCGAAGTTGATGGCGATAAACTGGTCGCAAAAATGATTGCCGGTGATGGTTCGATTCAGGATCAGTTCACTATCAGTAAAGAAGCAAGCCGTTCACGGCCTAAATAGCCTATCCAGGAGGAGGACCGCACGGACCACTCGTTCCGATCCTCCTTACATAACAGGCCTGGTAAACGATCGATACCAGATTCCGGCAGCGCATGCCCATCCGAGGACTAACCAGGCGCCTACGGGTAAGCCAAACATAATGATCAGTAAGCCACCAATAAATCCGGCAAATATGCCGGACAGCCAGCGTTCGGGCAAAATAGCATGCCCATAAGCGAGACTGTGCAATAGCAGTAACCACCCCCACCCTGCCAGCCAGAGCCACACGACATAATCGAGCCGGACCTCAGCCGGGCAGTTACGTACCAGGATTAATAATTCGGGTAGCCAGATCAGGCCGTAAGTGAGCACGTATCGCCCGAATCGCTGAAGCCAAGATAGCGGTAAATTATTCAGTATCAATAAGTAGCGACGTTCAAAGGCGCTCACCTGCCCTCCTACCTGCGAATGGGCCAGTACGGCCAGCAACAGGCCAATCAGCAATAAACGCTCATCATAGTCGTCGGTGGGATAAAGCCGACAAACACCGGCCAGCAACAAACCCGAAAAGGCTTTCGTCAGTAAAAGAGACAAGGGTTCGTGTTTCAGCCAATAGACTGGGAAAAAGAATTCATACCGTAGTTTCAGGGCCAGTCGAGGCAATCGAATAGCGCTGGGTGTCGGATGACGTAACCGGTAATCAGCCGCCAATGACCCGGCCAGAATCAATCCCAAAATAAAGAGAACAATGGCGCTGAATGAATCCCAACGCTGGTAAGAAACGGCAATTTGAAGCATCCAGCCCGCATATCCAATAATCGGCAACAGCAAACTGGTTTGAATGATTAGCCACATGACCCCTCGTCGGGGTGTGGGTACAAGCCAGAATGTTTGCAAAAAAAGGTGCTCAGGGGCAGTTAGCTGCTCACGGGTAAAGGCTATCGTTTTTAGCAGATACAATCCCCACAATACAAAAATCAGCGCCAGAAAAAACGGAGAACCCAGAGCAGCCGTAATCAGCGCTTTATGTTCAACACTGCTTAAAAACCCAAATGCAAGCAGCAGAATCACCAGAAAAGTACCGGCGTTTTTGGCGTAGAACTGGGCGACAAATATTCGGTTCAGGGTAGTCAGCATTGTCGATCAGGTAGCCGGAACAATAACACCATCGCCCACTTGCCAGACCTTCGAGATCGATAATCCCGTCAGGCTAACGTCCTGATGTGAGGTGAGCAGGAACGAAACGTTTTGACTGGTCGTGAGTTGCCGGATAAAATCAAATAAAGTAGCCGCCGTAGCTACATCGAGAGTCGTCAGTGGTTCGTCCAGTAAAACGAGGGCAGGTTTGCCCAGCAAGGCCAACAGTAACGACAGCTTTTTAAGCATCCCGCTCGAAAAAGTCTCAGTCGTCTGCTTCCAGAATTTGTTTACACCCAGCATTTCGGCCAGCATTTCCACTTGCCCGGCAGGCGACTGCTTTGCCTGTGCAACAAATCCAGCCAGATCACGAGCCGTCAGAAAGTCAGGATACAGTGGTTCGGCTTCGGCATAATTCACCCGCATCCGATACGCTACCGGATCACGACTGATTTCGTACTGGCTATTGAGCGTAATCGTTCCGGAAAAAGGCAATAATCCGGCTACCGTTCGAAAGAATGTGGTTTTGCCCGAACCATTTCCACCCCGGAAATAATGAATACCGGGTGACAGATCTAATTCAGGGACAGTCAGAACAATATGCCCGTTGTAGGCTTTGGTGAGGTTAGAAACGGAAAGCAAAGAAAGGCAGTTTATGGTTCTCGGTATATCGTTTACGGTTTATGGTCTTGAAACGAAGGTCAAAGCTGCTTTTCAAGGCCATAAACCGTAAACCGGTCTTATGCTTTATAAAACACCCACTTCGATAACTCTTTATAGGTCACTTTTTTACCGTACATCAGGATGCCGACCCGATAAATACGGGCAGCCAGCCACGTTGTACCCATAAAACCCAGGATCAATAAAATCATGGACAGAATTAACTCCCAGGCGGGCACTCCAAATGGAATCCGAACCATCATGACAACGGGCGAGGTAAACGGAATAATCGATGTCCAGAAAGCCAGCGCACCATCGGGGTCGCGAATCACAAACTGGGCTACAGCTATGGCCCCAATAATCGGCAGGGTAATGGGAAACATAAACTGCTGGGTTTCGGTCTCGTTGTCGACGGCGGCTCCGACTGCACCAAAAAGGGCACTATAGAGCAGATATCCACCCAGAAAATAGAACAAAAAGCAACCAACGATCAGGGGTATATTGAGGGTTTCAACCGCATGAAATACACTGGTTACGACACTTCCCTTCCCGGCATCAACGGCCGTAGCGGAGGGGGCCATTGCTCCCGATGACTGCATGGCCTGCCGCCCCCGATCGGCTTTGTCGCCCACCAAAGCTCCTCCTACCGTAAAGAGGCCAACGGTTAACAGAATCCAAAGCATAAACTGAGTCAACCCTACCAGGGCGACGCCCAGTATTTTCCCGAGCATTAGCTGAAACGGCTTCACCGATGAGATGATCACTTCGACGATACGGCTGGTTTTCTCTTCCATGACACCGCGCATCACCTGCGTTCCATAAATGAACACCGATATATAGATCATAAAGGCGCAGAAATAGCCAATGATCGTCATGGCGATTGCATTGCTGCTCCGTTCACCACCATCGCTCAAACTGATGGTCTGCGCATCTACGTTTACTTTGGCATCCTGAATCACTTTCTGGGTAATGCCAGCCTGACTCAGTTTGATGTTCTCTATCTCTTTGGATATTGCCCGCTCAATGTTGCTTTGCAATGCCATACTTACGCTTTTCTCTGCAAAAATCTTTACTGTTTTGGGCTCTTCGATCACGTCTTTAGGAATGAAAACCAGCGCGTCATACCCCTGTTTGACAAAGACTTTTTTAGCCGCCCCCAGCGATTGCTTCGGGTACGAATAAACTGTCTCGTCGTCATTTTTGAACTTACCAGCAAATCGGCCGCTCTCATCGACAACGGCAATTTTCTTTTGGTTGATCGAACTGACTGCCGCCCAGCCAATAATGGCATAGAAACCAAAAATCAGCAGTGGCCCCAGAATCGTCATCACCAGAAACGACCGCTTACGAACCCGTGTCAGGTATTCGCGTTTGATAATCAAGTAAATGATATTCATTTTGAGTGATTTAAAGAGTGACTTTTGAATGAGTGAGTGAACGAGTGAACGACATTCGATATGTTATCTGCCCTTCGCTTTTTCGATTTTTCACTCATTTGCTTCGCCTACAGCCTGAATAAAAATGTCGTTCATACTGGGAATATTCTCGCCGAATGATCGAACCGCTACGCGATCGAGCAGGTGGCGAATAAGGTCATTAACGGCCGCATCGGGCGGAATCCGAATGTCAGCGCGAAGAAAGTCACCTTCGACGGGCCAGGTGTGCAGAACGTCAAAAGCGGGAGGCAGATCGCCAAGCGTGCCCTGGTATTCGACGTGGTAGGTATGGGTTTTAAATTGCTCCTTGATCGCTCGCTTTGACCCATCCAGCACCTTATGCGACCGGTTGATTAAGGCAATATTATCGCAGAGTTCTTCAACGGACTCCATGCGGTGGGTGGAGAAAATAATCGTTTTGCCCTTATCCCGTAACTCCAGAATTTCGTCTTTAATCAGATTGGCATTGATCGGATCGAACCCGGAAAATGGTTCATCGAGAATGATCAGGTCGGGTTCGTGCATAACCGTTGCCACAAACTGAACCTTTTGCTGCATCCCTTTGGAGAGGTCCTGTATTTGTTTGTTCCACCAGGTTTTGATATCAAACTTGATGAACCAGATCTTCAGTTTCTCCATGGCTTCCTTCTCGCTGAGCCCTTTGAGCTGAGCCAGATAAAGCAATTGTTCGCCGACCTTCATTTTTTTGTAGAGGCCGCGTTCTTCGGGCAAATAACCAATCCGCCGAATATGATCAGGCTTCAGCCGTTCTCCTCCCAAAATAACTTCGCCGGAGTCGGGGGCTGTAATCTGATTGATAATCCGGATAAGTGATGTTTTGCCTGCACCATTTGGCCCAAGCAGGCCAAAAATACATCCTTGTGGAACGGTCAGACTCACGTCGTCTAAAGCCCGATGTTCGGCATATTGCTTAACAATGTGATGGGTTTCGAGAATATTCATTCAGTTCAGGTTAATCGTTGGTACTTTCTATGAGCTAAACTACGGATATAGAGTATGAAGGGGCAATCAATTTACGGATGAACTGTCTCTCTGGTATACGGGCGGTCATAAAAAAGGTCACGACTGGAAAGCCATGACCCAATAAGTCATTTAAAAGCGTGCGGCAGTATCAATTGTAG
Organism: Spirosoma aureum; assembly: GCF_011604685.1. Classification (NCBI taxonomy): domain Bacteria; kingdom Pseudomonadati; phylum Bacteroidota; class Cytophagia; order Cytophagales; family Cytophagaceae; genus Spirosoma; species Spirosoma aureum. The sequence continues at coordinate 4,044,476 of NZ_CP050063.1, read as the reverse complement.
TAATCGCGAACCTGAAACAGCAACATCAGGAATAACAGGCCAAAGAGCAGTCCCACCAGATTAAATACGACCACGCTGCTCACAATACCGATTAACTGAGCATAGTAGCTGAATACCCACCCCGACCGTTTCCGATTGAACAGACCCGGTAAGGCCAGTATGCCAAGTACTAAACCCGCCAGCGAAAATATCATGGAAATCGTATAACCCAGGCCAGCACCAAACCCACCTGCATAGGAGACCGGCACTAAAAAGGTACCTAAACCCAGAAAAGCAAGGATGGCGGGTAACGCTAAAACCAATAACACCAGGGTGACAATAGGCCAGTACTTAACAAATCCTTCCCGAAAATTGATCGGGAATTGAAAAGGTGCCTTCGTTGTAAAATAGGGAGCTAGTTCGGCTTCGAGTATGGCAGATTGAGCCATAAGTATTTGAGATAAGGGGGTTATTAACAAACAAATCGCTTCTTTCGGCTAAACATACATCGTTTAGGTTTCTTTGTTACTTCGGCCAGATTCTTCAACTGACCGAAGTACTATAAATCACGCTTGACCTTAAGCCTTTACTACAATAGTTTTAGCCCATTTGTCACCAAACCGTTTGCCTTCATCACCAAATACCATCAGTGCGTCTACCAGATTAAAAAATGGGATCAACAGCGATACCTGCCTGGTGATGGCCGTGCCATAATCACCAACCAGACTGGCGCCTGTATCTTCTTTGATCACCTTAATACCCATTAGTTTTTTGCCAATACTCTGGCCTCCTAAAAAGCCTGCTGTAGCAGGTAACGCGTCTTTTGTGAGCAGGTAGCCAATGGCGATAACATACCCAATCATGGCTAAATTATAGGATACCGTAAAAAACAGCCAGACAGGTATATTCCCGATTATACCGTCAATAAATGCAGCGATGAAACGTTGTAGCGGAGTTGCTTTAACGTAAGTTGTGACGGGGGTGTAAGCAGATTGCACAGTTGTTTTAGGTTTAGAGTGAACTAACTATTTATCACCTCCAACCTACAAAAAGGTGGTATAACCTCAATGCAATATTGTATAAAGTGCAAACTGTTTATTAAGCGGTAATCTCTTCTGACTCAACAGGCTGCGTCCTGAACTCACCCTCCCATTTTGAGATAACACAGGTTGCTACGGCATTTCCGGCTACGCTGGTTGCACTACGTCCCATATCAAGTACCTGATCGATTCCCAGCAGTAGTGCCAGCCCTTCGATGGGAAGATTGAACAACGACATCGTACCGGCAATAACCACCAACGATGCCCTTGGTACTCCGGCAATACCTTTAGAGGTAATCATGAGCGTTAACATCATGGTAATTTGTTGTTCCAGGCTAAGGGGCACGTGATATGCCTGGGCGATGAAGGCCGTAGCAAACGTCATGTACAGCATCGATCCATCGAGATTGAACGAATAGCCCAATGGTAATACGAATGAGATAATCCGCTCAGAACAGCCAAATCGACGCAGGGCTTCAATGGTTTGCGGAAAGGAGGCTTCTGAACTGGCGGTGCTGAATGATAGAATGATAGCCGAACGAACTTCCTTCAGCAGTGCGATGTAGGGAATTCGGACGACCAGGCAAATCACAGCCAATACGACAAAAACGAAGAACGCCAGACCACCGAAAAAGCATAAAATCAGATAGACATAACCCGTCAGGATGCCCAGGCCCTGCTTGGCCACCACAGCCGCAATGGCCCCCAATACGCCAAATGGCGCAAAGGACATCACATAACTTGTGACTTTGAACATAATATGCGACAGGGCGTCGAGGGCTTTAATAATAATTTTCCCCTGTGCTCCTACAGACCCAACCGCAATCCCGAAGAAGATACTAAATACAACGATCTGGAGAATTTCATTGGTGGCCATCGCGTCAATAAAACTGGTCGGAACGATATGCTCGATAAAATTATCGAACGTCAGTTTCTTGACCTCAACACCCGTATCGGTTCCTTTTGCAGGCAAAGGTAAACTCATGACTTCGCCCGGCTTCATGATATTTACAACCAGTAAACCAACTACCAGCGATAAAATCGTAGCAAAATAGAAGTAGGCTAATGTTTTAAGACCAATACGCCCTACGGTACCAAAATCGCCAAGTTTAGCAATCCCAACCACCAGCGTAGCGAACACCAGCGGCCCAATAATCATTTTGATGAGCCGGAGGAAAATCTTTGACAGGATGTTCAGATCAGTTCCCGAAAATCCGGAATCGGTATCTGGGAAAAAATAACCGATCAGGATGCCGAGCACCATGCCCAGAAAAATACGAGTAGTCAGATTGGGAAGTTTCATGCAAACAGGTCAAGTAGCCGTATTGACAAAAGTAGCAGAATCCGGGCACTCGTAAAAGCGTGTAGCCGTAAAGTAACGCCCTTAACGTCCACATTCTAGGCTCTTTCAGTCCCGAAACTACCGGCTAGTAAACTTTTTTTTTGCAAAAGCCAATTTCATGCTGTAATATGCACTTTAACTGGCGAGTCAATTGACACCAAACAGCTTACTTAAATGTTCGTTTATAGATCGGTTTTCGATACGCAAACAGGAGCCATAGTAGCGGATAAATCAAAAGATCAGTCAACCGGTATGGCGTACGAAAAACGATATCATCAATGACAATAGTACCCCCGTCCGAATTGCGTAAAAGTCGATGATGGTGCTGCCAGTAAGCCAGAAAAAAAGGAAGACGCGTCCCCTGATCAACAAAATAGATTTCGTTATCAGTTGTCTGCTGGTCAACAATCAGGCTAATCCAGTCCTGCCTAAAAAGCAGGAAATTAAGCCGCAAATGAACGACGTCTCCTTTCAGACAACCATCAAACCGGATAACATCAACAGGCGGAAATGGTGGACTAAGTCGATCAAACAATGAACTGTTAAATCCCTGCCAAACTTTGGTCAGGGGCTGGTTAACACGGGTTTTTAGCAAGAGATGCATACGCTGAATCCGGTAAGGGAAAACCGAATGGGATCAAAAGTTTACTTTTTAAAAACACTACTCCTAAACCAAATAAGCATAGCTAGTTACGCTAAGTTTGTTTGTATACTCGTTTATTTATCAGGAATAACCCTGGAGTATATGCATAGGCGCGCACAGTGGCTATATACTTTACTTTTTCTTGTTGTTGCTGGCTATTCAGGATGGGCTGAAGTGCCCGGTACCGATTACCTGACTACACAGAATGGTTTGCCACAGGGGGTCATTAAATCGATGTTACAGGATCACCGTGGCTTTATCTGGCTGGCCACCCGCGATGGTCTGTGCCGATATGATGGTGTCCGGTTTAAAACGTATCATCACGACCCGCATAATGCGCAATCGCCGTCTTTCAGCAGTATTTTTGAAATTCGGGAAGATGTACAGGGAACGCTTTGGACACGTACTGAAAATAACAATGTCGATCATTTTAATCCTGTTACTGAGCAAACACAACGAGTTTCAGACTCGCCGGCTTTTCGTAAAATCGTAAACAGGAACCTACTCACCTCAATTTATCCCGATCGACGCGGCAATGTATGGGTAGCAACGCAAACTAATGGCTTTTTTCGACTCAGTTCCACAGGAGCCATTAGCCACCGAAACTGGTCAATAAAAAACGATACCGTTCAACATCGAATTGATGCCTTACTCGTTGATCGTCATGGTTATCTTTGGGTAGCCACCTCCGACGGTCTGTACCGATATGACCCGGCTGCACAACAATTCACAGTTTTCCGTACTGTAAACGGCTTACCCCGTAACGATGTTCGCGGGCTTCGCGAACGCACCAATGGCGAGCTAATCCTGAGTTTTCCGGGTCAAATTGCCGTGTTCAACCCAAACGGTGGCATTACCCGCCGAATAATTCCAATCGTCGATCAACCGCTTGAGCCACCCTTACTTACTGGCGACTACCGAGGGAATGATTATGTCAATCTTTTCCAGTACACAGACCAGGCTGGCTTGATTCCACTCCCAACCTACCCTCAACTGGTGCATAGCCACCCCCAGTCAATGCTGGTCGATCAGTCCAATGTACTCTGGATGGGCACAAATGGAAAAGGCGTTGTCAAATACGATCTTAATAAACGACCATTTCAGGGATGGCCCTACGCCATTAATTTTCAAATCGATTGGATTAACCAGCAGCTAGGCATACCCATTACAACCATTCCGCCAGATGTTAGGCGGCAGGACCCTATTTCGCTCAGGTATCAATTTGACCGACAAAAAAATCTGTGGATCGGGGGTTTAAAAGCTCCTTTATATCGCTACAGTGCAGCCCAGCATCAGTTTGATGCCATTCCGCCAACGGGCATTGCCCCGCGCTGGTTACCGGGTGGATTATTTCGTCTCTCGACATTAACCATTGGACCCGAAGGCGAATTATGGGGACTTCTGGGCTCCGATGCACGGGCAGCGGTACGTTATGATCAGGCTCAGCAATCATTTACAGCTTTTCCATTGCCATTGCCCGTGGGCCATCCCTATGAAATAATGGCGATGACAGTAGACGGTGGCCGTATCTATTTAGCAACCCAAAATCATGGATTACTTCGGGCCGATCTGGCCGATAAGCGACTGATACACTGGCGGGAGAACCCTAACGATCCTAATGCGTTACCAATTAATTCATTACTTAGCCTAGCCCAGGACCCTGCCCATTATAATTTTCTGTGGATCGGAACATATGGTAATGGGCTGTGTCGTTTGGATAAACATACCGGCAAAATTCGCAGCTTTACCGTTCGAAACGGTCTGCCCAATAACGTCGTTTATGGCATTCGTCCTGATGCTGACGGCCATCTCTGGCTTAGCACAAACCGGGGGCTTTGCCGGTTTGATACGCGCACGTTCGAAGTGCGAAACTATACGACCGATGATGGGTTGCCCAGCGACGAATTCAATCGTTTTCATGACATCACTTTATCCGATGGGCGCATCATTTTTGGGGGGAGTAATGGCTATACAGCATTCTATCCGCGTCGAGTCATCGACGATCATTTCAAGCCCGTTGTTGCTCTAACCGCATTGCGTATCAACAACCAGCCGGTCGGTGTAACGGACCCCGAATCACCTCTTTCGCAGGATATTAACGAAACGCGCGAAATCACGCTTAACCATCAGCAAAACTTTTTATCGTTCGATTTTGCGGCTTTACAATTCAACCATAGCGGCAAAAACCAGTATCGATACAAATTGATTGGGCTCGATAATGACTGGATTTATAATGGTAATCAGGCAACGGCTACTTACACAAATCTGCCACCTGCCACGTACACATTCATCGTTAATGCCTCAAACACATCAGGAGTCTGGAGCCCTAATACGCGTCAAATTCGAATAGTAATCAGGCCCGCGCCCTGGGCAACCTGGTGGGCTTATACCGGATACGCCCTATTATTGCTGGGGGCTATCGTCGCTTTCGTGCGGATTCGCATCAATCGGGTTCGTTTGCAAAGTCGCATGGAATTGCGGGAGCAGGAATCCGTACAGTTGAAAAATATTGACGAGATCAAATCCCGATTCTTTGCCAACATTACGCATGAGTTTCGTACGCCATTAACGCTTATTCTGACTCCGCTTGAACAATTATTGAGGGAGGTCAGCGATCCACAGCATAATAACCGCCTGGCCATGGTTCATCGGAATGCCAGTCAATTATTACGGCTCATTAACGAACTGCTTGATCTGGCTAAACTCGAAACGGGTACGCTGACGGTTACGCCAACCCAGGGTGACTTAGCCGAATTTCTGGAGCGTACCATTACCGCATTTGACCCGGAAGCACAGCGAAAAGGCATTAGGTTGCGGGTTCATTATCAGTTAGCGCAACGATTATACTGGTTCGACTCCGACAAGGTCGAAAAGATTCTGAATAACCTTCTGGCCAATGCATTAAAGTTTACCGATAAAAATGGCACCATTGACGTTGATTTTTTCACCTCTGGGGGACCCAATCTCCCGGCATCGGTCGACTCACCAATACCGGGTAGTATGCTCAGATTAATCGTCAAGGATACAGGAATTGGCATTCCGGACCATAAACTTCCCCTCATTTTCAATCGTTTTTATCAGGCTAATCAGACAGATAAGCCAGATTTGATTGGATCAGGTATTGGCCTGGCTTTAGTGAAAGAGTTGGTCGATATAATGCAGGGTACCATTCTGGTAGAGAGCCAGTCTGGAAAAGGATCTGTATTCACGGTCGAGATTCCCTGTCAGCCAGCACATTCCGCAGGAACGTTGACCGACTTATCCATCGACAATCCAGATCTTGTGCTGGAACCGAGCCTGACAGGGCTTTACGACACAAACACGACTTCCGACGATCTGCCCCATCTGTTATTGGTAGAAGATAATGACGAAATAGCTGAATTTGTGACTGATATTCTCCGTGCTGACTGGCATATTCAGCGCGCGAGCAACGGTCAGCAGGGCATTGATGCTGCCCTTGCCGACGGCCCCGATCTGGTCATTAGTGATGTATTGATGCCTGAACTGGATGGCTACGAACTATGTCGGCAATTAAAAAGCAATCCAATTACTAATCATATCCCAATTCTGCTGCTAACCGCTAAATCGTCCATCGAAAGTCGGGTAGAAGGCCTGGCAGCGGGAGCTGATGATTACCTGGCAAAACCATTTCAGATCGATGAACTCCGCTGGCGCGTTAAAAATCGCCTGGAACAACAACGTCGGTTCAGTCAGCACTTCCGAACGAGACTGTTGAGCGAAGGGCATGTTCCCACAGTCAGTTCCGTTCCAGAAGATGAGTTTATGAATAAAGTCTATGCAGTTCTTAACGCCCGGCTTGGCGATTCAACGTTTGGGGTAGAGCCCATGGCCGCAGCCGTCAACATGAGTCGCATGCACCTTAACCGAAAAGTGAAAGCCATGACTGGTCTTTCGCCTAATGAACTGATTCGGGCAGTTCGGTTAAACCGGGCTAGTGAAATGCTTCTAACGAACGTTTCCATTTCAGACGTGGCCTATGCTGTTGGCTTCGATACACCTGCTTACTTCTCAAAAGTATTTAAAGAGCAGCATGGCCTTACGCCTTCAGAATACGTCGAGCAGAATCGACAGAAGTCGCCACAAAGCTAAAGTCGTTTTAAGTCTACCGCTCAATAAAGAAAGGCCCGGATATGAATCCGGGCCTTTCTTTATTGAGCGGGCAGTAACTATTACTCTATAAAAACCAGTCACTTAGCCTATATGTTACAAATTTCATAGTGCTTGTTACGAATGAGCAAGACATTGGTATTCTTCCTTATTATCATTGCATCATCTTCTTTTCAAGCCTAAGGCTAGCACCGTTAAAACACGTAGTAATCATGACCTATGCATCATCTGTCGTATCTTCGGCACGTACTTCACCAGTCGAATGGCCACCGCTAAAATTGTATCTACGTGAGACAGGACGTCAATCTTTTCCCGTTTCTGATCTGGTCTACATGCAGGCGGTTGCCAATTACAGCTGGCTGAACTGGATGGATGGTCGCCGAATGTTGATGCCCCGCACACTGAAATATTATATGCCCAAATTACCAACCGAATGGTTTATCCGGTTACACCGCAACTGTGTGGTTAATCGTCGGTATGTTGAGCGGTTGGAGCGTACCGACACGGGCGGCCTGGTTCACCTGACAACGGGCGATGTATTGCCCGTATCACGTCGGCGGTGGAGTAGCGTTCGGCGTCAGTTAGTTAATAATATGCCACACTTGAATTAGTTAAGCGGTTTTTCGCTTCTTATTACACCCACATTTACCGAAAAAAAGCGAATGACTCAACCCATATTGGCTGAGTCCTTCGCTTTTTCTATTCGCAAACTGGATTCTCAATTTGCATTTCTAACGAATTACATATTCTCCAGTACTCGCTCCATTGAAACCTCCTGCCCTATACGAGCTTTCAGTTCACTGATCGGCACCCGGATTTGTTCGGTCGTATCCCGATAACGGATCGTAACCGTATTATCGTCGAGCGATTGATAATCGACAGCAACACAGAACGGCGTACCAATCAGGTCCTGACGCGTATAGCGCTTACCGATAGCATCGCGTTCTTCATAAACAACCCGAAACTCCGATCGTAAGCTCTTAACAATTTCCTGTGCTTTTTCAGGCAGACCATCTTTACGCACAAGTGGAAACACAGCCACTTTCACAGGTGCCAGGGCGGGGTGCAGTTTCAGATACGTACGCTCTTTTTGGTCCTCCCCTTCGCCGACGGTTTCTTTCGTGAATGCATTACAGAAAACGGCCAGGAATAGCCGATCGGCACCAACCGATGTTTCAACAACGTAGGGAATATAGTTTCCATATGGCTTTCCAGTGGTCGGATCAACATCGTTATCGAAGTACTGCTGCTTTTTACGGCTCAGTTCCTGATGTGCTTTCAGGTCAAAATCAGTTCGGGAGTGAATACCTTCCATTTCGCGGAAACCAAATGGGAACTGATATTCAATATCCACAGCCGCATTGGCATAATGAGCCAGTTTTTCGTGGTTGTGGAATTTGAGTTTTTCAGCCGGAAGTCCAACCGCCTGATGGAACTTCATTCGTGCATCGCGCCAGCGTTCATACCAGTCCATTTCGGTGCCAGGGCGAACGAAAAACTGCATTTCCATCTGCTCAAATTCGCGCATACGGAATGTAAACTGGCGGGCTACGATTTCATTCCGGAAAGCTTTCCCGATCTGCGCAATCCCGAACGGAATTTTCATCCGGCCTGTTTTCTGAACATTCAGGAAATTCACAAAAATACCCTGCGCGGTTTCGGGACGGAGATAAATCAAACTGGCGTCTTCAGCCAGCGAACCGACCTGCGTTGAGAACATCAGGTTGAACTGACGAACCTCAGTCCAGTTGTCAGTACCCGAAACAGGATCTTTAATACCTTCGGCAATAATCAGGCTGCGAAGGCCATCCATATCCTCTGCGCTTTGCAAACGACCAAGTTCGTTGCGTAAGGCCTGACCACGCTCTACATCACCAGCGTTTTCGTACGATTCTGCTTTGAGTTCAATAAGCTGATCAGCCCGATAGCGTTTTTTCGAATCGCGGTTATCGATCATCGGGTCATTGAACGAATCAACGTGGCCCGACGCTTTCCAGGTGAGCGGGTGCATGAAAATCGACGCGTCAATCCCGACAACGTTGTCGTGAAGTTGCGTCATGGCCTTCCACCACAGCGTTTTGAGATTATTTTTCAGTTCGACGCCGTTCTGACCGTAGTCATACACGGCCTGTAGGCCATCGTAGATTTCAGAGGACGGAAATACGAAGCCATATTCTTTGGCGTGGGCGATAATATCCTGTAATGAGGTCGCCGGAGAAACTTTCACTTCTGTCATAGTCAGTTACTGAGACCGCAAAGATAGGGTTTACGCTGAAAATCCCCGAAATTGGCTAACTTTCGATGTAGATGACAACAACCATTTTTGATTCCCCGCTTGGCCTTGTTCGTGTCACTGGCGATGAAGCTGGCGTTTCGGCCATTTCCTGTGTTGATGTTTCACCCGATGAAGCAGTATCGATCAATTTACCCCAGCCTCTTGAACGGGCAGTCACGCAGTTGACCGAATACTTCGCCGGAACGCGCCAAATATTTGATTTTTTAATGAACCCGGCGGGAACGGCTTTTCAGCAAACTGTCTGGAAAGCACTACTCGATGTTCCATTCGGCAACACGCTTTCCTATTTAGCGCTCACCCGACGTATTGGTGATGAGAAGGCCATCAGGGCTGTGGCGGCTGCGAACGGTAAAAATCCGCTTTGGATTGTTGTTCCGTGTCATCGCATTATTGGCTCTGATGGATCGCTGACCGGCTATGCAGGTGGACTCTGGCGAAAAAAATGGCTACTAGAGCATGAACGGGGCGGTTCAGGGCAATTGTCTTTGTTTTAATCAATGATCAAATTGAACCGGATTCTTACCTGCTTGTTGATGCTGACTCTTTCAGCCTGTGCACCCCGTTACAGAGGCCCTGTAACGGACCATTTCGACGGTAAAAAATTTTTTAATCCTGGCATGCCCGAACGGACATCGGGTGGACTCTTAAAATGGCTTCTGCATCGTGACAAGGGCCCGTGGCCAGATCAGCCTGATGCCTTTGTAGGCCCTCGTCCAGCTACCCGAATTGACGGTGATAGTCTGGTCGTTACATTCGTAAATCATTCTACATTCCTGCTCCAGACGAGTGGACTTAACATACTGACAGATCCGGTCTGGTCGAAACGAGTTGGTCCTACATCGTGGCTGGGTGTCAAGCGAAAACGACCTCCAGGATTACGTTTTGAGGACTTACCACCCATTGATGTTGTGTTGTTAAGCCACAATCATTACGACCATCTCGACCTACCGACCCTCAGGAAACTGGTAAAAACGCACAATCCACTTTTTATAACACCACTGGGCGTATCGTATCTACCCAAATCGGTAGACGGTCGCACAACGCGCGAAGTAGACTGGAATGACACCCTGCGTATAAACAGGAAACTGCTCTTAACCTGCACCCAGGCCCAACATTTCAGCAATCGGGGGATGGGCGATCGCGACGAAACACTCTGGTGCGGCTATCTGCTTCATATGGACTTTGGCACGATCTATTTCTGTGGCGACAGTGGCTATGGACCCCATTTCAGCCACATTGCTGAACAGGCCTCCCGCAGTGCAACGGGGTCGATCAAACTAGCACTGTTGCCTATTGGTTCCTATCGGCCCGAATGGTTTATGGCTCCAGTTCACGTATCGCCAGCCGGTGCCGTACAGGCGTTTATCGATACGAAAGCCCAACAGGCTATCGGCATTCATTTTGGCACTTTTCAACAGGGAGACGATGGCTTGTTCGAACCTGTCACAGATTTACGTAAAGCACTGCATGAGAAAAATATTCCGGAAAATCGATTTCTGGTACCTCAGGAAGGGCGGGCTATTACGTTTAAAAAATAGGAATCAAGCCGTAATGATGCGCGGTAAATTTCGAGATAATCGGATTGTTTCTACAATGCATTATGTCATTTTGTGTAATCTTGCCAGAAACATTTTCCAGCGTTCAGTACCGCTTTAACTGACTAAAATCTAGTCTTCGTGAAACAACAAGCCTTACTTATCCTTTTCGCGTTATTTTCCATTGGTTTTATTAGTGCCTGCTCTAAAGAAAGCGAGGTGCCAACCGCTTCGGGCCCAATTGTCGGTCAATGGGATATTAACCGGTATGTTATTTCCAATCTTCCTGCATCCTACTCCACGTTAAACGGAACAATTAACAGTAATCTTGGCACGGATACCTACACATTTCGGGTTGACTCGACCTATTCGGAGGATTATTCCTCTTCCAACGGTACGTCAAAAGGAAATGAAGAAGGGAAATGGTCGTTACGGGACTCGGTATTAACACTCCGCCCTACTATATCGACGGGACAGCCGCCAGCTTCCTATGCCCTGAAGTATTTATCGGCTACCGGTGAACTATCTACAGGTCCGTTTAAATCTTCGGGAAGTGTCCAAAATCCAGATACGCATCTGAACGAGACGGTTACCTATACACTCGAATTCTTTTACCGGAAGCGTTATTGATCGTTGACTTTTTCAAAATCTACCAAACGCCAGTAAGCACTTCCTGAGGTTTTATTGATTTTGGGCAACGAGCCTTGTAGTTTTGCAGGATGGATGAAATATTAAAAAGTGATCGACTTACGCATTTAAAGTACGACATTCGGGGGCCGGTTTATGAGAAATCGCTCGAGCTTGAAAGTCAGGGATATAAAATCATTAGCCTCAATATTGGCAATCCGGCGACATTCGGCTTCGATGCGCCCGACGAGATCGTTCACGACATCATCCTAAATATTCGTAATGCGCAGGGTTATTCTGACTCACGCGGGCTGTTTGCGGCCCGTAAGGCGGTTATGCACCATACCCAGAATATCGGCTTGCCCGGCATTACGATCAATGACATATACATCGGCAATGGTGTCAGTGAGCTGATCATGCTGTCGATGCAGGCTCTACTGAACGAAGGTGATGAGGTATTGATCCCAACGCCCGATTATCCACTCTGGACAGCATCAGTAGCCTTCTGTGGCGGCAAACCCATCCATTATGTTTGTGATGAAGCGGCTGACTGGAACCCCGATCTAATCGATCTGGAAAGTAAAATCACAGACAGAACACGGGCCATCGTTGTTATCAATCCCAACAACCCAACCGGTGCGGTCTACGCTAAATCCGTATTGGAAGGCATCGCCCGTATTGCCGAACGCCATAAACTTATCGTATTCTCCGACGAGATCTACGACCGGATTCTCTACGATGGAACCCTGCATTACCCGATTGCCAAGATGGTTAACGATACGCTCTGCATCACGATGGGTGGTTTATCGAAGAACTACCGGGCAGCTGGTTTCCGGGGTGGCTGGATGATCATGAGTGGCGCTAGGCATCGCGCCAAATCGTATATCGAGGGACTGACCTTATTGGCGAGTATGCGGCTGTGCGCCAATGTTCCGACCCAATACGCCATCCAAACCGCTCTTGGCGGCTATCAGAGTATCAAAGATTTAGTCATTCCAGCCGGTAGGCTCTACAAACAGATTATGCTGGCCTACAACCGCATGACCGCCATTCCGGGCGTGTCGTGCGTGAAACCCAGGGGTGCTTTGTATATTTTCCCAAGGCTTGATCTGAGCCAGTTCAACATCGCCGATGATGAAGAATTCGTCTACGATTTACTGACCGAGCAAAAAGTGCTGGTTGTAGCAGGAACTGGCTTCAATTACCTGGATAAGAACCACTTCCGTATCGTGTGTCTTCCTACAGTTGATGAACTAACCATAGCGTTGGATCGAATTGAAGCGTTTCTTGAAAGCCGCCGAAAATAGATTAATTTTCTTGATAGATGCCAGATCTTAAAAGATCTGGCATCTATCGTGTACCTTTCTAACAGGCAATTTTACCAACCCGTCGCTGGTGACGGCCACCTTCAAATTCGGTGTTCAAAAAAAGTTGTACGGACTGAAGGGCATCAGCCAGTGAAATAAATCGCTCAGGCAGGCACAATACATTAGCGTCATTGTGCTGACGGGTTAGTTCGGCAATAGCCGGTTGCCACACCAGAGCAGCCCGTATGTTCTGGTGCTTATTGGCCGTCATGGCTACCCCCTGGCCACTTCCACAAATCAGAATGCCACACTCGGCCTGACCTGTTTCGACTGCCGATGCGACAGGGTGTGCGAAATCGGCGTAATCAGCAGAATCTCCAGAATACGTTCCGAAATCAGTTACGGTATAGTTCCGATCTTCGAGCCATGTTTTAATAGCTTCCTTGTAGGTAAATCCGGCATGATCGGCGCCGAGTGCAATGCGTTCAGGCATAGTAAATTAGGGTAAGTAGACAAATAGGATATTGGGGCAAACAGGTGCATAGTCAATTATTTAATCACTTATTAAGCCCGATAGCCTATTTATCCGTATGCAAACGAAACGTTTTGGCAAAATTATTCGTTATTTGACTCCGCCCGAATAAAAAATTCGATTGGAATGGCTGCCGACTCGTTTTTTTGATACGTAAAGAGGGCGGATAACTAGTTTATTAACCAAGTGAGTACGTTTCGCGCCCACTGCCTTTTTTTATACATTGATGGAAGAAACAAAAGAAAATGTTCATCGTTCTGAGACACAGAGCACCGAACGCATTACCCAGGATTTACCAAAGCGCGACGAGTTACTCCTTACTCCCGACGAACAACGCATTAAAGAAGCATTTCAGGATCGGAACTGGAACGAAATCAAAGTTGCCGATTCATGGGTAATTTTTAAAGTGATGGCCGAATTTGTTGAAGGATTCGACAAACTCGCTAAAATTGGCCCATGTGTATCTATTTTTGGTTCGGCCCGAACCAAGCCTGATAATCCGTACTATAAAATGACGGAAGAAATTGCGGCAAAGCTGGTCCGTCACGGCTATGGTGTCATCACAGGCGGTGGCCCCGGCATTATGGAAGCGGGTAATAAAGGAGCTTTCGAGGAAGGCGGTAAGTCGGTTGGTCTCAACATTAAACTCCCGTTCGAACAACACAGCAATATCTACATCGATCCCGACAAGAGCATCAATTTTGATTTCTTCTTTGTGAGAAAAGTGATGTTCGTCAAATACGCACAGGGCTTCGTTGTGATGCCCGGCGGCATGGGCACACTCGACGAATTGTTCGAGGCTATGACGCTTATTCAGACTCGGAAAATTGCACGTTTCCCTATTGTTTTGGTTGGCCGGTCGTTCTGGAGTGGTTTGCTCGACTGGATCAATGATGTCATGCTGGGCCAGGAACATAATATCAATCCAGAAGACATGAAACTGGTCAGTCTTGTCGATACGCCTACTGAGGCAGTTAAGGCAATTGACGATTTCTACAGCAAATACCTGCTAAAGCCTAATTTTTGATTCGTGATTGAATTTTGATTGATTCATCGGGAGACGATTTCATTCAAAATTCAATCCGTCAAAACTCCAGATAGGGCCCTATTTTTTCAATTGTTTTCTCGTCCAGTACCCGAATGGGTTTGAGTGCTTCTGCGGACGTGTAGTCGCCGTGTTGTTCGCGATACCGGACAATAATTTCAGCCTGCCTGCGCGACAGAAACGGATGCCGATCCAGTTCTTCAGCGCTGGCCGTATTTATCGGAATCTTACGGGGTGCCGACTGAATCTTACCAAATTTCTGCAATTCTGCCAGTGCGACAGAATCGAGGCCATAAATGTCACGAAACTGATCGGCTGTAATAAACCCACCGAGTGCATCCCGAAATTTCACGATTCGACCAGCCAGTTTAGAGCCGATTCCCTTGAGTGCAACCAGTTGAGTGGTATCGGCGGTATTGATGTCAAAGGGTTGAAGGGTCGGTTTGGCAGGTCTTTCTGCAAAAGCATGTCGGTCACTAGGCTTGAATTTCTCGGTCGAATAGGACTTTTCGAATCCGGTGTGATTATCAGGAGCCAGCCTTCCCGGCGAATGATTGGCCAGCGTTATGTAGGGTTCGAGTTGCTCGTATAGATCGGGAGGGAAGTCATAAATCTGCAGCAAATCTTCTTTTTTACGAAACTGGCCACCTTTGCTCCTGTATTTTTCAATTCGTTCGGCCATCCAGCGGGGCACACCCAACTGCTGCCAATCTGCCACACTGATCGTATTGGGATCGAAAGCGAAAAGCTTAGGTTCACTAAACCGCTCGGCGGTGGTTTTGTCCTTGTCGGACCTGTCGCTAAAGGCCGGTTGCTTCGCTTCCTCCGTTTTCATCAATGCCACCAGGTTGTCGAGCTTGCGCTGATCGGCAGCTGATGTGTCGGTGGGTTTGCGGGTAGCAACGAATCGATATAGAAAAGGAAGTAAAAGGCACAGCAGCGTTAGAAAAATCAGGACTAGAAATCCCCTACTCTCTTTATGCGAAAATCCGAAATAATCCCGGATCAGTACCTGTAAACGATTGAACATGGCGGTGGGTACGAATGGTAGTCAAGTGCACCAATGTACGTAACCAAAACAAGACAATCAACCTACAAAATTACTGCACTAGCTTATTGCTGATGTTCGAGCAGTTTGAGAATTTTCCCGTCGCCCAGATCACACATGTATAATTCATGTTTCTGATCTTCACCAAAGGCCGATATGGAGCCAGCTCTGGAAATAATTTCCTGATTCGATCCTGCCTTATTCCCATCTTGTGTCAGTGCCCAGACACGTCCACTGGCATAATCGGCATAAATGTATTTTCCGCGTAATGACGGGTTTTGTGAGCCTCGATAAACGATTCCACCAGTGATCGATACATTTCCCTGACTATGGCTATATTGCCAAATGGGCTCAATCAGGTTTTTCGGTGATGGATTATTGTCCGAATTATAATCCGCTCGCCCTTCTTTGATTCGCCAGCCGTAATTTCCGCCTTTCTTGACAATATCGATCTCTTCAAGTTCATTCTGGCCAACATCACCCGCCCATAGTTGCCCCTGCTCATCGAAACTTATCCGCCAGGGGTTCCGTAAACCGTACGCAAAAATCTCCTCACGAATGCCCTCGTTGTTCTTGGCAAATGGATTGTCGGCCGGAATGCCGTAGTTTCCTTTTTCGGTGCCGTTTACATCGATTCGTAGTATTTTTCCAAGCCAGCTACTCCGATTCTGACCGTTGTTCTGTGGATCACCCCCGCTTCCGCCATCGCCCGTCGATACGTAAAGATAGCCATCAGGACCAAATAGCACTTTCCCTCCGTTATGGTTAGAATAAGGTTGTCTGAATTTGAAAAGGATAACTTCTGATTTCGGGTCAATCGTTAAGGCATCAACTGACGATGCCTTAAACCGGCTGACAACTGTTTCGCGGGGATTATCTTTCGTATAATTGACAAAGAAGAACCCGTTCTCGTTAAATTTTGGGTGAAAGGCCAGTCCCAGCAGACCCATTTCTCCGCCATAGGACACGTTTTTACGAATGTCAAGATAGGTCTGGGCGGTGGATGAATTTGCGTTATTGTCAAACACTTTAATCCGTCCTGCCTGCTCAACCACAAATACCCGATTAGTCCCATCGTTTGCGTAGGTGTACTCAACCGGCGAATCGAATGTCAATTTGGGGTAAGCATTGATTACCCGAACTGGAGAAACGGATTTTTCTGATTTGAAAACTGCCTGTGCAATGCCTGCTTCCTCTACATTGGCTACAGTTTTTATGTTGGTATTTATATCCGCCTTTTTGTCAGACTGACAAAGCGACCATATAAACCACGAAAAACCGGCCGTAGCAACCAGCGAAATAAGCAATGCGTATATAGCCTTACCAAACATGGCAGTTCTTGTCGACGTGTAAATGAACTACTAATAGAACAAAATCAGAGCCAAACTGGCCAGCCGAACTTTACGGTACGTTATTTGTTGTCATAGTAACAAATTACCTTCGTATATGAACGTAATTTGCCGTTAATAAGCTCCCCCAAGTGTTGTATCATTTCCTCATTACGGGGCAACTATTCTACTTTTTTTAGCTCTTTTATAGCGAACTGACTTGTCTCGACTTTTGCATTGACTCTTATGATTGTCGCTAACTCTTCATTCCTTGACCACCTGCAGGCTCAGCGGACTCAATACCGTTATAAACTTCCCTCCCGGCCAGATGCCGGACGGTTTATTGACCAGCTCATGCGGCTCTTATTTCCAGTAACGCAGGATTGCCAGTCGGCCTCTCAGCATGTTGAGGAAACCTATCAAAAAATTCATCAGCAATTTATTCACCTGCTTCAGCCGTTAGCATCTACCCTACCAGCTAGCCCAGAGATTATTACTGATCAGTTTTTTGAGCAATTACCGGCCATTTATGACAATCTGCTTCTGGATGCCCATGCCATTGTCGACAATGATCCGGCTGCTATTGGAATTGAAGAAGTTGTTGCGGTATATCCGGGTTTTTACGCTATTTCGGTCTATCGGATTGCCCATGAGCTACTTCGCCTGAACGTACCGCTCCTTCCCCGAATGCTGACCGAGTATGCGCATGGCCACACGGGCATCGATATTCATCCGGGTGCGCAAATTGGCCGGTCATTTTTCATCGATCACGGTACGGGGGTCGTTATCGGCGAAACCACCATTATTGGCACCAATGTCAAGGTTTATCAGGGTGTAACGCTGGGTGCAACGCACGTTGCCAAATCAATGGCTCAGAAAAAACGTCACCCGACTATTGAAAATAACGTTGTTATCTATGCCAACGCTACCATTCTGGGTGGTCGTACGGTTGTCGGCCACGATTCAGTAATTGGTGGTAACGTTTGGCTGACCAGCAGTGTAGAGCCTTATTCCTTAGTTTACAATCAACACCAGACCGACGTTCGGCTTAAATCACTTGAGGATGCCGAGCCAATTAATTTTGTCATCTGATTTAGTTATAGAATAAGTAAGCAATAAGGGTAAATAGGTAGTTGGAGCCAGTGATTACACGGTTACTTCAATCGCCCATTTACCCTTATTGACTATTTACCCATTCACCCTAATTACCTAAAGCCATGAAAGCCAATACAATTTTAGAAACCATCGGTCAAACACCCCATGTTCGCCTGAACCGACTTTTTCCTGGTTATGAAGTGTGGATGAAGCTCGAACGGGCCAATCCTGGTGCCAGCATAAAAGACCGGATTGCACTGGCTATGATTGAAGATGCCGAATCCAAAGGCATATTAACGACGGGAAGCACAATAGTTGAACCCACATCAGGTAATACCGGAATAGGTCTGGCGATGGTTGCAGCCGTCAAAGGGTATAAACTAATTCTGGTCATGCCCGAATCGATGAGCATTGAACGGCGAAAGATCATGGCCGCCTATGGGGCTGAATTTGATCTGACTCCCCGCGAACTGGGTATGAAAGGAGCCATTGCCAGAGCCCACGAACTGGTTGAGTCGACACCGAGTGCCTGGATGCCCCAACAATTCGAAAATCCTGCCAATATTGACATTCATAAACGCACAACCGCCCAGGAAATTCTGGCTGATTTCCCCGAAGGTTTCGACGTTCTCATCACAGGCGTTGGTACAGGTGGGCACCTTACGGCTGTATCGGAAGTGCTAAAGGAGAAATTCCCAAATCTGAAAGCCTATGCCGTTGAACCTGAAGCATCGCCCGTCATTAGTGGTGGCGCTCCGGGCCCACACCCCATTCAGGGCATTGGCGCCGGTTTTATTCCCCAGAATCTGCATGTCAATTCCATTGACGGAAGCATTCAGGTTAGCCGTGATGAAGCATTCGCCTGGGCTCAGCGGGCAGCCAAGGAAGAAGCCATTTTCGTTGGTATTTCATCAGGGGCATCGCTGGCAGCCGTATATAAAAAACTCCCTGACATTACTCCAGGAAGTCGAATTCTTACATTCTGTTACGATACAGGTGAACGATATTTGTCAATCGAGGGGTTGTATTAAGTAAGCAGCAATCTGTTGGCAACAGGAAAGAAGTCGCTATTCAGCCTGCTTACTCAACGTATGTTATTGAGTTATTCATTAACTATTTACCACCTTCAGCGTTACTCTATGACTCAACATTCTGCTACATTTCGAATAATAAAAGACACTATTTTCATTACAGCGGGGGTACTGGGTGCTGGTATGGGCATTAAAGGCTTTTTGCTTTCCAGCCATTTTATTGATGGGGGCGTTACAGGCATTTCTATGCTCCTGTCGTCTATATTTAACATTCCACTTCCAATCTGGCTTTTAGTTATAAATTTACCGTTTATCGGCTTAGGTTATCGCCAGTTTGGCCGACAGTTTGCATTTAAAAGCACACTTGGTATTGCCGGTCTATCGCTCAGTCTGGCTATCATTCCCTATCCTGATGTTACCCCCGATTTATTATTAACCTCGGTTTTTGGTGGCTTCTTTATCGGGGCCGGAATTGGTCTGGCTATGCGGGGTGGCGCCGTATTAGACGGAACAGAAATTGCAGCTCTCTTAATTAGCCGAAGCAGTCCAATTCTGAAAGTAAGTGACGTTATCTTGTTGCTGAACGTTGTCATTTTCAGCGCTGCGGCCTTCTTTCTGGGTGTCAGTCCGGCACTTTATTCCATGATCACGTATTTCGCGGCCTCAAAAACAGTAGACTTCATTATTCACGGTATTGAAGAATACACGGCTGTTTTGATTATTTCCAGACATCACGAGCAAATCCGGAATCAGATCATTGATCGGGGCTGGGGCGTCACTGTGCTCAAAGGTCAGGAAGGCTACGGAAAACACGGTAGTCACCACGATATCGAGTCGGTCCTGTACGTTGTGCTCACCCGACTGGAATTGAACAGGCTACGCAGTATGATTATCTCAACCGACCCCAGGGCGTTTATCATTCAACACACTGTCGATGATGTGGCGGGTGGAAAAGTAAAGAGCCTTCCGTTGCATTGACAGCTTATTTTCTTCCGTAGACTTTCGTTTTTCTGCCTTCCATACTGATTAACCTGGCCAGCAATCCTCCCCGCTGGCCAGGTTAACGTACCATAGCATTATCCGCTGATACTCGTTTTTGCCCGCTCGTGGAGAAATCCCGCGCCACGAACTGATTTCTGACTCTTTCCCTTAAAATCGGTTCTCTGGACAGCCTAAACGACATACAGTATGCAGTTCTTTCTACGTACGTACTTTTTATTCTTTATTAGTTTGGGCGGAGGTATTGCCCTTGCTCAGAATGGTCCTAATGTTCTCGGTAGCGTACACGACCCGGCAGGTGCCGTAGTTGAGTTTGCAACCGTAGCCTTGCATCGGGCTACTGACTCGACAGTAATTAAGACCGAGTTCAGCAACGCTTCCGGCGCTTATCAATTCGCGGCTGTTCCGGCAGGGCGTTATTTCGTATCGGCCTCACTGGTCGGATTCAGCCGCTCACAGACTGGTCCTTTTGCTATATCCACGTTTAACGAAACGTTACCCGTCATTCAACTGAAACCCAGTGGTACAACCCAGTTGAAAGAAGTTACCGTTCAGGCTCGCAAACCCCTTTTCGAACGCGAAAACGACCGGATTGTCGTCAATGTCGATGCCAGTCCACTCAGCGCGGGAGCCACTTCCCTTGAAATCCTCAGCCGCTCACCGGGTGTAACTGTCGATCAGAATGATAATCTTGCGCTTCGAGGGAAACAGGGCGTTTTGGTTCTGATTGATGGCAAGCGTGTGCCCATGACTGGAGCCGAGCTAGCTGATATGTTACGCTCGTTACCAGCCAATTCTGTCGAAAAGATTGAATTGATCACTAACCCACCCGCCAAATACGATGCAGCTGGCAGCGCCGGTATCATTGCGATTAAACTGAAGAAAGATGGCCGTCAGGGCACCAATGGTAGCGTGACGGCCAGCTATGGGTATGGCCGTTATGGTAAGCTAGCGAGTGGCCTTACCTTAAACCACCGGCACAAAAAACTAAACATCTTCGGGAGCTATAATTATAATGTTCGCAATGTTTTCACGCAACTGACGCTGCATCGGGACTTTTACCAGAATAATCTATTCACGGGCAGCAGCGATCAGGACAATGCGGGCAAGACACGTTATATCACGAACACCTATCGTGCTGGCTTAGATTATACTCTATCGAAACGAACCCTGCTGGGTGTGGTCGTGAATGGGATGGACATGGATGCCAAAGCCAGCATTCCGAATGTTACAAAAACATTTGGGGCCGAGGGACAACTGCAATCCAGCTATCAGTCAGCAAACAATCGCGGGCTGCGCATGCCGAATGTCGCCACAAACCTGAACCTTAAACACAGTTTTGACTCGACAGGAAAACGGGAGTTGACGGCTGACGTTGATTTCGCTCATTATGAAACACACCGATTACAAAATCTGGCTACCACTTACAGCGTACCGGTCATTGCTCCGACGGTATTAGCCGGTGATCTGAACGGCGGTTTGAATATTACGTCTTTTAAAGCCGACTACGTCCATTCGCTGCCCAATCAGACACGGCTGGAGGGAGGCATTAAAACCAGTTGGGTTAATTCGGACAATGATGTGCTATTTACAAACCTCATCGAAGGCCAGACTATAATCGATACGGGAAAAACCAATCATTTTCGCTACAACGAAAACATCACCGCAGCTTATATTACGATCAATAAGACAATCAAAAAGCTATCGATACAGGCTGGTTTGCGAGGGGAGCAGACCATTGCCAAAGGCGTTCAGGTTATTGGCAATAACGACTTCAAACGAAACTATTTTCAGTTATTTCCCAGCGTATTTCTCAAGCAGTCTTTGTCGAAAACGCATGATCTAAGCGTGTCATTAAGCCGTCGGATCGACCGCCCGACCTATAACCAGCTTAATCCATTTCGTGCCTACATCGATGCAACGACCTACTTCTCCGGGAATCCATCGCTGTTTCCGCAGTTGAGTTACAACGTTGAGCTAACGCATACTTTTAAGCAGAAATTTATCACATCCATTAGTTATAGCCGCACCGATCAGCCTATCATCAGCGTTGTTCAACCTGCTCCTGAAGGCAATCGGCAGGCGGTGTCTACCTTTCAGAACCTGACCCGCTCCGATTATTATGGTCTGACCATGACGATTCCGGTTCAACCGACAAGCTGGTGGTCGATGGATAATAACCTGGTGGCATACTATCAGCGATTTATCGGTGAGCTGGCCGGAACATCGCTGAACGCGGGTTTGCCAGCTTACACGATCAACAGTACAAACACCTTTACACTCGGGCACGGCTGGACCGCCGATCTGACCGGGAATTATCAGTCGCATCAGTTATACGGATTTCTGGATATTCAACCGCTGGGGCAGCTAAATATTGGCCTTCAGAAAAGCATGTGGAATAAGAAAGGAACCCTGAAACTGAACATGACAGACATTTTCTATACCAGCCCATTTCACGCTACCTCTGAGTATGCAAACTATAGGGAACAATTTAACCAGCGGCAGGATACACGGGTAGCCACGGCTTCACTCACCTATCGTTTCGGAAATGACACCCTGACTCCATCACGCCGACGGACAGGAGGTGCTGAAGACGAAAAGCGCCGGGCCGGTGGAGCATAAGACAATTGATTACGCAGCCTTTGAACATTACCTAACAACTACCTGAACGTGCTTCCCGGAAGTTCTAAACTTTCGGGAAGTTTACTTTAACAGTAGGTCGTTACCAGGAATGGTTTGTCATCAGACGAATTACCGCGTTGCAAATTGTTCCATTGTTGTCTCCGGCTTGCTCAGATCGGCCCAGGTTCGTTCGGAGCTAAATGCTTCAGGGTAGTTGTTGAGAGCCTCGGTAATATGCCAGCCATAATCAGCCTGAGCAGAAAAAAGCCGACCAACCTTCATCAGAACAGGTGGTGTTGTTACAATAGTCAGCTTTTCTTTGCGATAGGCATTGACAAAACGTTCAGCCGCTTCGTGTTGCGTAATCGCTTCTGGCCCTTGAATATCATACTCCTGATTCTGATCAGGCTTTACTATTTGTAAGGCTCGAACGACCTGTTTCCCATAGTCATGGGCCGCTATGTACCAGGGTTGAACCTGAGATTGACCCACAAGAAGCACGAAACGATTAATCCGTTGCGTACCGTTGATCGAATCCATGAAGCAGGATGGATAAAAAATACTGTATGGAATACCTGAGTCTTTAATGAGTCGAACTGCCTTCTGCTTTACCTCAAATACCCACCAGCGAAAACCGTTCATGCCCTGATAGCGCATGATAATTGACGAAAGATAAACTATTCGCCTGATACCCGCCTGTTTAGTGGCTTCGATCAAATTAACTAATCCCTCTGCTTCGGTATGAAAATCGGCTTCTTTTTCGCACTGTTTGATGGATAGATTTAGATAGACGATATCTATTCCACGTAGTGCATTGGCAAGGCTATCGATATTCCGCAAATCACCAGCAACAACAGTAACGCCAGGAAATCGCTGCTGTGTTGCAACGACATTGCGGGCTATGAGCCGCACCGAAAACCCAGCGTCAATCAATTCGTGCGTAACGGGTTGACCGAGCATCCCCGTTGCACCAATGATGGCAACATGCATAGCGAAGCCAGATAGAATACCAGTCTTTACCGAAGCCCGCGTACAAACCGGCGCATCGCATCACGATAGACCTGCTCAGACTTATCGAGTGGTTGTTGATCTTTCAGCAACATGGCTAACATAATCATGCCGTGCGAAACAGACCACCATTCAAAGTAGAGTCGCTGAATACTTTCTTTTGCTTTGGGGATGAAAGAAAAAATGATTTCGCTAACGATCGTACTGACATCCTGCATGGCATCCGACTGGCAAACGGGGAGCGTGCAGTAAGCTCCATCCAGATTATACATTACCTGATAAATTTCAGGCTGTTGCCGGGCAAACTCCCACTGAATGAGCGATATCTCATAAAGTCGCTTTTCCGGATCACGATATAGCTTTAAGATGCGTTCATATTCCTGATGCAGGAATCGAAACCCTTCGTTTCTGATTTCATTCAACAACACGTCCTTGCTGTCGAAGTATTCATAAACGATAGGAGCACTGTATTCAATTGCGTCAGCGATTTTACGAATCGAGACAGCTTGCCAGCCTTCCCGGCGGGCGATGGCTTTGGCAGTCCCTAATATCCCTGAGCGGATATTTTCGCGGGACCGTGGCTTACGTTCAATGACTTCCATAGATGATCAGCCTTTATTTAACGGTGGTAAGTTGGCTTAGTTAACGGTGGTAAATTGGGTGAAAACTACGGATTTATGATCGCATAATCTAAGATTAATGTAAAATTTCTAAAAAAAATCAAATATTCTCTTTGGTAACTTTAAAAAGACAGGATTTTACGGCCATTTACTGAAAACCGTCTCTTTACGATGATAACCTATGGCTACAACAAGCTGATAGTCAGCTATAGCCCTCGTTCGGCCACAAGCCACACGCCCGCATCACCGAGGGCGTAAGGATCGCCCTCAACCGTACCATAACAGGCAATAACGGTAAATCCGGCCTCAACAAATAGACGAATTAGTTCAGCCAATGTGTACACGAAATGGTGCGCTATCCGCGTCTGCATTTCGCCACCACGCACATACGTAAGGTGTGAATCGATACGGCTTTCGAGCGGATCATACTGATTCTCGACCAGAAACAGGATTGGCTGTTCTTCTGCTTCGCCAACGGGTTGCCAGTTCCGTTCCTGATAGTCTGGCAGGACTGATTCAGCGATCATTTCTGAATGCGCGAGGAATCGACCACCGGGCTTCAGTAAACCCGCTATTCGAGTCAGGAAAGCCAGCATGTCAGGTCGGGGGAAAAAGCTAAAACTATTCCCTAAACAATAGGCTGCATCAAATGGCTCACTGTGCGCCAGATCAGCAACTGGCATGGCCAGAAAATCGGCCTGTACTGCTTCAAGCGATAATTTTTCACGCTTAGCTGCCAGTTTGAGCTCCTTGATGTATTCTTCCGATATGTCTACACCCATGACGTGAGCACCCATCCGGGCCAACGGCAAGGCATGGCGTCCATAGCCACAAAAAATGTCAAGTACTCGATCATCCGGACCAAAATCCAGTGTTTCAACGAGCAATTCAAGATCTAGTTGAGTCTGTTCTTCGGTTTGAGCCGCTTTCCAGGCTTCCTGTGGTAGTCCGTGGAAAAAAGTATGATACCAGGCCATTTTTTGACGAATGACAGCTGAATGATCAATGGTAGTTCATCCTTGATCATTCAGTTGCCATCATTTATCTGATTAGTTGAGTGAGGAGAGTGTTTGTCGAACGGCCAGAAAATCAGGGACATCACCCGCACTTTCGAGGACTTCGGCATATTGAATAACTCCGTCCTTGTCGACGACAAACGCAGAACGCTTACTGACGCCCTTCAAATTCATGACGAAGGTTTCGTAGTACGTGTTATAAGCTTTGGAAACTTCCTTATTAAAATCCGACAACAGATTAAATGGAAACTTCTGATCTTCTTTAAACTTAGCCAGTGTGAATGGCGAATCGACCGAAATGGCTAAAATTTCGGCGTCCAGATTCGAATAAGTGGCAATGTTATCGCGCATTTCGCACAGTTCAGCGGTGCATACGCTGGTAAACGCCATCGGAAAAAAGAGTACGACTACATTCTTACCTTGAAAACCCGAGAGCGATACTTCTTTCCTTTCGCTGTTGAAAAGTGTGAAATCTGGTGCTTTTTGGCCGGGGATTGGCATAATAGATTTTTGATTTTGAATTTATGATTGTTGATTTGATGTCAAATCCATTTGGGGGGCGAAATTCCGAAAAAGCGAAGGGAAAACAAGCACTAAGCTGTGTTATTTGACCAGGGCTTTTTAGAGAACCATCGGATGGTAGTTCGTTTTAGGCCACCTTTACTCCGCTCCAATCTGTCAGAAAAGAGTATAAACGGTTACCCGAACACTATTGCTTACATATACGCTCGTACGTAAATCAGAAATCTTACTTTCTAAATGCAGAACTACTGGGGCATTGACCTGGGCGGCACCAAAATCGAAGGTGTTATTTTAAGCGCCCCTTCACCCGACGCCGTCATTATTCGCAAACGAATCGACACTGAAGCGCACAAAGGCTATGATCATATCATGGCTCAGATTGTTCGGCTCATCGATATCCTCAAAGCTGAAACAGGCTTAAAACCGGAACGCATTGGTTTCGGAACGCCCGGCACCTTCGACCCGGCCCGGAAAACAATGAAAAACTGCAACACAACTGTGCTGAATGGCCGTCCGATGAAACAGGACCTGACCCGAATTCTCGGCGTTCCGGTTGAGGTGGCCAATGATGCCAATTGCTTTGCACTGGCCGAAGCCACAATGGGTATCGTTCCGGAAATTGTTCCCAACTTCCAGTCGGTATTCGGCGTCATAATGGGCACAGGTGTTGGCGGAGGTGTAGTTGTTCAGGGCCGCGACGGTATACCATTCGTTCTGAACGGTCTACAAGGTATCGGGGGCGAATGGGGCCATAACATACTGGAGGAGAATGGTTATCCCTGTTATTGCGGTAAACGTGGCTGTAATGAACAGGTCATTTCGGGACCGGCACTGCAACGATATTACCAGCAGATCAGCGGGGAGGAACGTACCATGAAAGAAATCATAGAGCGTTACACAGACGGAAATGATCTGTTTGCCAGCCAGACGGTTAACCGATTACTGGAGTATTTTGGCCGTGCGGTTTCCGTGATTGTCAACATCCTGGATCCCGATGCCATTGTGCTGGGCGGTGGCGTCGGCAATGTCGACCTGCTATACACCGAAGGTGTGGAGCGGGCAAAAAAATATGTGTTCAATTCAGGCGAATTGAACACACGTTTTCTAAAACCCAAATTAGGGGATAGTGCTGGCGTTTTTGGAGCGGCACTCCTCTAAGCCAGAAGCAGAGAGCGTGGGACAGAGCGTGAAGTTTCTTTTCACCCTGCCTCACGCCCTCTGCCTTTTATCGTGGTCGTCCACCGCCCCGGTTACCGCCCTGAGCGGGCTGCTGTTGCGGTTGCTGGCCACCATCACCACCTTCACCCGATTTGATGTCGTCATTTTCGACAGATCGGCCTTTCTTGCGCTGTGGCTGATCGAAGCTCAGTTTACCAATTTTATAGCTGAAGTTCACGCGAATACCAGCGTTATACAGGCTCGTCAGGCTGTTCTGAGCGAAAATTGGCGACGATGATTCTGAGCGAACGGTAAATGGGTGATTAAAGAAGTTTTCACCGGCAATACCAAAGCTACCCCGTTTATCTTTCAGGTCTTTTTTCAGGCCAAGGCTATAGAAAGCAAATCCTCCCTGAGAGCCCTGCAACTGAACCTGTTTACCCCGAATAAATCCGAATCCCTGTAGTCCCCAACCATTTTTTAGGGTCAGGCCTGTGAAGAAGCGACCCGTTACAACCCAGCCCGAATTCGTTGCGTTGTAAATAAACGTTGAGCTGTTATTGGTCAGGTAGGAATAATATACATCGACCCCACCACCAATCTGCCATTTTGAGAACAGCGTAGCATTACCAAACACGTTGGCACCGTAAGCCGATTCCTTGCCAATGTTGAGGTAGGTCGTACGAATCACCTGCGACAATGCCGGATTGTTTACCTGCCCTACGCTCGATGTAACCGTATCCCGAACACTCGTTATTGAGTTATTGGTTTGCCGGGCAAACAAGGCCACATTCAGGTAAACGCTTTTGATATATGCGCTGCTGCTCAACTCAAAATTATCGGTCAATTCGGGCGAAAGCAGTGGATTTCCCTGTGTAATGTTCGTTGGGTTCGACGTATTGATGTTTGGGTTCAGGAATTGGATACCTGGCCGTTGCAATCGACGGTTATACGCTACTTTGACCGTTTTACCTCCTTTTAACGACTTCGATATGTTGATACTGGGCACCAGATTGTTATAGCTTGGAATACCCAGATCCTGCCCTGCGACTCCTCCCTGTTCTCCCGGCTGATTCTGGCTGTAATTCGCATTGATTGTCGTGTGTTCGTAACGGGTTCCGGCCTTAATCGTGTACTTGTTTTTGGTCGTCAGTGTATACGACACATAACCAGCCCCAATGCTCTGGTCATAATTCAGCGTATTTCCAGTTCGTGTTGGGTCTGGCAGGAGCGCCCCCGAACCTACACCATAGTTATAACTGAACGCACTTTCTACCTGACGGAAAATACCTTTACCACCAAACTCAATCAGCTGGTTTTTACCAATCGGAGTCTGGTAATCACCCTGAATTGTTGTTTCCTGATTGTAGCTGTTGTTCAGGTTCTGCTGGCGGGCAACAATCGTAGCAAAATCTGAATTGTTCAGGATATCGGCCGTAAAATCATTGTTCCGGTTATTGCGGCTAAACTGCGCGGAAACGCTTAACTCCTGCTGTGGTTTGGCGTAGGTACGAGTGTAATCGATATTCGCATCTACCGTACCCGACAAATCTTTCGTCAATACATTTCGATCGCTAACGCGCGGGAAATAATCGCTTGGCGAGGATGTACGCGTCAGAAAATTGTCCTGATTCTGGTAATTATTCCGGGCGCCATAGCGAAGACTCGCCGTGATCGAACTGTTTTTGCTTATGTCGTAATCCCAACCGAGCGTGTACTGACCGAAAATGCCATGATTGCGCGTATCGGCCGTTTGCTCGGTAGTGGTTGTGCCTTTGCTGCCGAACGTCCGTTGGGTGTTGGCAAATTTCCCAATCACGTTGTAATTCGCCCGCCCGAAACCGCTCAAACTGAATCCCATTTTTCCAGTCCGTAAATTTCCGTTCAGACCCAGGTTGCTACCCCGGTTACCAACACCCGTATCGAGGTTAAGGGTGAAGCCCTGTAATGTCGTTTTCTTGGTAATGATGTTAATGATTCCCGCTGACCCTTCAGCATCGTATTTGGCCGAAGGAGAGGTAATCACCTCCACGGTCTTGATCATGTCGGCCGGGATTTGCTTCAGAGCATCAGCGACGCTGCTGGCCACAATTGTTGAGGGTTTATTATTGATCAGGACCCGAACGTTACTACTACCGCGCAGGCTCACGTTACCGTCTAAATCAACCGATAAAAGCGGCACTTTGCGCATGACGTCCGTCGCATCTCCTCCTTTGGCAGTGATATCCTTATCGGCGTTGTAGACGAGCCGGTCTACTTTTTCTTCAACCAGCGAGGCTTGTCCAACCACTTCTACCTCCTTAAGGGTACGAACATCGGCCCCAAGTTTAACTGTCCCCAGATCAACATCACCTTTCCGATTGAGCTTAACGCTCGAAACCGTTTTGTTCCGATAACCGACAAACGAAATCAGCAGTTGAAATTCACCTTCCGGCAACTTGTTCAACGTAAATTTCCCTTTGTCGTCGGCAACGGTTCCATCGATTGGCTTCTTCGTTTTGGTATCTATTAGAGCAATACTCGCAAATTCAACCGGTTTATTGGTCGTTGAATCCACAACTACGCCCGTTAGTTTGGCATTACCACGGGGCGAGTCGTCGCTGGAAGTACCGGGTATAGCTGCGGGAGGCCGCTGTCCTCCCCCACCTGGAAGCGCTGGAAACTGCGCATGAGCCGCGTTTGTCGCGGCTATAACAGCAATACCCAGCAATAAAGTACGTAATTTCTTTTTCATAGTCAGGTTATACAAAACATACAGAATATTGAGTC
The DNA here is from genome assembly GCF_011604685.1 of Spirosoma aureum. Classification (NCBI taxonomy): domain Bacteria; kingdom Pseudomonadati; phylum Bacteroidota; class Cytophagia; order Cytophagales; family Cytophagaceae; genus Spirosoma; species Spirosoma aureum. The sequence continues at coordinate 4,014,786 of NZ_CP050063.1, read as the reverse complement.
CGGGAGAGTTCCCGGAAAAAGACAATTCGAGTCGCAAAAAAACGGCCAAAAAAGTGGTTTAGTCCCAAATACTACATAAGCGGATTGCTATGTATACAAACGGGATCGATTACTTAAGTAAATAATGCAGGCTGATTTTTCAGTTCAGGATACTCCATTGGAACCAGTACCTCAGGCACATCACTCGGCTCCTTGCGCGAGGTGATTCGTTTGCTGATACTATAACTATGCATTTTTTTTGCCGGATACGGTTTCGCCAGCAATGCCAGGGCTTCGTCTTCATTCAGATCTTCGTATAACCAGGCCTTCTCCTCGTCGGGTGTCAATACACACGGCATCCGTTTTTTTGTATTATGGATAGCCGCCAGCAACGGATTAGCTTCCGTAGTCAGCAAGGTATAGGTCGGGACCAACTCCCCTGTTTCGGGGTCCGGCCACTCGTCCCATAAGCCAGCAATCGAGGCTATTTTCTGATCACTTGTGCTGATGTAAAACGGAAACTTCTTACTACCCGACGTATACCATTCATAAAAGCCCGTAACCGGAATCAGGCACCGTTTGCCAGCCTGGGCCGCCCCTCGAAACGACGGTTTTTCGTAGATGGTTTCGGAGCGTGCATTGATGGTTTTCGTACGAATGTCGGAGGCATCGTCACTACTTTTCGTCCAGCGCGGAATGAGGCCCCAATGAATCATCTGAAAGTGCTTCGGATCCTGTTTGGTTATAATTGGCCAGGTTGGAAACTGGTACGCATTGGCATGGTAAATGGGCTGAAATTCAGCAGACTCTGGCAGGGATGCCCCATAGCGGGCTTCGAGTTCGGCGGCTTTGATAGCCAGTGATTTATGAAAACACATTGGTCAGATAAGGTCACCCGCAGGCTTCCTGTTGATGTACTAACTTAACCAGTAAATACCCCATCCGGTTATCTCGTTTACCAGGATTTCAGCGAACGGTCAGCGTAACTCGTCCAGTTCCTTAAGCTGCCCGCGTAACTCGTCAAGATAAGGGTCGGTAAACATCCCTGCCAGCGTTGCCAGCCCAATCGACAGAGCCGTCAGTCCGATAGGCAGCAGTATAATCAGCAGGGTATTCATCCAGCCTTCAGAAAATTTATGAGCAATGGCAGGCAGCATAACCATCGAACCAGACAGCATAGCCAACATCCATACTCGCTTCATAAGTTTCGTATGCTGCGTACGAAATTTGATCAGGTCCTGCAATGCCTGGTATAGATCGTGTGTCAGGAGACGGGTTTTGCGGAGATTGGCCCGATGCTGAAACGACAAATACAAACCGACTATCGCAATAACCAGGTAACAACAGGCGGGAATATAATGAACAGGCTCTGTGTAGTCGAAAGCATTTCCGGCAATTACGGCGGTAAAAAAAAGAATGATCCCAATCAGAATCGCAAAGGCCAGCCGAAGGTCATGAATCATTTTATCGATTGTACTCTTCGAGCGATTTTGCAATACGATTTGCAGAAGTTGCTTGCCAAGCCGCTCCGTTGAATCCAGTTTCTGTTCGTAGGCTTTCCAGGTGATTTTAAATTCATCCAAATCCATTTTCGTGTCCGTTTATTCGTTCGTTAATTCAACAATCTTTTTCAATTTCCCTTTTATACGATTCAGCTTAACGCCCACATTCGATTGAGAAATACCGGTAATTCTGGCGATTTCCTCATACGAATTGTCGTCTAAATACAGAAACACAATAGCCTTTTCGATAAGCGATAACTGGTCAACGGCGCGGTAAAACTGCTGCATTTGCGGATCAGCATCCGGAGAAGCAATATATTGATCCAGATTTAGCAGTTCCTGATCAATAGGTACGGGTGCGATCTGCCGGGATTGCCGACGAAACAGCGAAATGGCCGTATTGAGTGCAACCCTGTACATCCAGGTAGAGGCTTTAGACTCCCCCCGAAAGGCAGGAAACGCCCGCCAGAGTTGGAGCACGATCTCCTGGTATAGATCCTTCCGGTCCTCGTCATCCTTACCGTAGAGTCGGCATACGTTCTGTATGATTCCGGCGTGGGCATTGACCGTCTGTATAAAATCGCTTTCCATCGCGGCTTGGGCTTGTCTTTATGCAGTTAGTCGCTGGCTTGCTTAAAAACTTACACCGCAAACAAAAAAAGTCTACAGCCCGTTAACTCAACGACTGTGATAAGACTATTTTATGTCCGTTTCTGAGCAACCAGGTAATTCAAAAGCCGTTGAGGCAATATCCCCAACTTTGGCCAGCCTTGAGCATGAAAGCTGGCAGCAGCTCGATTCGGCTCCAGAAAGCGAGGATGGTCCTTTTAAAACCATGATTGTTGCCACCTGTACCGATCATAGAGCCGACGCTCGCATGGTTGTATTAAGGCAAGTCGATACTACCCGCAAATACATATGGTTTCATACCGACGCCCGTTCAGAAAAGGTGATGCAACTCGAAGCCTTTCCTACGGCTACGCTACTGTTCTGGGACGAAAAGCAGCAAATACAGCTACGTTTAATTGTTGAAACCCGGCTCCATACTGACGATTATGTTGCCGATGATCAATGGAAAGCGCTCTGGACAGGCAGCCGGAAAGCCTATCTTTCTGAACAAAAACCGGGTAGTGTTCAGCCAGCCCCATATCCCGGTTTCCCTGAACAGTTGGGCGAAACTTTACCAACGGATGCAGAGAGCGAAGCCGGGCGTAAAAACTTCGCCGTGATTGAGTGCCGGGTGTTATCGATGGAATATCTACACCTCAGCCGGAAAGGTCAGACACGGGCACAGTTTCAGTATGAGCCTGAATCTAAAATGGTGTGGCTCGCCCCTTGATGACCTTTTATTAGCGATTGCCAAACCAAGTAGGCACCCGGAATAAAAAGCAGTAAACAGGTCACTCCTTAACAATTACCAGATTGGCAAAACATCGGCTTGTAAAATCGTAAACTGATCGATACGACCCGAACTTTCTGAATAACCTCCATACCATCTTCCTGTTTTGGGTAAAGTTGCAAAAATCACCTGCGATCCTAATCATCTGGTTCCATTTCCAGTTTTACCCCTTAAAGCTACTGCTCGATCCATGCCAACCAACGACCGCGCCTTTCGGTATGACCTCGACTATCGACAGCTAAACCTGCGCGAACAGCCCGAACTGTATCGCGTCGGGAAAGGTGAGATGGGTGTTTTGCTGGTGCAACCCTATAAATCAGAAATTCTTCCCTTCTGGCGTTTTAAAACGCCAGACATTGCTCGTGAATCGTCGGAGAAGATTTTTCAGCTGTTTCAGGACTACAAGCAAAAAGGTGATTTTATCGGAATGGATATGGCCCGTAAATTTCTGCAAATGGGTTATACGCGGGCCAGGCGCTACGCCAATCATCGCACGGGTCAGAAATACGATGGACCTGTTCCCAACGACCAGAAGGGCCGCTCCGGATCGCACGGCCGGGAACAACTCCCGCGCGACGAAGACCCTGTCAAAGCTGAATCGGCCCGAATCTTTTACAGCAAGTACCTGGAAGCAAGGGAAGATCCGGATTACCAGAAACTAAAAAAGGCCTGGCAGGAAAAATACGGATGATTCACTATTCAGATTCCTTGCTTTATCTTTGCAGCGTTTAATTTTTCAGTACCCTTTAAGCCGTTCAATGTCATGTAATCGCGCACAGGTTTCACGAGGTGAATAGCCTTTACCGCCCGGTAAAGTGCCTGTGTTTCTATTGTCTTATCAAAACGCGATTATCATGATTTCCCGAAAATACGGTCGAACGTATCATTATCCGTTTTCGCCCGGCACCACGAGCGACGACCGGATCAATCATCAGTACCAAACAGATCTGTCCCAGATTTCAACCCTCATTCATACCGAGAAACTAGACGGAGAAAATAACTGTCTAAATCGGTATGGCGTGTTTGCGCGCTCACATGCCTCCCCAACCCAAACGCCCTGGACACGCCACCTTCGTGAGCGCTGGGCGATGCATAAACATGACCTTGGCGACCTCGAAGTCTTCGGTGAGAATCTCTACGCTGTCCATTCCATTGCTTACCCAAGACTTGAGTCGCATTTCTATGTTTTCGCTATTCGGGAAAACGACCAGTGGCTTTCGTGGGAAGAAACTCAGTTTTATGCCCAGTTGCTCGACTTCCCGACGGTGCCCGTACTAGCGCATTACGCGCAGCCATTCGATCCTGTTCAGGTCGAAGCTACGGTAAACTACTGGGCATCGCAGCCGGGTACGTTTGGGTCAGTTGATGCCCAATCGGGCCAGGATTGCACGATGGAGGGCGTAGTCAGTCGCAACATCGACGGTTTTGCCGAGTCGGCTCATAGCCACAATGTCTTCAAGTACGTCCGAAAAGGGCACGTCAAAACCGACGAACACTGGACCCGGAACTGGCAACGTGCCCGATTAATCAACGAGCAGTCGAACGGTCTGCCTAACCGCCAGTAGCTATGTGGACACTCACAACCGATAAACAATGGTCTGCCCTGGCTGCCCGTTTTCCGGAGATCAGCGATATGGCAGGTGTCAGGCAAGACCCTCGCCATCACGCCGAGGGCGATGTCGCCATTCATACGCAGATGGTACTGGCGAGCTTAATCGCTCAATCAGACTATCAGGCTCTGGCGGCTGATGATCAGGAGTTACTCTGGACAGCGGCACTCTTGCACGATGTCGAAAAACGATCGACAACGGTCGTGGAGCCAGATGGTAGTATCACGTCGCGGGGGCATGCCCGACGGGGGGAGCGAATAACTCGTAAGTTGCTCTATGTCGGCGAACGCATAGTGGCCTTACCTTTCCCGGAACGCGAGCAGGTTTGTAAGTTAGTTCGGTACCATGGTCTCCCTTTATGGATTTTTGAAAAACCCGATCCGCTGAAAACGTTGTTGCAGGTAAGCCTGGAAGTCGATACGCAGTGGCTAACGATGCTGGCACGGGCTGACGTTCAAGGCCGGATTTGTGCCGATCAGGCTGATTTATTGTACCGGATCGATCTATTCGAGGAGTTTTGCCGGGAAAATAAATGCTGGGGGCAACCGCGCCAGTTCGTGAGCGACACGGCTCGTTTTCACTATTTCAGTCACGATGAGGGTCAGCCCGACTATGAGCCGTTTACTGAATCGGGGTCAGCCGTTGTTTTGTTATCGGGTTTGCCTGGGTCTGGGAAAGATACGTTTATAGCCCGGAATCTGGCCGACTGGCCCGTTGTAAGTCTGGACAATTACCGGCGCAAGCTAAAAATCAGCCCGACCGACCAGCAGGGTACCAGCCGGGTGGTTCAGTTAGCCAAAGAGGATGCCAAGGCCATGTTGCGGAGCCAGACCTCCTTTGTCTGGAACGCCACGAACCTGACACGCCAGCTCCGGCAACAATTGATCGATTTATTCACGACTTATAAAGCCCGTGTTCGATTAGTCTACCTGGAAGCACCCTATCAACAATTAATCCGGCAGAACCGGAACCGCGAATACGCTGTGCCAGAGACTGTTCTGCATCGAATGATTGAACGGTTAGAGGTTCCGGCAATCTGGGAAGCCCATCAGGTAGACTATCTGCCTTCCGAACGAATGCGGTAATCTTCCGGATCTTTACCACATTGAACCTATTACTTTGTGTAGCTTTGTGCCTTCTTTATGAGCGTTGTGTTCTGTTGATTTCTCCTGGACAATGCAAATAACGAAGGCACAAAGAACACTAAGATATCTATGCAACTCCTTGACGGTAAATTCCTTTCAGCACAAATCAAGCAGGAAATCGCGGCTGAAGTCGCACAGATACGCGAGCAGGGCGGTAAAATTCCGCATCTGGTCGCTATTCTGGTAGGAAATAACGGGGCCTCAGAAACCTACGTGGCTTCTAAAATGAAAAACTGCGAAGAAGTAGGCATGAAGTCGACGCTTATTCGCTTCGATCCGTCGGTTTCAGAAGAAGACCTACTGGCCAAAGTACGTGAAGTGAATGACAATTCGGACATGGACGGTCTGATCGTTCAACTTCCCCTACCCGACCATATTAACCCCGACCGCGTGATGGAAACCATCAACCCGGCTAAAGACGTAGACGGTTTCCACCCGATCAACATCGGCCGCATGGCCAAAGGCTTGCCCGCATACATTTCGGCAACTCCACAGGGTGTGCTGGAAATGATCAAGCGATATGACATCAAAACAGCAGGCAAACACTGCGTGGTAGTGGGACGGAGCCAGATTGTGGGCTTACCAATGTCGATTCTGATGCAGCGCAATACGTATCCCGGCAATTGTACGGTTACAATCACTCACAGCCGCACACAGAACCTTGCCGAAATCTGCCGGTCGGCCGATATTTTGGTGGCGGCTCTCGGCAGATCTGAGTTTATAACCGCCGATATGGTTAAGGATGGCGCCGTTGTGATCGATGTTGGTCTGGAGCGTGTACCGGATGCCACCAAGAAAAGTGGATTTGCGCTAAAAGGCGATGTCAAGTTTGATGAAGTCGCCCCAAAAACAAGTTTCATTACACCCGTTCCTGGTGGTGTAGGGCTGATGACCATCTGTTCGCTGATGCAGAACACACTCAAGGCAGCACGGGGTGAAATTTATTAGTAAGTTTAAACCCATATTGGTTCGCCTGTTCTCACAAAAGACAGTTCACTATTTTTTACTTAACAAACTTTAACAACTCGAACTGACCCGGTTGGCCCGCTTTTTTGCGTATTTTTGGCGGCTACACACAAAAGCAGTCAGTTAATCTTTACCTATATGCAGTCTTTCAAACGCCTGAACACCCTCACGGGCTGGCTTGTTTTCGCTGTCGCACTCTTTACGTATGCGAGTACAGTGGAACGCACAGCCAGTTTCTGGGACTGTGGCGAGTTCATTGCGTGTTCGTTTAAACTTCAGGTACCTCACCCGCCGGGTGCGCCATTCTTTCTGTTGCTGGGACGAATTTTCTCCATGCTTTCGTTAGGTAACCTGACCAATGTCGCTTACTGGATCAACATGGCATCGGTACTGGCCAGCGCGTTCACGATCGCGTTCCTGTTCTGGACCATCACCATGCTCGCCCAAAAACTTCTGGACAAGCCAGAGAGTGAGTACTCAACCGCCGACACATTGCTGGTCATTGGTACAAGTGGTGTTGGTGCATTGGCATACACCTTCTCCGATACGTTCTGGTTCTCGGCTGTTGAAGCTGAAGTATATGGCATGTCATCATTCTTTACAGCCATTGTTGTATGGGCCGCTTTCAAGTGGGAGCGCATTGAAGATGAAGCTGCGGCTAACCGCTGGCTGGTTCTCATTGCTTATCTGACCGGCCTGTCGATTGGTGTTCACTTGCTGAATCTGGTAACCCTTCCAGCCCTTGCCCTGATTTATTATTTCAAAAAATACCCCAAACCAACCTTTTGGGGGGGTGCCGCTGCATTTACGGTTGGGTTAATTATTCTGGGTATTATCAACTCGGGTATCATTCCTGGCTTACCTGGAATGGCCTTTGCCGTTGAACGGTTGTTTGTCAACTCGTTCGGTCTGCCTTTCAACTCCGGCATGTTTTTCTTCGTCATTGTTTTCCTCGGAGCGGTGACGTATGGTATAATCTGGTCAGTAAAGCAGAAACGGGCCGTTCTTAATACGTCTTTATTAGCGCTGGCGTTTGTGCTGATCGGTTACGCATCTTATATGCAGGTACTTGTTCGGGCCGATTTCAATCCTCCGATTAACGAAAATGACCCCAGTGACGCCTTAAATTTCCTGTCGTACCTGCGCCGTGAACAATACGGGAGTCGTTCGCTGCTTTACGGGCCGGTCTTTACGGCCCGGCCTATCGACCAGAAACAGGGCGCTCCTATGTGGAAGAAAGAAGGCAATAAATACGTTATCTTCGACCATCAGCCAGAGTACGTCTATGCACCCGGCGATGAAATGCTGTTCCCACGGGTATACAGTAGCCAGCAAAATCACCCTCAGCTCTATCGTCAGATGCTTGGCTTAGCCGAAGGGCAAAAGCCAACCATGGGCGATAACCTGAAATACATGTTCGACTATCAGTTAGGGCACATGTGGTGGCGCTATCTGATGTGGAACTTCGCCGGTCGTGAGAGCGATGAAGAGGGTGCAGGATACCTCCTGCCCTGGTCTTCGGATCAGAATGCGCCCGATTTGCTGAAGACCAACAAAGCGCGCGACAATTTCTACATGCTGCCGTTCATGCTCGGTCTTTTCGGTATTGTGTTCCAGTATTTCCGTCGTCGTCGCGACTTCCTCATTGTTGGCTTGTTGTTTTTGTTTACGGGGATTGCGCTCCAGGTCTTCCTGAACTCGCCCCCATCGGAACCGCGCGAACGTGACTATATTTATGTGGGTTCGTTCTACTTCTTCGCGATCTGGATTGGACTGGGCGTGATGGCCATTGCCGAAGGATTACGAGCCTATCTCAAATCCGATACTGTTCGTAATGGTCTGGTTGTTGGTCTGGCGCTGCTCATGCCCATTATGATGGGAGCCAAAAGCTGGGATAACCACAATCGGAACCACCGTTATCAGTCGGTCGATTTCGCCAAAAACCTGCTGAATTCCTGTGCCCCCAATGCGATTTTGTTTACGGGTGGCGACAACGATACGTTCCCGCTCTGGTACGTGCAGGAGGTAGAAGGTTTCCGACGTGACGTTCGTGTCTGCAACCTGAGCCTGCTTGGTACTGAATGGTATATTCAGCAGATGAAACGGAAGACCTACGAATCGGATGCGCTGCCAATTTCCCTGGAGTTCGACAACTTCAATAAAGGCAAAAATGACATCGTACCGTTCTATGAAGTGCCGGGAGTGAAAAACGGGATCGACCTGAAACAGTATATCAACCTGATCAAAACCAACAGTCCGGCCATTCAGGTGCCCCTGACCAGTGGTGATATGACCAGCGTGCTTCCTTCGTCGGTGCTGTTTCTGCCTATCGACAAGGCGGCACTTGATCAGTCGAACTTTGTTCCGGCAATGTTACGGCCAATGGTGAAAGATACCTTGCAGTGGACAATTGGTAAGAAGGATCTCTACAAGCCGGACCTGATCATGCTCGATATGATTGCAACCAATAACTGGAAGCGTCCGATTTATTTTTCGAGTACACTGGCCAGCGATAACTACCTGAGTCTGAAGAATTATATGCAGCTGGAAGGGTACGCGTATCGGCTTATGCCCGTTGCCGTACCGGGTGCTACCGACGGCTATGTCAACTCCGACATCATGTACAACAACATGCTGAAGAAAACCTTCTGGCGTGAATTCGACAATCCGGATGTTTATTACGATGAAACCTACAAAGGACCGCCGGTAATTTCAGCCCGCATTGCCTTCTTCCGTCTGGCCGATCAGCTAATTCGCGAGGGCAAGAAAGACAAAGCCCGTGAAGTGCTGGATTATTCGCTGAAGGTGATTCCGGACAAGAGCATTCCGTATGACCAGATTTCGTCAAATTACGTACGGTTCCTGTTCACGGTCGGTGACTCGAAAAAGGCGCTCGAAATTGCGGATACAATGGCTTCCCGCGCCGATCAGAATCTGACATACGACAAAACCGGCAATCGGTTCGGCAATCCCGATGCTGACTTGTATGTCTTACAGACGATCGTAGAGGCTTGTAAGGAAGCTAAACAAACAGCCGCAGCCAATAAATACGAAGCTATCTTCCAGAAACACATTAATTCGTTCGGTTGATAGGTAGAATTTGCAATAAAAAGGCCCGATCGCACAGTGCGATCGGGCCTTTTTCTAATACAAAATGGTTGCTCGAAAGCCTGAGCTGGTTTACTGAATCACCGGAGTTGAATCGGTGGAAGTCCCGGTAAAAATCAGCTGTTCAGCCATCCAGTCATCGTATTATCCCGAATGCACAATATGCTTAATGAATGGGATGATTTAGTTTCTCTTCCTCCAGGTCGATACGTGCCTCTTCCTTACGAATTACCTCATCGTCAAACTCTTCTCGCCTGCGAAGCTGGTGTAACACTCTTCTTTTAGCAGAAACTATATCGGTCATCGCCCGGTTGTATTCGTCTATCTTCCCCCCATCGCTTTCCAATGAGTTCAAATGATGTTTCGTTGACTGAAAATCATTTTTCATTCGAGCCTTCAAATTACTAATCAGGTCATTACTACCAATTTCGTTCCCATACTTTTCCTCTAATTCGGCAAGCGCAGTCTGCAGCAATTTTAGCCGGATGGCCGATTCCTGTTCTTCTTCCGGCGCGCGGTTGTCGGGGTCCTTATAATTGATTTTCCGAATAACCCAGGGTAACGTTAATCCCTGAAAAACCAGCGTGACCAGAATTACAACAAACGTGATGAACAGGATCAGATTTCGATGAGGAAATGGCTCTCCATTGTCCAGGGTTAGTGGAATCGATAACGCCGATGCCAGCGATACAACGCCACGCATACCTGCCCAGCCAACAATTATGGGCCCACGCCATCCCGGATTTCGATCGGCAACGGTAATGTATCGTCCAATAAACCAGGTAAATAATGACGAAAACATGACAACGGCCATTCGGGTAACAATGACCACGGCTGTAATCATGATGGCGTATAGAATAGCGTCTTTTTTCGAATAATCGCCCAGCCCACCAATTATGACGGGCAGTTCTAAACCGATCAGGATAAACACTAACCCATTTAAGGCAAAAACCACAGTTGCCCACATACCCGTCCCTTGAATGCGGGCGCTATGGTTGAGAATTTGATGGCTATGGTACGACAGAAACAACCCTCCGCTCACAACGGCCATCACGCCCGAAACCTCAAACTCTTCGGCCGTTAGGTACATGAAATAAGGAGCCATAAAGGTCAATAGTATGCTTACCCGCGTTGTGGTAGGCATCCATCGATGAATGACATAAAAAATTCCTGCAATTGCCAACCCAACCAGTATGCCCATGAGTGTGACAAAAAAGAAGTCGACAGCCGCACTCTTCCAGGCAAAAGACCCGGACAGAACGGCAACCAGTGCAAATCGAAAGACAACTAAACTCGATGCGTCGTTTACCAGGCTCTCACCTTCCAGAATACTGACGGATCGTTTCGAAACTTTAACTCCTTTGAGAACAGAAGTAGCCGCCACTGCATCGGGTGGCGAAATAATACCTCCCAACAAGAATCCAAGCGCCAGTGTAAAACCCGGAATGAAGGCACTTGACATATACGCAACCGCAGAAGCCGTAACGATGACCAACCCAAAAGCCAGTACTACGATGATACGTCTCCACCGCCAGAACTCCTTCCAGGATGTATACCAGGCGGCTTCGTACAATAAAGGCGGCAAAAAAATCAGGAAAATCAGGTCATGATCAATGACAATACGTGGAATCCCTGGAATGAGGCTGACGACTAAACCACTCACGACCAAAAAAATTGGTGCGGAGATTCGTAACCGCTGACCCAACATCACAAACAGGGAAACGGCCAGCATGAGTGACAGGCAAAGCAGTAATGTTTGGTGCATATGGTTCAAAAAGCTATACGACAAAATTAGTACAACCGAATTCCTTTCAAATTGAATTGGCCAAATTGGCTCTTGTCTCATTCTGGCTCTTGCAATCCATCCATCCATTTTAGCCCTGAATCTGTGTATCGATGAAATACCAATACCTGATTACTGAGGATGCACCCATCATAACTTCACTCGGGCATTCGAAGTAGCTGTGTTCAGAAAACAGTTGATTTGTTGAATCAAATACAGCAAATTCGCAGGCTGTTTGAACACCTATATCCCCGACGTGGCATTTAGACTTACCCTGGCCACCAATGCCTTAAATCGCCTGACTTGTTTAATGCTGGGCTTTTTATTGACGTACCCGGCACTGGCGCAACGAAACACCCTTCAACTGATCCGGGTTAGTGAAGACAATGATGGTCTAAACACCCGACGGGAGATTAGTGACCGGCAATATACGAATGGCACTCGGATTGACGTATTTTATACCAAACAGACGAAGCGACGTTTTTTGAGCGCCCTTCTGATTCCGTTAGCGGGTCAGGTCAATAATATGTATAGCATCGGACTCACCCATCTGATGTACACACCAACCGATATCAAAAAAAAGACAATCATAAAGGGCGATCGACCGTACACCGCTACGCTATACGCTACCCACGCCCTCACCTCTTCTGACCCGGAAAACAAACAACGCCTGACAACCGAACTGGGTTTGGGTGTACTGGGAAAGGCTGCTTTGGGCGAAGAACTTCAGCTTTGGATTCACCGGCAGTTGGGTTTTGACAAACCGCAGGGCTGGCAACATCAGCTACCGACCGATGTTGTCATCAATTACCTGATCCAGTATGAGAAGCAGTTGGTGCAACCTTCAGCTAATTTGCAAGTTCTGGGCTTGCTAAGCACAAATCTTGGTACCCTAAGTAACAACTTAAACGCTGGCCTTATCGTCAGAGCTGGCCTGTTCAGCGATTATTTTTCGAACTACGAACGCAAAACCAGTAATCAGCGGTTAAACTCCTACCGCAAATTTCAGCTATTTTTTTTCGTACGACCGACTATTCGCTTTGTGATGAACGATTCGGTTTTACAGGGTGGAATTTTCACCCACAAGCAAGCCGATTATGTACTTAATAGCAACCTTCTGAATCATGCATTCATGCAAGTTGAGTATGGGGGCGTACTGATGCATAATCGATTGGGAATTTCATTCAGCGAAAAGTTGATTACACCCCAGTTTAAAGGCGCTCCATCACAACAGGTTGGGAACATAACTTTATTTGTAGGAATTTGACCCGCTATTAATTTAGGATACAACCATATACCCGTAAAGCTTATGTTCAAGCATCGATACCATCAGCCTACCCTCACTTATTTCCAACAGGAGTTTGAGCAGGAAAGCGTATTGCGTGAACGACAGCGAGCCAGTGTACTGGCTATTTTGTTTGCTTTTGGCTTTGTGCTCTACGGCGTTACTATTCCCTTTGCAAATGTACCCATTGGTGAAGTTACTGGTCATCATATTTCGATACAGCTGGCGACCTATATGGGCGGTATGCTCGTCTATGAGATCATGGTCTGGCAAACGTTGGGGATGCGACGACTTTGGCCAAGACCGGCCGCGGCTTACTTTGCTAAATTCGGGAATGCAACGATCGAAATCACTGTTCTGACTACAGCGATATACTTGGTCAGTAAGTCGTTAGATCACCCGATTCTGATGTTGCTCTCGCCTATTGCCTATCTCTATTTTATCTTTATTACCCTCTCAACACTCCGTCTTAGCTCGACCGTATCGCTTTGGACCGGTGGGCTAGCCGGACTTGAGTTCTATGCACTAAGCCTTTACTTACTGGAACCCGGTTCTGATCAAGTGACAGAGCTGAGCTTTTACCTGACAGAAACCTTTCCTTATGCGCTGAAAACAATCATAATGATATTGACGGGTGCCGGAGCAGCATACGTAGCCCGGCAGATCCGCAAAACGATCCAGCTTTCTATCGAGCGGATGGAAACGGGGGAGCAGATTCGGACACTGTTCGGCCAGCAGGTATCGCCCGAAGTGGTAGAGGCTATTCTGGCCCAAAAAGGCGGGCTGGAAGCCAGTCACCGGAAAGTGGCTGTCCTGTTTTTAGACATCCGCAACTTCACCAATTTTGCTGATACCCACACCCCCGACGAGGTTATTACCTACCAAAGTGCATTTTTTGATGTTGTCGCAACGGTTATCCGGCAAAACGGCGGCATTGTGAATCAGTTTCTGGGAGATGGTTGTATGGCTACATTCGGAGCTCCGTTGGCCGTTAACAATCCTGCCGAACGGGCAGTTGAAGCTGGCCTTGCCATTCTCGATGCCATTGTCGAAGCAAATCAGAATGGTATAATTCCTCAAACCTCGGTCGGAATCGGAATTCAAACGGGGGATGCGGTAGTCGGTAATATCGGGACCGAAAACCGCCAGCAGTACAACATTACGGGTACGGTTGTCATTCAGGCGTCACGCATCGAGCAACTGAACAAAGAATGCAACTCACAACTCCTGGTTAGTCAGGAAGTTATAGATGATCTACCCGCTTGCCCCGACAGTGCGCTCTGTGTTGGTGCTAAACACCTCAAAGGCATAAGTAAAGATATTATGCTCTGGCAATTAGCATAAAGTTAACACAAGGGGTGCCTGACAATCAATTTATCGCTCTAATTTCAGGCATGAAACATACCTTCCCCTATCAACCGCGTGAACTTAGCTGGCTTTCGTTCAATCAGCGTGTTCTAAGTGAAGCGGCCGATCCCACCCTTCCCCTTTACGAGCGCATAAATTTTCTGGCTATTTTCTCATCGAACCTCGATGAATTCTTTCGGGTAAAAGTTGCCGGTCTACAAAATTTATTACTGTTAAAAGCCCGCCAGGTCGAAACGGTCGTAGACGGTGACCCGGCCGAATTATTGCAGCAGATTGCCGGGATTGCTCTGGCTCAGCAACAGGAATGTGGGCGAATTTTTTCGAACCAGATAGTACCCGAACTGGAGGCAAACGGAATCACACTTTACCAGGGTCAGGCTTTATTGGGCGAACACCAGCGCGAAGTTCGACATTACTTCCAGAGTCAGGTTCTTGCCTATCTCAAACCTGTTTACCTGACCAATCCTTCGCATCCTTTTCTGCCCAGCCGACAATTGTATTTTGCCATTCGGTTGCAGGATCGTCAGGCTCCTCAGGCAGGCTACACCTATGCCTATGTCAATATTCCCTCCGACAACTTGTCTCGTTACACGGTGCTGTCGCCCGTGAATGGTCAACAGTTTATCATTACACTCGATGAAATTATTCGACAAAATTTATCCCTGGCATTTAAAGGATACGATGTCATATCGTGCTACAGCATAAAACTCAACCGCGATGAAGATGCCTTGATCGATGATGAGTTTTCAGGCGATCTGATCGAGAAAATCAGACACCAGCTCGAACAGCGCAAAATTGGCCATCCCGTTCGATTCCTTTACGATAGCACGATGGATGCCGACATGCTGGGTATTTTGCGTACTACCTTCGGCCTGCAAACAGCAGAACTGGTAGAAGGAGGTCGTTACCATAACCTCTATGATCTATTCAAATTTCCCAACCCACTGGCCCCGCGCCTGAAAAATCCGTCGGTAAAACCGATGCAGGTTGCTCAACTTGAACTTGCCGAAACCCTTGTGGATGAAATTCATCAGCAGGATTTACTGCTGCATTATCCGTATCAAACGTTTGATTACGTCCTGCGTTTTTTCAACGAAGCGGCCGTCGATCCAAACGTTATCAGTATTCGGGTAACCTTATACAGGCTGGCGAACTCGTCTCTACTGGCAAATTCACTCATCAGTGCGGCCCGAAA
Source organism: Spirosoma aureum (assembly GCF_011604685.1). Lineage (NCBI taxonomy): Bacteria > Pseudomonadati > Bacteroidota > Cytophagia > Cytophagales > Cytophagaceae > Spirosoma > Spirosoma aureum. Next base: position 3,999,446 of record NZ_CP050063.1, on the reverse strand, counting down.
TGGCAAACGAGTGACCGTGTTTGTAGAGGTAAAAGCCCGGTTCGATGAAGCCAATAACCTGAACTGGGCAAGCCGGATGCAGGAAGCCGGGGTTACCATTATTTACAGTCTACCAGGCCTTAAAGTCCATGCCAAAATTGCCCTGATCACGCGCCGGGGAGCCGATGGAAGAAAACACACCTATAGCTATCTCTCGACCGGTAATTTCAATGAAAATACCGCAACAGTATACACCGATCACGGCCTCTTTACAGCCCATCGCGGCATCGGGCGCGAACTCCGTCAAGTCTTTACGTATCTTAAAAGCCGCAAGCAGCCTAAATCATTCCGTCACCTGCTGGTCGCCCAATTTGGCATGAAAGAGAACTGGCTATCGTTGATCGACCGCGAAATTGAGCACCATCGCGCAGGTAGACCGGCTTATATCTGCCTCAAAATGAACGGACTGGAAGAGAAAAAGACAATCGATAAACTTTACGAGGCCAGCCAGGCGGGTGTTCGTATCGACTTGCTCGTGCGCGGTATCTGTTGCCTGATTCCCGGTAAAGCCGGATTGAGTGAGACGATCCAGGTATTCAGACTAGTCGATAAGTACCTGGAACATGGGCGGGTGCTGCTGTTTACTAACGGGGGCGAAGAAGAAATCTACCTCTCGTCGGCCGACTGGATGAACCGCAATCTTAATCGTCGGATCGAGGTTGGTTTTCCCATCTATGACCCGGCATTACGCAATGAATTGAAGGCATTACTCCAACTGCAACTAAGCGATACGCTTAAACTTCGGAGCGTAGACGCCGATATGGTGAATCAGCCTTTGGCAACTGTTAACGCTACGCCGTTGCGTGCTCAGGAAGCTATTCCAGATTATCTTCGCTCAAAAGAAGCAGGGGACTCACCAGTCTAGTTTTCACTACTCACTCAGGCTAAACTATTTTTCGGTAAACACCTGTTCTTTGTTCATCTGTGAGTAAATTTTCGTTACGTTGATCTCTTTCATTCCAATTTCCTTCCTAAAACCGAAACCTTTACGAACAGTGATCAGACTATTTTTCTTTTTCACGCTACTTTCTCAAATAGCCTTCAGTCAATCGACTAATTCAATAGGAATGCGCCTGGTTCCGATTCAGGCAGGCGTCTTTCATATGGGTTCTGAACGCGATGGAGAAGATGCGGATGAACAACCGGTGCACCGAGTCAGTATTACAATGCCATTTCTGATGGCAGTTACTGAAGTTACGAATGCGCAGTATGAAGCGTTCGATCCGGCTCATAAAACCTTGAGAGGTAAAATGGGATTCTCGAAAGCCGATGACGAAGCCGTTGTATTTGTCACTTATGACGAAGCCCTGGCATTCTGCAGGTGGCTCACCCAGAAAGAGGGTAAACCTTATCGACTTCCCACTGAAGCGGAGTGGGAATATACCTGCCGCGCCGGTACCACCTCGGATTTTTCGACCGGTAGTAAACTTGCGACTGCTTACCACAAGAGCCAGAAAACTGACCGCGATCCGGTAGTTGTTTCGTTGCAGGTAGGGCAGAGTCCGACCAATGCGTTTGGTTTGCACGACATGCACGGTAACGTTGAAGAATGGTGTGCTGACTGGTATGGTCCCTACCGGGCTGGGGAGCAAATCAATCCGACAGGACGAATCAGTGGGCTGTATCGTGTAACGCGTGGAGGTAGTCATGGAACACCCGTCCGTTATCTGCGTTCGTCGAACCGACTGGGTATGCTCCCCAGCGACAAAAGCTGGCTGGTCGGTTTCCGGGTTGTGCAGGCCGAAGCCGTTACCTCTACTCCCCTTCCGGCAGAACCAGCAACAGCGGTTATGCAACAGGTGGCTCAGAAGCCGTTCGTCTGGAAAACTGTTTCCTCGACAAAGCCCATATTTATGGAGCCTATTCGCTACGTCAATAAACCCGTTTGTACAGCCGGTATTCCCTTTTTCTCCCATAACCACTGTCCGGCCATTACCTGGTGCCCGAATGGGGATATGCTAGCAGCCTGGTTTTCTACGAACGAAGAATCAGGCCGGGAGATGACCATTCTTGGGAGTCGGTTACGATCTGGTAAACAGGTTTGGGATGAGCCATCCGAGTTTTTTAAAGTCCCTGACCGCAATATGACCGGCACATCGCTTCTACACGATGGGAAGGGCACAATCTTTCACCTTAACGGAGTTGAAACTGACGGAGACTGGAAAAATCTGGCCATCACCTTCCGGGAAAGCCACGATAATGGGGCTTCCTGGTCAGCTCCCCGACTGGCCGATCCCGAACACACAAAACGAAATCAGGTTATTGCCGGACTACTTCAGACGCGGGAGGGCTGGCTTATCCAGGCGGGTGATGCCGACCCAGGGCCCACCGGTGGAACCGCCATTCACGTTAGTAAAGACCGTGGCCAAACCTGGATCAACCCCTATACCGACCCACAAAAGCCGGAGTATCAGAATGGAGCAACGGGCGGTTTGATTGCGGGTATTCATGCGGGTGTCGTCCAGTTGAAAGACGGTAGCCTATTAGCTCTTGGCCGCAAAGACGATCTGCCCGGTCCCGATTCGAGTGGCCCACGGATGCCGATGAGTGTATCGCACGATATGGGTAAAACATGGACGTACCAGGCTTCTGAATTTCCTCCGGTCTGGAGTGGTCAGCGGCTGGTTCTGTTTCGGCTCAATGAAGGGCCATTGCTGCTAATTTCCTTTACACATCATCCCGATGAAGCGAATGAAGGCAAGAACGGACTGCTTTTTACGGGTGAATCAGGCAAAACAATGAAAGGGTACGGCATGTATGCTGCCTTATCATACGATGAGGGTAAAACCTGGCCGGTGAAGAAACTGCTAACCGATGGAAACTACCGATTCCTGAATGGCGGAGCCTGGACAGGTGCTTTTGATATGGACGCCACCCACGCCGAACCTAAAGGCTACCTGGCGATTACGCAAACACCCGACAACCTGATTCATCTGGTCAGCAGTAGCCAGCACTATCGATTCAATCTGGCCTGGCTGAAACAGTTACCAGTGTATCCTTAAACGACCCGAAGCACATTCTACCATTCTCATAAGTAAGGCTTACCCGTTTCTGAAGCTGTCCTGATTCTTACGGAACATGACTGTTCATTCTATGCGCTGGTTCCGAAAAACCTGTGCTCATGAGCCTACAACGCACCATTGTCCTGCGGATCAGTATCTTTTGTCCCTAAATTGACAGGATCTGTCTCAAATCGAGAAGTTGATTTAGCAGTAAGTCCAATAATTTTATCCCCGAAAGAGAGCATCCTACATACTGATTAGCAACGCGTTGACTAATCAGTATGTAGGATGTCTTTTACGAAAAAGAAGTGCAAAGAATAACTGGTTGAGGTTTGGTTCTAACTCTTCGTCAATCCGCAACCAATACTCCAGTCAGAGTATTGCCACAGCTAGATCGCCACTAATTTATCGCATTACGCTATCCAACATAACATGCTAATACTCTTACTTCTATGGGCTCTACTTTACATACTATTGTTGGTGCTGGGCGAGGTCATTGTGCTTGTCCTGCAACGCCATTGGCCAGGAACGGTTTCCCCAACTGAAACGGTCCTGGTGGGTCTGATTGGTGTAATCAGTGTGTTGCAGTTCGTCTCAATTTTCTTCCCGACTAATTTCTGGTTTGTTGCAGGTCTAGCGTTGCTGGTTATTTTTATAAACTGGCAATTGGCGAATCGTCCGATACGTGGGGCTATGACCAATTTTCACAAACTTGTCCGACAGCCTGTATGTTGGATACTCGTCATAGTTGTACTATTCTATGCCATCGAACGTCCTGCCAATCCCGATAGTGGTACCTATCACCTGCCCACTATCCGGTATGTTGAGCGGTATGCGGCTATTCCAGGACTTGGCAATCTATTCAGTCGTCTGGCTTTTAATTCCAGCTTTTTTGTGATTGGAGCTGCTTTCGGCTTTACAGATCTGGCTAATCAAACGCTGTTCCCGCTCAACGGTTTCCTGCTTCTCCTCTTTGGGGGTTACAGTATCGGGCAACTTCAGCGGCTCAATCTGAGTCCCGTTTTGCGGAATCTTCAACTCAGCATAGTGTGTCTGACCTTATTTTTTTTGATCCGCCAGGTCAATGCACCTGGCACAGACGTATGGGCCACATTGTTAACACTTTTCGTATTTTTAGTATGGCTTGATGACACCAGAAACAGTAATCGATTCCGGGCGTTTTTGCTGGTAGCATTAGTATTCACATGCCTGACCGTGAAACTAGCTACGCTGCCAATCCTGCTACTCCTGCCGTTTGTGGCCTATGAGCACCGGCACTGGCTTAGGTGGAAACATGGAATCTGGGTAATGATACTAGCTTGTTTGCTTATTGGCCCCTGGCTGGCCCGGAACGTTATTCTGTCAGGCTATCTAATCTTCCCATTTACTGAACTTGATCTAGTTTCGGTCGATTGGAAATTGGCTAAAAACGCGGTTCGTTTTGAACAAGATTTCGTTACGTTTTGGGCACGCTTTCACCTTCCCGAAACCAAATTCGATCCAGAAAAACTCACCTGGCCGTTTGCCCGATGGGTATCTTGGTGGTGGACCCACTGGTGGTTCTGGTACAACTGGCCCAACCGGCCTACGTTCATTATGGCCGTAGTGTCGCCCCTGTTGATGGCCTCCCAATACATTTATGGCCACGAGCGTCTGCGGAGGTTGTTGCCAGCTTATATAGTAGCTCTGGCCGGATTTTTATTTTGGTTTTTGAAAGCTCCCGAATTCCGGTTTGGTTATGCCTTTATCTGGATAGCCGCTTTATTACCCATTCATAACCTACACCTACTCCAGCGACCGTTGCCTACACGAATTGCTACGGGATTAGTCGGACTAACGCTGATCGGTTTATTCGTTTTCGCTGCGGTTAGAAGGGGGAATCACAATCTCAATTCACTGGTCGATCTTCTACTCATACCTGCAAAGTTAAGCCACATTAATTCTGAAGCACAAACCACATACTACGACTTTCACAGAACCCGTAGTGGCCTGGCGGTAGTTGTTCCACGCGCGCCATGCGAGGCATGTTTAGACATTGAACAACCCTGCACACCATTCTTTTCAGATGATTTGCAACTGAGGGGAAAGACCATTGCGGAGGGCTTTAGATTAACTCACCCAACCATTGACACATTGGCACATAACTCTATCCAACTACCACCAAAATGATCCTGAGCATTGTTATTCCCGCCTATAACGAAGAACGTACCATTACAGAACTATTGCACAAGGTGGCCGCGTCTCCACTTCCGTTGTCCATCCAGAAAGAGATCATTGTAGTCGATGACTGTTCGACGGATCACACGGGTCTGCTTGTCAGGGCATTCCAGCAGGGCTACCCGGATGTAAGTACACACTATGTTTGTCAACCAACGAATCAGGGGAAAGGGGCGGCTCTGCGCACTGGCATTCAGCTAGCTACCGGCGACTGGCTCATCATTCAGGATGCCGATCTGGAGTATGACCCCAGCGAATATATATTATTGCTTCAGCCCCTGATAGACGGGAAAGCCGATGTTGTTTATGGCACCCGATTTATTGGCAACCACCCACACAGGGTGCTGTATTTCTGGCATTCTGTGGGCAATAAAATTCTGACGCTGGTGTCTAATATATTTACGGACCTGAACCTGACCGATATGGAAACATGCTACAAGGTATTCCGAACAGCATTGATCCAACGAATCGATCTTCGGGAAAAACGATTTGGCTTCGAACCGGAGATCACGGCAAAACTGGCCCGTGTTCCTGGTATTCGCATCTACGAAGTTGGTATCTCTTACTATGGCCGTACGTATTCTGATGGCAAAAAAATTGGCTGGCGAGACGGCTTCAGGGCTATGTATGCTATTTTAAAATACAATCTTTTTGTAGCGTAAAAGGCACAATAATGAGACGACCAGGCCAATAAATTTCACCGAAAAGTGACTATAAAACGGGGTTATAACAGGCTAAAATTCGGTACAAACAAAGCTAATCAGTTACACAATCCGTTCGGCCGATTTCCAGATCTGTTCGTCGTAGTTGATTCCTAATCCTGGTGTATTGGGTATTTGCATGACACCACCCTGCACTCGAATGGCGGGTTCATACCAGGTAGCTGGTTTGCTATTCAGTTCATAGACAAACTCCTGAAGGCCATATAGGTTGGGGCAAATGGCGGCTAAGTGCCAGAATGGAGCAATAAGCGGATCAGATTTAGGCGTATGTGGCGCTATAGTTTTACCGTAGGTTCGGGCAATTTCAGCGACCTGCAACCCTCGTAAAATACCGCCGTTATAATAGATATCAGCCTGTAATAAATCATAGACATCTGTTCGTGCCAATCGCTCAAATCGGTAGAGACTAGTGTCCTGCTCTCCACCCGCCAGCCGGAGTTTTGTGAGTGATTTATTTACACGTCGCAATCCTTCTTCATCTTCAAAATTGCAGGGCTCCTCAAAAATGGCAACTCCATTATCTTCCAGCATATGGCCAATCTCAATACCTTCTTCCGGTGTATATGAACCGTTTGCATCGGCATAGATTGTGATCTTACTCCCTAATTTCTTGCGGACTAAAGGAACGAAAAGTCGCGTTCGGCGGTCATCCTCCGGCGTATTTCTCATGCGTCCACCAACCTTGATTTTTACCCCTTTAGCGCCTGTAGCAGCCAGTTTCTGCGCCAGTCGCTCAACAACATCTGCGGTATCGGTGCCCCGATCAAAATCAGAAATATATACCTCATATTGATTCCGAAGGGGTTTTCCCAGTAACTGATAGACTGGTTTTTTGCTTAGGCGCCCCAACAGATCCCAAACGGCAATTTCGACAGAACCAATGCAGTTCCAGAGCGACATACCGGCATATTTGTAGTTCGAATTGAGACGGTAAGAATCGTCAATTAACTGCGGCAGATCGCGTGCATCTTTCCCCGTAAAGTGCTCAATGACAAGCCCTTTCAATAACGAGGTCAGATTCTGCATCCGTTCGTTGCATTGGGTAATGCCCTTTGTTCCGTCCTGCGCAGTTACCACCACCATCAATTGTCCCTGCGTCTTAAGCAATTCAACGGATCGAATGAGTACAGGATCAGCAATCGCTTTGTGCAGATCAGGCAATTTCCAGGCAGGCAATTCACTGCCAGCTGTTTGATTCTGGTTAAAAACGCTGGGATTAGCGAGCAGACTACTGCTTACAATCGTTTTCTGGAGAAATTGTCGGCGCTGCATTGGAATGGGTAAAGTCAGATAAACAAGCAAAGGCAACGATGAATCGATCATACTGGACAAAAGACATTACGTTTCCTTATTAGCTCTATATTAATCAAATAAGACTCAGCATGCGGTTTGGTGCCTGTTATAGTTTTGTCTAGCTAAGCAAACCTTACAGGATAAGCTCAAAACCCGTACGATAAGTGGTGAAATGATTTTGTATTATGTTTACATCCCATGAAGGTATTTACAAGGGTGTCTGCCGCTTCAATGCCCATTCGAGACCCTAAGGAATTGCCTGAGCAGTCTGACTCAGGTCTATTTTTTCAACGCTACACAACGACGCAACAGCCTTTTCTGGAAGGCTTGTTTGTAAGGCGCTATCGTAACAATCAGAATACAAAAATCAACTTACCCGCACATCAATAAGTGATGTTCAAAATGGAAATAAATTCACGATTCAGGATTGACGATTCACGTTTACGGTGGCTTTTGTTCTTTTCCCTGCTTGTACAAATCATTTTCTCTATTACTCAGGTTGGATTCCTTCATCCTGACCAGCATTTTCAATTAATCGAGTTTTCTTCCTGGCAACTGGGGGAACCTTCCGGTGCTACCAGTGTCTGGGAATTAAAGAGCCATATACGGCCAACCGTACAAGTTTATCTGTTTTCGGGATTTATTATCGCCTGTCGGTTTTTCCATATATATGATGCCTTCGTACAACTGGCAATCCTGCGCCTTATTTTTGGACTGCTGGGTTTTGTCGTATTTAACGCGATTGGCATTTATTATTTTAAGTCCAATAAAAAACTACTATACCTGGTCCTGTTACTTATCAATTTATCCTGGTCACTTCCCTATATCCGTACATTATTTAGTTCTGAAATGGCATCGTCAATTGTATTCTTCGGTGCCATTCTATTGTATGAACTAAAAAAAGAAAAGTTTCTATATGTATTATTAACAGGTTTCCTGTTTAGCCTGGCTTTTTATTTCCGTTTTCAAATAGCATTTGGTATTGTTGGCTTTGGTATATGGTTTCTGTTTATCGACAGAAAATATGTAAATCTGTTGCCTATGGCGATTGGTTTTTCCGCAGGAGTAGCCATTAATATTTTTTTAGATTATCATTTTTATCACCAGTTGGTTTTTACCCCCTTCGATTATTACCGGGTAAATATTATAGACGGTAAAGCAGCTGAATTTGGCACCTCCAGTTTTTTGTGGTATATCTTATTGCTGGCTCTGGTTATTGGCACGCCACCGCTTAGTATTTTTCTTTTTTATTACAGCCTGAAAGGCGCTGGGCAACAATATCGTCAGCCGCTGGTTTTTGCCGTCGCGTTTTTTATTATAGGCCATTGCTTGGTAGCACACAAGGAAGAACGATTTATGTTCCCGATAGTCAATGTGTTACCGGTTATAGCAGGCTGGGGTTTAGAGTCATTTATTACTTATTATCAACGTGCCCGAACAGGGATTCGCAATTTCCTAAAAGGAATTTCATATTTCAGTATTGCACTTAATACACTGGTACTAATTTTATTTTTAATCTTAAATCCGTATTATCAAGCAATAGAATTTACCAGAAAGTTGACAAATACATTTAAGGATTCAGAACCCACTATTTATTGTTTTTCGCGTACGCCATTTGAAACGGAAAGCGGTCTCCCATTAACTTTTTACCGAAAAAATGCGCCGAACATTAAGCTTATCAAATTTAACAATGCTGATTCTGCCCGGTATTTAAAAAATGCCTGGATGGTAACTACATTTAATGATGCAAAAGAAAAGCTGTCACTTTTCGACAGCCTGGGTTTTAAACCGACTCTTTATTCATCTGCAATCCTGTGGAATACGAACGAATATTTACAGTCAAAAAAAATAGGAACAATTAATGAAATATGGGTACTTTATAAAAAAGAATAAGCCAGATCTTTGGCCAAAAGCCGTAACACAGTTATTAAGAGCATCATTAATAATCATCGGCTGCGGTGGCACGGCTTTTAGCCAAAGATCTATAAATAACGACTAGCATACACTATTGGCTTACGGGATCATTGACAAAATAATCACGAATCAACCTCGTATATGCCTCATCGCTGTTTTTTGTTTTGGCATCGATGTAAAATTGGGCATCCTCACCCACTACATAACGCAGTTGTTGTTTTCCATCAGTAGTCGCTTCGTAAATGGTCGCGGCAACCATTTCTGGACTTGCTTTTGGAAGATGTTGGGTCGTTTGCGCGTACCGACCAAAAAACGAAGCCAGCAGAGGATTGTAAACAGGAATCTTATTGTTGATCATAGTCAGCCCATTTCGAAAATTAGTGACGACTCCACCCGGCTCAATGATTTTGACTGTTATCCCCAAAGGAAGCACTTCGTGCGATAAGGCTTCGGAAAAGCCTTCTACGGCAAATTTCGAACTGTTATATAAACTACCAAATGGTAACGCAACGACACCACCAAATGAAGAAATATTGATGATCGTTCCGCTACCCTGAGCCCGCATATAAGGAAGCACAGCCTGAGTAACCTGCATCATTCCGAATACATTTACGGCATACTGCTGCCGAATCTGTTCTTCTGTAGCAGACTCAAAAACACCCATCACGCCATAGCCTGCATTGTTGATGAGTGCGTCAATTGTACCGAACGTATCTGTACCGGCTTTAACCGCTTTTCGAATGGATTCGGTATCCTTAACATCCAGATAATCAACTATCACATTATCCAATTGAGTCAATTCCGTTTCCTTTTCGGGAGCGCGCATGGTTGCGATTACGCTCCATCCGTTTTCGTGAAAAAGTTTAGCGGTTTGTTTGCCAAAACCGGAAGATGTTCCGGTAATTAACACTGTCTTTGCCATTGTTTTACACTTTATTTGTTCAGTGCAAAGGTCAGGCGATAAACAGCATTGGGCTTATACATTTCAACGGATGACTTATACAAAAACAGGCAGTTGCTTATCTCTTCTGATTGCTGAATCCCAGGATGGATTTGACATTGCGACAAACGATTACCTTTAAGATAAGTCACAGCCCGGGTGCGTCCGAATAGCACTGGGCAGCATCCCGAAGTATTTTTTAAAGGCTACCGTAAAATGAGCCGGGTTTTTATAGCCTACCCAGTACGCTATTTCGCTGATCGTTTTTTCACCCTCCAGCAAAAAGCGTCGGGCATCCTCCATCCGCCGTTGGGTAATGTAGCCAAGGATCGTCGTTCCTAGTTGTTCTTTGAATCCTCGCTTCAGGTTAAATTCATTCAGGCCAACGAGTTTAGCCAATTCAATAATCGTGGGCGTATTCGGGTAACAGCTATCCAGCACTTCGCGAGCTTCGTGTATTTTATGGATATCCGCTTTTTTAGAGAGAAGACCAATGGGTTGAGTACTCTGCATTTGCTCCAGTTGAAGCATGAGTAGTTCAGTTATCCTGGACTCCAGAAATAACCGTTTCAGCGAGCCCGTCCGCTGGCTGGCACGCATATCCCGAATGATCCAGTCCATAGCTGACGTAATTGGCAGGTTTTTAGCCGATACATAAGCAGCTTTCTTCTGGTTAATCCTGGTTACCAGGTGCTGATGTAAGTCACTATCAGGCGGTATTAGGCGAAAATAATTTTCTTTGGGAATCACAACTACGCTATAATCCAGTTGTTCAGGAGATGCATAGTAGTCATAAATACTTTCCGACGGAGGAATATAGGCAATATTATGCTGACCAGTTGAGAAGGCCTGGCTCATTGTCTTCCCGCCCGTTAACGCCTTGCTTTCACCCCGCAGCGCAAAATCCAGTTGAATAATATCCCCTTCTACTTCCTTCACCAACTGGATCGATTGCGTGAGCTGGATCTTACAGTGGGCCATAAAGAAATTACCCGTTGTGAGCTGCGTATCGGTAATGCAGCCTATCTGCTCATGCTGAATCCTGACGTGCTTCTCCTTAAAGAGCTCAGTTTGCCCATCATTACCCGTCAATTCTTCCTGACGTAACGGTGTGTCAACGCCCTTAGATTTTATAGTTATTTCCAAAATAGCCCGATTTCGATAGGAATGCTCCCGGTTACGATACCTACCCTACTCATTCAAGCCACAAATTTGCACTAAATTAGAATTAATCTAAATAAAATGAGACATATTTATTCCATTTTCGTTCTGTGTTTAAGTCTGGGAATGCTCACTGTGGTTGAGAGCCTTGCTCAAACGCATGGATCAATTCGTGGTAGTGTAAAAACCAGTGATGGTAATCCAGCTTCCTTCGTTAATGTTAGTCTGAAGGAAATTCGCAAAGGAACGATTACAGCTGAAGACGGCAGCTACCAGTTGAAAGGAATTAGTGCTGGCACCTACACGATGCAGATCACATTCGTGGGCCTGCAAACCCAGGAGAAGACCGTTTCTGTAAAGGCCGGTCAGACCATACAAACGGATTTCTCCCTGATTGAGAGCGCAGCCCAATTGAGCGAAGTTGAAGTCACCGGAAATAACCGAACTGTTACCCTGGGTAAAGCTGCGATTGCCCCATTAGACCTTCCGCAGATGAGCGGTGTGGTCAGTAGTGTGGTTATTGCAAACCAGCAGGCGGCCCGCCTGGGCGATGTCCTGAAAAACGTGAGCGGGGTATCTTTAACTCAGCAGCGGGGCGGTGTGGCCGAAACGTTTTCGGCACGGGGCTATAGCATTGGCATTGCCGGTGCAGGAGGAAGCATTTTTAAAAATGGGGTCATTTCCAATACGATGGGTTTCCCCGAAGCCAGTACTCTGGAATCGGTAGAAGTGTTGAAAGGTAGTTCTGCCTTGCTGTATGGCAATGTTTCAGGTGGTCTGATAATCAACATGGTTACTAAGAAACCAAAATTTGAGCACGGGGGCGAAGTGTCGATGCGAGTGGGTAGTTATGGCCTTTACAAACCCATCGTTGATGTATACGGTCCACTGGCAAAAAACCTGGCCTTTCGGGTGGTCGGCACGTATGAGACCGCCAAAAGTTACCGGGATGACGTGAAAACGAACCGGGTATATGCCAATCCATCCCTGCTCTACAAACTAGGCCAGAAAACCACCATTCTGCTTCAGGGCGATTACCTGAAATCAGATTTGACACCCGATAACGGTATCGGTTCGCTGAACCTCAATCAGGATGCCATCATTCCCGACGTGCCCCGTTCGCGGTTCATCAATACCCCCTGGGCTTATAACAATGTCGATCAGACATCCGGCTCACTGAACATTGATCATGCGTTTTCTAACAACTGGAAATTGACAGCCATTGCTTCGGCTCAGGGAACGAATGTTAGTGCCTATGGGGCAGGTGTACCCAACAATAATGTATCGGCTACCGGCGACTGGACCCGCACGCTCAGCCGAACTATGACCAGCGAAAACAATGCCACCGGGCAGGTTAACCTCAACGGTCGGTTCAATACCGGCGCTATTGGTCACCAACTGCTGGTCGGTAGTGATTTGGTTAGTATTGTGAGCGAGAGCAATTCGTACACGGTTAATTATGGGACGGGCAAAACATCTTACGATAAAATCAACATTCTGAATCCGAGTCTGTACGAAGCCCGCACCGACATTCCCGATGCTACCGCAACTAGCCGGACCACATCGCCCTCAACGCGGCTGGGTTTCTATGCACAGGATTTAATCAGCCTGACCGATAAATTTAAAATTCTGGCTGGTATTCGTTGGTCGCAGCAAAGAACAGTGCAGACTACTATCCTTAATCTGTTGTCCCAGGTTGAAACGCGGGGCACGGCCGAAACCAAAACCGATGCGGCCTTTTCGCCTAAAGTGGCTCTGATGTATCAGCCCACCAAAACCACCTCGTTTTTTGGTAGCTACTCAAACAACTTCACCATCAACTCGGGGGTCGATATTTATGGGCAACTCTTAAAGCCTTCTATTGTCGACCAGTTTGAAGCGGGGGTGAAAAACGAATTGTTTAATGGTCGATTTACGGCCAACCTCGGCTTTTATCACATTGTAAACAGTAATTTTGCCCAGATGGCCCCGCTCAAAGCAGATGGAACCGCTAATGCTGACGCAAACGTGAAGGAGTTTACGGGTCAAACCACCAGCGACGGCCTGGAAATAGATCTGACGGGTAATCTGTCGAAGAATTTCTATTTCATTACCGGATACGGCTATAATTACATGCGGTATACCAAAGCATCACTCGTAAAAGGATCACCCATCGAAGGCGAACGGTTAACCAACAACCCGGCACACACAGCAAATGCTACTATTTTCTACACGTTTGATTTACCACAATTGCGTGGTTTAAAACTGGGTGCGTCGGCTTTTTATACAGGAGCCCGTTATGGCGGCAACAACAATACGTATGGGCAAACCCCGGAATTTAGCCGTCTGATTCCGCTGACCGGCTTCACAACGTTCGACCTGTCGGCAGGCTATACGTACCAGAAAATTTCATTACTGGCCAAAGTGTCGAACATTACCAATACGTTAAATTACCTGATTCACGACCGCTATAGCATTATGCCGATTCCCCCCGGCAGTTTACAGCAACACTGTCCTATCGGTTTAAATAAATCAGTACGGGTCAATTTTAACCTATAAGGTCTTTGGAGACCTTATAGGTTTTTAAATTTAGTAGCCACTAATAAGCCTTATTTAGACTGAATCTTATTAATTTGCACCCCGTTTCGTTTTTCGCCTAGTGCCTAAACACGTTGTATCAGCATTTCAACTCTAGTATATCAGTATGAAAAAAATAATTATCGCCATTCTGGCAGGCATTGCCTTCTCAGCCCAGGCCCAGAAAAACGTTCTGCTGGAACAGTCGTTCTGGCAGGGCAAGCCTGATGTGGCCCAGGTTAAGGCGGAAGTCGAGAAAGGAAACAGCCCGTCGCAATTCAATTCAACTAGTTTTGACCCCGTCGTGATGGCGATCAACGCCCAGGCTCCCAACGAGACGATCAAGTATCTGTTGTCGCAGCCCGGTAATGACGTGAACAAGATTACGCATGATAGCCGCATTTATCTGCACTGGGCCGCCAACCGGGGCAATGTCGACATTATGGAATACCTGATCGCGAAAGGGTCAAAAGCCAACGTAGAAGACAGCCACGGCATGACCGTCCTGAATTTTGCGGCTGGTAGTGGCCAACCGAACACGCAGGTCTATGAATTGTGCCTCCAGAACGGAGCTGATCTAAAAAAGGATCTGAATCACGACGGAGCCAATGCCTTGCTGATTGCGATTGCCAATGACAAGGATCTTAAGCTGACCGATTATTTTGTCTCGAAAGGCCTTGATTTGAAAAGTACCGATGCTGCCGGTAACAACGCGTTTAGTTATGCAGCCAGGGGTGGCAATATCAATATCCTGAAAGCGCTGCTGCAACGAGGAGTTCCTGTCAATGACAATGCCATAATTATGGCCAGCCAGGGTGGACGTCAGGGTGCGAATTCCATCGAAGTGTTTCAGTACCTGGAAAGTCTTAACATCAAACCGACCGCAACCAATAAAGCCGGTGAAAACGTCCTGCACGCACTTGTTCGCAGACCCAAGCAGAATGAAATTATCCAGTATTTTCTGGCGAAAGGCGTCGATGTCAATCAGGCGGATGAAGAAGGTAACACGGCCTTTCTGAACGCTGCCGCAGCCAACCGGGACATTACCGTGCTGGAAATGCTGCAACCGAACGTAAAAAACATCAACCAGACTAACCAGAAGGGTGCAACGGCACTGGCTTTGGCGGTTCGGGGCAATTCACCCGAAGTAGTAGGCTATCTGTTAACTAAAGGAGCCGACGTTAAAGTAACGGATAAAAACGGCGACAATCTGGCCGCTTATCTGGTACAGTCCTATGCTGGTAGCGGACCACGTGCCGATGAATTCGATGCGAAGCTGAAACTGATTCAGGAAAAAGGGCTCGATATGAAGGCTGCCCAGAAGAATGGCAATACGTTGTACCATCTGGCGGTTGCCAAAAACGACCTTTCGCTGGTGAAACGGCTGGAGCCTCTCCAGATCGATGTAAACAGCAAAAACAAGGAAGGTATTACGGCTCTGCATAAGGCGGCTATGGTATCGAAAGATGACGCCATGCTTAAATATCTGCTGTCCATTGGCGCAAAAAAAGACATTCCGACCAACTTTAAAGAAACCGCTTTCGATCTGGCCAGCGAGAATGAATCATTGGCTAAAAACAACGTGTCTGTTAACTTTCTAAAATAAGTGTATGTCTTGTTTGCATAAAATCGGCCTGCTGGTCCTGACCCTGATGGTTGCTGGTTCATCGGCTTCGTTTGCTCAACAGTCGGGTACTACCCAGTACAAGTGTATGATCCAGATGACCAATTACATGGGCGAAAAAGCGTATATCGCCGTTTCGCTCATGAATGGAAAAGGTGTCTACGAGAAAACACTGTATGTACTCGGCTCCGATAAAAAGTGGTATCCTGACGTTAAGGAATGGTATAAGGCCGTGGGCAAAAAAACGACTAATATCAGCGCGATTTCCGGAGCATCGGTGGCTGGCGGAGATCGCAGCGTCATCGTGTTGGAAATCGACAATTCGAAGCTCAATAAAGATTACAAACTGCGGTTCGAAAGTGCCGTGGAGGATAAGGAAGATCACGCGAAAGATCTCGAAATTCCGCTCACGACAGAAGGACTTTCCGCCAAGAGTGAAGGTACAGGTTATATTCGCTACGTACGCTTCAGCCCCAACTCCGGCAACTGAGTTGTGCCAACCACGTTGCCCTAATTAACCGCGGCCGGATTTATGACCATTTCTGTTTGGAGATACAGCCACTTGGTGTTGGCTGTATCTTCTTTTCTTTTGCTGACCCTGGCCTCGATTACGGGAATTATTCTGGCGTTCGAACCCGTATCGCAGAAAATTCAGCCGTATCGTGTCGATAACATTGGCCAACTTACCCTGGCCCAGACGCTGCCAGTTCTAAAAAAAAGCTATACCGAAATCAGTGAACTGAGCGTCGATGCCAACCAGTTTGTGCAGATCAAGGGGAGCGATGCCGATGGAAAAAACCTGACTGCTTACATTGATCCGCAGACGGGCAAAATTCTGGGTATCCCCACGAAACAAAGCGAATTCTTCCAGTGGGTCACCGCCCTCCATCGTTCCCTGTTTCTTCACGAAGCCGGTCGGTTTTTTATCGGACTAACCGCGTTCCTGCTGCTGTTGATTACTGTTTCAGGCACCATGTTGATTATCCAGCGTCAGCGGGGAGTCAAACGATTCTTTACCCGGATCGTCCGGGACAATTTTGCCCAGTATTACCATGTCGTGCTGGGACGGCTGTCGCTGATTCCAATCTTTGTCATTGCGCTTTCGGGGACTTACCTTTCACTGGCCCGGTTCGGTCTGGTTGGTGAGGATAAAGTTTCGCCCAAAATCGATTTCGATGCCATTCAGTCAAAGCCAGAACGAAAACTGGCCGACTTTTTGGTATTTAAAAACACGCGGCTTGCAGACGTACAAACCATTGAATTTCCGTTTTCGGAAGACGTCGAGGACTACTATACGCTAAAACTCAAGGATCGCGAATTGACAGTCAATCAAATTACGGGCGACATCCTGAGAGAAAACCGGTATCCGGCCGCCGTCTTACTGACCAACCTGAGCCTGGATCTGCACACGGGTCGAACAAGCGCAATCTGGGCCATCATTCTGGCCGTGGCTTCGGGGAATATTCTCTTTTTCATCTATTCCGGTTTTGCCATCACCTGGAAACGACGAGCCAACCGCGTCAAAAACAAGTACTCAGCCGATGAGAGCCGGTTCATTATTCTGGTCGGATCTGAGAACGGCAGTACGTTTCGATTTGCGCAGGCGATTCACCAGCAGTTGATCAAACAGAGTGAGAAATCCTTTCTGACCGAGTTTAACAACTACACCGTTTTCCCCAAAGCAGAGTACCTGATCGCCTTGACTGCTACCTATGGACTCGGCGAGGCTCCGACGAATGCCCAAAAATTTGCGGCTCTGGTTGAAAAATACCCGCAGCCGCAGCCTGTTCGTTATTCGGTGCTCGGTTTCGGGTCGCACGCCTATCCCGATTTCTGCCAGTTTGCCTTTGAGGTCAATCAGTTGCTGGCCGGGCAGCCCTGGACTGTTCCGCTGGTCGACATCCATACCGTCAATGATCGGTCGCCGGAAGATTTTGGCTTGTGGGCCGAAGCCTGGTCGCAGCAGGCCGACCGGCCGATGCCAGTTTCGTCTGATCTGTTGACGGGACCAGCAGCCCGTTTTGAGACATTGACCGTGACCGATAACACCCGCACCGCGCAGTCTGACGGAACCTTCCTGATCCGGCTGCGGGCCCGACGTCGGCGGAGTATTACATCGGGCGATTTGCTGGCCATTTACCCGGCCAATGATCACCGCGAACGCCTGTATTCGATTGGCGTCCTGGAAAAAGAGCTTCAGTTGAGTGTCAGGCTGCACCCAGGCGGATTAGGATCTAGCTTTTTACACAAGCTAACGCCCGGCGAAACGATCCGGGCGCGAATCGTCTCTAACGATCATTTTCATTTCCCCAAAAATGCTTCAATCGTCGTGATGATCGCCAATGGCACCGGCATTGCGCCGTTTCTGGGCATGATTAGCCAGAATAAACAGCAGATACCCTGTCATTTGTACTGCGGTTTCCGGCAAAGCGCATCGTTCGACAGCTACCGGAATTTTCTGGATGCAAGCCAGACGGCTCAAAAACTCACGAGCCTGCATGTGGCTTATTCGCGGGAAGGTGACAGGCAGTACGTGAGCAGCCTGATCGCTCACGATGCCGAGTTCATCGCCAATGCACTGATGATGAAAGGAGTCGTGATGATTTGCGGGTCACTGGCGATGCAAAAAGATGTGATTGATCTGCTCGAAACGATCTGCCAGACGAAACTGGGTAAGTCTGTAAGCGTATATCAGTCGCACAGCCAGATATTGATGGACTGCTACTAAGCTTGTTATCGTCACGCCTTGTCGATTTGGTAACGACCTCTGGCCGGGAGTTGTCATTCTACAGACTGTATTTTTTCAGATCCAGGTTGCGGGAGGAAAAAATCTGCCCCTCATCAGTGATCAGGATATAGCTGTATTGCGGGAATTTACTGATGAGTTTCAGCCCGGCTTCTTTGCCCAGCACCATCAGCGAGGTACTAAAGCCATTGGCGGTTTCGGCGCTGGGGCCGAAGACTGTCACGCTACTCACACCGGTAGCCGGATAGCCTGTGCTGGGGTTGATGATGTGCGCGTATCGCTTGCCGTTGAACACCACGAATTTCTCATAATTTCCTGAGGTCACTACGGCGCCCTGCCGTAATGGCACAACAGCGAAAACCGTGTCTTTCCGCAGCGGATTGGTGATTCCGATTGCCCAGTCGCTTCCATCGGGTTGTTTACCCCAGGTGCTCATATCGCCCGAACCGTTAACAATTCCGGCTTTAATCCCTTTAGACAGCATCATATCGCGGCACCGGTCAGCAGCATACCCTTCGCCCAGGGCACCGAAGCCAATCTTCATTCCTTTGCGTTTGAGAAAAATCGTGGAGTGTTCACGATCCAGCTCGATATTCTGGTACCCTACTTTCTCAACCGATTTTTTAATAGCCTCTGGACTGGGCATCTCCGTCATAGAGCCGTCGAATTTCCAGATCCGGTCCATCGCGGCAAAACTGATATCAAAGGCCCCGTTTGTGATTTTGGAGAAATGGAGTGCTCGCTCCGTCAGGGCAAACACTTCCGGATCGACCTTAACCGGACTAATTCCGGCGTTTCTATTGACCAGCGAAATTTGTGAATCAGCTTTCCAGTCAGAAATTAAATTCTCGATCCTCGTCACTTCAGCAATTACCGTATCGATATTACGTTCGGCAGCCAGGGAGTCATTAGCGACAATGGTGATATCGAAGCGACTGCCCATTAATTTGGCCGTTCGTTTTCGCAGCACCTGGGATGTGGCATCGAATCCCGATAAAATCAGGATCAGAAGGAATACTTGTTTCATACCGCAAAAATAGGAAAGCCTGATCAGGCCAACCAATTCAGCCAGAAAGTAGTAAAAGACGGGCGTTCTGTACTAGATCTCAGACTCGTTATAAAGCGTTGGAATACAGCCCTTCTATGAGCGTCTTTGACATTAATCATACAGAAACTATGTAATTCCTACTCCGGCAGTATCAGATTGTGGTGAATGCAGTAATTGGCTCGTTAACGTCTGTTGTTAATTCGGCAAAACAGTCGTTGAAGTTCATAGTCAATTTTACATTCCGGAAGTTCAGGTAGTTGGTTGCGTGACAGGAATGTTATAAACTGTTTTGCCAGGGCTACAATAACCTGTTTATGAGGGTATTTCTGGGTGAATATTGACCAGTACTCACAGTCTACCGATGAGCCTGTTTGTTTGGCCCAGCGAACAAACGTTTCATCCATCAGCAGATCCTCAAACTGATAATCAATTTGCTCTTTCTTTACGGTGTTGAGACTACCTCGATATATGACTGAACTACTCGTAAACTGTTGCGAACGGAGTAGATGGATTCGTTCATTTTCATCAGGTAGCTTTGGCGTTAATGGACCATCTTGTTCATCGATCAGGGCATTCCAAAAAGTCTCGCCCTCCGGTGTCTGTAACCAATCACGTACTATTTGGGTCTGGCCTTGTGAACCAGCCCCCATCCAGAATCGCTCAAGAAACGTAACATAGTCTGTGTTCATGGCGGTGAAATTTAAAGAAGGCGATCATCATTCGCATCGGTTATTACCCTTTAGCACCATATAGTCTCTGTGCTTCGGAAGCCAGAAGTAGGTAATACACCGTGTTAAGACCAAAGACCGCCTACAAATCGATAAGGGCATTTTTGTTAACAGCAAGTCAAATTGATAAGTACAGATGGCTCGTTAAGTATGACTGGATTTGCCCATGCGTGATGAACGCAGCATGCTCAACCGGTTATTTCCTGCTCAGTGACAGCCGTGTAGTCCGGTTTAAGCATATACTATCCGCTCAGGCTGAGGGGTTGATGTAAAAATAGTAACCTGTCAGACAGGCGAAGTAAAGAGGTTTGAAAAGTCTCCGATTTTGTTGGCTATGTATCCGATTACAGAGCAACAACAAAATTGACAAGCACGTATTGATAAGTAGTTTTACCATGCTATATCAAAACATGCGTACCCCTCTTGCAACGATTGTCGTTGTTCTCATAGTCAGTAAAGGTGGGGAAAAGTCTGATTCGGCAACGCAAAATGGGCATTGGGATCGATCTAATTTCAGAGGAGAAAAGTTGAGAACTTTCCTCAACCGGAGCGACAAAAGAATCAGGCGCGTAAAAAATTATCGCTATCGTCAAAAATCAAGGCTGTATCCGTGAAACATCATTCGCTTTTATATAATATTGGATTGGGGCTATTTCCTATCCTATTTATCCTCCAAGATCAATACCAGACTGCTTTGATCGTGCAGGCAGAGACTACTACCTCACCAGCGCATCTGCTTATTGACTGTTCATCGGCGAAGGGGATGGAGCGGGTAGTTTGCCTCGCCGAAGCCTTTAAGGCGACTCTCTCGGCCAGCCAGATCGCTACAGTTCAACGAAGTTACTCGAAAACGGACGCCATGAAATGGTCAAACTTTCCTGAATTTGCGGCTCGGCCCCGACGGGTTGGCATTAGCCTGGGATCACTCAATGCCACCCAACTTAAAGCGGCAAAAAACCTGATGGCAGCCGCAATGGCTCAAAACGTTCCCAACGAGGGCTTCGATGAACTGGAAGGCAATTTAGCGGCTGACGACTATCTGGGCACTACCACTGGCAAAACCGGCACATTCTCTTCTGGCAATTATTTTCTGGCTTTTCTGGGTACGCCCAGCCTGTCCGGCCTGTGGGAATTACAATTTGGCGGTCATCACTACGCCTTTGCGAACACTTACAATGGCGGCAAAGCGATTGGCGTAACGCCCTCCTTCAGGGGTGTAGAACCGATCGCTTCCGTTACAATAAATAGCCACACCTACCAGCCTATAGAGCAGGAGCGGCAGGCATTTGCCGATATGCTGGGAAGCCTGAATAGCAATGAGCAGGCTACGGCCAGATTGTCGGCCACATTCCGGGACGTATTGCTTGGCCCCGGTGCGGATGGGCAGTTCCCTGCTACCAAACAGGGGTTAAAAGTGGGCGAATTGAGCGCGGCTAAGCAGAAACTAGTACTTAATGCAATCAAATTGTATGTCAATGATCTGGACCCAATCACAGCTGCTGCGGTGCTGGCTACCTATACCGACGGACTAGTCGATACCTACATTGCTTATTCAGGCAGCGGTACCATGAATCAGCAAAGCGATTACGTGCGTATTGACGGCCCTCGTGTCTGGATCGAGTATTCGGGGCAACCCAGTCGGGATATTCCCGGCACAGTGCATCCGCACTCGGTCTGGCGCGACCGCACAAGTGATTATGGCGGAAATTAACAGAGCCCTTCCACTCCCCTAATCAGTAGTTTGAGAATTAGTGGCAGGATAAAGCTGACTGATTTTCTAAAAGTAGAGTTCTACGAAAAACAGTATTCATTGCCTACAGAAACGTCACGCAAAACGGGCGACTTTCCCTTATGATTGATAGGAATAATATTCTTCATCCGTTACGGCATGGAGCCAAACGACAGCTCCACCTTTGCTCACATTCGGGTTAATCGCCAGATGGGTAAATCGCCCATCAGGGGTGGCCCCATGCCAATGCACAAGATCAGGAGCAATGTTCACGGCTTCTCCTTCCCGAAGGAGTTGAATCGGTTTTCCTAGTTCCTGGTAATAGCCTGTGCCCGACGTGGCCACTAAAATTTGTCCATTGGGGTGCGTGTGCCAATTATTTCTCGCTCCGGGCTCGAAGGTTACATCACTCACCGTACAATCTGTCTGATCGTTAGGTGGTACAAGCGCCTTTATCCAGGCAATGCCCGTGAAATAATCTGAAGATGCCTGTGTGGCTCCCTCCGGTATCGCTTTCTGGTGCTTTTCGGTCTGGCTCATGTGTTTGTTAGCTACCGTTGATGGTTACAGTTGATTTCATAAGTATTTGCCAGCCATAAGTGTTTTTGGATGGGAAGAAAAAAGCCTCCGTTTGTCCTAAAATTCGGCCATTTATCAAATATAGTTGTATGCAAGCTACAATGTTTTGCATAGTAGCTTGCATACAACTATATTTGATTTTTCACAATAAACACACAACTATCTATGAAAAATCTTATTTTATTCGCGCTTCTCCTAAGTAGTACACTTAGCTTTGGTCAATGTGATAAGGATGTTATGCTCACTTCCTCGAAAACAGACTATCTCGATGGATCAGGAACTGTTCAGCGAACTGAAAATGAACAGAGTACTATTGAAATAAGTAAATCGCAGGTGATTATCACGCCCGGAAATTCCAACCATAAAATGACTGGAAAAGTCGAGTCTGCTACCTGTAACTGGCCTACAGCCTACCAGGAAGGAAAAATGGTTATAAAAGCAGTATTTGACGATCCGTCAGGGGAATCGCGCCATGCCACGCTGACTATAGATGGCAAAGCCGGAATCGTAACATTCCTGATGGAAATAGCCGAAATGCCTGATAAAAAAATTCGGGTCAGCGTAAATAGCTTCAAGGAAAACAAAAAGGAATAACTCTACCGGACTACAAATAGCTCTAGCCAGGTCTACATCTAATTCCTCAAAAGCCTGAAGGAATTAAATGTAGACCAAATTTTTCGATTACACCAACGCTTTGCGGGCCTCCCGGTCTGGATCATTGACCAGCGCAGAGGTATCATCCAGAATCATGGTTTCACCGTTCTGGACTGTATACGGTTTCCAGGTGGGTAAGCCGCCCCCGTTTGGATTTCCAGTTTTCACGAAATTAATAAACGAGCCAGCCATCTTTTCCGATAAGGCTCTGGGGCGCTTCCCCCCGCCCGTATGCGTGAGCATCAGGTCGGTATTGTAAAACCAGAAACAAATATCATCACAGTGGAAAGCTCGCATCCGACCATCGAACAGGGGCGGTTGCCAGCCAAACCAGGCCACATAAACGGGAGCTTTTTGCCCGGTTACTTTTGCATCGGCAGTAGCAATGGCATTCTTTCGGTTAGAAACAACTAAAGCCCAAATCTCGATGGGACGGGCCTTCGGAAAGTTTTTTGCATACGCATCGACAATGTCGCCCGTTTTATCGCCAAAGCGCGGTTTTAGTTTTTCCTTCACTTCGGCCAGCGAAATAGTTTCTAAGCTGGCATCTGTCCTATCTGGGTTTTGCTCATGAAATGTGGAGCAGATCATCAACGGTATATTGGCCGAGAAGTGATTAGGGTCTGTGAAAAAAGTACCCTCATTGAGGTAGGTCCCGTCGGCTACGGGTGCGTATCCTCCTCGCTGAATACCAAGCCGTTTGGCTTCGTCAGCCATTTTTTCGACCGCTTTATTGGCTATATCGATGTATGCCCGCCATGGAATCTGCTGGAGTTTGTCTAGTTCACCCGGCTTTAAACCAGCTTCTTCCATTATTTTAAGCCCCAATTTTTCGGCGTATTCCTTATTTACGCCAGCCAGCGAGCTGCCACTCAGCGCAACCGCCTTATGAAATAACCCTTTAGCAGAGGGCATATTCATCAGGGTGGTTACTTTGGCTCCGCCACCAGACTGACCAATAATGGTTACGTTGGTAGGGTCTCCGCCAAAATTGGCAATATTGTTTTTGACCCATTCAAGGGCCGCCACCATATCCAGATTACCCACATTGCCGGATGCCGCATGACCACCGGCCGCTTTAAGATCGCTGTAACCCAGCGAACCGAGCCGGTGATTGAGCGAACAGAAAACAACATTACCCAGCCGGGCAAGGTTTTCGCCATGATAGCCATCCTGTTCTACGGCGTTCCCATTGACGTAACCGCCCCCGTGTAGCCAGACGACAACCGGACGTTTCTGGGTATCCAGAGCAGGCGTCCACACATTAATTTTTAGGCAGTCTTCTGAAACATCATCATAATTCCAATGGTCAACAAACGATGCATAGGGATTGGCATACCGTTTTTCCATAATCTGGGGAGCGGAATTTCCCCACCAGAGAGCTGGCCGAATATCGGTCCAGGCTGTTGGTTTTTGTGGGGGCATGAACCGATTCTTGCCCGATGTATCCGCCCCGTAGGGTATGCCTAAAAACTGGTGAATCCCCCGTAGAATAAATCCTCTGACTTTTCCATATTCAGTTTTTGCAACCGCAATATTGTCGCCCACAAACAACACCTGCTCGTCGCCTGACGGTCTGGCAATTTTAGGCGGGCGTATACCAGAAGCAGTCGATTCATGAGCCACACCCAAACTGGCCACGCCAACGCCCAGCGACTGTAAAAAATTTCGTCTTGATGGTTTCATCGTTGAATTTTGTTAAAGGGTAAAGGGAAGTAAATAGTTTCTGATAAAGGTTTGTAGCACTCCATGGATGCGCTTACTGTAAAAGGGACGCAATGGGGCATTTTTACTACTCCCGATCTACAGATTTATCGTTGATAGTCAGCAAGTCAACTCTTGGATAAAGTGAGTAGCCCGCTATTGACGAGGCTGATGGCTTTCCCGAAATTCAGTAGGTGATAAGCCCGTATGCTTCCTGAAAAACCGGGCGAAATAGTTGGGGTATTCGAAGTGAAGCAGGTAGGCGATTTCCGAAATGGAATACGTGGTATAGGTCAGGTATTTGCGGGCTTCGTCGAGCAGGTGTTCCTGCACCAGTTGGCTGGCCGACTTGTTGGCAATTACCCGGCAGATACGATTGAGGTGGACCGGCGTGATGGCCAGATCGTCGGCCAGCTGCGCTACACTCTGGGTGGTTCCGACCTGCCTGATCCGCTGCTGAAATTTCCGAAAATATTGGAGCGACAGATTGTTTTCTTGAGACCCTACCTCATCGTTATGCTGCCACAATCGATAGCATACCAGAAACAATTGTTGCAGGCAAATGTGCAACATCAATCGTTTTTCGGGCTGATCATCAAACAACTCGCCATCAATGGCTTCAATCAGTCCGGATACCCGTTTTCCGGAATAAGGATCTTGAAAGGTTCTAATACACTGAAGACTACCGAGCATACTGGCGACTGGGGAGCCGCCAGGAAACAAACTATCTACCAACGCACCGGACAGCGTTAGGATACGCCCCTGCACATCAGAATTATAATTAAAACCGTGCAGGGCAGTGGGTGGTATCAGCAACAGGCATGGACCCGTTAACTGGCGCTTGCGAGTTGCCTCCTGAAACTCGAACTGCCCGGTTTCTATGAAAAATACCTGAAATAAGCGGGCATGGATATGCGGTTGAATAATCCAGTCGAAAGTCCGGCTACGGGTCTCCAGCAATTCGGAGTATAAATACTCGGCATTCGATCGGCGTTCCGATGCTTCATCGCTTGCTTCGCCATAGAGCCCATCATACTGGGTTATTTTCTGCACAGTATATACGTTTACAGGCTTTTGGCTGGAAGAGTTCTATCGCACCGGTGGCATGCTTCCAGCCAAAAGTCAATTTAATAATTTGCCAACTGATAAGCACTGGATCCAGTTTATACGATCTACCCAAAAGTAAAATCTCTCACCAACCAATTGATGGGCACACGTATACTGTCGATGTCAATGGGATGGTGCTATTAGCAGCAACTCGATTTATACCCTAATTTGTTCTCATCCACAATCGCCAATTTGCGTCCGGGGATGTTCGATTTGTTTCCACATTAATTGACGTGTTTCGGAATGAAGCGGAGCACCATGATGCTGTTTACTCGACACATCGACCTGGCTATGTAAGGTTACCATGCAAACGTTCGATGAAGTATTGTTTTCATTCGTCGCCCAAAATCCTTCACTCATCCGGCTTATTCCAAGCTTCATAAGCTTTGATTTTCAGGACTATAATAGCGAGCCTACCTTTGATCTGTCAAACAAACACAAATAAAAAAAACGACAAATCATGAAAAAGATTCTTCTTCTGGTGTTAGGGCTGGTAGCCAGTTCTGCATCGTTCGCTTCCATCAATGAACCCAGCCAACCCATTGCTACGGTTTCGCTGATTGATAATGACAAGGTTAAACTCATCGTTGCCCCCGAAAAGGCAACCGCTACAATCACCTTAAAAGATGCGGTTGGGCATGTGCTCTATTCCAGTAATGTCAATCTAGAAGATGGTATCCAGCAGAAATTCGATATTTCCCATCTTAGTACTGGAGTTTATCAACTTTCCGTTTCCGTCGGCAAAGAGCACACAGTTAAATCCTTTACGGTGGCGGAAGTTCCCAGCCAGCAGGTTGTTACCTTAGAGGGTGAATAACCTCAGAGCTGACACTAACTTCAGTGTTTCGGCTCCTGTGACCAAGCTTTACAGCCCTGGCTGGACATCTTCGTCAAACGATGTCTATTCAGGGCTGAATGGTAATTAGATTAGACTTCCCGGAAACTTCATTCGTTTCATTTTGTGACTTAGTAGCCGATTAGGGCCATTGCCTTTTACCAACAAACGATCATGGCCGAAAAGCTTACTTCCCGACAGAAATGGCAACTGGCCATTCGGTTGCTGCTGCTGTATTCACCCCTTCTGCTGTATGTCAACCTACCCGACTCCGTTCGAAATCCGGCCAGGTTGTTGGAGGTATCGCCGTTTATCGTTGTCTTCATCCTGATTGCTCTTGGCTTATATTTCATCTGGATTACCGCGACCGATTGGATTCAAAACCAATTATTTAACTGGTTCGGGGATGATTTTCTACTGGATTTCAGCTGGCTTTCCCTGGTACTGACCATGCTCATCTCACTGGTGCTGGCCGTGCTTTACACCAAGGTTTTTCAACTCATTTTGATGGCGTTATTTACCCTGTTTATTCATAGTGGCTTCGCACAAGTCCCCAAACCCCATACATTACCCTTCACCCCTGACGTATTTGCCTACTTACAGCGGGTAAACAACGTTTTTAACCTGGTCATTATCCTGTCGGCTTTCTATCTGACGATCATTTCCCGTTCGTATCAGCAACTAAAAAATGTGCAGATCCGGGCCGAACGATCCGAGAAAGAAGCGGCCCTGAGTCAAGTGGAAGCGCTGAAACACCAGCTCAGCCCTCACTTCCTCTTTAATAGTCTGAGTATTCTAACCTCCATGGTGCATGAAGATGCTGACCTCTCGGAGCAATACATCAAACAACTTTCTAAAGTGTACCGCTATATTCTGGAACAGCGTGATCAGGAACTGGTTCCCCTGAAAACCGAACTGGAGTTCATCCATTCATATACCTTTCTACTTCAGATCCGATTCGAAAATAAATTTGATGTCGTTATCGAGATTACGCCATCTCAGCTAAATCAATATCGAATTGCTCCGTTAACTCTCCAGTTGCTGGTCGAGAATGCCGTTAAACACAACCGTATGTCGGTTCAGGAGGTCCTCCGCGTTCGTATATATTGCCAGAACGACGTACTGATCATCGAGAATCCGTGGCAACCCCGCGACCAAACCGAACTGTCTACCGGCGTTGGTCTACGAAATATTATTAACCGCTATGCCCTGCTTACAAAACGGACCATATGGTATGGTAAGCAAGGCGAATCGTTCATTGTCAAAATCCCCCTCCTATCATGAACGTTGTCATCATTGAAGATGAAGATCGGACAGCTCGCCAACTGGAACGATTACTGAAAAAGTATGACCCATCAATACAGGTACTGCTCCAGATACCATCCATCAAAAAGGCCGTCGACTGGTTTAGCCAGCATCCGAAACCCGATCTGGTTTTTATGGATATTCACCTGGAGGACGGACTGGCTTTCAGCATTTTCGACCAGCTTAGTCTGACGCTACCGGTCATTTTCACGACCGCCTACGATGAATATATGCTGAAAGCGTTTAAGGTTAACAGTATCGATTACTTACTTAAACCCGTTGATTATGAGGAGTTAGTAGCTGCTATCGAGAAGTTCAGGATGCTCCGAAGCCAATCGACAATGCCCGATCTGAACGCGCTCCTGGCGTTCATGCAAAAGCCGCAGTCGCTCAACTACAGGGAACGGTTCATGATCACGATCGGCACCAGGGTTCATAGCGTGGAGGTGGCCGATATTGCTTATTTTTACTCGGAGGAGAAAGCGACATTCCTGATCACCAAAGGCGGGCAATTGCTCCCCCTCGAATACAGTCTGGACCAGCTTTCGAGCCTGCTAAACCCAGTCCAGTTTTTTCGCGTCAATCGCCAGTTTATCATCGCCAGAAATGCCATCCAAACCATTCATGCCTATTCAGCGGGAAAACTTAAAGTCGATTTACAGCCCATTCCCCGGCAGGAAGTATTTGTCAGCATGAGTCGGCTGTCGGAGTTTAAAGATTGGTTAGGGCGGTAATGAACTTTTATCAACCCAAGCTTAATCCTCAACCAAATCCTAGTTAGCCACCTTATGATTCAACATAGCGTAATTTTCTCGCTGAAACATGCACCAGGCAGTATGCTGGAACTAGCCTTCTTTGAGGCTGTCCGACAACTGGCAACCATTCCCGGCGTCGGGCAGTTGTCGTGCCTGCGACAGATTAGTGCTAAAAATCAATTCGCGTTCGGGTTGTCGATGGTCTTTGCCAGTCAGGACGAGTATGATCAGTACAATCAGCATCCACTACACCAGGCTTTTGTTGAGCAACACTGGATAAATGAGGTAACCGAGTTTATGGAGATTGATTTTCAACCGATGGATTGAGCTAGTCTAAGCTATTTACAGCTGAATTAATTTGATTCGCCGATTATTTCAGCGGAACTACCTATAGGATAAAAAAATGCCCTGAGGCCGGTTTCTACTTCCCGGCTTCAGGGCATCAACTTAAATTCACAAATTAGTCTCCTTTTTCTTATTATAATTTTCGTAGAGAAGCACTGGCAGCGGTGCCACGGCTATAAGGATCAGCACCAGTAACCGTGGCACCGCTGCCAGTGCTTCTCTACGAAACTGTTATTTAACACGCTGAGCCGTAGCGTCAAACATATTGTAAAGCATTCCTTTTAAATGGTCATCATCCACTTTGGTCAGCTCGATGGGGATCTCGCCAGCCTGTTCCGTATTGAAATAGATCGTCATTTTAGTGGCTTCTTCCAGTATTTTTGTAATCGGAGTAACCTCGGTTCGCTTGCCCGTTGGGTCTTTTAGTTCACCGGTCAGTTTGCCATCTTTTCTAGTAAGTTCAGTCACAAATTTAGCGTCTCCGTTTGGCGTACCCACTACGTTTATCTCCCATTTACCAGCAAAAAAGTCGGACGACGAAGTCGCCGTTGTTGACGTGGCATTTGTCGATGTAGTCGTTTGAGAAAAGCCCTTTACAGAAACAACGAATAGTAAAATGAACAGGAGAATGCTTACTTTTTTCATGAAGGTTATTGGTTAAAGGTGAAATTGAATTGTTCGTTATTTTTGACATGTAAACACTTACCGCTTCCCCTCGGCCGTTGCAGAAGCAGTTGTCGCTTCCAGCAAGCGAACCGGTCCCAGCAGACCCGACGGCAACAGGGGCGCATCAGCTTTGTAGAACGGCAGGGTGGTGAACGTGACTTTGCTGGTCACACCGGGCTGGGCGTCACCAATCAGGCGATTGACCCACAGGTTCGTAACTTTTACCTGTACAGTATTACGACCAGCTTTTAGCGCTTCCGTGATGTCGATGTGGAAGGGCTTCTTCCAGACCGTACCAACGTTTTTACCGTTGACAATTACCTCGGCAATGTTCTTCACCTCGCCCAGATCAAGAATGTACGATGCGTTTTTAGTTACTTTCGGCACATCAAGCGTATTGTCGTAGGCCGCTGTTCCGGAAAAATACTTGACCCCTGGGTCGGCATTTTCGGTCAACGATACCAGCGTGTTAAACGTGGCCTGCTGAGGTGCACCCCGGCCTTCCTGAAAGTTAACTTTCCAGGCACCAGATATGCTGGCAAGGGGTGATTCTGTAACAGCAGGTTTCGTGTAAGAAGTTACCGTCGCCTTGTCGCGGAAGACGATAAAGTAGGCTTCCCACGACTCAAACTTGAGTGGTACAATCGTTCGTCCATCGTTGATCTGATAGGATACCTTTTCGGTTTTACCCGTTTCGGGATACCACAGCTCCGGCACTTTACCCGTTATCCGGAAGCTGATCGTGGCCTCGTTCGGATTCTCGCTACGGTTATCGAGCCAGTAGAGGTCAGCATCGCTAGTTTGACGGTGAATGTACATCACCTTCGATCGGGCACCGGAAATGTCCGCGTCTTTCTGAACGTTCATTTCCTTCAGGACGGTATCCACCGGCTTCGTCGATACATTGGGGTTACCCCAGATCTGGTTCACCAGCGCGGTAAAATCAGTAGGGTTATCGCTCAGGCTTGGGGAACGCTCGGGTTTGATACCAGCCACATGCATACCCGACTTGACCAGTTCGCCCAGTTTTTTCAGTACGGGCAGCGTCATCGTTCGCGCCGAGGAATCCAGAACAAACAGGCGGTACTGCTGGCCGCCAGGAGTACTTATCTTATCCCCATCCATACGCAGTGCATTCGTCAGCACAGACGCATTCGCAAAGTCAAAGGCGTAGCCAGCCGGAATAGCAGGCAACTTTTGGGCAAATGCCTGTGTGATGTTGTTGTTCTCACCGTAGTAATACAGCACATCTACGACGGGTTTGCCCTGCTGTAGCAAATAACAACTCCGACCCAGATAGTCCATCCAGGGTTTCGCCTGCTCAGCCCAGGTTTCCTGCCGGGTAAAATATTGACCAAAAGGCCCGAGCGAAATACCGGGTTTCTTATCATCCAGCGGTTGGTGTACGGACGTGTGTACGACAAATCGGTTTAATCCCGACGCCATTTCCAGATCGGCGGTACGTTTGAGTTTTTCCGGATGCCAGCTAAACGCGTTTTGAATAGAAGTCATCGACTCGGCCGCTACCAGATTCTGCCCGTAGATGTGCGCAACCGAAGCTGCTTCCCGAATGTCGGCTTCGCTACGAACTTCTTCGTCTCCCCCACCGGCCAAACTACCGGGCGTCCACATGGCCGACATCGGAATATCGGCTTTACGCTTCACGTCCATGCCATCGGCTAGGTAAATCCGACCATTTTCATGCGATTCGGTATATCGCTTCATACCGCGTGCGTGCAGCGCATCACCAATCACTTCGTAATGATTTTCGACGATCAGTTCACCAATGGTCTTGCGGAAGTCCCACAGGAACTTCTCACTGGCTTCGGCACTCTTCACCACCCGCCCCGTCAGCACAGGAAGCCAGGGTTTGATGTCGTAGCCACGGCGTTTCAGAAACTCCTCGGGCATCGCCCTGGTCCAGGTCATGTGGCCTGCTTCGTAACTATCCAGAACCATGTATTGCAGCCCCTTCGTCCCCATTTGTCCGCCGGTAGCATCCTTGTACATGTCCAGGTATGTCTCGATGTATTTTTTGACCGCCACCTTGTCGAGCTTATCGACTTCCAGGCCAGTAGCTTCCGGCGAAGCGGGATGGTTTTTCCTGCCTGTGATCGAATAGCCCATTCGCATGACCACCCAGTTCCCGCTCGGGGGTGTCCAGTTCAGTGTGCCGTCAGTGCTCATTTTAGCGGTCAGATCCAGTACATCTTCGGTCGGGATGGCGTCGGCATCCGACTTCACAAGTGAGTGTGTGCTTTCTTTCCACGGACTGAAACCGGCCTTCTCTTCGAACAGGTCTACCCGGTCGGTGTTGTGTAGCACCAGTTCCGCAACCTGTACGCCCTCTGGCTTGCCCGGTGCAGCATTTCCGCCAAACATGGCACCAAAGGGATTGCCCTGTGGCTGTAGTGTTTTGAACGCAAACCGGAAATATTTGGCCGTAGTAGGCACAATACTCATCGTGTTCTGGGGCACCGTACTTCCCTTGATCATCACAACATCCCGGAAGTTGACACCGTCGTCGCTCACTTTCAGGGTACGATTATCGGGGGCACCTCTGAACTCGGCCAATGCACCCCCGCTGCTTGCTCCCACAATGGTGAATGCCTTAACTGTCTGTGGACTATCGAATGCGTATTGAATCCACATATCCTGCCCCACTTCCACCGGTGGCAGCAAACTGCTTTTTGCCAGATCACCGTCGGTCAGATCGCTGAGGTTGAATGTACCTCCACTCGCCGTCACTTTGGGCGTAAACGTGCTTAAGAACTTCTCAGCAGCGGGCAAGCGATAGGCAATAACAACGGCATCGGCATAATAGGTTGGCACGTCGCCAACGGGGCCACCAAGCGTACTGGCACCTACCGGTACATTCTGAAAACTGCCCGTTGTATTTGGTGGCTGGGGTAGTTTACCCGAAAAAGGCTGCCCGCCCGTAACCCGCGTTTCGGCCCAGACGTATTTTTTCATGGCATCGTTGGCAGCTACCCACGGACCACCCGTAACGCTCCACCCTGGTGACCCGGCAATGGCCATTTCGAGCCCAAGTTTTTGAGCCAGATCGGTGGTGTGTTTAAAGGCGTCTTTCCATTCGGGGGTCATGAACACCAGTTTTTTGGGCGTCACGCTGGGTGTAAACAGGCTGGCATCGAAGTTTTGAAAACCACCAATGCCGACGCGGTTCATCCATTCGAGGTCTTTGGTGATGCCGTCTTTGGTGATGTTGCCGTTCATCCAGTGCCACCAAACGCGTGGTTTAGCGGCATTGGGCGGAACCTGAAATCCTTTTTGGAGTGGCGAAGGCTGCGCAAAAGCCAGCGCAGGAAGCATCCAGGCCAATATTATTATTTTTTTCATAGAAAAGAGGTTTAGGAATTAGTTGCCATTTATCAATCGTTAATCACGCTAATTACTAACAACTTAGGACTAATGGCAACTAATTATATCACTGCCCGACGGAACTCAGAACGGCTTCTACGCCCATTACCACCATCAGACTGCCAAGTGGTTCGTTGGGGTTGACAAAGACCAGATAAACATCGTGCAATTTGTTATCAAATGGAGCGGGTAGTTTGACCGGAACGTTTAGTTGGTTCGGTTTAAAGTCCATCTTATCCGACGCTTCCAGGAACGGCGATTCACCGATTAATTTCCCGGTTGGACTATCCAGTCGTAACTCAACCTTACCCCCTTTAGCATTGAGTTGCGGTTTGGGGGCCGTGGCCATGACGTGAAACTCCGTTACCCCACTCAAATCAGCCTGTCTGATTGCCATGTACGCTCCTGATTTGCTTGGAATGGCCAGGTTACTCCCCCCGTACGACATTTTATTTACATTGTCATAAAGATCGAAGCCATGCACATCGACCCTGGCGTTTCTCAAGACAAACGTCTGCTCCGATCTGAGTGAAGGCAATCCTTTGGCCCCTTTGTCTTCGTAGGAAGCCCGTACAATGAAGACACCTTTACCCTTATCACCGGATGGGACGCTGGCGGTGTAGCTCCCCTTCACCGGCAAGGCATTGCTGCTGGCGGCTTCGCTGGATACATTCAAGATATATTTGACCATATCGGCGGCATCGGCAGCTGAAAGCTGTGGGTGAGCCGCCATCGCCGTTTCTCCCCAAACGCCACTACCACCGGCGATTACCTTCTTTGTCAGCCGTTCCAGAGCGGTGTTATCACCCTTGTATTTACTGGCTACGTCCATGTAGGCAGGTCCGATCGATTTTTTAGCCACACTGTGACAGCCCTTGCAATCGCTGGCTTCGATAAGTTTTTTGCCACTCGCCAGGAGAGCCCCGGCATCGGCCGATCGATGGCCCTGCGCGATGGCGATTTTATCAAAACCCTCCGGCATGTAATCAATATTGACAGCCACCCGCTCCGGATCGATACCTTTCCCGAGCGTACCATCTTCCTTATCATTTACCTTTATATCGTATCGGAAGGGTTTATTGGGGGTGAAAAATGACTTATTACCGCCGGGTAGCTGGACACTCAAGACTGGAGCTTCATTGCCCACCGTAATGTCCATCGACTGGGAAACGATACCACCTTTTCCATCATTGACAGTAAGCGTAGCCTTGTAGACCCCTACTGTTGAGAGCGTCAGCGTAGCATCAGGGGCATTAATCAGCTTAGAAAACCCATTTCTTGACGAAATCTTCCAGGCATAGGTCAGTGCATCGCCATCCGCATCGACTGTTCCTTTTGCCGTGAGGCTCAGGTTGAACGGTGCAGAACCGCCCATCTTATTGGCTGCCACCTGAAGCTGCGGTTTGCGGTTCCCCCCGTTATACTCAATGCGAATCAGGCGGGCATCGTCGTTGGCCGTAAACCAGCCGGAGCCATATTCGAGCATATACAAGTCCCCGTTATCGGCAAATTCCATATCCATCGGGTTGCTGAACTTATAACTCGGCATAAACCGCTCCATCGACTGATAATTACCATCCTTGTCCATCGTCACGGCCATAATCCAGCCGCGCATCCAGTCGTAAGTTAGCAGCTTCCCGTTGTAGTAATTCGGGAAAGCGTTGGGGGCATTTATAAAATCCTCCGCATAAAACACTGGTCCTGCCATTGCATTACGACCGCCTGCACCTACCAACGGGAACTCGGGAGAGCCATCATACGGATACCAGATAAAGGCTTTCTGAGCCGGGGGAAGCGTATTCAGCCCTGTATTATTGGGCGATGTATTGGTTGGTGCGTTGGCGTCCCATTTGTCGCCGGATTTTTCGACAACAAAATCATATTTAGTGTATGCCTTGTTGTCGCCCACAAAATGTGGCCAGCCAAAGTTACCGGCTTTCCGCGCCTGTCCAACTTCATCATGGCCAGCAGCACCCCTATTCGGATCTGGTTTGGCGGCATCAGGACCTACCTCTCCCCAATATACGTAACCCGTTTTCTGATCGACTGAGATGCGGAAAGGGTTGCGATGGCCCATGGTGTAAATCTCCGGACGTGTTTGGGCGGTTCCTTTTGGGAAAAGATTACCATCAGGAATGGTGTATGTACCGTCGGGCTGAGGTTTGATACGGATGATTTTACCGCGTAAATCGTTGGTGTTGGCCGACGATTTCTGGGCGTCCCAGGCATTGCGGCCGGGTCGTTCATCACTGGGGCTATACCCATTGGAGCCGTGGGGGTTGGTGTTATCACCCGTCGAGAGGTACAGATTACCAGCTCGATCCCAGGCAATTGAGCCGCCCGTATGGCAGCACTCCTCGCGCTGCGTTGGTATGTCCAGCATCAACTTTCTGGAATTCATTACCAGTTCATCACCCTTTAATTCGAAGCGGGCCAGAACGTTTTTAGACTCAGCCGGATCTGAATAGTACAGATAAATCCAGTGGTTCTGAGCAAAGTTGGGGTCTTTGCTCAAGCCCAGAAGTCCATCTTCACCCATTGACTCTTTACCTTCCTTACTCACATATTTTGTACTAACCGGGATCTTCGCAATAGTTTTCAGCTCCTTCGTTTTGATCGTGTAGAGCCGAACTTCTCCTTTGCGCTCAATGAACAGGATTCGACCGTCACCAAGTACGCTCAGTTCCATCGGTTCATCCAGTTTTTCGGCCAGAACACCTTTGGTAAACCGATTCTCTTCGGGTCGGGCTTTGGCGTAATCCAGCGGCTTCGGTGCGTCCCCTCCCGTTGTATAGTTAATACCAGCCCACAGGTGGTTTAGAAACAAAGGCTCGGTGAAGGTTTCGTCGGTATGACCCATAGCCGTATAAAAGGCCCTGCCACCGTCGTACTCCTGATACCAGCTCATGGGGTGAAAATCAGGATTCTTACCCCCGACATAGCTCTTTTCGTCGATCTTCAGAACGACGTTGATTTTCGGCGAAATATCCTTGAAACTGTAGAATTCGTCATTTCGCTCAAACTCGTCGGGCATACCTTTGGTCGCCCAATGATTTTTGAGGGTAACGATAAACTTCCCTTTCTGCACATTATTGGGCATTGGGTGATCCAGAAAATAGGCGCCCGCCAGTTTCCCATACCATGGCCATTCGTACTCGGTATCTGTAGCCGCATGAATACCCACATAGCCACCACCCGCCTGAATGTAGCGTTCAAAAGCTGCCTGCTGCTCACCGTTGAGCACATCGCCAGTCGTATTCAGGAAAACAACCGTGTTGAAACGCTTTAAGCCTGATTCATTAAACTGAGCCCCGTCTTCGGTAAACTGTACACCAAACCCCTTTTCGGTGGCCATTTTAGCCAGGGCTGTTTTGCCCGCTTCAATTGACTGATGCCGGAATGCGGCCGTTTTACTAAAGACAAGTACGCTACGTTTGGGTTCCTGGGCAAAAATCGACTGTACCAACAGCCATAAGCCCAAAGTCAGCAAACAGATTCTAAAGGAGTTTTGTCGCATCTCGGTTACTGGTTTTCACTTAGTTGGACAAAGATAGAAAAGAATTATTTTTATTGTCTAAATTATAGACAATAAATTTTATCCAATTCTATACATTTGTAGTACCATCCTTAAATGATCGATTGCCACCCTATAATCAAACCCTACATGCCATTAAGAAATCTAAATTCCCTACAGCTGCTGATTTGGCTTACATCCAGCAAGGCTCAATCCATCAGTAACCCTTGCCTCTGCGCGGATTGCCCGGTTTCTTCAACTAGATGACTTTCGAAATACCCTGAACCTCATCAATTCAGGAAAGATTATCTGGGGTTAATGAAAAACAAAACTGGTACTTCGCACCAGTGATACGTCGGGGAGCGTAAGTTTACATCTTAATTTCTTACCAATATCTATCCAGTGCGCCATGCATTCACCGAGTGAACAGAATTATATTCAACAGCTTTCGATTGATTGCATCATTTTTGGCTACCAGGAAAAACAACTTAATGTACTCGTTCCAAAACTTGATTTTCGGGGTGATTTCTGGGCGCTCCCCAGTGGTTTTATTTTTCAGGGAGAAGGTATTGATCAGGCGGCCCGACGCATTTTAGAAGAGCGGACGGGTATCAAAGATATTTATCTGGACCAATTCAGAGTGTTTGGGGATGCTGAGCGGAGCAATAGCTCGTTTCTTGAACGGATAATTAACCTCAATGAAGATAAACTGGGAGACAATCGATTCAACCGAAAAGAACTGGAATGGATCACCCGACGGTTTGTGTCCATCGGCTATTATGCTCTGGTTGATATCAATAAAGTAATTCCTCAGAAAAACGAAATCGATGAGTCAATGGATTGGTATCCGATACGGAACTTACCTACCATGATCATGGATCATAACGAGATGGTGGCCCAGGCTCTCGATACCTTGCGGCTAAATCTTGATCAGAAATTGATTGCCTTTAACCTGCTTCCCGAAACGTTCACCATGAAGGAAGTACAGGAACTCTACGAATCCATTTATGACAAACCTTTTGCCAGAAACAACTTCCAGAAAAAAATTCTGGACTTAAATGTACTGGAACGTCTGGAAAAAAAATTCACTGGCGCTGCCAACAAAGCCCCTTTCCTGTATCGCTTCCAGCGATAGGCCTCTTTCTCACTAATTTTCTCATGATGAACAGCGCCCCATTTTTCAATTCCGAGAATACGTTGCCTGAACTATGAACATGTGGCATTGGTCATTGCATTTCTTTCCTATTTCAGCAATCAATTGATTGACTTATTTTAGAACTTAGCACTTAATAATGTCCCAAATTGGCATATTGCAATAAAATTATTTAAGACATTATCTGTTTTAGCAAAATATTGTATCGCTGTTCAATAGATTTGACGAATTATTTCAATAGACCCTCCATTACTCATGGTTGTTCCAGATGCTTCATCCAAACCGGCTGGCGGTTCCGTACAACCGAACCGCCAACGTGCGGCACCAATTGGTTTATTTAGTTTGCCGGTCATTGTGGCAGCGTTGGGCTACTTCGTCGATATTTACGACCTGCTTCTGTTTGGAATTGTTCGTGTACCGAGTCTGAAAGATCTGGGGCTCGCTCCCGACCAGATTTCAACCATAGGCGGACGCATCATAAACTGGCAAATGGCGGGTTTACTGCTCGGTGGCATCTTATGGGGTGTTCTTGGCGATAAGCGTGGACGGCTGTCGGTGTTATTTGGTAGTATTATTACATACTCTATTGCCAATATTGCCTGTGGATTTGTCAAGCACGTAACCTTCATGGACCCCGTCACCTATTATGCACTGATGCGATTTGTAGCAGGTGTCGGGCTTGCGGGTGAATTGGGTGCCGGGATAACGCTCGTCAGCGAAATTCTACCGAAAGAAAAACGGGCTATAGCCACCTCACTTGTGGCAGGAATTGGTGTTTTGGGAGCTGTAGTAGCCTATTTTACGGTAAAACTGTTCGACTGGGAAACGGCCTTTTTCGTTGGAGGTGGTTTAGGATTTGGTTTGTTATTATTACGAATTGGCGTGATTGAATCAGGTATGTTCACCAGCATAACAGAGCAAAAACACGTTAGCCGGGGTAACTTCTTCGCCTTTTTTACGAATGCGGATCGGCTCAGTCGCTATCTTAAATGCATTGGAATTGGCATTCCAACCTGGTTTATTACTGGCATCCTCGCTTCGTTCAGTAATGAATTTGGAAGAGCATTAGGCATTGCCGAAGAAATTCAGCCAGGTTTAGCCATTACCTGGTTATACATTGGAATGGCCATCGGCGATCTGTCCAACGGTTTCATTAGTCAGTCCCTGAAATCGCGCAAAAAAGCAATTGCCCTTTTTATGGCCATTGCGCTTGTATTCAGCTTGCTTTACTTATACATCGGGATCAAAAGTGCCACTATTTTCTATTGTCTCTGTTTAGGTTTGGGATTTGGTAATGGCTACTGGGCTATGTTCGTGACCATCAGTGCTGAACAATTTGGCACCAATCTCCGCGCTACGGCAGCCACCACAATACCAAATATGGTTCGCGCTTTTCTGATTCCAATGACCTTGAGTTATCAGGCCCTAAAACCTTCGCTAAACATCATTAATGCCGGTGCCATTGTTGGTCTGGTCAGCTTCATAATCGGGTTTTACGCCATTCTGACTATACCTGAAACACATGATAAGGATTTGAATTATTTAGAAGAATGAATCTGCCACACAGATTTAGGCTTTCGCTCAGAAGTACCGTCTTCTATTACAAACTATCTGGCAGGCCTTATACTGTACCGATTCTACCTCAATGGTTAGCCTCAGATCGTTATTTGCATAGCCCATATTGGGTTGCCATTCACACTGCCTCAGTTAGAAATTCATGCAGATTTCACGATGTCGATGTATCAACTTGAAATCTGTATGAATGACGGGACTTCTGGTACTAGCTGAGAACATTAAGGTTTGGCTATTAGTTGTCAACACCACGCTCATAACCGGGACCTCATAAATAGCTGTTATTCGCTTAAACGTATAGTACCAGTCGTTAATTTAGACTAGTTAAACTAGTCACTTGTCCAAGGGTTGTCTCTATAAGCCCCCGAAGCTGTAGAACATATTCCCCATATTAGTAATATTTCTTTTTGCGATACGCACGAAAAGTATAGCTCCCTAGTAAAAATTAACTAATGAGTAATCTTCATTTTTAGGTAAATAACCGGTTTTTTCATGTGTTTGTACATGGAATTTAGTGACTTGGACACACCTGAGTAAAAACCACTGGTCGATATTTTGTATGTAATGAAGCTATCCAGCCTACCTTCTCATTTTACGAGAAAGCACTAATAACCAAAAAATCCTATGCGGCAGGGACTGCTTATTTTCGGAGTGACTGTTTGTTTACTGGCTTGCGTAGCAGGCTATTTTCTCGTACTAGTTGATTGGATTGAGGATTTTAAGACCGGAGTTTACGCGGCAAACCATGCCGAAGCCTTGCTGGAAACAGGCGCCATTTTAGTCTACACATATGCTGGATTTGACTTTTTCAAAAGAAAACTTGCTCATTGATCCACTTCTCAAAGAAATACAATTGACGCAGAGTTGAAAATGGGCTTGTCTCTGATAAGCCTTTTTTTCCTGCCTCAGTCTGTTCAGATGCCTATACACGGCTTTTGTGTCATTGGTAGTTTCTACCTAAACTTTTTTATCAATTACTTTTTTGTATGAGTAAGAGCGCACATCCCAAAAATGAGACAATTAAGATACCTGGAATACAAAAACCGATTCCTGTCTGCTTAATTACTCACTGCAAAGGTTACGGGAACTATACCCGAATCTATTGCCAGGGTGCCAAAAGCCCTATCGTCTCTAGCCAAACACTAAAACTCTTTGAAGATCGGTTGCCCAGCTTTCTGAGAGCCAACAAGTCTACACTAATCAATTACCGCCATATTGTTGGCGTCGACCGACTTGACGGACGATCGATGGAACTGATGCTGGCTAATGATGCTCCCATTCCGGTAGCTCGGCGTAGACTGCAACGCATCCGTGATAAGCTCGCCCTGCTTAAGGTGCAATCCTGAAAGCACTGATCGTTCTAAAAAGAGTGGATGGACACAGCCATCTTCAGCACGAATCGATAAAAAATAAATTAGTCTCACAACCTACGCTAATGAACCATATAGTTTGTTTCCGGACTGGCTACTGGATAGCCCTCCTGATTTGTTCTACTACTATCCCATTGGGGGCACAATATGGGCCTTTTGTCGGAGCCAACACTATTGTACTTTCTACCAGTCTGGCCGATAAGGATGCATATTTAGCTATTACTCAGGTACTGACTGCAGAATCACTCTCCTTTTCAGCCGAAAAAGATGTACTGCGGATTCGATCCCTGCCTAATTCCATATTGACCAGCAAAGGTTTAGTTTTTGAAGGCCAACTATGGGTAAATACCGGAGTCGTAAAACTAATGGGACAACTACTGGAAGGGAGTAATGGTAGCAATGGATCAACGGTTAACATAGCCGTCCCTATCACATATACTAAAGGACGGACTTTCCGCCAACGAATTGGCTTTTCATATATGGATGAACTGGCCAAAAAGTTACAGACTGCTTTAAAAGGTAGTATCGCCTATAAACATCAACCTGCTGGCACCCTCTAGGCTAGCTTTTGCAGGAAGTTGTAGAAAAACCAATGTTAAAAAATCAGTTTACCAGTCTGCTGCTAAAGCATTTATTCTAATTTCATTTTCAACTCAACGTAAAATAAATAACATGAAAACTCAACTCACATTGCTGGCAAGTTGCTTGCTAGGTGCAGGCCTGGTTAATGGCCAGAGCACGACCAATACTACGTCAACAACGACCACATCGACCTACAACGCAGCGCCAGTAACCGATACAACTCGAACAACCGGCACTACTTATTCAGCTTCACCGACCACTATGTCGACCGATAGCACATCGAATATGAATAGAGCGGGATCGAACTCGACCGTTCCGACAACAAACAGTTACAATCAGACCACAACCACAACGACGACCACAACCGCTGCTCCCTACGATCCGGCGAATGCCGTCAGTTCTCAGAAGTCGGATAAAGACAGATGGAAGGCTGGAAAATTTGGAATTTATGCAGGCGTCAATTTATCCCGTTTTGTGCATGAAGTTACGCCAGACAATGCCTACCGTGCTGGCTGGCAGGCTGGTATTTATGGTCGTTCGGGTGGTACCTTCTTTGGGCAACTTGGTCTTGAGTATCGCAATTCGACCACTAATCTGATTCGAACGGGACAGGGCACAACTCCCGGATCAGTTTCTAACGAGGTAAGAGGCCAAATCGATCAACACTTTTTAGCTATTCCGGCCTATGTTGGCGTTCGTATTGGCAGTGCGCTTGGTCTACGGCTACAGATAGGTGCTGAATTTGCCTCGCTGGTAGCAGTTGGCAATAATAATTTCAAATTGGGTGCCGATGATTTAAACCGCACGATTCTAAACGGTCTGGCGGGAGCAGGAATCAACCTAGGGCCCTTAACGCTCGATGCTGTCTATAATCTGGGGCTCCAGAATGTGTTTGATAATGCCGATACCAAACGTCGGATATTTGCATTTAACCTCGGATTCCGTTTCTAATTAATGTTGTTATAGAGGTGTTATTTTTTCTGGGATTGTCTGCTACATTTTTCAAGAAAAGCAGGCAATCCCATTTGTATTTCAAAGCAATTCAACACCACAGTAATTTATCTTATAGTTGCTCCTTATTCTGACACAAAAGATCACTTATTTCTATTCAAAGTCATTTGATCCTGTTCATAAATACATTTCAAAAAATACAATTCGCAATTTTTCTTTAAAATACAGATTTATGCTAAATAAAAATAGTACTTACTTAAAATAAGCCGTCATTACGGCTATCAGTAAAGTATTATACTTTTGTCATTCCATAAAAGGAGTTAATCAACTTAAAATATTCATGAAATCTCTTACATATTAGTAATAATGTTTTATAGCTTGAAAATCTAATAAAGTATCAATAGTAGATTTCTCTTCTTGATTCTAAATAAATTTATCAAATTCGAACTGACTAGCTAGTTAAAAGGGTCTATTTCAGAAGGTCCACTAAATGAATAAGTCCTATTTTTTAGATGAACAAATAAAATAATTATCCTTGATTTAGTTGTTTTACAAAGCATATAAAAAATCTAAAAATTAATTTATAATCCAACTAAATAGCATTTTTATTACAACCGCTTAATCAAATATCACATTTATTTAATTAAACCATAATTACCTCATATTCAGAAATATATCTCAATTTTTTAAGGTTACATTATCCTGACAAATACAAATAGTATCGTCGAATACATAAAACATGAACGAGAGTTGGTCGTTATTATATTGAATCCCGCCCTCACTGAGTAGTGAGGCTTTACTAATTACTTTAACGCTATGAAAAAAATTATTATTGCTGCATCTGTCTGCGCATTGCTGGCAGTAGCAGGACCTGGATACACTCAAGCTGTTCAGGAAGGGAAAGCAGCCAAAAAAGAAATGAAGGCTGAAAAGAAAATAGCGAAAGCTAAAGAACACGAAATGAATGCTAAAACAGGAAAAGGCATCGAAGTAGCAGGTGTTTCTGATCCGAATACAAGAATGGCTAAGGCTGATCGTAAACGAGAGAAAGCCGAGAAAAAAATAATGAAGAGTGATGCGAAAGAGTTAAAAGCTGTTGCTAAGAATAAAAAGAAGAAAGCAGCAGGAGTTGATTAGAAGTTGCTTTAATACCACCATCACTATATAAAATAAATCGTAGTTGAGAAATATTAAAAAAGAAAGCCAAATTGGCTTTCTTTTTTTGCGTTAATATTTAAGCTAATTTAACTCTAACTTCCAAAAAAATT
Source organism: Spirosoma aureum (assembly GCF_011604685.1). Classification (NCBI taxonomy): domain Bacteria; kingdom Pseudomonadati; phylum Bacteroidota; class Cytophagia; order Cytophagales; family Cytophagaceae; genus Spirosoma; species Spirosoma aureum. Next base: position 3,955,986 of record NZ_CP050063.1, on the reverse strand, counting down.
ACTTCCTTATGCATTCTATATGTCATAAGCAAGGATTAGCTAAAGCAACTGCGCACATTTCAGATAAATAACATAGCGTCTGTATCATTTATTGATCCGCGTCAAAGTGGGTAGCTACCTAAGAACTGTTCGGATTGAACCACTACCGATAAGAATAAATCCACTCCATTTGATGGCCCTCCATGCCAATACACAGGGCATTCTTCTTATTAGCCAGAAGCCCATCTGATATATCTAAATCAAACGTCACTCATTTACTCCCTTTTTCAGGCACTTGATTCGCCGTTATCGGCACTTCATCGGAAGCTTGTTTCGGGCGGCCTGGCCCTGCTGTAATTTTGTCCACAAGCGAACACGGTCTGTCCGTAACTGGACAGGTCCTTCAGTCGACAAAAATCATAAAGCACTGGTTACCAGTCATAATTTCTGATTGGCACGTACTTTGGCTGATGAAGCTTGAACAGGTAAACAACACTACTAAAAATAACTACAGCCATGTTACTCCCCTTGATGAACAAAATGGTCTCTTCAGTCCTGATGAGTACAGCTACCCTCGCTAACCCGACTACACCAAAGGCACTCCCATTCGACGCCAGTGCGTTTGTGACGATTAACAATCAGATCCGTGTAGCGGTAAGCAAGACTGAGGACGTGCCAGTTGTCATCCTGCTACGAAGCTCAGACAATCAGATCATTTATCAGCAGAGCATCGACAAAAAGGACGCTAACTATGCAGTCAAGCTTAATGTCGACGAGTTGCGTGATGGCAAATATGAGTTGGAAGTAGCTTCTAAAGCAGGCAGTATACGTAAACAATTGACATTATCTACTAAATCTGTAGAGCATACCCGCCGGGCGGTGACCATGCAATAGTCAATTCAATGATATTCTTTAAGGTCTGTGTAACAGCTACAATCGGGTTTAAGATTTTGCGCTTATGCTAATCTTTGCCCTCTGTTACCGACCGAATCCAGTCACATTATTAGGTTAAGAAAACGGGAAATACCGGACCATTTTGAGTCCGGTATTTTTATTGGTTAAGAAAGAACCGGTATACTTAGCAACTTTAGTCAAGTAAAGGAGTGATCTGGCGGGTTGATGAATCCGAAGTGCCCTTAAACTCGGCATGTTAAAAATAAGCAGCTCATTCAGGATACAGAATTGAAGGAACCGCTTCTAAATCAACCGTTTCGTCAGCGCCTTCATGTAAATATTGATTATGAGCGATAATCAATATAGTCATCTTACCCTTTAGGTTGTCTATTGCTTTTTTTATTATTAACTCATTACTGATATCTAACGCATTTGTAGCTTCATCCAGGATTAATATTTTGGGATTCCGCAGTAAGGCTCTTGCTAAAGCAATCCGTTGGCGTTCTCCTCCAGAAAGCCGTATTCCCTGATCACCTACATTCGTATCCAGCCCGTTAGGTAACCTAAATACAAACTCGCCTGCTACTAATTTCAATACTTCCTGTAGCTCTGCTTCATTTGCTTCAGGTTTAACCCACAATAAATTTTCCCGAATGGTTGCATTAAATAAAAAACATTCCTGAGGGATGTACGCTGACATGTTTCGCCAGTCAGTTAGATTAACATCATTTAAATCTTTGTTATCTAGCAGTATTTTACCTGAATGTGGCTTTAACAGGCCAAGGAGTAGTTCCACCAAAGTGGTTTTTCCTCGCCCAGAAGCCCCAAGTATCGATGTGGTTTTATTTACTTCAATTTCGTAACTAAAATTGTTTAGAATAGGCTTTTCTTCGTCATAGCGAAAGCTTATTTCAGAAAATTTTATAAACTTCTTAGGAAACTCATTTACCGGCAATTTATCATCATTTTTCTCCTGGTTTTTCTGAGAATCATGCAGTAAATTTATTACACCCTCATACGATGGTAATGTATTTAACGTATATTGAAGCACTCTGATTAATGAAGATATCGTCGGCAGCAATTTTGAGGCAATGTATATCATCAACAATAAATCTACGACTGGCATATGAACGACTTTAATTGCCAGTATAAGAATGATGCTAACTATTATTGCTGAGCCTACTTCATATAAAATACTAGTTCCTGCGCTTATTTTAGCAAATATATATTCGTCTTTTACGGTTTGTTGCGTAATTTTTCTGAACTCTGTCTCATAGCGGTCCTGGAAAGTATAACTTTTAGCCATTTTGAAACTGTTTATGAATTCAAGAACGGCATTAAATAAACTCTCATGTCGGGTATACATAGCCAGGCCAGACTTGTACGCATTATTATTCAATTTACGTTGAACTAGTAATAATGGTACAATGCACAAACTGGCAATAACTGTCATCTTTATCGATACATATAAAGACGTTGACAGGTAAAAAAAGAATAATGTAAACGTACTAAATGAACTAATCACTAAATTCACAGAATATCCAATATTATTTATTTCGTTGATTATATTATTAAATATGTGTGTATTTTTTGCACTTTTAATAAAGCCCCATTCTGCATTTATAACGGCTGAAAAAAGTTCATTGCGTAGGTTCTGTTTATATTCCTGTACAACCGTTACATCAATTATGTTTTTCATATAACCCAAACATGCATGAATCAACACGAGCAGAACATAAATAATAAGACAAGTATAAATTGTAAAAGAGATACCCAGCATGTCCCATATAATCTTAGTTAGCTTAAATGCTCTACTATTCTGATCCGGATTACCAGTTATACCTGCCAGGTTGAGTAGAGGCAACAACAGAATAAAACTCCCTCCTCTCGTTAATCCTGAAAAAAGAGTAATAACAACTGACGATAGTAATTTAACCTTATTAGATTTAACTAGCGAATAAAGATAGTCTTGGAGTGTTTTTTTCATATCAAAAACATCACTTTACTTTATTAAACAGTGTATATATCCATAGAAAAGGAGCCGCGAAATAATTTAGCAAAAATAAGCTATCACGAAAGGAATAAATAGCCCAGTAAGCTGGATTAATAAAGAAATTACTAAAAGAAGTATATATCGCCTTATAACCATCTAAATAAATGGCCGACCAGTAAAACTTGATAAATTTATGGATTGCTGTTGAAAATGTTTTAAAGGATGATAAAGGACTTAGGTAAACGTCGGAGATATTACTCATTGAAAAAATCGAAACTTTAGAAAGCCTACCAATATTAGTATCTTTTTCTATCGCTTCGAGAATACTGGGATGCAAGTCAATTCCAAAAATAACATAAGCCAAATGACAAGCTTCAAGTACATACCGTTTTTCGCTTTTCCGGCTCAACTGATTGAAGATTTTCGCCAAAAAATCAGCATCTTCTCTCTCTATAATTCGTACTATATCAACAAGCCAGAATAACCTTTTCCATTGGTGCATTCCTCCGTGAATACACAGGTATATAAACATATCGTTTCTGGGCAAGATTGGTATAGTCTGACCACAAGCTTGTATTACTGGCAGCGTATCCCAACTTGATTTCGATTTTATTATAGAATCGCTTCCCGACGCATTCAGTCGCCAGTGTAGTTCAATCTGAACATTGGTTTTTGAGCTGTATAAATTATAGTGATAATAAGTTTTGTCATAAATAGCTTTTTGTTTTGGGCTATTCCATAATCTATTAGATAGATTATAACCTAGATCGAGTAAAATTTCATAAGCTTTCTGAACATCTGTTTCATGAACAAGAATATCTAAATCTTTACACTCTCTTTGTGTATAGTCGTCATAATAAAGATGACCTAATAATGGACCCTTTAAAGCAACCGCCTTTATACGATTAACATTCAGGATTTTCAGAACACGACAAAGTTCTGCCATGTAGGAAAGCATTCTAAGCTTATTTGCCACATACCGTTCTCTCAAGCAATTCTTTATATGTATTGGAAATGAATGATTAGTTTTTAAAGTAGTATAAATAATATTTGTTAAGCGATGGTTTTCAGCAGTCAGCAAAAAAGTATTTTTGTCAAATTGGTCAAAATCACTGGGACGAAAGGTCGAATTCACCTCTAAACATCGTAGCAGAAATTGCGTTTCCGGATTTAACCCAGCTAGAAATTCACGTTTACCCACACCTATACGCATTGCATTTTGAAGCCGCAATTATTCGAAAGCTTAATGGTTTTAATACATTGGTCATCTCTATTTGTAAAGTGGTCCAATATAATTACCTGTGATAGTTGCTTCGTTAATCGATTGATTTAATTAAACCGAGTTCCTGCATTTTAGTAAGATGGTCTTCAACATCGGTACGGCATTCTGATTCATCAACGTCATATTCTTTAAGAAGTAAGTCGCATAAGTCTTCAATCGTAAGAGGACCTTCGAGTAACTCCCAGATTCTCGTAGCTACAGTATTAAGCGAAAAATAGCTACCTTTTTCGATGTCCATCATTACCAATTCATCGTCTATTTGCCCAGAAATAGTTTCATGGTTCCTTATAAATCTTTTCATTCTTTAAATTCTTTATTGTTAACCGTTTATCTACAATTATAGTCAGGAAAAATCCATTGAAGTTAATCTTCGCTTAAAATCGACAAAATGTAATTAAGTCATTTCCATTGAGGTGCTTAATAGTCGTTCAAAGTTTTTAATAGATTTGAAATTTTTTATCAACAACGTTTCGAAAATATTGCATTTTACCCTTAACAATTCAATTGATTTATTCAGGGAATTATTTTCACTGTCTTCGCGTCCGAATTTACCCAGATCTACTAATAGATCTCTAAAACTCATAGTATAGTCTTTACCAAAAATTTGCCGATAAAGTGAATATATTTCTTCTCTAAATTTTGCAGCGTTTTCTATAATTTTTATAGCATTAGTCTGCGTAATTTTATCTTTCGAAAAATCTTTCAATAACTGACAACGGAAAGCCGAACAAATTGATGCTCGTTTCTTATCATATATTGTGCATTTTCCGCAAAAGTAAGAACAAGGTAGTTTAAAAAATTCTCTATCGTCTTCTTTGCTATAGCTCTGCTCAATCTTTTCTGGCAAATCTCCTTGCTCTCCTGCCTGTAAAACCGCAAAGCTAAATAATGTACCATCGCAACAAAAGCCACATTTAACACATAGCTCCTGCTCATTCAAAGGGCTTTCAACGATAAGATCTTTCATGGCTTTTTCATATAATGTTGTTCACTTATTCTTTTATCGATTCCGCATAACTTTTTGAAAGCTCATGAAGGGCTTTTAAAGCCAGTATATCGCCAAATAATTTATTAGAAGACGGATATTTCTCATCTTCTTTGTATCGCTTAATTTCCTTTTCAATCAAGTCAAAATCAACAAAATACAAATTAGGATTTGCTTTAAAATTGGCTATTTCATTTATAAATAGTAATCCTCTTTCTTTCGTCTGACTATTAACCAAAGCAAAAAAAGCCGGATCTTTTTTTCCCAGCCGCCACCTTACTGCTTCAGGCAGCAATCCCTGACTAATTTCACGAAGAATTATCCGCGTATATTTACTATCTTTCACTAGTAGCTTAGAGGGAACTTTAAGTATGTATTCAACAATTCGTTTGTCTAATAAGGGATAGCGATATTGAACGCCTGCTTTGTAACCCGTAATTGCCCAACATTCTGTACGTTCAGGCAGATGATAATTATACAATAGGCCCAATTGATATTTTCTCCGGGAACGATAACAATAGTATCGTTTATATGTCTTTTGATGCAGCTTTTTGTACGGCTTTTTAAAAAGCCACATCGCTTCATCATAACTTTTTTTTACTGAAGATGGTATGTAATTAATTGCAGGAAAAAGCACTCTAAAAATAATATAGTTAATTATTTTTTTTGGACCACTAAGTGGATTTTTTTTAAGAAAATATTTCCATTGTAAACTAAATAAGAGATCGGAATCCACACCCAGACTTCCATAACTTATAAATTCATCTCCTCCATGGCCATTAAACATTAAGTTTGTCTTATGCATTTTAGCCATTTCCAGCACTTTTTCTTCATGAAAATACATGAAGCTGTTCAGGCTATTTTTGGTCAGCTCAACAAAATCATCTACTTCAACGTGAATATGCACAGGTGTAATACCCGCCATTTCACAGGTCTGTTTTACCAAATCTCTTTCATCAAGATCATTTATAGCTGGTATGCTGTTAGCAGGTGACCATGAATAACCATAAAAGGTCGATTGTTTCTCGAACTCTTTACGAGCCAGAACAGCTACTAAACTTGAGTCTAGGCCTCCACTTACATGAGCACCCGCATTAAATCGCTGATCTGCACGAATATGTACGGCATCATTTAATAGCGATTTAAGTTCGGAAAACATCTGTTCCTGAGTCAGTGTTTTATCCGTTTTAATTTGTTCTGGCTCCCAATATTTTTTAGTGGTAACCCCTTCTGTCGTGTATGAAAGAGAATGCCCTGCTTTCAACTTCAATACCTTCTCATTGGGTGTCAGCGTCATATCGACAACCTTATAGTCGGCTATGAAGGGGTCCATATTTATGCGATTACCCTCAGAAAATGTGCGGCATATGCCAATAATATCAGAAGCGAAATAGATCGATTGCCCCGTTATTGTATAGGCAAGGGGGGCAATCCCTAAATGATCCCGAAAAAGGTAGAAAGCATTGTTTGGCGACTCATAAATAACAATGATAAAGTCACCATTGAGGTTATTTACAAAATTGGGCCCTTCCTGTAAATATATTTTCGCGACTAGCGCTGGTTCTGTAAATCGGCTAGGATCTATGTCAAATTGCTGACATAGTTCTACTCGATTGTAAAGACAACCAGCCATTAATACCAACAAATCATGAGTGGTATCAATATACAAGCAGTCTTCAACCGTATAAGGAAGCCTAGGGTCCAAGAAAAAACCGCCCGAAAAATTCCTATAGTTTACGTTGTGATGCTCTCCCTCCGCCCATTCCATCGATTTTTTGAGACGATTGAGATTTTTTCCCTCACTCACTAAAGAACGAGGGGAGAACATACCGTAAAGCATAGTTTACGACGGAATGTCTTTAGTTTGATTAGCCCCTCCTCCGTTACCTACTTCTTTTTCTCCATGCCCTTGAGACGAATAGGTGTCTTTGTTGATGTTCAGAATTTGAACAGTGGGCTTTGCCCAAGCTTTCCTGTTATTTGTCAATGTGTCCATACCGTATGGTTGTGATTTATGTTGCAGATTTAACAAAGTTAATTAAAAATTGTACAATTCATGGAAATTCCCACCTTTTTCTACAATACCGAATTCACCCGTTTTAAGCCAGGCATGTGCCTTTAATTTTTTATTTTCATCAAAAGCTACGCCCAATGAAAGCAGAGAATGAATATGACGGCGTTGTAACATCCATCGAGATGCAATACTCATTACTATACACTGGTTCTTCCAGAAAGATAGCCAGCGAGTACGATGAATTGCTTTTTTTATCTGTTTTAGTTGCTCTATTTCGGGGTTTTCGTAGTTCTGTTTCTTAGTAGACAAGATACGCACACAAAATTTAAATGGCAGGATTAGTAGAAGAATTTTAGCCGCATACACAAAAAATAATGCTTCCAGAAAAATAAGTTTTTCCCTAATCGGTAGATCAATATATTTTTTTAGCGTTTTCATAAACTATTGATCCGCTATTTCCAGAGCATTGAGATTTTGATTTGAAGCTACCGCTAAAATAAGCTTATTAAATTTGAATTGAAGCTGCTCAATAGAAATATCAGTCGGTCGATAGACATTTACAACTGTGACTCCTCGACACACCATAATTAATTGTTTTAAATAGGCGGTTTCACTTTCTTTCATCCCCTGTAGGTATTCCAGGCGATATATTTCATTACGGAGCGCCGTAAATTTTTCAACTCCCTCGACTGGTTGATAGACTATTTCCCGCTGTTTGTGAGTATGAAGAATAAAAATATAAGTTAAAGGAAAAACTTTTCCCTGCGCTGATTCCATCGGGAAATAATATTTACCCTGCTCTGGAAATATTCGTTCTAAACCCTCTTCATTTTGCTCTAGTTGAACTAAGCTGTCACTCCACAGTTTGATTCGGTCCGACACTCCCCATATATGCGGCTTTCCATTTTTTAGTAGGATTGGCGATACGTCGTCAGTCAAGAAACTAGCCCCTTTTAGGCAGAATGAGGTAGTGAGCGATGATTTTCCTACTCCCGACTCACCACAAATCATTATCCCCAAGCCCTGGTACTTAAAACAACTTCCGTGTAATGGCAGCGTTTTACGTTGGTGTAAAATCGCCCCATATACAGATCCATTAAGGTATAGCTCCAGAACAGACTGAGTTACATCTTTATATGGCATTATTTCTATGCGACTCCCGTGACAGGCATAGAACCAAGCTACATTTTCCAGATCAAGTGAAAATTCCTCCTGATTCAAATTGACATAGTTAGTACTGTAACTAATAGTATCTATGCTCTTTTTTGTAGCCGTTATTCGAATGTCAACGTCTTGAATAGGAAATCGTACTGGCATTTTAGCAACTTTTGTATAGTAAGTTTTTGCCTTAAGGTTTAATCAGTTTTTTAATAAACAACTTTAAAAACCTAACAGAATTTGTCCGCAATTATCATCAAATAAGTAACTTATGTAATGCAATTAAACCTTGTAGGTTTTTTTTAACTCCACTTTAAAGCTTTTTATTTTGTAGCAGTAAATTCATGGCCTAAATCCCGCTTAAAAGTAAGAAGCTAATCGCCCTAACATGACTTGGTAAATACTTCACTACACAGGTTGTGTCGTGTGTACTTTCAGAACTGAGCCTCTAAGCCAACATTACCAGTTGACGTAATACCCAGTTTCAGCTTTTCTAGGCGAGACAAATCTCTTATCGGCGATGGTTTCGCGTTATATAGGTTCACCGACGCGGACGTAAGCTCGTTCGAGCGCTCAATCATATAAAAGGCTCCAATGAAAAGTCCTAGTCCAAGCAATGTTTTCGGTAAACTTCGTTTGGTGTATTCAACTTCGACATCGGGTACATTCGGTTGTGTTTTGGTTCCTATTCCTCGGATAAATGCCTTTTGTTGCTCCCCACGTATACCCAGATAACCAATTGCCAGTCCAGATATAATCATAATAGGGCCAATTGGCTTTAGTAGGTTACCCCAACGGTGCTGGGCTAATGCTTTTGGGTTTGATTGATACAGGCTACGTACGGCAGCGTTGGATTGACGTTCGTTATTTTTATAGATAGCTGTTGTTAGCAAACCTCGTTTGGCCACAAGCGAATCTCCGAAACTAGTTATAGTAATAGTTGACTGGGCAACTACCCGACCTTGCTGTACCACCATTGAAATGGTCAAGAACAGCCAAAAAGCAAGTAATAGTGATCTCATGTTCAATAGCAAGGTGTTAATAACGTTCGGTGTGACTCGACTAAAAAGTACGTTTGGCAAAAAAACTGATGCCCAGATTTTGCGTTAAAACACCTGCGTTGTCATATGCCAAAACAGCGGTAAACGTATATTTTCTGATCGGAAAAATAACCTGCTGCTGTGCCGATAGCTGATTGATATCTACTGGAACAATATAGCTCCCTAAATTTTGACTGACTGATAGTCGGGTTAACAGATCGAACTGTTTAACACGGCTTTGGACACTAAGTGCAACTGCTTTTATCCGGTTGTTGACAAGCCTGTTTGGGTTTGGATCCAGATTTTGCGGCAAGCCCGTTGTATAGCGCAAGGGCATAATATATGGCGTGCCAATGGTTTGACCTTTATACACCCACCCATCAATATACCTCCCGTTATTCATATAATCTTCAGCACCCCGCAACTGTTGAATTGTGGACCTGTTCGATAAATAAGGGCCACCCTGATTGGTCGTTTGCAGGTATTCCAGCAAAATTTTCAAAATTCCAGTTTTTGCCTGTTTGCGGGTAAATGATAGTCCATGTAGACCATCCGAGATGTTGTTGAGATAAAATAGGGCACCCGCTTCGTAAATTGACTGCTTGTAGATGAACCATTTATGACGGCTGGTTTCATACTCCAGCGCTAAATCGATAGTACCTAAGTGATTGCCAACCCGATTCCCACCTTCAGCAGATGCGGCATTGTTCTTTATCTCCAGTGTATCCAGGGTATAGAGTGATTTCCCCGTAACAACAAACATATACGTCTCCCAATCGGTACCAAACTTTGTGATTCGAACTCCATTATCAACACGGGGATATAGAACATCGCCCCCCCACTGCACCTGGTGGTTGAATCCACCGTAAAATTTGAATCGCCAGGCAGGTTTGCCTAAGCGAAAATATATACTCTTCTGATGCAGGTAATAATTCTTAACTGAATCGGAGGCCCCTAGCCACCCGTGCGAAAAATTACCTTTAATGGCGATCAACCCATTCTTTAAAATAGGGACATAGTTAGGTATTGATAGCTCAATCTTAGGAACTGGCAGTGCATTGCCCGACCAGATATATGATCCTGTACTTAGTGTAGAATCGACCAATCCAATGATTTCCTTTCTTCTTCCAGCATACAATTCAAGAGCACCATACCGTACTTTTCCGTACAATTCCGATAAAAGAAACTGGTTAACAGTGCCTGCGTTAACAACCGCTCTTATGCCGTAACCATATGAAAATCGCCCCTGTTTTTTGTCCGTTGCACTACGGGGAGCATAGTCTTTCCTGGCTTGTGCTCTTACTGAAAAACCCTGCGATTCTAACGGAACTTCTCCATACTGATTGGATCGAACCCAGAATGGATTACTGGCTGCTGTTGATAAAAACGTTCCGGCCTCTACCTCTATTAAGGGTTTGGGAGAAACTGTCTGTGCACAGGAATGGTGGCAAACATGGAAAAATAAAGCCACGCAGGAAGTTATTTGTACAAGTTTAGACATACTTTTGTACAAGTTTTGGCACACTTTTATACCCGAAAAGAGCAAATGATTAACTTCTCTCTGGCTAAGAGAGTAAGGTGTTGTTTTTTAATTTCTCAACTTTGTTTTTGCTGAGGTCTACGGATACATACATAGACAACGATTCTATTTTTACCAGTATCGTTTTCCCGTGTGTAAAAACAACCTGGCCCTCCCGGCCCATAAAAGCACCCGATAAAATTCTAAGCCGATCAGCTGATGCGAAATCATGAATTTCGAGCGACTCGTGATCAAAGTCATTAAGCATGTCCTTAATCAAATCAATTTCTTTTTGCTTTACCACGGCTGGTTTCTTAAGCCAATACAGATAGCCAACTACTCCAGGAGCCCCATAAACGACCCGGCGGTCGTTTTCATCAAGGTTAACAAAGCAATAGGATTTGAACATGGGCTCCTCAACGATCTTGGTTCGATCAGACCATTTTCTAGTGACTTTCCGGAGCGGGCAATAGACCTCTACACCTCGTTGATGTAGGGATTTGGCTACCAGTTTTTCTGATCTGGATTTTGTATATAGTACAAACCAAGGCATATTGCAATGATTAAATTGAGGTGTGGCGCTAGACATAGCTAAACAAATATACTGATTCATAGGTAAGGAAGAAGAGTTGTACTAAACTAATTTTTTTTATTAATTTACTTATTTACGATTACAATTAAATATAGTGGAGACATACTTAATATAATGTGAACTTGGTGTTTTAATAATTTGCTTACCAGTACACAGTTAGAGGATATTCTATAGTAAAAATTTACTAGACGGTAAGAACTTATTTGTTGTTGGTTTGTTACCGTCCTCACCTAGTAGTATATCTATGATCTGATAAGCTGCCGTTCCATCCCCATACAGAGATATAAACGGAATCACGGGATTTGTCTCAAAGTGAGCATAAGCGCCAAGAATGCGATAAGGGTCGGCATCGCAGAGGATAGCTGCTCCTTCTTTCACAATTTCAATCCACTCAGTTTCAGCACGTAGTATAAGACAAGGTTTCTTAAAGAAATAGGCTTCTTTCTGAACTCCGCCCGAATCTGTTATGATTCGTTGAGCGTTTTTTTCCAGAGTCGTCATTTCCAGAAAAGATACGGGTGGAATCAGTATAATATTCGGATTGGTATGAATAGCCTGATAAAGTTCCGGTTCCAGTAGGGCATTCATTTGTTTGGCTGTTCGTGGATGAAGAGGCAAAACTAATTTTACCGAATAAGTAGCCGTGATAATCTGTAATGCCCTGAAAATGCCATTCAGTCGATTACTGTCATCGGTATTTGCATTTCGATGTATCGTAATCAGTGTATAATCGCCCCCCTGTACGTTTAGTTTTTCCAGAATAGTTGTTCGCTGGGCTGCTAATTCAGAAAAGTATAGACTGTTATCGTACATAATATCACCCACCTGAAATATACCCGGACGGTCTATTGTATACGGGGGCGAGTTCGTTAGCAGGAATCCTTCTTTTTTAAGGTTATCGGTGCCTGCCTGTGTTGGCGTGAACAGATATGTAGAGACGTGGTCGCTTACGATACGATTGATCTCTTCCGGCATTCTTTTGTTATAAGAACGTAAGCCCGCTTCAATATGAACGATAGGTACGTGACGTTTTGAAGCCGCTATAGCCCCTGCCAACGTTGAATTCGTATCCCCAAATATGACTACATAAGTTGGATTCTCTTTTTCGAGAATCTCCTCTACGCCCATTATCATTTTGGCAGTTTGTTGGCCGTGACTACCTGACCCTACCTGAAGATTATAGTCTGGCTGAGGAATTTCCAACTCCTCAAAAAACACGGCCGACATATTCTCGTCGTAATGTTGCCCCGTATGAACCAGCACCTCCGTAATCTGATCAGCAAACTGTTGCCGGATGGCCCGGCTCAGCGCCGATGCCTTTATTATTTGCGGCCTGGCACCAATAATTGTCAATAATTTAATCATCAATCGATTGCGTGGCGGGTTAATCCATATAGAAATACTGCTTAATGACATTTTTCGCCCGCTGCAAAACAAGCTCTCTTACCCAATAGGCAGGATTTGAGTTCCAGCGCTGCGGGTGAAACGTGAACATAATCTGATCTGCTAATTGCTGATTTCGCAACCCGGCAATGATATCACGGGTGCTTTTGTAATTGTATCGATGGACTGAGTTGACTTTATCCCGAACGCTCACATTGTAACCATCCCATCGTCGGCCTGTGTCGGTCAGGTAGGCCACTTTTGAGAAGTCAATATCAAAATAAGGCTCACCTAGAATGCCAAAGTCTCGATATGAATAGGTTTGCCACAGGTCTTTGGAATCGTATTTTGATAGCGGACTTCCATGCATACAAATGGTTGTCACCGGAGCCAGTCGACGCAGGGCTGTCAGATTCTTCTCGAAATCATCGATAGCCATGTCTCGATTTCCCCTACAGGTGGTCAGGCATTCATAATGATACCCAATCTCATGACCCATTCGGGCTATTTCCAGGATAACCGCTTCATCCCAACTCGCGGGAATGGCCCTAAAATAATATACCCCCCTGATACCCAATTCATACTGTATCCGGGCAAAGTTCAGCGAGTTCTGCGGCATTAAATCAACATCGTGTCGCAGAATTACTGTATTGGGAGGCCCTGTCTGTAAAAATGTCTCGAACGTTGAAAAGCGATAGCCAGCATTTCTGATCGCTGCTATTAATTCAATATAGACTTGTAAAGTAAAATCCATATCCGTTTCAGTACAGGTTTTCGGCTCTTACCAGGTAGATTAACAATCCCTACTGAAACGCAATGTCTGGCTTTGAATTGGCAACACTGAGCGGGTAATTTATGACTAAGGCCGTCAGAAAGGAAGTCAGATCCACTTTGTCGGCCAGCATTGCTTTTTGACGTATACGCCACTCCGCTTTTATATCATTATTGAGAACAAGTTCTTTAATCTTATGCATCATAGCCTCAAAATTCTGGGGCAAAAACGAATAGCATAGCTGGTAAGTATGCTCCAATTCATTCGGAATCGAAAGGCGGCCTGCAAACGAATTGAGCTTCACAGCCGGTGTACCCAGTAAGGCAGCTTCAGAAGTCATGGTTTGACTATCACCAATAAACAGGGTTGCATAATATAACAGGGAGTGAATTTTTTCAGGCGATACGGGCAGTTGATACGATTTCAGGGCCGGTTCGATGTCACGTTCTGTAGTGATAAAAATCCGGCCGAAATATTTCAAAAAATTGATAATTTCTATTTTTTGATCAGTCGTTAACCCCTGTGCTCCAGCATCATGATGGGCTTTAAATGCATTAAAACGCAATACAAAAAATGGTTCGCCCGGCTTCAATCCGATCTCACTTAAAACACCCGGATCCGGCACAAAACGATCTGGATGTAAATACGCCAGTTCATGGTAACTCGGATGGAATAGTTGGCGGCTGCCCCTTTTCTCGTGGGCCAATGCATTTGGATTGAGAATAACATCGGCATAGGACGTAAATTTCCCAAAGATGGGGGTAGCCGCTAAATCGTCGTCATCGAGCGCAAACGACTTCATCGGCGTTAACCTCGATACAATGGGCAAAACCATCGAAACACCAATGCCATAATCAACCCGCCGATGAATGACAATGATCAATACCTTAATCAGGTGAAAAAATTCGTAGAGATATTTCTTCAGAATATGGTCTTTCTTACGGCCTGTGTCGATGTAATTGATGTTATACAATTCCAGCAGATTAGTAATCGAGTCAATGTTTTTTGCTGTAACAATCACCTCGTTACCTCTACTCTTCATTTCGGCAATGAAGTGTCTGAACAGGTGTACATGAGCAGGGTGGTTGATATCGATTAATACTTTTTTCATCGGGTTAGATTATTGGACTGCGTAAATTCGTTAAGGCACTGATCAATTTTCTGCAAGTCGCTCGATATCATCCCATAATGGCAGGGAATGGTGAGAATCTCACCAACGATCTGTTCAAAATTTGGGCACTCGCCATGTTGATAGCCAAACTGCATTGCCCACGACTTAGCATGTTGAAAATGCTTTCCAGCCCCTATGCCTTTCTTTCGCAGGAAGTTATAGAGTTCATTTCTGCGATGGCTGAGCAGGACAATGGCAAATGAATTACCTGCATCGTCCACATTGGCAAGCATTTTATAGTGGCTATTTTGCCGATCAATGAGGTAACGAGCATTCTCCCGTTGCTTCATCGACATAATCGCCAGTTCAGTAAACTGTCGCTGCATGGCATAGCCAACGCTCCGATACGGTTGCCTCTCGTGTGTGGGATAATCTGAAATCTGCTGACTCTTGTTGCTCAGAAAATTTTCATTCAACAGGTAGTAAAGCGTGCTTTCTCCCACTCTTGAATGAATCAGTGCGTTGACAAGCTGTCTTCCTGCAAACGTTAACTCCCTTACCAGTCCAGATGATTTTAACTTGCCGAGCATTCCGGCAACTCGCTCAGAAGATTTTCTCCTGTTTATAACTAATAGTCCTCCCCCACCAACCGATGGAAACTTTCCGTTGCCAAATGAAAAAACGGCGGCATCGAAAAAATTACCAGCATGTATACCTTCATACCAACTATGAAACGCATGGGCACAGTCTTCAATAACAGGAAGTTGACCAGTCAATTGTTTTATCTGAGTTATGTTTGCAGGTATACCAAATGTATGCGTAATGATCAGCGCATCTAAGCCCGTAAGTTTCCTTCGCAAATCATCGCAATCGAGACTTAACTGTTCATTGATGTCAATAAATACGGGCCTACAGTTTGCCGCAGCAATTGCTGCCAGCATCGAAGAGCATGTGTAGGGCTGGATGCCAATTTTTGCCCCCGGTTTTAGGTTAAATGCCAGTAAGGCGTATTTGATACCCATTCGTGCACTGTCAACGAAATAAATGGCAGCGCCTGGAAATAAATCGTTCAGATAACTGGTATTCGGTTTTTTGTTGAATAGTAAGCCGGTAATGCCGTCCCAGGTATCCCGCAGCGAGTATGAATAGTTGAAGCGGGGGATCATCGTTTGGCGCGTTGCCACCATTTAAATAATTGCGTCATCAGCCGAAACAGAAAAGGAAAAGGAACGCATTCATATCGACCGAAATTCACCAGAGAACCGCCAAACTTTTTTTTATAGTCCCGTACCCCGTACGGAACATTTGGTTTACCGGCACCCCCAAAATCGAAGCGGGAAAAGCCATTCATTTTAGCCCATTTGAAAACCGCCCAGGGTAGCAAATCATTGGGGTATTTGTTGTAATAACGGCTGTATGCACCCGCGTAGTAGTCGTATAAAGTATCGCCCCAGGCAATGCAAAGCATGCAGCCGATAATCCGACCCTCCCATACTGCCGTAAAAATCCGTAATCCGATTTTCTCCGTCGAGTGCTGCAACATGGCTTTAAAATGACCAAAATCGGGTAGTGGTAACTTTGCCCGATGATACACTTCGGTTAAAATGTCGTAGCAATGTGTCAACGTTTCGAGTGTGGCCACCATTTCAACCCGACACCCTTCTTTTTCGGCTCGCCTGATTTCATTCCGCCTTTTTGAATGGACATCTTTCCAAAGCTCCTCCTCAGTTTGGCTTAAATCCACAAGAATATTCAAATGGGCTTCATAACCGAACCCATTGGCCAGAAATACTGTCCGAGACACAGTCGTATCCCAGATGTTCCGCACCTGCGTATAAATGCTTTTGGGGCTTTTTATCCGGTAAGTGGCTAACAGACCTTCCAGAATCCGCTCATCCTGGTTTCTTACAAGTGGCCCTCCAATGATCAGATTTCGACTCGTCAAAAAGCGTATGAAAGGGAAATTGATCTGTACCTGCTGGCAAGCCAGTAACACACCAACGATACTACCCTCCTGTTTTGCGATTATATAAAATGGGCGAAGTTTTCTCGATGCAAGTGATAGTTTATAAAAAACCGGCGATTGAAAAAAATGGAAGCCTGGGTTAGTATCAATAAACGAATTGATCGTTCGTTCGTCGTCCGGCGTAATCTGCTGCAATAGCGTATACTCGTACATCAACTACTCCTAACGGCCCTACTTTTTTGCGTTCAGGACCTGATTGGCTGTAACCGTCATGGGCGTAAAGGCATATAAACGGCTAATAAGCGGCCTTAATTTACTCGCCAGTTTCACAAGTAACTCATAATTAGACGGATAGTCGAATGTATTTTTACCTGTAGCTGACCAGATTTGCTGAAAATCATAGTCTGATAAAGCTAGTTTTTTCTGTACATAGGAACGTGTTTCAACCAGTTCACGCTCCGATGCAAACGGTTGTTGCAATTGGGCCAACGCTTCATCGCGCGTGATCGCCTGACTCAATACCTGCGCCGATAGATTAATTTTACGTTTGTCGATACCAAACTTACGTGGCAACCAATAAGCCATCGAAAATTTGGTAAACAGATTTTCATGATGATGACCTCCATAATCCTGCCAGTCGTAAAGCCTGATCATTTGTTGTTTGGCATCCTGTTTTTTATAGTCCAGGTAGTAAAAAGGCCGGATGTCTTTGATGCCTTTTATCAACCCGGCATAGACCATTTTGGGCAATGTGAGCATGGGGTAAGTCTTTAGCCGAACACCCGAACCAAACCGTTTGTGAATGAATCGTAGTTGTCGGGCGTCGGCATAGGTCCATTCTTTAGGTTGTTTGCCTTCTGAACGAAAATCATTTCCGCGAAGAATATACCGAATGCCCACAGCCTGAGCCACTTTGTACATGGTTGCTTTGATTGCCAGGTCGGTTGGCGTATCGATCCAGGGCATACCTGCTTTCATATACGACCGGAGTAAATCCTGAACCTCTTCGTAGTTGATGACATAGGTCTCGAGATCGACGCCAAGCGATGTCGTTACTTTATAGATATTCTGAACGGCAATCTGGCTGTTGAAACCATTGTCTAAATTGACAGCCAATGGTCGCAGCCCATACTGAACGGCAATATGCAGCAAATAGGAACTATCGACCCCACCGCTAACGCCCACAACACAGTCATAACGACTGTTTTTGCCCGCTTTTTTCATGGCTAAAACCAGTGCATTCCAATCAGCCAACCCCTTCTCTCCTCTCGGATAGCTGGCCATCATCGTTTCCTGAAGTTTACAGTAATTCGATATGCCGATTTCGTCAAACGAAATCCCCGGAATGCTCTCGTCCCAAACACCTTTCGTACAAACTCTCATGCCTGACTGAACAGATTTACCAACTCGTGATTTTTGGGATAATTTACCAGAACACCTTTTCGGGGGCCGTGATACACAAACAGCGAACCGGCCGCTACTGCCGATGCATGAGCTTCACTGACGGCGGATTTAAAGTCGGGTAACTGCCCGGCTCCACCCGCAGCAACTACCGGGATACTTACAGCTGCCGATAAGGCATTGATCAGGGGCAAATTGTAGCCCTGCATCATGCCGTCATGTTCAATTGAAGTAACTAATAACTCACCGGCTCCATTCGCTTCCATCTGTTGCGCCCAACCAACTGGATCAAGACCGGTAGCCCGGCTTCCTCCAAGCGTATACACTTGCTCTTTACCCCAGAATTTTTTCTTTACATCGATGGAAACGACAATGGTCGAACTACCAAACTCGTCGGAAGCCGCCCGGATAAAAGCAGGATTACTGACGGCAAAGGAATTAATGACTACCTTCTCAGCGCCAGCATTTATACATTCTTTTATCTGTTGAATGGTCTGAATCCCCCCCCGACAGCAAAAGGCATGTTGGCCTCATCGCCAACCTCCCGCACAAACCCCAGATCGATACTACGGCCTTCCTTTGTAGCCAGAATATCCAGCAAGACCAGTTCATCGGCTTTCAGGTCATTAAATAGTTTGACTGCGTTGATCGGATCGCCCAGGTAATTGTAGTCGGCAAATTTGACGGACTTAACCAACCCCTTGTTTTTAAGCAACAGCAGCGGAATGACACGAGGTCTGAACATAGCCTATAGGTCGATAAAATTAGCAATCATCTGTTCGCCCCAGTTGTGGCTTTTTTCGGGGTGAAACTGGGTGCCGTAGATATTCCCTTTCTGAATGACCGACGCGAACGGATAATCGTAAGTAGACATTGCTACAACATCCTCTGCCTGCTTACAAACCATGTGGTATGAATGAACGAAGTAGAACATCGCCTGCGTCGGCATGTTGGCAAACAGGCGGCAGGGTTTCGTTACTTCTGTTGTGTTCCAGCCCATATGGGGAACTTTGTGAGTCAGTTTGTTCTCAACATTGAAACGAACAACGTCGGCATCGAACCAGTTAAGACCCACTGCGTTTCCTTCCTGACTGAAGCGTGCCATCAATTGCATGCCAAGACAGATACCCAGAATAGGCGTCTGTTTTATCAATACCTCCTGATTCAATGTATCCCATATACCCGATTCTTTCAATTTTTTTACCCCATTTGCAAAATGGCCAACGCCGGGCAGAACTAATTTTCCTGCTCCTGAAATGGCACCAGGAGTTGATGATATGCGAACGTTAGCGTTCAATTGTTCAAACTTCTTCTGTACTGACCGCAGGTTGCCCATGCCATAATCAATGATAACAATATCCGTTTTTTTACTCATCTAAGTTGGCGATAAACACTACGTACCTGCCTGGCAATCAGTTGCTTGTCGAATTGCTGTATATGACCTCTCGATACAACTGGGGCGGTATTGGCCAGCACAAGGCGAATTTTTTCAGCTACATCAGCCACATCATACGACGTGATATAACAGCCGGGTATGTCGCCCATTACCAGCCGGACATCGCCGACGTCGGTAGAGACTACCGGGCAATTGCAGGCGAGGGCTTCTTTCACAAACTGCGGTGACCCTTCCGAAAAGGAAGTCATCAGGGCAACATCAACAGCCGAGAGCAACAAAGCCACTACTTTACGGTTATAGTTTTTCAGTTCAAGCAGTTCAATTGTTTCGTCGTGAAGCAGCTGAAGAGCAGCTTTTGCAAGCGGATAGTTTTTAACCGTTATATCGAAACTAGATGAAAATAAAATATAGCGTTTATCCGACGAAAGTCCTAACTGTTCGCGACTATGTTGTTTTGGCCGTGGTCTGAACAAAGCGAAATCGACACCACAGGGGATAACAGACCGTTTGGTTTTTCCAGCATAAATGGCTTTTTCAACCAGCCGGTGACTAATATAGATGGTCCGGCGGCTCAACATTTCTACCAGCAACGACACTCCTCGGAGTAGAGGCACGTTTATGTCTGACCCGTGAAACGTGGTGACCACCGGCACCTGCCGCTGTAAATTTGCCAACAGACCCGACAGGGCTACGTGTGCATGAACGCAATGGTAAGCCTGGCTCTTTAGCTGATCTGACAGGTTTTTCAGGCAGGATAAATACCCGGTTAACCCTTTCCCCCTGATGAAAAAAAAATCGAACTGGAGCGTGTTGTCCAACTGTTTCAACGCTTCCACCTGGTCGTAGATGAAAGCCTGATGCAGCTGAAAATCAAAATTTGGTGCATTACCACTGCACACAATCAGGATTCGCATACCCACACTATGACCGCCCCGCTATTTTGAACCAGTTCCAGCCGATGACGACAAGTACTATAAACACCAGATAAGGAAGGTAATATTTTTTATTATACTGGTTCATCTGCGAAATTCCATAGGCCGAAAAGATTAGTAAGAACGGAATCAATGGCAGGTGAAACCGCTCCGACAATGCAAAGCCGCTGGAAGCCAGTACAAAAATGTAGGAGGCCGTAAAGGCCAGTAGTAATACGTGTTCACTAAGTTTTTTGCGTTTGTAGAGAGCCAACAGCGCCATAAACACAAAGAAAGCATACACATTTCGTGTGAAATAAGCGCCTGCCATCATCATGGCATTCGGCTGATCCGGAATGTTTATAAGAGTAGGAAAAGGGGCCATAATCATAAAGGGAAGAAATACGCTACGGGAGCCATAAACGGCCAGCTTATTAGTCTGACCTTTGTCCCTGTGAATTGCATAGTTCTTCATTTGATTGGCCTGGTTCTTGTTTCTCAGTCTTAGGTACAAATTAACGTTATCGACCAGTGGGGTCGTTGCCAGAAAGAAAATACCACCAATCAACATAACGATAAGCCCTATACGTTTCCCCAAAGCTGAAACACGCTGAGAAGTGAACAATGCCGCCAGCATAATCGAAGAGATCAGACAGACTGCCAAAACCGTTCGAAAAAAGAAAAGTGCAGCCCCGATTAAAGCCAGCCAGACTATGGCAGTAAGGGTCAGTTTACGCGAACGAAGAATTTTATCGGCTAAGTAGATAAAACAGACAACAAGAAAAACCATTTCTGTTTCTTTCAGATGCAAGCCACAGTAATAAATCAAATTAGGAACCAGCATGGTCATAATGCCAGCAATTCGACCAGTAGATTCGCCAAAATTATTTCGGGCGATCTTGTACGTAAATAAGCATATGTAGGTTCCCAGTACAACTTTGATCAGGCGAGGGATCAATATATTGTCGCCGAAAACGGAATAGATCAGGGCTAAATAAACAGGATAACCCATATCGGAGTAGTTCTTACCAATATAAATTCTGTATTGCTCCAACTTTCCATCCTGCGCTAAACCAAGAAGCCACATCGCTTCCCCATGATACCCTTTGGAGTCACCTGCTTCGAACTCGAACGGCATCCCCGACATGGCCGTATAAAAGAAAAAACTAAATAAAACCCAGGCAATTCGAATCCAGAATGAAGTCCAGAACAATTTCTTTTCAAAATGCTTACCAGAGATTTTGTTCCATTGTTTAGTTAGCGTGTTCAGAAAATAGAAGAAACAAATGACTTCCAGAAAGCCAAACAAAATCCACAAAGGGGGGAGCATCCTGCTAAAAAATAATATTGAACAGAGTATGAATACCCCCAAAAAAGCAACAATACTTTTTTGCGTGAAAAATCTGGGTATGTACGATAAAGGCAGGGCAATCATTCTGGGTGGAGTCATTTACGGGACAAAAGAGATCGCTTAAGGTTGACCAGTTTGTCAGTGATAGTTGGGCCAATAATCTTTTGAAAGATATATTTTTTGAGCTTACTCCCTACTGGCTGCCACGACCCTTCAAAATGATGAATGCAATACGTGTTCGGGCTGATTGTAATTATCCCGGATCGCGATTTCGGGCAGAAATAATCTTTAGGGAAAATATGCATACAGCCTTTATAGATCTGGTAGCTATTTTTCAGCATAAAACCATTGGCGGCCATGCTACCCGAAATTATTTCTACGTTGGTCGTCATATCATACGAACCATCAGGGCGTAGAAAGTGCCTGCCTGCATAGTACCGCAGCTGCTCACTGGCCCATTCATTATGCTGTTCGCTCGCCATGATGCCGGTAGGAATCTCATGGTCACTTTCAAAACCGGAGAAGGCGGGCAAATGCAAGAGATCATCCAGGCTTTTCAGCACTTCAACATCGGTATCGAGATAGATACCGCCGAACTGATGAAGCGCGTACAAACGGACGTAATCAGTAACAAATGCGAATTTGCGAGCCTGGTAAGCCTCTTTTACGTATGGCACACTATTGATATCGAACGAATCTTCGTTCCAGAGTCGAAGCTCATAATTGGGCAGAAACTGTTTCCAGGAGCAGATGCATCGGTCTGCCATTGCTGGCATTTTTCCCCTACCGAACCAACAGTAATGAATTACTTTAGGAATCATTTTAGGTTATCGGGCATCTTCTTCCAGAATTTTCCACATAAATAGCTAACTGGACGTCTGAGTCAGGAAATCAACAATTCGTTCCGACGCATGACCGTCGCCATAGGGGTTATGCGCACTCGTCATCTTTCGGTATTCGTTGACATTGTTGAGCAGTTCACGAACGCTGGAAACAATACATTGGGCATTGGCACCGACAAGCCTTACGGTTCCAGCCTCGACAGCCTCCGGTCGCTCGGTTGTGTCGCGCATGACCAGTACTGGTTTTCCCAGTCCAGGAGCCTCTTCCTGAATACCACCACTATCGGTCAACAATAAGTAGGACTCCTTCATCAGATACACAAAAGGTAAGTAGCCCAAAGGCGGTATCAGGAAAATGTTGCGATTAGCCGATTCGCGAAGCAGTTTCCTGACTGGAACCTGAACATTGGGGTTCAAATGAACAGGATAGACAAAGTCAACGGCTGGGTAGGCTTCTGCCAATGTCTTTAGTGCCTGACAAATCTCCACGAAGCCATCGCCAAAGTTCTCCCGGCGGTGTCCCGTAATCAGTATTAATCGTCTGTTTTTCGTCAGTCTGCCAGGGTTGTATCCGGCTTCACTTAGCTGAGCATCCAGATCATGTTTCATCGAAGCGCTACCACTGATCTTTTCAACCGCTAACTGCAAAGCGTCGATTACGGTATTGCCCGTGATCTGAATGCAATTTTCCTTTACTTTTTCCGCCAGTAGGTTTTCCTGAGCCAGTCGTGTTGGTGCGAAATGGAAGGTAGCTAGCTGAGTCGTCAGTCGACGGTTCATTTCTTCAGGCCACGGGCTATATCGGTTGAAGGTCCGTAGGCCAGCTTCAACGTGGCCGATGGCTATTTTTTGATAAAAAGCAGCTAACGAAACCGACAGGGCCGTAACCGTATCGCCGTGAACAAGCACAATATCTGGAGCAGACTGCTGCAACACCTCCCGCATTCCGATCAATATTCGAGAGGTTACATCATACAAATCCTGTTGATGTTGCATGATGTTCAGGTCGTAATCGGTCTTGATGTCGAATAATGTCAATACCTGATCGAGCATTTCGCGGTGCTGCCCCGTAGTGCATACTGAAACGTCGAATCGATCTGAATGCTTTTGGAATGTTTTTACCAAAGGGGCCATTTTTATGGCTTCAGGACGTGTGCCAAAAACAAGCAGTATTTTTTTCTTCAAGGTATTGTTACCGAGCGTGAACGTAGCTATAAAAACGCCGAAGCAACATCTGCTTCAAATAGGAACCGTATTGTTTCGCCCGAAAATAGACGTTGATAATTGGCCGTGGCCATTGATAGACAAATCGATAAAATAGCGGCTGGGCACTCAGATCAACACGGCTCATAATTGCCCGAACCTCTTCCGGATACCAATCATTGAGCCGATAAGCCACTAATGATCTGACGCGCAGGCCATCCAGTAGCGTTTTTAAGTTGGGCTGAGTCTGCTCCTGATCGGCTAAATGACTGATATTAAATGTAACATGCTCTTTTTTGTTCCAGAACTTGTCTGTGCCGAGTGCCCGATTAGTCGTTTCCGCATCCTGATTCGAGTTGGCCAGGAATTTATTGACATAGCCAACTTTGTGGGTTAATGCGATCCGTATCCACAAATCGAGGTCTTCGCCGAATCTAAGGTGTTCATTAAAACCTTTTTCCTGCTCAAAAACCGATTTTTTCACAACGACAAACGAGCAATTCAGCGGAACCCAAAACGTTCGGGCATACACCTTGAAGTAGTTGATATAACCCATTTCGAAACCAGCCTCAACCCCAACCTGAGCAGGCGTATTCACTCCGTTTTTTACGACGAAGTAATTGGAGCCATATAGTCCCGCGTCTGAGAATTGCGTAATCAGGGCATTCATTTCTTCCAGAAAACGCTCGTGCCACCAATCATCGGCATCAAGAAAGGCGATATAATCGAACCGGGCGTGTTTAACCCCCTTATTTCGAGCCCCGGAAACGCCGGTGTTCGATTGATTGATCAGCTTAAGTCGATCGTCGGTAAATCGGGCTAATTTTTCGACACTGCTATCTGTTGATCCATCGTTGACCACGATCAGCTCGAAATCCGAAAACGTTTGGCATAGTACGGATTCGACTGCTTTTTCCACATAGCTGGCTTTATTGTAAAGTGGAATAACTACGGAGAACATTTCCAATCAGTGACTGAGTCTGGCCAGAATTTCGATTACACCCTTTCGCTTTTCTACGGGATAAAAAATGTAGTCATTTAGCTGTAAACTTTCTTTTCGCCACTGGCATATATTGATGCCATCAATTTCGTTGAATGAAATAATCTGGCCGGTCGCTTCATTCTGAACGATCTGAATGATCGAATAATCGTGCTTCTTAAGGGTATCACATACCCGATCTGCTCGTTCCTGAGTAAATGCCAGGACATCATCACTGAAGCTATCCAGGATTTCGCAGAGTATATAGGGTCTATCTCGCCGTATCAGATTCTGCATTCCCAACAGTGTTTCCAATTCACCGCCTTCCACATCGATTTTGACGCAGGTAATTTTTTGATCAAGGTGTAAGCGGTCATGATCTATCGAAAAGATCGATTCGCGCTGTTTGAAAAAAGATGGGCGTAGGGCCGATACAATGGAGCCCGTCGGATCGGCTTCACCGTTTGTCTCCAGATACGTTTCTTTTAATTCATCGGAGAGCGCGAAATTATATATCTGGCAGTCAGCAAAGCCATTAATGCGAATCAGCTTCTTCAGGTAGTAACAGCATGAAATACTTGGTTCAAAACCTACGTAGTGAATCTGGTGTTTAGCCGTTTTAACGGCAATGAGTGTCTGTCCGATGTTGGCCCCAACGTCCACAAAACCTTCGTTGTCAGTGTCAAAAAGCTCGTTGATGATCGAATAAAGCCAATTCGGTTTCAGAAACAGATTCGGATAGCCTAAACTATTTATAACAGGAATAGCTAGTTTATGTCCGCTGAACGAAATGCTCCTGGCCACATTCAGATAGTTCAGCAGGTTCAGCTTTTTGAGTAGCCTGAAATCGACATGCCGGAAGGTCATTTTAGCGTATATGAACTACCCACAACCAAGTTTATTTGTTCCGTTTGGGTTAACAACTTGATCGATTGAATTGGTGATACGTACTCACAGAAATAGTCATAAGCATTTCTTTCAAGATCTGCCCTATAATCAGGATTCCTGATAAGCAATGTGATAGCCTCCCGAATGGCATCTTCCTCCCCCGATACGATATGGATATGTTTACCATGTTCAAGTGGTGACGGTAGTTCATTGCTAAGGGGCGTCGAGATTATGGCTTTCCCGAGCGCTAAATATTCACCTAATTTCCAGCCATGACATAACGCCCAGGCAGGAGTGTTAAAAACCAGTACCGACGCACTTATTTTATTGATATACGTGCTTTTCGGTATCCAGTCCGCATCAATTACCAGCGTTTGAAATTCAGGATTTGTGTTTTTGATCTGACTATAGACAAACCCTCCTTCAAATTGCAAATCAGGTATTGATTTACAGGCTTTCATAAAATTTGCTCTGTATCGATTAACAGTAGCGTCGTTATTTATCCATTCGTCGCTATTCCAGAGTGTATTGAGTGAGTATATGTAATTAGTGCTGGTTTTCAGTGGCTTGTAGGCATTTAACGGCAGTTGTTTAGCCTGTTTGTAATAGTTAGAGAGGAATTTTTTTACGTTACTAACGTCCTTCCTTGCTTTGAATAAGTTAGACAAGCCATAATACGCACTTCCTGAATGGCTCCATAATTTGATACCAAACCCTGGTGCTAACGAAATAATTTTAGGATGATACGCGGGCTGGGTGTGCTTCGTATTGAAATTAATTTTTCCATAGTAATCACACCAGGCATAATCTGCTTCGGCCACAGACGGATCATCGCCCCAATCGATCACGTACTTGTGAACAACTCCGTTATCGTCAAGAATAAATTTCAGGGTTCGATTGGGTTTCAGTCCTGTAAAATACTGACCGGAAAAAGACACATTCGCTTTGCCAAAGCGATCATACAACCCTTTAATGTAGAAGGCCGTATAATCCGTATCCGTTTGAGGGTCAATATATACAAGCATGGTAGCCTCGACGTTAAATCGATTTCAGTTGAGCAATCACACACACATCCTCATTGGGTCTGTTGTGCGTGAATGGAATATTCGCCAATTCATTGTCTAACGTGATTTCACGAATGTTTGTGAATAGGCCCGATTGTTCCAGCTGATAAATGAGCCCCTCGGCATCATAACACCACTCATGTTTCTCAAAAGGCAGGCTATGCGAGAAAATTGAGAAATAGAAACTATTGGGACTATCTTTCGGAATTCGATTCAAAGCCCAATCGTAATTTTCGCGAATCTGCCCCGACAGGTAAAACTCAATGTACTTTTTCAGATCGGGCGTGGAAATAAGCACGTAACCACCTTTATTGAGCAACTTGGCGCAGTTGTCGAGCACAACCCGACCAGATTCTGGCGTAAAATGCTCAAATACATGCTGCATCCGGATCAGGTCGAACTTGCCGAGCCGTTCCAGTGCAGAGTCGGTGGCGTTAACCATATCCATCCGAAAGTAGCGTCCTTTTTGGCTGACTACCGTTTCCGGGAAAAGATCAACGTAGGTAAAATTTTCGTCGAAGGTGCCGCCACAACCGATTTCGAGCCAACTGGTTTTACGTTCAGCTACTAACTTTTGGCGCAGACCGCCATTTTCCCGCGCTTTCAGAAAACTCCCTTTGCCGTCCAGCATCGGGTGAACGCTTTCCAATCGAGCCACTTTGTAAGACTTTATCGTTTTTTTCGTAAAGACGATAAAACCTAATTTATCCAGCAAATTGATTATACCTCTTTTCATACTCATTCGCGGGAACGGAGTTTATCAAGCCTGAACAGCACCCGATAGAGGTTCAGTATTAAAAACCAGCATAGCTTGTTTTGCTTTAATCGTTTAATAATTACGCCTTCATGAGCAAAGGCCTGATAGTCGGACAGAATAGGTGCAGGTAATGTTTTTTGAAGAACTTCGGTGCGTTCGTGTCTATCTAACTCCTTTTGGATACTGCTGATGCCCTGCGTATCGAACCAGACCATATCGATATCCCGATACGCAACTTTTTCATTGTGCAGGCCAACGGTAATCAGGTAAAATTTCCAGTCCGATACGATTTTCAGGGATTCATCGTAGAACCCATACTGTTCGAACAGCGATCTTTTTATATAGGCTGTAGCATGAAAAATTGTGGAACGATACAGATCCAGCAGCGTAATCTGACGTCCGGCATAGCTTTTTTCCACGATTCGTCGGCCACCAATTTCGCGTATTTTATTGCCGTATAAAATGCTACATTGAGGCATATCCCGCAGCATTCGTTCGGTTACGTCGGGTTTGAGCAAATAATCTCCTGAATTCAGAAACTGACAATATTCGCCTTTGGCCTGCCTGATACCCTTGTTCATTGCGTGATAAATACCCTGATCAGGCTCGCTGATCCAGTAGCTTAGTTCAGGTTCGTGTTGCTTTATCACATCCAGACTTCCATCACTAGAGCCACCATCGATGATGATGTATTCAAAGTCACTGGATGTCTGACTGGCTACACTTTCTACCGTTCTGAGCAATCCGGCCGCATTGTTGTAATTAATCGTTATGATCGACAATTTCAGCATGGAGCCGGGGTTGGTAAACGCCATTAATTACCGCCACAATCTGATCAATCTCGAGAAAGGTCAGTTCATAAAATAACGGCAGGCGAACCAGGCAATTTGTGTACATGTCTGAATAGACCAATTCCCGGCCATCGTGTTTAGATCGATAATAACCGCTTTTATGCAGGCTTAGGTAATGAAAAACCGCTAGAATGCCATTTTCTTTTAATGCATCGATAAGGGCACTACGCTCCTCTATGTTCTGACAAATCAGATAGAACATGTGGGCGTTATTGGTGGCATAGTCTGGTATGTCAGGTAGTCGGACATAACCTGCCAGGGCGAGTGGCATCAATGACTGATAGTAATAGTTCCAGAGAGCAGTTCTCCGGTTTTGAATCAGCTCGATATTTTCGAGTTGGGCATATAAAAAAGCAGATATGACTTCAGATGGTAGAAACGAAGAGCCTATATCGACCCACTCATATTTGTTTACCTCTCCCCGAAAGAATTCACTGCGATTCGTGCCTTTTTCCCAAATGATTTCGGCCCGTCTACAAAATCGTTCCGCATTGACAACCAGCATTCCGCCCTCGCCGGAAATGATATTTTTTGTTTCATGGAATGAGAAAGCAGCCATATGCCCAATTGAACCCAATGGTTTCCCTTTGTAAAACGAATTGATGGCCTGCGCTGCGTCTTCAATTATCAGTAAGTTATATTTATAGGCCAATGCCATCAGGCGATCCATATCGCAGGCAATACCGGCATAGTGAACTGGCACAATGGCTTTGGTACGATCTGTTATCAGACTTTCCAGCTTGTCAATATCCAGATTTGGATTCGCCTGACTGCTATCCGCAAATACAACGTGTGCGCCCTGCCTGATAAAGGCCAGAGCCGTTGACACGAATGTGTATGATGGCACGATTACCTCATCGCCCGGTTGTATATCGGCCAATATTGCCGCCATTTCCAGCGCGTCAGTACAGGACGTTGTTAAGAGTACCTTTTTGAAGTGATATTTTTTCGTTAGAAACTGGTGACACTTGTGCGTATATAAACCATTGCCCGAAATTTTACCAGATCTAACCGCATCTGTTATATAGTCAGTTTCCCGGCCCGAGAGGAAGGGTTTATTAAACGGAATTTTATACGGAGTCACAGCCAGCAATGATACACGTTCGACACGCTTTTTACACTGAATAGGTTTTTCTCATAGAACCGACAGGCCGTTTCGTTACCTCCCTGCGTGGTTACCTCAAGGCGTGTCATACCAGTGCCAATGGCATACCGTTTTACGTGATTCAACAGGGCGGAGCCAATGCCCTTTCCCCGGTAGTGCTTATCGGTTGCAATCAGCCCAATCACACCCGTATCTTCATTTTTTTTGAGGCTGACAAAGCCCGTTATCGAATCATCTATTTTGTGGATAAAGACCCCATCGGCCAATTCCCCTGAAATGGAATTATCGACCCACTGATTGTATAATCGTTTGAAATTATGCTCACCAAAATTTTGATCAACTCGATACCGGGAATACTCACCACTTTGATAAGCGAGTTCATACAAGGTCTTTTTATCATCAGTCACGTCAAACTGTCGAATAAGAAACGTGGGTTCTCTATAATCCTCGCACAGGGCTAGTTCATAGATAATTTTATGATCGACAAGTCGCCCGTTATATAGATGCATCACGTCCTGGCTTACTGAAAATCCGGCATCACAAAAAACATAAAGGAGGTCATATTGCTGTTTGCGGGCGTTTACGAGGATGGAGCTAAGGGATAACAGATTTTGTTGAGTCGTCACACTTACCCTTCCTATTTTTCGTCGGAAAAATCTACTATCCCACTCAAGGAAGGTTATTTCAGCAATTGGAGTCGACAGTGTAAACGACATTGCGCTCAGGCAGTAACTAAGTCCATTAACTTGTTTGTAAATGCCACCCGACCATAAGCCTGTAGGGCCATATTACGACAACGATTCTGTAATGCTACCTGGCTTGACACATCTCGGTTTACCACATGGGCTATACCCTTAGCCAGATCCTGAGCATCAGCCAGTTTGGCGCGGTAGCCGGTTTGTTCAAAGATTACTAAGTCCTGCGCGACTCCTGTATCAAACGCCACAACCGGAGTACCGCACATTAACGATTGGTTGATCATCATTGGACCCGAATCCTCAACAGAAGGGCATATGAATACAGTAGCCGCCTGGTAGGCAATCACCAATTCGTCCTCGTTTAAATAGCCCAGATTCCTGACATTACCTTTCAACCCTTTTGTTGGAAATTCCCCGGCGATTAACAGCGTAAACTCATCGGCAGGATTAGTAGTCAAAGCATCCAACAGTAGCTGCATGCCCTTGCGCTTCTCTTTTAACGACGATGCTCCAAAAAAGAGAACTGGCTTATCGGCTGGGACATTGAAATAACGTCGTGCCGCTGCCTTATCGCCCACTGTAAATTTCTCTTCATCGACAAAGCCTGCCAGCTTTAATACGTGTTTGTCTCGGAATAACGAAGACTGTTTTGCCCGTACAAAATCACTTTGTGAAAACGTAATCAGGCATAGGTCATCGGGTAAATACTTTTTCTTGAATGATAGGTTTTTCTCAGCAATCCACTTGTATTCGTCAGCCCGAATTGCCGGGCAGGAGGAACAGGAACGCGTAAAGCCATCGCACGTCCAGGGGTAGTGGCACCCGCCCGTAAGGGGAGCATTATCTATGACGAGCCAATAAATTTTAGCCTTTGTTAACCGATGTAGTTCTTGAATTACTTTGGCATTGATAAAGTCGGTGACCCAGTGAATGAAAATGACATCTGGTTTCTTAGGAATAAGTGTCAAAATCTTTTGGGCCGACACTACTGAAAGTGTTTCATACTTATTGTAAAAGTAGTAGTCGTAGGCAAAATGGTCATCTGTCAGCTTTTTCTTGAATGATTTACGCTGAAACTTCCCAAGTGCATTATCGAACACACTATCGTTATAGACGATAATGCCATCACCGCCTACCTTAGAATCTTTAACGACTAAATAAGACTGTAAGCCATTTTTCTGAAGTAATCGACTAAAATCAACGGCAAACTTCCCGGCGCCACTGTAATCCAGAGCAGACAGATTTAAAATAATTTTATCTGAGTGGGCCATGAACTGAAATAGACCTAACGGATACGTAGCCTGATTTTGACCGCTTTCAGTAAGACTTTCTTCCAGAATGGCCTTTTTTGTGAATTAACAAAACGTTCAAACACATACCAGTCGAACAGTTTATCTAATTGTCGGGTAGGGTGAATGAGCGGAAACGTCATTTTATAAAGAGGAAGGTTAGCCAGCAGATCAGCTTCATGGACAGTATGGGTAGCGTCTTCATTAAACCCAATATTTTTTATCAGATTAACTACCGGAACAATCGTTTTTCCGCCGTTTGCCCAACGGCTATACAACCATTGAAAATCCCACACATCATCCGGGCGGCTTAGCTGATATTTCGTAAATTCTGCGCTGAAATGATTGAAATACATGGATAGCGATAACGTGTTGCGTATCTTCTGTTTACCAACCTGAGTTGCCCATTCATGCATTTCATAGTCAAAGGCTGCCCATGCTCTGCGCCATGAAGCCCAGCCATAACTGTGCCCCATATAACTGAAAAAATAAGACTCCCGATGTATTGTCCATTGCTTGAGCGCATTGGTACCACTTATCATAAATACCCGTTCATCATTCCTATATTTTTCCAGCAAAGTGCGACAGTAAGGGAAAAAACTCTGATCAGGCACGCAATCATCTTCCAGAACAATTCCGTCTTCAACCTGATCAAAAAACCACGTAATGGCTTCTGCCGGTCCACGCCCACAACCTTTGTTGTCGGGCCTAAACAAGGTTTCAACAGTACAGGGCCAATCTATTTGATTGATAACTGTGCGGGCAGCCTGGCATCGTTCCTTATCCGTGGGTTTATCAGGTCGTGGGCCATCGGCCGCTACAAACAACCGCCTGGGCTTCACGGCACGAAGTGCGTCTACCATCAGTTGAGTCGCGTCGGGCCGATTGAATATGAGCAGCAAAACAGGTGTCTCAAACATTCTATTGGTCAGGCTTAGGTGGCACCAGCCTTCGTTTCCATGCAACCAGTTCGATGGCACTTATATAGATAAAATGGATTGCCCCGTGGAGCATTTTTTTTGATTTGATCCATTCCCAAAGCTGTAATTCTGCCTTTTTAACCTTCCAGATTTCATAATCAGCCAACACTCTTTCGGGAAAAAACTGCCGGAGTATTTGTTGGATCTCGCTTTGTGATTGTTGATTAAATGCAGGACTGTTCGACAACCCATCCAGGTTATAATCAGTAACTATTGTATCAATAACAGCTATCGTACACTGGTGTAGAATAAGTGCGCGAATCCAGAATTCGTAATCGCCATGAATCTTATAGGTTTCACTATAAGCGCCCAATTGTTCGAATAAAACTCGTTTAATAAAGGTGGCCTGATGAGGAATGGTGGCTCCATAAAATGATTGTAATGTTAGCTCATTGGTCGGTTTATAGGTGTGAATTAAACGCCCCGCTTTAGATAGATAGCAACCACCAATCAGCAGGTCAGCCATTTGCTCGTTCGCAAAACACCGTTCGAGTACGTTTTCATCAACCAACCAATCGCCTGAATTCAGAAATAAACAGTACTGCCCGGTAGCCCGTTCGATCCCTTTGTTCATTGCATGGTAAATACCTCTATCCAGCTCCGAGATCCAGCAGTGGATTCTATGATTAAACGAACGGATAACTTCTTGGCTACCATCAACTGATCCTCCATCAATCAGTATAAATTCAACATTGGTAAAAGTCTGGCTAATTACACTTTTTATAGTCTTCTCTAAACCGTATTTATCGTTGAGGTTAATGGTGATTATTGATATTTTTTCAGCTTCATTCATCCGCTCTACATATCACTACTCTTTTACAATGTGTATCGCTTAAAACTGGGAAGGGTTAGCTCAACATCTTTATTTTCAACAACGCACAAGGGCACATCGCCGTAGAAAGATGCCCATCCCGAAAATGTGCTCGGAGGCCCAATCAAATAATCACACTTAGCCAATAAATACAGATCGACAATTACTTCGTTGGCGCTGATATACACAGTGTCGGACTGAAACAAGCTTTTGTTTATCGGCTCATCGGAGCAGAGAATGAACCCAACATTCTGGTTCTTGAACAAGCGTCTGGCTTGCTCGATATAGTTCATGTATGTCAGGTCGTCAAAGTAATACTTACCTGATTCCCAGTATCTATAATCGCCCTTGCGAAGATGAATACCCACCAGAAGCGCACCCTTTTCTTTTAGGCTGATGATGATACGATCTACTTGCTTTCCATACTTTGCTTTGGGGCGAAACAAACTCCTGATGGTAGCCTTATTGCGTTGTACATCGATGGAACTTCGGAACCCCTCTCCCTCTAAAAGCAACCAGTTTTTTTGCTCTCGTCTCAAATCATTTAGTTCTGTATGAACCCAGCCAACTTGATACTCATCAAATAGCGGACGGCTCCTAAAAATGGTGATGGTCTGCTTTAACCCGCGGATACAGGTGGAGAAGAACCATTGTAAGCGTTTACTGCTGACAACAAAAATGCGATTTCTGGCAAACAAGTAGGCTGAAAAATAGGTAGCATCATAGCCCAATACCGCATTCAATAATGTCTCATGGCGACTTAAGCAGTAGGCAGTAGCATGGGCCGAAATAAGAAGCTTATTACCAAGCTGGCCACTACTCTTTTGCACGATCACCATTCGGCTCTTTTATCTATTTAAAAAAATAGCCCTCAATCTGAAGAAGTTCGCCAGTTTCGTAATTGCGGTGGCCACCATCTATGAGCTTGAGTTTGTAGCCGTTTTCCCGCAGCAGATTCAGCATATCGTCCAGCAGTGTCTCACCCTCATACAAAGGCTGAAGTGACAATTCCATCTGAAAACCACTGATTTTATCCAATGATTTCATACAACCCTCGAACACCTGACGCTCAAAGCCCTGTGTGTCGATTTTTATATACAGATTCTTACCTGGTCTATAATACTGATCGACAAATGTGTCGATTGTCTGCACCTGAATTGGCTCCTGTTTCGTGTAAATAGAATCAGGCGCACTTTCGACGTGTAGAGGCAGTATATTCAATACTGAACTACTGTAAGAATTAGCGGATACATTAATGATGGCGGTTCCAGTATAGTCGCCGATGCCGGAATGAACAGCGTCCCAATCAGGGTCAGTAGCCGATGTTATCAATAGCTGACGAAATTCATCGGCCATTGGTTCGAATGAAACCAGCCTTCCCTTATAGCCTAATGCCCTCACTCGTTGCCCAAACTGACCGGCATTGGCTCCAACATCAAAAATTAAGTTTATCTGGTAGGCGTTGAGCAGTTCGAGCCATTGCCGGGCAATGGGATCGGTGGGCAGATGCAGTATATCATAGCCAAAGCGTCGGGCGATCTTTTTCAGTAGTCCCCTCACCGTTTTCTATAAAGATTACGCTGAATAACCCGTTTTATCCGGCGCAGAAACACCCCTAAGCTAATAAAACCAATCCGGTCCAAAAAGTGATATACACGATATTCGTTACTCTGCTTCCATTGTAAACTTTGCGTTTCAAGCTGATCGAGACGTTCATAATCAGGCAGAAAAAGCGGATATTCATTCGCCAAAACCGCAAGTTGCTCCCTGCGTGGCAGCGATTCCGTAGCCGGATCGCAACTTATGCCGTCCATATTGAAATAAGCAATCGTTCCCTGATAGTGTTGATATGTACAACCGTATTTCAATAAAGCCTCCAGAAAAAAGAGCCAATCCGATGCGATTTTGAGTGTTTCGTTATACAACCCCACTTTATCAAACACAGCCCGACGAATAAAGGTAGCCTGATGGGGAAGTGTTCCTAAAAATAAGGTCTTTGCCGTAAGCTGGTCAGGTGACGGAACGTGCCATTTAATGGCCTTCTGCTGGGTATTGTAAAAATACACATCACCCGCAACGATATCGGCCTCTGGATCCTGGGCAAATACATTTTCAAGAATAGTTGGCGTTGCAAGCCAGTCGCCAGAGTTCAGAAACAGGCAATAGTCACCCGTTGCTTTTCGTATGCCCTTATTCATGGCGTGGTAGATACCCTTATCTGGCTCCGAGACCCAACTGTTGATAAACGTTTCATAATTCCGAATCACTTGCTGACTGTCATCTCGGGACCCACCATCGATCACGACGTAGTCGAGATTACGATATGATTGGTCAGCAACGCTTTCTATTGTCTTTTTTAAGCCTGCTGCATTATTTAGGTTGATCGTTATTATCGTCAGTTTAACTGGCATTGTTCGGTTTATCCGCGAAGGCCCGCACCCGTGTACTTATAGAAATAATATTTGTGGAGGGGAATGTAAACAGATTTTATCCAGTCTTTTGCTTTCACATGCTGATGAAGACGTAGGTATATAAAACAGGCTATTACCATTGCCCAAGGCTTTTCCTGCTTGTAGTAAGTAACGAATTTATTTATGGCTTTTACCCGCGTCACCCCCTCAAAGTTCTTGAGTATCAGAAATATATTCTCGTATTGCCACGAAAAGTTTTTTAGTTTCCTACCCATCAACAGCGATTTAAAGACCCTAAATAATAATTGATACGGTTTTAGATATTCATACTCAATGGGCTTGAAGTCCTGGCGGCCAACAGTAGTATCGTGTCTTCGCCAGTATGTAGCCGGTTGGTCTATTTTTTTTGCCTGCCCAACCGACAAAGCGGTTAAGCCCACCAGCCAATCATATATAAAATCAATTTCATGAAGGTTTTTTAAACCAAGCAACACATCCTTTTTAAACAGTACACTATGACCGGGGGCAAGACCCATCCAAACTAAATCGATTAATGAATGATCGGGTACGTTAAATCTACCTGTCACCGTTAGCGTCGAGTCCGTTATGAATGAATCAGAATACACAAAACAGCAATCTTTGTCGTGTAACGCCTTGACATATAGGTCCAGCTTATCCTGAAGCCAAACATCATCCTGATCCGAGATGGCTATATAATCACCTGAAGCCTTGAAAAAAGCAGTGATAAAGTTTTGATTAAGCCCCAGGCGTTGGCTATTCTGATGTGATTTGATGCAGGCGTTAAGGCTCTTGTACTCTTCAATAATCTGCCACGTATTATCAGTTGACTGGTCATCCTGAATCAATATTTCGTAGGGCCGAAAACTCTGATTCAGAAGCGAATCAAGTTGTTCCCGCAAGTACAGCTCACCATTATAGGTACACAACACGACAGACACCTTAACGGAACTCATACATTCTTATCAATCGTTGTTTGCTACGAGTTTACTTCGCTGTCCCCGAATAATACCCCGTCTGAAATACGGCGGTTGAATATGTTTATCATGAACAAAGATCATGTAGCCGTCCGAAAATTCAGTTTCATATCCGTAGTCATTCAGAATATTTTTTAAATCCTCGGCATCCTTGTTTTTATGATATGTGCAGCAAGCTATTCGTATAGCTGGACCTGTCAGAAAAAAATCTTTATTTCCACGGAGAACCTTTAGCTCATCACCTTCAATATCAATTTTGATGAAAATTTCATCCTGGCTTTTGTCGGTTACACAGGAAGCAAGTGTTGTTTGATTACCAGAATCTACGTCCGAAACGAACTTGTTAATTAATACAACTCTGTCCTGATATGGCTCGAATGTGGCCCTCAATGCATTAGTCCACATTTCATCTGATTCAAAGAGATAAACTTTGCGTGCTTTATCAATATTATCTAACGCAAATATTCCTTCCGCAGCACCAATATCAAGTATGGTATCACCCTGTTTAACATGAAATGCCTTTGTTTGATACTGATGAGGGGCTTTCTCATAGTAGCCACCTCCTAAAATGCCTTGCTCTTCAACAAGACTAATGTAAGTATCCCTAACCTGATCTATTGACCAATCTGCCGGAAAGTACAGTTTTTTACAGTCACAATGAATAACATAAGGAAGGCCCTTAGCTGAATCAACTCCACAAACTAAAGGCGCAAGGGCTTTTATTTTTCGGTAAGGGAAAAGGGCTATTGTGCCAATTTCTTTCAAAAAGAATAGCTCGTGGCGGTAATCGTCATTAGGATGGTTGTTATAATAATCTAGAATTTTAAAATAAAGTAATTCTAGTTGAGTGGCTCCCAATCGATAATTCACGGCCGATAGCTCTGCCTGTGTAACCCTTAATTCAGATTTATAATCGTATTTGCTAAGATAAGCGAGATTCTTCAACAGATTGAAAAGGCTAACAGATTTAATCCTGAGGAGGTATTTGTTAAGCCCTGATGTGATCGAGTACTTCGCCATTAATTACTATATCGAATTGCCCGTTTAATCAGCCGTTTGATTTTCTTGTATGTGCCTGGTATTTCGACACTACCAAACAGCATCTTTTGAATAAATAAATCAGCTTCATAATGCCGAACAATCTGGTCGGGATGCGTGATTGGAAATTCAAACTCATGTGTCGGAACATTAGCGAAATAGCTATCTGGGTTCTGGGAATGGGTTGCGTCGGGACCATAACCTATATTTTTCACCAAATTAGCTTTTGGAATTATAGCCAATTGATTTCTAACCATGCATTGATAGTGGAATTGGTAATCCCAGGAATCGTTCGGCTTGAGCTGGTAAAACCGATCGAAAAAGGTTATCCACCAGTGGCTATAAGACTTATCATTGAAAAGAAACTTCGCCAGCTTACGCTTATCCACATGAGGCCAACTGCTGAGGTGATAGTCGAATCCCTGCCAGGAGCGCTTCCAGGTAGCCCATCCATTTGAACTTGGGAATACAGAAAAGTAATAATCTGCGGCTAAAGGCATAGGCTGAACGGGTTGAAAATTATTCCCTGAGATCATCGAAATCCTGGGATTGTTCCGGAATCGTTTGAGGAGGTCCTCGCTAAATCGGAAAAACGTTGCATTTGGCAAGCAGTCATCCTCTAATATTATCCCTTCTTCAACATGCTCAAAAAACCAGGATATAGCTTCTGAAGGACCACGCCCACAGCCAATATTATTATCTCTGAACAGGGTTTTTACATTGCATTCCCAATCTATATTCTCTAAAACCCACTCTCGTACGTAGCGGCACTTTTCGTCTTCCCCATCTCTCTCAAGCCGCGGTCCGTCGGCCGCTATGAAAAGTTGCGTAGGCCGTTGATCGCGAATAAGGCTAAAGACCCGCTTAGTTTCCTCTCTTTTATTGAAAATAATGAAAAGAATAGGTGTCTTCATAAACCAGTGGGGAATGAACGCAAGTCAACAAGGTCAAACAACCTCTAAATACCTACCTAAGACGCTTTTGATTTTTTTCTTAATTATTGTTTTGTAAAGCGAACTATAGAAGCCAGTAAACTCGTCGATATTAAATTGACGCGATTTGATGAAAAGAACAGATAAATAGTACAAGTACTTCGCGGAGAATGGCTTTAACCTGAGTTCCTCAGTAATCATGAAATAAATCAATAGCGCGTAGTACTTAAAATTAGGCTGATAATTCTGCGGAAAGTGCGTTTTCAAAAGCCGGAACAACCGCAGCATTTTGCTATAATTAGCCAATGGTTCTTTACTGGAAAAAACCGAATCGGCATGGATTCTGTACGTAGCACCGTTGAAATTTAAGTAAGCGCATTTGCCGAACAGGGACAGATAAGCCCACGCACCAAAATCATATAGGGGCAGTTTGCGAAACGCTGCGGGAAAAGGATGTTCACTCAGTATGTTTCTGAAAACAACGGTTACTGTCAGAATGTGAGCAGCAAAAACTTCTTCCTGCACAAAATATTTATTTTCTTTAAAATCATAAGTCGATTCCCGCACGATAGCCCCGTCTTTTTGGTGCGTTTTGTCATGATAACATAAAATGAAATCAGAATTTGCTTCTAAAAAATCAACTTGCTTTTGCAGTTTATGAGGGTCAGTCCAATAATCATCACCCTCAAGCATAGCAATGTATTTCCCAGAACACGACATTGACGTTCGCAAGAAATTATTGACCATGCCCAGATTGGTCTGATTATTTAACAGCTTTATGTGCGCGTGTTTGAGGGCGTACTCCCGACAAATGCCCCCCGTGCTATCAGCACTGCAGTCTTCACCAATGACAATGTCAATGGGAAAAGTGCATTCCTGCATCAACACACTGTCGATTGCCT
Source organism: Spirosoma aureum (assembly GCF_011604685.1). Classification (NCBI taxonomy): domain Bacteria; kingdom Pseudomonadati; phylum Bacteroidota; class Cytophagia; order Cytophagales; family Cytophagaceae; genus Spirosoma; species Spirosoma aureum. The sequence continues at coordinate 3,916,494 of NZ_CP050063.1, read as the reverse complement.
GCCCAATAAACTGTTCATGGTTGTAGGTAATTATACAAACGCTGACAGAGGGAGCTGCTTCGGTCATAACGGGAAATCAACGGCGGAGCAATGAGCTTAACTAAATATAATGCCTTTGTTTGGATGCTCGTAATACCCCTTTTCGGAAGAAAGGCGGAACCATCAATTCGTCCCAGTAGAATAACATACACCCATCCGAAAACTCGGTATCATAGCCCAAATCGTCAAAATAGGCCTTTAGTGTAACTGCATCATCAGCCTTATGATACGTGCAGCAAACCACATTGATATCAATGTCGGCACAAAACAGATCGTGGTTATTTTCTATTAAGGTTGTCTCGTAGCCTTCTATATCCATTTTTATAAAAAGGCGGTTCGGATTTATTCTTTTCAGACAACTCATTAGGGTAACCTCCTGCACTGAGTCCCTGTCTGAAACTCGTTTATGAATAAGTACTACCTTGTTCATGTATGGCTCGAATGTAGCCCGAAGCGGTTCGATCCATACTGGTTCCGATTCGATAATGATAACTTTTTCGGCTTTATCGACCACATCCAGTGCAAACAGTGCTTCGGCGGCTCCAACGTCGATGACTACATCGCCTTCCTTCACAAAAACGGTATCCGATTGGTACTTGTGTGGAGATTTAGCCGTGTAATCACCGCCCAGCAGGTTTTCGACCTGTATGTAATTGAGGTAGGTCTGCTTTGCCTGTTCAGGTTCCCAGCCTCTTGGAAAATATAATTTTTTCGAGTTGTCATGAATGACATAGGGTAGCTGCTTAGCGGCATCATACCCGTAAGCTACGTCGGCAAGGGTTTTAGTCTGTACGTAGGGGAATACACATACATGTCCGAGCTTAGTCAAGTATTGGAGTTCTTCGGTAAACGAATCGGATGGATGGTTTGCGAAATAGTCTTTTATCTTATAATAAAGAATTTCCTGCTTTAGCAGAGAGAGCTTATAGTCCTGCTCCTGAATAAGTTGAGTCTGCGTATCGGCAAATGACTGTTTGAGGTCATAGCGTAGCAAATACAGGATATTGGCTAAGGCCCGCTTCGGTTTCAGTCCTTTCAGTTTTTCTACAAACGTAGTCACCCTCATGTGTACAGGTCAGGGAGCGGAGAAATGTTCAGGACACCCATTCGTAATTCCCAAAGACAGACCCGTAGTCGTAATCACCATGAATAAAAAATTCAGAATCCCGGTCCAGTACCTTAAATCGGCAAATATTTTCGACCACATCTTCCTGTTTTACCCTCGGTATATGAATAAAGGCATGAAGAGAGTAGTCACCACGAACAAGAAATTTTGGACTGATTTTCAGAGTAACGTTATTTGAAATCCCTCTAGTTTCGGCGGCAAAAACCCGTTTCAGGTTGCTGTCTAAAATCATACAGAATACATTGTATTCAGAATCCAGCCGGTTAATTTGAATGTCGAACGAGATATAAACGGCCTCGTCATAAAAAAAGTCACTTCGCTCGGTACGCTCATCATCCAAAATCATGATACGTTTGAAGTAGGCATCTTTATCGATTTTATTATAACCATCACACACATAGCTTCCCTCTTTAATATCGTTCTGGAGGTAATACTTGATGATTGCAGCAATCCGACTCTGGTACTGAACCATACCCTGATGCAGAATGATTCCGCTATGGCATAACTGCGCTACTGCTCCCATATTGTGGCTCACAAATAGCACCGTTCTGCCCTCATTCCGGCTCACATCCTGCATTTTGCCAATGGCTTTTTTCTGAAATTCAGCATCTCCAACAGCTAATACTTCATCTACTACCAGAATTTCGGGATCAAGGTGGGCGGCAACGGCAAAACCTAACCGAACGGTCATTCCGCTGGAGTAGCGTTTTACCGGCGTGTCGATATAGCGTTCGCAACCAGAAAAATCAATGATTTCGTCAAGTTTGGACCGGATTTCCCGCCTGGTCATGCCCAAGATGGCGCCATTCAGAAAAATGTTCTCGCGACCAGTCAAATCAGGGTGAAAGCCAGTACCGACCTCTAATAAACTACCTATTCGCCCGTTGAAGTCAATGCGCCCGGAAGTCGGCCCGGTTACCTTGGAAAGAATTTTTAACAAGGTTGATTTACCCGCTCCGTTTTTTCCAATGATCCCCAAAACTTCACCGGGCATTACCTCAAAGTTGATATCCTTGAGCGCCCATACGTAGTCACTGCTGCCTTTGGTACTACGATCGTTTGTTTCGCCAATTTTCAAATAAGGATCTTCTTTTCCCCGGACGCGATGCCACCATCGCTGAACATCCTCACGAATCGTACCGGTACCAATAGTGCCTAAGCGGTATTGTTTGGATAGGTTCTCGACTTTAATAATTGGCTTCATTCGTTCAATTTAAGGACATGGTTAAACCGTATCCATAAAGTTTTTCTCTGTTTTGTTGAAAACTGCCAATCCAACTAAAAACGCTATCAGGGTGAATCCTGTAGAGTAACCAAGTAGCATCCATGAAAACGTACCGGTCCCGAAAAAGCCGTATTTGAAGGTTTCGATGACGCCCGTCATGGGGTTGGCCAGCATAATGGGTTGATATTTAGCCGGCACAGCAGACAACGGAATAATAACGGGTGTTGCATACATCAATAATTGCACACCAAACTCGACCAGGTATTGCAAATCACGGTAACGAGTGGTCATTGCCGAAACAAGCATCCCTAAGCCAAGTCCCATAAATCCCATGATCAGAATGAGCAGCGGTAACAGGAGCAGCGCGCTATTGGCGCGTAACGTACTACCTGTGAAGACAAAAAAGACGTAAAGCAGCAAAAAGAGAAACAGACCGATTCCAAACTGAATAAGATTACTAATGACAGCCGACAATGGAGTTACGGCTCGTGGAAAATACACTTTGCCAAATAGGCCTGCATTGGCGGTAAAGGTATTTGAGGTGGCTCGCAGGCAGTTCGAGAAATAATTCCAGGCCGTAACGCCAGCCAGGTAAAAAAGCAGGGGTGGAACGCCATCGGTGGACAGTCCGGCCATCCCGCCAAAGACGATGGCCAATACTGCCGTCTGGAAAATCGGCTGAATAAAAAACCATACTGGCCCAAGGATGGTCTGTTTGTATTTCGCCACAAAATCACGGCGAACAAACAGCATCAGCAAGTCGCGATATCGCCATATTTCGGCTAATCGCAGGTCAAACAGACTATCCTGGGGTGTAATGGAGTGAGCGTAAATCTCCTTACTGGTATCCACGTTTATCAGACTGGAAGGAATGGGCAGAAATGCGTAAAAGCAATGATTTTACGTTGGCCTGGCATTATTCATGCCCCACTAACTGTCGCTGGAACCGGATTAACGGGTGATAATCTTCGCTAACCCGAGTTAAGGCAGTATTTCGAATGTGATTAACAATTTCGATGGACGGATAAGCCTCAGACAAGCCATATCCATTCCCCGCCATAATTTGCTCATAACTCTTCGTATGCAAATCAGTAAATCCATCACTGAACTCTATTTCCTCACCTTCAATTTGTAGGGAGCGGTAGGTTTGCCGGTTGGCAAGTTTTACCGATTCAGGCAGCGTAACGGAGTCAGTGCTCAAAAACCAGCGTACACGGGCTCGTTCCAGCTCCAGATAACCGGCGGCTTGATTTACTTCCCGCACATGTACACGGTTTTGTTTTACAGGGCCAAATATCCAGGTGAGCATGTCAAAAAAGTGTACGCCAATATTGGTTGCAATGCCTCCGGACTTTGTGATATCGCCTTTCCAGCTTATGCCATACCACTTTCCGCGAGAGGTAATGTAGGCAAGATCGAGGTCGTACATTTTATGGGCTGGACCGTTTTCGATACGCTTTTTTAGCGCAATAATGCTTGGGTGAAGCCGAAGTTGAAGAATATTACTGACCCGGTTACCGGTTTCGGCTTCTATTTCTGCCAATCCGTCGATGTTCCATGGGTTAAGTACAAGTGGTTTTTCACAAATTACGTTGGCACCACTCCTCAGACCGAAACGAATATGGGCGTCGTGCAGGTAGTTTGGGCTACAAATGCTAACGTAGTCGACCGGATGACCCGACCGGCGTAATTTATCGATGTGCCGATCGAATCGCTCAAACTCTGTAAAAAAATCAGCTTCCGGGAAATAACTGTCCATCACGCCAACCGAGTCAAATTTGTCGAAGGCTGTTACTAATTGGCTACCAGTTTCTTTGATAGCTTTCATGTGGCGGGGTGCTATAAAGCCTGCCGCGCCAATCAGAGCGAACCTGTTCATAAGTATGAGTAGTAAAGGTGTTAGATAGTTAAAGAGGGGTTAACTTATTCGGAAAACCTTTCCTTGCCTTAGCTCATAAACCATCCCGCTTTCCGGACAAGTGGCTTTTCCCCCACTGTCGAACGCTAAACGGTGGCCATATTCACTGACCCAGCCAGCCTGCCGGGCCGGATTACCAATCACTAAAGCATAGGGAGGAACATCTTTGGTAACGACAGCGCCAGCGCCGATAAAGGAAAATTCACCAATCGTATTTCCACAAACAATGGTCGCATTAGCGCCAATGCTCGCGCCTTTTCCAACGTGGGTTTTCTGGTACTGCCCTCGTCGGTTAATAGCACTTCGGGGGTTAATAACATTGGTAAATACCATCGATGGCCCAAGAAATACGTCGTCATCGCAGGTTACTCCGGTGTAGATCGAGACATTGTTCTGAACTTTCACATTTCGGCCCAATACAACCTGAGGTGAGACCACTACATTCTGACCAATGTTGCAGTTAGGCCCAATTACGGAGTCGGGCATCACATGCGAAAAGTGCCAGATTTTAGTGCCCTCGCCAATGATGCAACCATCATCAACAACGGCAGTGGGATGTATGAAAACGGAATTCACGGGCTCAGGAAAAAAAATCGACAATGGCTTCAGAAATATAGCTTACCTGTTCGTCAGACAGTTCTGTATGAATTGGCAATGAAATGACCCGATTACACAACTCGTCGGTTACCGACAAATCTCCCACGACCCGCCCAATAGTTTGGTACGCTTTCTGGCTATGTAGTGGCTTGGGATAATACACCATGCTGGGTATTTTTTTCTGACTTAGGTATATCCGCAGATTGTCACGCTCAGAAGCAGGGACTTTAAGCGTATACTGGTGAAAAACATGGTCTGATCCGGGCATTCGATAGGGTACTTCGATGGCTTCAATGTTCTCGAAAGCCTTATCATAGGCCAATGCAACCTGCTGACGGGCCTGGGTATATTCCGTCAGGTAGTTAAGTTTTTCATTTAATACGGCCGCCTGAATAGAATCTAACCGGGAATTTACACCGATGATTTCGTGCTCGTATTTACGGATTTGGCCATGATTCGCAATCATTTTTACTTTCTCTGCCAACCCATCATTTGCAGTGTAGATTGCTCCGCCATCGCCAAAGCAGCCCAAATTTTTGGAAGGAAAAAATGAGGTTGTACCCAGCGTACCCATCGCGCCAGCCGAGTACTTATGCCCATTGCTGAACGTGTAGGAAGCGCCAACAGCCTGTGCGGCATCTTCTACTATAAACAGATTGCGGGCTGTACAAATCGTTTCAATGCGTTCCATATCGGCACACTGACCGAACAGGTGAACAGGAACAACTAATTTTGTTTTCTCGGTTATAGCTTCCTCAATGGCTGCCGGGCTAATGGTGAATGTTTGCGGGTCAACATCAACCATCACCGGCTTCAGGCGCAGTAAGGCAATCACTTCGGCAGTGGCTACATACGTAAAGGCTGGAACAATAACTTCATCATCGGGTTGAAGATCCAAAGCCATCATGGCTATCTGCAACGCATCGGTGCCGTTGGCGCAGGCAATAACATGCTTAACGTTGAGGTAGTTAGCAAATCGTTTTTCGAATCTGCCCAACTGAGGCCCTTTAATGAAACTACTCGTATCGATACATTCCTGAATAGCCGCATCGATAACTGGTTTGATTTTCAAATACTGATTTTTCAAATCAACCATTTGTATGTTATCCACTGTATTCAGCACAATTGATTGTTTTGAAGGAGCAGTTATTTACTTCTGGCTTTATAAATAACAATATTCTTAAGGATACGTAGCAGATAGCGCAAGTCGGTTACCAACGGTTTCTGTTCATATGCCTTCAGGTAAGCCAATTCAGAAGCTATAATTTCATCGAATGTTGCCGGTAGATCAGCGTAGAAAGGAGGCAGTAGACCCGGCTTGTGATTTCGCCTGATAACCTGTGCATGAGCGGGGTATAAGCTGAAATAATGCTCACTAATCGGCCTTACGCCTACCAATTTAATAGACCCTTTCAGGAGGTTAAACACCATTGGCAGTTCGTCGATCCAATATTTTCGGATCAACCGCCCTCCTGTACTCACTCTAAAGTCATTTCTGAACTTACCTCCAGTATCAATCCCATTTGTTTTATAGAGGTATTCCTGCACATACTCTGCATAAGGGTGCATGGAGCGGAACTTATATACGGTTATGGGCTTGCCATGCAGACCTACCCGTTCCATTCGAAATAAAACCCCTTCATTTGGCAACGGCTTCGACTGGCTTGGGTTATCTAACCAATTAATTCTGGCAACAATTAGTGTTTCTTGATCTGCTTCCTGGATGTCAACAATATCAAATCCTTTATAAATAAGCCTGCCAATTATTTCTGCTTTCGAAATATCAACCGGTATTTTGAGTAGCCTGCCTATTTTTCTAAAACCGTTTAGTTTGGGCAGCACCCGCCTGAACAGGAAATGAAACGTGTAGTATAAAAGGAATAAGTGAGAAGGATATTTTTGCTGAATACTGAATTTAATATTCTCTGCAGTTATGATTCGAAAAGCGAAATGACCATCTCCGATTAGTAGTTGCCTGACTTTTTCAAAAATCAGATTAGGGTCATGTGTTTTCTGAAGTAGGTCCTCAAGGTATATGCTTCCTATCTTTTGCTGGGTTTTGTTCTGCCGAATATCCTCTATCTGGATGCAGTGCCAGGTAGTTTGTTGCGCAATTTTTTGTAATAGGGCTGGTATTTTTTTATGTACCGATAACTGATCGGGCGAAATAAGCGCTGGTTCTCTAAGCGAGTGTTGGGGAGTATCCGAACTTGTCGGATACTCGCTCTGTAGAGAGATTCCACCAAAATGCATAATATGGATCAGTTGATCTATGTGTGGATAAGGCAGCGGTAATGTAACGACCTGTAGCTAAGGATTCTGGTCAAAGTCGGATATCAACAACGCGTCTGTCGAAAATTGATTTTACATCAAAAAGTATCGATTTATCGTCTTTTTTTAAGCCATTAATATCCAGTGTCAGGAACTGTTTGTGAGCTACGGCCAATATGATTCCGTCGTATTGTTTTAAATCGATATCCGGAATCAACTCAATTCCATATTCCTCTTTTACATCCGGCGCTAAAGCCCAGGGATCATAAACATCCACATGGATACCGAAATCGGTAAGCTCATAATAGATGTCAACAACTTTCGTATTTCGGGTGTCAGGGCAATTTTCTTTAAACGTGATGCCTAAGATCAAAACGCGGCTTAGCTGAATCTGCAATCCATTGGAAATCAATCGCTTCAGGACTTTTTTAGCCACGAATATTCCCATGCCATCATTAATTAAACGGCCTGAAGCAATTACCTGTGGATAATAGCCCAGACTCTGTGCCTTGTAAACCAAATAATAAGGATCAACACCAATGCAGTGTCCTCCCACCAATCCAGGCTTGAATTTTAAAAAATTCCATTTGGTACTGGCGGCATCCAGTACATCGTTTGTATCGATTCCCATTCGATCAAACATCAGCGCCAGTTCATTAACGAATGAAATGTTTATATCACGCTGAGCATTCTCTATAGCCTTGGCGGCTTCTGCAACCTTTATTGATGGCGCTCTGTATGTTCCAGCCTCTATGATTGAGCTGTATAGCTGATCAACAAACGTAGCCGTATCGACCGTTGAACCCGATGTGATTTTAAGAATTTTTGTCAGCGTTCGTTCTTTATCGCCGGGGTTGATCCGTTCGGGAGAATAGCCACAGAAAAAATCCTGATTATACACCAGATTGCTGCATTTTTCCAATACCGGTACACAATCCTCTTCTGTGCAACCCGGATACACCGTTGATTCGTAGACGACCAGATCGCCTTTTTTGAGCAGTTTTCCGACCACTGCAGAGGCTTTCAGTAAATAACTTAAATCGGGCTTTTTAAAATTGTCGATCGGCGTAGGTACGGTAACGATATATACATTGCAGTCTTTTAAGTCTTCAACCTCGTGGGTAAACGATAAGTGATGCGAAGCCACAATCTGATCCTGCCGAATCTCCAGGGTATGATCGTATCCTTCATTTAGTTGTTTAATACGGTCTTTGTTAACATCAAATCCTATTACTGTATATTTTTTACCGAATTCTACGGCTAACGGCAGTCCAACGTAACCTAATCCAACAATCGCGATTGCGGTTTCATCTAAGCTTTGCATTCGGTTGATGGAAGTCGTGGATAGTAGTTTGCTAAAGCGGAATGGCTGATACTTACTTAGTTAATAAACGACTAATCCAGTTCTTTTTTCTTTCCTCGTCGTAGTAGTCTACTTTCCCGTACCCGTATCCGTAGGCATGGTCTGGCGAACTTTCGAGTTTAACAGCATTGAATATTATGTTTATCGACTTAAAGATTTTCTTTTTATCTACATCGTTTATCGTCTTTAAATGGAGTTTGGCGGTTTTTTTATAGCGTACTACATAGAAACATACATCGGCTAAAGTTGCCAATAGGGTTGCATCGGTAACTAACCCCACTGGCGGAGTGTCAATGATTATATAATCAAATGAGTGGCGAAGACCTTCGATCATCAGCTTGACACGGCCATTTGCAATCAGCTCTGATGGATTAGGAGGAGTTGGGCCGCTGGGTATCACAAACAAATTATCGATGTCGGTACTCTGTATGATATCCGCAATACCTAATCGTCCGATCAGGTAAGAGGATATACCTGTTTTATTACTGATTTTAAGGTAGCCCTGAATTTTGGGTTTTCGTAAGTCTAGCCCGAGAATGACAACCTTTTTATCCAGAAGTGCCAGTGAAGCGGCAAGATTTAACGCTATAAAACTTTTACCCTCTCCGCTGGTCGACGAAGTAATCAAAACAGTCTTTCCTATTTCTTCCTGAGCATCTAAAAATAGATACTGCATATTTGAGCGAAGCATTCGGATTTGTTCGCTCATAAAACTATGACTTTTTGTATCGATAATTTCTCCTTTATCGTCTTTAGCTTTTAGACTGATTTCGCTAAAGACACGCAGTCCGGTTTTTCGTTCAATTTCCCGTTTTGACCGAACCGTATTTGTAAATGTTTCTTTTAATGTGATCAGAGCAATCGGAATGGCCAGGCCAAGTAAAAGGGCCATCAGGTAGATATTGTTCTTATTAGGTTTTACGGCCTCTCCGGTGGAAAATGGCGCATCTACGATCCGGCTATCGGTAACGGTGGATGCATACGATATAGCCGTCTCTTCTCTGGTTTTAAGGAGCAGTAAATACAAATCTTCTTTAATGTTGGCCTGCCGCTTTATACCAACAAACTCTCTTTCTTTTCGGGGTATGGTTGAAATAGCTCCTTCGAGACGGGTGTTGAGATCGGTTAAGCTCCGCTTTGTTACATTCAGACTCTGCTTCTGGTTAGCCAAATTTTCGCGGATAGCCTGTTTGACATTTCGCATCTGGTTGTTTATTGTTTCCAGATAGGGATTGCCTGGCTGAACTGTCTGGGCTAACTTACTCCGTTCTATTTCTAACTGAGACAACTGCTCGATGTAAGATGTTAAAATAGGGTCCGTAATGCCCATCATGGTTGCCGGAGCCACAATGCCCACCTGCGTACTGTTCAGGTATTGTTCAACACCCTCCAATACTTTTATCTGAATAGCTAACTCATTCAGTTTGGCGTCATTATCTTCAACTTTACCTAAAAAAAGATTCGCTTCTGAACTTAAATCCGTAATGCCTTTTTTTCGCCGATATTGTTCAACATTCTCCTCAACATCGCCTAACTCAGCCGTTACCAGTTTTAATCGTTCTTCAATAAAACGCAATGTGTTGGTGGCCTCTCTGTTTTTATCTTCTAACGTCGCAAAGGCATATTCTTCCAGTAGCTTCGTCAATATATCCTTCCCTTTTTTAGGCAGTGAGGTTTCGAGACCCAATGAGATCAGGCTGCTTTCATAATTGAGAAGTGCTATTTGTAATTGACTGGTTAACGTATTGATGAGAACATCCCGATTCTGGAACGTAATTCGTATTGGGACAGGGTAGCTATCACTCAGGCTATCTTTGTCAAAAACTCTAAACTTACCGTATTGCGATTTCACTAACTGGCTGTATTCAAAGGTACCCAGGCTATTCTGCTCCTGATCGAATAACTGATATTTTTTTCCGGGTCCTACCTGAATATAGAGTGGATTGTTATAAGCGTAATCGGTTATTTCGGTAGTGTTCAGTTTAATTGGGCTATTGGTATATAACTCTAAATCACGCGCTTTTCCTTCTGTCCAGTAAGAAACAATCAGATTAAGGTTGTCAACTACTTTGCCAATCAATGCTCTTGATTTCAATACCTCTATTTCATTTTCTACCAGTTTACTGGTGCCTTTCATATCTAATTTTTCAAGCACCTCGGTATTCATTTTTTTTTCATCCTTGATCAGCAGGGTTGCGCTAACCTGATAGATCGGTGTGAACCTTTTCAGATATACGTAAGCATATGTGAAGCTAATGGCCAGCGCCAGCACGATCAAATACCAATACCGCAAATACTTGAAGACATACCCCAGGATGTTTGTATCTTCTTCCTGTTCTTCTGTGAAGGCTTGTTCAGAGGAATTCATGAATTCTGTTTGCTTACGTAGAGAAATGACCGGCTACCTGGTTAGCAAATACACCAATGATATAAGTGTTGTTGCCAGACTTAAGTAGATAGGTGCCCGCTGTATAAAAAGGCTGGGCTGTTGTTGAGGAGGTTGTGGTACAGGTAATGCTTTATCTTTTGTAGGTTCTACGTAAATGATATCGTCGTTTCTTATATAGAAATAGGGAGACATGAATACATCCCTATTCCGAAGGTTTACCAAGCCAATTTCCCGTTTGTTACCAACCGTCCGAATAACCCGAATACTGTCCCGTTTACCGAACATAGTTAAATCACCAGCTGCCGTAATCGCTTCTATTATAGTCGTTTGATCGTTTAATAAATTAAATATACCAGCATGGCCCACTTCCCCTAACACGGTAAATTTGTGATTCATAAACCGAATATTTACAGCCGGATCTTTAAGCGTTTTTTCAACAGCATCTTTAACCTTTCCTTCCGCCTGCTGGATTGTCAGTCCGTCAAGTTTTTGTTTTCCGATGAGTGGTATCGAAACGTTACCTAACGAATCTACTGGATAGCCTAGAGGTTGACTACTAGCTCCTCCTGACTCACCACCAGGCGAAAAACTGGCTAGGGGCAATGAGCTTATGTTATAAAAATTCATAATCTCATTGGACTCTTTGTTCAGGCTACTGATGATTATCCCTAAAATATCTCCTTTTTGTATCGTTGATATTTTTGGAACAGCCATTTCTACATAGGCCGGAAACGTTAAGTCTTTACTTTGAAAATACTCTAATTGGGGGGGCGGAGGAGTGACCGGCTTAACAGTTGCACAGGATGCGAGAAGAAAAAACAGAACACATATGGCAATGAATTTTTTTAGCCATTCACTGACAGTGCTTAGAGTACTCATAGGGGTTCAGAAATGCTTGGGAGCCTATTCCGTTAATGGAGCAGGATGAAGAAAAAACTACGGCTTCGCCCGTTCAGTCACATTTCTCAGATGGACCTGGCGTAAAAACAGCCTTTGACTAATGAAATGGTAACATCAACTAAAAGCTCTAATCTTTAGTATAAACTAGAAACTTTTGTGGTTTCTAGAGTTGATCTAGAGCTTTGCTTACTTACGAAAAAAGGCGATTTTACTCCACTTTCTCCAAGTATTCAGGCAATAAAATGATTCCCTGTACTTGTCATGGATCGACTTAATCGTCGCGGCTATTTACCAGAAATTTAACTTTAATGGTAATTGTATTGATGTGAAAAAATATTCCACCTCAATACTAGCACGATTCAATGTTGAGTAATTTGAAGCGCTGTCTTGGATAATGCCAAAGACATTTAATTAGGGAGCAGTCAAAAAATAAGTTGAGTATGACGAACCTTATAGCAACAGATTGTAAAGGTTGTATGAATGCTAAATAACTAAATTTATATATGCGATAAAAAATCATTGTTTTAATGGTTGCATATATTTGGGCACTTTAAGACTGAAATTGACAAGCAATCTTCTGTTAATGTGTCACTTATGCCGCTTACTAAGTAATCTATAGATTTTACAGGTTTAATCTAGATTCACACCAAACGGTAAGATTCGTTCCAAAACCAGGGCTGAGTGGTTAGTTGAATAAAACTACGAACAGCCTCATCAGGCCTTTAGGTTCATGATGCCGGTGGAGTACCGACTGGCAGCTTAAATACCTGTCAAAACTGACGTTCCCAACAGGCAAGGACACACTCAACAGCCTTAAACTGTATAGCTCGATCACATGCCAGCGAAAGGCACCTGCTTTGTACTTATTCCTGAAATCAATAAAACTGCTCACGTTCAAAACTCTACACGGTTCGTGTCAAGCTATTTCAGCGTAATACATATGCCCCGATTCCGACTACGGTAGACGTGCCAAACAAAGGGCTTTTCATCAACAGCGGTGAGCAATCGTTCAGGTTCAAGCTTACCAGATGCTGTTCCCTATTCCGCTGGCCGAGATTCAATATAATCCAATCCTTACGCAGAATCCAGGCTACTGATCAAAGTAACCTTATTAGAAATGAAACGAACTGCCCTGAATTTCCCCGTCGTACTGATTACCTTGTTGTTCAGTTGGAGCTGCCAGAAACCACTGTCAACAGGTGCAACCACTTTTCAAAAAACCAACTCATCGGAGACACAAGAGTTTCATCAACGGGGCGGGTTGCCGAATTTCTTTCAGAAAGTTAAAGAAAGACGTGAGGTTAATGTGGCGTATATCGGCGGCAGCATTACCGAAGCGGGAGACGGCTGGCGTAGCCTGACTTTCAGCTGGTTACGAATCAACTACCCTCAGACATCGTTTAATGAAATCAACGCAACTATAGGTGGAACGGGGTCAAATCTGGGGGTTTTTAGGATGGATCGCGATGTACTGGCTCAAAAGCCTGATCTTGTGTTTGTGGAATTTGCCGTCAATGATTTTGGACGAACTGCGGAGCAACTCTACCAGTCAATGGAAGGCATCGTTCGGAAAACCTGGAAAGCAAATCCCAATACGGATATCTGTTTTGTATATACACTGGCCGAAAACGTGTTGCCTGATCTGGTAGCTGGCAAGTTTCAGGCATCGGCTCAAGCCATGGAAGCCATCGCCGATCACTATCAGATTCCCTCGATTCACATGGGCGTGGAAGTGGCCCGACTCTATAAAGAAGGCAAACTGGTCTTTACCGGAAAGCCGGAAGAAAATCCCGGCAAGATTGTTTTCACGACAGACAAAACGCACCCGCTGTCTAAGTCAGGACATCCCATTTACGCCAGCGTAGTCCGCAAACACCTTGCCGAAATGGAAAGCGTGACTGCAGACAAACCACATGCGCTACCAAATCCACTGGCGTCCAACAATTGGGAAACAGCTCAATTAGTGTCTCTTGCCGAATTGCCTCCGTCGTCACATTGGCAAAAATTACCTACTGACCACCAGCTAGTTAAGTCGTTTTCCAAATTCATGCCTGCCATCTACAAAGCAACCTCTCCGGATGCTGTTTTACGCGTCAGATTCAAGGGCACTACACTTGGCTTTTACGATTTGGTTGGGCCAGGATCGGGTATCCTGGAAATGACACTCGACGGTGAGAAAAAGGAAGTGCAACGCTTCGACCAGTATTGTCACTATTATCGGAAGTTTAGTTTTTATCTGGAAGGCTTAAGCGATACAGCTCATGAAGTAACCGTACGCGTAACGGGAAAAGCATTCGACAAGGCCGCTATTCTTCAGAAACGAAACATCAAAATAGATGACCCCGATCGATACGCCGAAAATGGCTGGTATCTCAGCAATCTTCTTTTGGTTGGCAAGTTAGTATCCCTTCAATGGGATTGATTGGCCTTTAACTACGTAGCTCTATTATTATTTTTTGCCGTCCACTCTGTGTTAACCTGCCTTATATGCTGCTCAGCCCAGTTTGGCTGCTGGCACAAATGACGCCAACTGCACTAGTTATTCCAACCAACTGGCTAACTGGCTACAGAAAGGCAGTCCGATCCAGTTTCGGGATGAGCTAAACATCCCGAACATGAACTGGCCTATAACCCGACTTCGCTATACCGTTAATTTTGCCGGGGCAGGTGCATCGGCGACCAACTTGCACTTACGCGACATTGCTACTGGGAAAGCAGTCACGTTTCAATTATCGGATGTTCAGTATACCAAAGGCCTGATTCAAAAAGCCAACCTGAATTTCCTGTTTGATTTACCAGTGAGTTCGGTCAAACTTCAGGAATATTGTCGCTCACTATTAATTAGTGGTTGGCGCTAGTCTACATTAACGTTTGAAGGTTTCTCAATTTCAGGTCAACTCTGCATGCCCTTAATACCTTTCAGTCTTGTAGCGCTTGAGCTGTCGTCAAACAGTTAATTCACTCGCCTAATCTGTGGCGACCTCAGGCCTGCTCCGGCTTTCGCCGGAGCATTTGTACTTGGGTACAAATGCAAGGTTGTTTAGTCGACTAATACAAATCTACCATTGGCTTAAGTGAAGATTAAGTCAATGTTTCGATCCTGAGATTGCTGTCATTGGCCAAAACTGAAAATCTCAATGTCTGACAGATTATACCAAGATACTACCAAAACATGATTGACACTTTACGGTAGAAAAGATTTTTTTAAAAGAAAAATACAAAATAATTGACTAATACTCCATAATATATTCTATATTTGTATTGATATTCCATATATAGAAATGAAAATATCATTACTTCTAACCCTCAGCCTCTACATTGGAACGATGTGGCTTAGTCAGCCCATCCGGGCTTTGCCAGGAATCAGCCTGAGCAGTGCAAGAGTTATTTCTGGCCAAGTCACGGATTACGAGCTCGGCACGCCTTTACCAGGCGTCAGCGTATTAGTAAAAGGAACCAGCATTGGTACAACAACTGATGCCAGCGGACGGTATAATGTCACGATTGCGGATGACAAAGCCGTTCTGGTATTCAGTTTTGTTGGATACGCCAAACAGGAAATAGCTGCCGGAAGTCGTACCGAACTGAACATCTCGCTCAGCCCCGACCAACAGACGCTCAATGAGGTCGTTGTAGTGGGGTATGGCACGGTCAAAAAGTCGGACCTGACGGGGTCGGTTTCTTCTGTCAAAGGTGCCGAAATCAGTCAGGGCGCCGTAGCGTCGATGACGCAGGGTTTGCAGGGCCGGGCCGCTGGCGTTCAGATAACGCGCCAGGGGGGGCAGCCGGGTGAGGGAAGCACAGTCAGAATTCGGGGTACCAACTCGTTTTCAGGCGGAGAGCCGCTCTATGTCATCGACGGCATTCCAGTCTACAACGAAAATGGAGCCTCGCTGAATCCGAGTGATATTGAGTCGCTGGAAATTCTCAAGGACGCATCAGCAACGGCTATTTATGGTTCTCGTGGGGCCAACGGCGTTATTCTGGTGACAACCAAACGGGGAAAAGATGGAAAGCTGCGGGTAAATCTGGAATCATATTATGGTCAGCAGCAAGCGATTAAAAATCTGAATATGCTTAACGCACCGCAATATGCGACCTTAACGAATGCCCGGTTAAAAGCGCTGGGGCGGGCTGCCCAGTTCACGGATGCGCAGATTTCGGCTATGGGCGAAGGTACCAACTGGCAGGACCAGATATTTCGATCAGCGCCCATCCAGAATTATCAGTTGAGTTTGTCGGGCGGCAATAAAACGATCAATTATTACATCTCGGGCAATTACTACAACGAGCAGGGCATTATCATCAATTCGTCCCTGAAACGGTTTGCGTTCCGGTCCAACGTATCGGCTAATCCGAACGACAAAATCAGTTTGGGAGCCAATCTGTATTTCACCGATTCGCGCCGGAATGTTGTACAGTCAGATCAGGACGGCGATGGGCGCAGTAATTTCCTCACATCGGCTGTACATGGTTCCCTGCTTTTCAGTCCGGTTAGTCCGGTCTATAATGCTGACGGAAGTTATGTGGTCCAGAACCCCGATTTTCCGGCCATCGACAATCCCGTTGCCGTCGCGCAATCCGTTACCAATAACCGGTTTGGCCGACGGTTGCTGGGAAATGCGTTTTTTGAGTACCGGTTCAGCAGTTACCTGAAAGCCCGACTGAGTCTGGGTGGCGATTTCAATTCCGGCCTTTCCGGTCAATACCTTCCCCGCAGTACCATTTTTGGCAATAGCAGCAACGGCTATGCCAGCGTTGGTAACGACTATTCAAACAACCTGGTAAGTACGCTTCAGGTTGAATACCAGCATACGTTTGGTAAACATGCGCTGACGGCACTGGCCGTTCAGGAGGCCCAATCAGCTACGACACGTTCGAACACGTTTACCTCAAAAGATTTTCCTAATGATGCCCTGGCCTATCTGGGCAGCGCCAACACAATTCTACCAACCAATACGGCTTCCGCACTTTCCGAATCGTCCATTCTGTCGTATCTGGGTCGGATTAATTACAATTACAACAGCAAATATTTGCTTACGCTCTCAGGTCGTTACGATGGCTCGTCCCGGTTTGGGCGTAACAACCGCTTTGCCTTTTTCCCATCGGCGGCACTAGCCTGGCGCATATCTGAAGAAGATTTTATTAAAAGTATTCCGACGTTGAGCGATCTGAAACTACGGGCTAGTTACGGCGTAACGGGTAATCAGGAAATCGGCAACTATAGTGCCTATTCGGTGTTAGGTCCCCGCGTCACGTCATTCAATGACCAGCTCGTTACGGGCTTTGTGCCGCAGAACATTGGCAATGCCAATTTGAAGTGGGAGTCGACGGCGCAGCTGGATGTGGGACTTGATATTGGGTTGTTCAATAACCGCATCGCGATCACGGCGGATTATTACCAGAAGAAAACCAGGGATGTATTGGTGGGATTGAACGTTCCCCAAACGTCAGGATTCAGTGTGGTGACCCAAAACGTGGGCAGCGTTGGCAATCAGGGGTTTGAGTTTTCGCTGCAAACCCGTAATCTGACTGGATCTTTCCAGTGGAATTCAGGCTTCAATATTTCGCTAAACCGCAGTAAAGTGACAGACCTGGGTCCAATCACCGAGTTTTTCCCGAACGATGGCAGTGGCTGGCTGGCCATTCCCAGCTTTACTATTGTGCGCGTTG
The DNA here is from genome assembly GCF_011604685.1 of Spirosoma aureum. Lineage (NCBI taxonomy): Bacteria > Pseudomonadati > Bacteroidota > Cytophagia > Cytophagales > Cytophagaceae > Spirosoma > Spirosoma aureum. Next base: position 3,898,993 of record NZ_CP050063.1, on the reverse strand, counting down.
GGCAACCGTTGGGGTCGTTCTATGGCTGGGTGTTCGACGGAATCTATCAGAAAACGGACGACATTGCCGGTTCCGCTCAGTCGACGGCCAAACCCGGCGACATTCGGTACAAAGACTTAAACGGCGACAAGAAAATTGACGATAGTGACCGCACCATCATAGGCACCTCGCAACCGGCTTTTATTTACGGATTTACCAACGAGTTCCGCTTTAAAAACTTCGACCTGACCGTCTTTCTGCAAGGTTCCCAGGGCAATAAGATTGTGAATGCCCAGTTCAAAAACCTGAATTATTTTACGGCGGAGGGTAATGCCTCCAAAAATGCTCTCAACTACTGGAGCGACACTAACCCCAGCCAGACTACGCCGTCGCTGACTAACCCGAACATCCGGTACGCCAGTCAGTATGTCGAAGATGGCTCGTATCTGCGCCTGAAGAACATAATTCTGGGGTACACCTTGCCCGGAACTGTGGCAAAACGACTAAAGATAAGCACGTTGCGGCTGTACGTGACAGGTCAGAATGCGCTGACCTTCACAAAATATTCGGGTTTCGATCCGGAAGTCAACCGCTTCCGAAACAGCAATGTTTCGTCGGGTATCGATGCGGGCAGTTATCCAACGCCCAAAACATGGACGCTGGGGCTGAACGTTGGTTTCTAGCTACGCTATCTATCTCCTTAAACTCCAACCCGTTATTCCATGAAACCGAATCGACTTCTCTGCTTAGTCTGCTCATTGGGGTTGCTGCTGAGCACAACTGCCTGCCATGATTTTCTGGAGAAAGTGCCCCAAAGCGCGCTGACGCCTGACAATTTTTACAACAACAATGCTGAAGCAACAGCCGCCATCAACGGCGTTTATTATCGGCTCAGCAACTACACGGGTACGTATGCCTTCCGATACCAACTACTGTCTGAACTTACGACCGATGATTTTGTCTGGGCGCGGGCGGCTGGTACACTGGTGATTATCAACACCTACACATTTGACTCGTCGCTTCGCGAAATTGCCAGCGTTTGGGAGGAAACCTACCAGATGATTGCCTATGCCAACTCGGTGATTAAAAACGTACCCCAGGCCGCTGGCGTTACGGAAAGTCTGCGGAAGCGCATCGAGGCAGAAGCCCGGTTTCTGCGGGCAACCGGCTATTTTAATCTGGTTCGGTTTTTTGGCGATGTGCCGCTGATTACACAGCCCTACGAAACGCTGGATAATTTACAGGTGCCCCGCGATCCCGTTCAGAAAGTCTACGACCAGATTATTGAGGATGGCCTGTTTGCCGAACAAAACCTACCGAAGAAGACCGAGATCGTAACTGCCGAACGGGGTCGGGCTGCGCAGGGAGCCGCCAAAGCGATGCTGGCGAAAGTGTATCTGACGATGGCTTCACCTGGGACCAAAGGCATTACGGCTGATAAAAAAATGCTGTACCAAAAAGCCGCCGACAAGTGCAAGCAAATCCTGGATGGAACTTCCGGTAGTTACTCCCTGATGGCCGATTACGGCAGTATTTTCGCCAAGACAAATGAGTATAACAACGAAGTTCTGTTCGATGTGCAGTACAAGTCAGGACTGGGCCAGGGCGCGACTGGCGCGGGAGCTATTTTTGGTGGCTTGTTTGTGCCGCTATCTGTGCCGACGGGCCAGGCCAACATGACGCCCCGCGCGGGATTGTACGACAGTTTTCCACCCAACGACAAACGGAGGGCCTGGGGATTCTGGACAGAGTTTACGGACCCCGCTGGCAAGAAATACACCTTCGACCAGCCTTACGTCTATAAATACGTTGATATCGAGCAACTCCGGCTCAACAACGGAGCCGATGGCGGCATTAATTTCATTCTGTACCGACTGGGTGACGTGTACCTCATGTATGCCGAAGCACTCAACGAACTCGGCCGGACAGCCGAAGCTTATTCGTCCATCAACGCCATTCGCCATCGAGCCGGTATTGGCGACGTTTCCGCAGGTTTGAGTCAGGCCGATTTTCGGAATGTGGTTTGGCAGGAACGTCGGTGGGAGTTGTTCGCCGAAGGAACCCGCCGGTTCGATCTGGTACGCGAAAACCGGCTCGTGGAGGCCGTCCGGGCCGTGGGCGACGCCAACAACAAGATTCAGGATTTCCATGTTCTGCTGCCCATTCCGCAGCGGGAAATCAACACCAACAAGGCGCCTGGCTTTGGGCAAAACCCCGGTTACTGAAACGCAAACTGTGTTTCGGAATGGTTAACTTCGGGGGTATTTTGACGCTAAAAACAGAAAATAATGAAAGAGGTAAACGAAAAATCCTCACCGAACGAAAAGGAAGACGGCAGCAAGTATCACGTTCCCAATCTGGAACGGGCGTTGCAGCTCCTGGAGTTGCTGGCTAAGCACCCCAGCGGGCTAGGCCTTTCCGAAATTAGTAATCTGCTGAATTTTCCCAATAACAGCACCTTCCGCATTGCCATGACGCTCCTTGATTTTGGTTACCTCAACCGCGACGAAGCCTCCAAGCAATTCACCCTGTCGGGTAAGTTGCTGTCGCTGGGTTACGCGGCTGTGAGCGATCAGAATCTGGTCGAAAAGTCGCTTGACGTCATGCGTGCCCTGCGCGACACCGTTAAAGAAACTGTCCTACTGGGCGTTATCAATCAGGAAGAAGGCATTGTGCTGGAACAGGTTTCGGGTTCGTATCCGGTTAAATTTCTGGTCGATCCCGGCCATCGTTTTTGTCTGCACGTAGCGGCTCCCGCCAAAGCGATACTCGCTTTTCTGCCCGAATCGGTCCAGCATCAGGTTTGCAAAAATATCCTTTTCAAACCCTTCAACGAGCGAACCATCACCAATCTTACAGACTTGAGGGCGGTACTGAACCTGTCACGTGATCGGGGGTATGCCGTCGATCATGGCGAGGAACTGGAGAGCCTGCATTGCATTGCTGCGCCTATTTTCGACCGGCATGGCTATCCCATTGCGGCCATCTGGACCACGGGGCCGGCAGAGCGGATGCCCGATTCGGAGTTTCCGGCATTGGGCAAAGTCGTCATTGAACATGCCCGCCGGATTTCGCAGCGGTTAGGCTACTATCCGGCCCAGCAGCCCGTTTAGTTGAGCTGACCAATTGGTAAAAAGTTAAATAAACAATACGTTAAATGTCTGCTTTACAGAACAAAGTAGCTCTGATAACCGGAGCGTCATCGGGTTTCGGCGTCGGGATTGCCCGCCAACTCAGGCAAGCCGGGGCAACGGTCTACATCACGGCGCGGCAGGAAGATAAACTTCGGGCGGTGGCGACTGAAATTGGTGCCATCGCTGTGGTTGCCGATGTTACGAAGGCCAGTGACTGGGATACCGTTTTTGACCTTATCCGACTACAGCATAACCGGCTGGATATTCTGGTCAACAATGCCGGAGCGGGTGGTGATATTGTTGACATCGCCGACCAGTCGGATGCAGCCATCGAGCAGACGATTGCCCTGAATCTCACCGGGGCCATTCTGGGCAGCAAACGAGCTGCCCAACTGATGCGGACCCAGCGCGACGGGATTATTATCAATATCTCGTCGATTTGCGCCGTGCAGGCCTGGAGCGGCTGGGGCGTTTACGGAGCGGCCAAAGCGGGTCTGGACCAACTTACCCGACATCTGTACGTTGAGTTGCGGCCCTTTGGTGTTCGCGTTACCTCGCTCGTGCCTTCCTGGGGAGCCACCGGTTTCAAGGAAGCCTCTAATCTAGACGAGTTCGACGCCGAAACAGCCGCAAAAGCCATTCACCCAATCGACATTGGCAACGTGGTAACCGACATTTGTTTATTACCGGCGCATCTGGTCATTCCCGAAATGCGCTTGTTACCACTGGTTCAGGAAATTCAGGCCTACTGATGAAGCATGTTGACTTACTGATAATTGGCGCGGGGAGCGGTGGCATTGGTGCTGCCCTGTCGGCCGCGCGGCTGGGTGCGTCGGTGGTACTGGTCGAACAGGCCAGCCAGCTTGGGGGCAATGCCGCCGTCAGTGGAGTGTCCGTCTGGGAAATGGGCATCGGAGGAACCGGGATTCCGTTCGACATCTATAAACAGATGAAGCAGTTTCCGAAGGCCGTAGGCATCTATCGATTTGCGAAACACCGCAAATGGCAAATTCCCAAAGGTGAAACACCGGTGCATCCGGGTGCCGAACTGGTGATCGACCCGTCGCTGAACTACCTCGACAGCTTGCGTCGGTATGGCTCTGAAACGGGCATCCTGAACGAATCATTTGTGCGGCAATACTGGCACGGTGTTCCTTTCGAACCGGCCGTCTACCAACGCGTTGTCGAAGATATGCTGACCGAAACAGGTAACTGTCTGATACTGAAAGAGACCTCGTTTGGGCAAGTCCATTACTCGAACGGGCATATCAACTCCATCGAGCTTACGAATGGCGAAACCTTTTCGGCATTGAGCTATATCGACAGTACCGATAGCGGAGTTCTGTGCCGGTCAGTGGGCTGTACGCTGCTTTCCGGGCAGGAGTCGAGCGCTACATTTGGCGAACCAAGTGCCCCTGACGAGGCCACTCATAAGCGGAACGGCGTGACACTGATTTACCGGGTAACGCCCAAACGTGAGTCCGCTGTTGACCCGTTGCCCGACGAAATTCCAGCCGACTGCTGGTGGGCCGATGATTTTCCGGTGGCCAGCATCGTGCAATATCCCAACGGTGATTTGAATGTGAATATGCTGCCGACGATGGAAGGTATCGACCTGATAGGGTATCCCGACCGGCAGACTGCCTATTCCGAATGTCAGCGCAGAGTGCTGGCTCACTGGCACCATGTGCAGACTACGTATATACCATATCGTTCGTTTTCATTGGACTGGATGGCTCCCGCTTTAGGCATTCGGGAAAGCAGCCGGGTGCTGGGCGAATACGTGCTGACGGAGCAGACTATACGCGCTGGTTTATCCAACCAACAGGAGTCCGACATCATCACAATTGCCGACCATGCGCTGGATACGCACGGCAAAAGTACCGGACGGGCGGGTTGTGCTGAGCTTGACGAACCATATGGCGTGCCGTTCCGGTGTCTGATTCCGAAAGGATTCGACAATCTGCTTATTGCGTCCCGAGCGGCTAGTTTTAGTTCATTGGCGGCCTCCAGTTGCCGTTTGTCCAGGACGATGATGCAGCTCGGGCAAGCCGCCGGAACCGCTGCCTGGCTGGCAAAAAATCAGCAGATCGCCGTTTCCGATGTGCCTTACGCCGACTTACGGTCGTTGCTGGTGCAGCAACACGTTCAACTCACCAATCCGTTACCCGCCGACTTACTGACTTACCTGGCTAATGAACACAGTTGATATTGGGGTCATCGTTTTTTACATGCTGGCTCTGATCGGGCTGGGTTTTTGGGTGAGTTTCACGAACCGGCAGAAGAAATCGGCTGACCTGTTTCTGGCTGGAAAATCGCTGGGATGGAAAACCATTGGCCTGTCTATTTTCGGGACCAACATCAGTCCGCTCAACATCATCAGCGCCTGCGGTCTAGCCTATTCCTACGGGATGGTGGCCTGTAATTTTCAGTGGTTTGCGTGGCTGTACCTGCTGTTGCTCAGCGTCGTTTTTCTACCCTACTACCTTAAACACGATATCCAGACGATGCCCCAGTTTATGCTGCGCAGGTACAATGAATCGTGTCGACGGGCGTTGTCGTGGTTTGTATTTTTTCAGGTTTCCATCGGGGCGGGATCGGTTTTGTACGCGGGCTCGCTCTTAACCAGCCAGTTGCTGTCGCTTCCAGTCTGGCAGTGTGTGGGCATTATGACTCTGATTTCGGTTAGTTTCACCATTCTGGGCGGGCTGAAAGCGGTTGCCCTCACCGACTCGTTCCAGTCGATTGTTATGATTGTCGTATGTAGTCTGATTGGGATTAATGCCCTGAATCAACTCCCTGACTGGTCGGTTTTTAGTGAGAAACTACCCCCCGATTACTGGAAACTTCTGCGCTCGGGCGACGACCCAAATTATCCCTGGCAAGCCATCATTGTCGGCTATCCGATTATGTCCGTCTGGTACTGGTGCGCCAATCAAAATATAGTTCAAAGTACGCTGGGTGCCAAAAGTTTAGAAGAAGGTAAGAAAGGGGTGTTGTTTCTAAGCTACCTTAAATTGCTGGTGCCAATTCTATTTATTCTGCCCGGTATTATCGCGAAAGTTGCCCTGACTGACCTGCACAAACCCGATGAAGCGTTTTTGAGTATGGTCTACCAGTACTTGCCGCACGGGCTCATCGGCCTGGCGATTTCGGTACTGACAGCGGCTCTGGTCAGTACCGTTACGGCGATGTTCAATTCGGGCAGCACCATTTTCACGCTCGACATTCTGCCGTCGCTGCGTCGCAATCAGCAAACGCCGACTGTGGCCCAGGGACGTTGGGTCATTGCTGGCCTGGCCCTGCTGGCGTCAGGCATTGCGCTGGCCCTGGACCGGGTGCAGGGATTCAATCTGTTCGAGAAAATCAATTCAATCTTCTCGTTTCTGTGCCCGTCGTTGGTTGCCGTGTTTATCTGGGGCGTTTTCTGGAAGCGTATTTCTTCGAAAGCGGCTTTTTATACCCTCGTTGTTGGCAATATTCCCTGCGTCGTGCTGAGCATTGGCTACCTCTCGCAGTACCCAAGCAAGGCATTTTATCCGAATTTCTTTCTGATTTCCTTTTACCTCTTCGTCGGTCTGAGCATTCTGCTCATTGTAATGTCCTACCTGTTTCCAGACCGGGATGGGAAAGCGCGTCCCATATTTAACTGGGGGGAGTATAATCAGCAACAGCAGTGGTTAGCGCCTTCCCTGCGCTGGGGATGGGCAGTGTTGAGCATAATCATGACGAGTTTATATCTTTTTTTTAGCTGATATGTCAACTACGGTACTAAGTGACCGCAGCCTGAAAATTGGGTGCGGAGAGTGGGGATTTCGGGAAATGCCGATGGAAGAACATTTCCGAATCGCCAAACAACTGGGCTTTAAAACCCTCGAATTCGGTATCGGGGGCGGACAAAACGGTCGTTTGCCCGATGAACTGACCAAGGCTGATCATCATCAGTTTAGTGCGCTGAGTCAGGATTATGACATCCGTACTCCGTTCTGTTGTCTGGAAAATGATTTTACACTACCTGATGCGAAAAAACATCAGAAAATGGTCACTTACGTGCGTCGGTTACTGCCTGAGGCTAAACTACTGGGGGCTACCCACGTCCGGCTTTTTGCCGGATTTACGCCTTCTGAGGAAATGACCGAAGCCATCTGGCAACGCATGTTTGAGGCCTTTACGCTTTGCCAGTCCGATTGCCAGTCGCTCAATCTGCAACTAGCCATTGAAACGCATGGTAACCTCGACTGGTCGCGTGGTGTTGCCCGGCACCGGCATACGGTGAGCACTAAATCTACTGACGTCCAGCGCCTTCTGGCCGAATTGCCGCCCGCCATTGGCTTTAATTTCGACCCCGGCAATCTGAAAGCCGTTGCGCCCGACGATAAGACTTTTTTACTGCCGCAACTAAATCCGCGCATCAATTACTGCCACCTGAAAGACTGGAAGCAGCAAGATGATGGCTGGGTCGCCTGCGCCATTGGTGACGACGATTTAGACTATGGTCCGGTGTTTGAGCAACTGGCTTTCGACGGCGTTTGCCTTATTGAGTACGAACCGCTGGACGATGTACCGGCAGGTATCCGGCGAAGTCTGATGTATCTCGACAAACTCGGTATTTCGTATCGACTGGTTTGATGGTATGCGATGGTGCTCAGTTGATTGATGGAGCTAACGTCTTCGCTCCATCGATCAGCCAAACTGGCTGATCTGCATCAGTTTGTTTACGTTTATTCTATTCTATTCAGATTCTATTCGGTCGTACCCTAACCCTATATCTTACTTGACGATGAATAAGTTGGTTTTGTTGACGTGGCTGACGCTGCTGCTCCCGACGATTGTCAATAGCCAGCCGAAGCCGGTTTTTTATGTGTCGCCCAAAGGGAGCGATGCCAATGCAGGTACGCTGAACAGCCCGTTTGCTTCCCTCGAAAAAGCGTTGTTAGCCGCATCAGGCACCACCAAACCAACCGATATTATACTGCGTGAAGGCACGTATGCAGTGGCAAAATCCCTGCAGATTGACCGGAGCGACCTAACGATTAAAGCTTACGTAAACGAAACGCCAGTCATCAGTGGCGGAAAAACCATTCAGTCCCGTTGGGAGAAAGTAAGTGCCAATCGCTGGAAAACTCGCGTGCCGATGTATTTCCGGCAGTTGTTTGTTAACGGCAAACGCGCCACCCGCGCCCGTTTCCCGAACGCGGGTATGTGGTCATCGCAGTGGTTTCAGCCGGATACCATCCAGACGAAGGCCAAACGATTGGTCCTCAACAAACCCTTTCCTGCTCGCTTTGCCAACCTGAAAGGCGTCGAGATGCACGCTACTGCCTGGTGGCATTGGCTGCGGCAAAAAGTCGCTCGATTTGACCCGGCGAACCGAGCGGTGTTCACCATGACGGAGCCAGGCCCGGAGTGCAGCGGACGGAAAATGGACTTGACTGACCGTATCTATTTCGAGAATCACCTGGAATTTCTGGATACGGATAACGAATGGTTTCTGGATTCACTCAGCCAAACGCTCTACTACCAATCGTCTCAATCGCCCGCTCAACTGTCGTTCGTCTACCCTTTTGTCGAAACGATTTTTTCTATAAAAGGAACCGAGCAGAAACCGCTGAGGAATATTCGGTTGGAAGGAATAACCATTGCCCATACCGAATGGATAATGCCCGGCCTCGAACGCAAAGGAATTCAGGCGGGCTACTGGGGCACTGAAAAAGGAAAGGCGGTTTATGCGCCACCGACTGCGCTGATGATGACCTGGGCGACCGATTGCGAAGTGACCGATTGTCTGTTCACCCGTTTGGGCGAAGGGGCCATTGTGCTGGGCGATGGATGCCAGAGAAATCGGATTCAGCACAATCAGTTCGAAGATATCGGGGCCAACGTCATCCAGATTGGCTGGCGATCGGGCTACGTTGGTGAAGGGCATCCACTGCATTACGTGCCCCGGAATTCGGCGGCTGTTCCGTCAGCCAACGTTGTGCATAACAATCACTTACAAACCTTCGCTACCACCGACCACGGTTCAGTGGGTATTCTCATTGGCTACGCTCACCATAACAAGCTGACCCACAATCTGCTGGAAGATTTTCCGTACACGGGCATCAGCATGGGCTGGCGCTGGGACACACTAGCGAATCAGACGTATGAAAATCTCATCGAGTGGAACGAAGTCAGAAACGGGATGCAGTACCTGAGCGACGGCGGAGGGATTTACACCGCTGGTCAGCAGAGAGGTTCGAAAATTTCGAATAACTGGGTACATGACATGGGTGGAGGACCGGGACTGAGCGAAGGTGTGTATAACGACGAAGGCAGTAGTTATTTTGAGTTGTCCAACAACCACGTCGAGCGCGTTAACGACTTATTTTATAAGTTTCACCAGAACATTCTGAGTAGTGTGAACGCACACGATAACAACGGTCAGGCTGGAAAAAACGTCATGCAGGTAACCCGGAATCCTAAGGTATTTTTGCTTCAGGTCGTTGACAGCAGCCCTGATCATCCAGAGCAATATGGCTTACTCAAATAGAACTATGGAGCGACAGGCAACCATTGCACATTTGCGGAGGAACCCCCAGATTCCAGTCCTGATTATTGGGGCGGGCATCAACGGCTCGGGCTTGTTTCGAGAACTGTGTCTTCAGGGAGTGGACGCGCTGCTGATCGACAGGCGGGATTTCATGGCTGGGGCCAGTGCCGCGCCGTCCCGCATGATTCATGGAGGACTGCGGTATCTGGAAAATCGGGAAGTGCGGCTGGTCAGGGAAAGTCTTGCCGAACGGAACCGACTCCTCCAGAATGCTCCTCATTACGTAAAACCTCTGCCGACCGTAATTCCTATTTATCACTGGACGTCGGGGATTGTCAACGGCGTCCGGAAGTTTCTGGGCCGGAAAGCCAGTAATGCGCCACGGGGCGCTTTCATCGTCAAACTGGGGCTGCTGATGTACGACATCTACACGCGCAATCAGCGGATTATGCCCCCACATGCATTCAGCAGCCGAACCAAAGCGTTGCAGGAACGCCCCCTCTTAGATCCCAGAATTATCGGTACAGCGTTGTTTTATGATGCATGGATTTCGTTTCCTGAACGACTCGGTATAGAATTGATTCAGGATGGGCAGGCGCTGAATCCCAACGGTAGTGCTCTGAATTATGTCTCGGCCACTGAAAGCCGCAACGGAGAAGTCTGGCTTCGCGACGAACAAACCGGCGAACCGTTTTCGGTCCGCCCACAGGTAGTGGTGAATGCAACGGGCGCCTGGATTGACTTGACCAATCAGGCACTGGGTCAGAAAACCCGGTTCATCGGGGGAACCAAAGGGTCGCACCTAATGGTCGATAACCCGGTTCTGATGGCGGCAACCAAGGGGCAGATGGTGTATTATGAAACCGATGAAGGTCGCATTTGTATTCTGTTTCCGCTGCATGGCAAGGTGATGATTGGCTCGACCGACATAAATATCACCAATCCCGATGAGGCCGTTTGCACTGATGAAGAAGCCGACTACATGCTCGCCTGTGTGCGACAGGTGTTTCCTACCCTTGAGCTTGACCCCAGCCAGATTGTGTTTCGGTATTCGGGGGTTCGCCCGCTACCCAGTGCGCAGGGAAGCGTTCAAAATGCCCAGATAAGCCGTGATCACAACCTTCAAATAGTCGAACCAAATGCTTTCCAGCCATTTCCTATCCTGAATTTGGTAGGCGGGAAATGGACGACTTTTCGGGCATTCAGCGAACAAACGGCTGACCAGATTCTGCAACGGCTCGGCCGACTCCGCCAGGCCAGTAGTACGGATCTGTCCATTGGGGGCGGTATCAATTTCCCAAAAACTGACCTGGATCGCCAGCGCTGGACTGAGCGCGTAAGCAACCAGAGCGGACTGACGATTTCCCGAATTGACACGCTGTTGTTTCGATACGGTACGGTGGCGGAAACCGTAGCGGCCTATTTGCAGGAGGCCCCCGACGCGCTATTGAAACACCATACGGGCTACAGTCGGCGGGAAATCGACTATCTGATTCGGTGGGAGTTTGTACAGCATCTGGACGATCTGGTCCTGCGCCGAACCGTCATGGCACTGGCGGGTGAACTGACACGTCCTCTGCTCCACGAACTCGCCGGAATTCTGGCCGACTGTCTGACGCTTTCTTCGGCCGACAGGCAAGCCGAAATTGACCGAACATTAGCCATTTTGGCCCGAAACCATCAACTTTATTTATCCTGATTAGCATGTATCAAACGGCAAAAGTCCGGCTTAACCGGATGTTCAACGAATCGGGCCGCTGCCTGGATGTGGCCATCGACCACGGCGTTTTTAACGAGTATAGTTTCCTGGATGGGCTGGAAAATATTGAGCAGGTCGTAGCGCAACTGGTCGCTGCCGGACCCGATGCAATTCAGACCAACTACGGTCAAAGTGACATTTTGCAGCGTATTCCCGGCAAGTACAAACCAGCCCTTGTGATGCGGGTGGACGTCGGCAATCCGTACAACGCCGAAACACACCGGGTAATGTTCAGCGCGCTGCAGAACGAAAATGAGCCGCTCCTGGAAGCCCTTCGGATGGATGCGTCCTGTGTGGTCTGTAATCTGCTGCTACTGCCCAACGAACCTGATTTGCACCGCCAGAGTATTCGAAACATTGCGAGAATCCGCTCGGAATGCGATAAATACGGGATGCCGCTGATGATCGAGCCGCTGGTAATGGCGCCCAATGCCAGACGGGGTGGTTATCAGGTTGATGGGAATAAAAAACTCATTATACCACTGGTACGGCAAGCCCGTGAACTGGGTGCCGATATCATCAAAGCAGACCCGACTGAACACGTCGGGGATTACCACGAAGTCGTCGAAGCCGCCCGTTGTCCGGTGCTGGTACGAGGTGGGGGCAAGGAGGGTCTGGAAGCGATATTTCAGAAAAGTTACGATTTTTTGCAGCAGGGAACCCGGGGGCTTGTCTATGGCCGCAACATATACCAACATCCAAATCCTACGCAAATTGTGAAGGCGTTTATGGCGATGATTCACCAAAACGCAACCCCGGCTGAGGCATGGGCTATTTACCAGACAAACGAACCAAAGTAGATAGGCGAAAACTTAAGACCAGTCCGTAAGTAGCGTCTTTTCTCACCCGAAAGCAGTAAAAATAGTCGGGTAGGCTATTTAGCAAAGACAACCAGACAGGATATAATGAGCTATCAGTTCAACACACCCCAAACCATTATCCACGGCGCAGGTGCCAGCAGGGAATTGCTTCCGCAACTGGCACGCATCGGTGCCCGGCGGGTATTCTTCGTGACTGATTCGTACCTTGAACAGACTGGTTTAGTGCAGGCACTGGCAGAACCACTCCGACAGGCGGGTCTGGCGGTAGCGGTGTTCAGTGCTGTACAACCAGACCCGACGGAGCAGAACGTGCTGGATGGTCTGGCCGAATTGATTGACCACGAAGCGGATGTTGTTGTAGCCGTGGGGGGGGCAGCCCGATGGATGCGGCAAAAGCCATGGCCATCATGAGGATGAATGAAGCACCCCTTCATCAGTATATGGGTTACCACAAAATTAAAAACGCCGGATTGCCCCTGATCGCCATTCCGACCACCGCCGGAACGGGCAGCGAAGCCACCAAGGTGGCGGTCATTACGGATACTGAACGGAACGTAAAAATGATGATTTTCGACGCCCACCTGATGCCCACCGTCGCGCTGGTTGATTACGAACTTAGCCTGTCCATGCCCCCGTCGCTGACCGCTCACGTTGGGGTCGATACGCTTACGCATGGGATGGAAGCGTACGTATCGCGGAAGGCAAATGCCCTGAGCGATCCGCTTGCTTTAACATGCATTGATCTGGTTGCCAGACACCTGTATACCGCCTGGCTCGAACCTGCGAACCGGGTAGCCCGCGAAGGTATGGCCCTGGCAGCTTGTGTAGGCGGGATGTCGTTCACGAACAGCAGTGTCTGTCTGGTACACGGCATGAGCCGGCCCCTCGGCGTACAGTTCCATCTGCCGCACGGCTTAAGTAATGCCGTTCTGTTGCCAGCGGTAACCCGGTTTTCGGTTTCCGGCGCTCCAGACCGATACGCTACGATAGCCCGGACAATGGCGCTAGCTCAGATCGGCACGTCGGACGAAGCCGCCTGTGAGGCTTTATTAATGGGACTGGAGCGTCAGAATCAGGCTTTGAAAATCCCCCGGTTGCAGGATTGCCCGGGCGTAGAAAAAGCCGTTTTTGAGCAGTCTATTGAAAAAATGGCATCCGACGCCCTGGCCTCCGGCAGCCCCCAGAACAACCCGATCGTACCGAACGCCGACGAGATAGTGGCTTTGTATCGACAAGCCTGGTAGAGCCAATTTATTCCTAACCCGTTTGTTTCCATGAGCCGATACTTGCTTGGTTTAGACAATGGCAACACCGTCTGCAAAGCCGTACTGTTCGACGTCACGGGCCGTGAGGTGCAGGTTGCTTCATGCAAAATTGCCACGCATTACCCACAGCCGGGCTGGAGCGAACGAAACATGACCGAACTTTGGCAGGCAACTGCCCGTACAATCCATGAGGTGATCGACAGGGCTGGTATCAAATCGGAGCAGATTGCTGCTATTGGGAACACTGGACACGGCAACGGACTGTACCTCCTCGACCGGTCTGGGCAACCATTGCGGGGTATTCAATCGCTCGACTGCCGGGGCGCGGGCATATGTGCCGAGTGGGCCGCGTCAAACCTACTGGAACGAGTTTACCCCTATACGCTACAGGCATTTTGGGCAGCTCAGACTAACACACTGCTGGTCTGGTTAAAACGACATGAACCCCAAACCTACGCGCAAATCGGGGCGGTTCTGCTTTGCAAAGATTACCTGAATTACTGCCTGACTGGCCAGATTGCCACCGACTATTCGGACATGAGTGCGACCAATCTGCTCGATGTGTGCCAACGACAGTATAGCCGTGACCTACTGGCACTGTACGATTTAGCGGACATCTACTACGCCTTGCCCTCGCTCCATCAAAGTTTCGATGTGATTGGAAATGTAACACCCGTAGCCGCCCGCCAAACGGGCCTTCTGGTCGGAACACCGGTCGTTGCGGGGCTGCTCGATGCCAACGCCAGCATGATTGGCAGCGGGGTTGTGGAAGAGGGGCAAGCCTGTCTGGTTGCGGGATCATGGAGCGTCAATAGTGTGCTGACGCGCATACCATTGGTCAACCCCGACCTGGCGATGACTGCCATTGCCGCCGTACCCGACCATTGGCTGTGTCTGGAGGCCAGCGCTACATCGGTCACGAATCTGGAATGGTTCATTACCCAATTTTGCGCCGAAGAGCGACTAGAAGCCGAACGCCGGGGCGTAACGGTTTATACCGTATGTGATGAAGCGGTATCGGCACTGCCCCGCAATGACAAGTCCCCGATTGTGTATCATCCGTTTCTGCACGGTTCCAATGTACATGCCAATGCCCGAGCGGGGCTATACGGACTGGCGGGCTGGCACACACGAGCCGACATTTTGCGTGCATTGTATGAAGGGGTCGTGTTCAGCCATTTAAGCCATGTCGAGAAATTACGGCAGGGGGGCGCGGCTTCGTTCGATTCCGTTCGGTTGACGGGTGGAGGTGCCCGCAGTCCAGTGTTGTGTCAGCTATTTGCCGATTCACTCGGTGTTCGGGTAGAGGTGCCGCAAAGCGGAGAAACGGGTGCCTTAGGCGCTGCACTGACTGCCGGTATTGGAGTGGGCGTCTGGGCGAACTATGCCGATGCCACTCGGCAGATTGTCCACGTCAGCCGGACGTATGAACCCAACCCCGAACGGCTGGCCTTGTATCAACTCCATTATCAAGTATACAAGCACCTCATTCAGACGATGAGCGAGCCCTGGAATGGAATCATGGCACACTAATAATCCGAACCAAACTACACGTATGCTTCTTTTCGCACTAACTTATCTTCGTCAATTGCAGAACGTGCTTACTGATCTCAAGAAAATAGCTTGTCAAGGACACTGTGCCACGATTTTTCTGCTGGTTATGACAATGTCCGCCGGGGCTCAGTCCAATCCTGCGGCTTTGTGGAATCTTCGGACCTTGTTCCAAACGCCTACTATGCGCTGGCTGAACAGCGATACCTCTCGAATCCGGTCGCTGGTATACAGGGGAGAAACCTATGGATCGATTGCTAAAACCGACGTATTCGCTTACTACGCCACACCAGGCAGCTTGGCGGGCAAACCGGAGTTGGATCAACACTTGCCGGGTGTGATCCTGGTGCACGGTGGAGGGGGTAAGGCCTTTGCTGAATGGGCCGAGCTGTGGGCACGGCGGGGATATGCCGCGCTGGCTATGGATTTAAGCGGCAGGGGTTTTGATGGGAAGCGCCTGCCCAACGGCGGTCCTGATCAGGATAGCCTCCATAAGTTTTCCAGCATTGACAGCACCGGGGACAAACAGTGGGTCTACCACGCGGTAGCCAACGTCATCCGGGCGCATTCATTGCTCAGGAGTTTGCCGGGTGTAGATTCGGGCCGCACTGCCATTACAGGGATAAGTTGGGGCGGTTTTCTGACCTGTATCGTGGTGGGTTTAGACCCTCGCTTTACCGCTGCCGTTCCGGTGTATGGGTGTGGATTTATTGAGCAGCCCGGCGGTTTTTTCTACGAAAAGGAGTTTGGCACCTTGACGACAGATCAGAAAAAACGCTGGACTGCGCGGTATGATCCCCAGCATTTTGTCGGCAAAGCCCACCTACCGATGCTGTGGGTCAATGGAACCAATGATATGTTCTACCCACCCAACATCTTCTCCCGAACCTATTCGCTGGTCAAAAGCCCTAAAAATTACAGCATCACCACCACGCTCAAACACGGGCACATCGAGGGGTGGACGCCCCCCGAAATAGGTTGGTTTGTAGATTCATATTTAACTCATGGAACGCCATTGCCCGTTCTGTCAGTGATCGGGCGACGGTCTGGTCGGGTTCAGGCTGTGGTGTCGGGCAGCTCGCCCATTAAACTGGCCACCCTGTCGTTCACCACCGACAGTACATTGCCCTACAGGGAGCGTTATTGGCAAACCCGACCGGCAAATGTGAGCGGGAACCGCATCATAGCGGATGCGCCCCCCGCCCAAACGACCATCTGGCTCCTAAACGTTACCGATGAGCGAGGAGCGACCGTCTCGAGCGCGTACCAATTTGAACGTTAACGTACACTACTGATAATTCTAGTTAAATTCCAGAATGAATGAATAGCTTCACTACCCTTACAGAGAATGTTACATAGCACTTTCCTTGTGTGACATTAATATTTAATTCTGTACTCGCTTCCCTCCTACTTATAGCGGCTGTTTTGACAAATAAAAGGCCAGCACATGCTATATATTGGACTACTAATTAGTATTTAAGAATGATTTGTTTCAAGATTAACTGTCAAAGTAAAGCGTTCAGTTAAACGTCCGATTCGAATCTGTACCCGATGCACAAAATTTCGATAACCGTAAACGACAGTTAGTCGCATATGAGCCTTGAAACAGTATGATATAAGGACAGAGTTACCACAGGGACACCTGAGCTATCGACAGGAGGAGCTATCTGATTATGCGAGCCACTCCGTAGAAGCGATTTATTGGTAGCTGTAATCAGTAGGAGAACCCAACGCAGTCAGCTGATGCTCTGAAAAAGTTAATACTATGGTTAACCCCGCCTGACTCCCGATCGATAACTCACCACCCAATTGCTGGCTGAAGCCCTCAATCAAAGTCATGCCCAATGATCGGCTAGCAGCAGGATCATAATCAGGCGGTAAACCTATCCCATCATCGGCAATCCTGAGTTCAAATGTGGTGGGCCTGAGCCAATGAAAAACTACACTGATCGTTCCAGATCGCTCCTTGGGAAAGGCATACTTGAGAGCATTAGTGATGGCCTCGTTGATGATCAACCCTAAGGGCACCGCCTGAATAACGTCCAACTCGATGGGCTCTACCTGCATATCAAAGCCAATGGGCTGGGGCAACTCATACGACTCCCGCAGGTAGGCCACCACCTCCTGAATATAGTCAGCCATCGGGATGCGGGCGATGCCTTCGGCCTGGTAGAGCTTCTGGTGGATCAGAGCCATCGCCTGCAAGCGGTGCTGGCTCTGCTGGATGGCCGACAGAGCCGCCCTATCCGAGAGATAACTGGCCTGGGAGTTCAACAGACTCATCACCACCTGGAGGTTGTTTTTGACCCGGTGGTGGATCTCCTTGAGCAGCCGTTCTTTCTCGTCGAGTAGCCGCTGTAAGTGCTGGTTCTTGTGGTGGATTTCGGTTTGCTGGGTCTGGAGCTGCTCCTGTTGAGCGAGGAGCAGCTCATGCTGGTGCTGCAACTGCTGGTTGCTGCGCTGCTTGAGTCGGTAGCGGTTGAAGGTGAGGCCCAGCAGCAACAGGAGCATAAGGGCCCCCAGGCCCACCGAGTTACGCACCAGCCGGTCCTGTTGAAGTTGCTGGTTCTGGAGTTGCTGTTGTTGGGAGAGGACCTGAATCTGTTGTTTTTGCAGGCGGATGTCTTTGTCTTTCTGTTCAGTCTCGTATTGGGTTCGGAGTTCTTCGAACTGTCGGTTTTTGGTCTGGTTGAAGAGGGAGTCGTTGATGGTGGTCGCCAGCTGGAAATGAAGCAGGGCGGAACGCAGGTGTCCCTGGGCGGAATCGATTTTGAAGAGGGCCCGAAGAATGCTGACCGTTTTGTCGGGGAATCGGCCTTTCTGACTGGCAGCCAGGGCTTTCTGATAGTAGTATTGGGCCAACTCATACCGTCTGGTGAGCCAGTAAAACTCGCCAACATGCTTGTTGAAATCGACCACTCCGGATAAGATATTTAATTTTTCATAGTAAGGCAACAAGTGTTTATACAAACGTTCGGCCAGCTCATACTGGCCTAAAAATACGTAGCTTTGGGCCAGGAAGTTGGCTAGGTTAAAACTTTCGTGATGTGGATCCTGGCGAGCCAGCTCGATGACGGTTAACGCCTGCTTCCGGGCTTGAGACACTTGATGATTTTTTTGATATAAAGTCATTAACATGTTGTGTTGTCCTGCGAGCATGGTAAGCAACTCGCCCCCCCCCTGAATTTGGATTAAGTGAAGTCGTTTAAGTGAAAAATGGATGGCTCTTTGGTAATTGCTTACTATTTCATAGATATCGGATAAGCGCCCATAAATATCGAGTTGATACTCTAAATTATTCCTTTGTTCGGCTAGCCGTAAGCTTTGTAAATAGGCTTGCAAGGCTAGTTGGTAGTTACCCATTAGTTGATGAAGTACTCCTATCCGCTCTAAGGTCAAGTAGATGGTTGTATCCCGGTACGATTGCCGAATGGCTAACTCCTCCATAAATAAGGGTATGGCCATTTTCGCCCCAACTCGTAAGCGAACAAGGTCAGCCCAATCTTCCAGAACTTCGGCCGCATTGGGTTTATCACCGAGTTGCTGATAGGCCTTTAGCGCCTGCTGGTAGTAATCGAAAGTCCGGGTCGAGTCATAGCTTTCTCCGAAACTAAAACACTTCGCTAACAGATAGAGGGCCGCGGCTTTCTGAAGGAGTTGATTAGCCGCTACAGGTTGACTCACAACCCGCCCGGAATTGTTAATTGCACTATCCAACAGAAAATGGATTTCACGCATGGTAGCATGACTTCTACCTTTTCGGCCTTCTTTATACTGATCGTAGTATTGTTGACCGATTTTTAGCAATACCCTGGTTCGGTTCGTGTCCGCTGGCGCACGCACCAGTAGCCGTTTCAGACTATCAATCCGATCCTGAGCTTGAGACCAGGTCAGGGTGGGGTCTAAAGCAGTGGCTAGAATCACGGCAATAAAAACGAGACGGTAACGGCTCATGGCACATCAACAATTTTAGCATTCAGTCTATGTTACAGGTAAATTGCTGATTTACAGCCGTGAGCCTATCCAATTTGACCTTTTATTCTGCTTATGCCGGTCTCTGGTGGCGAGTCTCGATGTAGGTCAGCCCGGTTGATTACACTTACCGGAAGTCCTAGTACTATAAAGGATAATAGTCCAGCGTAAAGACACCTTTTGATGTGGCGCTCTGGTTATGAGCAAGTGATCAGCTGAATAAGTAAATAACTGCTCCACATCAGTTTTAACAGCTGATATTAATAACAATTATATATGGACTGTTTTAATCTCTTAACATAATTTATTTAATTAGAATGGAATACAATAATACTTTAACGGTTTTAACCATCGATTAACTGTCAATTATTTATGAAAGCATTATACATATATTCTTTAATAATATTTTGTTTCAATTGGACACTAGCGCAGAAGACTGTACCAGTCTTTAACAAGCTATCAAAAGGATCATATGACAAATTAAATATAAACGATAGTCTACTTGTTGATAGTCTGGCTCGCCTGGAACGTAGAAATGAAATTCATGAGATTTATATAGGGAGATATAACACAGTCTTATGGGATAAGGTAAACAGCGACAAAGAGAAGCTAATAAATGGACCACAAAGAGCCTGGCAGCCAGAACGATTTAATAAACTGTTCCATACAGTTAATTTAAACTTTGTAACGGATCGAAATTATAAAAAAGTCGAAAGTAATTTAAAGATAAAATTTGGATCCGAAAGATCGACAGTAAGTTATGGACAATGTTCGGTCTACATACCTGGTGATCATAAAATTGGAGAGACCGTTTCGTCAAATTTCTATAATTGGGTTAATTATAATACAGATGATTACATGCATTTAGTAGAGAATACACTTTTAGACAAAAATAATTTTTATAGTCAATTATCTAAACGCATTAATGAATCTAGTAATAAAAACGCATTACTATTTATACATGGTTATAATGTCTCTTTCGACCAAGCGGCAATAAGGACTGCACAAATTGTCTTTGATTTAGATTTTAAAGGCCCAGCTATTTTTTACAGCTGGCCGTCTCAGGATAATCCGTTTCAATACTCTACGGACGAAACTAACATTGAATGGACGCAAAAGCACCTGGAAGATTTTTTATTAGATTTTTTCAAAAATACAACTTCCCGTAATGTTTATATTATAGCTCATAGTATGGGAAATAGGGCTATGACTAAAGCAATAGCGAATATTTCCAAGCTAGATCCTAAAATTAAAGAAAGAGTTAAAGAGGTTATTTTAGCGGCACCGGATATTGATGAAGATACATTTCGGGAGGGTATCGCTCCTTCGTTAATAAAGTCATGCCAAAGGGTTACTATTTACGGTTCAGCAACTGATGTAGCTATACGGCTATCCCACTTCTTCCATTCCTATAAACGGTTAGGTGCCACTTTTAACGGGGCCAAATTGTTACCAGGAATTGACTATATCGATGCGACAGGGGTTGATGCGAGCTTTTTAGGACATTCATACATAGGGACGAATCGAACCGTTATAGCAGATATATCAGAGATCATAAACCATAGTTTAGCTATTTCTAAGCGATTTGGGCTTAATAAAGTAGCAATAAAGCCAATTTCTTATTGGAAATTCAGGGAATAAAGTATAGGCCCAGACCCTCTCGGGTGATCGACAACTTTTGCACACCAGGGGGCCATTTGGTTTTGGCAGTTACAATGTACTCTATCCAGATCGTCAATTAGACATCGTCCTGTTGGCTAATGAGTCGGGTAGCTTGACACAGGCTAAACTGGTTGGCTTATCAAAGCGAATAGCGAAACAGGTAGAATATGAAAATTTGTTGTTTGGTTTGGCATGACTTTTCACACAGTCAATAAAGCTACATCTGTTCTTACAAAAGAAATTTATAGCTTTATCGTATACCCGAGAAATGGTCGGATTGCCTCTTTGGCTCAGTTCGGCTATCAGCTATTTAAGCAAGGCTTTTCTTCAGGTGACTGGGAGAGATGCCATACTTCTTCTTGAAGACATATGAAAAGTGGGAAAGGTCTTCAAAGCCTACTTCCAGGTACACTTCGGAAGGATGTTGGCCCAAATGGGCCAGCATAAAATGCGCTTCGGTCAGCCGCTTATCCACTAACCAGCGGCCAGGTGAGGTGCCAAAAGTCTTTTTGAAATCATCCTTAAATACAGTGAGGCTGCGTCCGGCCAGATAGCTGAAATGCTTGAGGCTCACATTGAACCTGAAATTGCGGTTCATGAAGTTTTCCAGGTCTATTTTGCCGGGATCGCTAAAATCAAGCAGCACGTTTTTCAGGTTCGGAGTGGTTTTTAACAGGATCAGGACGATCTCCTTGGTTTTGAGCAGCATAAAATGGTCGCGTTCTACGCCCGTAAGGCTCAAATAGGGTTGCATAGACTTTACATAACTGTCCAGCAATGGGTGCGGTTCCAGTTTAATGATCGCGTCGCAACCGAAGCATTCATTCGTCTCTGCTTCATAACCATATTCCTTGCTGAAACTTCTCAGGAACTCCTGGCTTATATAAATCGAAACCGATTTGAAAGCCTTACCGTTCGCCCCGCCTTTTTTATACCTGGCAAGATGGTTGCGGCTGATAAAGCCGTATTCCCCAGCCTCAATGTTGTATGTCTTCTCCCCATCATAGACCGTTAAAAATCCCGTTTCGAGGTAAATGAAAATATGTTCGGGAATGAATTGCTCATTCGAAATGGTGGGTTCAACGTGGCAGGGGTACTGGGTGTGTTCCATAGTACTAATTTAATGGAAAATCTCCTGCCCCCCGAAGCTATAAGGCAGAGGCAGGAGTAGCCAGCCTTACGCGGGCATGAACGGTAAATACGATTCTTTGATCGAATTCACATAATCCTGATCAGGCATAGTCAGTCGGTTGTTGACGCGCTGCTTGAAATCATCGTTTCCGACAAGGTAACGCAACGTGTCGGTTCCATCAGAAGCGGCTTGGTAGATCACTTCCGCTACTTCTTCAGCCGTAGCCAGTCGCATAGCCTTCAACTGGCCAAACATCTGGCTGGATGCATTAATGAAACCGTCGTATTCGGGGAGTGGTTTGAGGGCGATTTTTTCTTCGCTCACTTTGATGAAATTGGTGGTGGTTCCACCCGGCTCCACGATCTTAACCCCGATATTCAGGGCTGCCAGTTCAAACGATAAGGCTTCCGAAAACCCTTCCAAGGCAAATTTTGATGCATTATAAAGGGAAATCAATGGCAATGTAAAACGGCCCGCGCCAGAACTGATATTGATAATCATCCCCTGCTTCCTCGCCCGAAAATGTGGCAGGACAGCCCGGATCGTATTCATTACACCAAACACATTCACGTCAAACTGCTCGTGAACCTGCTCAGGCGTAAGGGCTTCGAAAATACCATACTGGCCATAGCCGGCATTGTTGACGACGACGTCGATCTGTCCGAACCGTGCTATACCCTGCTGAATTGCGGTTTCGATGGTTTCAGGGCGCTGTACATCGAGCCGGGTTACGAAAATAGGCTGGTTATCGACCAATTCGGTTTCCTTTTCAGGGGTACGCATGGTAGCGATGACATTCCAGCCTTGGGTGGCGAAATAGTGTGCGGCTGCTTTGCCGATTCCGGAGGATGCGCCGGTAATTAAAACTGTTTTACTCATGATCGTTGACTGTTGATGCGACAAATTTCGTATTCCTATCAAGAGCCAACTTTGTTGTGAGGCCGGAATTACTTTGTTGTTGGGACGGTATGAATTTTGACTGAGTGAATGGTATAGCCTTAAAGCGGTAGAAGTAAAGATCTTTGTTCTGTAAGCTACCGTTCGTTGGGGCATGACTAGGGCTCAGGTAGTAAAAGCTGAAGGGAAGAAGCCGTCTAATGATATAGCCGACGCACTAATTTTTCAAAACTAAAGCTTTGGGCGTCCCGGCATTAATTCTGTCAATACGTTAAATGATGCCGTTTTCTATAAAAGCCCAGGAATAATCAAGTTATGTCATTTACTGCTCTATTGATAGCAGTAAACGATTTCGTCTGTCAACTTTCGAATGAGTATATACACTCCGAGAATTACGGAATTAATGATCGTTAACTCCGATATTTTCGGAGTAATGAAGTACCTGAATTTTTTAATTACCCAAAGTAATGATTATAAAATAGACTGATTTTCAGTTGATTGCAAAATTCTGTTTTCGTATTTTAGCTTCTCTCCTTAGCTGGCATGTTATTGGTAACTGAAATTAGTAGTCAACTATTAACAACCAAAACCAATTAAAGCGTATCAGATTTGAGCAGCCTAACCGAACAAAAATAGGACCCATATCAGCGCAGCATTATTGCTTATTTTGGGATTAGCGGTCAACCGGAACCAAAAAAAAGAAGGAAGCAATCGTAAACCTGAAACTCATCAGAAGGAATTGGATCAGAATATTTTTAAGAAACGTTGAATGCAAAACTAGATAAATGGCTTACTGAAAAAGAGTGGTTGATGAGGGAGGTACACCATCGGGTGAAGAATAATCTTCAGATGGTAACAAGCTTACTTCATACACAATCTGCCCATCTTAAAGATGAAGCAGCTATTCAGGCTGTCAAGGATAGTCTTCGGAGGATGCAGGCAATATCCCTGATTCATCAAAAGCTTTACCAGGGTGAAAATATTTCTACTATTGACATGCCCGACTATATCAATGAACTGGTGCGCTACCTGCATGAAAGCTTCGAAATTGGTAACCGGATCGTTTTTGAGCAAACAATTGAGCGGTTAGAACTGGATGAAACGCAGGCAACTCCACTGGGGTTGATTATTAATGAGAGTATTGTCAATGCCATTAAGTATGCGTTTCTGAATGGACAGAATGGAATTGTGCGTATTAATTTGCAACGAGATGGGGCGGATCACCTATTACTCAATATATCGGATAATGGAGTTGGTTTGCCAGCAGGGTTTGACCTATTTGAACATAACTCGCTGGGACTTGAACTGATGCAGGGCCTTGCCAGGCAATTGAATGGCACCTTTACTATTGAAAATAATAAGGGTGTGCATATATTGGTCAGGTTTAACATGTTGAAAAACTAATTTTCAGCCAAGCCCCGGCTTCAAATTTATTGTAACCAATTGGTATGGACATCAACGTGCTTATTGTGGAGGATGAATTTCTGGTAGCCAATGATCTGCGGGTAATCGTAAAGCAGGCGGGGTATAAAGTGACCGGTATTGCTGCTTCTGTCGAAGAAGCCAATGAGAATCTGCAAAAGCAGAAACCGGATCTTGTCCTTCTGGATATTCGATTAAAAGGTATTCTATCGGGCATTGACTTCGCCAGGAAGCTAAGAGCTGAAAATATCGCTTTTGTTTATATATCTGCCAATTCAAGCCAAAAAGTATTGGAGGAAGCAAAGTCAACGGATCCTTATGGATTTATTGTCAAGCCATTCCGGGAAAAGGATCTTCTGGTTGCGCTGGATATTGCGTGGTATCGTCACCAGCATAGCCTTGAATCAAAATTGCGGCAGGAAGAACTTTTGCAAAAACAGTTAACGAAAATAACCACTGACCCATCTGGTGCTGAACAAAAGTTATTGAAGATTGCCAGGGTGATACAGCCTTATATACCCTTTGATTTTATTGCATCTAAACCCTGGCCAGATAATGCTGGACAATTCAAGGATATAGGGTATTTACGCATTGGATTTGATGAATATCAGTTTATTGGTGAAAAAGAATTAATGACAATAACCGGTTTTAAAAAAGACGTCCTTTCCGCACTAATTAAAAACAGTGATACCAATGCCATCCTTTATAGTGATGGCATACCAAAACAAAAACCTGGTATAAATTCGCTTCAACAACTATTGTTTGATTCGTTTAAGTTAGAGTCGTATTTGGTTTTTCCTGTCGATCCAGGCAATGGACAAATGGTTCACTATGCCTTTTATAGTCGTAAGCAGGATGTTTACACCAGGGATCATATTGCCTTATTAAATCGTTTAAAACCGTATTTGGTTGCCTTAGCCGAAAAGAAGATTTATGATGAAACCTCGTCAACGTTAACACTAGTTCAGCCCGATTCCGTCAATAAGAAAAATAGTGAGGCAGCAAATTATTCGGGATCCCATCCAACGTTCAAAAATATTATTGGAAACCATCACCTGTTACTGGCATCATTAGATCTTGCGTCGCAGGTTGCGCCATACAACACGTCGGTTTTAATTCTGGGCGAGAGCGGAACTGGAAAAGAAAAAGTTGCTCATTCCATCCACTCACTTTCACCGAGAGCAAGTGGACCGTTCATTAAAGTAAATTGCGCGGCTATACCACCCACACTCATAGAATCGGAGTTATTCGGTCATGAAAAGGGAGCATTTACTGGAGCCACTGAAAAAAGGAAAGGCAAATTTGAGCAGGCAGATGGCGGCACTATTTTTTTAGATGAGATCGGCGAGTTACCGCTGGATATGCAGGTTAAACTACTGCGTGTTTTACAGGAAAAGGAAGTAGAATATGTGGGAAGCAGTGCACCCAGGAAAGTGAATGTTCGCATTATAGCTGCTACAAACCGAAACCTTGAAAAAGAAGTAGCGAACGGAACGTTCCGGCTTGATCTATATTATCGGCTCAATGTTTTTCCGATTACATTACCCCCTTTACGGGAACGAAAAAGTGATATTGAAGCACTGACATTGTATTTTGCCGATAAGTTTTGTAAAGAGTTCCATAAGCCATTCATGGGTATTGCTGCAACAATGATGGACGAAATGTATGCGTATAATTGGCCGGGCAATATCCGTGAACTCGAGAATGTTTTGGAGCAGTCTGTTATTCTCAATGATGGGCGATCAAACTTAGAATTAAAGCGAAGCCTTACCGGTACAAGGAATGAATTATCTGGAAAGGTGAACATCGAAACGCTCGAGGATGTAAAGCACATTCAGAGGGAAACAGAAAGAGACTATATCATTTCAATTCTCAAAAAAGCCAAAGGCCGTATACGGGGAGTGAATGGGGCTGCAGAATTATTAAATATTAAACCTACGACCTTAGAATCAAAAATGGCTAAGCTGGGTATTAAGAAGGATTTTTTATGAATTCGCCAGTTAATGCATAGCCTTCGCATACAGCGAACGCCAACGACAAAAACGCGTAAGCGAGTACCAATTTTATTAGTCGGCAACGTGATCCGGTTTTAGGGCGTAGTGTACGAATAAGGTGAAAAAATAACCAGAGAATGAGAGCAGAAACCGAATTTTTCCTCAATTCGATACGAGAATTTTGTCCGTCAATGACTGAAGCTGAGCTTTCTCAGTTTGCGTCAAAGCTTAGATTCACAGAATTAAAAAAGAAAGAGGTCTTTCTTCAATCGGGTGAAATCCAAAAAGCTATCGGGTTTGTCACCAAAGGCCTGGTCCGTTCTTTCTTTATTGATCAGGATGGAAACGAGCGAACGGTAGGCTTTTATCCCGAGGGTGACTATGCCACCCATTACCCGGCCTTTATTTCGCAGAAGCCAAGCAAGTACGCCATACAGTGTTTAGAGCCAACGACATTTGCCTGTCTATCATTCGAAGACATGCAATGGATTTATCAACAGTCGCAAAACTTTGAAAAATACGGGCGGTTAGTTGCCGAAGAAATCTTAAAAAGGCAACAGGCTCGTATCGAAAGCTTTGTCTTTCAAACCGCCGAAGAGCGTTACCTTGATTTTATCAAACAACATCCGGCTTTATTCAACCGGGTCTCTCTATCTCACCTCTGTAGCTATCTGGGCATCGAAAGGCAATCCCTTACCCGGATTCGTCAGAAAATAGCCCACCACTGATTTTTGACACATTTGTGTCAGGTACGCCTTTCCGATCCAGCCCAACTTTGCAGCATCAAAATAACTATGAACGACAATGGCAAGGAACATCGTACTTATCCTGGGACATCCATCGGAAAACTCCTTTTGCAAAGCACTGCTGGAGGCCTACCAAAACGGGGCGGAACGTGCTGGAGCCAACTGCCGGATCATTATAATATCCAAGTTAAATTTTGACGTAAACCTTACGGACGGATATAGAACCGGAGAAGCTAAGCAGCTTGAAGACGATTTGCTTACAGCGCAGCAACTGATCAAATGGGCCGATCACGTCGTAATGGCTTACCCGAACTGGTGGGGTTTTATGCCGGCCGTTACGAAAGGTTTTATTGACCGAATTTTCCTGCCCGGCTTCGCCTTTAAACATCATTCCGGTAAACTATTTCCAGAGAAGCTATTGCGCGGAAAGAGCATACGACTTCTGGTCACGATGGATACGCCCAAATGGTGGTTTTACCTGATATATCGGGCATCGCAATACCAGATTCTAAAAGACATCGTGTTCGGATATGTGGGCTTTGATCCCATTCGGTTTTCTACGTTTGGATTCATGCGGAAATCGACCGAAAAGCAGCGGACTAATTGGCTAAGCCAGGTAGAAAAATTAGGCCAGCAGTTCAAATAATTCCAGTAAGGCTGGCTACCCCGCCTACAGATGTAGCAACACTCAATCAATACAACTACCATGACTCATCAAGCTAAATGGGGCACAGTTGCCCCTGTCAACCCAAAAAAGGGTTTCAGGATTCACTTGCTTGTTTTTCTACTGGCAACGCCAGCTATCTGGCTCATCTGGTATCTCACCGACAGCACTTACCCATGGCCTATATGGTCTACCCTCGCCTGGGCAATTGGTGTATTGTTCCATTACCTCGGTGTATTTGTCTTCAAAAAATCAATAAACAGATAAAAGGCAGAATTATGAATCAGCAATCAAAACCATTCCGGCGCATCGTGACTGGCCATGATACGGATGGGAAAGCAATCATTGTGTCTGACGCACCGCCTGTCCGTTCGCAACTGGTGGGCGGCCCCGGTGGCCCTACCTTCTTTGAAGTATGGCATACACTGGAAACCCCGGCCTTAATTCACTATCAGCCCGATGAGACGGATGAGCGTGGTTTAGTACTGCCTCCGCCGACGAATGGCACCCGCATACGGGTAATTGAATTTCCGCCGGAAGGGGAAGAAATTCGAAAGCTTACCGGAGCCGATGCAGCCGCCAAATTCAAGTCGATGGGCGACGAGAAGGCTTTCACCTCGCAGGAGGGCGCCCCTCACCCCCTGATGCACCGAACCCAAACTGTCGATTATGGAATCGTACTGGAGGGTGAGATAACCCTGATTCTGGACCGGGCAGAGACGATCATTCAGCCGGGAGACATTGTTATCCAAAGTGGGACAAACCATGCCTGGGCTAATAGGTCAGACAAGATATGCCGCATGGCCTTTGTGCTGATCGACGGCCAGTTTACCAACGACATTCGTTAACAATTAACAATTCAGATCATGCGTCTTCAACCCTTACCCCCCGATATACTTAGCCCTGAGCTTCGGTATGTACACGATGAAATTGCCAATCTGATTGGCAACAGTCAGAGCCAGGTAACCATGCTCGATGCTCAAGGGGCATTACTGGGGCCTTTTCCGCCTATGTTGCATTACCCGCAGTTTGGCGTACCGGCCCTGAGCTTTATCCGAACCCTGGATCAGCACGCAACGCTTGACAAAACTTTGCGTGAAGTCGCTATCCTAACCGTAGGAAGTGTCTTTGGGGCCCGCTTCATTCTCTATGCTCATGAGATCATGGCCGAAGCTTTTGGCCTGTCTGCCAACATTGTCGCATCCCTGGCTGCCGGCGTCTGTTCCACTGGTTTAAACGAGCAGGAAACCATTGCGTATATAGTATCCCGTTCGCTGGTTTCGGGTCATATTGTTTCCGAATCAACCTACAAGCAGGCCGTACATCTGCTTGGACAGGATGGGGTAGCAGAGCTCTTCTTTCTTGTCGGCAGCTATAGTCTGATCGCCATGGTCCTGAATGGATTCGATATGCCCGCACCGGAAACGAATCAATGAGCCGCCCCCTAAAGCATTTCAGTCAAGTAAGCATAGTATTGCTCAATTCATAAGCACGGGTTAATCATGAAAGAGCATCCTTTCAAATTCTTTTAACGACTACTACCCGTTTCTGTCAGAAAATAATCCGCTGGTGTTTTTTGACACAAATGTGTCAGGTAGACCTTCCGATTAGCGGCCACCTTTGCATTGTCAGATCAACACAAACAGGTTGAATGAATTGACAAAAAACAATGATAAGCCGGCCACCATAGGCAATTGTCAACACACTGCCTAAACCGAGTTTACCATGAATTTTAAGTAAAAATCAAAGACAACCAATTAAAATAAAATCAAAGAAAATGAAAACTACAGTTTCGTTGCTGTTATCAACAGCTGTTGCCCTTTCGGCATTAGCTTCATGCGCTAAAAAGGATGAAGTCCCTGCCGCCACTTCACAGACTTATGTGCTGGTTCACGGCGCATGGCAAGCTCCCTATGTATGGAATGCCGTCCGTTCCGACCTGATTAAGAAAGGAAACCAGGTCGTTGTAGTCGAGTTGCCCGGCCATGGTACTGACACGACCCCGTTGCATACCTTAACATTGGATGTATACCGAGATAAGGTTATTGAGGCAATGTCGAAAGTGAATGGCAATGTTATTCTTGTTGGACACAGCATGGGTGGAATGGTGATCACCAATGTGGCCGAGAAAGTGCCCGCCAAAATCAGCAAGCTGGTTTACATCGGTGCGTTTCTTCCGGCGTCCGGGCAATCGCTCGAAGAGTTATCCATGCTTGACCCTGGTTCTAAATTAGGTCCCTCGTTGTTGCTTTCAGCCGATCGGCTGGCACTTGATGTGAAAAAAGATAACCTGACCAATCTCTTTATAAACGATGGCACACAAGCGGATAAAGATCTGGTACTTAGTAACTATCGTCCTGAACCCTCCATCCCCTTTAGTAATAAGGTTACGCTAACAAAGGAGAACTTCGGTGCCGTAGAAAAGGTATATATCAAGACCCTTCAGGACATCGTGATTTCTCCAGGCTTTCAGGATCGAATGATTGCTGGAGCAGGCATCAAAACCGTATACACGGTCAACACGAGCCACTCTCCCTTTCTGGCTCAGCCGCAGGCAGTCTCCGAACTGTTGTTTAAGATTGGACAAGAACTGACGATTAAGTAAAACTGTAAGTATGACCAACCACAAGATTGGTTGGTCATACTTACGATAAATCAACATTTGACGTCATGGCAACGCAACTATCGGTCATATCGAGAAGCATCGTGACCGTCTTTACCGCATCACTCTTACTATGTACACTGAGCGTAAAGGGCGAACACGTACTTAAAATGAAGAAGAAAGTTTTGTTCGTGGTAACAAGTCACGATCAAAAAGGGAATACGGGAGAACCTACCGGGTTCTATCTATCGGAAGTTTCGCACCCGTGGAATGAATTAGTAAAAGCTGGGTACGAAATTGATTTTGTAAGTCCTAAAGGTGGAAAAGCACCCATCACCGGGTTTGACCTGAACGATCCTGTCAATCGAAAATTTTGGGAAGATAATACTTATCGATACAAGATTGAACACACGCTGAAGCCTTCCGATGTTGGCACCAATGACTACGTTGCTATTCATTATGCGGGTGGATTAGGTTGCATGTGGGATTTTGCCGACAATATCGAATTGGCTTCGATTGCTGCCCGTATTTATGAAACAGGTGGCGTTGTGAGTGCGGTATGTCATGGACCGGCCGGGTTGTTGCCGATCAAATTGTCCAACGGCAACTACCTGATTGATGGCAAAAAAATCAATGCCTTCACCAATGAGGAAGAGGAAGCTATAAAAATGGAAAAGGTAGTTCCGTTTTTACTGGAATCGACCCTGATTAAGCGAGGTGTCATTTTTGAAAAATCAGGCGTGGCGCAAGTACACGTAGTAACGGATCAACGGGTAGTAACCGGGCAAAATCCTCAATCTGCGAAAGCGGTTGGAGAAGCAGTTGTAGATCTGTTAAGAGCTGAGGAAACCGTGGCAGTCATGACCCGATACGAGGTAAAAAAGAGCCACCGGAAATTGTTTCGTAAAGTGATTCGCAGGTATGTGAAACGGGCGAGGGCAAATGAATCAAATATCATGGCAGAGGCCTATCGGGAACAGGAAAATTCATCCGTATTGTGGGTTATGGAAAGATGGAGCAGCAAAAGCGGCTTAAACCTGATGAGGGCCGGTGCCAGGTACAAACTAATCCAATTCCTTTCAGAAAAAAAGCTGACTCAGCCTGCAAAAGAAATCGTCATCCAAGACCTGGAGCCTGTCTCGAAAAATGACTGGCGACGGAGTCCAGAAAAGCAGGATAAGCCAATCACGATTATGCTGTTTGTGGATAGCAAACCGGGAACAGAAGCTGCTTTCAAAGCCGTGTACCATACGGCCATGCCGCAATTCCGTGGAGAGCCGGGAGTCATCAATTACCAGCTTTCACAGGTGGCAGATGCTCAATCGCAGTTCGTTACCTATGAAAAATTCAGAAATGAAGCGGCCTTTCAGTACCATCTGAATTTTCCTCCAATTCAGCCTGTAATCGATTATTTGACTACCAGCATCAAAAAACAACCGTTTCAAACCGGCCTTCACCGACTTATCGAGTTTGCACCGGTGAAACGGAACTAACAATTCACCCGATCGTGAATCGTCAACTTTATAAACACCATAAAACAACACAAAAATGAGAATTATCAATCAAATCATCCTGGCTGGTATGGTAAGTATACTTACGGTCGTTCATGCAGCAGCCCAGCTTTACGTTAAACCGGCCAACACCAACGATCATGAGCTTTCGGTATTGAACCAATTGTCTTCCCGGTCAGCAGTGGTCAATATGCCGGTGTCGCAGCTATTGAATGCCCCTGGCAATGAGGCACTCCGGGCATTCTTTTTTACGCCCATCCGGGATACCGCCGTATTGAAAGGTAAACGGATCGCCGTGATTGCAGCCGACGGTTTTGAAGAAATAGAATTATTAGGTCCGGTGTGGTATTTCAAAAAACTAGGTGCCAGTATAGACATTGTTGCGCCGAAATACAATCCTGGGCCGGAGCGATATGGGTTGGTTTACCCGGAAATTGCTAAAACTCATATCATGTCCATCCAGTATTTGCAACCCGTAGGTTGGGTGAAATTCGACCGCACCGCCGATCAGGTGAAGGTGAGTGATTACGATGCCGTTTTCATTCCCGGTGGTGCCTGGAACCCTGATAACCTGCGTAATGATAAAGATGTAATCAAATTTATTAAGGACTTCAACAAATCCGGGAAACTGATTGCTGCTATTTGCCATGCACCTGTTGTGTTGGCGTCTGCCGATATTCTCAAAGGCAAAAAGCTAACCGGATACTGGAATATTCAGGTTGATCTGAAGAATGCCGGAGGTACTGTCCTGGAAGAACCGGTTGTAACGGACGGAAATCTGATCACCAGCCGTCACCCGATTGATGTAGCCGATTTTTCAAGAGCCGTGGAAAACTGGCTGGTGAAAAATAATCTGCGGAATTAACGCTAAAAATAGAGTACCCCAGATGAGGGTAATCAATTGAAGAAAGATTTTCACAAGTATAACGATGATGAAGAACCTATTTGAACCAGCAAACGTAGGTTTGCTGGAACTCAAAAATCGCATTGCCATGGCCCCCATGACAAGAGCCAGGAATGCGGACGGAATTCCAAACGATCAAAATGCACTATATTATGCACAACGGTCAGGTGCAGGATTGATTATAACCGAAGGAACGGCCATTTCTGATACGGCAAAAGGTGTACTGTACATACCGGGCCTGTACACATCAGCGCAGGTAGAAGGTTGGAAAAAGGTCACAAAGGCAGTACACGAACGAGGCAGTAAGCTATTTGCGCAACTCTGGCATGTTGGCCGGGTGTCCCACACGTCTAACCAACCCGGCGGCATTGCGCCGGTTGGCCCCTCCGGCATCCAGGCTGCCAATACATGGGCATGGGGGTATGATGTGGAAGGTAAAGAGAGTTTCGTGCCCGCTTCCAAACCAAGGGCACTTAGTCCCACCGAGGTAAAACACGTGATAAACGACTTTGCCAATGCCGCTAAAAATGCCCTTGCAGCCGGGTTCGACGGCGTAGAGCTGCATGGTGCCAACGGCTATCTGATCGAACAATTTTTAAATCCATTTGTCAACAACCGCTCCGATGAATATGGCGGGAGTATCGAGAATCGCTGTCGGTTTTTACTGGAGATTACTGATGCCTGTATTGAAGCCGTTGGCCGCGAAAAAGTCGGGGTAAGGCTTACTCCATATGGTGGTCTGGGAGATCTGCCGCATTACGACGAAATTGAAGGCACGTATCACTACCTGGCCGGAGAATTAGCCAAACGAAGGGTTGTTTACATACACCTCATGGATCAACAGTCGAAAGGTAGTCATGCCTTGCCGGAAGGGTTTATTGAACGGTTCCGTTCATGGTACGATGGGGTGATCATTCTGGCTGGCAGCATGAACCGGGAAAAAGCTGAACGGCTGATCAACGCCGGAACGATCGATATTGCCGCGTTTGGCGAGCCTTTTATTGCCAATCCTGACTTAGTCGAGCGACTACAAAACAACTGGGAACTAACCCCTCCTAACCGTGACCTGCACTATGGATTAAGCCTGCATGGCTACACCGATTGGTCGGCGTATAAAAATCAGCGTCTATCCAGGGAAGTATTCAAGTTCAATGAAGTTCTGGTATCATGAACGATCAGACAAGCGTATATACTGATTTTAAACAGATCTATCCGCTCTCCATCAAATTTTGGATTGTCATCCTGTTAATTTACCTACCCTATAATCAGGTGATGGCGCAGGTATCCCCGTCAGGTAAACCAGTCAGCTATCCTCTTCCCGGTGGAAAGGTGCTTCCACCGGGAAGAGGATAGCTGACTGGAGATAGCCTGGGGGAGAGAATGAATAATGTTCCGGCATAGTGTCGAGGACGATGCGAATGGAATCATTTATCTGGTGCAGTTGACAGACGAGATGAAGCAACAACTTGAAACACAGAATGAGCAACGCAGGCAGGCGTTTGAGTCTATGCGAAATAAACCAGCGCCTGATTTTAGACTAACCGATTTGCATGGAAACCGCTTGTCATTACGAGCGCTTCGTGGTAAACTAGTTGTGCTCAATTTCTGGTTCACGTCCTGCGCCCCCTGCATCCAGGAAAAGCCGGAGCTGAACAAGCTGAAGAGGGCGTACCATCCCAATGATGTGGTTTTTCTGGCTCTGACATTTAACAATGGCGATCAGGTCCGCACTTTTCTGAAAACTCACCTTCGATTATACCCTACTACCAGGTTCTAACGAAGTTGACCAGAACTATCCTATTAGCTCATGGCCCACCAGTGTGGTGATTGACCGGGATGGTCGTATAAAATTCATCACGCAATCGAGCCCGAAGATCCGGGAAGAATTAGGGGTCGCTATTGACGTTTTACTGTAGGGAAAGCTACCGGCATTCTTCGATTGAAACGGTGAGCAACCAACCGATTCCATTGATTTATTATTATTGCATACCGTTCGGCTAAAATTGAAGAAAACATGAAAGCGCTGGTTATTGGAGCGACTGGAGCGACTGGAAAAGACCTTGTGACAGCCCTGGTACAGGATCCATATTATACGGAAGTGGTGACGTTTGTGCGTCGTCGCACCGGAATAACTCATCCCAGGGTGTTCGAAATCGTAACTGACTTTAACAAGTTGGAAGAGGTTTCTGAATTCATCAAAGGTGATGTTTTGTTTTCCTGTCTGGGAACTACCCTGAAAGCGGCAGGCTCCAAGGAAAATCAATGGTGTATTGACTATGAAATTCCTGCAAAATTCGCTGAAATAGCCAAAAGCAATGGGATTTCCAGCGTCGTTTTGCTGTCTGCCTATGGTGCTTCTGTTACGAGCAATGTATTCTATTCTAAACTAAAGGGCCAGTTGGAAGAGAACATTGGCCGTCATGCCTTTGAGCAGTACATCATTTTCAGGCCTGGGCTTTTACTACGGAAGGATACAGACCGCTTGGGAGAACGTATAAGTGCAGGGGTCTTAAAAATCCTGAATGAGATGACCTTGCTTAAGAAATTTCAGCCCTTGCCCACGTCGACGCTTGCAGCAAAACTGGCAAAGGCACCCAGAATTCTCCCGGCGGGAACGCACAAGGTCGAGTTAGACAAAATCTTTAGGTTTTGAAGCGGTTCATTAAACTTCCATATTTCCATTGAAACTGAATCGTTTTTTGTCATGGTACGGACCTTGCGAATAAATAAAAATCAGAATACCAATTGACTTTAGAGACTTAATTGGCTTATTTTTAAGGTAATACAACTTTCTATAAAGCAGTCCTGATTAGAATTGCTTTACTGAGTGTAAATCCTCTTAAGCCAATGAAACGATCGCTCATATTTCTAATTATTACAGGACTTTTGCTGTTTAATTACGCTCATGCCCAATCAGAAGAGGAGATTAAGCGGTTAAAGAATATAAAGCGGTTAAAGGAGCAACTCCCGTTTATTCCACCTGACACCAATCGGGCCAACCTGTTGCTGGAGCTGGCTAAAAGCTACATCGAAAATCCAGGCAAACAGGTGGTGAGCGACCTGGACACCGGAATCAGGCTGATTCGGCAAGGGTACACTATTAGTCGGCATCTTCACTATCTAAAGGGGCAAGGTAATGCGTACTTTATTGGCGCTCAGGCACACCGAAAGAAGGGAGATACAAAGCTTGGCCGAGCGTTTGGCCAAACGGCGGTAAACATTTTTGCCCGTATCCCGGCTGTTTACGATCAGGCACGCGCTTACATGGAAATATCCAGAACCTATTCCATTAGCCCGGAGGATTTACCGTTTCGGATTCAGAATCATGAAAAAGCCCTACTCATTTTTCGGCAGCTAGGCAAGAAAGAGCTTGAAGCAGCAACCTTAAAAGAATTAGGTGAATTCCACGAATTACTTAATCTCAGGACAAAGGCGTTAGCCTATCTCAAACTGTCATTGGCAATCTACCAGTCCATTGGCTATAAAGATATAGAATGGGTTTATTGCTTGCTTGGACAGGTTAGTTCAAAATTAGGTGATTTCAAAAGTGGAGTCTATTATGGATTATTAGCGCTAAAAACGGCTGAAAGCCTAAAAGATACCACCATGCAGTTGTGCACGATCTATAACCAGTTGGGCATTACGTATTACATGGCGAAAGATTCGAAAGCAGCCGCCAACTGTTTTAAAAATGCACTACGAATAGCCCAGCAATACAATGACATTGCCACCATTAAGCTACTTACGGCAAACCTGACCTCTACCAGCCATGATTATGTTCAAAATATACGTTTATTAAAATCACTGGAAAAGCCCTCTTCTCCACTTGATATAGAGTTACAATTTTTAATCTATACTCGATTGGCCAATAACTACCACAAGCTACGCCAATTTAAATTGGCTCAAATGTATTGTTATCGATTTGAAAAATTAAGACAGGAATTAAGGAACGACGATAAACTGAGATATGCTAACCACTATTTCATCATTGTATTGTTTTATATTGACACGCAGCAATACCGTAAAGCCTACCCGTTGCTGGTTGATTTAACCGAAGCAGGTAAACGTAATCATTTTAAGTCATTTCAACTTAAACTGCATCAAACCTGGTTTAAGTTTGATTCTGCGAGGAGTAATTATCGTTCCGCTATTGCCCATTATCAGCGATACACTCTACTAAGCGATTCGATGCTTAATGAAACAAAAAATAATGAAATAACCAGGTTACAAGTTGAATTTGAAACCAGTCAAAAGGAACAGCAACTACAGCTCAAGGAGAAAAACATTCAATTACTCACCAACCGAAACCTGGTACAACAAGCCACATTAGAACGCAATGCCCTTCAGCGTAACAGCATAATGTGTGGAGCAATTATGTTACTACTATTGCTAGGCTTGACCTACAACCGCTACCGACTCAAGCAACGCTCTAACCAGCAACTGGAAGCCAAGCAGTTCCTCATCGATCAGAAAAATCAGGCGCTTCAATGGGTAGTGGACGAAAAGGATGACCTGCTGGAAGAAAAAGAGCAATTACTCGAAGAGCGGGAGTGGATGCTAAAAGAGATCCATCACCGGGTCAAGAATAATCTGCAGGTCATCTCCAGTATGCTCCATTCCCAGGTGGAATTTCTCCACGATCCTACCGCCCTGGCCACACTCCGCGAGAGCCAGAACCGGGTACAGGTAATGGCCCTGATCCACCAGAAACTCTACCAATCCGACAATCTGGCCAGGATCGGGATGCGGGATTACATTCACCAGATTGTCGATTATCTCCTCGAATCCTTTGACCGTAAACCAACAGTGAGGTCAGTCTGCGACATTGCCGATGTGGCTTTTGATGTGTCGCTGGCCACGCCCCTGGGCCTGATTATCAACGAAGCTGTGACCAACTCGTTAAAGTATGCGTTTCCCAAAAACGGCAAAGGCATGGTTGCCGTGTCTTTGGTGGCTCTTGACCATCAGAGATTCCGGTTGACGATGTGCGATGACGGGATGGGCTTGCCAGCCGACTTTGACATCGAGTGCAGCAACACCTTGGGCTTGACGATGATCCGGGGCTTGAGCCGACAGATTGGGGGAGTATTGACCATAAGTCAGACAAAGGGGGTTGACATTAATCTGGACTTGACCCTACCCTGATAACGCTCCGATATTTTCGGAATGATACCGTTCTATTATTTTTGGTTCTCTTTCTACGGCTTGGGATTAATACTGAGTCCTTTAGCGAGTATATGTAAGCTTTCCTGGCTACGCTGGATTGCGGACCTATCAACAACTTCTTCTGCTCCTGAAAAAGAAGTAAAATCAGGTGCAGATTTACAGCACCTTTGAGCGAACGAAGTAAACGTTCTGCCATCGGATTTCCTTCGCTCCGGCGACCTCTTTGGAATCTTCCGACTTAATCATACTGATCGTGGCATTGGTCCGAGGTAAGCGTTGTACATATTTCGTCCCAGATATGCCGTGATTTTCCTCAAATTTGGAAGTCTGGACTCGTTCGGTGCGATAGGTCTCGACCACTTTCCATTTTAAGATTCGAGTGGTCTATTTCCTACACCCTCCTAAGTATTCAAGTTAGGTTTTCATACTGGTTTAGCAGCTACTAATTCCAGTAATAGATAGTCAATTTTTAACCAAAATTGACTATCTATTACTGGAAAAGGCACCATCCTTTTCATCATATGGCCTGTGCGACCGGAGTACTCTCGCTTCGTAACTCGATGATACCAGGCCGGAGCTTTGCACCATCGAGTTACGAAAAATTAATAAGCCGCCCATAGCCTTTGCTTGGCGACTGGGCGTACTAGTAAGGAACGATAAATTTCTGAGTCTCTTCAACTAGCTGTCTATATGAAAATTTCTGGCTCTTTTCTTTTCCTGCTACTCCTCCTAACCTTAACAGGTTCGACTACGCATGGCCGACAAGCCAAGTCTGGTATCAAAGCAGTGATGGATGGCGTTGTCACCCGTTTGTATAAAACCTACCAACCCCAACAACTCGATACCATTCAACAGAATTTTGTACTGTCCGTACTGACCAATCAGGAGAAAAAGATATTGGCAACCCAATACTGGACGTTTCGAGCAAATGTTCCAGTTGTCGTTTCGCTGATGCGTGATCAGGCACAGAAAGTCCTTCCGTTCTGGCTCAAAGATAGTGGATTTAGTAAGACAGACCTGGTTGTCAAAAATGAAGAATACACGTATGAAGTATGGCAAAAGACGTTTGATGCGGGTGTGGTATCGCTAGGAATTAATGGCTTTGATAAACATCGTCCCGTCTATTTCATTAGTGTCAAGCCGCGGCACATCGGTGATGCTTTACACATTACGCCAATTTACCCGGCTCATCAAACCTTTACCAAGTTTCAGCCGGGTGCTTATACCTACCACGACTGGAGCGATTTAACACTCAACGAAGTACCCGAATCCTTACGGGGTCAGACCTTGTTTCAGACGATCCGGGGCAGAGCCCGGGAAGCCCACTTAGTCGGTGCTTTCCGCCGAACCAAATTTCCGGCAACTATCCATCCCGATCAGCTCCTGCTCACCTGGAGTGGGAACCCCGCCACCACTCAGGACATTCAATGGCGAACAGCAGCATCCGTACCGGATGGAGTTGTCAAATACTGGCTGAAGGGCAGCGCAGACACGTTGGTTAAAGCGGCCGTTTGTTATACAATGGAAGATCGGCTGCTGGAAAATGATCGATACGTACATCGGTTTACAGCCCAGTTAACGGGACTAAAACCCGGCCAAACTTATGACTATAAGGTAGGTTCAACCAAAAGCCGTTGGTCTTCCGTGGCCTCCTTCCAAACGCAATCCAACACCAGCGAAGGTTTTTCGTTTATCTGGTTCGGCGACACGCACAAATCGCCCGTTTGGGGGACGCTTGCCCAACAAACACTTACCCGGCATCCTAACATCGCTTTTTACTCGATAGCCGGCGATTTAGTCAGTACAGGGTTGCATCGCGATGAATGGGACGAATTATGGCAGTATTCGGGAACTATTTTCCAGAGCAAACCACTCTTGCCTATTCCTGGTAACCATGACAGTCAGGATGGTCTTGGTGCCTGGATGTATCAGCAAATGTTCAGTTTACCCCACAATGGACCCAGGCACGCTGAGGTGCCTGATGAACGAACCTATGCCTTTACCTATAAAAATGCCTTGTTTCTCTTCATCGATGCGACTGCCCCAATTGACGCACAAACCAGGTGGATTGGGCAGCAACTCGCTCGATCGAAAGCCGACTGGAAGTTTATGTTTTTCCATTTTCCGCCTTACACGTTTGAAGAAGATTACACCGATATTCGGAAAGCCTGGGGACCACTGATCGATCGATACCACGTGGATATGGTCATGAGTGGTCACGTGCATTATTATATGCGCTCCAAGCCCACCTATAACGGAAAAAGTGTGGCCAGTTCTGCCCAGGGCACGATTTATACCATCTCCATCGGCATACCCAGCGAGCATTCGATTTGGCCTGATGAAGCCTGTGCTGCCCTCCGTTACAAAAGCGGTCCCTTTTATCAACTAATAGACATTCAGGAAAAAAACTGATGTATACGGTTTATGATAAAGACGGACAAATAAAAGACGAATTGGTCCTGACGAAATAAGCAAAGAGCGGCTCTGCTTAACTGGGATGGTTTTTAGACGGAAGGCTTTATGGTCGAAGCAATCTTTACTGTGCCCATTTCCCATTTGATTGTCAGGTTAGCAACATCTAACTTGTCATATCCGATTGAACGCACCCTGCGGGTGGCTTCACAATTGGGTTACAAACCAGCTTAATTTTTCCTCAATAACTGACTAGTCAGCAAAATGTACATAAAACACTACTTTAATTTTAATATCATCTACTTTATCAGCTGGAGGCTGGTACTCTGGTCGCTCTTTACGGGCCTTATTGCCCTGATCTCGTACGAATATCTGGATTGGAAATGGGTAGCCGTTCCCTGGTTGCCTGTTTCGCTCATTGGTACTGCAGTTGCATTTTATGTAGGATTTAAGAACAATCAGTCTTATGATCGCAGTTGGGAAGCCCGGAAAATATGGGGTGGCATCACCAATAGTAGCCGCTCTTTTGGGGCATCCTGTCGAGCTTTCATTACGCTGGAGCATGCTTCGGAAACGATTACCCAAAACGAAGTGAACGACGAAGTGAAGACGTTGATTTACCGTCATTTAGCCTGGCTCTTTGCCTTAAAACACGCCATGCGACAACGTACCGTTTGGGAGCATCAGCAGATAGATAGTATTCGGCAGCGTAACTATTTCAGTAAACGCATTAATTTTTTCTCCTTTGATGAGGAAGCAGCCAGTTGTCTCAGCAGTGAGGAGATGACCTGGATAACTACCAAACAAAACAAGGCGACCCAACTGCTTGATCGGCAATCTCAGCATTTGACGACCCTTAAACAGCGGGGCTTACTGACTGATTTTCGGCACATTGCACTACAGAATATTATCAACGAACTCTATACCGAACAAGGCCGAAGTGAACGGATAAAAAACTCACCTTTACCCCGTCAATACGCTACTTCAAGCGCCATCTTTATTCTGATTTTCACATTTCTGCTCCCATTTGGGATGCTGAAGGAGTTTGAAGCGAATGGCCCGGACCTGATCTGGTTACTGCTCCCTTTTAACCTGGTGGTCTCGTGGGTGTTTTCATTAATGGAATACACGGGTGATTATAGTGAAAATCCTTTTGAAGGACTGATAAACGACGTACCGATACAAAGCATAGTCCGTACAATAGAAATTGATCTGAAAGATATGCTGGGCGAATCGGATCTGCCAGAACGAATTAAACCAGTAGAAAATGTATTGTTTTAAAAAGGAACTGAGTGCTAACTGGTTACAGAATCTACAATAAGTCTGTACACACCTCGGCTTCTTAACCCTATGTAAAGAGCGATACACCCGTCACAATGCGTAGCATTCGAACATCAGTCAGTGAACCATAATTGAACTGGCAAATGAGAATTACAGGACCGGTCAAGACCTTATCGAGGAGTACAATCTACTATTCTAAAAAGAACATATGTCGCAATAAATCCTCATAATGAATAACTTACGATTTGGTCAACTCAAAAAAATGCCTTACTTTTCAAACTCTATCCTTGTGCAATTCATACCGCTGAATTCCTTAGAATATGGTTAATATTATGAATTATAAGTAAAAAAGTACTTTGCTTTTTGAGATTTCAGAAAACTTTATTCGACTATGAAAGACTTTCTCCTTTCTCAAAAAGGCATTTTCACCCAGAAGGTACATAATTCCATCCGCCCTAATACTATTGGTCTATCAACGATCTGCAATCGCATTATCGCTGATACTGTGTACTGCTTCATCCAGTCCAAGCCTAAACAATTCAACAGTACCACTTATTGGAGTTCCCTAGGTTGTTGCAGAAACAACTTTTACATCTACCTAACTCGGTCGTACTATGAGGCTTACGTTTACTATTCATCTATTTATCTCTCTGTTATCCGTCAAACTACTGGCTCAGGATCAGCTAATTAAAGGGAATGTTTTGACTCAGGAAGATAACCAGCCTCTGGCCGGAGTCAACGTTGTTCTGAAGGGTTCAGGTAAAGGTGTCGTAACCGATGCCAATGGGCATTTTTCGCTGACTGCAAGCCCAGGCTATGATACGCTACTGGTAACTATGCT
The DNA here is from genome assembly GCF_011604685.1 of Spirosoma aureum. Classification (NCBI taxonomy): domain Bacteria; kingdom Pseudomonadati; phylum Bacteroidota; class Cytophagia; order Cytophagales; family Cytophagaceae; genus Spirosoma; species Spirosoma aureum. Next base: position 3,856,749 of record NZ_CP050063.1, on the reverse strand, counting down.
CGGTAGACGACCTAGTGCAGTTGCCGTCGGAAATCGTACTACGATGACCATATACATGGTCTTGGCTACCACGTTTCTGGACGAAGCGATTGTCATCGGCTATGGCAGTCAGGCCAGGCGTGAACTCACGGGGTCTTTCTCTTCCATAACATCCCAACAGTTTAGTGACATTCCCATGCTTAGCCCCGACCAGGCACTTCAGGGAAGAGCGGCAGGGGTACTGGTTACGCAGAGCTCGGGAACACCCGCTACCAGTCTCAAAGTGCGAATCCGGGGCACTAACTCACTCAACGCCAATGCAGAGCCGCTCTACGTAGTAGATGGTATGCCCGTCAATACAGGTGACTTTTCAGGTTTCTATCTGGGTGGGCAGTCGCTGAACGCCCTGAGTGACCTGAACCCCGCAGACATTGCCTCGATTCAAATCCTGAAAGATGCTGCGGCTGCGGCTATCTACGGTTCACGCGCATCCAATGGCGTGGTGCTGATTACAACCAAACGAGGCAAAAGTGGACCTGCCACTTTAGACATCAAGGCCTATGAAGGGGTTCAAAAAGTACCAAAGCTGCTGGATATGCTTACAGGGCCTGAGCAGGAAGTTTTATTGAATGAACAACGAACCAACGTGGGTCTCCCACCCATTTATCCTGATCCGGCCAGTGCCACCACGACCAACTGGCAACGGGAGGTGTTCCGCACAGCCCCCATCCGGGAGTATACCCTGTCGGCCTCAGGAGGGAATCAGCAGACCCGTTTTTTTCTGTCGGGTACGTACTTTCGCCAGCAGGGAATTGTCCTGGGCTCCGACTACCGACGTGGGAGCGTTCGTCTGAATCTGGATCACCAGTTCAGCCCTAAACTACAGTTCGGCACCAGCCTGACGCTGAGCCGTGCCCTGAACAACCGCATCAACGGGGATAATTTTATCAATGGGGTACTCGGCTCTGCGCTTTTTTTGGGTAGTCATGTTCCGGTCCGCAATACAAATGGCTCTTACGCACTGGACCCGTTCGGGTCGGTGGCTAATCCGGTTGCCGAAGGAACCGAAACCCAATTCGATTCCCGCACGAATCGGGTAGTAGGAACGGCATTTGCGGAGTATCGTTTCAGCCCGGCTCTCCAGTGGCGGACGAATATAGGGGTTGACAACCTGGTGCTAAAAGAAGATGTATTCTATCCCACCACCACTTTGAATGGCTCACGGGCTAACGGGTCCGGGCGGTCAGATTACCGACAGAATTTCAACTGGTTACTGGAAAGCACATTGACCTATTCAATCGTCATACGCCAGCGTCATAGCCTTACAGCTCTGGTTGGAGCGGGTTGGCAGACTTCTGCTTTTGAAACACTGACGGCTTCGGCGACAAATTTTCCGGGCAATTCGATCACCCGCCTGACAGCCGGTTCGGTGAAAACGGGGGCTTCCTCAGATGGTGCCACCTGGGCACTTACTTCTTTTTTCTCCCGGTTGCAATACGCCTTTCGGGAGAAGCTGCTGATCTCGGCCACTCTGCGGGCAGATGGCTCTTCGCGCTTTAATCAAGACCGGCAATACGGTGTTTTTCCGGTCGGTTCAATTGGCTGGGTCCTCTATGACGGAAAAGGGCAACCGAACGCCCTGCTTAGCTTTTTGAAAGTAAGGGCCAGTTATGGCCTGACGGGTAATGCCAACATGGGGACCCTTACGAATCAAGCGCCTGCTTTGGGACTATTTGGCGTTGGCCGTAGTTACCTGCAACAAACCAGCCTGGTGCCACTGCAACTGGCCAATCCGACCCTGAGCTGGGAGAAGACTCGTGAGCTGAATCTGGGAGTAGACTTAGCCCTGATTGCCAATCGGCTGAGTCTGTCGGCCAATTACTTTATCCGTCGAACCAACGATCTGTTACAGGCTCGTCAGTTGCCCTTAACATCCGGCTTTTCTCAAATCAACGAAAACATTGGGTCCTTACAAAACCGGGGTGTGGAGCTGGAGGTCAGCTTCGTCAATCGGCCACAAAGCCAGTGGCAGTGGCAGACCAGTTTCAACCTCTCCTCTATTAGCAATACCGTTACGAAGCTTTACGGAGGGACACCTTTCTCGGTGGGCTATGCCAACTGGGTGCAGGAGGGCCAACCCGTCGGGGCTTTTTATGGCTCTCAGGTAGCCCGTATTTTTCAGACGCAGGCAGAAATTGATGCATTGAACCAGGCAAGCCAGGCCATATACGGATCTACTGCCTTCTACCAGTCAGCGAATACCCGGCCGGGTGATATTCAGTTTAAAGACCTCAACGGCGACGGCCGCATTACGTCGGCGGATCAAACTGTTCTTGGGTCCGCTCAACCGTCTTTTTTTGGTGGACTGGCCAACAAACTGACCTATCGAGGACTTGACATTTCTCTGTTTTTTCAGTTTACCTACGGTAATGACATCTATAACTACACTCGTTCGGTGGGTGAAAGTATGGGCAGTCAGTATGGGCAATGGACCAGTGTCCGCGACCGCTGGACTCCCGAACGACCCAGCACGAGTATGCCCCGAGCCGCTCAGGGCAATCCCAACAATAACACCCGCATTTCGGATCGATTCATTGAGGACGGTTCGTTTTTGCGGATCAAGAATCTCTCCGTTGGTTACACATTACGCATGAGTCAACTCAGGAAAGCCAGGCTTCGCTTGTATGGCACCGCACAGAATTTACTCACCTTTACCCGCTACACCGGCTATGATCCCGAGGTGAATACCCTGACTGACCAAAGTCTGGTAGCAGGCAGCGACTTTTTTGTCATACCGCAAGCCCGTACGTTACTGGTAGGCATTCAACTGGGCTTTTAATCAAAAAACCGTATGAGAACTCATTTGATAATCCGATACATAGCATTGCTGAGCGTCTGGGTTGCTTTAGGCGCTTGTAAAACATTCCTGGATCAGCCACCGCAGTCGGCCGTATCGACTGAGGAAGCCATCGCTGATCCGGCTGGAGCCCGGGCGGCCATGATGGGCCTATATGCCAGTCTGGCCTCGGGTTACGGTCAAACCTATACGGTTTATCCCGACTTGCTGGCCGACAATCTGGCCCACAACGGTAGCTTAAGTGACCTGAATGAATTCAAAAACCACGCTATCTTAGCTGCTAACGGTTCAATTGGTAGTTTATGGCAGTCCTTCTATCAGGGTATTAATCAGGCCAATAACCTCCTGGATCAAGTTCCCTTAATCGCAGATCCTGCTTTCACGGACCAGAAACAGCTAATCGCCGAGGCTAAGTTTGCCCGAGCACTCCTGTATTTTCAACTGGTTCGCTACTGGGGTGACGTTCCATTGATAACCTCACCCACCCGAACGGCCGATAATCTGCTGGTTAGCCGTACGCCCGCAGATCAAGTATACGCCCGCATCCAGACCGACCTGAGCGAGGCCACGCCTGACCTGCCCCAGGTGGCAGTGGGCCGGGCGACTCAGGCATCCGCCCAGACGCTGAGTGCACGCGTAGCGCTACAACGGCAGGATTACGCTACGGCAGCCACCTTGAGTGGAGCCATCATCCAGCGAAAACTGTTTTCGCTGGTAACTGACTACCGGCTGTTGTTTGCGACCAGGAACACGGCAGAATCCATTTGGGAACTTCAGTACAACTCGACCAGCACGAATGGATTAGCCTTTTGGTTTTTTTCGACAGCCCTGGGTGGCCGCAATGAAGTAGGACCACGAGGGGTCGGTTCTAGCCTGGAAGCGGCTTACGAACCGGGTGACCGACGAAAAGAAGCGTCCATTTCGCCGGGTGGTATTTTGCTGGATGGCAAGGTGATACCCACCGGTATTGGCATTAAGTACTTCCGCATCAGTACCCAGGATGATGATGTGCTGGTGATACGCTACGCTGAGGTGCTGTTGATCCGGGCCGAAGCATTGGCGCAATTGGGAGAATTGGCGGAAAGCTTAGCGCTGGTTAACCAAATACGGCAACGAGCCGGACTTGGGACATTGACAATTCAGAATCAAAATGAATTACTCCGCACTATCGAGCAGGAACGGCGAGTGGAACTAGCCATGGAGGGCCACCGCTGGTTTGACCTGATTCGAACCGGCCGGGCTCAGCAGGTACTGGGCATTCTAGACCCTAATAAATTACGGCTACCTATTCCTCAGCAGGATCTGCGGTTGAACCCGAACTTAACGCAGAACGAAAGTTATTGATCAGGCAAATTCAAGGCTGTAAATCAGTAATTTACCTAAAACTTTAATCTGAATGCCCCGTTTCAAATTGCGGATGTGCTATGAGCCGTTACCGTATTCTCCTAATTGCCCTGCTTGTAACTATTACTTTGAACACCAACCAGGCCTGGTCTCAAACCCAGAATCGAATTGACAGTCTGAAACGGCTACTGGCACATACGCCACCTGACACGAATCGAACCAGGATATTGCTGCAAATCGGTCAGCAATACTACGATAACTATAACGTGGTCCGAAAAAGTAGAAGTAGCTCTAATATAGGTGACGTACATAATCTCCTGGATAGCGCCATTGGCTATGCCAGACAGGTTGTGAACCTAAGTTCAGGGACCAAACAACTATCTCAGCAAGCACAGGCCCTCTATCTCTTAGCGAAGTGTTTTAGTTTCGGAGAAAGCTATGACTCGACCCGGACTTTCGATTACTACCAGCAGGCGCTAAAGGCCTATCAGCAACTCGGTGATAAACCCAATGCGGCTAAAGTACTGGAAAATTGGGCTGACCTTGTTCGCTTACGAGTTGGGGCGAAAAAGGCCATGCCCTTATTTATGGAGGAGTTAGCCATTCAGCAATCCTACCGGGATACGGCAATATACTATACCTTGGAGCGAATAGGAGTACTTCATCATATGATGGGCAACTACCAACCAGCCTTACAAGCCTATTTACAAAGCTTACGGCTAGCAGAACAAAGCAAAAATATAGGTTATCAAATCGATATTAATGGGCGCTTAGCAGATATCTATGAGCTATTAGGCGACTACGAAAGAGCTATAACTATTTCCCATAAACGACTTCGCTTAATTCGTTCTCAACGGGGTATTGAGTCTATTAACTATCTAGCAGGACAATACAATATATTGATGATTCTATACCAAAAGTACCATAAGCCCTATCTGGCCCGTCAACAGGCATTGACCATTATCGAGTTGACCCGCCAGGATCCCCATCAGAAAAGTCTTCCCTTAACCACCTACCTGGCCGAGAGCTATGTTGTTTTAGGCCGCTATGAGCTGGCCGAACCCTTGTTTAAACACTTGTTGCCCCTCTATGAAAAACCGAAAAACTTAAGTGGGTTAACCGACATATACAAGCATCTAGGCGAGCTATACTGGCTCACCAAACGCTATGAGCAGGCCCAATACTACTATCAGAAAGCCCTGGCTGCCAGTCAGCAGGGTCGTTTTCCAGATAAGACGGTCAGCCTTCTTCGAGCCCTCTTCAAAATCGATTCAGCCCAGGGACACCTGCGCTCCGCCCTGCTTCATTTCCAGCTGGCGACCGCCATCAACGACTCCCTCTTCAACCAAACCAAAAACCGCCAGTTCGAAGAACTCCGAACCCAATACGAGACTGAACAGAAAGACAAAGACATCCGCCTGCAAAAACAACAGATTCAGGTCCTCTCCCAACAACAGCAACTCCAGAACCAGCAACTCCTGCAGGACCGGCTGGTGCGTAACTCGGTGGGACTGGGGGCCCTTATGCTCCTGTTGCTGCTGGGCCTCACCTTCAACCGCTACCGACTCAAGCAGCGCAGCAACCAGCAGTTGCAGCACCAGCATGAGCTGCTCCTCGCTCAACAGGAGCAGCTTCAAACCCAGCAAACCGAAATCCACCACAAGAACCAGCACTTGCAGCGGCTACTCGACGAGAAAGAACGGCTGCTCAAGGAGATCCACCACCGGGTCAAAAACAACCTTCAGGTGGTGATGAGTCTGTTAAACTCCCAGGCCAGTTATCTCTCGGATAGGGCGGCTCTGTCGGCCATCCAGCAGAGCCAGCACCGCTTGCAGGCGATGGCTCTGATCCACCAGAAGCTCTACCAGACCGAAGGCATCGCCCGCATCCCGATGGCTGACTATATTGAGGAGGTGGTGGCCTACCTGCGGGAGTCGTATGAGCTGCCCCAGCCCATTGGCTTTGATATGCAGGTAGAGCCCATCGAGTTGGACGTCACCCAGGCGGTGCCCTTAGGGTTGATCATCAACGAGGCCATCACTAATGCTCTCAAGTATGCCTTTCCCAAGGGGCGATCTGGAACGATCAGTGTAGTTTTTCATTGGCTCAGGCCCACCACATTTGAACTCAGGATTGCCGATGATGGGATAGGTTTACCGCCTGATTATGATCCTGCTGCTAGCCGATCATTGGGCATGACTTTGATTGAGGGCTTCAGCCAGCAATTGGGTGGTGAGTTATCGATCAGGAGTCAGGCGGGGTTAACCATAGTATTAACTTTTTCAGAGCATCAGCTGACTGCGTTGGGTTCTCCTACTGATTACAGCTACCAATAAGTGGCTTTTGCTGCGAACCCGATTAAGATGATTACTGATGTAAAAGCAGATTGAGTACGGCCATCTTGGCACTGTCAATTGGTAGCGATATCACCTGGTCTAGCCAATAAAATTCCAATTCGAAGTTGAAACCAGTCTAGCAAAAGTCCTGAAATTAACTTAAGACAACTCATTTCTTTAATAACCAAACACCAATTGCAATAAGAAGAAGGCCACCCGCTCGAGGCCAATTGAGCGGGAACGAATCGTTGCCAAAAAGACCAACGTGATCAATCAATACGGCCATGAGTAATTGGCCAAAAACAATTAAGCTGATGGTTAATCCAACACCTAAACGAGGCAATAACAACGGGGTCAATAGCAAGTAAATGGCTAAAATAGAACCACCCATAAACGAATACCAGGGTGCTTTGACAACTTGCGCAGGCCAGATAAATTCCCTGGTTAAAAGTACTTTTAGCCCGATCGTCAGGACTAACCCAATGCCAAAGATGATGGGAGCCGAGTTAGACAAGCCACCGGTGAAACGATTCAATACGGCAGTATAAACAGGTATAAGCGGAATCAGCATACCCACGGCAATACCCAAGACGATAAAAACCAGTAAATTCATCAGGATTGGAAATCGACAGCAAATGACAGGTCTTTCCATACGGTTAGCTCAGCAGACAAGTCGCTGATTTTTTCGCTGGCCCGATTAAACGCATCGACACCCATAAACAGGTGTAGGGGCGGCTTCGGATGCTCAGCGAGTTCGATAAATAGCGCAGCGGCTTTTTCGGGATCTCCGGCTTGTTGACCATTTATGGCCAGGTAACGATCCTGCGTGTTTCTAATAGTTTTGTAGTCACCTAACGTACTTTCGGCAAGCACAAGTGACTCTTTGGTCAGAAAGCCCGTGCGAAAGCCAGAGGGTTCGGCAACAGTCACATTAATTCCAAATTCCCTCACGTCAGCGGCCAGTACTTCTGAAAAAGCGATTACTGCGGCTTTGGTTGCGGAATAGATCGACCAGCCAGGAGCGCCTGCAAAACCGGCGACGGAAGCAATATTGATGACATAGCCGGATCGCTGATGACGCATCAGTGGCAACACGGCTTTCGTCACTTGTATCGTTGCCAGTATATTAATGGTAAATATGTTTCGAACATCCTGTTCGTTACTATCCTCAACGGATCCACTCATGCCGTACCCTGCATTATTGACAACTACATCGATCCGGCCAAAAATAGCTGTGGTTTGTTGGATCGACTGCTGGATCGAGTCTGCATTCGTCAGATCAACGGCCAATGGCAGAAAATGAGCTTCATCCTGTATGCCAACAGCTTGTAGCAAGCCAGTAAGGGTGCGAGAAGTTGCAGCTACTTTGTAGCCATTTGTCAATAATTTTTTCACCAGAGTCAATCCTAATCCCTGCGACGCTCCGGTTACATACCAAACTTTTGTCGTGTTCATATTCGTTTCGGTTTTTGCGATGGGTTCTTCGTGTAATTGGATAATTTTGACGAATCGCTATTTAATCATAGCGATGCCAAGACGCCATGAACAATCTATCGGATAGAAAGCGTCTAATAAGGCAGGATAATGATTGATTAATGGTAATGGGGCAGCGTCTCTGATTTCTGGAGATCGTCAATCCACCGGTTTATATAGCCTATTAGGTCTTTTTTATCTGGGCTGGCTCTTCGTTCACCATAACTGCCAAAAACGATAAGACCAAGTGCCAGGCAGCGCGGCATGTCAAGTTGATGTAGCAGGCCAATGCTGAACCCTTTAATGAAATGCAGCCGGGCATCGGTTGCCATTTCTATTGTGGGTGCAACCTGTTTACGGGCAAGGGCAAATTGCTCTAGTTTGGTAAGTAGAACTGCTTTATTTGCCGAATAGATCAGCAACCGGGCGATGTTCATCGCCTGAAAAATTGAAACGTATTTTCGTTTCAAGTCGCGATAACTCTGAACCGTAACTGGGGTCTCCCAGTGAACGCCGTTGAGTACCATCCAAAGTTTGATGGCTTCCCCTTCATCTAAAGCAAAAGTGACCTGGCCGTAATAAGAAAAATCACTGATGATATCCAGGATCTCATCGACCTGAAACGAACGCTTTTTCTGAGGATCACCCAGATAAAAAATAAATTCCAGATCCTGCTTTCCAATCGGTTTAATGACATCAGTCAGCAGGCCTGTCCAGAGATCAGATGCTGCGGCCAGTTTCGACCAATCAGTAAACGCAATTATCCGGCAATTTTGAAATAGCGACTGTAGTTCCTGAATCAAATCACTACTCTTCATGTATTGCCACTGGTATTGTTTACTTGCTGATTTGGGGATGTCAACGCTAATCGTAGCCAGTGGAACAAGGTCATGCCGGGAATTTAAGATCATGCTGCGTATTCCCAGCAATTGTAAGATCTTCGGTAAAACACCCTCATGGATACCCTGTGTCTTCACCTTTCTAGTCGTTAGCGACGGTTCTGGTTGGTTATTCTGGCTATTCGTTTGAGAACGACTTAAGTAGACATCGGGCGAAATAGCAAAGGTTTGTAGTTGTGCCCGTAAGCTCGTTAGAACGGGCTCTGCATTTATAATGTCTGAATCGAGTGCTTCCATGATCCAATTAGTTTGTGGTTTGAATGAGCAACAGACGCGCAGACTTCAGAAACAATCGTTATTGGATGATTTCATGTTGAGGTTGCAGTTCAGCGGCTGGCTCAAATTCCCCAACATTTGCCTGAGTTCAATCTCAACCTGTAAACAAATTTGTAAAATGGTTCAAGGCTGGTGATTATTTCAAAAGGACACCAAGTATTTTCTCCGGTCAGTTACAGGATGTTATTCATCCAAAACTTACATCAACTTTATGATCGAAAGCAATTGCTTTTGGGCTGTCACATAACCCATATTGGTACGCCATCGGAAGAAATGCTCAATTGCGTGTATTTCCTGGCAAAGTTTCTCCCGATCTTCTGCTTTCAGACAAAGTAGCTCCGAATCCGTGATACAATCCAGACTGACTGTTGCTTTGACACCTGTGTATAAAGCGTTGTAATCAGAAGCCCACCAGCAAGGTTTGGCGATCTGAAGTATAAACATCTTTAGATCGTCATTGATGTAAAAGGTTTTTAAACAACCCCGAACGACAAAGAACTCACAGTCTATATTGTCACCTGCCGCAAAAATGGTTTGCCCTTTTTTGAAAACTTGCGGCTTGAAATGCGAAAAGATGAAATCGAACTGCTCGTCTGAAACGGAAGTGGTTTTAGCGATGTGCTGCTTAAGCGTTTCTTTTGGGTCCATGGCAGCGCCAGCTTAAGGAAAACAAGTGATACACTTTCTCAGGAAGCGCGGGTATTCATAATCGCCTAAAGATTACATTATGCCCTTAATGCAGCTCGCTCGATGCTCGCAGCAAACAATGGGGTTTCCTTAAAATTATGGTAAGTGGAAGCCGGTTGCCGCTGAGCTTTAAACACATCAAAAGGTATACCCTGACGTTCCAGGCTCAGAAGCATATCATCCGTGGCAAAAGAGACCACTCGATTCGTAAACTCGCATTGGGTATCACTGATTGATTTGACACTGAGCTCCCAGCGAACGTAGATATTTATACGTCCCGTCGGGGCAAAAACATCGGAGAATGATGTCAGCACAAGGTGATTGGGCTCGGATACTTCTTCCTGGTAATGCTGCACCATAGGACTTCCACCAATTACCTCCACATTGATCGTCATCCGTCGTCCCTCAGGCCCAGTCGTTTTACCTACAGAAACATGCGCGGGTGAGCAGTCCTGGTATTCCTTCTCGGATAAGTTGAAGGCCCATTCGGGTATATTGACTTTCTCAATCGGGGCATTGATGATAGCACTAAAGCTAGAATCAACCAGTTGTTCGGCGATTTTCATTTGATGGCTTTTTTTATAGTTTATGATTTCTGACTAACCTCCTCGCTGATGCGGCTTAAATAGAGGCCAAGATTACGTTCAAAATCGCCGTCCTGTTGTATGCCCCACCCCTGCAATTTTTGAGAAATCGACTTTCGTTCAGGACGCAGATTGGCCTCGATGAATGCAGCACGTGAAGCATTCATGTGCTCCATAAATACTTTTGGCGCACGCTGGTTGATCATCGTTTTCGCCATGCCCGTGATCACCGGGTCAAAATGACTGATGCGAAGGGCTAATTGGTGGACAAAGTTATCGAGTTGATCATCCGGAATCAGGCGGTTGATCAGTCCGTAGCGTTCGGCAGTAGCCGCTTCCAGGTCTTCCGCGCCAATGATGATCTCCAGAGCCCTCGCCCTGCCAGTCAGCAGGGGGAGAAACTCCATGCTACCACCCCCAGGAATGGTACTGACGCCCACTTCAAATTGGCCAAAAATTGACTTTTCACTGGCAAAGCGCATGTCGCAGGCAGCGGCAAATTCGATGCCCACACCGCGAGTGCGACCCCGGATTGAAGCAATACTAATGACGGGCGACTCATAGAGTGCCAACGCTACGTCGAACCAGGGCAATAAGCCTGAGGGTGTTTTACGAGTCAGTATCTCCCCTCCTTTCTTGATATCGAAGTGCGCGATAAAATAATCCGGAACGGCACTGTCGAATACAAGTACACGTAGTTCCGGCGCCATTTTCATCCGGCGTATAATTTCCTCCAGGCCGGTCAGCAGCTCCGGACCGAACAGATTGAGTGGAGGAGCGTCAATGGTTACCTGCCAGTAGCCGGAATGATGCTGGGTAAGCCGGAGTGGCGTTCCTGCCAGCTGTTCTGATGAGACATTCATTGGCTAACGGGTAAGGATTTTTTGTGAAGTATAGCCTGTAGTTCATCCGTGGTCAGTATGGCGTGCGCAAACGTGGGCCCATTTATCTCATGAGCTGCCTGCATGTTCTGCCAGGTATTTGCGGCTGTAGCGTCTTTTACTAACGTAACATGGTAGCCCAATTCCATGCCGAAGCGACCGGTCGACTCAACGCAGGTGTTGGCAATCATTCCAATCAGGATGATACGGTCGATGGAATGCTGCTTCAACTGCTGGTCAAGATCAGTATTGGCAAACCCACTTTGTGCCCAGTGCTCCTTGATAATGATGTCACCCGGTTGCGGCTGAAAGTCAGCATGAAACTGGCCACCCCAGCTGCCTTTTGCAAAAACCTGTTGTTCTCCTGTTCTGAGCTGCTGGGCAGTGGGGTATTTCCAGTTTAGATAATCGCCTGGCTCAGCACGATGATGGGGAACAAAGAACACCTGGATTTGCAGTTGGCGGGCTATGTTGATTACTCTGGCCAGATTATCCAACAAGTGGACTTCTTGGATGACTTCTTTCGATCGGGCATAGGCTTTGCCTTCAGGATGTAAGAAATCATTATAGGGATCAATCAGCAGGATTCCAGTCCGGGAAGGCTCATAAGTGCCATATCGGTCAAAACCCCGTTCGGTTTGTTTATCCATTTTGTTACTTTTTTAACAAACTGATAGTCAGCTTGTAAAGAACCTTTCCATATAAGTAGCCAAGGCTCTTTTCAGGTCGTCAATGACACTTACTTTACAATGGGCCCGACATTACTATCGCCCTGAAAAGTCTGACCCGACATACTCAGGCATTTTAGTAATGCTGGCCGGGAAAAGTATTAGCGACCAGTGGGTGCCTTTGCCGTACCATTACTGGCCGTTTGGCGCAGAGACTGGAAGGCTGCGCGCAGTTCAGTCGAGTAGAATTCCGGTTGCTCCCAGGCCGCAAAATGACCGCCTTTAGGGAGCCGATTGTAATGAATCAGGTTTGAAAATGCTTTCTCTGCCCAACTCCGCGGAGCTGCATAAATCTCATCAGGAAAGACGCTTACGGCAACTGGTATAGTCACTTTTTTGGGAGCGAAAAATGGAAGCTTACTTTCCCAATACAGGCGAGCCGAAGAAACCGCTGTGCCTGTCAACCAGTAGAGGGTAATGTTGTCGATAATGTCATCCCGTGTGAGTCCCTCGGTTTTACCATCAAAGACACGGGCAATGAGCGCGTGACTGCTCGCATCGTGATCGAGCATCCAGGCGGCAAGACCAACCGGTGAGTCCTCGATGCCATATAATGTCTGTGGGCGGTTTCCCATCTCCTGAGCGTAAGCCACACCATGCTTATAGAAAAAATCGAGTTGATCGTAAGCATGTTTCTCGTCGGCAGAGAGGCCCGATGGTGGCGGAGTGCCGAATTGGAGTGCGGTTGCAACGTCGTCGGGTACGGTGGCAGGCATATTGGTGTGAATGCCGATCAATTCAGGAGCTCCCAGCAAAGCCATTTGTTCCGAGACGGCATCCCCCCAATCGCCCCCCTGCGCCACGAATCGCGTATAACCCAGACGCTTCATGAGCACAATCCAGGCGCGTGCTATTCGGATAGGATCCCAGCCAGTGGCGGTGGGTTTCCCGGAAAAACCATGGCCCGGCAGTGACGGAATCACGACATCGAACGCATCTTCGGCCTTCCCGCCATGTGCCGTTGGATTTGTCAGCGGCTCAATGACCTTCATTTGTTCAATGATCGAGCCCGGCCAACCATGGGTGATGATCACGGGCAGAGCATTTGGATGCTTCGAACGAACGTGAATGAAATGAATATCCAGCCCGTCGATGTTGGTGATGAATTGCGGCAGGGCATTCAATCTGGCTTCGACCTTTCGCCAATCGTAATCCGTTGCCCAATAGTGGGCAAGCTTTTGAACGGTCTCTAGTTGCACACCCTGCGATTGATCGGAAACTGTTTCTTTTCCGGGCCATTTAGTGGCCAGAATCCGGCGTTTCAGATTAGCGAGTTCTTTCGCAGGAACATGGATCCGGAACGGACGTATTGACTCATTGGATCCGGATTGGATCGTACTTTCTGTTTGTGCGGAACTCGTTGTTCCATGCAGGACTATGGCTCCAGCCATTAAAGTGCTTGCGATGATTCGTTCAGTCGTTTTCATTTTTTGAGGTAATTATTTTCGGCCCTTGAGATGCAAAGTGCTGCCCGTGGTCACCAGGCCTTTCGAAATAAATTTCACCAGGTAGGTATAGTCATAAATGCCTTTATAAAACAAAAATGGTGGTCAATTATAAGGTAATCATTGAGGAACTATTGGTCTCAAACTAACCAGGATTCGACTGTAGTATAAATCGGTTCGTCCTTCATAGCCCGAATCAGTGCCAACCACCAACCATAAGTCTCCGTTTTTATCGGTTTGAGCCATCAGATTTTTTCCGTTACTGAACCGACGAACCAACCGATAGCGGTCGTCAGTATTATCATTGCTGGCATCCCCGATTAAGATGACATCTTTCCCACCGGTTGCCTGGTCGCCCTTGTCCAGATTTAGATAGTAGCCCTGATTCTTTTCTACTTTAACTGGTTCCACCGCTGATGCGCCTACTTTAAGATGCAGGGCCAGGCCAGGCGAGCCACCAATTCCAACCGATTGGGCAGGATACTTTGAGGCCAATTCCAACTCGTACACGATCTGGTAATTGGTAGTCGGCCGCAGACCACTAAGCTTTCGCTTCAGGAACATGAAGAGATCGTCACTGGCATTCGTGCTACCCACCAGAAATGCTTTTCGGCTTGTATCCAGCGGCATTGGTAACGAACGTATTCCCGACACAAAGTGAATGCTATCCGCTTCGTTAAGCTGGTAGTCAGAGTAATCAGCTTTCCAGCTATCCGCCCCTTTGGCAAAATCCGTTACGACCAGGATCGTACTGTCATACATGTCGGCATTTTGATCCCTACAACCGCCGAGCCCTAGTAAGGTTGATAGTGTAATCAGATGGACAGCTTTCCAGCCGCATCGAATCTTTAGTGGAGCAGTCATTATTTGAACTGGTTTGTGATCATGTCGTTATCCTGAACTCGTTGACACGATTTGATTGACATTATTCTTTAGCTAACGATTTTACTTAAGCCCAAAACCGCAAACCGGTTATGAACGCATACAAAGGTGGTTTCGGCTGAGGTGCGACTAGATGAAGGACACCATCAGGGCGACGGTTAACTTACCGTGAAACCGTTGTCCGGCCATAATCAGGGTCGGTGCCGTGCTAACGCCCAGCTCGTAACCGACTTGCCAATCAGTTAGAACAGCCTGTCGGGTTTGCATGCCAAGCAATTCCTGAAAGTACTGCGACTCATTTAGATCCAACTGGCGAATTTGCCGTGCTAGGGTGGCCAGGTTAATGAACGTGCCAGTGCATGATATATCGACCAGAACTGGTGCTGGCTGGCGGCTGCTTCAAGTGCGCAGGCTCCCAGTATGGACTGGGTGCTTTCCAGGTGGGGAAAGTAGCGGTAGCGAAGGCATACATCTCCTTTCATTCCGTCGGCGACTGCGTTTAGTTCTTGGCGGGTCAGCCTACTCTGGGGATGAGTTGGGTCACCATACTCAATCAGTTCCAACGGTCCTTGAGCAGAGTCTGCTCGGGTTAAAGCGATTTTCATAGCAACTAGCGACAGAAAAGACGAATCAACTGGAAAGGCAATCGGTTAAGTGGAGGTTAGTTAGCCGAGAGAAAAAATTGAATGGAGGCTATCTCAATAAGTTGATTACCAGCATCCAAGTGACTTGATATGGCACCCATGTACATGCGAACCGACGTAATCTGATCATTCTCTATTCGATAAAAATGGGTAAATGGAGCTGTTTGCCAGAGGCCATCGATTTCTTTTTGAAACTGGTATTCCCCGACAATAATGCCACCTATCTCTGAGCTAATCACACTCTCGATGGCTTCCGTCCAGGTCGCATACCTGGCGTCTAATTGCTGCGTGTACCATTTGTAGAAATCATAGCCTTTGTAAGATCCTTGAAGAATGTGCCCCTCTCCCAGTTGCCAGATGCATTGGGGATGCAGGTATTCGATCGATTGATGGAGAACCCAGGTATTCAGCAGACGGGCATTGAGGTCCGTCACGCCTGGGCGAACCGGTGATCCCGACAGTAGTTGATAAATAGTGTTCAATAGTTTCATGATCGTTTACGTTTAAAAACTCAGGAATAATCAAGGGATAATACCTCAACTGACATAGGCGTGGGCCAACGGTTTTTTTGATAATTCGTACGCTTGCCCAAGCAAATAGACAGGAACAGGTTTGGAAATACCTCGTACCTGAATGGTAATGGGATCAACCACCCTTGTTGACCTAGGCAATAAATCCATGACATCAGCTGACACGATATAGTCGTTATTTACCTCTTTGGTTGCGTTTTGCAACCGAGAGGCTACGTTGACAGCATGACCCATGACAACTATATGCTTTTGCTCACCCAGGTAGATGGTTCCGCTTATAACCGTGCCCTGATGAACGCCAATACCAATGGAGATGCTTAGATCAAAATACTTTTGAAAATACTGATCGTTAAGTCGGTTAAGTTCAGACTGAAGGGCGTAGCCCGCCTGTACGGCCGCTGAAGCACTGGCGGTCAGCGTCTGCTCCAGGCCAAAAACGATGTATAAACTATCGCCAGCGCTTTCAATGATCTTGCCCCCGAAGCTCTGCAAGATGAACTGAAAAGCAGTGAACAGTTTGCGAACAAGGTGAATCACATCGAAAGCCAGATGGGTCTCAACCAGGTGGGTGAAATTACGGATGTCCAGAAAAAGCAACACCAGTTCTTTTTCCATGCCCATATCCTGGCTTTTACCCACCGCTAACGGGCTCAGATACAAGTCTATATCAGTTTGGTCGCGCAAAATTGGAGTGACTTTAGCCCCATCGCCAACTAGGCGGGCCTGGCAGGCCAATCGAATATCTGGGGGCAAATGCATTTGACCAGCTAATTGTCGCTCTGCTGCCGTTGGCGTACTGAGTACATCGGCACCCGCATGAACCAGTAGCCGACAGGTCGAACATCGTGCATTTCCCTGACATGAATGTAACATCGGAATACCGGTCGTTAAGGCAGCCTCCAGCAGCGTTTGATTTGCCCTAACCAATATGCTTTTCTGTTGGGCGAATTCAACCCGAAAACTCTTTGGTGTGGTCGACATGACGAAAACGAGTTGAATAGTGAACTGAACGTCGCCAACTGATGACGCTTTCAGATAGTTCGTGGCTTAACTATGGTTTCGGATTTATTACCGATTGTGAATGCATATTTTGGAACTTCTCCCTATTAAATCTAGGTCGTCCGGCTACCAAAACTTTTGTCGCTTACTAACGAGTTTGCCTTATTTGCGTACATCTTCATCATACCGGGTGAAACCTACGGCAATACCCAATCGGACAAAGGCGTAGCGGTTATTGAAATAAATGTTATACGGATCTTCGCCGTAGTAACCAACGGTAGCAAACAGGCCCGTTTCACGACCAAATGGCGGAATATAATACACACTGAGTTCGGTGTTCAGTCGTCTGTGGACACTGGCAAGTCCAACGTTGTCTAATCGATTAACCGCGTAAGACGCCTTCACAATAATTCGAATCCATTCAGCCGTAAGCGATGATTTATGAAGGGCTGTAACGACTGATGAACTTCGCCGGAACCGGCGATAGAGGGCATGGCCTTGTAGCCGTGTAAATCCGTAATGACCGGATAAGCCTTCCGAATGATTAAAAAAGGGAGCATGCCAGCGAGCACCCAGTCCATAGTAGGTTCCGAAGTGGTTGCGGTGATAAGTACCCCAATGGTAATCTCCCTGGAGGTAATTCGTCGCGAAATCCCCGGTTTCCGTATTGTAACTGCCATCCGAATTGAACACATCGCCACTCTGCCCATTGGAATGGTGGTAAAACTGTCCTTCCAGGTACTTAAAGTGCACCGTATTCGACGTCATCCGGTAAAAAGCTCTCGCTCCGATCCGGTAACTGGGCGTTCCCACCGGCGATGATGCCCCATCCCGAATCCGAACTGTGAATCGGGGCGTAATAGCTATCGCCAATCGGGAATTGCGGCTGGCCAGCAGAAAAAAATTAGCGACCAACTCACTGTTAAGCATATACTTAATCGGCGCACCCAGCTCCCCTTTGGGCGATAGATAAGACATATCGGTGTGGTTGCGATAGAGTTCAATGTACCGATGATTCTGTACCTGAACCGAATCGGGACGGCCACTTTGTATAGGCTGCGCCAGACCAGGCAGACGTAAACCAAGGAGGTATAGGTTGTCCCCTAAAAGGTTAACAATGCCTTCTCTACCTGACTGCATAACTTGTGGACGCAGTCCACTTAATATACCGTTACCTTCCTTTTCACCCACGTCGCCAACAAGAAAGTCCGAACGTTTTTGTTCGAGCCGATTGAGGCCAGAAAGACTATCTGACTGACCAACGCCTAGTCGTGCCTCCAGTAAAAAGAAAACGAAAAGCCAGCTTTTCATATCGAACGGATACTACTATACGTAAGTAACTTGTGCTATTTTATGCCGTATTCCTAAGAAAAAAATACAGGACGTTGCCCATGACTCGAACTAGGGCATTTGTCTGACCGACGATAGCCTCCCACCTGATAGCTCCTGCAAAATCGGATGCGGTTTCCCACTCACTTCGGCTGCTTTGGTCTATTTCCGGATGGCTTTAGTAGGTAGATGATTGCTGATCATCTACCTACTGTTCGACGTGGGTAAGCATTTTATTGACAATCACCCATTGCCCATCCAGCTGATGAAAAGCCAGAAAGTCATAATAATTGAACTCATACATAGTCACTCGTACTTTGGCTACGGCGATTGAATTAATGACATCAATCTCAATAATCTCCGTTTCATAGGGCTGCCCGGAATCTTTGGGGCTGGTTCGGTGGGCAACTCCATCAAGGTACTCAGCCAGAGTTTTGGCATAAGGTTTCCCATTTATGTCGCCAAGGACAAATGAACCTGGATAAAATACTTTATTCAGTAATTCTACATTACCCTCAAAAATCCCCTGGAAATAATACCTTTTCAGCGCTTGTTCGATCGCCCCTCTTTCGTCCTCATTCGTTTTCATCTGTATGTCTATTTATACTTTAGCGCCCGGAGAAGTTCCGGGCCCTAAAGCGGATACAAACCTGTTTTCGGTCAGTTTAGACGATGACCAGCGGCCATACCACCGTCCACATTGATGATGGCACCGGTGACAAACTTATTTTTGGCAACCGCATACACCATATGCGCTACTTCTTCCGTTTCACCGATCCGGTTCAGCAGATGCAGGCCAGCTCCATTATCTGAGTCTTCACCATGCATTGGTGTACGAATCTGACCGGGGGCAATTGTATTGATGCGAATATTATCTCTGCCAAATTCAGCGGCCAACTGTACCGTCAGCGCATGAATAGCGCCTTTGCTTGAAATAGGCGCCGTGGATGGAGCACCATCTAAAGCATGCTCGACCAGCGGTGTACCAATGTTAATTACCACCCCCTCATGCTGTTTCAGCATTTGCGGAATGACTGCCTGCGTCGTGAAAAACGTACCTTTAAAATTGGTAGTCAAAAAGCGGTCTAAATAGGGCTCGTCTACCTCCAGGAAAGGCTTTGTTTCGTAAATGCCGGCATTATTGATCAGAATGTCAGCAGAGCCAAATCGCTCGACAGCCGTTTTAACCAGTAGCTCGCCTGTTGCTTTGTCGCTAACGTTTCCGACTACCCAGGCAAGATTAGGACCTCCACCCAGCTCGCGAAACGTCTCTTCCAATTTTGACGCTGTTGCCGAGTTGATCACTACGTTGTCGCCTTTTTCGAGAAAGTAGCGGGCAACTTCTTTACCGATACCGGATGATGCACCGGTAACAATTACAGTTTGCGTTCTCATGTCCGAACCTGGTTAATGCCTGTCGGCAGTAATTCCCTGCTCTCTTAAAACTGATGTTTGTTCACCTGCATACCCCCAATCGTCCAGATTAACTTCCTGGATAACCACGTGCGTCAGATGGGGGTCTTTATTGAGCACAGTGGTAATCAGATCCGTTACCCCTTTAATCAGTTCCTGTTTCTGTTTGCGGGTAACACCTTCGCGAGTCACTTCAATTTTTACGTATGGCATGGCCGGACTAATTAAGCGTGAGCTAGTTGGGTGATCGCTTCGGCAGTTAATCTGATGTTCAGATCAAAATTGTTATAGATCAGGTTATCACCCAGATTTTGGAAGAACCTGGAGGAGCGGAACTTTATGCCATACTTCGTCCGGTCTATGGTGATTTTACCAGTAGCCGTAGCCGAATTACCCGAACGATTCACCTGGGCATCAAAACTGGTAGGATGCGTAATCCCTTTAATTGTCAGCTTGCCCTCAACGTGATAGGACCCGTTTTCGCGGGGTTCAGCCTGGCTGATTTCAAAGATGGCTTCTGGGTACTGTTCTGAACTGAAAAAGTCATCGGAAGCCAGGTGGCCGGCAAATTGCGCATTCGTAGCAGGATCGGTAACATCGAGGATTTTGATAGACCGGGTGTCAATGACAAATCTCCCGCCGGTAAGCTCGTCATCACGAAAAAGTAATGTTCCTTCTTTGATCGCAATCGTGCCATTATGCGCACCGGTTACTTTACGGCCGACCCAGTCAATCGTACTTTGGGCGCCATTGATATTGAACTGTTGAATATCCATTTGTTTTATAGTTTAAAAGAACAATGCAAAGTTGTTTCGCGCAATCGGGTGGATTACGTGATCTACATCACTTTCAGAAGAAAGCTGATTAATTGTGACTTACATCACATTTCAGGCGTGATAAAGGCGACTTAGCCTTTCGTAGGATACGCATAAACAGGCCGCTATTAAATTTCCGGGAACAAGATTATGTACTTGTGGATACTGTTTCAGCAATGCCTCTTATCCATGTTGATTGAGGAAAGCAATCGATTAGAGGAGGCAAAGAATCAGCCAAATGTGAATGCAAAAGCATCCACACCCGAGTCCAAAAATTCGATCTCGAATTGACGGTCAGCGATGGGTTTTGGCTGCCGGATCAATTGATACAGCCGCTGTTCAGTAACCATGCCGTACCCTTGATCATCAACGTCAACACCATGCGCAGCAACGGGTGGCACTCCATCAATGCGTACACGAAATCGCACCGGCTTATCTGATGCCGAAGGCCCCATGACGAGGTAAAGATCGCGGGCGTGAAAACGAATCGTGATTCTCCCCTGGGCCTTGTTGAGCGTAATCGCCTGTTTTTCAACCGTCCAATCACCCGAAAGTGCCCACTGATTAAGCTTCAGCTTTTTGGGTAATTCATAAACGCGTCGCTTATCCAGAATGGCACCACCGGGAGATGCAAAATTCTCCGTTCGTTCATAACCAAGGTAGTTCTCCGGTGACTTTAAGCTACTCCAATCAGCAGCCACTTCAGCCCCGCTTGCTTCGATGGCCACCAACTCCTGTTGAGTACCACCCGCTCCGACTTCCTTTAGCAACTGCTGAATGATGCGTTCTGCCCGTTCATAGTCACCCTCTCCGAATTGGTGATCCCGGATTTGCCCCTGTCCATCAATGAAGTAGAGAGCTGGCCAATACCGGTTCTCGAACGCATTCCAGATCGTATAGCCATTGTCTACCGCAATCGGATAATCAACCCGCATGTCTTTGGCGGCCCTCCTCACATTCTCAATGTTTTTCTCAAAAGCGAACTCTGGTGTGTGTACGCCAATCACCACCAAACCCTGAACTTTATATTTAGTAGCCCATGCTCTGACATAGGGAAGGGTCCGTAACCAATTGATGCAAGTGTAGGTCCAGAAGTCAATCAGGACAACTTTCCCTCGTATGTCGTCAGCTGTCAGAGGTGTTGAGTTAAGCCAGGTAGTTGCGTTCCGAATCGATACTAATGCTCGTTCGATAGGTAACTGAACCGCTCTGGGTGTCAGTGATTGCCCACTGACATTCGACATACCAAACTGAGTGGCTGCCAGGGTCATAGCTGCCGTGCCTAAAAAACGACGGCGATCATAGTTGAGATTGTTAAACATATTCGGTTTCTCCGTTTGAAATCTAATCTGTCCCATGGATAATAGCAGGTTAGATGCTGTGTACTATGATTTATTTCAGCAGGGAATGCTTAGCCGCCGTTTCTATGATTGCAGCAACGGCTTTGGGTTGTGCAATAAAGATTACGTGGCTTCCTTTGATCTCCGAAACGGTACCACCTGTTCGTTTGCCCATAAACCGTTCCAGATCGGGTGGTATAGAATGATCTTCAGTGGCAACAATGTGCCAGGTTGGCTTCGTTTTCCAGGCGACATTCTTGAATACATGCGCAAAGGCAGATACGGCTACTGGAACCTGAGAAGCATACATGTATTCAGCTTCTTCATTTGGCAGATCAGCGCAAAAACCAGAGTGGAATTTCGCCTGATCATACCAGACATACCCATCTACCGGAGGCAGTATTCCGGACTTAGGATCAACAGGATAAGAACTGAGTAATTGTCCGAGGGACTCTCCTTCATCGGGGGAAAATGCGGCAATATAGACCAGACCGACTACATTTGGCGAATTCCCGGCCAGCGTAATGATCGCTCCGCCATACGAATGCCCAACCAGAATGACAGGCCCTTTCTGTCGATCCAATACCCTTTTGGTTGCGGCCAGATCATCTTCCACCCCCGTATTCGGATTACCAACAATACTCACCTTATAACCATGAGATTTTAAAATAGTATACAGCTTTTGGTAGCCTGATCCGTCGGCAAAGGCCCCGTGAACCAGCACAATGTTTTTTACCTGTGCCTGCGTCCTACTGCTCAGAATGGATGTGATCGTCAAGAAAAGCCAAAATAATATCCTGTTCATGATTTATAAATTTTGCGATTCGTTTTCGCGTCCGACATCAGGTAGCGTAATCGTCTGCTTCATGTACTAATTCGTTACGCCACGCAGTGATTTAAAGGCAGCCCGGAGTTCAGCCGAAAAGAGCTCCGGTTGTTCCCAGGCGGCAAAATGACCACCTTTATCGACCTCATTGAAATAGATGAGTTTGTGGTAACTACGCTCGGCCCAGCTTCGTGGTGCCTGGTAGATTTCGCCGGGAAAGACCGTTATAGCAGCAGGAATCGAAATATCCACGGCGTTGAAGTTGTTGGCGTTATTTTCCCAGTAAAGCTGGGCGGAAGAGACAGCGGTATTGGTCAGCCAGTAAAGTGTAATATCATCGAGCATCTCATCTTTTGTAAATGCTTTATCAGCATCTCCACCGCTGTACGTCCATTCATTGAACTTGTCATAGAAAAAGGCTGCGAGACCTGCCGGTGAATCCGTTAGCCCATAGCCCAGGGTCTGCGGTCGGGTCACCATCATGGCAGCATACCCACTGCCTTTTGTGTATAAATAAGCAAGAGACTTGAAGGCGGCTTTTTCTTTGTCGGACAGTCCGGCTGGGGCCGGATCACCATTGTTGAGGGCTTTTGCTACGTCTGCTGGCACGGTCGCTGGCATATTAACGTGGATACCCAGCAATCCTTCTGGCTTCTGATGCGCCATCTTATCGGCAACCACCGACCCCCAATCACCACCCTGAGACACATAGTGTTTATAGCCAAGTCGTTTCATCAGTATAGCCCAGGCTTTTGCAATGCGATCAGCATCCCAGTCAGTATCCTTCGGTTTTTCCGAAAATCCATAACCAGGCATGGAGGGCAGAACCAAATCAAATGCCTCTTCTGCATGACCGCCGTACGCGGTGGGGTCGGTGAGCGGACCGATAACTTTAAGTAGCTCAAATATGGAACCTGGCCAGCCATGAGTCATAATGAGCGGAAGCGCGTTGGGATGTTTAGAGCGAACGTGCACAAACTGAATGTCGAGTCCGTCAATTGTAGTAACAAATTGTGGCAGTGCATTTAATTTCTTTTCTGCCTTACGCCAGTTATAGCCGGTTCCCCAGTAATGAACAAGTGCCTGAATCTTATCCAGCTTTACACCCTGAGATTGATCCTTGACCGTTTCCCGCCCTGGCCATCGAGTGGCTAACACGCGTCGGCGGAGTTCAGCCAGCTCAGCTTCGGGTACGTTTATGTGAAAGGGCCGGACCGCATCGGAGACCACCGGGTCTTTGACTGATTGTCTGATCTGGGCATTGCCTGGGGCATCCTGAACCGCAAGGCCGAAGCCGCCCGCTGCGGCTAAAAGAGGAGCAAACAATACTTTTTTCATGTAGAGGGATTTTAAACTGGTTTGATGCCCCTATAGATGCAGGCTCATTGGCTTGGTCACACTGTAGTCGTTAAAAAATAATTGGCCCACAAGGGCACAGTAAGCGACCACATTGAAGCTTTTGTCGACTGACCATACAAAAGCAAATGGACTGATTTACGCCCAAGTCTGGCTTCGATGAGAACTATCAGCCACCACCTCCAATCTCATGGAGTCATCGAAACCTACATACTCCATGAAATTGGAGTTTATGGACTCTTGCTTCAATAATTGATAAGCTAATTCCTCCAGAAAAGCCGTATCTGAGCGTATAAAGAGCGTTTCTACCTCAAGCTGGCAGCGAATTCGGGATTTGGCACACTTTTCGACTACCCCCAATTGAACCATGAACAAGAGTCGGCAAAGGGCGAATCGAAGCACAAACCAGAACTACGGGTGTTTTGATCAGCCAGCTTGACGGAGCCCTGTTCCCAGGTCGTCGTTCATGGGAACGATACTGAACACGCTCTGATCCAGATTAGCTGGTTCATATAAACTCTGAGAAGAATACAGTTAGCTGTCTGTTCGAAGAAAAACAGGGCACTTGCAAGAGCGCCACAATCAGATCCCTGTTCAAACCACTTCAAGCGTCTGGTAAACAGATGGACTTTTAAGAATACGCACCAGCAAATAAAGCGGCAACTGACTGAAAGCCCCATTTCAGGGTAGCGGTATCGTTGTGGCCAGTCTGAAGCCTTTACCGCCTGGATTAAAAATTCCTTATCAATGTAACCAATTACTACTATGAAAATTGACCAGCTTACTTTAATTACCGGTGATGATTACTGGGTTCAGCAGCATCGTATGGGTAACCAATTGGGAATGAGCATACTGTATCAACGATACTACCCAAAAGTATACAATAAATGTCTTTCCCTTTGCCAGGATTCGGACCTCGCCTTTGATCTCGCACAGGATATTTTATTAAAGGCATTTGACCACCTGCATTCCTTCAGGGAGCTATCATCCTTTTCTACCTGGCTCTACACGATTACCTACAATCATTATCGGGAGTTTTTTCGGAATTCAAAGCGTCTGCCAATCTCCCAACTCAATGAAAATCATGAGGGGAGTGCAGGTGATTTCGCGATGACATTTGAGGAAAGTACAAGTCAGCAAGACCCGGCAGAAAGCAGGATGCTGGCGCTGCTTAGTAGTATTTCAGAAACGGATAGAACCATGTTATATCTTAAATATCGCGATGGTCAATCCATTGAACACATCCAGGCTCGGTTTATGCTTTCGGCCAGTGCCGTTAAAATGCGGCTAAAAAGGGCCAGAACAAAGCTTAATAAACTCTATGCGAAGCAACCATATTGAGTCGGGTTTATTAGCTGATTCACCAACTATGTCTTGTTTCTGAATCAGAACGGGAGTCTGATCTTTATTGCGCATCCTCACCTATCTTTCTAATTATCAACATGTTGACATTTGCGCCATGTTAGAAAATCATTTGCTCCTTGTGTTGACCCTGTTATTCGTGGTTTCCATGTTGGCGCTTATCAGTGAAAAACTTAATGTCCCCTACCCGATCGTATTAGTTCTTGCCGGGCTCATTATCAGTTTCATTCCAGGCGTACCGTTGGTAAGTATGAGGCCTGATGTTATTTTTTTCATCTTTCTCCCTCCATTACTCTACTCAGCTGCCTGGAACACTGCCTGGAGTGAGTTTTGGCATTTACGTCGATCCATTGGCACCTTAGCCGTTGGCCTTGTCATTTTTACAGCCACAGGTATCGCGTTTGTTTCTTATTGGTTGATTCCCAATTTTTCGCTGGCAGCCGGGTTTCTATTAGGGAGTATTATTTCACCACCTGATGCTATTGCGGCTACATCCGTTTTACAGAAATTGAAGATACCCCGACGTGTGACCACCATTTTGGATGGGGAAAGTTTACTAAACGATGCCACCAGTTTAATCGTCTTCCGTTTTGCACTGATTTGCATCCTCACGGGTAAGTTTATTTTTTGGGATGCGACAGTAGGATTTTTCACTGTGGTTATCATGGGTGTTGTCATTGGACTCGCCATTGGCCATCTGGTATATTTAATCCATAAAAATTTACCGACAACAGCCGGCACAGACACCGCACTCACATTGATTACACCCTATTTAATGTATCTGACGGCGGAGCATTTTCATTTTTCCGGTGTATTGGCGGTAGTAAGCGGTGGGTTGCTAGTATCCTATCGATCTGCCGACATTTTCGCCTATAACTCTCGCTTGCAGTCGTTAACGGTTTGGTCAGTTCTGGTCTTTCTCCTGAACGGAATCGTCTTCATTTTGATAGGATTACAATTACCACAAATAATTAAAGGTATAGAGCGTTATTCCTTCCCGCACATCATTTTTTATGCGGTTATCATAAGCCTGGTAACCATTATCATTCGCTTGTTCTGGGTCTTTACAGTGAACTATCTAATCCGTTTGCTTAAACCCAGTCGAGAAAATAATGAGGCCCGATTTAACTGGAAAGCGGACTTTGTTGTCGGGTGGAGTGGCATGCGTGGCGTCGTATCGCTGGCCTCTGCTTTAGCTATTCCATTAACCCTCTCAACGGGTATTGAATTTCCGTACAGGAGCTTAATATTGTTTATTACCTTCACGGTTATACTAGCCACGTTGATTCTTCAAGGTCTTACACTGCCTTTTTTATTACGCTGGTTAAAAGTGGAGACCCATGAGAATGACGTTCAGCAGGAAAATACGATTCGCTATAAGTTAGCAATTGCGGTAATTGAATATTTAGAACGCAACTGCCCAACCGAGATCACTGAAATACCTGTTTTTACGAGAGTAAAAAACAGGTATGAGCGGATGGCAGAAATAGCGAATAAAAGCCTGGTTGCCGATGATGACTTATCACCATCCTTTATGAAAACCTACCGGGATATGTTGCTCGAAATAATTCGGGTCAGGCGTGCTGTCCTAAAGAAAATGCACCGGGATAATATATTTGCGGACCATTTAATCCGGGCGAAAGAACGCGAATTGGATCTGGAAGAGGCTAGAACCCGAAAAACGTAGAACGGTTGAGGAGTAGTGAAATTGGTCCCAACAGCATGATCAACCAGTGATTTGAGGAGTCATAACATACCTGGCATCTGGAAATAGTCAGGTGGTCAGTTGAGCCTGCGTAGCCGTCTGGAATTAAATATCCAGTTCGTATTGAGCGAAAAACAACCAAGTCCTGCCCATAACAATTTCTAAATCAACTATGCCGCTTAATGCCATAAACGTCAACCAAGAATCTCCACAAACCATTCTGCTCGTAGAAGATGAATTCGCGGTAGCCAATGATTTGCAGATAATCCTGAAAAAAGCGGGCTACCGGGTCAGTGGCATTGCCTTTACAGTGGAAAAAGCCCTGGAGATCATTCATCAGCAACGACCCGATCTGGTTTTGCTGGACATCCACCTCAAGGGGGCGCAAACGGGTATTGATCTGGCCTGGCAGCTGAGTAAAGAGGCTATCCCATTCGTGTATTTGTCGGCCAATACCAATACCAGCATTCTTGAGCAAGCTAAAATGACCAAACCTTACGGTTTTTTGGTGAAGCCTTTCCGTGAAAAAGATGTGCTGGTAGCGCTGGAAATTGCCCATTACCGTCACGCTCATAGCATCGAACTACAGGTACGACAGGAACAGGCATTACAAATTAAATTAACAGATGCGCTTTCGGAAAGGAGTAACTGGGAACAACGGTTACTAACCGTTGCACGGCTTTTTCAGCCCTATATTCCATTCGATTACATGGTTTTGGGGCCGGAAAGAGAACCGACCCAGAATGCCTTCCGCTCCTATAGCTTCTTCAGGATCGGCCTCGATGACTATCAAACCATTGGGACGAATACTTTTCTGCAAATGACCAGCCTGTCAATGGAAAAGTACCAACAGATTCTCTCTCAGGTTCCTTACGATGGAGAGGCTCTTTATAACGGAGCTGATTTTGTCGCGATATGTCGGCAAAATCCCTTAAAAGCACTCATTGCCAAAACGTTCCGACTAGAGTCAAATTTGACGATTCCTTTAAAAACGGCGCAAAATGGCACCTTCTATGTTTCCTTTTTTAGCCGACAGCCAGACACCTATCAGCCAAATCACCTGGCTTTACTTCTACGAATGCAGCCGTCGCTCACACTGACGGTTGATCGGTTACTGGCTTTTGATAAGATCGAGCAGCTCAGTGAACAACTGCGCCAGGAAAATACCTATTTGCTGGAGGAGGTAAAAACTGGAGCTAATTTTGAGGAAATCATCGGAACCAGCCCCTCTTTGCTGGCTGTGTTCAACAGCATTGAGCAAGTGGCCCCAACCGATTATACTGTCCTGATTCAGGGTGAGACCGGTACGGGTAAAGAACTGATCGCGCGCGCTGTTCACAATCGATCAACCCGTAAGACCAAAGCCTTAATCAAGCTCAACTGCGCGGCCCTGCCAACCAATCTCATCGAGTCGGAGTTATTCGGCCATGAAAAAGGGGCATTTACAGGTGCTGTCGATAAGCGGGTTGGCAAGTTTGAACTGGCTCATGGTGGTACTATTTTCCTGGATGAGATTGGCGAGCTACCCCTGGAGCTGCAACCAAAATTACTGCGTGTGTTGCAGGAAAAGGAGATTGAACGTGTTGGGGGAAAAGGGTCTATTTATTGCGATGTACGGGTGATTGCGGCAACCAACCGTGATTTGCATCAAGAGGTAATCGCTGGCCGATTCCGTCAGGATCTGTTTTACCGCCTGAACGTATTTCCCATTAATCTGCCTCCCCTACGGGATCGGCGGGAAGACCTGATTCCACTGGCTAATTTCTTTTTGGCGAAGATCGCCAAGAAACTGGGCAAAAGGCTGACAGGACTTTCGAAAACTTCGTTAGAACAACTTCAGAATTATCATTGGCCCGGCAATATCCGGGAGTTAGAGCATCTGCTGGAACGGGCTGCTATTATGAGCACTACGCCCGAGATCTTTTTACGTGAATCATTGACAACTCACTCCATATCTACTCCTCTGGCTAGTCAGTCAACAACCTTTGTCAAACCATTTGATCAGGCCGAACGGGACAATGTTCTGGCCGCGTTGAAACAAGCGAATTATCGGATTCGAGGAAAAGGCGGTGCTGCTGAACTGCTGAACATTAAACCAACAACGCTCGAAGCCAAGATGATACGAATGGATATCAAGCGGAGTAAGTCGGCCGATTAACTGCCAGAAATTCAACAATAGTTTAGCGATCAATGTCCGGGACTTTCGCCTGGAGGTGTGCCATGGTTGACGGTGACGTTTATACTAACCACGGTCCACCAAGCCTTGACACACCTACCAGGCGAAGGTCCTGATGCCAGATCAGTCACATATGTAACGCTTACAAGCTTACAGGTTTATGATCGGCCTACCGAATAAGGGAATGCCTTTATTACAATCAGTGGCATAAATACGGGCAGTATCGACCAGTCTGTTGGCTGTTATCGTTGAGCGTTACAAATACAAGGCAATAGATTCAATTGTCCTTGAGATAGCTAGCCTTTCCGTTGGGGGAATTGTTCAATGATCCGTTGTACGTCCCGTTGTAACTGATCGCTGATCCGCGCCGGGTCTACAATGGCACTTTGAACAGAACCCCGCCAGATCAACTGTTTGGTTTCAGCATCAACCATATCAATCACCACAGTACCAGCTTCATATTTTTCCTGGGAGTACATGGGGCCCCAGGTGTTCCAGCTCCACCAGGATGGGCGCCAGTTCCGATATCCCCAGCGGCCCCAGCCATAATAAGGCCCATATACGGGAGTCGGTGAAGGGTTGCTGGTGACTAAACGCGTTTTATCTTCAACAAAGAAGTGATAACCGACCAGCAAATCGGGCATGTTTTTCGTTGAATCCAGTCCCCGCTGGCTTAACACCATATTAACGGTCTGCTCTACACGTTGCGTGGCGAGTTGGTTGTAATACAGCGGATTTTGTCCCGCGTTTACATCTGAATCCATCCAGCCGTAAGTTTTATAGTGATTAAAATCAATTGTTTGGGTTTTATCCACAGTTACGCGCGGGCTACAGCCAATCAGCGCGATGACCAAACTGATAGAGATATAAAGATTTTTCATGATAAGTATTGGTTTTGATGGAGAAAGTCATGACAGCACTAATCCGCTTCTGGACAGGATGTCATGCACTCAGTTAAGGCCTGAGTGAGAAGCAAAAATCGAGTAAGAAGGCCCACTGTTGTCGTTGATAGTCATACGTTTAGCCTGTTAATCAATCCAGGCTTACCATGCAATCCGGGTCAATTTTTAATTCAGCAGAATATATAATGTTTACATCACTCGATGACATAAAGTGAATTAGCGGCTTATTCGACGCTGCAACTCCTTCCGGGCAATGAAGATTCGGCTTTTTACGGTTCCTACTGGAATTGCTAACTTACGAGCTATTTCAAAATACTTATAGCCAGCTAAATGCAGTAGAAAAGCCTCCTGATGCATCGCCATCAATTGGGTAACCGCTGTCCAGATGTCCTCCTGTAAGGTCTCGCTAATTGCCCCGTTTGCTATAGAATTGAGGGATGAATTGGCCAAATCACAGGAATGGGCCGAAACGATTACCCGTCGTTCGCGTTTTTTCTGCTGACAACACGTGATAAACGTGTTGCGCATGATTGTGAATAACCAGGCTTTCAGATTAGAATCGGGCCTGAATTTGTGCCAATACCTGTATGCTCTCAGCAGCGTGTCCTGCACCAGATCGTTGGCGTCCTCCGGGTCTTTTGTAAACTGAATGGCGAGTTGACGTAATGGGCTCATGAACTGGGTAATCTGCTGGGTAAATTCGGTGTGTTGATCGGTAGTATTCATGTCATTTTTGTTATGTCGTATAAAATTTGGTAAGGAAGCAAGGCAAACAGAATCGTGGGAATCGAAGCCAATTACAGGTTTATGTCTTTCCACAGACAGTGGGCTTACGAGGATGTCATTTACATCCATACGTTGAATTATCAGCGACTACGAATCGGGATGGCGTAGCCTGCCGTAAATGAAATGACCCGGTTATGCGACTCTGCCGAACTAATATTGGAAAGGCCCAAACCATACCGACCTTCGATTTGTAGCGCTCCGATACCCAACTGCTGGCTAAGCCCCAAACCGAATTGCAAGCCCCAGTCCGATCGGTTCGTTTCACCGGGTCCATCGCCAAATTCAACTTTTACGTCTTTTCCATCGGTTCCCCGATTCTTCCCTCCAATGGCGAAACCGTAGGAAGGACCAATACCTAAATAACCACGGGTCTGCTTACTGCCTAAGCTCAACCGGCCCATTACAGGAATCTCAATGTAATTCACTGTGAATCGATCGTTTTTGGCACGCTGATACCCCTTCTGAGAAAACAGTACTTCAGGTTGAAGGGAAAAGACATTAAACGGCGAGCCAATCAATACGCCAATCCCTCCCACAAATACACCGCGTGTTCGGGTATCGTTGTTGTTAGCCTGGTCGAATGCAATACGGGCCAAGTTCAGTCCCGCTTTGGGAACCAGTGCTACCTGTGCTAATGTGGTGCTCAACATTCCAATGAGTACCAATGCTGTGCATACAAATTTGTTCATCGTTATTTGTTGTTTATTGTTGAAAGCAAGGATGGTATAGACGAACGAGTACCATTCGCAAGCACCACCGTCTGGGAAAGAATTGATTTACTTGTCCAGCCCCTCTGCCGTTGAATCGATGGAGCGTTGGTTAGTGGAGTTTTTAATACAGCTGCGATACTATAAGCAGGCACTTTATGCCCATTCCGATGAGGATGTTGAAGTAAGCGTACGATAAATACCTGAACGTGCGATACTGAGTAATCGGCGTGTCTGATGAAACTCTGCCGATATATTATTTAACAGTACCTGTTTATCCTTTAGCCAGAGTTGCATGATCTGGTTCTAACCATTGTTCGGACTAATTCCTTGCAGGTCTTGATTACCTGAAATGCACACGTATAAGTATGGACATAGTGGCCGCCGGGCATGCGCTCGTTGAAGAGCCTGAAAACATACTTATTGGTTGCTTTATTTACGTTTGAGTGCCTTGGCTTTCTGTTGAAAGCATGCTCTTTCGGATAAATGACAAGTAAAGTCGATTCCATAATATGGGCAGCGTTGGTATGAACGAATCCTTGCAACAGCAAGGCTTAAATCATATACCAATTGGCATACCATAAATAAAAAGCTAACTATTATTTTTAAAAGCTATTGAAAATCAATATCTTATACAAAGTTAATAGTTTACAAATAATTGTTCATCCTCCAAAATCTCCAAAATCAGTGAAGAATTTGGGTAAAAAATTTTCACTGATTTTGGAGATTTAAAGCCTGCGTTATGATGTCAAGGCATAACGCCGACACAGGTGTACAGTTTGTGCTCACTGCTTAGACGAACGGCTTGGATCATTGCCACCATCAACGATCTTTGTAAGACAACTAATGATATTACATATTATAGGAAGCTAACTGTCATTAAACCATCTTTGAAGTAGTGGCTACACTGGAAGCAGTACTGGTCAGTTGTTCGTCCTGAAACTGTAAGCTGATCGATAAGCCAGCGTTATTACGAATCGTTAACTCCCCTCCCAGTTGCTGGCTAAAGCCTTCAATGAGGGTCATGCCCAAAGAGTGACTATGAGCAGGATCATAATCTGCCGGTAAGCCAACTCCATCATCCGTTATCCTAAGCTCATACTCAGTGGGCCTTAGCCGATGAAAGGCCAGACTGATCGTTCCGGGACGACCATCGGGAAAGGCATATTTGAGAGAGTTGGTAATGGCTTCGTTGATGATCAGGCCTAAGGGCACCGCCTGGGTGACGTCTAGTTCAATTGCCTCTACATTCACCTCAAAGCCAATGGGTTGGGGCAGCTCATAGGACTCCCGCAGGTAGGCCACCACCTCCTCAATATAGTCAGCCATCGGAATACAGGCCACGCCCTGGGCCTGGTAAAGCTTCTGGTGGATCAGAGCCATCGACTGCAAGCGGTGCTGGCTCTGCTGGATGGCCGACAGAGCCGAATCATCCGAGAGATAACTGGCCTGGGAGTTCAACAGACTCATCACCACCTGAAGGTTGTTTTTGACCCGATGGTGAATCTCCTTCAGCAGTCGTTCCTTATCCTCAAGCAGTTGCTGCAACTCCTGATTCTTGTGATTGATCTGCTCTTGTTTGGTCTCCAGGAGCTGGTTGCTACGTTGTTTGAGTCGGTAGCGGTTGACACTCAGTCCCAACAGGGCCATCAACAGGGCTGTGCCTGCCAGTAGTCCATTACGCTGAACTTGCTGGGTCTGGCCTTGCTGAGTCAATAAAGCGATGTTTTTGGCTTTCAGCCGCAAGTCCTGTTCTTTCTTTTGGGTTTCGTAGCGGATACCCAACTCGGCAATCTGCTGGCTCTTGGTCTGGTTAAAGACAGAGTCATTGATGGCCTTGTAACGCTGGTAGTGCCGAAGCGCCAACGCAGTGTGGCCAAAGGCGGAGTCGACCTTAAAGCGCAACCAAACAATTTCCTGTCTGTTAGGCAAGGGGTATTTATAATCAGGAACATTGGCCACCTTTTTCAGGTAAAGGCGGGCCTTGGTAAACTGACCAGTGTTCACATAAAATTGACTCACTTGTAAACGGGCCAGATTTTGGCTTACCCCTTCCGGCCCATTCTCCGACCACTGAAGAGCCTGCAAATAGTAGGTTTCAGCAAGCCGATATTGCTTCAGGGCAGTATAACAATCGCCAAAGCTGCGTAATAGGTTTGGTTTTTCAAAAAAGACAGGATAGAGGGGTGGATCTTGTGAAACAACGGATTTGAGCTGGGTTAGAGCTGGTTGCACCTTACCTTGCTTAAGTAAGCAGGCAACCAGTCGTCTAACCATTCCTCCGTAGATGGCAACCTCTCCTTTTTGGTGGCTAAGGGCCAGCGACTGCTGGTAGTAATCGATGCTCTTGTCAAACTGATTCCAGTTATAGTACACATTGCCGATCATAAAATAGAGATAATCCAGATCATTGGGCAACCTATGGGCTTCAGCTTCTTCGATGATTTTCAGGTAGTACCGTAAGGCCTGGTCCAAATTATTTTTTTGTAAATGGATATCGGTTAGTAGAAAGTACGGGCTTGAGAAATCAATGAGATGCGTTCGATGAATGAAATCGCTTTCTCTCATTAAGTTTATATAGGTCTCATAGATCGGCTTGGGTCCAATCGCCTTATAGATGGCTAGTGCCTGATCGGCCTCCTTCTGGGCTTGTTTCAGGTTTACCAATAATTGGTAATTATAGCCAATTACCAGTAATAGGGCTGCCTGTTTTGGCTTATCCCCAAGTTGTCGGGCCAGCCTCAAAGCCCGGTTGGCAAACCCTATCCGCTCTTCCTTATGACCTCTTTGCGAAGCAGTGACCCATTTTAAAAGTGCCCAAAGTTCGCCCGCCTTGTCACCTGCATCCCGACGAGCCTGAATTACTGGCAGGAAGTAGGTCATGCCGGTGGGCCAGTCACCATTCAGTAAGTAGCTTAATCCCATCAACAACTGACTTTCCTGCTGCCAGTGCTGGCTGTGGATGCGCTGACTCAGGGTATCGGCTCGCTCAAAGTAGACACGGGCTGTGCTCCAGTCGGCCTCCCGGCTCATGGTGGAGCGAAGCCAGCTTTTGCCCAACTCCAGCAGCAGCCTGATCTGGATGGTTTCACTCACGCCCTTGAGCATCTTCTCGACCAGTTCAGTCCTTCGCTGGCGGATAAAAACACTACCCTGCACCAAAACTGCATCGTCTACTCCTCTGGTGAAGCCCATTCGACGGGATAGAGTCAGGGCTTGCTGAGCCATGGTCAGCGCCGAGTCCAGGCTGGGTTTAACATGCAGGGTTTTATGTAAATAAAAGTCACCCAGCCGCAGCCTGGTTTGAACCTGCTGGGTATCAGCTCGACTCTCATTCAGCGTCGATCGTAAACGGTTGGCTTCGGCGATGGCCATGGGTTGTGCCCTGAGTTTGGGAGCCTGGCTTAGCAGCAGGTAAAGTAAGAAGACAAACCGCATGGCATGAAGAGAGAAGTAATCGGTTGACGAATCACAAGGGCCAACAGTCACTGGTTGTCCCTACATAAGAGAAGGTATATATATTAACAAATGTAAAGTTAAGTAATTCTTAACCACAACATTACGAAGATGGCATCAAAAAAAGTCCTGCCAGTCCCCTCTAGACCCCAAATTGAACCGATACCGATACTCACCAACTGGCCAATAGGCTTCCTCGCGGGTTATTATTGCTTAAAGAAGAATAAATTTTTGGTTATGTACGTAGGTGATTATGTAGTCTCTAATTCACAAGTGTTAAGTGTAGTCATATCCAAACCACTGTAGTGTCGGGAAGCCTATTCATCTTGTAACGTATGTGTATGTACGTTAGCAATTTTAACTGTCAATAAAGTTCTTCAACTGTTTGCGTAAGCAAGGGTTGTAATCGTTGCAGGAGTGAACGATAAGCCCGTTGATAGGCATCTGGCTGATGACTTTAAAAACTCGCTATTCTGAGTCGTTTGGATGGACATAATTAGCTAAACCTGCAATTGAAAGTTCCTTGTATAAAGTATTCTGGCGGGATTGATGACATATTACTGTAACGTCTCTCTACTCACTCGTTCTTTCTCCAGAAGCGTTGGAAGGACAATAGTGAAGAGAAGTAGAAATTTATTTTTTACAATTCAGTGACCAATCCCAGACTCCTGCATCACAAGGGCCCAAAAAAATTGGCAACAATAAATTAAAATAAAAGGGTCTAGCCAGGTTTTAATGGGGTTTGGCCGGTCAATGATAAGCCTGCAACGGCCTGGAAATTTTGTTAACGAAATCCTGGATCTAGTCAGAGTGGTGGACTTAATGACAATAGAGTTAGGCCCGATCTGAGCCGTTATCGGCCAACAGCAAGTCAATTCTAAAAATATAATCATGAAAAACGATATGAACGAAATACTCAACTATGATCGTCGTCGCTTTTTGGGCGCAGCGGCTATAAGCATCGCGTCAGCCCAGCTCGGCTTTGTCGGTACTGTAAAGGCACAGGCTAACGGCCTAAATCCAACCCCTAGTACTCCAATAAAAATTCAGTCTAACTCAACAATTGGCCTATTGAAGCAGATTAATGCCGGTGTACTTAGTATTGGTTACGCGGAAACAGGCCCTGCCAATGGGCCTGTTGTAATGCTACTACACGGCTGGCCCTACGACATTCACAGCTTTGCTGATGTTGCTCCTTTGTTGGCCACAGCGGGTTACAGGGTGATTATGCCGCATCTACGGGGCCATGGCACTACACACTTTCTTTCAACCAGTACGTTCCGGAATGGGCAGCAGTCAGTGATTGCTCTCGACATTATTGCTTTGCTGGATGCGCTTAAGATCCAGAAGGCCATCGTCGCCGGTTTCGATTGGGGAGCCAGGACAGCCAACATCATCGCGGCACTCTGGCCGGAACGTTGCAAAGCCATGGTGTCGGTAAGTGGTTATTTAATCGGCAGCCAGCAGGCAAACAAAGCACCGCTGCCACCCAAAGCGGAGTTCTCCTGGTGGTACCAATTCTACTTTGCCACCGAGCGCGGCCGGATGGGCTACGAGGCAAATCGGCGCGATTTTGCGAGACTTATCTGGCAATTGGCCTCACCACAGTGGCACTTTACCGAGGCTGTCTTTGAGCAATCTGCCGCTACATTTGACAATCCGGATCATGTGGCTATCGTGATTCATAATTACCGTTGGCGATTGGGTGTGGCTGAAGGCGAGACCCAGTATGATGACTTCGAAAAACGACTGGCTACGGCCCCAATCATTACAGTACCCACCGTAACCCTCGAAGGTGACGCCAATGGGGCGCCACATCCGGACCCATCCGTCTACGCGTCCAAATTCAAAGGCCGATATGTACACCATACCATTACCGGAGGCATTGGTCACAACCTGCCCCAGGAGGCACCAAAGGCCTTTGCCGATGCTATCGTTGAGGC
This sequence comes from Spirosoma aureum, assembly GCF_011604685.1. NCBI lineage: Bacteria > Pseudomonadati > Bacteroidota > Cytophagia > Cytophagales > Cytophagaceae > Spirosoma > Spirosoma aureum. Next base: position 3,820,089 of record NZ_CP050063.1, on the reverse strand, counting down.
CGACAGCTACGTTAATTGACGCCCGTTTTCGTTGGTAGACAAGTTGCTTCAGCGAAATTTGTTACTTACAATAAACCTTAAAATCATACATATCTTAGTTTTTGAATTAAGCAATAGTGTCGTCCTGATCATTAATTTCAGGATAGATCTAAAAGTAGAGGGGTCAAGGTTCGACCACCTAATTCATCACAGCCTGCCCGTTACCAGCTGTATATATATTTTTTATTTAGGAGTCGATCCATCCATCGACAGTCAGGCTATTTCAGAATAGACTACACTGTTTCGTCCGATTATTTAATATAAGCGAAAATCGAAAACCTCAAGCCAACATCAATATGAAGTCTGAGCAAACACCAATTACAGGTAAGGAGAAAAAAGAAAGCTTAGCGCCTGACTTGCAGGCGCTCTCGGCTTTTTACGCGGCTTTTAACGAGCGCGATTTAAGGAAGATGGAGCAAAACTGGGTGCAATCAGACGAAGCAGTCATGGACAATCCCGTAGGTGGGATTATGCGGGGTTGGACGAACATAAAAGCGGTGTATGAAAGGATTTTTGGTGGTATATCACGAGTCGAGGTCGAATTTTATGATTATACAGTGTATAGAACAAGCGAGGTATTTTTTGTCGTCGGCAGAGAGCGTGGTACGTTGAAAAAAGAGGGTTTGACGCTCGAATTACAAATTCGCACAACACGAGTATTTCAACTAATTAAAAACAACTGGAAGCAGATTCATCATCACGGCTCGATGGATGATTCCGTGATGCTGGAAAAATACCAGCAAGCGCTAAAAGGCGGCTGTTAATTCCTCTATGAAGGAATATATACAATAGTAACTAAAATCAAAATCAAGTAATTTTCGAGAGATATTACTGGTTATATTCAAATAAATATGCATAGCCTGGCATTCCTTTGTTTTAGTGATGCTGGATTTTATGCGGCATTTTCCTGAAATGACATTTATGTTTATTCGTGTACCATCTCCTCTCTTCCTTACTCGTGCCTTGTCAAACACAGCCTAAACCTGTCATGCGTCAAATGGTGGCCTCCGTTCTGCTCGGTCAGCTTAACATTGATCAGGCCGCTGAGCGGTACAAAGTCAATCGACTAATCGTACTGCGCTAGATCAGAAAAATCGAAGAGTAAGTTATAGTTAATAAACAAGCGGCCACGGATGATTCTGTCTACCACACTGTCGAAACAGAGCGTCAAGTCAGCGTTCTCCCCAACAGAATGAGGCCGAAGTCAATCAACCGCAGGCAAAGGAATTAGAAGATCGTGTAAAGACTCATCCAATTGCGTGTATCGGATATCACCTACTGGTTTACTCCGTTTGGATGCCAGTATATCGCGTTAGTGACTTGTCCTGAACTCTTGAAAGTGAGCCAATGAAATATAGGGTAAAACTAAACTTTCACAGGTTTACAAAGGGAAAAGAAACAGACATGATTCACCGAATCGCAACAGGGTAGCCTGTGCCATTGTGGCGATCCTTAAACAGCGGGATTGCGGCCTAACTGTCAAAACCAGATCACTGGCGAACATGGCATCCGTCAGGCCACATTTTATAATTGCCGAGACAAATAGGGCAGCATGCGGATTTCAGAAGTCAAGCGGCTCCAGGAACCGGGAGACAAAAACCACCGACTTAAAAAAGGGACTGCCTGAGTGGTGGTGAGGCCCACCGAGCGACGAGGATAGTCAGGTGACTACTTTATTCGAAACAGATCAGTCAACGCAAAGCCGCCAGGTCATCGTTGGGTTGGCCTAAGCCGTAATGCCCTTAGTGAGCCAGAACTTATTAAATGCTCACATTTTTACCAGTGTGCACCATGTACATCGGGTAGTAACTGAGTGGTTAGTGAATACAACAACGAAAGGCCACATCTGGTCTTTCAGTTCATGACCGTACTGGCGGCTAAATTTCCAGTCAAAATTGACGCACCAAATGGGATCAGGACACTTCAGACGATTGTTTCTACGAATCATAAACGACAACGTTTCCAGCTCTTTATTGAAAAATGAGTAGTTGTTTATTCTGTCTTACCAATCAGTGATTTCAAAAATGGTACCTACTACAATGTCATGTTATAAATTGCCGGATATTGTAAGCAATTATTGCCGTTTGTAGGCCCCAAACGATCATTAACCCCATGATTAACAGAATGCCTTTACTTTATCAAAAAAAGTACTACTTTGTCTGATAATTTTTATTCAACAAGGTACACAATATGCAAAACAACCTGTTTTTTAGTGCTGCTCTGGCAACACTGTTTCTGACCGGCGATCTGCTACCTGCCACTGGAGTACTTAAAACTCCTGAAAAATCCAACATTCGTTTGAGCCTTGCTAAAGCCACAACCTACTCAGTTGATCCGGCCCAAAGTACAATCAGCTGGAACGCAAAAAAAGTAACCGGAGAACATAATGGCATTGTTAAAATGGCCAAAGGTCAACTCAACCTTGAAGGGAATAAACTCATTGGGGGCACCTTCGTTGCCGATATGAGCACCCTGCGCGACGTCGACAAGGGCGAAACGAATCCATTTAATGAAAAACTGGTCAATCACCTGCGGTCGGATGACTTCTTTGCGGTAGAAAAATACCCTACCTCGACCTTCAAAATAATAAGCGCCAAACCGATCACCGGTGCCCGGCCCGGAGAGCCCAATTATACGATCGTTGGCGATCTGACCATGAAAGCAACGACTAAAACACAGACGTTTCCAGCCACAATAAACCTGTCTGGCGATGTAGTACAAGCCACCGCCAAGTTTGCTGTCAATCGCCTTGACTACGATATAAAGTACAGAGCCGCCATAATTGGAACGGCTGCCGATAAAATTATCGATGATACATTTTCGCTGGATCTTAAGATTGTGGCAACAAAAGCACCTCTCTAATCCAGAATTCTGGCAAATCCTGATTCATCAGATAAATTATAATTGACTGGTTATTATGCTGTTTTGTGCAAAGAAGGAAAGCCTCCCGATTCACGCAAAATAGATCGCTGCTTATCCCAACAGGCTGGAATTCGTTAACAGTAGAATAGACCCTTATAGCATTAATTATGAACGAAATCAAAAAAGAGGACATCAAACAGGAAGTGTTTGATCTTTATGATGACTATGCGCACAACCGGCTCGACCGGCGTGACTTTATGCAAAAACTGTCTACGTATGCAGTGGGCGGGATTACTGTAGCGTCGCTGATGAGTTTTCTCATGCCAGATTACCAGGGTGCTATCCAAATTAAAGCCGATGATCCGCGTTTAAAATCAGACTACATCAACTATCAGTCGACAAAAGGTGGCGGAACGATCAAAGCCCTGGTATCGATGCCTGTGGATGCGAAAAAGAAACTCGGCGGCATTGTTGTGGTTCATGAAAACAGGGGCCTGAATCCGCACATTGCCGATGTCGCCAGACGAGCGGCTCTGGCTGGCTTTATTTCGATCGCACCCGATGCATTAACTCCGTTAGGCGGCTATCCGGGTACTGACGATGAGGGCCGTGCGCTGCAAAGTAAACGGGACCGGAATGAAATGCTGGAAGATTTTATTGCTGGCTATGATTATCTAAAAAACCACAAAGATTGTAATGGCAAAGTGGGTGTTGTCGGTTTTTGTTTTGGCGGGTGGATTGCCAACATGATGGCTGTCCGCATTCCCGATTTATCAGCATCCGTGCCGTTCTATGGCGGCCAGCCAACGGGCGACGACGTTTCCAAAATAAAGGCTCCTCTCCTATTACATTATGGAGAACTGGATAAAGGGGTTAATGCGGGTTGGCCAGCTTATGAAGCGGCATTAAAACAGAATAATAAGGAATACACGGCTTACGTATACCCGAATGCCAATCACGGCTTTCACAACGATACAACCCCTCGTTATGACAAAGCTGCTGCCGAACTTGCCTGGAAACGTACAATTGACTTTTTCTCAGCGAAATTGACGTAAAGATTTGAGGGTAAACCTACACTGGGCAAATTTCAGCTAACCAGCAGTTGCTAAATCGGGCTACTACCTGCCATTCATAGCCTTAAAAGTTGAATCAAAGCATCTTTAAAAGTTATGAATGGCGGTAATCAAGTCGCTACAGTATTTTTTCTAGGCCTTTCGCTTCGAGCCGTGCCAGAGTTTAAAACCGTGGCACGGCTCGAAGCGAAAGGCCTATTTTCATCAATGCACGTTCTTTTCTGAACCCCTCACCTTCTTGAGTCGGACCCGTTGAAGTCAGCGTCTGATTAGCCCAACAAAGGCGTTAATCAGGCCATAAGCCGTGCCGAAGTGTAATGTTGCCAGAACTTATCCAAACCAGTGTTCCACCTGGTGACCCTAGCGAGATTTTTTATTAATAATGCTGCTACTACTTGTATATCTGCAACAGGCGCATTTACTTTGTAATTCAAAGTGCTTTTAAATGAAAGAAGACCAGGATTATATTCGGGATATAGCCCAGATACGCACCATCATGGAGCGCTCTTCCAAGTTTCTGTCGCTTGCCGGTTGGGCAGGCATCATGGCAGGCGTGTATGCATTGGTAGGAGCTTATATTGCCTATACCGTTTTTGATTTTAATCCTGATAAACTCGTTTATAGCACCATACAAACAGAAGGTTTAGTAGCTGGCCTGTCGAAAGTCGTTTTTTTAGCCATTACAGTATTAATTCTAGCCATCGGCACAGCGATTCTACTCTCATATAAAAAAGCAACTAAAAGAGGAGAAAAACTCTGGAATGCGCTTGTGAAGCGGCTTCTGATCAATATGGCCGTTCCACTGATTGCGGGTGGGCTTTTGATCCTCATATTAATCGCGAATGGATTAATTGGCCTGATGGCCCCAATTACCTTATTGTTTTATGGGTTGGCCTTATACAGTGCCAGCCAGTTTACCTATGAAGTATTGAGAAGCTTAGGACTTATTCAGATAGGATTAGGCTTACTGAGTGCCTACTTTGTTGAGTATGGATTGGTATGCTGGGCTCTAGGCTTTGGCGTAGCCCACATTGTATATGGCATTTATATGCATTACCGATACGAAAGGTGAAAATAACGATCAATGGTTTACATAAAGCATTTGAAAGCCGTATCAAGCTTGGTATTATGGCAGCCCTGGCTATTAATAATATGCTTGATTTCAATTCACTCAAGGAGTTTCTTGATGTGACCGACGGCAATCTGGCAAGCCATCTGAAAGCATTGGAGAAAGAAGAGTTTATTCGGGTAGAAAAATCATTTGTTGATAAAAAATCGAACACAAATTATGCCGCTACGGAGCTCGGTCGGAAAGCGTTTACCGATCACTTAAATGCCCTGGAAAAACTAATTAAGGGGGTTACAGAGTAACCAATACTACCTGAAAAATGTAAGTAGAAGCTTACTGATTACCAATAAAAAAAATAAGGAGAAGCTGCCTTACCAAACTAATTAGTATTCACTTATGCGCTCGACCTTATGAGGTATTTAAAAGCATACCTGACACACTGGAGGAACTTGCTATCAGTAACCCAAAAAGAACAATTCTATTTTTTCGTGCATACACTTTGCATTTCAAAGTGCTTAAATGAAACCTCTAAATCAACTTTTTATAACGCTTATAACTAAATGACCATGACACAGAGAACCAATTTAACAACACCGAGCATTCATCCAGATTCAGTTGAAAAACGGATGGTACAGGGCGCAGGAATCGCTTTAATCCTGATTGCACTTTTTCTGCTTCCCGTTAGAGAGCCTGATCCGGCCTGGGGAAAACTATGGATGATTAAACCGCTACTTATTGTCCCGGTGGCCGGTGCTATAGGTGGTATAATTTATCACCTTCTCGACCATCTACGTTACCAGGGAGGCTGGAAAAAAGCACTGGCTTATTTATTGAGCCTGATTGGATACATCATTGCAGTATGGATGGGCACTGTTCTGGGGTTAGCGGGTACGTTGTGGGATTGATCGAGCCAAATCAGAAAAGACAGTTTAGCTAAAACTTGAAAACGAATAAACGCGTGAAAGACGAAATAATCGCCCATCTAAACGACCCAGGGCAACTCGAAAAGTTGTACCGCTCCAACAAGGTGCCTTTTAAGCGAGCATTCAGTACACTCTATCCGGAGCTTAAAGGCAACACACTCGCCGATTTCTGGAATGAACGACTGAATTACGAAAGCGATGAGCTGGCCTGGGGCACAGGCCGTGAATTAGCCTTTGTGATCATAGCTTCACTAGTAGCCGGGCTTATTGCCAAGTTGCCGGCATTTCTAAATATAGAACAGGAGTTCTTCTATTCCAGGAATATCGGGTTTATCATTTTTCCAGTATTATCGGCCTACTTTGCCTGGAAAAATAATTTAGCAACCTCTAAAATTGCCTCTATTGCTGGCCTGACCCTCGTTGGTCTACTATTTATCAATTTCCTTCCTGATGTTAAAAAGAGCGATACCTTACTATTATCGTGCATTCATTTGCCTTTATTTCTTTGGTCGATACTAAGTTTTGCTTTTGTTGGTGAGACCAGAAATAATGATGAGAAGCGGCTTAGCTATTTACGGTATAATGGCGATCTGGTTGTCATGACAACGCTCATCCTGATAGCGGGAGGAATCATGACCGGGGTGACCATTGGACTTTTTGGGCTAATCGGGCTGAAAATTGAAAAGTTTTATTTCGAAAATGTTGTCGTTTTTGGCCTTCCGGCTGCACCCATTGTTGGCACTTACCTTACCCAGACCAATCCGCAGTTAGTCGGTAAAGTATCACCCGTACTGGCTAAACTATTCAGTCCGCTGGTCCTGGTAATGCTGGTCATTTATCTGATAGCTATCATTTATTCGGGTAAAGACCCGTATAACGACCGGGAGTTTTTGCTGATGTTCAATGGGTTATTGGTTGGTGTTATGGCCATCATTTTCTTTTCTGTTGCCGAAACATCCATGACAACGAAAAGTCGACCTGAAGTATGGGTTCTTTTTCTTCTATCGATTGTAACCGTGCTAGTTAATGGCATTGCCCTGTCAGCTATTTTGTTCCGGATTTCAACATGGGGAATAACGCCCAATAGAGCTGCGATTCTGGGTGGAAATATTTTAATCCTGCTAAATCTTCTGTTGGTGACCGTACAGCTGTTTAAGGTAATTTCGAAGAAGACTACCATAAACGAAGTCGGAAAGGCCATTGCTTCCTACCTGCCTATTTACTGCTTATGGACTGTTATCGTAACGTTTCTATTTCCGTACCTTTTTGGGTTTAAATGATCAGAGAATCTGACGCAATTCCTGTTACCAGTTTATTTTCAGGGCATAAATCAACGCTGCTAAAGATCAGCCCGATCCACCCTATTTTTTTATCAACGCACTTTGAAAATCAAAGCACTTTTAAAGGCATGAAAATCAAATTACTATCGGCTACCTTACTATTAGGGGCATTTTGGGCCACTGCCTACGCTCAAACATTGGACAAAGCTAAACTGGACCAGTTTTTTGACCGGCTCAGTGAAAAAAACAAGGCCATGGGGAGTCTCATCATCGCCAAAGACGGTAATGTGCTTTACGCCCGTTCCATCGGTTACAGCCAGATCAACGCCACGGAAAAGAAACCCTTGACCGCTGCGAACCGGTTCCGGATTGGTTCGATCACCAAAATGTTCACAGCTGCAATGATTTTACAGCTCGTCGAGGAAGGAAAACTTAAGCTGACCGACACGCTCGACAAGTTCTTTCCGCAGGTGCCAAACGCCAGGAAAATTACGATCGAGCAACTACTCTGGCATCGTAGCGGTATCCCCAACGTCAGGCGCGAGCAGAATGCTCAGGAAAACGTGAATACGATTCCAGTGACGAAAGATGAGATACTCGCCCTTATTGTCAAAACCACGCCCGATTTCGAACCGGACACCAGGCATTCCTACAGCAACTCCGGCTATCAGCTTTTAGGTCTTATTCTGGAAAAGGTAAGCGGCAAATCCTATGGGGAGGCCCTCACGGAAAGAATCACGGCAAAGATCGGGCTTGCGAATACGTACCTGGCGACCGGAGCCATCGATGTGAGCAAAGCCGAAGCGCTGACCTATATGAACTTCGGCAACGGGTGGAAACCGGTGCGTGAAACTCATCCCAGCATCCTCTTCAGCGCTGGCGCGATTATTTCGACGCCGAATGACCTGACTAAATTCATTCAGGCGCTGTTCGACGGGAAGATCGTGTCAACGGCGAGTCTGGATCAGATGAAAACGATCAGGGATGGTGAGGGGTCGGGTATGGAACCCTTCACGTTCGTCGGTAAGACCTTCTATGGGCACACGGGCGGGGCCGACAACTATGGAGCGTGGGTGGCTTACCAGCCGGGAGAAAAACTGGCGGTGGCTTACACGACGAACGCAAAGGTTTACCCGGTGGCCAATATCATGAACGGCATTATGGACATTTACTACAATAAACCATTTACGATTCCCACCTTAGAATCAATCGCGGTCAAACCGGAAGTGCTGGACAAATACGTTGGTGCTTATTCATTCCCTGGAGCTCCTGCTAAATTTATGATCACGCGTGACGGGGAAACGCTTTATGCGCAGCCGCCCGGACAATCGGCGGTCCCGCTCGAAGCAACGGCAGAGAATAAATTTCAAATCGAGGGGGTGTTGATCATCGAGTTCGACATGGCGAAAAACCAGATGATAATCAAACGGCGTGGTGGGGAGCGGGTTTTCACAAAAGAAAATTAATCAGACATGCAAAATAGAAGAAGATTGACGGCATGGGTTGCTGTCGTCGTACTTATACCCTTCGTATTGATGCTTCTTGCCGTTTGGCATTGGAGGCCAGGCGCTTTTGTTTTGGCCGTTGTCCTCCTGTTCGGTGGTGTCGGCCTCACGTATGAATTGGCAGTAAAGAAAAAAATGAGCAGTAAGGCATATCGATTCGCCGTCGGTCTGGCACTGGTGGCAGTGTTGATCCTCCTCTGGATGAATGTTGCCGTTGGTGGCATTCTTGGGGACGATCCCGCCAACATGATGTATTTCGGGGTGCTCCTCGTCGGATGCATGGGCGCCATCATCGCACGCGTAGAGCCACAGGGAATGGCACGCGCGTTGTTTGCAACGGCGTTTGCTATGGCGCTGGTCCCTGTGATTGCGTTGATTATCGGGACACCCGCTTTTGCCAACGGTGTGGTTGCTGTGTTTGGTCTTCATGCAAGCTTTGCCATGCTGTTTGTCGGATCGGCCTTGTTGTTTCGACGTGTGGCTCGCGAACACAAAAATCCCGATATGAGTCCTTTGGCCTAAGAGGTGGAGATCGATTTTGATAAGAGAAAAGTAACCATAAACAACACGCTTCAACTGAGTTATGGAATTACAAATTCAAAACGTTTCTAAAACCTATTCCACCGGCGGGTCCCGTTTTGGCCGCTCCCGCATCAGCGGACAGACCAATGCGGTGCAGGCATTGAAGAATGTAACCCTCACCATTCCAACTGGCATGTACGGACTGCTGGGCCCAAACGGTGCTGGCAAATCGACGCTCATGCGCATCCTGGCTACGTTGCAGGAGCCGGATACCGGCAGTATCCATCTGGGCGACATCAATGTGGTCAATCAGCCCGACCAGGTTCGTCAGACACTTGGTTATCTGCCGCAGGAATTTGGCGTCTATCCGAAGGTAAGCGCGGAGGAACTGCTGGATTACTTCGCCGTGCTCAAGGGTTTCTCAGAACGAAAATCACGCAGAGAGGTCGTAGAAGCGCTGCTCCACAAAACGAATCTTTGGGAGGTACGTAAGCAAAAGCTGGGTGGTTACTCGGGGGGTATGCGGCAGCGTTTTGGGGTGGCTATAGCCCTGTTAGGAAATCCAAAACTGCTGATCGTCGACGAACCGACAGCCGGATTGGACCCGGCAGAGCGGGTGCGCTTCCTCAATTTATTAAGTGAGTTGGGGGAGAACAGTGTGGTTATCCTCTCGACCCATATTGTGGAGGACGTCAGCGAGCTGTGCACACGAATGGCCATTATCAACAAGGGCGAGATTCTGTATGAGGCCGAACCGCTAAAGGCAATGGAAAGGCTGAACGGGCTAATCTGGCGAAAGATCATTCAGAAAAATGAACTGGCACAGATAGACCGTGAGCACAAGATTATCTCTACCAAACTGCTTGGCGGACGTACGGTCGTCCATGTGTACAGCGAAGAAACGCCCGCTGATTTTGAACTGGTGCAGCCTGACCTCGAGGATGTTTACTTCACAGCAATGGCAGACAATGCCATGGCGGGTAATGTCGATACATCTCAGAATCGCCTACGAGATGGCCAACAACCAAAGGAAGACTAATATGAAGTTCCGGGAGATTTTCCGATTCGAGTTCGCTTACCAGATTCGTCGCCCATGGCCCTGGCTTTCCCTGGTTGTGATGGTGCTATTTGCGTTTTTCTCAACGCGAGTAGCTATCCTACCTGTTACGCTTCCCCAGGATTTCATTCTCAACTCGCCGTTCATTATCACAGCCGTCTCGGTGTTCAGTTGCCAGATCTGGTTGCTCCTGGCACCGGCCGTAACCGGTGAGGCAGCCGCGCGGGATATACAAACCCGGATGCACCCGCTCACATACACGAGCCCGGCAAGCAAAGCTGACTATCTCGGTGGACGCTTTCTGGCAGCCTTCGCCCTGCATGCGCTAATTCTCCTCGGCGTGCAGGTGGGTAGTCTGCTCGCCGTGTATGGCCCCGGAGCGAATCCCGAGATCATCGGACCGTTTCGCCCGACTGCCTATCTGGCAGCATATGGCTTCATTGCATTGACGAACGCACTCATCGCTACGACGTTCCAGTTCTCGGCAGCACTCTTCACCGGCCGACCAATGGCGAGCTACTTTGGTAGTTTGATCCTGTTCTTCCTCTCCTACCCTGTAACGTTAACGTTGTATATGGCCGGGTTGCATGAGCGGGCTCTGATGGCTGACCCCATCGGCATCATGGCCATCATGAATGAGATGATGTCAAAATGGACCATCGTTGAGAAGAACATTCGCCTGTTCACCCTCGAAGGCATGATGCTTTGGAACAGGCTACTATGGCTCGGCATCTCCCTCGGAACACTTACTTTCCTTTACCTGCGCTTTCGATTGGCGCACCGCTCCACCACTAACTGGTGGAACTTATTCACGCGACGGTTTGCTACGAAAGTTTCGTCAACCGCTGATGCCGTGTCGACACAGCTGATAATTCGGGACCCGTCCGCTCGTCAGTCGTTCGGACTCAGAACACAGCTACGTCAGACAATTGCGGTAGCGCAGAGCTCATTCCGCATGATCCTGACGAGTCCTGCCGGGCTCTTTCTGCTGATTGTGTTCCCAATACTGCTGACGTTCGTGGTACTGGTCGAGATGGAACACTGGGGAGTGTCACTGCTTCCGCGGACGCCACATCTGCTGACGAAGCACCTCACCGGCGTTCTCACATCGCCAACGAACTACTGGGTTATTGTCCCGCTTTTCATTATCTATTTTGCAGGTGAGCTGGTATGGCGGGAACGCGACGCCGGACTGAGCGAGAACGTCGACGCAACGCCGGTGACGGAATGGGTACTTTTCCTCGGTAAGTTTATCGGCCTCGGACTAATCCTGGCTACACTGATGACGATCATCATCGTTGTCGGCCTCACGGTTCAGGTGATCAAAGGATACTACCATGTCGAGATCGTGCGCTACGTGCAGGTCTTATTAGGACTAAAACTCACGGACTATCTGTTATTCGCCGTTCTCGCGATCACGGTGCAGGCGGTGGTAAACCAGAAATACCTGGCACAGATGGTAGCACTTGTTGCGTATCTGCTGATGGTCTTCTCGTCGTTTCTTGGCATCGAACACCACCTGCTTGTCTATGCATCCGGTCCTGAGTGGTCGCTCACAGATATGCGCGGCTTTGGCTCATCGATCGGACCGTGGTTTTGGTTCAGACTGTATTGGGCCGCGTGGGCACTGCTATTGGCTGTCACGGCGAGGATGCTGTGGGTACGGGGTAAGGAGTCTGGTTTTGGAACGCGGCTGCAACTAGCGCGACTTCGGTTCACACGGGCGACGGCAGGTTTCGCAGTGATCGCGATGAGCCTCATTCTCCTCCTGGGCAGCTTCATCTTTTATAATACGAACGTGCTCAATGAGTACATCACTGATAATGAATTGGTGCAACGCCGGGTCGAATATGAGCGGCTGTATGGAAAGTACGAGGGCATTCCACAACCAACGCGCGTGTCCACGAATTTGCACATCGACATCTATCCCAACCGGAGAACAGCCACGATCATCGGCAGCTACTGCCTGGTTAACCGTGCTATTGTGCCGATCAACTCTGTGCATCTGGAGCCAGCTTTCTACGTCGATACGCGCGTGACGTTCGATCGCCCGGCCAGAGTGGTTGTGGCTGATGAGAAACTTGGCCACTTTATCTATGCATTGGACAAACCGCTTCAGCCCGGCGATTCGCTGAAGCTTAACATTGAGGTTAAGTTCGAGTCTCATGGTTTCCGCAACACGGGTCTGCGCAGTAACGGAGCAGGTCAGGGTATCCTAAGGAACGGCACCTACTTTACAGGCGATGCCCTGCCGGTCATCGGTTACCAGCCAATGCGCGAACTCTGGAGTGCAGACGACCGGCGCAAGAACGGTTTGCCACGGCAGGTTACACTGCCTACACCTGGTGACATCGATCCAAGTGTTTCGGCGGGCGCAGCGGCTACCTTTGAAGCAATCATCGGCACCGACGCCGATCAGGTCGCCGTTGCGCCGGGCGAGTTGCGTCGTACGTGGAGCAAAGCGGGGCGGCAATACTTCCAGTACGTTAGCGACGTTCCGATCAATGGACGCGATGTCTTCTTCTCGGCCAACTATGCGGTGTATCGCGAACGATGGAAACACGTCGACATCAAGGTCTATGTTCACCCCGGCCATACGGAGCACCTCAAGCGCCTGCTCCGTAGTGTACGTGCATCACTGGATTACTACTCGGCGCAGTTTGGCCCCTATCCAAATCACTTCCTGCAGGTTGTCGAACAACCCGGCAATTTCATGGGCATGGGTGTGGACGGGAGTGGCGTAATTACCGGAGGAGAGGGCTTCTTCCAACTGGATCCGCAAGGTGATGGTTTCGATGCGATCTTCGAGATTGTGGCTCACGAAATGGGGCATCAATGGTGGGGTATGCAACTCAAGCCCGCCATGGCCGAAGGAGGAGGTGTCATTTCCGAAAGCCTTGCCTGGTACTCCGCGATGCAACTTGTGAAGAAAGTGAAAGGGCGTGAAGCCCTACGGCGATTCATGAGCATCATGCGCCAGCCCGACCCTTGGCCGCCGATGCGTACGGGGCTTCCGCTGCTGCGCGCCATGGACCCCTGGGCCAACTACCGCAAAGGCCCGTACGCCATGTACGCCCTCAGTGAATATGTGGGCGATGGCCGTGTAAACGGGGCACTTCGCACGCTGGTGAAGAAGAAGGTTTCATCGCTGGCCACGACAATCGACATGTACCGGGAACTTCAGGCCGTCACGCCGGACTCGCTCAAACCTTTGCTACACGACCTGTTTGAAGTGAACACGATCTGGACGTTCGACACCAGGCAAGCAACGGCCAAACAAACGGCGGCAGGCACCTGGCAGGTAACCTTCGAGGTGGAGTCGCAAAAGGTCATTGCCGATAGTGCTGGTGTTGAAACCAAAATACCGGTGAATCAGTGGGTGGAAATCGGGATCTTCGCGGCCGCTGAGCACGGCGAAATTCTGGGCAAACCGATATATGTGCAGAAACACTTCATTCACTCCGGCAAGCAAATGATTACGGTGACAGTTCCACAAAAACCGGCGCGGGGTGGGATCGATCCCTATAACCTGCTCGACTGGGAGGAAGGTGACAATATTGAGGAGGTGAAGATTAACTAAGGACGGCAACGGCTAAAGGTACCTTTGCTATTCGATACCGGGCTCCATCTTCGGGTTGCCAGTACCAGTTGTGGCTCGTTAAACAATTGGATTTATATCTCGACTCATAACTTTTGGAGTTTCACTCAGATGCGTGCCACGGTTACTAATGCTGCTCCTGAAAACTGTTGCACGCATCTGAGTGAAACTCCAAAGCTAAATAAGACATGTCCTAATATCTAACTACTGACTGGTCATTGACAAAAATAGCCTGGAAGCATGTCCAGGCTATTTTTTTGCTACTTTGAAACCGGATGCAACCAAGTCATTGACCACTGTTCCGTAAATTTGAACGCCCATTCGTGATCGGATAGACGAACGGAACCCAGTGGTGCAATCCTCTCTGTAGTCTTAATCATAAATCAGTGACCCCAACATCAGCCCCAAAGGAGACTCTACTCCCCCAGCAAGAAGAAAAACTACGTGACTTAACAACCCAGAGCTGGAATCTCGAACTGGTTATTTCGGGAGCCGCTTTATTTGCTGTCCTGCAACTACCCGACTTACTTGATGAGGCTTTCGATTACTTTCGATTTAACCTAATGAGCCAGACAGCCGGTATGCAAGGGCTCTTTCCGTCGATGGCCTATAGCATGATCAAGGCAACATGCTATGTCTTATTCATGGCTTTTCTGACTAATTTCGTCATGCGTGCGTTTTGGGTTGGTCTGGTTGGCCTACTAGCTGTTTATCCCACAGGCATTCATTACGACCGAATCCCCTTTACGACCAAATATGCCCAGGATAAGATGGCGGCTAAACTAGGCCCCCTGGATGGCTACATTCTGCGGCTGGACCGACGATGTAATATTGTATTTGCAGTCGCCTTTCTATTCGTTTTTGTCCTGATCGTTGTTGCCTTTTCCTACCTACTGACCATACTGGTTTACTCCCTTGTACGACCAATTATTCCAACCCCCTATTGGCAAGGCATTAAACTAACCTCTTATGTGCTTTTTGTCTGCTATCTGCTGGCCAGTATTGTTCTGAGTTTACCAAAGGTCAGGGCCCACCCGGTCGGCGGTGATCTGAACTATCGATTTAGCACTCTGAGCAAGCTACTTTTTTGGGGGCTCTATACACCCTTTGTCTTTATTCTCAACACCTTTTATAGTCACCTGCCGTATCGGTCAATTATCCGAACAATAGGACTCATGATGGGCGCTTTCTTTGTGTTAATTGCTTTCGAATTTTTGGTGGACTTTTCACGGCTGGACCGACGAACCATGAGCTTAAACCAACGGCATCTGTACACGGCTCGAGTCGATAGTCAATATATTAACTCAAGTGCTTATGATAATCAACGAGCTGAGGGTCAGTACATCGAAGTGGCTGCTATTCAGGCGGATGTGATCAGGGATCCCTATATTCGGTTATATATAGCTTATCCAAAAGCCTTAGATACGCTCCTGACCAGACTGGCCCCTGCGCCTGCCTGGAGCGATACGCTGCCCAGAGCCGAAAAGCGCCGTCAATTTGCGGAGTGGAGCCACCAGCAGATTAATCAGTTGATGCGCATTGCTATCAATGATTCGTTGTACCGTAGTCCGGACCTGTTGTTCACCCAACGGGACTACCCTCAGCAACGCGGTTGGCAAACGGTATTACTGCCGACTAATCTAAAATTGGGCAAGAACACAATACAGATTCGCATCCAGGCCGACTCCACCACCAGGGGAGAGGAGATCATGACCATCCCTTTCTGGTACATCCCCGAGAAATAACAGAAAAAGTCATTCGCAAATCATTACAGGTGATGTTACCTTATTGCTATTCAGGGTATCATCTCTCGATTCACTTTAGTCAGTTCACCTTTTCAGGACTTTCGCTCAGAACCATGCCAAAGTTCTGAGCGAAAGTCCTACTTAGTTGAGGCTTAATTTTCTTTTGAAATAAAGAGTCGATCCAGCCTCTGCTTTTCTGGCATTATAGGTCTCTTCAATATCAATTTGTCCGCATAAACAAAACTAGCCTGTTCCTTAATCACCTTATTGAGTGATTTCTTGATTTTCAGTTCAAATTGTCTCGACCTTTCTTCCTTTTCTTTCTCATAAGCAATAGCTGCGTCCCGCGGCATTAGCCGAAACTTCTTGGCTCCGGATAGAGTCGGCCAAAAATATTTTTCTCCCTAAAAGAGGTCAGTCGCTTTTTTCCAGGCTCTTACTAAATAGAGGTAACTGACAATTTTATCTCCAAAAAGTGATGGAGATAAACCTAAAATCGTCCTGGTTTCGGCGGGATGAAAGCGTTGTCGGTTGCCCAGAATGCCATCTTCTATAATTTACCCTTAATCCTTTTATGAAAAAAAATCTCTCTAAAAAGTGGCATTATGCTTTATGCATGAGTTGCCTCCAGTTAGCCCTGTGTTCGTTCACAGCAAGTTACGGTTCACCTGGAAAACCAACGGATGTACTATTCATCAACCGGACTCATCTGATCCCGGACGAACAATCCACCGACCGGGCTATTTCCGGCACAGTCGCGGATGAGACGGGGGTTGGATTGCCGGGGGTATCGGTGCTGGTCAAAGGAACACAACGAGGCACCGTGACGGATAAAGACGGTGCTTATCGATTATCCGTTCCCGACGGAGTTGCGACCTTAACCTTCAGTTTTGTGGGGTACATCTCCCAGGACGTTACAGTTAGCAACCAAACAGTGGTGAATATTACGTTAAAGCCCGAAACCAAGTCGCTCGATGAGGTAGTCGTTGTGGGCTATGGAACCGCCCGGAAAAGAGATCTTACCGGTGCCATGACATCGGTTACCGCCAAAGATTTCAACAAAGGCAATTTTACATCTCCCGATCAATTAATTCAGGGTAAAGTTTCCGGCGTACAAATTCTCAATAACAGCGGTCAGCCGGGTGGTGCGGCAACGGTTAAAATTCGGGGAAATTCTGCCATTACAGGTAGTGGCCAACCCTTATACGTAGTCGATGGGGTACCACTGGATAACCGGTCGGCCCGGCCTGGGTTAAATGCCAATGGCCTGGGTAATACGCCCGGCGGTAACCCACTGAATTTTTTAAACCCGGCTGATATTGCCTCAATTGACGTATTAAAAGACGCATCGGCTACGGCCATTTACGGTTCCCGAGCAGCCTACGGGGTTGTCATTATCAATACCAAACGAGGGCAGGCTGGACAGGCGAAAATTGACGTGGGCCTCAATACGGGTGTGTCGACCATTTTCCGAAGAATAAATGTGCTCAACGCCGAGCAATACCGGGAAGCAATAAAATATTATGGCGTGAGCCCGTTAAATGACCGGGGTGGAAATGAAGACCCATTTGGCTCCATTTTAAGAAAAGGTCTGCAACAGAATTATACCATTGCTATTAGTGGTGGCAACGAGACGGGCAAATATCGTATATCGGCTGGCTATCTGAACCAGGAGGGCATCATCAATAAGACGGGCTTCAAAAAATACACGGCCAATTTTTCGGGTAACTTAAAATTTCTGGAGAGTAAAAAGCTGGGATTAGACATAAATGTTAATACCAGCCAATACGTCGAAGATATTGCGGCCATTACCAACGATGCTGGTTCGAACGGAAGCCTGATCGGGCACGCTTTACAGTGGAACCCGACCGATTCACTCCGCAAAGCCAACGGCAGCCTCAACATCAAAGCGGGTGCGGTGATCAATCCGCTGGCCATGTCTGAGCTGTACAATGACCAATCCAAGGTAACCACCGTTCTGGCCAGCATTTCCCCTTATTTCAAGTTTACGGACTGGCTGGAATATCGGATGCTGTATAGCATCAATTACAGCGCGGGTGGACGCCGGTCGTCTATTAATCAGGACATTAACATCTCTGCAACCCAGGGAAAGGGCTGGGCCAGCATTGGCACTAACGAGCTCAGCACCCAGCAATTTACGCACACCTTAAACTTCAATAAGGATATTCTGCCGGACTTTAATCTTAATGCGTTACTCGGTTTCGAGTACATGAGCTTTGCCAACAAGGGATCGGCCATGAGTGCCCTGGGGCCTGCGTCTGGATTTGGCAATTACGGTCTGGACTACACCGACTATATCCAGTATTCGAACACAACCGGTCGTACCGTCTCGTCATTTGTCGATCCTACCGCCGAACTTCAATCGTATTTTGGCCGGGCCATCGGTAATTACAAGGACCGATACCTGGTAACGGCTACACTCCGTGCCGATGGTTCCAGTAAATTTGGCTCGAACAATAAGTATGGGTATTTTCCTTCGTTTTCGGCCGCCTGGAACATTAGTAACGAGAAATTTTTTCACGTCAATAGCATCAATTCGCTAAAACTGCGGGGTGGCTGGGGAAAAACGGGTAATCAGGAGTTCCCTTCGGGTTCTTCGCAGGCCCGCTATTCGTTCACCGATAACGGCGGGTTAGGGCAGACCAATAACCCCAACCCGGACTTAAAATGGCAGTCTGACAAACAGTACAACTTCGGTTTCGACGTGTCATTGCTGAACAGCCGGATTACAGCCACGGTCGATTATTTTAATAAAACAACCACCGATCTGTTATTCCCTAGCCCGCCGATTCAGCCCGCTCCTCCCGGCTCAGTTATTCGGTGGATCAATCTGGATGGCCGTATCCAAAACAAAGGGCTGGAAGTGGCGATCGATGGGGCCATTGTCAAAAAGGATAACTTTAGCTGGGATTTAAGCGCCAATGCTACCTTTATTACCAATAGTGTGTCAGGCTTAACCGCCCCTATCCTGACGGGTGCATTGAATGGGCCGGGCCTTAGTGGCGTTTCGGTGGAAGTGATTCAGAATGGCTTACCCATTAACGCATTTTACACCCGCCGATACCTGGGCATGAATGAATCTACCGGCCTGGCTACGTACGAAGACGCTGGTAATACCTTTTTCTACGTGGGTAACCCCAATCCCAAAACCCTGTTAGGTCTCAACACGACGCTTCGGTATAAAAAGTTCTCGCTGATTGCCAACATGAACGGCGCTTTCGGGCAGGATATTTACAACAACACCAATAATGCCGTCATCAGTGTGGGGTTGATTAACGGGGGACGAAACATCGCCTTGTCGTTGTTTAGAGAACCAACCAAGGAGTCGATCGCCAACCCGGTAACGCCTTCTTCGCGCTATATCGAGAAAGGTGATTATCTGAAAATGACGAATGCTACCGTGTCGTACGCCATCGGTAATATAGCCCGGGTGATTCGGGGAGCCTCAGTTTATGTGACAGGTCAAAATCTGTTTGTGATCACCAAATACACAGGCTTTGATCCGGAGGTCAATGTCAATAAAGCCATCAACAGCGTGCCGTCGGTAGGTATCGATTATGCCGCTTATCCACCCGCTCGTACCATCACCTTTGGCGTCAACTTCTCTCTATAAACCCTTACAATGATGTCTTTACCATTCTTCAAAAATAATTTAATCCGTATTTGTACGTTCGGCCTGGTCATAAGCCTGGGAAGTTGTACAGACCTGGTCGAGAAGTTTCAGGGCGATTTGACCGCCAGTCAGATCAATCCGTCCACGTCGGGCAATACCGCTGCGTTGTTAACGGGCGTTTACAACTCGATCCGGGAACCCTTTCAAAACAATTCGCAGTTGAATGCGCTCTGCGAAATGACGACCGATGCCATGATGGGCCCTACCCGAGGTCCGGACTGGGACGATAATGGCACCTGGCGTCAATTGCACCAGCACCGCTGGGACGGCAACCACATCCGCATTATCAACACCTTCAACAACATGAGTGGTGGGATCTTTGCGGCAACCGATATGCTGCGCTTTAATCCAACCCCGCAACAATCGGCCGAAGCCCGGTTTTTACGGGCCTGGTGTATGTTCTGGCTACTGGACTTGTACGATCAGGTGCCTTACCGCGAGCCGGGAGAGAGTGTAGTGCAGGAATCCAAAGTGCGCAAAGGCATGGATGCGCTGAATTTCATTATCAGCGAAGTAACGACCATACAGGCTAATTTACCCGAAGGTCCGGCTGGTCTGGCGAATAAAGATGCCGCACGTGTATTCCTGATGAAATTGTATCTCAACAAAGGCGCCTATGCGAACCGGGCGGCTCCAACCTTTGCTGCCGAGGATATGAACAAGGTCATTAGCCTGGCCGATGAGATTATCAATAGCAATAAATATTCGTTCACCGCCAATTATTACGACAGCTTCGCCCCGAACAATACGACGATTGGTAAAGAAAACATCTGGACGCAGGAAAATGTGGGCGGGGTATCTCCGAACGCAAACTTGCGGAACCGGTGGGTAACCTTCTTACATCCGAATCAAAACCCTAATGGAAATAACGGCTGGGTAATCCCGCCAGACTACTACGATAAATACGAAGCAACCGACAAGCGGCTGGGTGCTGCGTATAAGAGTCCGGGGGGACTGGCTAATCCAGGCAATCGCATCAATACCGGTTTTCTGATCGGTCAGCAGTATAATTTAACAACGGACGCTCCCTTAAAAGATAGGCCCGGTAATCCCCTGATTTTTTCGAAAGAGGTAAAAATTATAGAAACGGGTGCTAATCTGGAACTGCCGGGGATACGCCCGATTAAGTATCCGATCGATTACGCCAACGATGGTAGTCGTCTGATCGATAATGATTATGTGTATTTCCGGCTTGCCGATGTGTTGTTGATGAAAGCAGAAGCCATTCTACGAGGTGGATCGCCAACGAGTGCAGGAACTTATGGCAACACGGCGGTTTCGTTGGTCAATGCGATTCGAACCCATCCCTCCAGGGGAGCCAGCGTTTTAGCAGCTGTGGACCTGAATGCGTTACTCGATGAACGAGGCCGGGAATTGTACATAGAGAACTGGAGACGGCAGGATTTGATCCGCTTCGGTAAGTTTCTGCAACCTTTTTACGAGAAGAATTACGCGAGCGATCCAAAGTATCTTTTGTTTCCGATTCCCATTCAGCAAATGGCAGTTAACTCGAACCTGACCCAAAATTCGGGTTATTGATGTAGGAAAGGAGCTGTCAGCAGACGTTGTTTACAGTTCACAAGACAGCGGGTCAAAAGCAGCAGTGTCTCATCCTGGTATAAGTTGTCTATTATAGAAGAAAATGGACAACTTATACCAGGATGAGACACTGCCATTTTACCACTTGTTGTTCTAAGTTGCAGATTTTCAAACATTTTATTGCTCATAACTACCTGATTGTGTGAACTTTCAGACAATCAGTACGCTTTAAGCCGTCCTAGTAGGGTAGATCTATCCGCTTCTTCATTTCCATATTCTCAACGCAATTCCAGAAAGGTACTCTGCCTGATGGGTGACTGGCAGGAGTCCCGACAGCTTATAAACCGGCCAAAAACCGGCCAGCATCCCTGCTGCCTTTCTCTGTCGCGTAAGGTAGGAATAGTTTAGCCAGCAACCTGACATAGTGTTTGATTTGTTCCCCCGGGCTCAGGTGGCTAAAAGACAGGCTGGCTTCGGAAAGCCAGAAACGGGCCGTCAGGGTACAGACCGATACCAGAAAATCAATGTCGGCTTCCGGAGTTAAATAATCCGATTCTTGCAATGCTGAGAGGCTGTTCACAATTGATAAGTACCGCTTTTTTTCAGTTTCCTTATAGGCTGCCGACAGCACCTTGTTTTGCTCCATCAGATGCACAATACTCAACAGCAGGCATCGATATTGAAGATGATTGGCAAACACTTTTCTAAATCTCTCCAGAAACGAAAACAAACTGAGGGGCTCCTCCCCCACAATCTGTTCGTTCAACCTGGATAGGTCTTGAGCAAGCCGGTTTACCAGATCATCTTTGGTCGGAAAATAATAGGTGAGGTTGCCGACCCTGATACCCAGGGCCGCTGCCAGCTCCCGTAGTCCAACGTACTCAATGCCCCGTTCATTGAACATTTCTAACGCTTTAACCACGATTTCTGATTCTTTATTCATGATTCACATTAGGACAATGTCCTAAATTTACTAAGTTTGATAAAACAAACAAAGAAATGGCAATTAACTATCCTCATACAATTCAAAACTGCCTGGGAGAAAAGCTCACGTTTCTCTCGGTCGAGAAACATCCCAACGGCGATAAAGTGCTGGTCGAAAATCAGGTGACACCCCAATCAGGGCCACCCATGCACACGCATTTTATGCAGGACGAAGAACTTACGGTCGTCTCAGGTACTTTGGCTTATCAGGTGCTGGGGCAGCAACCGTCCTATGCCTATGCCGGTGAAAGCGTGCTGTTCAAACGGGGTATACCTCACCGTTTCTGGAATGCCGGTACGGACAACCTGATCTGCACGGGCTGGATTCAACCGGCCAACAGCATTGTTTATTATCTGTCGGCGATCTATGCAGCTCAGAACAAATCAGGTAAGGCTCAACCCGAAGCGTTCGATGCCGCTTACCTATTGACCCGGTATGCCCATGAATACGATATGGCTGAGATTCCCCCGTTTGTCAAGAAAGTGATTATTCCGATTACTTATTGGCTGGGTCTGCTTCTGGGAAAGTATAAGCACTTTGCCGATGCGCCTGTGCCATTGAAATAGGATTGCTGTTTTATAGTGTCTTAACCCCCTGAATGGCTGGACGAAAATTGCCCAAACAGGTGGTAAACCAACTATTGATACGCCAATTTTCAATAACATTAAAAATACCTTAAATCACATTGAATTTTTTATATCTTTGGCAATGCCGTGATCCGTTGATTTCTAGCGATTTACGATTAGCCAAATGATTAACTGGTTGTACGTACGCCGAGAGCGAATAGCCCACATGCTGTTTGGCCTGTTTTTGGTCATCCAGTGTTGCGCTATTGTGTTTCGACATGCGCACCGGCTATCCAATGGTACAATCATCGTTCACAACCACCCTTACAATCCATTTTGTAAGGGACCTTTTCAACCCAACGATCACAGTTCAAATGAACTGTACTGGCTAGCGGCCACAGCGAACATACTGTATGACAATACGCCCGTATTTGAGTTCGCTTTTGTTGTTTCCCTCCCTCATGTAACGCTCACGTTCCAGCAGCCTTATCTGCATTCCGTTGCGTTAACTTTCTTCTGCTTCCTGCAAAGGGGACCGCCCTCTCTGGGCCATTTTCTTGCCTATTGATCTTAATGTCAATCCATTAAGCTAGCCTTGGTTTGCCAATCGGTAGACCTTTAGGTTATCTGTGCCATTCCTCTTTTGTGTCATTCCCTTTCACTCATTCTCCATGTATGAAGAAGACCTCTTTACTATACCTGGTCACGTCGGTGTTTACGTTCGGTATTGTGGCTTGTAATGCCCTGTTGCCGGAAGCTAAACTCGACCATGATCTGCTCGACGGGCCTATTGGTGAACTAACGCCCGAGCAAAATAGCCAATTCCTTCGGGGTGATCGCGCCTTTAACGATGAGATATTTACAACCGCAACAGGTCTGGGTCCCATATTTGTCGCGTCGTCCTGTGGGAGTTGCCATGCCGGAGACGGCAAAGGCCACCCCTTCACGACGTTGACACGCTTTGGGCAGGTGGATGAAACTGGTAACAAATTTATGGACCACGGAGGCCCCCAACTGCAAAACCGGGCGATTCCGGGCTTAACCGCAGAAGCCATTCCAGCCGGTGCTACCTCATCGCGTTTCATGCCCCCGGCCAATACAGGATTAGGGCTTCTGGGCGCTTTATCCGATGCGCAAATCCTGGCAAAAGCCGATCCCGATGACCGAAATGGTGATGGCATTTCAGGTGTTCCGAACTGGATCACTCCTCCTCATTTTTTTAAACCTCAGGGATTTCATGAAGCCCACGACGGCAAATATATCGGGCGATTCGGTAAAAAAGCGGCCGCTATCGACCTACTGCACCAAACCGTGAACGCCTATAAGCAGGATATGGGCATCACCTCGGAGTTCGACCCGGAAGACCCCATCAATTATGCCGTCTCCGGTCAGGCAGGCGATGGCGTTCCCGATCCGGAAGTAGCCAGCTCGACCGTAAATGCCGTGGTATTCTATCTACGCACCCTCAAAGTTCCTGTTCAACGGAATGCAACGGATGCTGATGTCGTAGCCGGAAAACAAGTATTCGTCAAGATCGGCTGTGGCGGCTGTCATACACCGGAATGGACAACCGCCCAATCCGATATAGCCGTCTTGTCTAAGCAAACCTTTGCCCCTTACACGGATCTGCTTTTGCACGACATGGGCAAAGGTCTGGATGATGGCTACACGGAAGGGACGGCCAAAACAGCGGAATGGCGGACACCTCCCCTTTGGGGCTTGGGTCTATCAAAAAATTCGCAAGGCGGTAGTGTCTTTCTACTTCACGATGGACGAGCTCATTCGGTTGATGAGGCCATTCGACTTCATGGCGGTGAAGCCACCAAGGCTAAGGATGCCTACACGCAGTTGACGTCTACGGACCGCGAGAAGCTTTTAGTATTTCTAGACTCCCTATAATCAATCTAACACCGAAATTTTATGTCTTCCAATACAACGATCAATCGCCAGGATTTCTTAAAGACCTGTGGAGCCGCCTGCCTCGGAGTAGTCAGCTTTTCAGCCCTGCTGACCAGTTGCAAAAGTGTGTATTATGCCCAAATGCCTGTTTTAAAAGGCAATGTGATCGAGGTCAGTCGAAAAGAGTTTGACGCCGTTTCCAAGAAAGGGGAAGTAAGTATCCGACCCTTTATTCTGGTCGAAATGAAAGGACAGTCCTTCCCTATTTATCTCTATCGCCGAAGCGACACGGATTATTCGGCTGTATTGATGAAATGCTCCCATCAGGGCAACGAACTCAATGCACACGATGGACATCTGACCTGCCCGGCGCACGGCAGTGAATACGATGCGAATGGCAAAGTAACCGAAGGTCCGGCCGAAAAGAATTTAACGGCTTACCGAGTCACAGCAGATCCTCAAACCATCACGATTCACATCGCCTGATCATGAAATACTGTTTACTTTTTTGCGGGGCCTTCGCAGCCCTGCCTGCTCTCGCTCAGGTCGATACCACGCAAAACGCGTCAATGAATGCCTTATTCGGACGCGACACCACCCTTCGCCCTCCCAATGCGCAACTTAAGCTGAATATGGATGCCACCTATGATCGTCCGTTCCTTACAACGGGTAAGATGCCGGTATCGGTCGGCGGCTATCTGGAGGCCAATACGCAATACATGCAAACGAATGGTGTTACGGAAGGCTTTTCGTTTCAGATGCGCCGGATGACAGTCTTCTTAGCAGCCACGATCAATCGGCGGATTAAATTTCTGTCGGAGATCGAGTTTGAGGATGGCACGAAAGAAATCAACATTGAATTTGCGGCCATGGATATTCAGTTTGATCAACTCTTCAATCTGCGCGGAGGCATCATCATGAATCCGATTGGTTCTTTTAACCAAAACCACGATGGACCAAAATGGGAGTTTATTGATCGCCCGCTATCTTCGACGCGCATTATTCCCTCCACCTGGAGTAATGTTGGGTTCGGACTGTATGGCAAAAAGTATAGCCGCGATTGGGTCTGGGCCTACGAAGCCTATCTCACTAATGGTTTCGATGACCAGATCATCGCCAATGATCAAAACCGAACGTTTCTACCCGCTACGAAAGCTAATCAGGATCGATTTGAAGAAAGCTTCAACGGAGTGCCCTTAATAACGCTCAAGACTGCCTTGAAACGGCGGAAGTTAGGCGAAATTGGCTTGTCCTGGATGGGCGGTGTGTATAACAAATTCCAGGATGACGGGCTTATTTTGGATGAGCGTCGTCGGGTTGATGTGTGGGCTGTCGATTTTAATACCACCTTACCGACACGCACCTTTATTACGGGTGAATTAGTGTGGGCTCATATCAATGTGCCGCCCTCCTATACCCAGCAGTTTGGACGAAAACAACAAGGCGGCTGGATCGACATTGTGCATCCTATCCGTCGCGGTCGGATGCTCGGCTGGAATACGGCTGCGCTGAATGTCGCCCTTCGGGTTGAACGGGTTGATTACAACGTGGATAAGTTCAACGAGACAGGAGAGAATATCTTCGATGAGCTCTGGTCGGTGGTGCCTGCGATCAGTTTTCGGCCTTCGCCGACGACCGTTATCAGGGCCAACTATCGGTATCAATGGGATACTGATCTGTTGGGAAACCCGCCAGCCCGTACAGCCGGATTTCAATTTGGTTTTTCAACCTATTTCTAACATCAATCACCCCAACGGCCACTAGCCGTTGGGGTTCCCTTCTCCATGAAGTATTTCGTCATTTTACTGGGCTGTCTGTTGATCAGTTTAACCGCCTGGACACAGGATACCACCCGAGTTAAAGCTTCTTCGGCTGATAGCCTGCTGACTGAACTGTTCGATAGTGCGTCAGGTACGCAACCTTTGCTGCCTGACCGCATGGTGTTTACACAACGGGCTTTCTGGGGTCAAAAAGGCCTGCTGCGGCTTACAGGTTTGGCGCCACTCAACGCAGAAAATCGCCAAAAAGAACTGAAAATCCGGCGAACCATGCTGGTCAGTCATCAGGTCATGGGATTTATCACGTTGGCGGGCTTTGTGGCGCAAGGAATTCTCGGCTCTCAGCTTTATAATGCTAAAGGGGCTGATTACACTAGGCTTCATGATACTCACGAAACGGTTGGTACGATTATCAATTACACGTACGGCACAACCGCTTTATTATCGCTTACTGCCCCGCCCCCCCTTATTGGTAAACGGGAACGGGGGCTGAATTCGATTAAAATTCACAAGTATCTGGCAATCCTTCATATTGCCGGAATGATTACGACGAACATCCTCGCTAGAAAAATCGGGCAAAACCCGGACCTTAAACCCTACCATCGGGCAGCTGCTTACACGACATTTGCCGCCTTCACAGCGGCAATGGTTGTCATGAAATTCTAAATCACCCAATCCCATGACCATTCCTAAACCTCATAATTATGAACTTATGCATCTCTGTCGCGCTGGCCCTGATTACCTGGCAACCAATACCACAATCTGTTCACCATCACTGGTGCGACAAGCCGACACACAAGCTGCGTTGGCTGAACCACAAGTTAAAGGAGATTGCAATCTTTCCCCATTCTAATAACGGTTGGGAGATGCATCAGGCTCGTTATTGGGGACAAGAAGTCTTTGTCTTACACTTGTTTCGGCATGGCGGCAAAAGCCGAGGCTTTTTACTCTATAATCATCATGGCGAATTAATTGTCACCTGGGAACGAGCTGACTCCGTCCAGCTGGCGGATATGATTAGCGACCGAATGCTCGCAGCCAGTCCTGGCCGATTGAAAAACCGATGATATAACTTTCCCAGAACACAGAAAAACAGATTCTATGGTCTGGGAAAGTCATTTTAAGGGCTATCTGAACGAAAAAGGCACAAAACCTTGGATCGATTCGAGCCGCAATGCCGTCTCAAACCAGTGCGGTGTGATTGAAATGGGTCGCTTCGATCATTGCACTACCAGAAATGCCCTGTCTTATGTTCGGTTTATTTTTTTAATGTAGCAAGTAACTCATCTAATCCTTCCATGGCCAGGGCTAGTCCTTCCTTAAAGCCCATTTGAAGTGTTGTCTCAAGTTGAGCCAAATCGTCATAGGAAATGTGGAGCTCTACAAGCGTTACCGGCCCTTTGTCTTCAAAGACAACTTCCCATTTTGATCGTGGTAGATCTTTATTGATGTTACCTGCTTCGTCGGCAAAGGCATCTAAGCCTGTGAATTTTTTCTGCACCTGAATGCTCTGATAATCTACCCATGCCCAATGTTCTTCACCTTCGGGTCCTACCATGGCGTAATGCCAATGGCCACCCTCTCTAAAGTCCATTGTTTTTGTTCTGGCTTTCCAGGGTTTAGGCGCCCACCATAGATCAAGAATATCGCTTTTTGTGTAAGCATCCCAAACCAAAGGTCGTTCTGCGGCAAATTCTCTTTTTACCAGGATTGTGTTATTTTCCTTATTTACAGAAAAATCAAACGTTAAGTTGGTATTCATTTTTGTTCGTTTTTAATTGTTAATAATACATTGTCAAGTTCGTTAAAGCGGCTTTCCCATAGCTTCTTAAACTGGTCAAGCCACTGATCAATTTCTTTCATTTTGGTTATTTCGAGCCGATAGTAAATTTCCCGTCCACTATGCTCTGGTATCACCAATTCGCATTCCGCCAGTAAGCGGAGATGCTTGGAAACGGCTTGCCGGGTTGTATCAAAGTGTTCTGCAATGGCATTGGGTGTCATTGGCTGGGAAGCAATGAGTACTATGATAGCCCGCCTTGTTGGGTCGGCAATTGCTTGAAATATATCCCGTCTCATTACTTCATTAATTATTTGCGCAACTAATTGGTTGCAAATATAAGCAACTAATTGGTTGCGCAAAAGTTTTTGTTTGTTTTTGTCATGGCGGAAGTCGATGTGTTAGAAGCTGAATGCCTGAGCAGGGAGGATTTAGCCAGCGGGAAGGAGACGCCCGGTCATAGTTATGTACAGTTGAGAGAATCAATTGGAGTGATGCGCCACTGCAACGCTGATGGTCGGTCATTGCCAGGCGATCATTGAATTACTACCCTGCGGCTTCCTGCCGGGATGTCCAAATCCTTCGCTTTCACTCTATCTGTCCACTTTCGGCAGACGATATACAGCTCAACGTTCAAACGGCTTCATAACCGGTAAAAGATCGAAGCCTAAAGGCTGTTGTATTAGATCATGCAGCTTCGTCCCTAAGGACTCAGGTGTGATGAAGGGTATGCAACTCACCTGCTCCAAACAGTTTTTATGGCAATACAACAAACTCGGCAGTAGCCGATATCTTGTCGTAGCCTTCTTCCAGAATGTATCGAAACTGCATGGGTCCTGGGTTGATACTGAGGACCACAAAATCGTATTCACAACCATTAACCGTTGTTAAGTATGTCCAGAAACCGGTGTATGACTGTTTGGAATTGGGATAAAAACACCCGATCCAATCGCCACTACCGGGTTTGTCACCAGGATACATATATCGAATTTTGACCGTTTGGACAACCCGTGCTGAATTTGGTACGATGGTTAATCCGTAGGTGGTACTGCGTAGGCAACCACCTACGTTGTTGGTGGGAGGTTGAACTGGATTAGTGACCACCTGGCCACTTGCCACATATTTGAGGAGATAATCCCCCCATTGCGTGGCTGAGGGATCGGAAGGGCTTGCCGCCGATACAGACGTGAATGTCCCGTAGCCCTTTTTAAGAAACTAAACATAGGGATTTAGGTCGACTGAATCAACGACCTGAACTCTATACCAAGCCCCCGTAACAGGCAAAGTATCTATCTCCAGATAATTGCTGGGCAACACGCCGAACTGTTCCCGAAAACACTTGGTAAAGTACGACAACGAGTTGAAGCCTACCCCGTAGGCAATTTCCGAAACGTTACCGGGCAGCCAGCTTCAAGCGCATCTGCCGAATGAAATCGCCCGAAGATAGACCCGTCAGACAGAGGAGTTTGCGCTAACTTGTTCTGAAATCGCAAAAAAAACGTATCTAAATTCAATTAAAAGAATTTGTACACATCTGAATACTAAATAGTTTCCTTCAGGTTAGTTGAGACTATATCCGTTCGCGAAACCCTCCGCATGGTTTTAAGGCTAGATAATATGCTAAAGCAGCCGAACATATCGTAAACGTGGACTTACACAGGTTGCCGATTTTCACTTAGACTTGCTAACCTATATCAAGCTAAGACATCCTGGAAGTTCCTGATTTTACTTTATCTCAATAACCGATAGGACGAGCCTAATCATTTTTGATAGATATAACGGCAAAAATTCATAACCAGAATTCCGCAATACAGAAGCTAACCTGTTTATTAAACGAATTGTAAAGAAAAGTCCGATTGTAGAATTATATATACTAAATGAATACGGACAAACTACCAATACAAAAAAAGGCTGGCCCACAGGAGATAAATACAAAACGTATAGTAAAGCCTCATACCGCACAAGCGTAGTTATCCAGTTCCTTCATGTAACAGGCTAGTTGCTTAACAAAAGCGCCAGTAAATGGTGGCTGTTGTTTGCCCTTTAAGGTAGCGGCATACCAGGTTCTAAGAATTCGTTCCTCCGTGATGGGTACTGTTGTCAATTGACCTGATTGTACGTAAGGCCGAACTACCCAGGTTGGCATGACGGCAACACCCATACCGGCTTTGACCATTTCCAATATCGCTTCGGTAAGAGTGATTTTGTACACTTTGGCGGGCCGACAGTTTTTGAAAATCATCATAAAATTTTCACTTTCCTCGTCCGGGATATTATACATGACATAATTCTGTCCGGCAAAATCAGCTAGCTCGACCCAGCAGCGACCAGCCCATGGATGGTCGGGGGCAATGATAGCCACAAACTCATCCTGAAAAAGTGGGGTATACACAAATTTAGGGTTGCCATTCCCTTCCGTGATGGCTACATCAATCGTATTGGTTATGAGGTGCTTATCGGCGTCCTTGGTTGCAGCTTCCAGCTCAATCTTAATATCTACTTTGGGGTAAATCATCTGGAACTCGCGCAAAAAACCAGCCAGCCAGTGATAGGAGGTGTAGCATTGGGTACAAAGTCGAATCTCCCCTGCTTCATTGTCGATCAGTGTTCGAACCTTAGCCCGCGTATCGGCTACTTCCTGAAGGATCTTCTCGGCTGCCTGTAAAACAATCATCCCAGCCTGCGAAAGACGCATCTGTTTTTTGTCGCGAATAAAAAGCTGCGTGTTGAAGTAGCCTTCAATCTCTCGTAGCTGATGGCTCAGGGCCGATTGTGTTAAAAACAGCTGCTCGGCGGCTCTCGTCAGGTTACCACTGCTGGCAACCTCTTTCACCATCTGAAGGTGTCGAATTTCCATGATGAATATTATTCATGATTTCAACAAAAATAATTCGCTTTACTAATATATCAAAAGGTATAACCTTTACAACCGTAAATCAACCACTAATGAACACACAAAATGAAAACACTAAAACGTCAATTCGCTCAGATGCTCGCTCTATCTTTGATCGTATTGAGCATTTCAGTCAAGGCCCAATCTACAGACAAGGAGCTTACTTCATGGGCAAAAGAGAAGTCATTTGAAATAGGCACGTACATGGGAGAAAATCGGACGGTAAATTTGATGCTAATGGTCCGTCAGACAAATGGTGTTACGATCAGGATCAAGAATGCAGACGACGAGATCCTTCATGAACTGTCTATGAAAAAATCACCTAGAGCCTATCACTATAAGCTGAACTTTGACGGGAGTCAATCTGGCTTATACAAACTGGAAATTACCGACGGTCGAAAAACCCTGATCCGCCGGATTGAGGTGGTCGATGTGCCGGCCACTGAAGCTCAGCGGTACATCACGTTCACCTCGCCATCTTCTTTGTAATACCTGAAAATTGACGGAATAATGAATCAGAAAAACCTAAAAGTCGCCAGTCCATTTCTGGTTGCTGTCGCCTTTGCGATCGTTTACATTGTCTGGGGCTCGACGTATTTCTTTATACAAATGGCCATTCAGGATATTCCACCTTTGCTCCTCGGAGTCATGCGTTTTCTGGCCGCCGGGACGATACTGCTTTTATGGTCATTTATAAAGGGCGAACGCATCTTCATAAAAAGCAGCCTTATTACGTCAGCTGTAGTGGGCATATTGCTTCTGGTGGTGGGTAACGGTGTCGTTATTTGGGCCGAACAAACCCTTCCCAGCGCGCTGGTGGCCATATTAGTCTCATCGGCACCGATCTGGTTTGTGCTACTCGACAAGCCCAACTGGAGTATTACTTTTAAAAGTAAATCGACGCTGGCTGGACTGACGGTTGGTTTTATTGGCGTACTCCTGTTATTTGGTGAGCAGGTAGGCAATATGCTGTCAGCAAACACGGATCGATCAAAAATCATTGGCATGTTGTCGTTACTTGTCGGAGCCATTGCCTGGTCGTCGGGGTCACTTTATTCAAAACACAACCCTTCTGAAGGTTCGCCAACCGTTAATGTAGCCTGGCAGATGGTCATCGCTGGTCTGGTATTTCTGCCCGCCAGTCTGCTGAATCACGAATTTGAGCGGGTAATTTGGTCTCAGATCACAGTGCAGGCGTGGCTGGCACTGGCTTATCTTGTTCTGTTTGGGTCAATTATTGCTTATAGCGCCTATGTGTGGTTACTACAGGTACGCTCGGCTACTCAGGTTAGTACCTATGCATACGTAAATCCAGTGATTGCTGTTATTTTAGGAATCATGTTTGCTCATGAAACCATCTCACTAGTCCAGATTATTGGTCTGGTCGTTATTTTAGGTAGTGTTTTATTAATTAACCTTTCCAAATACCGTACCGGGACAGCGGGCAACAACAAAGGAAAAAAAGGAGTATTTGATAAGCCCTCTACATTACAGCGAGATCAGGTTTGTGTGCCCGATGTGCTTATTCCTCCGGTAAAAATAATCGAAACCTAAGTCATGATTACTTTCCCGTAAAAAGCCGAGAGGGTTGCCCCTCCCGGCTTTTTTTATTCTTCATTTACAAGCCACTAAAAAAGTGTTATGACGACTGTTACTTTCCGTTGACTAGAAGGAATACAGTTGCGTAAGTCCGTTCGAAGCATCAACCTCTGATGGTCTTTACCCATTTAGAAATTGGCAAACATTTACTCACTATTCATTTCCACACGAAATCTGTATTGCTTATTATGGAAACGACCATCACCCCTTCTAAGCCCACGAATAAGATTATTTCTCAAATAGTCTTGAAATATATTTTAAACCTCTGTGTCTCTACATTATTGATCCCTGTTCTGAAAAAGCCATCTATTTTCTTTCTGATATTGATAGCTTCAATTCATTTTAGTTCGAATTCTTTTGCCCAACCTGCTCGTTCAGTAAGCCCTCTTGAATCATTTATACAAAATAAAGGGGTGAAAATACTTGCGCAATGTGCTCATCCATTTAATACGTATACTGAAGGCCAGTACTCTATTGATGGAAATAATATACGAGTTTGGGTTAGTTATAGTAATGGTACCACTGAAACCCTTCAACTACATTATAATCCGGATGACGATTATTTTGATGGGGTAAGATGTACAGCAGGTGACGAGTGTTCATATAGTTTCATGGCAATGAAAATGGTTATCTCTTCAATGCCAAAAGGGCAAAGGAGCTGCCTGGAAAGGTTTTTTCATACAACCTTCGATAATATGAGTGGTGAGCAAATAGCAGCGGCTGGACTAACTGACGAATTGTGGAAATGGAGAGGAAAATCGTGTAATTAATTTTTTGATATCCCCTTTTCAGTCTTCTACCTGATAAAATGAACGTACAGCCTTCCAAATAAAAAATTCTTACAAATCAATGACTTATAAGGCTTTATAACTAATCCGGCAGTAGCTTAATTGCGTTTATCGGCGAGGAAAAACTGATTGATAAATAGGCCGATTATCGTGTCATGAACCGCAACTAACTTAGAAAAGCATATGGCTGGGCGGGTTAATCGCTTTAAGCGTGTTCGAAGAGTGGGGTGCTTACGCTCAAGAGCCTGTAAGGAATCTTTACGAACTATACGCAGTCGTTAATCTAAGGAATCAAAGCCCACCAGAAGTCGGTTGTTCACCTGATTACCTTAATTTAGCCTTCTCTAATAAAGTCAGTAAGTGACAAAAAGTTTGGTGAGTAAGGCCGCACCGACGAACTGGCCCAAAAACAAAGGCAACAATCTCGCCTGTTACCGCATCTTCCACTCACCACAGTGTCTTAGCCCCCTATTAGTTGGACAGATTTTCTGAAAAGGCGGCCGCCGCTGCGGTTGTGTCATAAATCACCGTTGCCTCCTCCCATTTTTGCTGGGGTGTAATGAAGCCAATGGAACGGTGAAGCCGATGCTGATTGTAATGAAAAAAATAACGCGTCAACATTTCTTTCGCTTCATAATAGCTGGCAAATTCATTGCGATCAATGATGTCGTGCTCTAGAATGCTGTGAAAGGCCAGCGCCGGCTGCCCGGTCAATGTAGGAATTCTCCTCTGGGGTAGCCACATGAGTGAATTCCTGTTTAACCTCCGAGTTTTTCAAAAACTTACGCACCGAATGGGCAATGAATTGGCTACCATTATCATTGCGCAAAATGACGCCTTTTAACTCATAGCCCTGATTTACTCGTCGAAGCAGATTGATTAAGTCCATTTGACGAATGCTACCTTGGAAGACCCAGTCCAGAATTTTGCGGCTGTAAACATCAATGACGCTTAACAAATAGCGGCCCGCCGCAGCGGTAATTCCGTCGTTCACCCTGGACCCAGACATATTTGATATCCCAGCATAGGTATTCCAAGGGTTTGGTCGCTTCGATACGTTTGAATTTAACGAACTCGCGTTTACCCATCGTCGGATAGATCATCTTGCCTAAGAGTAAGTTATGCTCCTGCATGAGCCGATACACTTTTTTCTTATTGATGAAGTACTCCTTTTTCAACTCATAGGTAATGTATTCATAGCCAAGTGCATTGAATTCAATATCCAGTAAGTGTCGGATACTCGTGACTACCTGTTGATTATCAACCCACGATCCGTCCAGCTTCATGGTCAATTGGCTAGGCCGGGCTCCAGGTCTGCCGAATTGGGGTTGGTAATAATACACACTGCGAGGCAGGTCAAGCCACTGACATAGCAGGGTGCGATTGGCGCGGGCTTCAAACTGTTTCATGAGGGCTAGCTTCTCCTGGATTGAATAGCGGACGCCGCGCGGGCGTTTTTTTTAGCAGCTCGCTCTTGAGTGGTCCGCCACCGCGGTTCCAATTCTAAAGCCTGTTTTGCTACAATTCGCCGCATGGGCGGTCCCATTCAGACGTTCATTCTCCTCTTCGAGTGCTCGCAGTTGAGGGTCAACGCGTGGATAGGAATCTTTCAGGCCCTCTCTGCCTTTGCTTAAGTACTTCAATCGCCACTTGCGCAGCAATGAAGGGGATAAATTGTACTTGCGACAGGTCTCGGCATGGCCGTCACGAATTGCTTCTTGGACAATGGAATAGCGATCTTCGGGGCGGCCGCCGCGCGGGAGAAACTTCGCCTGATTTTGCTCATGATTTCTGAATGTAGTAGGACTAAACTGTTTTTACAATTTTGTCCAACCATTCAGGGGGCTAAGACACGGTTGACGACATACATCAGAGGCCGCTGAAGTTGATTGGGCCGTTTTAGAACGGCTGAGAGGAGATTTCTTAGCTGAATTGAACATTACTAAGGTGATTTAGATGAAACAACCGGGTCGCCGGTGCGATTACTGAATTGTCTCTTCTCCTTTTCACCGCCCGGCGGCCCGGCCCTTTTGTCCACTTTTACTTGACGACGTACACCCATCAATTCAAATTCCAGTAAATCGGCCTTGGCATAAAGCTCAATGAGGTTCCAGGCAAGAACATAACTGTTTGGATCAGGAGCTACTTCAATCATTTCCCAGACAGTTAACCGAAAGGCATAGTAGACCCCCGAGACATCCCCGGTGGGTTCTACGTCCTGCATACGGGCGTTGGCAAGGTAAACTCGACCCAGAGGGGAAGTAGATAGATTATTAGATCCACAGCTCATATCTACTAAACAAATAAAGCCCGAAATAAGTCGATCGTTCGGGCTTTACTTCTAAAATGATGAACTATAAATAGCCTCTTTTACCTCTTGTGTTAGACAAAAAAGCAATCGGTTGTCCGTACTAAATCAAAAATAAAAAGCCGGGAAGAGATCCTCCCGGCCTTTCTGTATAGCTAATCTGCCTGTGTTCTGATTATTTTTCAACTAGTCCAGTCAAGCTAATTGGCTCATTATATAGTCAGTCATGCATTATTCAACCCTAATTTCCCGGCCCTTTTTATCATAAATATATTTCCTGCCATTGTTATACCTACTAACTACGCCGTTTGAAAAATTTTCCCCGTTTTCAAATTTATAATCAATTATAACCTTTCCTGATTTGCTGATATAGCCATATTTTCCATTTAATTTAACGCAGGCTAACCCTTCGGAAAATCTGCCATAGACGCCCTCAAATTGAAACGGTGTGATCGGTTTTCCTTCTTTATTCAACAGAGCCCATTTGCCATTTCGCTGAACAAAGGGTGCCCCTTGATTATAGTCATAAGCCAGGTCATAAATAAACGGTACAATAACTTTTCCTGTTTTATCTACAAAACCATATTTGCCATTTAGCTTAGCTCTGACCGCTTCTTCGGAATAAAAATCATTTAAACTTTCGTAGATAGGTTGAATAACGAAGTTGCCTAACGTATCAATAGCACCATGTTTTTTATTAATTTCAACTGATGTGATCCCTGTTTCAAAAAAGGAACCCGTATCATCGTAGTTAAATGGAATAATTGTTTCCCCCTTTTTATTGATAAAACCATGTTTGCCATTTTTCTCAACACTGGCACGACCTAAGTAAAAGGATGGAAGAAAGGTCATACCATTCCGCTCCTGGTAATCATATTCGGCAGGAATAACTAACTCTCCTTTTGTATTAATAAAACCAACCTTACCATTTCTAATTACAGCAGCGAGTCCGTCACTAAAATCATCACCTTTTGTACACTCAACGAATAACCCAAGCTTTAATCTTGTATTCATGTATACATTCCCATTCTCATAATGTCCGAAATTCGCTAAGCCGTTACGAAAAAAATAGGGAATCGTTAACTTCGGTTTCATAATTTCTTCGCCTTTATCATTCAGATAGCCGTATAAGGCATCTTTCTCAGAACAGTATAAACTGTCCATCTGAAATATATCATCGTAGTTCAATGTCTTCAATGTTTGCCCTTTGCTATCAATGGTCATCCATTGTCCTCCCTTTTTAACAACAGCGACCCCATCAATAAATGTAAAAGCCTCTTCAAATTGTAAGGGCAGTAATTGGTTGCCTGCATCATCAATATAGCCGTATTTCCCATCCTGACAGACAACGGCTGAGCTGTCAACGATGTCACTTGCATAATCATACTTTGCTGGAATGATTATTTCCCCATCGGAGTCTTTATACCCGGCGAGGGCGGTAGTCAAGTCATAAAATACTTTAGGCCTATCATCTTCCGGCCTGGCTGATATTTTATCCGACAGGGTTTGGCTGATCTCCTTAACCAGAGGGGAAACAAATAAATACGTAAGCGTTAGGAGACCTATTGTCAGCAGAGTGAAAAAGGGGGATACGATAAAAATAAGTACTTTCCAGAGCTTGCGAATGGTTGTGTTTTTCCAAAGTACATAACTGTTCACCGGGAATAAAAGCAAGCCGGAGAGAACAGCTAACCAGACTTTGTTATACCATTTCTTGGGCTTTTGAGGGGTGGTGGTAGTTTCCATAAAGAGTACTACAGATTTTGGGCGGGAATGAAGAGTGAGTTAAAGATTTGCCAATTGCAACATTGGGCAAGGCCAGTAGACGTTGACGATTCCATCTGGCCTATACGGTTGTATTCCTTATAGACAATGGGAGGTAACAGTCGTCACACGATTTTTTTAATAGGCTTGTATATGAAAGATCAAAAGCCGGGAAGGGGG
Organism: Spirosoma aureum; assembly: GCF_011604685.1. Taxonomy (NCBI): domain Bacteria; kingdom Pseudomonadati; phylum Bacteroidota; class Cytophagia; order Cytophagales; family Cytophagaceae; genus Spirosoma; species Spirosoma aureum. Next base: position 3,782,643 of record NZ_CP050063.1, on the reverse strand, counting down.
AGAGCGAGAACAGAACAGATGGTTTTGGATGGTATAATTTTTTACCTGGCAACAGGTAGTTGTTGTGTACAATAAATACCGCTGAGCTAATCGAGGTAACAGTTTAGGTAAAATTATTTTTGTCATTTAGGGCAATGTGTTCGGGTGGGCTTGACCTCTACTTCTCAAAGTATGCTGTAAGGCGGTATCTATCTCACATCTCAATACGTAAAAAACCTTTCCTTTTTCACCCTTTTTCAAATTTCTCAACGTGATCATCCTCTTTCCGAAGCAGGCAGATTTCTTGCCCAAGCCAAACAAACTGAAACGGGAGGGTATCGGTCTGTATATAAATCTCTACAACAGTTAACTGCTATACATTATAGGGAAAACGTATATATTCGCCTGTAAACCAAACTCTCGTCATGCATGTAATTGAAAGGGCTGTTGCCGGTAATGCACTAATCCGGTACATCCCGTTTCTTTCGTATTTTTACAACTAGCTGGTATTACTGCTTTTGGTAAAGTACTGCTCGCTGTCGGGAGTTGTAAACCAGCTGTTATTAAAATAAGGGTTGAATTAATTTATGTGGGTCACGACTTCACGTAGCAATTATTTCACTAATTCAGTGAGTCTAATCAATCGCCCCATTTTTAAGCATATGATTGAAGATTCTATCGTTTCAGGCGGGAGCAATTTGTGAGAGTAAGTAACTGCTAGTTACAGGTTCCTATTGAGTAATAAGTCTTTCGGGCGAAGCGTGACTAGTACACTATGGCAGGGAAGTAGAGGGCAAAGCTCGTGCCTTCTCCCTGACGACTAAACGCTGTAACACCACCATCATGATTATCCATCACCTTGCGAACAATAGCCAGGCCGATACCGGTACCCATATAGGGACTATTACGGCCATGCAAGCGATGGAAAGCGTCAAAAATCTTATCCCGGTAGGCTTCATCAAAACCGATGCCCTGATCGGCCACTGTAATTTGACAATAGGATTCAATGGGTTTGGTCAGTAAACGCAGACCCGTTGGGAGTTCCGCCCGAGTCTTTTTATCACAGCTCAGTTTAATATGGGGCGGTACTCCTGGCTTCGTGAATTTCAGCGCATTAGATAATAAATTCTGAAATACTTGCCGCAATTGAAACGAGTTGCCCATCAGGATACAAAGCTCACCCACCTCAATCTTCGCTCGAGTTTCCTGTACAGTAAATTCTAAGTCAGTCAGCACCTCATTCACTAAACTATCTAAATCGACGGGATGATGGGCCGTTGCCTCATCCTTTGAAAGGGAAGAGTAGTCCAGTAAATCTTTAATCAGCATCTGCATCCGTTTAGCCGCCGATTGCATCCGATTCACAAGATCGACACCATCACCCAGAGCCTGCGCGTATTGCTCGATCAACAATTGACTGAACGATGTGATCTTACGCAACGGCTCTTGCAAATCATGCGAGGCTATAGCCGCGAACTCGTTAAGGCTCTGATTGGAATCACGAAGTTTTCGCTCCAAACGTTTGCTTTCGGTGACATTGAAAAACGTAATAACGACTTTTTCAGGAGACTGTCGCACGGCAGAAACCTCAAACCAGCCATCCAAACCATTACCATCCTTGTAATGTTGGGTAGCCTGCTGAGGTATGCCCGTTTCAGCCACTTGGACGTATAGATCAAAAAAACCGTTCTCTACATTACCTGGAAACATTTCCAGCAGTTTCCGGCCTTCGATTTGTTCAGGCGGTATAGATAAACTGCGCTCAACGGCCTGATTGGCCTTATCCATCCTGAAATCAATAATCTGTCCATGCTCGTCACGAATGGCCGTTACCGCCAGAATACTACTAATAGAGCCATCCAATGTGGCTTGAAGCAGCTGCGCCTGTTGTAGTATTTCCTGTTGTGTCTGGTGTTTGGCCGTCACGTCGATGAAGTTGACCACAATACCATCATCAAATTTACTCAACGACATGTCGTACCAGAAAGAGCTACTTCGGTTTGGAAAATATTCTTCACCCCGAAATGGCTGACCCGTTTCAATGACCTGAATGAACCGCTCAAAGAGGGTTGACTGAGACAATTCTGGGTAGAGGGTCAATAGAGAATTGGCCCTCAGGTGCTCACCAGAAAATCCACTCCGATCCCTAAAAGTTGGGTTGACGAGTGTAATGCGAAAGTCGATTATTTGGCCTGTATTGTGATGGCGAACTGCATTAGCAGCATAAATATTGGTAAGCGAATTGGCTAATACGGCCTGGAGTAATTCTGGTGACTCGTTTGCATCCATGCGGGCACAAACTAAAATAATGATCAGTTGTTCAACATATGCTTTCCTACTTTTCTTCTTAAAGTACGAAAAATGATTACCCATAATGGAACCGGGGCTCGTAACCCCCCAAATTTTTACTAGAACTATTTTCGTACTTCCTAAAATAGTACGAAAAGTAGATAGTGTCGCATGAAATGCTCTATTTAAGGAGTAAATAGATGAAAATTACTTCGTCTCAGGCGGGAGCTTTTTGGGACAATGATTTTTACACTCAGTCTAAAACAATCAGTTGCATCCGTTAGCGGTTCTGTTCCCTGTCGTATAATTTTAACTGAATGATCGTAACAATAGTCATTGTGGCAGACCTACATGTAGGCGTTTAACTTATTAATTTTCCACCCGCCAAATGGTTTTACGGTGGCACAAGCTGGGCTTCCGTCTTTTCCGGACCCTGGTACCTGGGTTTCCAGCACTAAGTCCGAAGAGGTGATTACTTCTTCGATGGTATCCCAGGTAATTCCGCGGAGCGGCACTTTCAGTCGCCGTCCCCAGATAGATTCCGTCTGACCAGCGTAGGTACCTATATCGATATAAATAAATTTTTCCGGCGGAGAGCCCTGGACGAAAGGCCCGAAAAAACCTGGTTTTTCATCCTTCTGTCGGTCGCCTTTGACGGTGACGGAGCACTCAAATCGAATGTCCTGCGCAAGGGCCTGCTGAAGCTGTATCGTTTCATAGGGATGTCCACTGCCCTTTTGAAGCCCGAAATCTACCCCTTCCGTCGGCTTTTGCAGGACAATCCGAACGATAATATCTTGCTTGATAATCATTAATGTCTCTGGTTAAGTTCGATTTTTGTTTTTTTGCCTATTTTAAGATGGTTTCTAAGGGCGTCATAATGGTAAATGGTACAGTGTGTGAAAGTTGTTCTACTCATAGCTTCTTAAAACGCCCCATTATTGACGTATATGTATGACGGGTATCTATTCGACTCAGGTGGGAGGGTTTACTGAGAATTTGGATATATCCTATATTGTCAGGAAAGACCGTGATCATTCTACCCCGTATTTCTGGAGGTCTCAGCATAACAGGCATTAGGAAGAAACCCAGTCGTGACAATACAAAAAGTACGACAAAACACCCGAATATACGAGCGATAACGGTCCTGTAAAGCGGCAGTCATCTTCGCTGCAATGTCCATCTTTGTCGCGTTAGGCCCCTGAATTTGTCGTATTTACACGTTGCTGAGGTCTAAAACATGTTCCATATTTACATTGAATTCCTTGATAAAATTAAAGACGGTTATGAATACTTATAAAAAGCATAGTTACTAAATTGATACTACTAATTCAATCGTTATGTCCACAACACCCCAATCCAGCGCGCAACATAACAAGCCCTCCGACAGCGGCTATGCGCCTGTTAATGGCATTAAAGTCTATTATGAAGTTTATGGCGAAGGCATGCCTATCGTTCTGCTGCACGGTGCGTATTACACTATTGATTTGAATTGGGGGCGATTAATCCCTGAATTATCAAAAACACGAAAGGTAATTGCCATTGAAATGCAGGGCCATGGACACACACCGTTTTCGGACAGAAAATTATCCCGCACTACTTTAGCAAGTGATGTGGAAAGTGTAATGGATTATCTAAATATTGACAGTGCGGACATTGTAGGATATAGCTTTGGCGGCTCTGTAGCTTATCAATTTGCTATCCAAAGCCCTGAACGGCTGAGGAAATTGGTAATTATTTCTGCTGCTTATAAAAGCGGTGGTTGGTTGCCTGAAGTAACAAAAGGATTTGAAAACCTGAAGCCTGAACTTTTTGATAACACACCTTTGCAAGCCGCCTATGATGCAGTAGCACCCGATAAAACAAAATGGACAAAATTCCTGGAACAGATGATTGCCTCCGCTACGACGTCATACGATCTGGGAGATTCCAACATTGCAACGATTACGGCTCCCGTATTATTGATTTCGGGCGACAATGACGGGATGGATAAAATTGAGTTAATCAAAACGTATCAATTACTAGGAGGTGTAGCAACCAGTGATTTTGGTGTCACTCCAAAATCACAGTTGGCTATTATTCCCGGAGAAGGGCATGTTAGCCTCATGATGCAGACCCAAACGATATTGGGCTATTTAAATAGTTTTTTAAAGTAACGGTATTTGTACTGAGGTATGATAAACACCCTTGACGCTTAAGGCAATGATGTAGGATCAATTACAACACGACAGAAACAAGAACCGCTAACATGAGCTTTAACAAGCGGAGCTGACGAACCTATGCTGAAGGGACGAATTTCTTTTTAGATTTGAGCCCAAGGCCCGGCAGACGGAATAATATTTCCCCCTGCGCCAAGCCCTGAACCGTTAGCAGGAATGCAAAAAAAAACGTACAGTCATGGTATACAATATTTTAAATGGCGACTCCCTGGCTTATAGTTTTCCAGACGCAAAAATTGAAGGAAATAGTATTGTTGTTAGAGAAGGACTTATTGATGGAGACTTATCAGGGGACAACCTTCATGACTTTTGGCAATCAAGAGCCAAATACCTGGGGATAACAGAAACCGAATACAATAAATCTGTTGTAAATGAATTTGAAAAAATAATAAATGCGCCTGATAATTCAGAGTTTAATCTTTGGTTTGAGTATGACTTATTTTGTCAAGCAAACATGTGGTTTGTTGTTTCAATTATCAATAGTTTGCCAATAAAGAAAAATGTTTTTGCTGTTTATACCTCTTATTTAGGCAAAGCCAGTAAAGAATTTTGGAATGGCTTTGGTCCAGCAAATTCAGACGAACTTAAAGTTTGTTATGCAGGTAGAATTCCTTTTAGTGAAGCCGACATAAATTTCGGCCATGAGTTGTGGAAAGCTTACAAAAACGGCAAACTTGAAGAGTTGACAAATCTCTCAACACACCAATCGTTAGCTTTTCCGTATCTACAAGAAGTAGTAAAGGCACATGTTGACCGCTTTCCAGAAGATGGCACAAAAGGAAGACCCGAACTAGTTATTGAAGACATCACAAAAAATATTTCTACTGATTTTCATAAAGTGTTCAACGAATTTTGGAACCGCGAAAGCATTTATGGTTTTGGGGACACTCAATTAAAAAGTCTGTATGACAAAGTAATTCACTTTCGCTAACATGAGCATGGAGCTAAGGCGGCTGAACTAATTTAATCTCATCGTCCTGTTCGCTATTCTGCAGAAGTTCCGGCCAACGAATAACACCGAGCAATTGAAGGTAATATTAACTCTATAATTTTCTCAGTTTCGGTTCGAGCTGAACGATCAGAGACTATCGCCACAGCGCCAGACTTTAGTCGTTAGTCACAATTAAATGCCGACAACAAATGGTTGTGCTAGTCACTGCTTCAGTTGACATTGCCCCTTCCTAATTTACCGTTTATTAATAAGTCCAATAGGAGCGTTTTTGCGAGACCGTTGTATAGGCAACATATTTGTACAATATGCCCATCTGCTTAGGATCAAAAATCCACCGCAGTCAGTAAAAGTAACATTTACGTTTCGTTAACATTCTTTTACTGGTCATTAACAGACGATAGGATAGAAGCTTTTAGCTTTGTTGAAATCCTTGAAAATAAAAGAACGCCTTAAACGGATCTGATTTTCAGGAAATAGATTTATTTAATTAAACCTGTGATAAATATGAAAAAAATAATTTATGCGCTAATTATACCGCTGGTTGTGGTAAGCGGCCTAGTATTGGCAAATCGTGAAATTAAAAATGAAGCTTCTAAAAAGTCAACCTCAAAGCCACTCTCAGCCACTGAAAGGAAAGCTGCAAGAAAAAAATGGGAGGCTACCCCGGATGGTATAAAGTACAAAAAATGGGAAGTATCTCCCGAAGGTAAAAAAGTGAATGCCGGTGAAGCTAAAATAAGGAAGCATATAAATGCTTTTACCGATATGGAGGCTGTGGTAACCTCTCTTTCTCTTCCGCCAGGCTCACGATTAGGTTTCGGAGTGATGGTCAGAATTAATGGCGACGATTATATTCTTAGTTTTGGGCCGGAAAAGTCTGACAAGAATTTTTTGAACTTTAACAATGAATTTCAGCAATTGCATAGCCTGAAAGTTAACGACAAAATAATTATAAGAAGCCATAGTGTATCGCACGCGCCCAAGTATTCATATCCAATAGTATCGGGCGACTATGTAGAACGCGATAGTAAAATAATTTATAAACGTGCCCCTCGCAAAGGCGGTTGCTAAGTAAATTATGTAATAAATATATGCTTTATAGTTAACGGTTTTTTTTTACCTCCTGTGGACAAAACAAAACAGGAGGTAAAAAAAAATATCAAGCCCGAAACCAAAGACGTATCCATTTCCAGATGGATTGACACCAAATATGAGTAAACTGATTCTATCGGTAAGAGCCTGATCCTACAAAACAGCCTCCCAAAAGGTGCAACAAAATACACTGACCCTGATGGCGAGATATATTATTAAGCTGTATTTTTCACTCGAATAATCAATGAAACAGATAACCCTATTGAATTGACGATTGATTTTCCGTTCGATTCATTTGAGATTCAACCCAATTACTACGAAAAAAATTAACCTTACTTCCGTCACAATGACACGGATTAAGAGGATTTGTTTGGTTATGATCTGGCAGATTTAGACTCTTTTTTTGATAATAGTATTCATAAACATTCTTCGTTTAAAAGAACGATTAACCCAAAAGAATCGAGTGATTTCTATGTCATAAAACTAAATATCGGACCAAAATCGAGTTGCCAAGGTAAGTTCAATAAGAGCAGGATATAGCTTAAAGGAGCAGAATCTATTTTATACACTTAACGGTAAAGAAATTCTTTGTGGGAAAATTTATTTAAAAAATTTGAAGTTACAGAAATAAATATAAAGCCAGCGCACAATTAATGTATATAAGAAATAGCGAAGGTTCGTGGTAACTGTAATTGAAATAATGCAATCTCTAAAACTTTTTTGGGATTTTAGAAGCTACTGATTGAAGTATTTTGGTTGGATCTTTTTTCGGAGTGTATCGTTATAATGGAATGACCCTCACTTACTTTAGGCGCAAAGAGGGTCAGAAATAAGGTGTATAGCTGTTTCTCAAAACGCCCGAAAAAGAAGCAGATGCATTAATGTTCCTTCGTCTCAAGAAGGAGCGTTTTGAGAATGAGTTGCTTATGACGATGAATCAAGATTCTATCCCCTGTTTGATGAAGTCCTGATTCACCTACTTAATAGGATGACTACTACCGTCCGTCGTACGGCCAAATCGTAGTGCTTCAGTCCGTTTTGGGCAGTACGCAATCACCTACTGTTTACTTTTTTAATTGTGGGGATGATGTATTTAAGAAGCACTTCGAAGGGAAGCTTTCCACGCCAGTTGCCGTAATTGCTACCGGTGAAAACTGCCGTTAGGTTGTAGGCGGGAACCAACATCATGTATTGGCCGCCATTGCCTGAAGCAAACAAGACCAGAGGCATGAAGTTTCCTTCGTATCGTATAGGAGCGTTACCTGAGAATGTGCCTGTCGAAATACCAGGTTTATAGTTTACTGTTTTTTTCAACGCAATCCGCAGCATATGCCTGTTGTCCATTGATATTGACTCAGTATTTTAAGATACAACTAATAGGGCCAAATAAACGCTTGGTATGGCGATTTCAACGAGTGAGGGTGATTTTTTTGCTCAGCCCGACAGCTACGATATAATTTGGTGCCTTTTCCCAAATAATCTAAAGTAGCCAGTTACTCCTATCACTAGCATGTATCACTATATCCATCAGCTCCTAAGGGTAGCCCTCGTGGTGCTCTCCTTAACAACAACCGCAACAAATGCTCAGCAGAAGCCAGTCGAGATACTGTTGTTAGGAACCTTTCACTTCGACAATCCTGGACTCGATGTCGCTAAGTTTGAAAGTGCCAATATTCTTTCCCCTAAACGGCAGCAAGAAGTAAAAACCGTAGTCAATCAGCTCATTGCCTACAAACCCGATAAGGTTTTCATTGAGGCTGAACCGGCTCAGCAAGCCCAGTGGGATTCGCTCTTTAGTCTCTATCAACAAGGGAAATTCACCCTGAAAGCCAACGAAATCTACCAGTTAGCCTTTCCGGTGGCCAAAGCTTTGGGACACCCACACCTCTATGCAGCAGATTATAGAAATGCCGACTTCCCCTACGATAGCCTAATGAAGGTATTGGCCTCTTCCAATCAGCAGGCAATGCAACAAACCATTCAAACGACGATTGCTCAGGTCGAGCAATCGTTTAACGCAAATCTGTCAAAGCATACCCTTTCTGAGATGCTTACGATTGACAACACGCTGGAATCGCGAAGAGATATCCTCACCTTTTATCTTCAATGCATTGGCGCAGGCAAACTGAACAATCACGTCGGTGCCTATCTGACCAGCGAATGGTGGCGACGCAATATGGTCATCTATGCGAATATTCTAAAGCAGTTGACGGGTAACGAAAAACGCATTGTTGTCTTGTTTGGGTCGGCGCACACGGCTGTCCTCGAAGAGTTCATGAAGTACAATTCAGCCCTTCGGTTAACAGATGTAGGTGAGGTACTCCACTAGATGATGGTGTGGTCACCACGGGTGTATGCCTTTTGGTTTGTCCCATGCTAATATTCTAAGGTGCTCTTTCCTATTCTAGCTGGTTTTGAACACTTGGGATTGGAGGCAAGGAGATAATAAACGAGAAAACAGTACCTGTGTCTGTCAGAGAAGAAGAACGATTCACGAGCGATACGTTTGGCAAGGAGTACCGACGATATTCACCTTATAACCTGAAAAGAGAAGATATGGAATATGTTTAGGCCTTGGAATTGACTACAGGAAAGTTGTTTTAAGTTTTGACTACCAAGTGAGCTTGTTAAATGTCGCTGAAGCGAACGAACGAGAAATAGCTCCTCTTCCTGAAGATTATCGAAACCGAAATTTATCGCTGACAATCGGGTATAGTTTCTAAAACCAGGTGTAGACACTGGATAGACTGCCAACTTTTTCAAATAATTCCAAGGGCAATGTTCCTGTTACGGTGTAGCGGCCACGTTGTTGCAAAAGATAGTAATTGTTCAGTGAGTCGGTCCGCTGCTGGTATTGACTGGCTTAGGTTAGAAACCTCTTCCAGAATGCCATATAACAAGCATGGGTTTGCTTAATAGGACAAGCTATAAACGTTGAAATTAATGGAGTATAAAGCTAACTCATTGCGCTTAACTAAATTTAAGCCTGATTATATGTTAATAATAAATAGATCAGCTATCGACATCATTTAATTCGATTGTTACCCATGATTACTCAACTAGCCAGAAAATTTTTTTCCCATAGCTTAACGCTTAGTATAGCGATAGCCGCTCTGCTAAGTGGCTGCTCAAAACCTGAAGCGGTTGATCCTCCTGAAGCGACTCCAGCTCAGTATGAACTCAAGGACGTTCGTTATTTCTTCCAAACGGGGGATCGAGTAGATACAACGACTTTACAATTAAAGGGCCAGCGTGTGCAGAATCCAGGCACTATTCTTGCCACTCAGCAGGTTGAAGAGGGCTTTGGTGGGTTAGTTAAAACATCTCGGTTTATCTTTGATCCAACAACCCAGTTTCCCCAAGAACTTGATCTCAGTCAGTTTGAAGTAAGCGTACCTGAACATTGGTATGGCAATGCATTGTTCGATCGCTCCCTCGACACCTACTCCTTCAGCACTATCGAGCAACAAAAGCCTTATGGATTTGATCCCAAAGGCATCTTAACGGTTAAGATTCCACCCAAATCCAAAATTGACATTAGCCGTCAGATTAGTGCTTATCAACTCACTTGCTCCTTTGAAGGTATTTTAGAGAATACAACAACAGGTCAACGGCTCAGCTTGAGGGGTAAATGGAAGGGACTTTTGCAATATGCGAATCCAACCACAATCTTTAGGGAGTCTGCTTTGTAGAACTTTCTGGGTATGGTTTGACTGAACCAGCAGCCCTGTTCAACGACCCGCTCATATTGTTTTTGTCGAATAACCTAAAGTTAATGGCTACAGTCCGCTGTGTGGATGCAAAACTTCTGAAGACGATTGATACGCTTTTTTGCGCATTTTTTTTTGGAAACGAGCGGTTGAACACTAAAATCATAGCTATAGCGACTTTTGCAACCATACGATAGACCGTGTCCCATTCTCTATTTAGCAGCTTTGCAACCTTTATTCTAGCAATGGAGTCTCAATACAAACTGAAAAATATGAGGTATTGTCTGGTCCTGATTCTTATAAGCTTCGTTCTGGTAAGCTGCAAAAAAGAAGAGGTTGCTTCAGTAGTTTCGAGCTGCTATCCTGATCTAAAATTAAGTCGGTCTCACCAGGCAACAGAATCGTCTGTGCTTGTCAGAATATCGGGCGGATTATATACCGGCTATCAACTCATAGCCAGTAACGGCGTTGCCTGGAGTGCCTGTAGCCTGCCGGACGAGTTCAGGAAAGACAGCCTAAAAATTTATGTAAGTGGCTATTTCCTTACCTCCCCTGAATTAGATGTGAAAAATATAACGCCTTTGCCTTTTGAGGTCACAGGTGCCAGGTTAAGATAGCGGACATCCATTAACGTTTACTAAATAGCTGACCATTTCCTGGTTTGGGTAGTAACTGGGGGATGGAATTGCGAGTAAAATTTAATAAAGCAGGTAATTCAGAAGCAGCTTATCAATGGGCTAAGATCATGCACTATGCTAATCCGGACTTTTTATTTCTATTGAAGAGGTGTCTTCAATAGAGCTTTCCGTACTTTCTCAGCAGCGGCCAGATCGGTCAGGGTAATGTTGGTCTGATGACGAAGGGTTGGCGATGCCGTGAGAATCTCCGTAGCCATCTTGATCAGCAAAGCTGCAGTAGCCGGGCCGTTTACCTTACGACGGGGTACCCGAGCCGGTTTTTGCTCTCCTGAAATCGGGACAAATTGGTGCAACTTAATGGACTCCATACAGGCTTAAAGACAGTTGTTTACGTTCTATTTAGAGAACAAAAAACAACGACAATTCATTCATACAATGGAGACTTCGAACTACTTATTTTGCTTTCAATAGCTGGTTCCAGTCGGTTGTATATTGCCTGCTCAAACTACCCCTAACCATCGACCAGTCGGGGCTCTGTAGCTGAGAAGCCAGCCTGACTTTATCCCGGCCATGTTTGCGATTAATACGGTCAATGGTTTTGCCGATGTGCAGCGATTTCGCGGTTGGAAACTCGGCAAACAGATTCCCCTGGTGAATAGTATCGGGAATAATGTCATTTAGGATCACCCCCACTTTCTGATAATTATAGCCGAACTGAAACAAACTTTCCACCACTGGGATGGCATAGCGCAGAAAGTCTGGCAGGTGGTTAGTATAGTGCGGGAGCCTGACCGATCGGGAGGCTGAATACTGTTTGGCAGGCAGGCCATTGCCAGGTGTGATGCGGTTGGGGTTCGTATGAAGAAACACAGTGACATGCCGGGCCAGTGACTCCTGCTTTCTGAGCTTCTCACAGCAGCGGGCTAAGTAAGTAGTCAGCGCGTCAGTTATATTCTTCAAGTCCGGAATGAGTTTACCAAAGCTAACAGCGGTGCAGATGGTCTTTTTCGGGGGCGCATTTACTTCCAGCAACCGGCAAGGAAAACCCCGCAGCTCATACACCATCCGAAGGCCATTCACCGTCATGCGATCCCGCACCCAGTCCAGGTCTTCAATGCGTTGAAGTTGCCAGGCGGTTTCAATCCCGTTTTTCTTCAGCAAGCGGGCGTACTGCGAACCGATGCCCCACAGATCTTTGACCGGAAACTCCCGAAGGGCTTCTTCGGCGCTTTCTCCGTTAGTGATCACGCAGACACCGCCCAGCTCTGGCTTGGCCTTGGCTCGTTTGTTGGCCACTTTGGCCAGTGTCTTGGTTATCCCAAAACCAACGCAGACAGGAAGACGGAGCCACTGCCCGATCGTATCCCGTATCGCATAGCCCAGACCCTGATAGGACGGATAGATGCCGTCGAAGTGGGTATTAACCTGAATGAAGGCTTCATCGATGCTATAGGGTTCTACATCGTCGGCAAACTGCGCCAGAACGCTCATCATCCGGGCCGACATATCACCGATCAATTCGAAGTTGGAGGAGCAGATCTGCACGTTATGCTCATCGATTAATTCCCGAATCTGAAATAATGGCTGTCCCATTTTAATACCCAGTATTTTGGCTTCGTTACTACGCGCAATCACGCAGTGATCGTTGTTGCCAACAGCGACCACGGGTACACCATTGAGTCTGGGATTGAACGCTCGCTCACAGCTCACGTACATTGCGTTCACGTCGATAAGTCCGTACATGGTTGATGGCTGATTTAGTTTGTTCACTGTCCCATTTAGGAGGTTTGGAGACGATACGAATCACCACGCCCAGCACCGAAAACTGGTCAATATCCAGGTGGACGTAAATAGGTAGATAATCCGGATTGGAAGGAAACAGGGCAATCATGCGCTCAAAGCGAACGAAGCGTTTGGCGTAGCATTCCCCATTAACCCAGCAGACAATGATCTTGCCGGTTTCGACGGTATGTGAAGCATCGACCACCAGAATAGAGCCGGGCCGGATGTCATCAGCAATCATCGAATCACCGTCCACCTCCACAAAGTAAGATGCATCGGGGTGTTCGATGCAAAGTTGATCCAGCGAGAGTCGGGCGCGCAGATAGTTCTCAGCCGGATTGCCAAAGCCTGCCGATACGGGCGACTGGTAAAAGGGGATAGGAACCCGCTCGGCCGGATCAATGTGCCAGATATTGGCTGGCTTAATGGTGTCGATCATATCAGTTCGCAATGAAATTGCTGCTATGATATTATTTTATTATATATAATACAAATAGCGCATATAGATTTGTATCTTTGGGCATCGCCTTTGGTGGTTCAGGGGCGGTTTGCAACAAGTAATCGGAAAAGACCTGGCCTGGCTGGGTCTTTTTTATCCGGCTTATCGATTATATATATGACAACCAGCCAGAAACAATCCCGCTCTACCAAACACATCATTCGGGTAATGTTTGACGTCATGGACCCGGCTAAAACGTGTCTTCGAACTGATGAAGATCTATCCGTAGCAGCGCCTGACCCGGATGAAGCCATCGAGTACGTGTATACCGAAATGAAGCGCCAGTTTAAGCGCTCGGATATCCTGCTGGCACGGGTTCGGATTTGTGCCTAGCGGCTAGTGCAAAGGCTGTCGGTGCTGATTGGCTGTAAGTTGACCAGAGCTTTTACCCTCCGACGTGCCACGGGTTTTTGTTGGGCGTAGCGGGACAAGCCAACCCAACCCAGACGCATGCATGGCGCCAATCTGCCAAGTGCTAGTTTAGAACGCATCGGGGATTAATGGCAGCCTGTTTGTGGGTTCTGACTAAATAGGGGAATCGGGCAAGAAATTTGCTCAGGCTGAGCGCAAACAACTGTTAAGTCCTATTATCGAAATACAGCCAGGTATAGCTGCGATCGCCTTGCAGCCAGACTGGCTCACCTTGGTGTTGGGTAAGAATTTTAAGAGACGGCATCGGTGTGTTCTGGATAAAATAATAGTTAAATATATATAGTTTATCTAAAACATGCCAGATTGCCTTATACACTTTTCTCACCCTTTAATGCCAGCCGAAAGCAGGAACGGGTTCGCTGATAACCAACCAGATTCCTGCTCGCTACAAGGCTTATTGATGCATTTGCCAATTACCCACTTTCTTTACATTTATTACCTTAAATCAGCGGATAAAAGAGGTTTCATTTTCTCTCCTTCATTAGTTAGGATCGCCTTATCTGGTCATTATAATAAAGATTTGATCATATAGGGATAGTTATATTCAGAGAAATCTTTATTTTTTTGCATTTACCAGTAAACTTTTTGCCCGTTCGTGCGTATAAATTATGTAGATATATTTCAAGCACCATGATTAACAAACTCACGTCTGTTTTAGTATTTGCCTTACTAGTTTCCCTCGGCGGAAGTGGTGCGCATGTCTTCTCTGGAGGCTCAGTAACAAAGGGAAAATCTGAACAAAGCGGGACGCGCAACATTACCGGAGGTGAGGGTGTTCGGCCAGAAATGTATTTAATGGGTGGGCACGGTACCGGGAACTCCTTGAGCGGAGGCTTCGAAAGAGGCTTTGCCGATGGCGATCGTGTGGGTCATGGAATCGTTTGTGCCGGTTTTGAAAAGCATGGTGTTAAAAACTAAAAAACAAGACGTTATGAATAAAAAAACGACCACTACTATTGGCATTGTTTTTGGCGCTGCATCCCTTCTTGCTGTGGCAGTCTATGGGATAATTAAATACGTGAAAAACGGCTCAGGCGAGCTAGATGGCTCGAGATCAGTTGATATTCAGGGTTCTGGCCCTGTGGGTGTCAGCGGTGCTGGGCTTATCGGTATTCAAGGCGCTCGTCCAGTCGGATTTATAGGTAACGGCCTCGTTAAAAGTGATAGCCTTTATGGTGGCGGTGGTGCAGTTGGAAACGGCCTGGTAGGTGGTGGACTAATCGCACTTGGCAATCGAGTCTCCGGCTAACCAACATCTCAGCCAAACACATAGCCCCAACTCGGGGCTATTTTCATTTAGAAGCGTCCCACAACTAGATCTATAGGAACATCATAAGATACCAAATTGCTAGCAGGACATAGTGATGATCATTACGTAGGTTCTTGCTGCACGCTGGCAAAGTAGGAGAGTAGAGACGGTTAGTTTCAAAAGCTGAAGTATCTACCCATTTCTTCAAATCGGGATGATTTAGAGCATTAATTGTTACCTGCTCATCGACCACCAGGAACCTGATGCGATTATCTACTGGACCGAGTACTTGGTGTGAACTAGATCTGATAATCCCTCTTGGCATAGCCTCTCGTTATAATAAATGATATTGATTAGGCTTTCCGATATCACACCAAGTTGTTAAAAGGCTTCTAATCAGAGCTGTGAAAATATGGGGCCAAAAACACATT
Organism: Spirosoma aureum; assembly: GCF_011604685.1. Classification (NCBI taxonomy): domain Bacteria; kingdom Pseudomonadati; phylum Bacteroidota; class Cytophagia; order Cytophagales; family Cytophagaceae; genus Spirosoma; species Spirosoma aureum. Next base: position 3,767,371 of record NZ_CP050063.1, on the reverse strand, counting down.
GGATGGTCATAAAAGCCCACTTCTGAGCAATCCCCGAGGCTATGGCTTTCACGAGCGATGCAGAGGACTGCCGATTCGAACCCATCGGAATTGTGCATCTGGTTTTTTGCACCCTCACTCTATGCCTGGTTAAGGTCAGTGGCTGTTGCAAAAGTCCGGCATGAGGCTGGACTGCCAAACAAATCATCTAGTTTTGGCTTTTGAATGATAAAAATAGCCTACTCACAGAGTTATGTGTTGCGATGATAGATTTTTGCAACAGCCACTCCGATTATGTAAAGAAATTATCTAAAGAAGCTAACTGAGTTTGAGCTGTTCAATAGTCTTTGATCAATGCTAATTGACTTTAATAAACTCAGCTGCTACACGACCTAATTTATAACCCGGAGGCAGAAATACATAGGAAGCCCAATTCGGTGAGGTAGTTGGTGGAACAGGTGGTGCAATAACCAGTTCGCTTCCCAACTGATTATTTGGCTGGGTTGTGTCTGTTTCCAATGTCAAATAGTAGCCTTGTGGCTTTGTCAGTACATAAACTTTGTTGTAGGTAGTATCTCTGGCAGGCGAATAAATGCCGTTGGCAGGTGCTTGCACTTTAACTCGTACTGAGTCAGGCGATATTCGTTCTATCTGAAACATTATCGTCTTCCCATTAATGGGATAGGACTTTACGTCGGGAATACGGACCAGGTTAGCCCTGTAAGTACCCGCTATTACTGTAGCTGCATCGAGGGCTAATACCGGCTGACTAGTTGGCGCATCGCGTTGGCAAGCTGTACATAGGGTAATTCCCAAAATGATAAGTTGCTTTTTCATCCCGTTAAGTGTTTAGATTATTGTTAAATCGTTTAATCTTAGGAATGTTCTACAATCTTTTATATAAGTGGTGACTTTTGCAAAAGCTGGTTAGCGCCTAAATGCTACCTTAAATTTGTTATTTGAGACTAGAAACGAGGGTAAATAGCCACACCTGCGTAACTATATAACAGGTAGTTGGCTTTTGCCGTAGCCAATCCACCTATAAAACAATTTTACCGAATGCAACCCACTGTAAAAAAAGAACTTCCCAAATACCTGATGACTATTGAAAAATACTAACCTTTGGAGATCAGCAAAGCCATTCCGTCGATTCGGGGTTGCATAGGTATCCTACAGAGTTTACCTTGCAAGTCCCAATCATACTCACTCATGATCCGCCTGGTTGTCGTTACCTCCGTTATTTGCCTATTGCTTCTAGAAGGTTTTTTTCTACCTGCCTATGGCTGGAATAATCCCACCCATATGGTGACAGGAGCCATCAGCTATCGGGAACTGCAAACCACGGCTCCTAAACCGCCAAGACAGTGGAATACGGGTTATTTTGGTTTGTATGGTAGCTTAAATAGGACCCAAACCAATCCAACCATTAGTGAAACAAATCTCTCAGGTTGGCAAGCAGGTGTCTACGGCCGTACAGGTGGAACGTTGTTCTGGCAACTGGGGGTAGAATATCGAAACATAACGACTCCGTATAGATCACTACCCAACTCACTCTCCACAAGTATACCGCCCGCTGGGCCGGATTATGACGAGATTAAGCAAAATCTACTCGTCTTTCCAACTTATCTGGGTCTTCGTTTTGGGAAAAAAGTTGGTATACACCTCCAGGTTGGTGCTGAGGTCACGACCTTAATCTCGGCGGATTATCCGCCCAATTCCCTCGGAGGTACTTCCCTGCGTCGCTCAACTTACAATGGTCTTGGCGGTGGTGGTATTCATGTTGGACCGGTCACGCTCGATGTTATTTATCATCAAGGTTTACAGACGATCTATACCGATGGATCAGCCACAAAAGGTCAACAGTTGTCAGTAAGCCTGGGCTGTCGATTGTAAAGGCTTGATGACATGAGATTATTGAGCATGAAGAAGCTACTACAACGGGAGTTCAAAGTAGCCTTTCATAAAGTATCGTATTGGCATAGCCTACCAAATCAAAGCGCCCGGCTCAGCCTGAGACCGGGTGTTTCATGTTACTATTGATAGCGAATAGTCATTTATTTCTTCTCGAGCAATTGCTCGACCAATCGTTCCAATTGGTCGATTTTCGTTTGTTGCCTTTGATTGACAGCTTGCTTGCATCTGTTTCTCTTGGGCCAACTGCTTCTCTAACTAAATATCTATACAGGGTCAGCCCCTCAACCTTCACCAGCAATTTGGCATCCATCTTAGCCGCATCAATGCCCTGCTTTACAACCTCAGCTGCTAAGGGAATACCCGGCAAGTGGTGATTGATCTGAATGTATTATCGACCACAGTTAGCGAACGCAGTTGGTAGCTCAACATAATTACCTTATCGGACCAGTCCGACACACTTCGAACCGAGTAACGCCCGGCTGAGGTTAGGACCAAATTACCAGTTGCATCGACGGTCAATAGCTTGTCGGTTGTTGCTAGTTGAATGGGGCTATTGGCTGTGAGTCTGCTCAGGCGAACACCCGATTCGTTATCCGCTCCGCTGTTGACTTCAAGTCGGGCAGTTGGGGCTGAGGTGCCAATACCGACACTGGCTTGAGTACCTCAGATGAGAGCATCGCTGATGGCCACGATAGCCCCTGTTCCAATTGCCGTAGCGTCGATGAGGTTTTGAGCGATGGCACAGGCACCTAGAAAAGTATTGCGTGAACAACTGTCATGGTTGCCGGTATTAAAGCCAATGTAGACGTTGTCGTCGGAGCCGCTATTGGCTGTCCCGCTCCATTACCGACGAACGTGTTATGGCTGCCTGTGGTATTGCCCTTGCCGGGGAGGTAGTACTAAAGAATGTATTGCCTTTACCCGTGGTCGTTTTGTAGCCGCCTGATAGCCGACAAAGGTATTCGAGTCTGCCACAGCGCATATGTTTAGGTAGTCAAAGGGCTAACCTACCATATAATAAATAAGCGTTCTGAAAAATCAGGTACTGCGGATTAAAAGTTAATTAATTTTTTTAATAATTGGCCCTGCTTTTGTGTCTTTTAGACACATAAAACAAAACTAACCGATAAGTAAGCTTTATTTTTCAGGCACTTAAAATCTAAAGCCATACCGACCTTAACGTAACTAAATCATGTAGTTCCGGTTATAATCCTAATTTTGTTACTGTTTTTGACCTAAAATCCCATTATTTGTATGCCTAATCTGTTTAAAGGCCAAAAGCCGAATCAAAAGAGACAACAGAATACATGGGTAAAAGACGACTTTGAAACGCTCTACAGGCAATATGCTGAGAAGGTCTTTCAGAAATGCCTCTCGATGACCAGAGATAGTGATGCCGCTCAGGATTTTACCCAGGAGATCTTTATGCGGGTTTTTAACAAATTAGATACATTCAAACAGAAATCGGCTCCGTCGACCTGGCTTTACTCGATAGCACATAATTACTGTCTGGATCAAATTCGGATCGGTAAACGGATGAGTCTGCAGGAACTTCCGGAAGGAATGGAATTAGCGGAAGAAGTAGTTGTTTCGGATGAAGTTCAATTACAGGCCCTCGACCAATTAATGGAAGACCTTCCTGCTCAGGAAGCCACCCTTCTGCGCCTTAAGTATGAACATGGACTGTCCATCAACCAGATTAGCCAGCAGCTTAATATAGCTGAAAGTGCCATCAAAATGCGTCTTAAGCGGTCCAGGGATAAATTAAATCGACTGATTAGCAGACTGAGTCATTAAGAAAAATCCGAGTAACGTTTAACACTGGAGTTGGTTTTTCATAGCCCCCTCTCTAAAACCTAATACGGATTGAGTTCAGTAGTCGTCGATACAGGTGAAGCATGGTCGTCAGCTGTATAATCCAGAATATCTCCTGGTTTACAATCAAGCGCCTGGCAAATTGCGTCCAGGGTACTGAAGCGGATCGCTCGGGCTTTGCCCGTTTTTAAAATGGATAGATTGGCCAGGGTTAAATCCACTTTCTGGGCTAATTCAGAAAGGGACATCTTTCGTCTGGCCAACATGACATCCAGATTGACAATAATTGCCATACAATTAGACCGTTAATTCGCTTTCAAGTTGAAACGCAATGCCTCGCCGGTAGATCTGGGCTAAAGCTAATAAGATTAATCCCAGTAACCAGGGGCCATCCAGGTTCATGTCAACACTGATGTGATCCTGATAATTTGATGGCAGTTGTTTTATAAAAGGCCTGGTCTGGAACACGAGAGCCAGTTTGAGGGCCACTTCTACCAGTGTTTGCCCAAGAAACAAAAATCCCATGGTCGTAATACGCCTGGCATTCGCAGCCTGAAAAGGAGATTGGGTTTGCACTGTGATAAAAATCTGTCGAAGTAACCCAAATGTCCAGACCGTTGTGATTAAGCCAACGAAGCCCAGTAGCATTACCAGGATGCCCGGTTTGGAAAGGAGTGGCACCTGTAACTGTCCCCGTTTTTGCTGTAGAAAAATAGGCGGTTGTCCTGATTCAGTTACTGTTTTGGTATCGTCGGAGCCCCAGGCTACTGGGACGGATACATAACCGGCAGGCTCTTTACCCAGGGTAACATACTTGGTCTGGAAGGTAAAATTTTTCAGTTGCGTTCCCTGCACCTTCAATAAGCAGGCCAGGATAAAAATGAGAAGAGCAACCACCAGAAAATAATAGAAGAAACTAACAAGTCCCTTTACCACTGGGAATACCCAGGATGCAGAATTCTTTTCCATGTGCCTGAATAGTTTGACCTGATAAATCATGCAAAAGAAACTATTATTTATTGAATATCAATATTTATTCACAGTTATTCAGTAATTATTTATTGATTAATTAATTGTCGAACCTTTGTTCAAACTTACACCTACAAAGCCCGTGACCCATTGGTCAAAGAGCAGATCACCGCAACGGCCTTTAGGTTTGTAGGCCAGTAAGATTCCAAGATTGGGTAGCTTACAGGAATGATAAACAGAGCGGGCTACCCTATCGCAGCGGCAAGGTTAGCGGCCTATGGTCCGATTTACGACCCGCCCTGTCTTCTTGCCCCCGACTCGAATAGAAATGTGGGACACCAGGCGGCATCGGCCGTCCGACCCTTAGTAAGGTATTGAGAATAGGGACAAGTCCATTGCTTCACCCTTAAATAACAGAGCTTATGCAATTTCACTATTTCATTGGTATTGACGTATCAAAGAACACGCTTGATTGGGCTATTTACACACCTACCGGCTTAGTCGGTCAATTTCAATCTGACAATTCACCGAAGGCAGTTTCCAAGGCCGTCAAACAGTTAGTGGCTTTACCTCAGTTTGCTTTAGCCACCAGTATTTGCTGTCTGGAACATACGGGTATTTACAATGCCCATGTGTTAGAAGTATTTTATCAGGAAGGCTTTCGTTTGTGGTTGGAAGCATCCATTCAGATTAAACAAGCTGGTGGTTTACAACGGGGTAAGTCAGATGCCATTGATGCAGTTCGCATTGCTGAGTACGCGTATCGGTTCCGAGATCGTTTACGCATCTGGCAACCGACTCGTTCTGTTTTAAAGCAATTAACTGAGTTGAGCCAACTTCGTCATCGTTTGCAATCAGTTATTAATCAACTAGCGGTTCCCTTGACGGAGCAAAAACGTTTCGGTGATCGGGCGCTTCCGCACCAATTAAAAGGGCACTGTGGTGACTCGCTCAAGGCACTAAAAAAGGATCTTGAGCAAGTGGAAGCTAGCCTTAAAAGTCTGATACAGAATGACGCTGAGTTGAAAACTCTTTTTAGCCTTCTTACATCCGTGCCTGGAGTGGGCACTATCGTTGCTACTGAGATAATCATTGCCACTGACGAATTCAAGACAATTACTGAACCGAAGAAGCTAGCTTGCCATGCCGGTGTAGCTCCTTTTGAACATCGTTCGGGAAGTAGTGTTCGGGGACGTACTCGAGTCAATCACCACGCTCGTAAATCATTGAAAACTTTATTACATCTGGCCTCTATGGCGGCGGTTAAAAGTAAGGGTGAATTGCAACTTTATTATCAGCGGAAAGTAGCCCAAGGCAAAAATCGAATGCTAATTTTAAACGCTGTCCGCAATAAGCTCATTCATCGGGTCTATGCTGTAGTCCGCCGAAATGAAAAATATGATAAAAATTATAAGCCAACCCTTGCTTGAACCATAGAAATCGGACCACCTTTTTTTTAATACCCGATTTTCCAGGCTTAGCTCGGCTACTAGCTGTTTGAGAGCTTCATTTTCGGACTTGATGGACTGTACTTCGGGAGCGGTAGCTTCTCGGGTGGTATCGCCCGCCAATCGCTTTTTGCCCGCTTCGAGGAACTCTTTACTGCTTCGGCCTTTAGATTTGAGCCGCTGTACGATTTCAAGAATGCCCTATCTTGGAATACTCTCAAAGTGAGAGCAAGCCAGTGCCCGTGGAGATACCCTACCGTCTTCGGCTGAGTTAGCGACTCATGGATCGATTCAGGACTCCACTGGGCAACTGAAGCACAGGACTCAAATAGAAATTCGGGTTAATGGCCCATGAGCAAGGTATTGAGTGTGCAACAGACTACTGGCTTGAGTACTAACATAAACTCATTCAAAAGTATGGAATCCTGTGCGCTTTTCATCGGTATCGATATTTCCAAAGCCTCCCTGGACTGGGCCGTTATCGTCGCTAACAAATTGTTGTTTCATTATCAGTCTTCCAACGACCAGAAAGGTATTGAAAGCTTCATCAAGTACTTAACCCTTCAATACCCACAGGCTAGTTTTAGTAATAGTCTGTATTGTATGGAGCACACGGGCATTTATAACAATCATCTGCTACGTTTCTTCCAGCACAAACAGGCCAATGTTTGGGTAGAACATCCTATCCACATTAAAGAGAGCTTAGGCATGATTCGGGGTAAAAATGACAAAGTAGATGCCCAGCGTATCGCGTTATATGCCTACAAAAATCGCGATGAAGTTCGTCTGTGGACGCCTAAACGAGAGGTCATTCAACAACTGGATCGGTTGACGGCCACTCGTAGCCGGTTGGTCAAAGTGCGCAAAATGCTTCAGTCTTCGCTGACTGATTCGGATGGCTTTATCGCTAAAAAAGACCACAACGCCGACAAGAAATCGTGTCAGAAAACGCTAAATGCCCTTACTCAAGACATCAAACAGGTCCAGGTGGAGATTACGGCCACGATTGAGAATGACGGCATCGGCCGACCACCCTTATTTAAAAGAACTGCATGGATATGTGCAATCGGTCAAGGGTATTGGCCCAGCCATCGCCACCGAACTGCTAATCATCACTAATGAATTTAAAGCCATCACTGACCCGAAGAAGTTGGCTTGTCACGCTGGGGTGGTACCTTTTGTCTATTCGTCGGGGCAATATCGGGGCAAAGCTAAAACCAGTAATAAAGCCAACAAGCCTTTGAAAGCCCTGCTGCACAATGGAGCCATGTCGGCCATCCAGCATTCTCAGGAGCTAAAAGCGTATTACGTGCGTAAAACAGCTGAAGGCAAAAATGAGATGCTAGTGATTAATAACATCTGCAATAAGCTGATTCATCGCGTTTATGCTTGCGTACAGCGTAGAGAAAAATATAAAGATTTTTATTCCCCATTAGTTGTTTGAATCATAGAAATCGGTCCGATCCACCGATAATAAATGTTGGTATTGAGTCCTTCTCGTCGACAAATCTCGGCGACTGACTGCTCGCCTTGTAGCCCTTCCAGCACAATGCGAATCTTTTCTTCAGCGGTGTATTGCCGTCGAGTCTGTCCCGCGAATTCTAAGCTAAAAACAAGTGTTTGCCATAGAATTTTAACAAGAAACGGCTTGCCGATACTCTACCTGATTTTTGATGTAAGGCGTACCTCGTTGGACGGCTGCGAATACGCGACTGATCAATTTATTGCGCACTCCATTTAGAGCGACTAACTTAGGTTTGCCCTCAAGGATCTTTCGGTTATAGTAGTCCGCAAACTCGTTAGGCGATTGGATAGCCGCATTCGCTCCATTACTCAGCAGCGCTTTCAATTTCATGTGCCCAATCTTACTCAGCTTGCTCCGTCCGCGCACACTACTACCCGACGAGTACGTAAAAGGAGCGGTACCCGCAAAGCAATCGGACCGCCGAGCGGCTAATTGGCGCCAGTTGGCAAAGCTTTTGAAACACTGCGTATGCACCAATAAATAAGCCGCCGTTTGCAAACCGATACCGGTTACTGACGTAGCTAGCTGATAAGTCCGATGCACCTCCTGGTCTTCAGCAATCACTGTTCGCAGTTGCTTATCTACTAACTGTATACTGGCCACTAATTGAGCAATATGTTTTTGGCTATCTCGGATGATGCTGTTACTGAACTCCTTATCAACGAAATTGGCTAATTCTTTGGCTGCTACCTCCAAAGCCACTTTATTTTTGACTAACCGCTGCCGGTAAGCCAGCAGATGCTGGATTTTGAGCAGTGTCTTGGAGGGTAGTTGAGATGGCTTGATTTCATCGCGGTATAAATAAGCGAATCGAGCCAACATGCGTGCATCAGCCTTGTCATTTTTCGCTCGCTGAATCCCCATCGATCGTTTCACATGAAGGGCCGATTGAAGCGAGTAGCTAAGTTTATGCCGAGTGAAAAAGCAACACAGAGGAAGGGCATATATACCGGTGTGCTCTAAACAGAAGAGTAGTTGGGTCTTGTCGCAATGTTGATATACCCATGCTAACAGTTTGCCAAAACCTGAAGGCCGATTCTCAAACTGTTGATGAAAAACGGGTTCATTAGCCGATACATAGATTGCCGCATCTATGGTTAGTTTGGAAACGTCGATGCCGATAAAGGAAGTAAATGCCATAGCTAAAGTTGGAAAGGGAAGAGAGTATACCACGATTGGAGTCGGCTAATACCTTTAGGAGGCCTTGATGCCTACAATTCTAATTGGCGCATATCCAACCAAACAGCTTCGGTACTACTTCGCGGGAAAGGTCATTAACCTGGCGGCGTCCTAAGTTCACCGAAGCTGTTGGTACGGTCGAGAAATATAGGATTTTAATCGAAGGACAAAGCTAAAGGCCGGCGTCCGGTTGAATGTCTTTGATAATAGATAGAGCCGGCTTGCGCTCTGAGGTAGTAGTTGAAGCAGAGTGGGCCGTTTTGGAACGGTTAGGCGGGGATTTTTTGGTTGAATTAGACATTACCAAGGTGATTTAAGTGAAACAATTTAGGAAATTGTCTCTCCTCATTTTCACCGCCCGGCGGCCCGGCTCTTTTGTCCACTTTCATTTGACGACGTACACTAGGACTTAATTTGATGGAAGGAAGTATAAAAGGGGCATCCGTATTGGAGTACGCATTCATCCTGAAAGCGCTGTTCACCATTATTACGCTGAGTATTAGCCGGAGCGGTAGTGTCATTACCCCGGTATTATATATCGGCGCTACGGCGGATAGTTTCTTTGGCCATACAGTTGGGGCGTATCCGGGTACATTTGCCACCATTGGTTTTGTGAGTCTGCTGGCGGATACCACTAATACCCCTATTGCGTCGAGTATTCTGGCTATTAAGTTGTTTGGCGCAGCGGTAGCCCCTTATGCCTCGGTGTCCTGTGTCATTGCGTTTCTGATGTTCGGGCATCGAAGTCTTTATTCTTCCCAAATCCTGAGCATCAGTAAGTCACGGGCGATTACGATTGAGACAGGCAAAGAAATTAGTGACGTACGAAATACGATTAAGAACGCTGACATTTGGTTCATTGACTGATTGAAGAAGTACTGGCGAACGGGGCAAAATCGGTAATCGGTTGAGAGTGCTTAAATTCGAAAGATTCCAATCAAATGCCCTATTCGGGGAGCTTGCATCCCTGATTAATCTGCTGCTTAAGCTGATTTTCTAAGGTTGTACCGTCAATCGCAGCCCAATGTTCAATAATTTTTCCATCCGCTACTCGATAAAACCGGTAGCCAGTCGTGCTAACCTCAGCACCTGTTGGTTCAATATCCCGCCAGGTTCCTACATGCGTCATTTGCATGGTAATCTTCAGGATTGTCTTACTGGCTTCTGTAACCTGGTCGTCAATGAATGTCTGATGCAGAAATGACTGGCTGGTTGCCTGAATCCAGTTGATCAGACCTGAACCGTTTGGGGATAGCATCGATGGGAGTGAATGGTCGACGTAAGCCGGATGCAGATACAAATCCAGTTTTTCGTATTGCTGTTGATTCCAGATGGCCTCGATAAAGTTTGCGACCAGTTGTTTGATTTGATGACTGTCCATTGCGTAGTTTTTTTTGTTTAGGCAAAAATAGCTGGACGGTTCACTGAAAATCTGTGACAAAAGTCAAAAAAGACTCCCTACTTCAGTTTCCGAATTCGGCTCAACGTTTCCCGTCGAATACCCAAAAAAGAGGCTAAATGGCCCAGGGAAACGCGTTGTACTAAAGCCGGTTGCTTTTTAAGCAGTTGATTATACCTTTCTTTGGCGGAATAAAGTGTAAACCAGGCCGCATAGTCTTCCTGCTCTTCCAGCAGGGTTTCTAATAGCCGTCGACCAAAAGATTCTAGTTGATGTGACTGCTCATACAACTGGAGTAAGTCGTTTTTAGGCATGCTAAACAGGGTTGAGGGTTCAAGTGCCTGAATACTAAGTTCGGAAGGTTGCGCTGAGCGTAGGCTTTTTAGATCCGTAACAAAGCCATTTTCGAGTGTAAAGGCCACATTTCGTTCCTCGCCATCCTTGAGGTAGAAACTTCGCATCAGCCCTGTCTGAAGAAAAAAGATATGTTTGCATACCTGACCAGGTTGCAGGAGTAGATCACCTTTCGGTAGTTGATGCTCAATCAGTACGTTCCTAAGGAGGAGCCAGGCGTCTTCCTGTAGCGGCATTACTTGATTCATGGCAATATACTGACTTCGCATAGCAGGAGGTTATTAGTTGAGGGGTAGCTAGACATATAATCCGTTTAAATGTTATATCCTTACTTTGGCGGTCTGAATGGCCAGGTAATCAAGTTATGAAGATATTGCTCGTTGAAGACGAAGTTAGTTTAGCGTCATTTATCAAAAAAGGACTGGAGGCCGAATCCTTTAGTACCGACCTCGCCTATGATGGTTACGTCGGCAAACAACTATTCCAGAAAAATGAGTATGATGCCGTTATTCTAGACGTGAACCTACCTTCCTTAAACGGGTTTGACCTGTGTCGGCTCATTAAACGGGAGAACGAACGAACCCCGGTTCTGATGCTGACGGCGCTGGATACCCTAGATGATAAAGTTAAAGGCTTTGACGCGGGGGCGGATGATTACCTGCCCAAACCCTTTGCCTTTAAGGAACTGCTGCTGCGGATTCGAGCCATTACAAAACGCCATGTGCTTCGTCATTCTACTGTCTTGCGCTTGGCCGATCTAACCCTGAATTTAGATACGAAAGTGGTTACCCGCGCCGAAAAACGCATTGAGTTAACATCCAAAGAGTTTGCCTTGCTGGAATACATGCTGCTGCATAAAGGCAAAATCATTTCCCGCGCCGAACTGGCCGAACGGGTCTGGGATACGGACTTTGATTCTAATACCAATGTCATTGATGTCTACATTAACTACCTCCGCAAGAAGATCGATAAGGAGTTTTCCTCCAAACTCTTACACACTGTAATCGGCATGGGCTACTCGCTACATGAATCCTAACCGAATGTAAACGTCGCCGACGGTCATGTTAATCCGACATAAATTAACGATCCTCTTTACGGCGATCGGTCTGGCCATCCAGATTGCCTTTACCAGCTTTGTCTACACCTTTTACTCGGTTTACCGGGAGCAGGGATTTACAGTACGTTTGCAGGGCAAAGCCCGGCTATTTGGGCGGGTCATGATTTCCCGTCATTCCAGCCAAGGCGTTCTGGATCGCGCCCTGAATGCCACGGATCTGCAAACCCTCACCGAAGAGCATATCAGCATTTTTGATCAGCAAGGCAACTTGGTGTTTACCAACCAGGCGCCCGCTTACGTGCAAAAAGAAGCCCGCTTCATTCCGGCACTGGCCAAACAAACCTCCATTCAATTTACCATCAACCGCAACGAAGGCGTTGGAATCGTGTACCGGGACCGGGACCTGCCCTATTCCATCTTTGTAACGGGTTATGACCGACTGGGCCATTCCAAACAACAGAACCTGCTGGTTATTTTGCTCGTCGCTAATCTGGGGGGCTTTTTGCTGATCATGATTTCGGGCTGGTACTTTGTGGGCCTGTTTTTGCGTCCCCTTGCCAACATGGTCAGCCGGGTTAGGGGCGTACAGGCCGACGCCCATTTGACGTTTCGATTGAATGAAGGCAACCAAACCGATGAAATTGCCCAGCTGGCCATGACCTTCAACCAGTTATTAACCCAGCTTCAAACCACCTTCGAGAACCAGCGGCAGTTCGTTTCCCATGCCTCCCATGAACTGCGTACGCCCTTAACGACCGTGCTGGGTACTCTCGAAACCTCCCACCAGTACGATACCAATCCCGCCGACTGGCGAATCAGTATGGAGGTGGCCATGCGGGAACTGACCAAGCTGGTCAAGTTGACCAATAGCCTCTTGAAGCTAGCCAACACGGGCGACGGTTCGCTGGCCATGAGCCCGATTCGACTGGAGGAATGCGTGATGAGCGCGGTTAGTCAGGTCAAGCAGAAGCGAGCCGACTGTACCGTTTCGTTTCAGTTTGGGCAGATGCCCGCCGACGATTTTTTCGAGGTCATGGGCAATGAAATCCTGCTGACGACGGCCCTGCAAAACGTCATCGACAATGCCTGCAAATACTCCCGGCAGGTCGTTTTGGTCGATCTGTTCACCCAGCCGGCCAGTGCCCAACACGTCATCACCGTTACCGATCAGGGCATCGGTATTCCTCTCGACGATCAACCCCATGTGTTCGAACCCTTGTACCGGGGGCAAAATGCGGGGCAGGCGGAGGGGTTTGGCGTAGGGCTGGCCATCACCCAGCAGATCATTCTGCGTCATCAGGGCAAAATAAGCCTGGTTTCATCCCCAGCGACAGGTACCATCGTGCGCATCGAACTACCCGCTTATGATGCCAAAGCCCTTCGGGCGGCTTAGCTTGACGTTTCGATTAGCCCCTGAATTCCCCATTCTAATGAATTCTAATCTCCGCCTAAGACGGCTCTAATCCCGCACCATCATCTTTGTCCCGGGCTTAAACGTCGATCGGGTTATGAAGCGAACTGCCTCCACTAATTTCTTTGTGCTTATTCTGGGGATCGCGCTCCTGGCATCACTGGGCGTAAACATCTACCAGTTGTATAGCCGGAGTGCCTTCTGGCCACCCGATGGGGAGGTCGTGGACCGGGAAGCTGAATCCACTCAGTTGCTCCAGCAATTAGCCAGCTGTAGTCAGGAAAACACCCGAAAAGATAGCCTCATCGCCGTGCTCAAACAACGGTCGGCGATTACTAGGTACTCTACCTTGTCCAGCCAACAAGGACCCTAATCGACGTGGCTAGCTGATTTCTAAGGTATTCCTGGTTCACCCTGATACGTCTCGTTTATGAACATCTCGTTGCCAAGTCGATGGCTTACTGGCCTGCTGCTGATCAGCGCTGGCATTGTGTCGGCTCAAACTAATCCCGTTGATTCCGTCCTGACGCTTGCCAGAGCACTTGATCTGGCCGTGCAGAATTACCCATCCATTAAAAATAAACTCACCGAAACCCAGGCAACACAAGCGGATCTGGCTGCGCGGAAAGCCAGTTTTTTGCCCGTTGCCTCGTTTCAGGCACAGGCCTTGTACGGGACGTCCAATAATGTACGGGGGGCTACCTTTCCTAATGAAGGGTCGACCAATTCAGTTTCCAGCGGGGTTAAAGCCAATGGACCAACAACCGATGCAGTATGGGGCAGTTTAAGCTCCCTAAACGTTAACTGGAAGGCGATCACCTTTGGTCGTAACAAAGCCGAACTAGCGTTGTCCAAATCGGCGATTCAGCGGGCGAATGCCGATTATTATCAGGAACTGTTCGTTCACCGGGTTCGCGTGGCCGATACCTACCTGATGGCATTGATTATCGACCAGACGGTCAAAGTGCAGGCAGCTAATCTAGCCCGGATCGACGCTTTCCGGACCGTGATGCAGGCCAATACCCGCTCGGGCAGACGGCCCGGTGTTGATAGTGTACTGGCCGATGCCGAAGTAGCTAAAGCCCGGCTGCTACTGATTGAGAGTCGCCGAATAGCCCAGCAGCAACGGGTGCAACTGGGCGAGTTTATGGGCTTGCCTGGTTCGACGTTCCGGCTGGATACCAACACCTTTCAGGTTGCCTTACCCCCCGATTTCCAGTTTTCAGCCGAAAAGCTGGCCAATCATCCGGTATTGTCCTACTTCCGACGGCAGATTGAGTTTAGCCAGGCCCGTGTGGAAGCTATCCGAAAATCCTATTTACCCGCTATTGCTTTGAATGGCTCATTCTGGGCCAGGGGATCGGGGATCAGCGATAACACCACCCCAGAAGGCAATTTCATTTATAACCCATCGCTGGGGGCCGGTTTACCGTTCCGGGTGGCTAACTATTTTGTGGGCGTGAGTACATTTTGGCGCTTCAGTGATCTGTTTCGGACCCGTCAGGAAACCAAGGCGCAAGTCATGCGGACGCAGGGGGATCAATACCAGTATGATCAGGAAGTGCTCCGCATCAAAGCCGAACAGCAAACAGCCGATCTGCAGATTCAGAACGCTTACGAGGCAGCTCAGCAGGCCCCCGTCCAATTGGGGGCGGCACGGGCAGCCTATGAACAGGCGCAGGCCCGGTACACGGCAGGCCTATCGAACGTGTACGAATTTACCCAGGCGTTTACCTTGTTGAACCGGGCTGAGATCGACCAGTTCGTCACGACCAATAATGTCTGGCGGGCGCTCCTACTTAAATCCGCTGCCGAAGGTGACTTGACCAATTTCATTAAACTGACTACGAAATAACCCCGCTTTAGATGAACCAACTCATCGCGTCTGCACTCACCCGACCGGTCACCATTGTGGTGCTGGTACTGGGCATGCTGGTGTTCTCGGTCATGGCCGTGCTGAACATCCCCGTCGATATCTTTCCCAAACTCAACGCCCCCACCATCTACATCGCTCAATCCTACGGCGGCATGATGCCCTCCCAGATGGAAGGTTTTATTGCCACCCGGTATCAAAATCAGATGCTGTACGTCTCCGGCGTGAAAGATGTGGATGTCAAAAACGTGCAGGGCCTGACGCTGGTGAAATGTTCGTTTTACGAAAATACGAACATGGCCCAGGCGGCCGGGGAAGTGGCCAATCAGGTAAGTCGGGTGCTTTCCTACCTGCCCCCCGGCTCGCAACCGCCAGTCGTGGTTCGCTTTGATGCCTCCACACTGCCCGTGGGTCAGCTCGTATTTAATTCCAAGACTCGATCCCTATCGGAAATCCAGGATCTGGCGTCGACGAAGATCAGGCCCCTGCTGGCCAAGATTCCGGGCGCTTCCTCTCCGCCACCGTTCGGGGGTAACGAACGAACCGTGGTGATCAAAGTTGATCCCAGCAAGATGCAGTCCTACGCCCTGACGCCCGATCAGATTGTGCAGTCCGTGGTCAAGGCTAACCAGATTTCCCCGGCGGGGGTGGTGCGCATGAAAGACTATGCCTACATGACGCCTTCGAATTCGGTCATCAATACGGTGAGCGAGTTTGCGCAAATTCCGCTGAAAATGGGGACGGGGCCAACGGTTCTGTTGGGTGATGTGGCCACCGTCAATGACGCGGCTGACCAGACAGTCGGCTACGCCCTGGTGAATGGGAAGCGGGCCGTTTACATCCCGGTAACTAAAACGGGCGATGCCTCCACCATGGCGGTTGTAACGGCCCTAAAAGCCAAACTGGCCGAGATGCAGAGCTTACTGCCTGATGACGTGAAACTCAGCTACGAATTCGATCAGTCGGTGTATGTTTCCAATGCAGTCAGTGGATTGATGAGCGAAGGCATTATCGGGGCCGTCCTGACAGGCCTTACGGTGCTGCTGTTTCTGCGCGACTGGCGCAGCTCGCTGATTGTAGTCCTGACAATTCCCGTGGCCATCTTGGCGGCTGTGATGCTCTTGAATGCGGCTGGCCAGACAATCAACATCATGACCTTATCCGGGCTAGCCTTGGCCATTGGTATCCTGGTCGATGAAGCAACGGTAACCATCGAAAATATTCACCAGCACCTGGAGATGGGGAAACCTAAGGCCCGGGCGATTTACGATGCCTGTCTGGAAATTGCCTTCCCCGAATTTTTGATCCTGATCTGTATTCTGGCCGTTTTTGCTCCTTCCTTTTTGATGAGTGGCGTACCCAAAGCTATGTTTTTACCCCTGTCGCTCTCGATTGGGTTTGCGATGATCGTAGCCTTTTTTCTAGCCTTAACGCTCGTGCCAGTCTTATCCAATTGGTGGATGAAGGCGCATCACAAAGGGGATCATGAAGAGGCCGTGCAGGCCCTAAATTCGCAGGAAGTCGCGCAGGTAGAAAGCCATGCTCACTATGAAAAGACGACCAAAAACGAGCTGAAGGGGTTTGATAAATTCAAAGCGCGGTACATATCGCTGGTTGAAACGCTGTTACGCCATCGTACGCTGGTGATCAGTTGTTACGTCCTGATCACGTTTGGATTAGCTGGTTTACTGTTTATGAACATTGGTCAGGATATGCTGCCCAAAAGCAATGCCAAACAATTCCAGGTGCGGGTCATTGCGCCCCAGGGCATGCGCATCGAACGGACAGAGGAGCGGGTTCAGCAGGTACTGGGCATCATTGAGCAGTTGGTCGGCAAAGAAAACGTGGAAATTTCGTCGGCGTTCGTCGGCATGACCCCGTCCAGTTACGGGACCAGTAATCTCTACGTGTTCAACGCCGGGCCTCATGAAGCAACCGTGCAGGTAGCGCTGAGTGAAGAATATTCCGGCAATATGGATGTCCTGCGGGATAACCTGCGGGCTGCTGTGCGAAAACAATTGCCGGGCGTGGGTATTTCCTACGAGCCCATTGAGTTGACCGATAAAATTATGAGCCAGGGCGCGTCAACGCCGATTGAAGTGCAGGTCGGAGGGAAAAGCCTGGAAGATGGCCAGGCGTACGCCAAACGGTTGCAGGAGGGGCTCAAATCCATTCCCTATCTGCGCGATATTCGCATCAAACAACCCCTGAATTACCCCACCCTGGATATTCAGTTCGATCGAATCAAAGCGGCTCAGTTTGGCCTGACCGCTGATGATATTTCGAAAAGCCTGGTAGCAGCCACCTCGTCAAGCCGGTTCACCGCCAAGAATCTCTGGCTGGATCGAAAAACCGGCTATGCCTATCAAGTGCAGGTGCAATTGCCCGAATACGAAATGAGTTCGGTGGAAGACATGGAAAATATTCCTCTGGTGAAAGGCCAGCTTCGCCCGACGCTAGGCGATGTGGCGACCATTCACCGGACAACCGTCCCGGGTGAATATGACCGCAGTGGGCCACGACGGTTGGTGACCGTATCGGCTAATATTTTCAATAAAGATTTAGGGACGGCCACGCGGGATGTGCAACAGGTGATTGATGGCTTAGGCACCCCACCCAAGGGGACCGTGGTGGATTTGCAGGGGATGGCTCAGCTATTGCGCGATACGCTGGGCAGTTTGCAAACGGGTCTAGGACTGGCCATTGTGGTTATTTTCCTGATGCTGATGGCCAATTTCCAATCGTTTGGTGTGGCCTTCGTGGTGCTGTCAACGATTCCAGCGGTGCTGGCCGGTTCGCTGGGGCTGCTCAGCCTGACGGGTAGTACGCTTAATCTACAATCCTACATGGGCATCATCATGTCGGTAGGGGTATCGGTGGCCAATGCGATCCTGTTGATCACCAATGCCGAGCAATTACGCCTGGTTTATAACGACTCCACCAAGGCGGCTCTAACGGCAGGGAGCATGCGTCTACGACCCATTATGATGACCTCGCTGGCCATGATTGCCGGGATGATTCCCATGGCCTCGGGGCTGGGTGAAGCGGGGGATCAGTCGGCTCCGCTGGGACGGGCGGTGATCGGAGGACTGTTTTTCTCGGCGTTTGCGGCCCTGTTAATTCTACCCGTCATTTTTGCCAGTGTTCAGGGCAGAGCCTCCGTCAAATCAGCCTCATTGAATCCCAATGATGAAGAAAGCGAGTTTTATGATGGTATTGACCCACTGAAAAAACAACTCTTAACCACGCACCCCAACTAATCTGCCCAAGGCCTGATGTTCGGTCCGGTTAGTATGACCGGTCTCTGATAGCCGGAACACCGAACGTTAGGCCGGGCACCACTTATTCGATTCTTATGAAAAACCTGTTGTATTACAGTGTGCTGCTGCTCGGAACGGTTTGTTTCCTACCGGCCTGCACCTCGAACGAAGAGTCAAAAACATCAACTGGAGAAAAAGCAGAAGCGAGCCCCGAGGTTGCCTTCCAGACGGTTCCGGTTTCCATTAAGACCCAGGCTAAACAACTGGCGTTGCCAGGCGAATTGAGTCCCTATTACGATGTAGCTCTCTACGCCAAAGTGAACGGCTTTATTAACCGTATGCCCGTTGATGTAGGCGATAAAGTACATCGGGGTCAGGTATTGGCCATCATGGAAGCGCCCGAACTGGAATCGGAATTAAGCCGGACACTGTCCGAACTAACAGCCGCCAGGGGTCGACTCAACATCAGTAAAAGCAATTACCGGCGTCTGGTGCAGGCCGCTAAAACGGCGGGAGCAGTAGCTCCCCAGGAGCTGGATCAAGCCCAGGCGGTTGTTATGGGGGATAGTGCCAATTTGATTAGCCAGCAGCAACGGGTCGCGGGAGCCCGGCAGATGAAGCAATATTTGTTACTTACGGCTCCCTTCGATGGGGTGGTTACCGAACGCATTCTGAGTCCTGGCGCGCTGGTAGGACCGACTCAGAAAGATGCGCAGCCAATGCTGAGACTTAAAGAAATTGGGCGGTTGCGCCTGCAGGTAACCGTGCCGGAAGTGTATGCGGGCCAGATACGGCAGAATGCGCCCGTGACGTATTCGGTAAATGCCTTTCCGGGCAAAGTATTTAGGGGTAAGATTAACCGAATTTCTTATAACGTCGAACGAAGTGTGCGGGCTGAACTGATTGAGATCGAGGTAAAAAATCCGGGACTGCAACTTATGCCGGGGATGTACGCGACGGTCGGCTTTCCGGTTCAACGGCAAAGTAAAAGTCTGTATGTGCCCAAAACAGCCGTGGTCATTTCGATGGAAGGCAGCTACGTAATTACGGTAATAAATGGAAAAACGCATTGGGTAACCGTTCAAACCGGCAATGAGTCAAACGATCAGATCGAAGTGATTGGCAATCTCAAGTCTACCGATCAGGTGCTCGTCAATGGATCGGATGATATTCGGGATAATATGGCAATTAAAACCGTTTCAGAACCGAAAGTCGCGCGTCACTAAATGAGAAACACCCTGGCAGGAGTTTGGCAAGAAGAAGGGAGACCATTCGATTTCCAGGATTGACAACCGTCTAGCTGATCGCCACCAATAGCATCCTTTCCGCTTTGATTTCCATCAGGAAAGTCAGAGGCTAACCGAATTCATCTAAACCCCAAAATGCTTATTTCTCCACGCATTGGCTTCCTGCCTGGTGTCATTATCTGGACGGCAAAAGCGGAACTGTTTCGCGCCGGACCGTTTGTTATAACCTGGTATGGGCTTTGTTTTGCCCTGAGTTTTATAATTGGCCTTAAGGTTATTACCTATATTTTTAATCAGGAGAACAAACCAACGCGGGAAGTAGATTCACTGCTGCTGTACCTAGTCATTTCAACAATCGGCGGTGCCCGTCTGGGGCATTTCCTAATCTATGAACCGACGATGCTTTGGCAACATCCGCTGGAAGTACTGCTACCCCCGTACCGTAGTTTAGCCAGTCATGGAGCCGCAATTGGTATTTTACTAGGTTTGTTTTTCTATACGCGTACCCGGCAAGAGCCCGGAGAATCCTTTTTGTGGGTAGGCG
Organism: Spirosoma aureum; assembly: GCF_011604685.1. Taxonomy (NCBI): domain Bacteria; kingdom Pseudomonadati; phylum Bacteroidota; class Cytophagia; order Cytophagales; family Cytophagaceae; genus Spirosoma; species Spirosoma aureum. The sequence goes on along the minus strand of NZ_CP050063.1, from coordinate 3,747,397 downwards.
ATCGGATCGCTATCGTAGTGGCATTAAGCGGCTGTTTTATCCGGCTGGGCAATCCGATGAATTCCGAAATTATTGGTCGACCAACACGTGTACCCTGGGGATTTATCTTCGTTAACAACACGGAGTATTCTAACGTGCCGCGCCACCCAGCCCAATTGTATGAAGCCCTGACCTGTCTGCTTTTGTTTGGTGTACTGTTGTGGATCTGGTTCCGCGATAAGGCGTCCCTCCCCCACGGTTTATTGATCGGGGTGTTTCTGACTTGGGTCTTTAGTTTACGTTTTCTGTATGAATTTATTAAAGAAAACCAGGTTCCATTTGAAGATCAGATGCGTCTGAATGTGGGTCAGCTATTAAGTGTTCCTGCCGTGTTGATTGGCGTGTTCTTACTAATCAGGAGCTATAACACCGTACTACATCGCCATTTGCCTGGATAATCTAGGTGCGTTTTGGTGTCAATAGAGATGCAGATTCTTGGAGTATTTACGTAATTGATTACGGTTTATGCGCCAGTTTACATGGTTAGGTTTGGCAACGATGCTAACCCTTTGCAGTTCACTACCTTGTTGTGGCCAATCAACGTTGGATGCCTATTTGGCTGCTCTTGACAGTAATAACCTTTATTTACGGTCGGCTCACGTATGGATTGACTCTTGCCAGGCCGCGCAAAAAGCTCAGCGTGTACCCCAAAAAGTGAGTGGGTTAAGCCAGGGGCTTTTGGTCAACCATCTCGTTAGGCCCTTTGTCAGGAACAAATAAAGTACCAGGCTCTGCGTCAGACGATTCATCGACAAGCCAGACTGAGTTATATTCAATTAATTTATCAACGAAAACAACTGAACGAACTAAACCATCGCCAACAACTTATCCGTGACCTTTTCCAAACTTTTTCCTGGCGTTATCAACTCGCCAGAACGGACTTAGTGAATCAGTTCATTCGCTTGTGGTTAGCCGATATTCAGGCAAAATACGCCCTGAAAGAGACTGATGTTACCCGACTGGAGCAAGCGCTTGTCGCGTTAAATGGTGATCGACCGATTAATTAGTCAGACACGATCTATCCAAAGCTGGTTAGAAAAAGGGGCTTTTTGTGGTGGGGGAAGACCGGTTCCGTTTATAATCAGTGGCGTAATCGATTTGAATTGCTGAAAAGAACCGTTGACCGACAAACTCACGCCTTACTAAAAATACTTTCCCTAAACCGGTTAAGCTGGACATTAAAAACAGGGCAAATGCTTCCTGAAGACTTTGTCACTCAATTTATTTATACGAGTTTTTTAATTGATCAGCGCATGCAAACGGAACGCGACCTACATCTGACAGCAATCTATTTACGGCCGCCTAGATCGGTTCGTTAAGTTCTATATTCGACCAACTATGGCCTGTTCAAACTAAAGTAAACACCTCACCCGTCTTAAAAACGATCCGGTTGGGGTTATCTTTTCATTACACTGACCTTATTTGGCTGCAATCAACCGACGATGCAGGTGCTCGGCACACCCGGTGAACTAACCAGTACGTTAGGGGAAACGTGGGCAAAAACGATCCGGACAAGTTTCCGCTCCAACCCGCTTTATATTATTACCCGAACAGGGCATCACTGGGAGCTACCGGCTGATTCAATTTGGGGATACCGTACCCAAGATAAAAAATCGTTTCGGCTTATAGACGGGGCTAGTAGTGAAGTAAGGCAACAAGGATTTCTGATGGTATACCTTACCCAAGTCTGGGGACTACCATTATTTTAGTCTGACACCCACAAGTACCATTTACAACTTGAACAAGAGAACCTGCCAGCAGGTATTCAGTCAGGATGATTGTATGATGGAGTTGCTGAATTACCTAACCAATGAGCAGCTAATTGCGACCGATTCGCACGGTTCTTATGGTCTGGCTAATTCATACAGATTTTGTCGGCCTGAAAAGAAAAAGAAATAAGGATTACGTATCTGCCTCTAAGGTATTTAGATAGCCAGTGTCGCTAACATTAAGATTTATTAGACTTTGGTTCATTTAAACGTCCGATTAAATTAGGGCAGGAGAGTGTTCGAATTCGCAGTAACGCTGGAATAACTCGATATCCCACAAAAGGAATAGTTCAAACAATTTGCTCTAAAAAGAAAACAACATATGGGTCACCCGCTACCAGCTTACTTTCTCATTAAGGCCAATGGTCTGTCGCTTTGGCAAAAGTAAGTGAGTAGCCGATATAGTCGCTGACACTATAGCTTACTTAATCTGTAATTTTCACTTCCTTAATCCGTCTCGGCAACCATACCTGCATTGGGCTTTTCCCCCGATTTGCCCAGGCGTAATACGGGATCGCAGTAATGGATTTAGGTTTTATTTGTACACTTAGCCCGTCGGTTGCTGATTCAAGGATAGATAGATTGGCTTGTATAGCAACAACAGGCTCTTCAAGCACCTGATGCGATTTCGTTGTGAACGTTGCTTTATTCGGGACAAGAATATTATAGGCCCGTTCCTGATTATCAACACCTTCTACACAGTAGACCAGAGGACCCCGTTGTAAGGCGATTCGATCTTGATCGGCTTTTACGTCAGTTCGGGCAGCTACCTGCCGAACTTCCATGGGCAATTTTACCTCTACAACATCGCCTTTTTGCCAGGTCCGGTCGATAACGGCATAGCCTTTATCCTGACGATACGTTACCGATTTACCATTCAACAGAATTTCGACTCTTTCACTGCTAATATCCGTAAACTGATATAGCTTGCCGGGCGCCGGTACGTTTTCCGACCAGCCTGGTATTCTGACATGTAAGGCATATCCAACCTTTTTCGCTGGATTAACCGTAATTTTTACGTTGCCTTCCCACGGATAATTGGTTTCCAGTTGCAGCGGCACCGTGTTTTTTCCGAATGTAAACGTCGTATTGCTGGCCACGAACAGGTTTACCCAAATTCCCTGCTCAGAGCGACCATAGATGTAATCGCCCAGTGAAGCCACCAGTCGGGCAATATTCGACGGGCAGCAGGCCGTACCGAACCATTCACTACGTCCATAATTACCGGCCGACGAGAGCGGATTACCATAGAAAAAGCGATCCCCGCTCAGGCTTATACCATCCAGCGCGCCATTATATAAACTTCGTTCCAGTACGTCGATATATTTGCTCTCTCCGGTTAACAGATTCATCCGCTGATTCCAGAATACCATGCCCACCGACGCGCAGGTTTCGCAGTAGGCCGATTCGTTGGGCAAATCAAAGTCCTCCGTGAAGCCTTCGTTATGACCCGACGAGCCGATGCCACCGGTCAGATACATATTCCGGTAAACGACGTCCTCCCAAACGGTTGTCATGGCGTTCATGTAGCCCTGGTCGTTGGTGGCGGCTGCTACATCGGCGGCACCGGTGTACTGGTACATGGCCCGAACGGCGTGCCCGGTAATTTCTTTTTGCTGCTTCACCGGTACGTCGTCCTGGCAATATTTGGGGTTCTTCCACTCATCCCAGATTTTACCCTTGCCGTAACCCCGCCCACGCTGATCCAGAAACCAGTCAGCCAGTTTCAGGTACCGGTCCTGGTTGGTCAGATGGTATAGTCGCATCAGGGCCAGTTCAATTTCCTGATGGCCGCTCACCCAGGGACGATTCGTAACTCGGAACGTTGAATCAATATGATCGGCAAAGCGAATCGCTACGTCTAACAGTTTACGCTTGCCCGTGGTATTGTAATACGCAACGGCCGCTTCAATCAGGTGACCCGCGCAATAATCTTCGTGCCGTTCCATGTCGGTCCAGCGTTTATCCAGCCCCGTCAGCGTGTAATACGTATTGAGGTAGCCATCGGGCAGTTGAGCGGCCGCAATCTTATCAATCCACTCATCAGCTTTTTGTTGAACGGCGGCATCCGGATGATTTTTGAGCGAATACGCCATCGCTTCAATAGCTTTGTAGACGTCACTGTCGTCGTAGTAGATGCCTTCGTGCTTTTCACCCTGTTTGCGGGCTACTTTTTCAAAATTGCGAATCCGCCCCGTTTTCTGTTCCGTTTGCACAATGCAGGCCTGGAGCGTGGCCGTAGCCACTTTGTCCATCTTCGGTTTCCAGAAACCATCGGTAATCATCACCTTCGAGAACCCGACAGGTTCGAATCGCTGAACCATCAATTGGGCATAGCTCGATAGGGCATTCATGCCCACGATGGCAATCGTACAGACCGATACGTGTATAGTTTTTCTTGTTGCTTGACGAGACGATGCTTGCATAAGACGTGGGTTTAACGGCATTACTTTCGAACAACCGGGAATTGTGAAATACGTAGGCTGGTACAGCCGTAGGGAATTAATATAACCTCTTCCGCTTCTTGAGCGGTTTCCAGTTGATACGTGACGCTATACGGAATCGGGCCGGTCATTTCATTATACATACCCCAGGAGGGAATGCGTTTAGCTTTTGTTTTAATGAATAAGGGTGCCTGTTCGGGAGTCCACGGGAAAGTAGAAACCGGACCTTTCTTTTCGAATTTGTACTGATCATCAAGTTTGTTGTCCGGCACTTGAATCAATGCATAATTCCAGGGGGTTGTCGGGAATACCTCATTGTAGGTAGCGCCGTAGTTAATCGGGTCTTTCTCGTTTTTAACGGGCTTAACCTCCTCACCGATTTTTAACGCATACGTAATGGGACCCCGCTCAATGGACATGGAGTTCTCGTACCAGTTGTTTTTAAAAATATGCATCGGCAGCTCCAACTCCACTACATCGCCCGATTTCCAGTCGCGCACAATCTTCACCAATTCATTACCGGGCGCTTCCTTCCAGAGTTTGCCGTTGATTTTTACGGTACCTTTCTTACACCATTGTGGTACGCGAAGGTGAAAGGGGAACGTAACGGATTTTACGCCCTGATCGACGTTAACCGTAAATTTGATGGTCTCTTCAAACGGATAACCCGTTTCTTCCTTAATTGAAACGGCCGTACCGTTACCAACCCTTGTTTTTACTTCACTCGGCGAATACACCAGGGCTGCGAGTCCATTATCCGGCCGCCCCGGCGTACCAGTAGCATACCACAGATTCTGCACAAATTTTGGCCAACCCTGGTGCATGTTCGACGTGCAGCATGGATAACCGGACAGCAAACCAAAACAAAGGTCTGTTCCGCCATGATTGTCGCCAAAGTTGCGTGGGTGTCGGGTCGCCATTACCTGGTTGGCCTGCTGAAAATACTGGCGGGTCATGAAATCGTCTGACACCTGAGCGGGTAAGGCATTAAAGGCCACTTTCTCAAGATGGTCGGCATAGGCTACGTCGCCGGTAATTTCCAGTATACTTTCCAGCGAGAACATCATTTCAACTGCCGAACATAATTCTGAACCCTGCGTTGGATTATTGCCGTGCAGGGCTTCGTCGCCCCCGTACAAACCGTGCGCCATGCCGTTGTATTTTCGGATATCGGCAAAGCCCTTCTTTGTCGCATCCAGGTATTTTTTGTCGGAATGATGCTGATAATAAATGATGGGGGCTTTGATACCTTGCGCCAGATTCACGCAATGAATACTGCCGGGTTTGGCCAGGAAGTCCGTATTCAGAAACGCATCCGTATAATCAAATGTCTGCTTATGAACCAGATCACCTAACTCGAGCAAAAACTTATCGCCCGTAATGTTATACAGCCAGTACACCACCATCAGGTTATCGCCACCCCGGTAGCGTGCCCAGTAAGTCCAGTGATCGAGCGGTTTTTCAGGAAGCTCTTTTAACTGATACTTAAAATAATTCGTCATCAGCTTGATCACGCGCTTATCTCCCGTGGCCGAATAATATTGCTTCAGAATCTTCAGCATCACCATTTTGGGCCACCAGTCGCGGCTGTTATCGCGCTGGATACCGGGCTCGGTACTGTAGTCTTTTGATGGTCCAAAGTAGCCATCCGGTTGTTGACTGTTAAGGGCCCACTCCACCCAGGGTTTTGTTTTGGCGATAAGCGCCTGATCGTCCAGAATGTAAGCAAGTGGCAAAAGACCATCGATCCAGTAGGGTCCCCGCTCCCATTGATCGCCATCCCCACCCAGCCAGCCGTTTCGGTTATTCATCACTAGTGGATACAATTCGTCCAGCTTACCGGTTGCCCCATTTTTCTGGCGAATCAGCATTTCCTTTAGCCAACCCAGCGGTTTAATGGCACCAAGTGGCAGTTCGGTATACGGATTGGTGCGTAATGGAGCCCGGTTGCCCACATAGGTTACCGGCTGGGCTTTAGTTGTTTTTACCTGGCCAACTGTTGTCAGGGCAAAACTTACCAAAAGGAGGTGAAACGTAACGTTGATTTTCATGCAGATTACTCAAATGGTGGTGGTAATTCTTTGTAAAGAAGTAGCAGTGGCCTTTTCTATACCATTCACAAAAACGCGAAGACCGATTCCTTTTCCGTATTTCATTCCGGTTTTATCGTACAGAATGGTCAGCGTTTTTCCGTGATACAGTACCCGATCTAGACAAAAATAATCCCAGGTGTTATCGGGTAGAAGCGGGTTGATAACAAGCTGATTTCCGTGTTGCGGACGTATGCCAACGAGGCCGGCTATAATATGGTCGCAAAATGTCGAATGATTATAGTCTTTACCACGTTCCCGACCGCCTTTTTTTTCAGACCAGGAACCGGTTTCCATCGTCGATAATCGGGTACGTGAAATCCAGTCACCCGTGTAGGGATTTAGATTTTCATCGATCCACGGCACCCGATCTCCATCTCGCAAAATGCGTTGCTGCGAACGGCTATAAGCGAGCAGCAGTTTCCAGAAATCGCGCTTGTCCACTACATTCTGCTTGTAATCGTTCAGTAAGTTGGCTAAGGACGTGAGGGTTATGGCAGTAGCGAAAGGCCAGCTCGGGCCATTCCACTGACATTCATGCCCCTCGTACGAGATTTTAAAACCAGGATGCCGCTGCTCCGTTGTAGTTGGTCCGTAGGGTGCCCAGAACCCATCTTCATCGGTTAATTGTGCCCAGGCAACGGCATGTTTTTCGTCGGGAATTGAAAAATACCAGGGAGTAAATCCATGCAATTCCCGAACTTCGGCTCGGGCTAATGTACCGGTTCCCCGCGGAATAACTTTGAAAAATTTGGCTTTTTCGTCCCACAATTTACCCAGAATCTGCTGGCGGATCGTGGCTGCTTTTCGAGTATACTCATCCGCAACGGTTTTATTACCCGCCATACGCGCAATGGTTACCAGAGCTTTGGCATTCCCGAACATGTAGCTATTGATCGTAGCCCGGTAGCCCTGTGATTTGGTGCCTAAAGCTCCAGACACAGAAATTTCCATCCCATCCCGATTGTCCGTTTGCCAGAACATACCCGTCGAATCCAGCCGCATCTTTTCCCACTCGGTAAAATCGGTCAGGAGGTCTGGTAGCAGATCCGTCAGAAATGTCGTGTCGGAATGCACCTTGGCAAATGAACTAATCGCATCAGTCACCCACGAACTATACGAACGTGGACTGGCCCCCGACCGGAACCAAAAACGGGCGTACTCTTTCAAATACGTATCATCCCGTAGCCAGCGGCCTTCGTAAAAATGATGCCCCGCCGGACAATTTATGGAATTATGCTTTCCAGCCCAGGAAACATCCGGTAAAAACTCGGTGATGATGTAGCCCGCGGGCGTCCGTTTAAGGTGCTTTCGGTACGTCCACCAGCGGAAGTAATACGTCTGTTCCAGTTGCTTATCCGGGCATTCGAATAACGGAATATTCTGCGCAAGGAACTCCCAGGCTTTCGCATTGGGAATCAATTGTTTATACAACTCCTCGTCGGTACTATCAAAGGCTGTTACGTACGGTTTAAACGTATCGGGTTTCAGGATAAAATCCTGTGCCCAAGCCAGTCCGCTCAGAAATTGACAGCCCAGTAAAAGGACACAAACAGTCAATCGTTTTTGCATCGTTGCGTTTTCGTTAGTCACTAAATCGACTCTTACCCAAATCTTTGGACGTAGCCAGCGCAATCACTCGCCCTTTTGTACCCACAGCATTGTAGAAGTGATACACCACGCCGTTCCACTTGATCACCCAGGGTTTGTGCGCATAGGTTTTGTCGAACGGCTCGGAAGGAGAAACGAGGTCATCACCCTGCCAGTCGGTCCAATTGACAAGATCATACGAACAGGCAAATCGCTCGAACGCATCGGACTTCCAGAATGCACCAAAGTAAAACATGACGTAGAGATCGCCAATTTTTGTGATCTGCGCATCCCCACAAATACCCGTCTGGCGAGTAATTAAAGGTTGCTGGCCATGCCGTTTCCAGTTCGTCATATTGGTAGAAACGGCCATCGCGATGGTTTCGAAGCCATTGCCCTTGGCATCTGGCTTTACGCCCTTGGCATTGTAATACATCACAAATGGGTAGCCCGTTATCTGAGCTTTATCCCGGACAATCAAGCTTTTATAGATGGTTTTGTTATCGTACCAGCGAGCATCAGCATCTACTGCCGACAGGACCGGCTGCGATAGCCGCTTTGTTTCGATCGGTTTGGCCAGGTCGTTCGTCGTTGCAATGCCAACGCCCAAACGGCCCGCTTCATACCCTTTCTCAGAACCACCCAGATACGACAGCCAATAGTGGCCTTTGTATTTTTCGGCTTCGTACGAGCCGCCCCAATCGGTCTCGACCAGCGCCACGTACCCTGCTTTCTGCGTAGCATCCCAACCGGTTTCCGCAAATGACATCAGCTTGCCCAGCGTCGTCCAGTTCAGAAGATCATCACTTTTTGCCAGCCAGGTTTCGTAGCCTTTGCCATCGAAAATGATGTAAGTCATATACCAGTTATTCTCTTTTCGGAAAATAGTCGGGCTGTCCACCATCCGACCCGAATCGGGTTGTGGCAACACGATGCCGTATTTGAAAGGCGTTTTTACCTCATCAAAAACGCTCTGCATTGTTTCTGAAGAAACAATCGCCGACGAAGGTTTCGGCTGTCCGAACGAACACTGTACACTAATCAAGAAGATGATTGTAAAAGATATCCGGCAATTGACCGTCAGGCAGCTCATACTATTGATAAGCCGGATTTTGAACCAGTTTAGCATTAGAATTAATGGCAATTTGCGGCAGTGGAAATACGGCGCGATAAGTGCCATTGGGTTTATGCGAAAGCCAGCTTTTAGTCGAATAAATGCCAAAGCGAATCATATCCCGACGACGGAAACCCTCCCAGGCAAACTCCCAGCCCAGTTCGTCCAGCATACGACCATATTTAACGGCGGTATTGTTGCCCGGATCAATCACTTTGTAATTTTCTACGTACCCATACTGATAGCTGCTGTTTTTTTCGAGATCCGCAGCCGCAACGGTTGCCTTTGCCGGCGTAGCCGTGAAGGCGCGGGTCCGTACCTGCGTAACCACCGCGGCTGCATCAGTGCCTTTCCCCGTGCGCAATAAGCATTCGGCCTGCATCATCAGCACCTGCGAATAGCGAAAGAACGGAAAATCAGTGCTTAGACTGGCCAGTGCGCCCTGCTTCACCTCAAACTTGTTCATTCGGTAGCCTTCGGCTTCTCCGGTATAAAGCCCGTCGGGGATTTCTTTGGTGAGCACAATGTTTTTGCCAGCCTGATCGTAGGAGCCTTTTAAGGGCGTAACGCCGTCGGCGGCAAACTGTGGGCCAATCATCCAGGTGGCTGCCAGCCGTCCATCGGCCGGATCATACGTATCAATGAATTGCGGAACACCTTTGGCCGAACCAGCCCCCCAAGGTGTATCCAGCATACCAAACTTGGTTTTTAGTGAAGCATGCCAGGAGAACATTTCCACATTAAAACCACCCGCTTGATTTTCATCGAACGGAATGGCAAACACAATCTCCGGCGAATTTTGATTGTTGGTGACAAACGGCGCGCGAAGGGATGTCTCAAGCTGATATTTCCCCGAGGCAATCACGTCGTTGCACTGGGTGAGGCACTCCTGCCATTTTGCTTCGCCCGAATACACTTCGGCATTCAGATAAACGTTGGCCAGCAGGGTTTTAGCGGCCCACTTGTTAAATCGACCATACAGTAACTGATTCCGATCCTCGCTCAAGGCAGGAATAGCCTCAATAAGCTCTTTCACAATAAACTGATAAATGTCTTTCCGCGCCGTTTTTCCCTTCAGTTCGTCGGAACGATCGGCAACCAGCGGCACATCGCCGAAGTTATCGCAGAGCATCCAGTAGAAAAATGCCCGAGTGGCACGTACCTCAGCCACCAAAGCCTCTTTTGTCAGGCCCGTAGGCAGAGTAATTTTTCCGATGCGGACTTGATCAATGATGCGGTTGGAATTTATGACACCGGCATAAAAATGATTCCACATATTGTTCATCTGTGGATTTTCGGAGTTCCAGGTATGCAAATGCATTCGTTTGTAAATGCCGCCATCATCCCATCCCGATGCGTTAGCGGGCATCACAATGCCGTCGGCCGTTGATTCCTGCGCCATGTAATAACTGGTATGGCTTATCAGGCTACGCATATTGGCGTACACAATGCTCATTGCCTTATACGCATCGGTATAGGCGTAAGACTCTTCCGTGACTTCGGAATAGATTTTCTCTTCGAGATCGTTGTTACAGGCACTCAGGGTAAGTCCTAAAAGCGAAACCGTAAAGAGGTATGGTTTAATGAATTTCATACTATCGGATGTTAAGGAATAGGTCTATCTATCGAGTGAACGCTAGTCGAAGTATTAGAAAGTCAGCATGGCCCCAGCGGTGTAGCTGGTTGTAGCGGGATAGCGATTTTTATCATCAACACCAGGAGCCAGCCCACCGATACTTACTTCAGGATCAATGCCTTTGTAGCCAGTTATCGTATATAGATTGGCCGTCGACAGATATACCCGGCCTCGTTTTATGTACTTGTTTTTCAGATTCAGATTATAGCCCAGTGTTACGTTGTCGATTTTCCAGTAATTCCCGTTTTCGAGGTAGTAGCTAACGTAATTGAGCGACTGATCATCGGCTAGCGGGCGTTTACCGTAGATTGGATCGTAGGCGTTGGTACGTAGATTACCGCGGGTCAGCATGACGGGCGCACTCCAGAACATTTCGGTCATGTTGAGAATCTGGAAGCCAAACGCGCCCCGCATTGTTACGTTCAGATCGAGGTTTTTGTACGTAACGGTGTTGTTCCAGTTGAGATAGCGTTTAGGTAAACCATTACCAATAATCTGCTTATCATCAGCCTGTTGCTGGGCAATAGGCTTTGGTTTTCCATCTTTCCCTTCAATAATCCAACGGCCCGCTTCGTCGATGTCGACGGTTTTAAAGCCCCAGAAATTTCCGATCGGCTGCCCAACCTGTACGCGGTGGGTAACCTGCTGAATCGGTTCGCCCGTACTACCTGTATCGAAATAGCCGCTGGCGAGTGCGAACCGATCGTTCGATAAGGACAGGATTTTATTGGCATTGGTCGAGAAATTGACCGACGTGGCCCACCGAAAGGAAGTCATCTGAATGGGCACTAGGTTCAACTGCACCTCAACCCCTTTGTTCTGCATCGAAGCCGCGTTGGCCGTAATGGTGTTATATAGGTATGGCGGTGTAGGCACCGGAAAATCAGCAATCAGATCCCGGGTTGTCCGCTGGTAAAAATCAATCGACCCCGAAACCCGGTCATTCAAAAAGCCGTAGTCTACACCCAGGTTGATTTCCTCTTTACGTTCCCAGCGTAAATCCGGGTTTGCGTTGTTCGATGGATTGATCGCCTGAATCCACTGCCCATTAATAAATGCATATGTATTAAAATTGATTCGGTTCAGCGACAGATACGAACTACCCGGCTCGGTTCCGGTTACGCCAAAACCGGCCCTTAATTTAAGGGTCGATAGTGCCCTGGCATTTTGGAGAAACGTCTCCTTTTGCACATTCCAGCCTACTGAAATAGCCGGGAAGTTGCCCCACTTATGATTAGCCCCAAATCGGGACGAACCTTCGCGCCGGATACTGGCCATCAACAGGTATTTGTTCATGAAGCTGTAGTTTACCCGAAAAAAGTAACTGATCAGCTTATTTTCCGACTGCAACGAACTTTCGGGCGCCTGGCCTCTTTTAAGAGCTAATCCCGCGCCAATGTTGTTATACGAAAAGTTATCGGTCGGGAAATCCCAGTTTTGCATGTAATAATCTTCGGTGTTATACCGACGCCAGGTGTGCCCAGCCAATAGCACGAAGTTGTGCTCTTTAATGGATTTGTTGTAATTGGCCGTCAACTCAAACAAATCATCCTGCGTCCGGGTCGTGCCACGCGAGGCAAAACCGTTTCGGCCGCTCCTTGCCGTTGAATAATGGCGCTTTGTTTCATAGTAACCGCGTGTACTATTGAACATATCCCGCGCGAACAACGCCTTGACTTCCAACCCCTCGATGGGAGCCAGCGAGATGGTACCGTAGGTTCGAAGGTTATTGTTTCGATTCTCCCCCCGCGACTCTTCGATAGCTGCCACCGGATTCATGTAATCGGTTTTATCGGTACGTTCCGTCCAGTTGCCATTGGCATCCTGAATGGCTTCTGTCGGGTTATACGTCAGCGCATTCCGGTATACCAATCCCGAGTAGGTACCTCCATCCACCGCGAAATATTTTTGCTGATAGCCACTCAGGTTAGCATTGAGTTTTAGTATCCCGTTAAACATGGTATGATTGACCTCGATTCGGGGATACAAAAAGGAGTTATCCGATTTTTTCATCACGCCATTCAGTTCACGGTATTCCAGACTCATAATGTAGTTGGTTGACCGGGAGCCGCCCCGTAAGCTAATGTTATGTACCTGAGACAGCGGCTTTTGTGTCACTTCGTTGAGCCAGTTGGTATTATTGCCATAATCCGTAGCGCCCGGCTTTTTCTGGCTCACTAACAGACGGTACTGATCGGCGTTCATGAAGCTAAGCTGGCGCGTTTGGCGCTGCGTTGTGAAATAAGAATTCACCTCGATAGTAGGCGGGGTTTCGCCTTTTACTTTTCGGGTCGTAATCAGAATGACGCCGTTTGTTCCACGCGTTCCGTAAATAGCAGCGGCCGAACCATCTTTCAGCACATCAATGGATTCAATATCTTCCGGTGCCACAGTATTAAGCGCCCCCGGTACGCCGTCGATTAAAATCAGGGGAGTAGAACTGGCATTGATGGTCGCATTTCCACGAAGCGAAATCTGAGCAGTTGAGGTAGGATTGCCATCGGGCGTGATGACGCTTAGTCCGGCTACTTTCCCCCGAATCAGTTGAGCGGCATCCTGAACTGGCCCTTTCACAAAGTCCTCGGCCTTAACACTGGCGATAGCACTGGTAATCTGCTCGCGTTTCTGCGTACCATAACCAACCACAACCACTTCGTTCAGCGTTTTCTGATCGGGAATCAGCCTGACGTCAAGAACGGTTCGGTTACCAATGGCCACTTCCTGATTCTGATACCCGACAAACGAAAAAATGAGTGTTGAAGTACCATCGGGTATATTGAGCCGGTATCGTCCATCGGCGTCGGTTGTTGTCCCTCGTGTCGAACTTTTAACCACTACGCTTACACCCGGTAGCACCTCCCCTGTTTCACTGGTAACAACCCCATTTATTACCTTGTCAAGACTTTGGATCTGGCTGGTTCCCTGCGGTGAACCAACCTGGAGCGAACTCGCCGTTGGCTGGGGTGATACAGGCAACGATTGTATGTCCTTTGAAGGCTCCTGATAGCTCGTTTTCAAGTCGGCACCTGCCATCAGAATTACGTAGGTAACCTTACTGACTTTTTTAAACCGCAGCCCAACCGGCTGTAGCATGTTGGACAAATTACGCTCAAGGGATTTGCCGGCTTGAATCTGACTGGTTGCTACGGAAATTCCTTCCAGCAATTTTTCTTCGAAAAGAATATCGACATTGTACTGTTTTTTAACCTGCATCAGCGCTTCCCGTAGGGTAAGCGTGCCTGACGACGAGGACGTATTGCTACTGGTTTTAACCCGATTTTGGGCCAGCAGCTGAGCTTGTAGGGGCGGAATATCCAATAGATATCCCGTTACTCCCGCCACTAAGACGAGAATTCGTAAGGATCGGATCATGAAAGGAAAGAGTTAGGGAATAAACTAATGAACTGGGGTTAGTACAAACGTTTCTGCCGATTGATCAGGTTGAATCGTTCGGGTAATTCGGGCATTTAGTATATCTGCGATTACGCGTAATACATCGTCGACTGTTTGAGCCTGAAACGTTCCCCCCAACGTTCGCCGGGCCAGTACAGAATCAGAAACCACTACATTGACGCCAAACTGTTCGCTTATCTGGTACGCTATTTCTGACACGGGCGTGTTTTCAAACATAAACCGATGGTGTTTCCAGGCCTGGTGAGTTGATAACGGTTGCTGATGCCGCAGGGTGAGTTGCCCTTTAGTGGACAACGTGGCCACATCGCCAGGCACCATGACAACGGGCTGGGCTTTCAGGTTGGCCAGAGACCGTAGCTGAACTTTACCCTGGTTCAAAACCACCTTGGATCCGCGTTCCCGACTATAAACAATAAATTCGGTACCCAATACCTTTACTTCGAGTTGATCCGGTGTACGGACAACAAATTGCCGGTTGTCTGGTAAATGCTGGATGGCAAACTCAGCCTCTCCCGTTAACTGAACCTCGCGATTGCCGGTCCCAAAACCAAAGCGGGGAATGGTTAATGTCGAGTGGGCATTCAGGCTCACCCGACTATTATCGGGCAACAGAATTGTCCGAACTTCTCCATAACTAGTTTCATACTGTTTATAAAACCAAAAATCACGTAGCAGATATGTTCCCAGCAGGAACAAAGCACAGGCAGCAACCCATTGGTACAAGCGAATTCGATTGCCCAGCGAACGCTCAGGAGTTTCGTGTACAAAACCAGCATCGGTACTGCTGCCAGCGCGAAGCCCGGCCAATTCCAGCGAGCGGATGTAAGCCTGATCCACGTTAGGCTTGAACTGGGTGTTCTCACGCTCCCACTCTTCCAGCCATTGAAAATATAGTTCCTTGTTGACAGGCTCCTGTAACCACTCCTGAACCAGGGTGTTCTGCAACGGCGTAGTTTTCCCTTCGAACAGATGCCGGATTGTTTGTTTCGATAAAAGCGGTTTCATACGTAGAGCGAGCTGGTTCCTAATGAGAGTGAAAAAAGTGTCTTTAACCCTTGCTCAATCATCCAGTAACCGAATGTGATCAGCACCGTAACGCATCCATATTCCCGAAGTGCCTGACGCAAAATGGACAATGCTTTTGTAATATGTCCTTCTACCGTTTTCACGGAAATCTGTAATTCGTCGGCAACTATATTGTTCTTTTTCCCCTCAAACCGACTCATAATGAATACCTTCTGACTTTGAGGAGGGAGTGAACGGATGACTTGTTCAATTTTAAGATACAACTCATTGAATTGTAATTCCTGTTGTGGCGTGCTTGGCGTTGTATCCGAAACCAGATCGGAAAAATCTTCTGTTGGAATCTCCCGGCCGAATTCTTTTCGCAAGTGCGCAAAGGCGGCATGTCGGACGATGGTAAACAGATACGCTCGATAAGAGGTAGTGACTACGTGTTGTAGTTGCTTTTGCCAGAACTGACCAAATACCTCAATGACCAGGTCTTCAGCAATCTCTTTGGTATACACAAAACGGACTGCATGACTGCAAAGTGGTTCATAATAGCGCTTGAATAGCAACTCATAGCCCTTTCGGGGATCGATTTCAAACGTTTGCTTAATGAATAACTCAGAATCAACAAATGTAGGTTGAGATGCATTCGAATCGGTATCCCCAGATCGCAGCCACTGATGTCGACCGGAGTCAGATGTATTCTCAAACGGAGTCAGGTGGTTCATGCAACAGGCAGTGAGCGGGTTTATCTATAAGAGTATTTTTTTTTCCATATACCCTTGCTCCTCCTATCACTTTTTTGAAATGATTTCTACAAATTATGCAAAAGTGGGTTGATTTCTAGTACGTTTATACCTTGTTAACTATATTGAAATCAGAGACGGTCGTAATTTGTAGCTTCTTAGGCAGAAATGTAATTAAGCAAGTACTGGCTGATATCGGTAATTACAGGGACTCGCCTAGTTGACAGTACATTATTAAGAGTAATGCTGATTGATCACTCCTGACCTAAAACTGACAATCCCTACAACCTACTGTTTTTTAGGCTTGGGCAATTTAAGAATCGTCCACGAAAACGTCCAATTCGGATATGAGCTCAGTGCGCAACTTGTAGGATATGGTATCCAAATGTATTGTATATACCAAACCCTAATTGCTACGACATTGGCTTTACCGTCGGCATCAAAATCCCGATGAAGGCAGTCGTTCTGTCGGATAAAGTCCATCATGTTAATGCCGAGAAAATAACATTGCTTGGGCAATGGAGGAGAGATGAATGTTTTTAACGATCTTTTTGACTTTCAATACCTTCAACTAGTTTTATGGAAGTCAACATACTGGTCAAGGGTGAACTAGATTACAAACCCCTCAGCCCACTTACTTAACTTGGTTAATAAGTTAGTTTGTTCTATGATAATAGTATGCTTACTTCTGGCGCTTGTTTCACTTGGCCGAGTTATTGCCCAACCTCAGGTATCGTTCCCCCTACAGCTCAGTGAAAACAGGCGCTACCTGGTCGACAGTCAAAACAAGCCATTCCTGATTAAAGAATTTTCAGCCTGGGGCTTAATTCAGGCCTTATCCGAAAAGGATGAAGCGGCTTTTCTGGACAGTCTCAACCAAAAAGGTTTTAATACGGTACTTTGTTCGGTTTTGAGCAACGCCCCCTCCCAGATGGGCGGCAATCCCCCCTACTGGCAAGGCATTTCGCCTTTAACCCTACAATGGGACTTCTCGACACCCAACGAAGCTTACTTTCAACATGTTGACCGATTTTTTAAACTGGCGGAACGAAAAGGTTTTTTTGTGATGGCCGTACCGGTGTACCTGGGCTATCGAACGGATCCTTCCCAGGGCTGGTGGGACGAAATACAGAGCAAAAACAATGACACAATCAAGATGAGGAAATATGGCCAGTTTATTGGCAAGCGATATAAAGACACCAAAAACATCATGTGGGTAGCCGGTGGGGATAACAATGCCGATGGGCCCTTACAGGCTTACGAAACCAACCTCATTGAAGGCATTCGATCTATGGATCGGCAGCATTTATGGACGGGCCATTTCGATATGCAACAGGGCGTCAGTTGGTCGAGGGATCACCCCGTCTTTGGTCGATTGATGGACATCGACGGCGAATACGTCTGGACCGAATCGATCCTGATGGAGAAAGGACCACAGTATAAAGCAGAATTGATCCAGTATGCCAACGGGAAAATGACCATTCAATTGGACATGAGTTATGAACACGACAATCCCCACTATGCCGACAATGAAAACAATCAGTGGATACGCCGGAAAATGTATGAAGGATTTTTAACCGGCTGTAAAGGAACCTCGTTTAGTTCAGGTGAACTAGGCAATTCCAGCTTTTGGTTCAAAAACTGGAAACCACTGATGAGTACGACTGGCATGAAGCAGGTCGCTCTGTGTTTTCGATTGTACGAGTCCAGAGCCTGGGAAAAGCTAGTGCCCGATCAAACCAGCGAGGTCATTTTGTCGGGCAGGGGTACCTTTGGCGAGCTGGATTACATCTGCGCGGCCAAAGCTTCTGACAATAGTTGTTATATCATGTATATTCCGAGAGGCAACCGGACAATCTATTTGAATATGCAAAAGATGACTGGCCAGCCCATGGTTATGCACTGGTTCAATCCCCGTTCGGGTCAAGCTTTACGCATTGGCGTAGCAGAACCCCGTCAAAAGTTTGGCATCACACCGCCCTCCGAAGACGACTGGGTGATCGTCTTCGATGATCCTAGGTTAAAGCTATCGGCTCCGGGTTTGATCAGCAACTAATCGGCTCACGGTTGAGAGTTTTTATAAGCTCTCCTACCCCGCTCCCGTTCCACTAAACGGCCAATAGCTTTCAGAAAAAGGGACTGATTTATACGGCGAAAACAACTGCAATATGCCAAAATGAACGACTCTTGGCATATTGCAGTTGTAGTGATGAAAAAAGGCACTGCTTGCTATGGCATACCCAACACTTCTTCCACCGACGGCTGTTTACCCCCTTTACACCGTCATTGATAAATCCCGGCAGGGCATGCTTCTTCAGAAGCGGATCAGGTAGCCCAGTTAGCCGGATTGACCGATATTGAACTGGCCCGCATTCTGAACATGTCGGTGCGCAACCTACACCGGCTCAAAGCCGACGATAAACTGGCCCGGGATGCTTCCGAACGCCTGCTATTACTAACCAATCTGTTACAACATGGGCTGGATGTCTTCGATGAGGATGCCCAGACACTGGCCGAATGGCTTCGTTCCCCCATTCGTGAACTCAATACCCAGTCCCCCTTGTCTCTACTCGACACAACGACCGGGTTTGGTCTGGTGGATGATGTGCTGGGGCGCATCGAACACGGTATTGTCGGTTAGTTAGCCTGCCACCTTGATGTTTACCGTTTATCGAACCGTCAAAGCCAACTACATCCATGAACCCTTGGCTACCGAAGGAGCACGGTTATTGGGTGGCCAGTGGAACCCAAAGGGATACCCCCTACTCTATACGACCTCCTCGCCTGCACTGGCCTTGGTCGAATCATTAGTGCACAAACCCCGGGTTAAGTACGACAAGTTGCCTACACTCTATCTGTTTACCCTGGAGGTGGCTGATGACTCGTTAACCACTTGGTCGCCGGACGACTTGCCTGCTTACTGGAATGAAGAAAGCTACGAACGGAGCCAGTGGATTTTACAGGATTGGCTGACTGAACCCACCACGCTAGTGGCGGCCGTACCCTCGGTGGTGGTGCCGATGTCCTACAACTATTTGCTTCATCCGGCTCATTCCGCTTTTGGCCGGATCCGTGTAGTCCATCAGGAACCTTTCCCCATTGAACGTCGACTCTGGCACCAGGACAATGCCAAAGTCGGATACAATCGTTCACGAAAACCTACAATTGATGTAGGACAAAGACATTTTTGGGCGGAGAATGATAACTGGATTTATAGCCCCATGTCAACTGGTTAGCGTAGGCCTAACTCGATCAATCTAAATCCTGCTCATCAGCCGACCGGGCAAGGCCTTCTGCCAACAGCCTTAGCAACTGGCTATGCATAAAATCCACAATGGGCACCGTCGTTTTCTGGCTCCAACTGCTTTCCAGGCTGGAGAGGTATGCCGCTCGGCTACCAACATAGACCTGACTAAGCGGTAACTGGTGGTAGTGCTGAACATAGTTCATTAATAGCCGGGCCATGGGACCGTTGCCCGCTCCAAAGGGGTGCAGGGTCAACAACTGGAAGTGAGTCTCGAAAGATAAATCATAGACCTGCCGAGGGGTGTGGAGCTGATGGATGCGGGTGTTGATGCCCTTGAGCAGCTCATCGATGGCTGCGGGCAGTTTGTGAGCCGCCACGACTATCCGCCTACCGACCATGGCGGAGTCAATTCGTAAGTCTCCCTGACGGGTATCAAAGGAGCTCAATAAGGAATAGATCAAGCCTCCCGACTGAGCCATCAGCGTAGCAGCTACCTCTTGGAGAGCGTTTCGATTGAGGGGTTCGCGTTGGCTGGCCATAGACAGGATCTGCTCCAGGGCCTGGTGATGGTCAATTATTCGCCCTTGGTCGGTCAATGGTTTATCTAAAATCGGTTGGCCGTTTCGAATCAGGTTTCGTGTTTGAGCGAAGGTCAGGCTTGACCCTTCGATGACCGTCGAGTAGTAAGTAAGCCGAACCAACTCGTTCATCCTGTTGGTGTTGCCATCAGTGACTGCCTTTCGATAGCCATCCAGAAGTTGGGGCAGCGTGGAAGGGATCGAGGTGTCTGGCATTGGATTGACAAAGCGCTTGCTTTCAGCCAGTAAGTGTAGTGAAAAAATCAGTAAACTGAACTACCCCGTCCATTCAGGTTAGACATGGCTTTTTCACTAAGCGTATTGTCTGACAAGATCACTACGATACTCCTGCACGTTCCACTGGCTTCGTATTTCATTGAGTAAATTGCTCCAATCAGCCACTTTACCCAAATTAATGACGACTAAGCGAACTCATGTGATGAAGGATAGCCTGCTGACGTTCCTCCTAGTACTGGGTGCATTGGTGACACAGGGGCAGACGAAAGGCTCGCCTGACCAGGTATTGATCACCTCTAAAAAAGGGAAAACCCAGGTATACACCAATGAAAACGGAGACTTGCAGATAAACGTATCCCCAAAAGATGTCCGTAAATATAAAGCCGCCGGCCTGATTCGTTATGGGGACTTCGGCGCCAGAGGTGATGGCAAAACCGATGATATGGACGCGATCGCTGCGACCCATGCCTTTGCCAACCTGCACGGCCTGTTAGTCAAAGCCGACCCGGAAGCCATCTACTATATTGGCGGCAAAGAGCGTACGGCTCTCATTCAGACGGACACTGACTTCAACACGGCATCCTTCTTGATTGACGACACGCAGGTTCAAAATCGCAATGCGTCTGTTTTCAGGGTCAGTTCAGAGCGCAAGCCATTTAAACTGGAACTGATACCAGCCCTGAAGAGAAACCAGCAGAAAATCGACGTGTCTTTGCCGGGCCCCTGCCTAATCATGGTCACCAATGCAAACGTAAAGCACTACATCCGGTTTGGGCTCAACCAAAATAATGGATCTTCGCAGACCGACATTTTTGTCGTCGACAAAAACGGTAACGTCGATAGGAACGCCCCCATCCTCTGGGATTTCGATCAAATTACGGATATCTCCGCGCTGCCTATCGACGAGAAACCGCTGAAGATCACGGGGGGACATTTCAACACTATTGCCAATAAAGCTGAATCAAAGTATACCTATTATGATCGAAACATCGCCATCAGACGGTCCAATGTGCTGGTTGAGGGGCTAGAGCACCGCATCACGGGTGAAGAAGCTCAGGGTGCACCCTATGGCGGTTTCATCAATATTGGTGACTGTGCCTATGTCACGGTAAAAAACACCATCCTGACTGGGCACAAAACCTATAGCACCATTGGTGCCGCCGGTAAGCCTGTCTCCATGGGCACTTACGACCTGTCTGCCAACCGTGCCCTCAATGTATCTTTCGTGAATTGCAGCCAGACCAATGACATCAACGACAATACATACTGGGGCATTCTGGGTTCTAACTTCTGCAAAAATCTTCTGTATGATCACTGTACCCTCTCGCGGTTTGATGCTCACCAGGGCGTTGCCAATGCCACCATCCGCAACTCTACCCTGGGCCATATGGGGATCAATGCCATTGGCAGCGGGGTTTTACTGGTGGAAAATTCGACCATTCGCGGCAGGAGCCTAGTCAACCTGCGCCCCGACTATGGGAGTAGCTGGCAGGGAGAGCTGGTCATTCGCAACTGTGTTTTCGTGCCAGCAGATGGTAAATTCATCAGTGCTGACCTACTAAGCGGCTCCTATTCGGGTCAGCATGATTTCGGCTATACTTGCTATATGCCGGAACGAATCACCATTGACAATCTTTGTATCGACGACTCCGGGCATCCGGAAAATTACCGGGGGCCTGCCATTTTTGCCAATTTCAATCCGCAACTGACGGACAGTTCCTACCGGGAAAAATTCCCCTATATCATCACGAAAGAGGTCATTCTCAGGAACATAACGACTGCCAGCGGAAAAACACTGAGAATCAGCGACAATCCATACATGTTCCGGGACATAAAGATTAACACCGGCCAGTAAAGCTGGCACAACGTCCTGGCCATCTTCAACAAGTCAATGGAGAACAGGCGGAAGGCCCTATTGAAAAGCAGATTGGGTCAAGGGTTGACTAACCTGGCATCATCCACTATCCAAACCCTGGAATCGGAAGGCTAAACCGCAGGCTTACTTATTTTGCCAAGACGTTCAAATCATAAGCAAGTATAAACAAAGGTAACGGTTGAAACTCATCTCAGGGGCTGATTTTATTCATGTTGCCTTCTTCAATTCGTTGAGTCAATTGCCAGGCAACAAACTGGCAATTGACTCAACGAATATTGGCTTATTTGATAAATTAGTTCATTTGTTATCGTTCACAAAAGAGTATTTATCATCATTAACTAAACTTGTCGTAATTAGCGATCAAGACCGTTCAGAAAAACGTCCGATTCTTTCTGGAAAATCAGCTTCAATTTTTAATAGCTATCAACTGTTATCCGTTGTATACGGACAAGAATAGTATCGCTGCTTTTTAACTATTAGGCACGGTATTTACATAGTTCCGTCTATTCGATACGAAACGACGTCCACACACAAATTCCAGATGTAGAACCAAAGTTGTACTCACTACTCAGATGACACTGCTGCATAGCAAGTTACAGCGAAACCACCGATTCACTTATGTATAGATACCTTGTTTAGGGATATCACTGATGTAGCCAACGCCCACATACCCAATGCCATGGGGGTCCTGGCTGACAGCCTCAATGACTTGAGCTGTACCATTCAATTCGCGAATTTTTGGCGAATAGTCACGTTGAATAACTTTATCCCTCAAATAAATATACGTGCCAGAGCTTGTTTGTCGCCCATATAAGGAAATGAGTCCAATTCGTCCTCCAACTGATTGCCAGTTGGACAGGTTACCTGAATAAATTGTTGCCAGCTCTTCCAGACTAATCGTGTTCAGCCCTACGGCTTTATTCACAATAATTGCCACTGCATCCATCGCAAAGACAGTCGTTCTTAGGTCAATACCCCGTTCACGGGCTAGATTGATTTCGTCCTGACTGAGTGGACGGGATGAGTTACACACCTGGGTTTTGCCGTTCAACAGGGCGGCAATGCCCAGCCCAGATCCACCGCCAGTAATGGCCACCGAAATGGCGGGATCTTTTGCCATATACACTTCGGCCAGATCGAGTACCAGATTCACTTCTGTATCTGAACCCTTAATCAGTATTGTTTGTCCTTTTCGACTGCTGCATCCGTTGGCGAAAAGAATAAGCAATACCAACAAAAAGCGGAACAGATGCCCTCTCATTGCTAAAATTGTTGTAAGTGAATTAAAAAAATAGAGATGGTTGACGTTTACAAAATAGACTGGAAGAAAAACGATTAACGAGTATACGGATGGTTAAGCGGATGCATAAACGCCAGTCTCTTTGCCGCAAACTCCCGTACCCGAGCCATAATCTGATAATCGGTTAGGTAGTCTGCCGGTTCAACCTGTTTTATTTTTTCAGCTAAAGTTGATTTATTCCTTAGTACTTTTTCCAGTTCGGTTTTAGCTTCCCCCGGACCAAAAATGTAGATGTCCGATGCATCTTTAACCTGAGCACAGATCGTCTCGTAATAGTTGGCTAACCGATGCCTGGTAAGTTCCTCTACCTGATCCTCCGCTTTTTTATAGGGATGCCCGTCTCGGTGGATTCGCTGACGCTTTTGTGCCTCAACCTGGACGGAATGACTTGTAGCAGAGTCACCTTTAAATGAGACAATAAGGGCTTTTCGATGATCAAGCCAAATTCCTGTATACGTTTCCATCGGTTTATGCAGGTTGTTTTTCCTGAATTGAAGCTTGCGTAAAGATGGAACCGACGAGCCTGGTGTACAGTGAGACGCATCATTACTAAGATTGACTTTCCTCAACCAGTTAATTGATTTAGAACCTCGCGAAATCATTACTTAGATGCATAGCAATCAATATTTTCTTGTTTCAATGAGTACAATTTTGCTTCTGCTTGGGTTTTTGTCGGTGTTTATAGCTATTCCTGCCAAAAACTTCACTCATCAAAGCCTTTACCTTTATCCTACATACAATGATCCTAAAAGCCGTCAGTGAGCAATGCTAGACACGATTATCAGCAAGTATAAAAAAGGGAAGAGCGTTGTTATTTTACGGTTATAGAGGCCAGCGATTTTCTGGGTGAGGGTGTTGCGTTTGAATTTGAAACGAATGCGATCATAACCAAACCTGATTGCCCCCCTCCTACTGGTGATAAATGGCGAAACTAATTCAACAGCCCAGATAATCCATTCTGTGCATAGCACTTTTCGGTCCTTTTAGAACCTGGATATTCAGGTGCTGTGCCTGTTGGTCAACCGGGTTAAGTCCGATCAATTAACGGACGTGTGATCTATGTTAGGCTTACTTTTCCCGGGGAATCTGTCTACAGCGGTCATACCGTGAAATAACAGTTGCATAACCCTACGGTTAAACAGATTAGCGATGATGTTTTTATTGGTGGAAGCCTGCTTTTAATCCCGTCGACAGTTTCGTTTCCGGGGCGATGATGTTGCCAAATCTGATGACGGCGAGTGACGAAACTGTACTTATCCTCACAACGGGCGACCGGGGTGACCTGATTATCGATGTTTTGAGTTGCCGTGATGACGTTTGTAGAAATTAATTTTAGAGTAAATACGTCATTGAATTTGTTAAGTGCTAATCCATAGCAGGATCATAAAGCGTTAATAGAGGAACCCGGAGTGAGGATACCATTCCTCGGGTCAAGCTATTGTTCGTCAATAAATCGAAAAAGCTTTTATGATGCGGAATCATCACCAAAAGATCAACCTGATAACTATCTAAATAAGCACTAAGACCATGTCGGGTATCTGCGTCATAAATTGTGTATATGTCTGTCTTAGTTGTATTTAAAGCCCGCTGAATGTAATTCCGACTGCTTTCGGATGGCTGTAAATTAGGCTTATCAGGATTTACAATATTCAATAGTGTCAATTGTATCGCTTTCTGTGTGGTTAGTTCATTCAAAAAGTCAAGTGATTGAGTCGTATTGATGGACAGATAATCAGTGGCCAACACTATCTGTTTAAGCGGCTGAATAAAGGACATATGAGGAACGATAAGCACATTCGCTTTTGCATGTCGAATCATCTCTGTTGCCTGATTGCCAAAAAAACTATGCCTTCCAGCATCAGTTAACCCAATCACGATCAAATTGAAGTGCTCCTGATTCAGTAAATTCTCAACAGCCCGGTCTGTATTGCCAGTCAGTACGCGCGTATGATAGGTATGTGAAGTTCGAACGGGTTGTTGCATTAACGTAAGTTTAAGTGCTTGCAACGATTTGGCGACTGACTGTGGGGTTTCTGCCTGCTTAAAAATACCTACATTTCGGTCGGTCGACTGGGGCTCAACGGTGTGGACTAAATAAAAATCAGCTACCGTGTTGGCTAAAAGTGCCTGGGCAAAAATAATAGCATGCTCGGAAGCTGCTGAAAAATCGGCTAATGCCACTATCTTATACATACCCGTACTGCTTTTTTCGGTTAGAGTTGCGTCGCATGATCTTCATTGTGCGCTTGGGCAAGTATCCTTAGTTACGTTAGGATAGAGCAGGCTGAATCTGGGCAGTGGTGATTTGTGTCGGTTGTTTCCAGTTAATATTGAGCAGGATAGCTCCAAAAGCCATTGTAACTAACAGAAGGGTGGCCAGCCAGCCAATAAACGGAACCATTGCCAGTGACTGAATTAAAATAAATACACCAAAGGCGGTTAACACTAATCGTCCCCTTCTCCAGGGTTGATGACCTGAACGTATACTCAATACGTTAGCTGCCACAACTGAGGTTATCACCATAGCCAGCATCAGAGCAACTATATAGGCGAACGTAAGGATTACACCCAATAGCACACCAACCAACGTAGCGTAGGCTAGTACCGTAATTACGGGTACGGCAATAAAAAATAAAAAACCAGCTCCTACAGACGGCAATGCTTTTTCGGTTAGTGTTTTACCCGCGGCTTTCATTAGGTTCCCAAAAAAGTACTGGATCAAATAAATCATCAACAGTGCCATACTTAGAAACCACAAGATAGCGAGAATGGCTGGACGCCCCTGTCCAGTTTCTATTGCCAGTGAGTTGTCAAAACGGATTTTATTTTGTGGCGCTGCATGCCCAAACGCTAGTTTGCCTTTCTGTCTCCAATAGCGTACCTCCTGCCCAAAACGGGCATTCGGACCCACGTTAAATTCATTGGCGGATATCACTGCGTTTCCGTTTACACGACCATTAAGCGTAGCGGTTGCACCCTGACAGCGTAATGTTTCCCCTACCCGACCTTCAAGAACCAGAGAGCCAAAGGTTAGCACTACCTCTTTCATTATCTGCCCGCTAATAATCATTTTACCCCCTGCTGACAGCAGGCTCCCATCAATAATACCATCCCGATCAATAGTTACAGTACCTCCTCCCAGGATGGCGTCTCCGCCTGCACCTTTGAGTACCTGCAAACTACCGCCCAGACAACGGATATCGTCACCTACGTACCCATTCAGGATCACCGTACCACCAACCAATAGAATATCATTCGTGACCGAATCATTAACCGTAATGGTTCCACCCACAGCTATCAAATCGCCACGAATTGGTGCATTGATCGTAACTGTACCACCCGCAACGTATAAATCTCCATCTAAAGGTAGGCTAATCGTAACCTGATCACCAAACTCATAGCGAATAGCATAAGTAGTGGTTGCATACAGCACGAACAGAAGAAATAGACTAGCTTTCATGGTCATTTTTGGATTTTAAGATGGACATTTCTATCAGCTATGTTTTTTTTTCGGATGGGTCGAACGATCCAAAAGATGATATAGAGGACAATATTTAATGATACTGCTACTCAACAGCAAAATGGAGCCAGCCAGCAGTAACCAGTTCATGGTTAAGCTTCCATCTGTTTTTGAGAAGAGTACAAGCAGGGTAATGGCCATGCCTGTTCGCAGAATTCGATCGGTTTTGCTAATGTTATGTATCATATAGATTGGCTATGTTGCCTTCCTTTTCGATCAATTTGTATCTAGCTCTTATTCATTAAATGCATTCCTATAGACTAGGGGAAAGAAAACCGAACGTGGTGTTTACCACGTTCGGTTTTCTTTCCCCTAGTCTATAGGAATGAGTTTCGTTTCTGGTTTGGGTATGGCTACTTTTTTCTTCAGGTCGATTTTTAGTACGCCATCGGCATAATTTGCCTGAGCAGTGTCGGTTTCCAGACCCTCCGGCAAGTTAAACGTTCGGCTAAAAGACTTGTAGCTGTACTCTTTGCGACGGTATGAATCTTTTTTCTCTTCGGATTCCGATTTAGTTTCGGCCGATACGGTGAGTGTACCATCGTTCATGGCCAGTTTAAAATCCTCCTTTTTCATGCCTGGAGCGATGACTTCCAATTGAAAATGGTCGGCTTCTTCCCGGACATTCACCGCCGGTATGTCATTGTCCTGGAAAAATGAGGTGCCGAAAAAATTGTTGTCAAAGAGTTGAGGAAAGGCTGACAACAGCGAGTTACGCAAGGCTGGTTTCATGGATTACTACGTTTAGTTTTATATACAATTGAAAATCGTACGCCAGCCAGTTTGGCTAGCAGGTTCGATAGCAAAGTTGAATCCTAAGGAACGGATACACAGTGAGTATCCTCACCTTATTAACTAATTGATATCAGCACGTTAAGATTCTTCGACGGAAGGTTAAACATGGTGTAGTAAGAAATCAATAAACTGTAAATCATGCCTATCACCTTTTCATTCCCATCTTTAGAAACTAGCTTCTTCCAGGAAGGTGATACTAGATAACAATCTGATTATCTGGGCAATCGAATCGTTCCGGATAGTTTGCGTGGAGGAGTTGGTTTTGCCGGTTGACCTAAACCACCTGGCTGCTGCCGCACCCGGCCACTACCCCGTTCCCGTAACTGGTAATCCCGCTGTACCTGCGGAAGAGTTGGATTGTTTTCCCGGCTCGTTGGCCGCCAGCCTTTCCCTTCACGTTGCTGCCAGTTACCTGTCCGGTCACGCTGATAGGTTTTCCCAGACCGGTCACTATAGACATCATTGGGCGTATCCTGTGCTTGGCCGGGGCTTTTAAATGGTAAATTCCTGGATGGTTGCCGCGAGGGAGTATACCCGGAAGGCTGTGCCTTATTAGATAATGGTCGGTAAGTTCGTGAGTTGGATGGCCGTTCTGTTGTGCTCTGATAATCTCTTTCTAAATTCCTGGTTACTACGTCATTTCGGTATCGGTAGACGTTGTTGTTGGAGCTTATACGCGGATTGCGCCCTCCTGGCTGATTGGGATAACGGTTATATCGACGGGGTAATTGTTCAAGGTGCCTGGGCGGTCCCCACCATCGCCAGAAATTGAACCAGGGGCTAAACGTAAACCAGCTGTGCCCAAACCCAAAATGCCAGCCAGCCCATGGATTATACTGCAGGCTAAACCCCCAGGTAAACGGACGGGGCAAGTAGACCTTGCCGTACCAGGGCCTGTAATAAAAGCCCGTCCCAAACAGAATGGTGGGGCCATATACGTAGCAGCCTGAATAACCCGCCGTATAACCCATATATACGTAGTCGGGGTCAATGTCATAGATATAAACGTATTTGACCGGATAGGCAGGACTACTGGGCGGAATC
Source organism: Spirosoma aureum (assembly GCF_011604685.1). NCBI lineage: Bacteria > Pseudomonadati > Bacteroidota > Cytophagia > Cytophagales > Cytophagaceae > Spirosoma > Spirosoma aureum. Next base: position 3,718,947 of record NZ_CP050063.1, on the reverse strand, counting down.
TTGTTGACATCAATAGGGCGCTCAACGGAAACAGCCCATGGGCCAGCCGGGTTATTGGCTATAAACCAGACTCCGTTTTCTACGCAATAAAAGGAAGCATTGGCTCTGAGTACCGTATTGGAGGCATTTACGGCTATAAATAAATTGGTGCCTTCAATAGGCTCAAACTGAGGGGCACCATCATAGGTAACTCTACAAGTTGCTTTCTTACGGTCTACCTTAGCGGTCTGGGGAATTTGAGCATCCTGTATTGCCTCCCTGGCTGCTTCTGTTCCGGGCACATAAGCCAGTACTTCAGCTTTGGTCGAGCCTTCTGGAATCTGGGCAAAATCACCCGGTAATGAGTCGGCAGGAACAAAACTCCAGCGGCCTTGCAACGAGGCAGCCCTATACCAGCGGCCTGAAAGAACTACGTAATACAGCTGGCTTGAAACATCCATGAAAATAGCGCTCTCCGTATTGACCACATACAACAGGTTTGTTCCCTGAATGGGCGCTAGTTGCGCCTGGCCCAGCGATTGGATTAACTCAGCGGGTTTTGTTCTAACTGTAATGATTGGTGGCTCTATTGCCTCATTATCAGAATCGTCTGCTGGTAGTTCCTGATTTTCTTTCTCTAGTTTTTTGATTTTCCGGTTCAGTCTTTTAACCCAGCGGGGCCATTTACTTAAGGGCGTCCAGCCAGTCAGGATCGCGGTTGACTGATACCAGAATGGACTTGTGTAATAATAAAATAGGTTGTCGTTGGGTTGCTGGACAATCAGTGATGCCGAGTTTTGCAGGCGATTCACCCCCAATTGGTCATCTGGTTTTATAAAGGGTTCACCATCGATTAAAACCAGCCTAGTTGGTTGCTGTGTATAAATAATCTCGGGTGGATCATTTTTGAATTGGTCTTTATCGCCGGACCTGGCTCCGTCCATTGTTACTATCAGCTCATCCAGGGGAATATCCAGCTTCCATTTTGGTATTTCCTGTAGCAGCAATGCCCGTAATATGTTCACCTGAGATTGATTTTCCTCAACTGGAAATTTGGCTTCCGTAATTTGTATACTTTCAAGTCTCGCCGTCCGTTCAGCTTTATCAGTATCCAACGATGCGTTGAGCCACATTGCGCCGAAAATTGGTTCATCACCACGCTTCTCCCGGATCGAAAAAGCAGCGCGGGCTGTTAACCGATTGCCGCTAACCGTTTCGGGCTGGAGTTGATACAGGATTATTCTACCACCTGTTTCCAGCGGAATTTCTTTTGGCCAATTGGTCTGGGCAAAGGTGTTCACCTGAATTAAGGAAAACAGGAGCAACCCAACCATCGGTTTTTGGAATGAATTCATGGGATAATATCGGTTGAAATGAAAAAAAAGTCTCTGTTCGACCCACTCAATGCAGCAAAACATCAACTCGTAGGGGAGGACAATTGCGTTTGGGCAATCCTGAAATCGTAAAGGTAGATTTCAGGGAAAGAGCAACCGATGAGAGAAATCAACGCGCTGGCTAATCCTTATCAGCAAACCGCTAATAATCAGAACTTAACCTAAAAGTTTCTTTTACGTGTTGAGGTAGACCTTGCGTCAACAGCTACCATGAAAGTCCTACTATAACTGACTGATTTAAATCAGTCAATAGCCTGTCGCCAATGCTGGTGGTCTGTGCAGGGCAACTATACTTTTGTGCCAAATCTAAACCGGGTGGTGGCCAGGATCTATCATCTGCCCATTCGCGTGAATGACCATATCCGTTGATTATCCTAGAGTACTGAAAAAGAGCGTTTACGGAGGATTTCGGGGCGACAACCGGAGGTCTGATAAAAGCCGATTAGACCGGTAAACTTTACTAAAAATAGTATGACTGTGACAAGATTAGTTTCAACCGATTTTTTTGAAAAAAATTGGTTGAAAAAAGCGTTACTTTTCTGTGGCATTATCGCTTCCGTGCTTTATATCAGTACCGACATTCTTGCCGCTGTACAGTGGGAAGATTATAGTTATGCGGACAAATCGGTGAGCGAGCTGAGGGCAATCGGTGCTCCGACAAGACCTTTCCTGATTCCGTGGCTAACACTATATGCGCTGCTTGAAATTGCCTTCGGGATTGGCATCTGGGGAGCTTCAGGTCGTAAGCTATCACTGCATATAACAGGTGGTCTTTTGATCGGACTCGGGTTGGTTGATTAAGTAGCCATATTCTACCCAATGCAACTGGATGCCAATCTCCGTAAAAATGCTATGCATCTCGTGCTTACGAGTATTACCATACTACTGATCCTACTGATTATTGGATTTGGTGCCACTTCATCTGGAAAGTGGTTCCGTATCTATTCTATCCTGACCATCTCTATACTTCTCCTGTTCGGAATTTGGGCGGGTCTAGACGCTCCCAGAATAGCAGTAGCTATGCCAACGCCGTGGCTGGGGATTAAGGAACGTATCAATATCTATGGTTATATAATTTGGATGATGGTACTGGCCTTTGATTTCTTGCGGGCAGAAAAATTACCTGGTCCATCTAAGCATTTACCTGCTTATAACATAGCTAAACATGCATCGGAGATAAAAACTACCAGTGATTGACTCCTGAGAAAACGAACCCATCTGCTCGACAGCAATAAACAAGTAAAAGCCCAGCCATGAAGATAATAGTTATATCATACTCATTAACGGGTAACAACGATACCTTAGCCGCCAGTATAGCATTAGCATTGTCGGCGGAACACATCAGAATCACAGAACCCAGCTCTCGAACGATGTGGACAATTATCCTTGATCTATTGTTTAACCGGACGCCACAGGTAACTCCAGTACTGAATATGGTGAAAGGGAATGAGCTGGTAATTTTTGTAAGCCCTATTTGGATGGGCCATATTGCATCACCACTCCGTTCATGCTTTCAGCAACTCAAAGCCCGTATAGGCAACTATGTGTTCGTCTCGATAAGTGGAGGGGCCGACGGCGCAAACCCTAAGCTTGACGACGAACTACAAATGAGACTGGGAAAAAGGCCTGTTGCACTTGTCGATCTGTCTATTGCTACTCTACTGCCAGCCGCTCCGAAACCCACCCGAAAAGATACATCGACTTACCACTTAACGGCCAGGGACGTAAGAAGTTTAACTGATACAGTCGTGAAGAGATTACGAGAAACGTTGACTTTGCCGGCAATGTAGTAATGGATATTGTACGAGCCAATTTGTGGTTATTCAGACGATCCCTTGTTTTGAGTATTATTACGTAACCAAGGGCCATATATTCGAAGAATAATTACCTTTGCCCATATTGTCTTGTATATTAATAGGTTTAATAGGCAAATGTTACTACTATCCGGCACCAGAAGTTAATATAACGGTTAAAGGGTATACTACTGATCAGAAAATTATCAGTACGTTTAGTAACGATGGATCGGAATCAGCGACTAGTCAGATAGTATTTGGCCAGTTTCACTTACGGAATTTAAAATCAACCTACCAGAGTTGATGGGTGGCCAACAACCGTATTTGTTAACAGTCGACGTAGGGTAAGCTTGGGTGGACAGTTCGCTCGATCAGTACACGCCATTTTTATGTTGCTTTCACTATACATAATCCTGATTCATCATGCTGGACATTCTTTATATTGAAGATAACCTCAATGAGATAGACATTTTTAAACGAGTACTGAGCCACTTGGTAAATCCGCCAAGCTTCACCGTTTTGTCTAATGGTTCAGATGCCATCGATTATTTACTCCAGCAAGGAATCTACGAGGACAAGACCTACCCCATGCCTAGGCTGGTACTTATTGATCTTAATCTACCAGGCCAGAATGGCTTTGAGGTTATTCAGCAGGTACGGGCCAATACTGGAACCAAATATTTGCCCTTACTCGTGTACAGTATTTCTGACTTAGCCGACGATATACGTCGAGCCTATAACTTGGGTGCTAATGCCTATCTGATTAAGCCCCAGAGTTACCAGGAAGTCAGTGAACTGATGCGACGAGCCATCGACTTTTGGCTGACCCCAAACCAGTACGTACGCTAAAAATTGCAAAGCCGTTAGAGCCGAAAACCAGATTGAATTACCAAAAGAAGCGTTTGACCGCTTCTTTCGTCATTTCACACTGATAATCAATATATTCGAAACTGAGTTCTACTCTGCGCTTCGGTAAACGTCGCCCTTCCTTCTCGAAACACTCGTTACTCTCCCTAGCCATGAACCCAACTAATCCTTTGAAAACCAATAACCTGAAAGATGACTTAGCCACAGCTCAGAAGGGTGTGCTGGTTTTTCAGGCCATTCGAAGCCCGGATGGAGCATTGACCGATCTGTTGCTGACCAAGATTAATAATCGGGCCGAACTTGACCTTGGCCGCCAGACTAAAGACCTGCTGGGACAGTCTCTCCATCAACTACTTCCTCATCTGGTGAAGACCGGCGTGATTAATCACTTTCACCAGGTAATGGAGACGGAACAACCAGCGCACATTGACCAGCTCTTTGCCCTATGTGATCGGATGGAGGACGCCTGGAGGAATGTATCGGCTATAAAACAGGACGACTGCCTGGTCATTTCGTATGATCCAACAGTTCAAATCAGCAAGGATACTAGTCAACTGAGTGATCGACTTCAGGAGGTTATTGATGGGTTCGATCTGAATGTCACCATTTTAGAACCTGTTTATGATCCGCAAGGGGAAATTCATGATTTTCGTTTTGTGATGATCAATGAAGCCGGAATTAGCATGAGTGGTTATTCCCGTCAGCAGCTTCTGGGCCGGACAGTATCAGAAATTTACCCATCTACACGCAGGAATGGTTTCTTTACGCACTATGTAGATACCTATCAAACGGGACAACTCTTTACGGGGGAACAGTTTTATCCCGAATATGATTGTTGGAGAATCGAGAAAATCACACGAATTTCGAGGGGGCTGATGATTACCTACAAGGATAGTTTACTCCCAAATCATACCGAAGAGGAAGGCAGTCAACAGGCACAACTCATACACACTATACTCGAAAACGTTCCGATAGGGATTGCTATTTTACGAGTAGTTCGCGGTGCAAAAAATAGCAAAAACTACTATATCAATTTTCGAATTACACGGGTCAATTCACTATTGAAAGACCTTTTTGGAAAATCGACCCGCGCGCTTGAGGGAGAATTACTAACCGATGCGTTTGCTGATGCGAATGCATCGGGCCTACTGAGTCGCTGTATGAATGGTATCGAGCGAGCTGACGTTCAGGAATTTGAAATGCCTTTTGTTCACAATGGCAAAACGAACTGGTATCGAATTGTCATCACTCCACAAAGTGAACTATTGATGTTGACATTCACTGACATCACCTCGATTAAACAGTCCCTACTGGCTCATCACCAGCAAGCTGAAGAACTTCGAACCGTACTCGACTGTTCACCAAATACCATCGTGGCGTTTGATGCCTTACGATCCAGGGAGGGTCAGATAGTCGATTTTCGGTGTACCTTTCAAAATAGGATTAGACGGCAGGGACATGGTTCTGCAAATAAACCGAAAGCGGGAAGTAATCCATTTAATTTTTCTCCACAACTGAGGGACAAAGTTCTGTTGGCCCGGTACGCCGACGTTGTCAAAACGGGTCGGCCTTTCGAGTCGAAAGTCATGGTTCGGGAGGGTCAGCAGGTAAACTGGCGGGATCAAACGGTGGTTAAAAGCGGGGATGGTGTTGTTGTAACGATCACAAACAAACCAGCACAATCCATGAGCGAACGTAGCGATTCTGATCACCATAAACATTTTCCATCGACAAGCTACGAAGCCATTTTCGCTACGGCCACAATTGGCATTATCATCTGCGATCAGCAAGGTCGAATTGTTTTGACCAATCAATTGGCTGATCGGTTGCTGGGTTACCCGGCGGGTGAGATGGACAATCTCACGATAGAACAACTTGTGCCTTCGAGTGTGAGCCACTACCACGAGAAACTCCGAAAGTCCTTCAACGCTGATCCTCAGGTACGGCCTATGGGTCACAATCGAGACCTGCATGCCCAGCGCAAAGATGGCTCGGTTTTTCCGGTTGAAGTCAGCTTGAGTCATTTCCAACTGGATGATACCTTGTATGTCGTCGCCTATATCATCGACATCAGTGTTAAAAAGGAGGCTGAACGGCAATTGCTGGCTCATCAGTCCCAGATTGAACAGCTCAATAGTGAGCTGGAAGAGAAAGTGGCCGATCGGACGCAGGCACTTCTGGAAACGCTAAACCAGTTAAAGCAATCAAAAGAAGAACTGACCCAGGCCCTGTCCGTCGAGCAGGAGTTGGGTGAATTGAAATCCCGCTTCGTAGCCATGGCTTCTCACGAGTTCCGATCTCCCTTAACCGCCCTACTCAATTCCGCCACCCTCATTGGGAAATATACAACAAGCGATCAACAGGATAAACGAGAGAAACATCTGGCCCGCATTCGGGCCTCCGTCAACCACCTTAATGATATCCTCGAAGAGTTTCTTTCGGTAGGCAAACTTGAGGAAGGCAAGATCGAAGCCCATCCTTCATCGGTGGATATTGCTAAACTGGTGAGTGAAGTACTGACCGATTTAAACGCTACGTTAAAACCCGGCCAAACGATACAGACGCACTTGTCCTGTCTGAGTCCAGTCTGGCTTGATGGTTCGCTGCTACGAAAAATCCTGGTTAATCTGCTCTCCAACGCCCTAAAGTACTCAGAGGCTGGTTCGGTTGTACAGCTTCGGGGGAGTTGCCTGATGGGTCAGTTGACACTGAGTGTTCAGGATCAAGGCATTGGGATTTCAGCCGAGGATCAGGAACACCTGTTCGAGCGGTTTTTCAGGGCGACAAACGTAGGCAACAGAACAGGTACTGGTTTGGGACTGCACATTGTAGGGCGTTATATCGACTTGATGGGCGGGGACATTTCCCTGCAAAGTGAAGTAAACCAGGGCACTACCATCACGATAAGCATTCCCTATGAAGACGCCTATGCTAGTCAATAAAGACATTGAAAAAGACAGCATAGATGTTAATAGATACCCTGATTAGCTGAATGATAGATTTAATACTATCTGGGCAGAGGCATTGAATGATAAGTTAGATGCAGTCATTTGTGTAAAAACAGATTGATTCCTGATACTGATCAGGGAATTTGTTGGTTGACAGGTCTAACTTTCATGAAAAATAACGGTTTTTTTACCACTTCCAGGGGAAGCTACATCGACTAATTTGTAACGAAAGAATAACTGTAATCAAGTCAGAGTAACGCTGACTTGTGGTTCATTTCACTACCTGTTATTCAGGAAACGGATAGCTAATTTATCTGAGTCAACTGCTCTTACGCCATGCAAACAACGTCTTCCAACCGGTCTCACCCTTCTGAGAAAATGTCTATAGAACGGAAGCAGGCGTATAGGGCTAAACGTTTGATATGGATGGAGTTGCGCCTAAAACTCCTACGTAAGCATACGCAGGAACAGCAGGCGTGTTGTGAGCTGGGTAGAACCGAACGATTGGTGTTAAAGGATACTCATTTAGAAGAAAGGAGTCGGTTTTATGAACATCCGAACGATAAACCCTTAAATTGGTTTGCCTTACTTGTTCGTCAATCCATGGAACTGACCGAGCTGTCGCAGACCAATCAACTAAATCGTCGGAAACTTCTCATTAAGCAAACCGAGGAAGAAGAACGTCTGGAAGAATTGATTGCCTTTCAGGAGCAATTGTATGAGTCCTGTCAAAAGGCATTAAGCACTAAACTGACATGCAACAAAACGCAGTAGTACTTGTTTGTGATTTCTAGTTTTCACAAAGCCGCTAATCTGAATTTTAGAACCTCCTCATGGGTGTTGACCCGAATCAATAAGTAGGCTAATGAGGGTCATACGGCAAAAAAGACTTCAAGATTAGATTTGTCTGTGCAAAAACAATAGCAGTTTCTGTACAGACAAGTTATGAGCCAATCGTACGATCAGGAATCGATTCATAATCTTAACCCGAACGGGCTGAGTTTGGTAGAATATGGCGACTACAGTTGCCTACGGTGTCAGGCACTTCAGAAAGTGGTCAATAGAATTTTCCCTCCGTTCGAGGGTAAACTATCGTATCAATTCCGGCATTTTCCGAACCTGAGCCATCCCAGAGCCTTTTTCATGTCACTAATGGCTGAAGCAGCCCGACGACAGGGTAAGTACAGTGTTATGCATCAGGCTCTGTTTGTTCAGGCGAATCCAATTTCAATTAAGTCAGCTCCGGAATTGGCAAAATCGCTTGGCCTCCAGATAGAGTGGTTTCTGGCTGATCTTCAGGATGAAACACTCAAAGACCAGATATGGGCAGACATCGAGCAGGGAAGGCAGGATGGAGTGGTGCAGACGCCAATGCTGTTTCTGGGTATTCACCGTTTACATGGTAAACTGACTCAGGCTCGGTTAGGACCACTGCTTAACCAGTATGTGAAACGACCCTTATTACTCAGAAATGAAGCTTCAGGTGTAACCAGCTTAAATGACGCTACCGGCAGATACCACTAACCAGGTAAGGCAGCAGTCCCCAATTCTAGCCATTTATGGAAACGATTATGGCTGTTCGAGCAACTAGATCGCCTATGAAAAAAGCGATTACAGTCGTTGTTAGCGGTACCTCGGCTGAAGAGTTAATGTCTGTTACTCAATTGATCAACCCCGCAACCGGTATCGACTTAAGTTCATAGAAACCGGCCAGTATACGTCAGCGAATTTAGAAGCGTATGCTCTTTAGTAACCAGCAGTCACTTGCGGGTTATCTGGAATACCTCAAAGCATACCCAACTGAAATAAGTCCGCAATGCAACGATTTACTGACTGATGATTCGAGTTTCTTCGGGGATAGATTAACAATGCCCTATCTGAAGTGCGTTTTATTAACTCAATTTTTCCAGCACAAATTTCCCCGTCACATGCCGCGAATTTGGGGACACGCCTGATCGACAGGTCAGGAAGTTTACTCGCTGGCCATATTCGCTCATGAGATTCTCTCTACATCCGGTAGGACAAAATCGTTCCGAATTTATGCCACTGACCTCAGTTAATTGGCCTTTGATAAAGCCCGGCAAGGAATAAATACCTCTTTCGAACTGGAAGGAGTTTCGTCCCGGCGGCTGAACCAATCCTTTTTCAGGAGAATGGGCACTATCGCATCAGTGAACCGGTACGTCGATACTTTCAGTTTTCTCTGCCCAATTTCTTTCTGAACGCTCCCTTTTCGTATCTGAACATGGTTTAGCTGTTGCCATTTGCTGAAGGAGGTAACTGAAGATTATCAGCTTAGCTTCGTTCAATTTCATCAATCTCATAGACCAAGGGATTTTTGCTGGTCGGTCAAATGAAAAGCATTCCTGGGCTGACTATCTTATTTAGTGCTATCGAAAAAGAGCATACGGTTTATTGCCGTTACAGGAAATTCCCTAGGCAGGGACACAATTTGAATTGACTGGCTGAACTTGACTTACCTGGTGATATCCCGTTTTGTTGCGTATTCGAATCCTGTACACGATGGTTGCTGGTAACTCAAAATGAGCCAAATCGAGTGTAGGTTGAAAAAGCATAGGGCTTATTCGCGCCGGTCCTAATAGCTGCTCGACATAACGTCGCTCCTCGCCCTGTAGTTCTTCATAAATACCCTGGATCACCACACTACGCCAGTCGAAGGGATTGGTTAACTCGGACACCTCAAAACAAACGTTTGGATTTGTTTGTAAAAGCGAAGTCAGTTCATCTTCCTGAATTTGACCATAAATCGCTTGTCCATCGAAGAGGTAGGTAACAGGCCAGATCATTAGTTGCCCATTGGCATTGGTGCCAAGATGACCAAACAGCTGGGAACTCAGGACATGGTCCGTTACGCGGGGGGATAACGTAAAGCGCATAGCCAATATCAAGTTTAGAATCGGGCTCAAGGTAATGCTACCCTCTTCGGCTCCCTAGAATTGACGACAGATAACAGGCTGATTGAAATCAGCCTGTTTGGGTATTGGCCTCATATTGTTGGAGATGTTAAATACTAATCTTTACGATCCACCTGAACTCCTGCTTTATGAAAACTATTCTGTCCCCTACATATTTGAGTCTCGAAACCGACCTTCCTATGTACGTAGCCGTCAGCCTGGCGCATAGCTACCAAACGGAAGTCATTTTGTTACATCTATTGAATTCACCAACGATTCGTAATGACAGTAGCGGACAGCTCTGTGCCATTAGCGGTCAGGCTGTAGAGTTACTGGTGATCGTCTCTCCAGCAGTTACCTTATTAGATATATTTTTAACCAATATATCTGTGGACGTTTTTGTTCCCTATGCGCACTGCTCGGTATTGTTCACTAAAACCCTTCCCATTTATTCTCCACCCAAAAACGTGCTTTTGGCGGTGGATGTGGATGATCGACGGAAGTCTAACCAGGCTTTCCCATTTACCCTTAACAAACAGGGTGTCAGGCAGTTCCTGTACGTTATGCCCCCTACCGATTACCGTGACGCCGAAGAAGTTGTTGAGGTTTGTAGCTGGGTAAACGACTTCGCCTGTGCGAAAGGGATCAGCGACTTTTCGTTTGCGATCCATCCAGCTCAATATGTGGCAAAAAACATCCTTCTCCGTGCTGAAGCACTACAGGCAGATCTGATCGTGCTGTTTGACTATGGTTCGGGGCAGATAGCCCATCGGCGGTGGGGTAGCGTGATTAAAGATGTGTTGGCACAGGCGCAGATCCCCGTATTGATTATGCAGGGGTAGACCTGCATCGTACTGAAAAACGGCTATATATGCCTTATTACTTGCCCTTAAACTGCTTACTAGTATGCAGGGAACTTTGAATGATGAGCAAATCAATTACCTACTTCAGAGTCAGGCAATTGGCCGACTTGTGTGCCATGCGGCTGCAAAAGGTTACGCAGTACCCATTACGTATGTCTATGATGGACAATACATCTATGGCCAAACAAAAGATGGTCTAAAGGTTCAGACACTCAGGCAAAATCCTTCCGTTTGCTTCGAAGTGGATACCATTCTGAATATGGATAACTGGCAATCGGTTATTATCCAGGGCGTTTATGAAGAACTGATAGGAGAAGAAAGCCAACATGCACAACACTTAATCGTTGACCGAATAACGCCCCCTCTGGTTAGCGAAACGGTTGTTCCTTCTCCTGGTTTGGACATGCATCAAATTAGCTACCCAGCCAGCTTAGTCACCTTCCGTATACGTATACAGGAAAAGTTTGGTCTGTATGAAACTGATAATATACAGGCTGGTAATTGGTCTGTGTTGCCCAAAGATCGGCATGTATTTACGGTGCGCCTACTAACAGGAATCGGACTAGTCATTACCATCACCAGTCTAGTATTCGTGGGCGATTATGGCTTTCTAGTCCTCTTAATGTTGATCAACGGACTAGGCTTATGGGAGTTTTATCGATTATTTACGACACCGTCCATTTCTCCTCTGAAGCTTCCGGGCTTCGTATCATCAACGGTGCTACTAATCAGTGTTTTTCTGGCCCTGAAAAATCACTCGTTCGGACTATTGCCACTGATTACAATTCCCCTGACTTTCGGTGTATTTCTTATCCAGTTATATAAGCCATCCTCCCATCCGTTCCAGAATATTGCCTTCACACTACTTGCTATTCTTTGTATTACGTTCCCCCTTGCCTTATTTAACGGAGTTGCGTTTTTTTCAACAAATCAGGGCCTATACGATCCAACTTTAGTGTTCGCTTATTTCTGCTTATTATGGGCTAATGATACTGGTGCTTTTATCACTGGAAAACTACTAGGAAAGTATCCACTATTCAAACGTATATCTCCCAAAAAAACATGGGAAGGTAGTCTCGGTGGTATAGTTTGCACTTTAGCGGCTGCATATCTGACCTTACCTCTTGTGCCTAAGATGGATGCAAATTACTGGCTTTTCATTGCGCTAATCATTGTCGTGAGTGGTACGTATGGCGATTTGGTCAAATCCATGATGAAACGAAGCCTTAGCGTGAAAGATGCTGGCACTCTTCTACCCGGTCACGGCGGTATCCTCGACCGATTTGACTCACTGCTAGGTTCAACTCCTTTTGTCTATACGTATTTACAGCTCATTCATTCCCTTTAATAATATATTTATCTCGCCTATCGGCTGGTTGCTTCTCCGTTTCTATTCTTATTAGACCTAACGGAGAACCTAGACGGGTTTAAATGGGTGTTTCCTAGCAGCTTTCTATCTGATGCCCTGGATGGTTACTTTGCCCGAAAATACAAAGTGATCAGATATTGGGGGAACGGCTGGACTCCCTTGCCGATCAGTTGACAATTTTAGCCGCTATCACGGGCCTTTTTAAGTTTAAGCGCGAATTCGTTCGGCAAGAAGCAATTACACTTTTATTAGTATTTGAGCTTTACCAGTTACAGAACGTAATCACCTATCTCGCAAAGGCTGATGCGGTTTTACAGGCGCTTTTTTTGTATTACCGTTTTTTATGACGCAGCCTGCGTATGAGCATCTGGAAAAGCTTCACTACCAAAAGGATGTGGATTGGCTGTAATATAAAATTGTTGTACCTACCAAAACGCCAGAACGGAATAACAGGATTGACAGGGAGATCATATCCAAATTCAACCTGCAACTATTTCAGTCGAAAGCACCAAGTGATTTTCTGCCTTATGTAAATGATATATCTGCGTTGAATAATAAAGCCTACGCCTTTTTGTAGGATGTTGTTACGTTATCTCAGCATCAAATAAAAGCCCATGTCCATCAGTTTTTTTGTTTATAATTCCAGATTCCATTTCCTTAGAACTTTATAAAAAGCCCGTAATAGCTTTTACGATTACCATGCCCTCGTTGTCATGAGCCTTGCAAAAAGCCAGGAGTAGCCTATTTCCTTTGGGATTTTTTTTGAAAAATACCATATACAAAAACAGTAGTGCATACTTATACTTAATTGCTGTATACCCTATATTTCAGAAAATTGGTGTCCATACGCTGCTAATTCAGGACCGGGTTAGTAAATACAATAAAAATCTAAAGTTAAAGTAATTACACATCCAATCCTTGAACAAAATTTAAGGATGTTATGAGTATGGTAAGATAATGATAAAAATTCTTTAAGCGAAGATTTTGTTAAAATGAATTCATCTAATAGTTGTGAGTTATTTTATTGGTAATATGCCTAAACTTCTAGCTCATACTTTTTTTATTATTTTCCTTTTAACGAACTGGTTAAATAATTATTAGGCCTTTATGATTTATATAATTTTCCATAAAATACTTAACGAACATAATAGAATCAATCACATTGTTTTGCCGGTTCACACTATAGCCTAAATACTTATATCGCTGCATATCAATTGTTTATATACATAATTATTAAGGATTAAAAAAACAGCTAAAATCCTGATATTTTTAGTTTATCAGCTGACAATTGCATCTAGCTGCTATTGATCAACATTATCTCTTTGATTGATCGTTGTCAGTTAATGTGTATTGGCAAATGGTGAATTTTATTTGAAAATCTAGCAGAACTTCGCTAGAATAAAACAGACAATAAACAATTAAATACAAAATGCCATGAATCGACAAAATTTTTTTGTAAGCTTTTGTGTACTTATTCTTGGGCTATCCATTCAATCGTTCGCCCAAGTGTTATTACCCGAAATCAAGGTACTTGCCGTCAATTATAAATACCTTGGCGCAGTCAATAACAAAGCAGTGGCGGTACCCGTTAAACAACTTGAACGGAAAGCGGCAGTATTCGATCTAAAAGATACTGATTTTTATGAGGATGAGTATGATAATTATTTTGTTACTTTTTTTATTCCCGAAGGAAAAATACTTGCAGCTTACGATAAAAATGGAAAACTGTTACATACTGCAGAGAAATTCAAGAACATAGCATTACCACTTCTCGTAAGTCAGTCCGTAGCCAAAAAATACCCGAACTGGCATATTGCCAAAGATGTGTATTTAGTTAACTACCATGAGTCGAATGGAGTAACTAAAAAGTATAAGATTTTATTGGAAAACGGCACAAAGCGTATGCGTATTAAAACGAATGAAAAAGGTGAGTTTATCTAAAATGTGACAAAAAATAATCGGGAATAAATATGCAATTTTCTTCCCGATTATTTTTTGTCATTAGAATTTTATTGCTTCAGCTAATTGCTTACTTTTTTAGATATTTTTCTATACCCCATTAAAAATCCGATAAATAGTACTTCATCATTAAGCTTTGACTAAATTCTGTAGTATAAGCAAAAGTTTTTCGCTCTACTTTCAGGCGACTATCAAAATGCAGCCCAATTACAACTTGCCCTGTAATACAAATCCTGCTGGGCCTCTCTATATTGCTATCCTGGCCATTCCAGATAGAAATTACAGGCTGCTGAATAGACCTACTAAATAACTGAAAATGGTTTGAGGCCTTCTTGGGAGTTACCTATTCGACAAAAACGCAATTCCTGGTATGGTAGCTGGAACTGTTCTAAGTAAACATGATACTGGCGCATCATCCACTGTTCTATGCTAGTTTGTTTCCGTCAATGCTTTCCGTCCAGCCCCATATTTATTTCAATAAAATTCCTTCCAACTTAATCCGATACCTGTATAACTGTGAGAATAGAACGTTTACTGTCGTTACAGTTATGATGTAGAATTCTTACTGTATATAAGCGTCTTCCATCAGGACTTCAGGTTTGACAATGGGTACCAGTCTGTCCTTCTGGTCTATGGTTACATAGCGAGCCAGTGCATGCATGGTTGCTTCGATGCAGGCGCGGGTTGGAAGGCCTTTACCAATGCTTACCGCTGCCCGCTACTTGGCGAAGCGAATGCCCAACTGTTTGTATTCGGCCAAACACAAGCGAAGTCCATCTGAAGCTTCTGTTATTTTTTCAGCCGGAATGCCTGCCAGATTCTGAATACACATATAGTCTTTAGTCTCAGGAATAATGATTACCTGACTGAGGTAATCAACAAATGAAATTCACGTTAGCGTTTGCTGTCGACTGCCCCTAAGCGGTGAATGGCGTGGGCAACATTGATCCCCCGGTATCATACTCTGATTGCAAACAGCGTAGTTTCTATTCTGGTATCAGCCGATCAAGTGTCATACTATCATGCACAGTCGGATTAAGGGTGAGGGTAAGAATCATAATGCTCGGGTTTCTAAATTGTACCTAGTAACATTCTCCGAATAAATAGCGTACCGATTTGCCTTACAGTTTTACAAATTCCACTCGCCTGTTCAACGCTTTGTTAGAAGGAGAATCATTCGGTGCCACAGGTTGTGATTCTCCCTGGCCGTCCGTTTCAATCCTGACTGAATCGATACTAAATATCCTGACTATTTCGGTCTTAACGGCAGCCGCCCTACGTTTGGAAAGATCAAGATTGGCTGCGTCGGCTCCATCGCCATCCGTATGCCCCACGATCTTGATTTTAAAGGTTGGATTTTCGTTTAGCACGGATGCAATCTCCTTTAACGTACCATATGACTCCGGTTTTACTACGTCTTTATTCACATCGAAATAGATGCCATAGCTCACCAATTTACCTTCCGTTATCAATTTGTTTCGCATATCTGGAGTGCCTACGGCGATACGGATATTACTAACCATAGCGGCTCCGTTTTCAAACCGAATCCTATCAAATCGAACGTCAGTCAGCGGGAACGCTTTAGGCAGATCAAACAGTTTATTTGCATCCTGGTAAAGCCTGAGCCTGGCTTTTTGCACCCATATGGAAATGTGGTATTTATAATTTTCTACTTGATAAAATTGCTGTCCGTCTTTGTAGCCACTCAAGCCTAAATCCGCTCCTTCTGCATCATTAATGTACGTCCTGTATCCCGTACGTCCATAGTACTCGCAACTGAACAGGAAGCCAGCCTTTCCAGGTACCGATCCATGGTCATACGATTTGGCATTGATACTTTGTAGGAGCCGAAAATTATAGCCAGCCATTCGGCCTTCTTCACTTTTGATAGGAATTACATCGAATTCAAGGGTGTAGTTATCAGGCAATTTTAATAAACCATCTGTCCAGATTGCATTACGGGAAGCGAACTTCATCCACCGGCCGGGGAACAGGTTAGTCGTTACAATTTCAGCCGAACCATTTGTATTCCATAAGGCGGGGAAGTCCCCGATATTGTCCTGAGTAAAATCATCAAAGAAAATTACTTTCTCGCCCGGAATAAAGTCGAACCTAGAATAGGTTTGTAGTGAGGGTAATGCAGCTTGCGACGGATTCACTTTTTCAGCTTCTTTAGGAAGCTCTTTATCTTTGCTGGTCTCCTCTTTTTTGCTCTTATTATTAAGGGTTTCATCGACCTTTTTTTCGATGGCCTGGTTTGCTTTTTTTTCAAATAACCGTTTGGGGTTAATAATCTGCGCGTTGACAGTTGCAGAAAGAGAAAATGTGATCAGGCATATAAATATCGTTTTCATAAGCTATTGATTTAGCGTAAGTTAATTTATGGCGACATGATAGGTTGAATAGCAGTCTACTTTCCCGCCTTTAAAGACGAATTCTCCTGACATTAACCAACGTTGATCAACAGCCTGTGCAATCAGTTCGCCACCGGCTGATAAAAAGCCTAAACGTAATGACTATAGTGTCGTGACCAGGCAATCCATCAGGGGGAGTCTGCCTGTTTGCTTAAGCGCCGTAAAGCCGCCAGTTACATTCATTAGATTGGTAAATCCATGTGCCTTTAACAATGACATGGCAATCATGGACCGGTAGCCACCTGCACAATACACATAATACGTAGTGTTTTTATCTATCCTCTCCAAGTTGTCGAGGATAGACTCTAATGGCAAATTTTCAGCACCCACTACGTGTTCAATGTCATATTCATTTTTTCGACGGACATCTAGCATTGACAGTGAAGGGGTTTTCTGAAACAAGTCAGCGAATGCGTCGGCAGAGATCGAAGCAATCGTATCGATGTCACGATGCGTGGCCTGCCACGTAGCAAATCCACCTTTTAAATAACCAATACAGTTGTCATACCCCACACGAGCCAGCCGCAGCACCGCTTCTTCTGTCTGCTCCTCCGGCGCAACGAGCAGAATGGGTTGCCGTAGTTCTGAAATGAGGGTTCCTGCCCAACCGGCAAACTGTCCTTCCAAGCCAATGTTTATCGAGTTGGGGATAAAGCCCCTGCCAAATTCCTGTGCTGATCGCACATCAATAATTACTGCTTTTTCTTCGGTAGCATCTACATCAAAAGCCCGGGCAGAGAGCGGCTGCAGCCCCTTACAGATTACTTCATCGACGGATTTACAGCCCATTTTGTTGAGAACAGCGTCTTTCGGAAAATACGGGGGTGGAGGTGTTAACCCGCTGGTCACTTCGTTGATAAATTCCTGTTTGGTTTGCACCCGTAGGGCATAATTAACCTGCTTCTGATGACCAAGCGTATCAGTTGTTTCCTGACTCATATGCTTGCCACACGCCGAGCCGGCACCATGACCCGGATAAATTAATATGTTATCAGGCAGTGGCATTATTTTCATATGCAGACTGTCGTACAGATAACCGGCCAAATCCTCCTGCGTAAGGTCTGTCTTAACGGCCAAATCAGGGCGACCAACATCGCCAATTAATAACGTATCACCGGTGAACAGGGCAGTTTCTTTGCCCATTTCGTCCAGTAATAAAAACGAAGTCGATTCCATCGTGTGGCCGGGCGTATGCAACACGCGTATCGTAACCTGTCCAAGTGGAAACGCTTCGCCGTCGGTAGCGATATACGCATTATAATTGGGTTGTGCCGTGGGCCCATAGACAATAGTTGCTCCGGTTTTAGCCGCCAGATCGACATGACCCGATACAAAATCGGCGTGAAAATGCGTCTCAAACACATATTTGATGGTGGCCCCGTTCACGCTGGCCCGATCCATATAGGGCTTCGTTTCACGGAGTGGATCGATAATCGCGACTTCTCCTTCCGATTCAATGTAATAGGCGGCTTCGGCCAAGCAATTTGTATAGATTTGTTCTACTTTCATGACTTTTTCGTACTTGAGGTACTAGCTCAAAATTGTCGTATAGCCGGACGATTTATTGTGATTTCCATTAACCAGGCATTATGATTTTTATCAGGTTTTCTCTGGCAAAAGTGGAGAACGGCGCTTGCAGTAAATCGATAGAGCCGACAGGACGAAAGCAAATCCCTAATCTGATAGATTACAATCAGGCTTATAGATTAATTTTTCAATTGGATAGGCCAATGGAATTTGCCAAAAATAAAGCCTAACGTAATTGCTATATTTTGCAAATCAACTTATTCTACCAGCGGCTGCTCATCGAATTTGCAAAAACCTGTAGCCAATGTCGGGCCTGAATTTTATCCATTTCGTAATAGACAACTCGCCAGACGGTGTAGCCCGCTCCACCGGTCTTTTTTATACACGGCAGTTACGACTCAACCCACTTGTTGGGGCTTCAAATCGCTCGTTCGCGAACCAATTAGGCCGTTAATGGTCTTTACATCAGCTCTTTATCTGAAGAAAATCATTGTCTACAGGTCGGCAGATCACTAGTTTTGATCCAAGCGAATCCTGATCAGATGACTATGAAAACCCTTGAGATCTACCCAGCGATGACGCTGGTGCATCTCCAGCAACAGTTCAGCAAATTATTCCCATCACTGCGAATCGAGCCACTGATCGAGCACGAAGTACCCAACGAACTACAAACGTTGAGTGATCTGGCTGGTCACTCAGTGACGAACTGCTTTGTACTTAATGGGAGTATGACGATAAATGAACTGGACGCTCTATTTCGGGAATGCTATGGCTTACCGGTTCGCATACTTCGCTGGATGGGTTATGCCTGGCATGATACCGACGACACCAGCCAATGGACGCTGGACCAGCAAAATCAGAAAGGCACTGATGCATAATGAATGAGCTTCGATTAGGGACTATAAAAGGCGCTATGATCATCAACGAATTGATGATCATAGCGCCCAAATGAGTTTAACAAACTCCTTTTTAATGTTTTTTTTCTATCAAATAATAGACGATCCGCTTTTTACAACTCTTGTAGTTAGGTAGTTATCTCGTATATTTTTAGCAAAAACAGAAGCCTCGTGCAGATCCTTTTCATTGGGCCTTCCTTTGTTTAGTCCTCCAAAAAAATACTTAATAATACCTTCGTCGATAAAGCCTTTACAACTGAATTCTCCCAGAAGTATGAAGCCTTTATGCGTTAGCTTATCCCGCAAAGGCTGGAGAGCCGGTGCCCAGGGGAACGTTGCCGTTGAGAATATAAACGCCTTTTTCTGCTTCTGCACCTCAATCGTATCGACCAAATGGAGTAAAACCGAATGGGGCTTTCGATTGTAAATCCCAGAGCCAAATCCAATAAGTGAATAAGCGTTGATTTCTTCCGGAGTCACCTGTAGAGGATCTTCAATCACGGCATCCAAAACCTCGGCCATTCTCTGGGCAACTTTCAGTGTATTGCCGTGATGGACCGATTTACAGATCAGTAATACATCCTTTCCTTTCATGTTAAAACTTGTTTACAGGTCATTTGCCTCCGTACGGCTGCTGTTGGCGCAGCCGTACGCAATTCCTACTTTTTCGAAGCATTTGCAGAGCAGGGGCAACCGTTTATTGTTTTATAATTTTAACAGTCTGCGTCTGCGTGTTGGTATAGGCCTGCAAAAACAATACACCCGGTTCTGACTGATTGATCTGAAATTGTTGCAGTTCATCTTCACTTACCTGATTGATGTGCCGACTTTCCAATACTTTCCCTTGTTGGTTGGTTAGCCGAAGCTGTACCGATTGACCCTCAACGCCCTGGATAAGTACCCTAACTTGATCCGGAACCGGATTGCTCAAAAGCGTCAAGGTTAAAGGGCTGGAGGTTTCGGCCACCCCCAGTCGCGACCGCCCACAGGCTGCTTTCAAATTCCAGACGTAGCTGACGGTTTGCCCGTTCTGGCGTGCATACAACATAAAAGGCTGCACATCGCTGGCTGTACGGCTCTCTTTATCAACAAAGCGGTCGGGATTGGACGTCCAGTCAGTAATGCCAGCCGACATATACTCAATGGGCGATCCGTCTCCACCCTGCGTATTAAAATGAATAGCGCCATTCTGACAATCGTAGGTAGGCTGGACCAGGACGAACCCACCGGCCGATACCGTTAACTTATAGGTAGTGATGACAGGCTTATCCGGGAAAGATGCGGTGTTGGCCTGTACCTGTACTGTATACACACCAATTTGAGAAGGCGTACCCAGAACAACGCTGACAGGATTAGGCCCGGACAGCATACTTTTGGTGAAGACATATAAACCGTCGGGCAACCCCGTAACCTTAAAAGACCAGTCATATCTGTAGTTGGGCGAATAAGGCGTAGGGTCGACAAAATACAATCCCACGGGAAAGCCACTACCAGGAATGGGTTGCCCCACTGTCAGGAACTGGTCAGGAATGGGTTGCACCAGAACTGGCGGCAGTGGGGTCAGTGCGTTGGTACAGGCCTCTTTGAGGTCAAACTCATAACTTATCGTATAGGCACTCTGAGTGGCCTGAATTAAAATAGGCTTCGGATCCCGGCGTAGCTCTGCTTCTACAATGCCTGAATTTGAGCTAAGGGAGGATCGGGTAATGCCGGGTGCCGTATAGACAACGGGAGAACCATCTCCTCCGCTCACATTCAACGTAATTGATCCTGTCGGGCAGTCATAACTCGGTCGACCTATCACCAGTCGTCCCAGTGACTGTTTGGTAACCTGTAGGCCTGCTTCGCCAATGAGCCCCTCGTCCAACAAAGGTGGTGTGCTTATTATAAAAAAGCTTCCATCTGTTCCGTAAGGGAGAAGTAGCGGGAAACCAGCAATTTTGTCTCGTTGCCACTCCCTACCTAAAGACGCATTGTATTTAATGATTGACGATTGGTAAACCCCGAAACTATTCAAAAAACATAAGAGTGTGCCACCGTCCTTGGTTGGTCCAAAAAAGTAAGATTGATAGACGGCCGAAGGTGCTCTAACTAGAACGTCTGTTGCTACTTCGTTAAATTGAGCGTCGTATTTATACAGGTAAAGATTTGCCCTTATCGCCTGGGTTTCGAAAATAGACACAAATCCTCCATCCGTAGTTGGCGTTAAATTAGTCCCACGAATGACAACGTTATCCTTCTTGAACAAGACGTTCCCATCATTATCCATGTAGTTGATTGCTCCCCCGTAACCCACCAAATACTTATTATCACTTGCTTTGAACAGCATCGACAGTGAATTAAGTCCGTAACCGTATTTCCACTTCATCTCGCCCTGCTGATTAAACTTGATGAGTTCTGCGGTTACGGGATTGGTTTGCCCGGCTGGGAACGAACGGGCTGCTACGATTAACCCTCCATCGGAAGTCGTAATCAAACCAGAGGGGGTAAGCATCGGACTTAGCAGGCTATACTGTTTTCCCGCTTCGTAGAGCACAAAATACGATCTGGTAATACCATCCCTGCCTATCTGGGAGGTGAATAAGGTACTTATTTCCGAATCGATTCGCTTGCTCCCAAGCACTAAAAGATTACCGTCATTTGTCTCTGATACACTAAAAATGTCGTTCTCACCCGTAAATTCCTTTGTCCAGGCGGTTTTGCCGCCCTGCTCTAACTTGGTGAGAATCGGCCAGGAAGCCTTCAGAATGGCAATAATTCCCCCATCATTCAATTGTTGAAACCGGATAAGGTTGTTTTGGGTGGGGAACTCCTTTGCCCATATCGTTTCGCCTGTATTGTTTAGTTTCATCAGGATCGGCCCGGCTGCCTGTAACGTAACCAACAGATCATCCTGTGCTTTGGCGACACCACCAATTCTGGTTCCTGGTTGAAACTCTTTGGTCCAGCTTGTTCTACCCGCATAATCGAGTTTGATCAGGATTGGTTTAGCCGCCTGTATCATCATCAGAAGTCCACCATCCGCCGTTGGCAATGTACCAACCAGGCTAGCTGGCTGATCGTAGGACGGAAAATCAATGTTAGCTTTTAGCGTCCGATCCCAGAAAATAGGGGGTGGGGATGATGGTTGCGCGAGAGCACACGGTGCAATCATTGTCAACCGTAAAATCCAAAACGGACATACTAGTTTCGCAAGTAGATTAGTTTTCATCGGTGTACATAGTATATTGAAACGCTTATGGACATAAATATTATAGCTTGCCTAAATGCCTGTAGTGTTCCCAACATTAGGAACTGACATCTGGAGGGGCTTACCCAAGTCAATCTTCTATCCTTTGGATGAACTGCTGTTGATTCATTTAAAACAGGCACTTAAACGGGATAAACCACCGAATGCAGAAGTCGTATCGTAGATCGATCGGTACGTTCTGGCAAGTTCAACGGCCACCAATAACGCCATGTCCGTTTCACAACCCAGATCGGTTGGGACAACAATCGTATTTCATACATAGGTCGGATAATATGACGGGGACAAAGGAATCCATCATCCGTCTTCCCCTCCCTGACGATATCTACTTATCTCCCTGATTTATGTCACACTCTACCCTGACATAGCTCCGGGTATATAGTTCATCCCCCCTGTAGTTTTGAGTAAACAATTAAGCACCCTATCAGTCATGGAAACACTGGGCCTGCTTTTGACCATCGACGACAAAATCGTTAACGTATGTTCGGTCACGCAATTGATTGACAGCTACCGATTGCCGGTCATCACGAGCGTCCTTTTCTTTCTGTTTTTCGGAATGGCCGCGTTTGTCAACACCCGGAACGCACTCGAAACGCCTGTCGCCTATCAGAGCTACGCTAATTATGCCTTACTCTTTTACCATCGATTTATTCTCGGTCTGTTCGATCGGTTTACCATGCCGATTGTGCTCAGTATCGGCTTGGCCCAAGCACTGATTGCGGTATCCATGTTTTTGAAAGGCGATTGGTTTCGAATCGGTCGTCTGGGTGGAATGGTTTTCCGCATCGCCATCTTTCCCGTTGGATTTGGCTCTGTGCTCCCCTCCTTATTGATGGTTGCACTGGCTTTTATCGACTCCAAAATTCGAAATCGATTCGGAAGATACGCAAGTCGGGATGAGCGCTATTACCCGTTGTTTGACGGGCACGCACCTCATGAATTACGTTAGGAGTATAAATCATTTTCAATGATCAACTAAGAATCGCTGTCATGTACAAGATCCTGTTACTCACTGATTTTTCGCTTGCTTCACGCCATGCCATTGCTTACGCCCAGGCTCTCTTTTCTGATACATCCGTAGACTTCTGCCTGCTACATACGTTTCCGCTTGTTCCCGTAGAGGGTTACAGTGGTAGCCTGTTGCTAGGCGAACAGATAGAGTCTGCGGAGAAGTCGATAAAGTCCCTTAAACACGCCATCAAGCAGCAGGAGCCTACCTATCACACCTATCGATCTCAGGTGGCACTGGGCACACCGGCCCATGCCGTTGAGGTAATTCTAACCCAGCAATACTTCGATCTGGTTGTTCTGGGAGCCACTGGCTTGGGCAAAAATGAACTGTTCGGTAGTGTAGCGACGGGGATGATTCGTCAAGCCAAAACGAACGTACTGACAGTGCCGGTCTCCGCCCCAATCCAACCTGTTAAACGAATTGTACTGGCAATCGACTACACATCCATCAATGATGCGGAGTCTCTGCATCTATTGAGCGACATCGCTAACCGTAAAGCCGCTCTGGTAACGCTCCTTTCTATCGAAAATCCCAACATACGCAAAATGCAGGGCACCGAAACCAGCCGTCAATACGTCCTTGGTGCACTGGCGAACGTGTCAACGGAAATCGATTGCGTTCATGAAGAGGATGTGCGGTACGGAATCAAAAATTACCTGAAAGAGCATTCCGTTGACTTGTTGGTCATGCTGCCCCATCATAAGGGTTTCCTGGATGTGGTGACTCAAAAAAGTGTGAGTCGTTCCGTCGCCTTTCAGCCCAAAGTTCCACTGCTGACGCTCTATGATGAAAAGATCAAGGGTGCTTCATCAGAGAATAAACCAGACATCGATGAGATTCCTTTTAATACCTATCTATAAAGTAACCCGTTTATGAAAGCCGAAAAATACCGTCAGCTTAGCTACGTGCATCTGCTGAACCAGATCTGGCGCAGTGACCTGGAAATCGCTCTGCTCGAGGTGAATTTTTGGGAAAATCTGCTTAATACCTTGGATACGGACCTTGATCCTGCCCACTCGAACCATGACAGTACATGGAAGACAGAAATAAGCCAGTTGCATCATTTTCGCCGATTAATCAAACGGTTGCTCGACGAGATACAGGAGCTTGAGAAACAGCTTGCGACTGGTGTACAGACCGATCATGTACTGGATGCCGATACCCGGTTGAATCATCAGTATCTGCGGCTGGAACTGGATAGTTTCCACGCTGATTTTCGGGCGTTCAAAACCGAAATTCGGCAGTACATAACCGCTCAGCCGACGTTCTGATCTGCGTTTTTACACACAAAAAACTAGTGGTTTTTTAGCAAACTACCAGGTTTTTGTGTTGTCAGGATTCGGTGCCTAAGCCTTGGGCGGAAACGTCGTTCTGATGGGCTATTATTCGGTACGCAGTTTATTCCAATTACCTGTCAGTCAACTGATCAACATCATAAAGGTGGCTTGCAAGGATCAGTCTTCCGCCCGGTTGGCATCATGGGCTACCGCCCTATCATTCCGTTGTTTTGTCGACTGTCTATCTAATCCAAACAGGCTTCCTATGAAAACTAGTTGTACGGACTATTCAAAAAAAAGCTGGCTAACACTTCAATTGATGGATTTCAGCCTCGTGCAATACGCCAAAGCAACCTGGACATTAAGCGTGGCGGTCGCCGTCGAGAAGCAAACTGCCCATTTATATGAAGCAACGCTTTCGAAGCCAATCGATCAGGTTGTCCAGGAGCAAATGACGACCGTCAATGCGAACTTCAACAGTTCGCCAAACGTCAATGGCATCTATACGTTCAGGATTGACTCGATTTACGAGTTCGAAAGCCCGGCCAGTACTAAATTATTCAGACATCCCCCAAACTACACCTTCGATGTTATCAACGATGGCTTTTCGACCACCTCCCAGGGGGGCGGCTGGTTGGTTAGCTACAAAGTTATTTGCCATAAATGGTTAGCGAGCAAAATTTTCGAAAGTGGCCCTTTTGGACCTGGAGCTACGGATGGATTAACCCTTGAGTTTGGTCATGCCCGGGGGGCGTTGACATCTACGGAATGCGGATCGAAGGAGCAAATAACCCAGTCAACGGACAAACATTTGAGCCTGTCAATTGCATAATGAATTACCCATACGGTAATATCGCTTGGGACGGATACACAACCAATCTATTGCATTCAACGGCAGACGGCTCAATCGTTGGAGAGCAATCGATCACCAGGCCTTTTCCGAATTCGATCGTGCCCATGGCCCTTGATTTGCAGAGTGAGCCGTTGGAAGGAGACTTGATTGAAGTGCATCCAGTAATCGGGTTTTCGTACGCAGTGAATCCTACGCCTATTATACGGTATACGACCGCACCGTCTGGGGGCTACGTTTTTGGAACAAATCCATTCCAGCCTTCAACCAGCGGCTATCCCTGGAATATGGGCTATTCGAATTTTTTAGAAAAAGCTAATTACAATTCAGTAGTGGCCTATATATGGCTCCTTTTGTATGAGGTACAGCATGCGCATTTTCGCAATGGAGCCAATTTCGTTTATAGCGCTGTTGTTCAATTTTCCGCAAAAACACCTGTCATCCAAATCACTAGGCTCAATACCAGCGATTTTAAAGCGAATGACCAGATTGCCGTTTCCTTTATGGTGGAGGGCACCTTTAAACAGGGCAATACCTTTTCGTTTCAGCTAATTGACGAACAAAACAATACCCTTACATTACAAACCATCGCCCGTACAGAAGGTGCAATGTTGACAGGGCTGATGCACATGTTCTTGACTATCCAACGGGCTAGAGCGTACATCGTAAGCAGTGTTTCCAGGGCGCAAAGCAGCAAGTATGGTATCATTATTCGACCTACTCCGCTGGGGATTAACGTTCCAACGTTTAATTGTCTGACTGGAACGATCACCTTCAACATTACTGGGGGCGACGGTTCGCCCGTCACCTTCACCGCTTCGGGAATCACCTCTCCGGCTCCCACCAGCATCGTCGGTATCGTTGAGGCTGAGCTAAGAGCCGAATCTAAACCTATTCTGATCCAGGCTATCCAGCACGGCCAGACTGCTAGCTATCTCTTCGACTTGCCGGCGTTTTGTACTACCACGAACCAGCCAACAAACTCATTGAGTTTGCTGAACCCCGCCTATGACTGCACGACAGGAACCATCCGCTTCAACACCATCGGGGGCGATAATTCACCTATTCAGTTAATGGCGGCTGGCATAACCGGCTGGACAACTAATCCGAATCGGTTTGTCTACAAAGAAAGTCCCATGGCGAGCGATGTCCAGCCTTTTATGCTACTGGCTCGCCAGAACGGGGAAACCCTCAACTGGGTCTAGGACTTGAAAGCCGCCTTCGGTTGTGGGCGGGTTGGCGTAGCAAACTACCCAAACTCACTTACCCTGAATGTACCAGGCAATCCAGTCCAGACGAAGCCTTGGGTACTTATTGAAGGAGTAAGTGGCCAGGTCGCTAATCTGCGACTGGTGACCATGCAGGGCAACTTGCTGGAGAGACGACGTATCGAATCGGTACAGGATCAGCACGCGTTCAACCTGGTATAAATCGGCGGGGGCAATTACATAATCCAGGCTGTAATCAGTTCGCAAACTCAGTCTGTGAAGATTATCAAGTACTGATTATATCAGTAATCATACGAGTTTGAATGATTCTTTCTTCTTAAAAATTTACCACTATGAAAAATTCATTTACCGCTTCACAAAACCTGATTTCGGGCAGGTCTCTTCCCCAGGTTCTACGATTATCGATGGCACTCCTTTGTTTTTTAGTTGTATTAGCTTCGTTTGTGACTTCCATTCATCCCCTAGACGTGCTTGAAACGGAACCAGCAAAAGCTCCTTTTACCGATAAACATGAGGTGATACCTACTAGACTCTATTCAGTAGGAGCCGCCACGAATTTGCCAACGCTGCCCGTAAAGGCTGGTTCATTTATCCAATCAGCCAATTCACCCGTAACTTCGCTAACGGTAGCCTGGAATAAGTTTTTTCAGGGGTCAGAAGCTCGGGCTATTACGGCTGTAGTAGACGGGGGCTATGTTGCTGTCGGTTATACGTACTCGACGTTATACAACAAGGAAAGTTATAACTTCCTCATCGTCCGAGTCGATGAGGATGGAAACGTGCTCTGGCAAAAGACACTCGGGGGTAGTTCTACTGAATACGTAAGTGCTGTTGTTCAGTCGGCTGATGGTGGCTTTGTAGTGGCTGGACACACTGATTCGAATGATGGCGATGTTTCTGGTAATCACGGTTTAGCCGATGGATGGGTGGTGAAGTTGGACAAGAATGGTAATGTTCAATGGACAAAAGCGATCGGTGGTTCGAGCGCCGATTTTGTGACGGGACTCACTCCCCTCTCCGACGGGAGTGTGATGGGGGCTGGTTGGGGGTATTCAACGGATGGAAATCGATCCGGAGGGCATGGGTCCAGTGATTTTTGGGTCTTCCGTATGGATGCAGATGGCAATGTCCTCTGGAGCAAATCATTTGGTGGGTATGACGAGGATCATGCCGACGCCATCACTTCTTTGAAATACGGTCAGTTTGCCGTATTTGGATACACCTACTCGAATGATGGGGACGTGTCGGGCAATCATGGATCAGCCGATTACTGGGTCATTAAAATAGACTTTGATGGTCATTTAATTTGGCAGAAAACGCTCGGAGGAAGTGCTACCGATTGGGGCTGGGGGGGTATAACGGCATCAGCGGACAATGAACTGGTGATGGCTGGTCTGACGTATTCAAACGATGGTGATGTATCCGGTAGTCATTCTCCAACATCGACTGATCTAGGTGGGACAATGGATTACTGGGTCGTTAAAGTGGACAATGATGGTAATTTAGTTTGGCAACGGGCGTTGGGCGGTTCCGCTGATGACCGTGCTGAAGGAATTTTGGCGGTTAGTGATGGAGGCTTTATCGTGGCCGGTCAAAGCAACTCCAATGATGGTGATGTATCAGGCAATCACGGCAATGGCGATGCCTGGCTAATTAAGCTCGATCCAAACGGTAACCTACACTGGCAAAAACCTTTAGGTGGCAGTGGTTATGATTTCGCCTGGGCGATCGCTGGTCTTTCCACGAGCTCATTTGCAATTGCCGGAAGTTCAGGTTCAACAGATGGTGATATCAATCAAACGCATAGCTCCGGTTTTTGGCTAGCTAAACTTGAACTGCCGGCCCCTTCTCAGCCACTCACTTTACTTGCTCCAACGTATAACTGTCAGAGTGGAGCGTTTCATTTCAACACCAGTGGTGGCGATGGCTCCCCCATTGAATTCCGGGCGGCACCCGGCATCACCGGCTGGACGACCAATCCCGACCAGTTCGTCGATAAAGAGAGCCGTACGGCTAACGACGTCAAACCCTTTACGCTGGAAGCCCGCCAAAACGGCATCACAGTGACTTATAACTGGGATCTACGGGCGCATTGCAGCTCCGGAACACCCCCAAACATGGTCTGGCAACGGGTTTATGGCGGTACAAACTCGGAAGAAGGATTGGCTATAGCTGCCACATCGGATGGTAATTTTATTTCGGCTGGTAGAACGATGTCCAATGACGGAGATATAACAGGCTATCACGGAGGGCCTTTTTTTGGTGACTTCTGGGTTGTCAAAGTCACTCCTACCGGAAAACTGCTTTGGCGGAAAGCCTTGGGTGGCAATTCCGATGACTATGCCAATGCTATCACGGCAACGTCCGATGGTGGTTGCATTGTTGCCGGCTATACAGATAGTAATGAGGGGGATGCCAGTGGCAACCATGGTGCCAGCGATTTCTGGGTCGTTCGATTAAATAGCGCTGGAGCTATTGTGTGGCAGAAATCATTTGGCGGTACCCGAAATGATCGGGCTTTCTCGATGGCGGCAACCGCTGATGGTGGCGTTGTTGTTGCGGGATTTACGAACTCTTCCGACGAAGAGGTTACAAATAATCACGGTTATCGGGATTTTTGGGCGGTGAAGATAAGTGGCTCCGGTGACTTGATCTGGCAGCGAACCATCGGGGGGCCGGCTGGGAATATGCCTTCGCTATTACCGAGACAACCGATGGGGGATACGTAGTTGCCGGCAAAACTGCTGTCGACGATGGTGAGGAAGAAAACTTCTTCGTGGCTAAGTTAACGAGTTGGGGTGATTTACTCTGGCAAAAAATAATAAGCGGGCCGGGATACTTCGAACAGGCCAATGCCTTAGCGGCTACCCCTGACGGTGGTTGCATTGTTGCGGGTAGCAGCAACTCATTTAGAAAAGGAGATGCATGGGTAATAAGACTTACCAGCACGGGCGATTTGGTTTGGCAAAAAAATCTGGGCGGCAGCGAAGAGGACAATGTGTATGCTATAACGACGACCGATGATGGCGGTTATGTGTTTGCCGGTTCAACAGGCTCAACGGATGGGGATATTGCCGGGAAAACGGGAGGTGGTGGCTGGTTATTCAAACTGAGTGGCACGGGTGATCTACTCTGGCAGAAACCATATGGCTACCTAGGCGCTGGAACAATTCGGGGGATTGTAAAAACCAATGACGGAAGCTTTATGGTTACCGGCTCAACAGAATCCATGGCTGGTGAACTAAGCAACAACCACGGTAACGGTGATCTGTGGATAGCCCGTTTGGGAGCCGCTCTGCCAAATCAACCTATTTCGCTGCTGGCCCCGACATACAACTGTGAAACGGGGGCGTTTCATTTCAACACCAGTGGTGGCGATGGCTCCCCCATTGAATTCCGGGCGGCACCCGGCATCACCGGCTGGACGACCAATCCCGACCAGTTCGTTGATAAAGAGAGCCGTACGGCTAACGACGTCAAACCCTTTACGCTGGAAGCCCGCCAAAACGGCATCACAGTGACTTATAACTGGGATCTGCGCGCGCATTGTTTAACGCAACTGCCCTTAAAATTACTGGCCCCGACATACAACTGTCAGAGTGGAGCGTTTCATTTCAACACCAGTGGTGGCGATGGCTCCCCCATTGAATTCCGGGCGGCACCCGGCATCACCGGCTGGACGACCAATCCCGACCAGTTCGTCGATAAAGAGAGCCGTACGGCTAACGACGTCAAACCCTTTACGCTGGAAGCCCGCCAAAACGGCATCACAGTGACTTATAACTGGGATCTAAAAGCTGCCTGCGGTCGGGTACGATTAGGTGTACCGGAGTCTAAGACCGAGTTAATACTAACCGTGCTGGGCAATCCGGTTCAGGAGCATCTAAACGTATTGATTCAAGGAGCAGATGATCAGACTGTGCAACTCAGATTGAGCGATTTACAGGGCCGCTTGATTGAAAACCGACGTATTGAGCGGGCCGGAAAAGATGAGATACAACGCTTTCAGGTGAACCAGAGCCAATCGGGGATATTGCTATTACAGGTGACAACGCCTACCCAGCGTAAATCGCTTAAAATTATTCAAAAGTAATTACACTATAAGCACCAAAGAGTTCAAACTCAAACACCTTTGATGCTTAGACTATGTTGTCGGGCAAGAGCCTGCTTGATCTTAATCAAGCAGGCTCCTGATTCTAAGCATGTACTCCCCACATGTAGTCACCTACTTTTGCCCAACGGAATTTTTATGTAGCGGATACACCATTATTAGTCCTGCTTTTCCACACCATGATAACAAGGATGATGAAAGTAGTGGTTACCCGGCTTACGGGTAACCACTACAGATGGAAGACATATCTGTTCCATCGCAGCCCGGGTCGGATTTTAGTGAAAGTGGCAGCCTGTGGCGTTTGTCATACCGATTTGCCTGGAATCAACGGCGACTGGCCCATTTAGGTCACCTTGCCAGTATTTCCGGGCCATGCGATCGTGGGCACTGTTGTAGCGATGGGCGATGGCGTCACCCAGGTTTAAGTGGGTGACCAGGTAAGCGTTCCATAGCCTTATACTGCCTGTGCTCATTGCGAACACTGTTTAAGAGGCAGGAAAACGCGCTGCGAAAACCAGCAGAATACAAGCAATTCAGTTCAGGGAAGTCATACAGACTACGTACTGGCTGATCCTAAATACGCAGGTAGGTCGCTTACCCGATTCGCTGTCGTTCGAGGAAGCTTCACCTATTTTGTGCGCAGGCGTTACGGTCTATAAAGGCTTGAATGAAACCGAAGTCAAGCCCGGCCAGTGCGTTGTTATATCAGACATCTTTGACTGCCTGGGCAATATGACCATTCAATACGTTAAAGTTATGGGTCAGCGGATTGCCGCCGTCAAAACGACAAATTAGAACTGGCGAAAAGAGTTGGGGCGGAATTGGTGATAAATGTGACCAACAAAGTCCCGATTGCTGTGATCCAGCAACGAATAAAATGGGCCACACGGTTTGCTGGTAATGGCAGTTTCCCGGTCCGATTTTGCTTAGGGCGTCGTGATGTTGTGTCCACTGTACAATACCATTGGCCGGGCAGACACTTGGTGATTTCGACCTGAATACATCTGCAGGTATGGAGGCCAACATAAACATAGATGTGATTTGATGGTGACAAATTGATCCATAATTATACTTACCACTAGCAGCCTCGTTTGGATTGTCAATGATCAGAATTTGGATCAGCCGCTAAGCTGATTATTCTGAAGGTGGCGTCTATCCAGAATTAGGAAAATGGCTGATCAGTATCAGTTGAGCGAAATTTCTCTTCCCTCACTTTTACGTCTGGTTAACAGCTACAAGCATATTAAACCCCTTCATTAATTCCAGCTGTATGTATTAATTATCATTTACTTGAATTATCCTCATTAGCCATATGCCTAAAAAAGTTTTGTGACTTCCTTGTGAGAATAGGTTTTTTATAGCAACTGATCTACTTGTTATAGCGTTTAATTCATCCCAATAAATGGAAACATGTCTTCGCTTTTATATTTCGCTGTTTTGGGTAATTTTATTCCCCTTTTGCGTCTGTGCTCAGCTTACCATGCCTACTACTCGTTCAATATTTCAGCGAGATAATGTCAATAAGGCAATCATTAGTATCGCTGGAAATTGCCCCTCGAATACAACGCTACTAGAGGCTCGATTACGAGTCAGGCAAGGAGGCCAAGCTCAGGATTGGACCACGATCAACGCTATTGTAACAGGAAGTTCTTTTGTGGGTTCGCTTTCAGGCTCTGGTGGCTGGTATGATCTGGACGTTCGTGCGCTGGCAAATGGAGTTCAAGTCGGATATTGGACAGTTGATCGGGTTGGAGTTGGGGAAGTTTTCATTACCGCTGGCCAGTCGA
Source organism: Spirosoma aureum (assembly GCF_011604685.1). Taxonomy (NCBI): domain Bacteria; kingdom Pseudomonadati; phylum Bacteroidota; class Cytophagia; order Cytophagales; family Cytophagaceae; genus Spirosoma; species Spirosoma aureum. The sequence continues at coordinate 3,686,510 of NZ_CP050063.1, read as the reverse complement.
ATAATTATGGAAATGAAAATGATGCTCTGCCCGCGCAGGACGACCGGGTCAATGTAGTAAACTACTGGATTGGTGGTTTGGGACAGTTTTCGGAATCGGATTTACCCAAAACGTTTACACAAGCTGGATTTGGGACACATTCCGGTCCAGCAGCACCTTTATTTATATGGGGAGGGCTAGGTGATCGGCTGGTAGCCCAATTGAATGTTCCTGTCCTGTTTCTGGGAGCGTCGTATCCAGGTTCATCCAGTAAAAACTGGGCAGAAGCTGCCAATGGTGCTGAATATGTCGATGGTCGACCCTGGAATCAAAATATACCATATCGAGCTGTAGGGGCTTCAATTTTGCACTATGTTAAGCGATATGGTATTAGGGCAGTATTGTGGCACCAGGGCGAATCAGATAATTACTACCGTGGCCAAACCGAGGAGTATCAAAACTACCTGACAATCATTAACAAATCACGATCTCAATCAGGAATGAATATTGCCTGGATAGTTAGCCGGGTTTCCTATATATCGGCTCAATTTGGTGTTGAGTACACTAATCATGAAACTGATCCGGCTATTATTGCTGCACAGAATCAGATCATTTCCAGTGTCAGTAATGTGTTTCCTGGTCCAGAAACTGATTCTTTTAAAGCAGATTATCGACGTGATGGAATGCATTTTTCAATCGGTAGTTATCCTTGGTTAGCTGATTATTGGATGAACTATTTAAATACTTCCTTCTTCGTCTCATCAACCCCCTCACAGCCAAGAACTTCTGCTTTGATTTCAACAGGCTACATTTTTCCTTTTACAGTGAAAGGTGGTCAGTCTGTAACAGTTCCCTTCATGACTACGGCACCTACCAACCTAGGGAGTCAATTTATCGTCGATGCATTGACGGAAAATGGTCAGTTCGTTGAACGACTGGCCACTTCAACAAATAATTCCTCGATTGGCGTACAGATACCCAATCATTATAATGGACGCTATCGGTTAAGAGTGTCACAAACCTCACCGGCAATAATGGGTGAACCATCAGACGTTATTACGGTGACTAGCTTAGAGCCTATTGAAATCGGGGGCACACTGACCCTGGTTGCCCCTGTTTACAACTGTGCCAGTGGAGCCATTACCTTCCAAACCAGCGGAGGCAACGGCTCACCGATCGAGTACATGGCGCCTGGCATCACGGGTTGGACCACCAATCCCAATCAGTACCTGGATTCGGAAGCACGAACGGCCGGTGATACCCCCCCCTTCACACTTTATGCTCGTCAGAGTGGTACTGCCGTTACGTATATATGGTCCCGGCAGCAGACCTGTAGCGTCAATCCTCCTCCCCCCAGTGCCCCCCTGGTCACTGGAAGTCTGCCTGGCCTGAGTGGCAGCCGGGCCACCAGTCTTGCCTATTCGGCCAATGTCTTTCAGGACCCGGCTGGGCTAGCTCTGAGCTATAGTTATACTGGCCTGCCCAATGGTCTGAATGGAGCGCCCAACAGCCTGGCCATCACCGGTACTCCGCTTGCTGCGGGTACGGGTTCTCTGACTGTCACAGCCACGAACTCAGCGAACCTGTCAGCCTCCACAGTCGGTAACTGGATCATCAGTGAACCTGGCTCCACGGGCACACTAACCCTGGTTGCCCCTGTTTACAACTGTGCCAGTGGAGCCATTACCTTCCAAACCAGCGGAGGCAACGGCTCACCGATCGAGTACATGGCGCCTGGCATCACGGGTTGGACCACCAATCCCAATCAATACCTGGATTCGGAAGCACGAACGGCCGGTGATACCCCCCCCTTCACACTTTATGCTCGTCAGAGTGGTACTGCCGTTACGTATATATGGTCCCGGCAGCAGACCTGTAGCGTCAATCCTCCTCCCCCCAGTGCCCCCCTGGTCACTGGAAGTCTGCCTGGCCTGAGTGGCAGCCGGGCCACCAGTCTTGCCTATTCGGCCAATGTCTTTCAGGACCCGGCTGGGCTAGCTCTGAGCTATAGTTATACTGGCCTGCCCAATGGTCTGAATGGAGCGCCCAACAGCCTGGCCATCACCGGTACTCCGCTTGCTGCGGGTACGGGTTCTCTGACTGTCACAGCCACGAACTCAGCGAACCTGTCAGCCTCCACAGTCGGTAACTGGATCATCAGTGAACCTGGCTCCACGGGCACACTAACCCTGATTGCTCCTGTTTACAACTGTGCCAGTGGAGCCATTACCTTCCAAACCAGCGGAGGCAACGGCTCACCGATCGAGTACATGGCGCCTGGCATCACGGGTTGGACCACCAATCCGGCCCAGTTTGTCGATAAAGAAAGCCGAACAGCCAGTGATACCCCCCCCTTCACACTTTATGCTCGTCAGAATGGGGTTACTGTTCAGTATGTGTGGGATTTGAAAGCCAGCTGTGGTCGGTCCCGAATGAGAGCCGAGGAATGGGTGACTCCCTTAATCGTAACGGTACTGGGTAATCCGGTCGAGGAGCAGCTACGCGTATTAATTCAGGGGGCGGAAGCGCAACTATTGCAACTGGTTTTATCCAATGTAACGGGTGAGGTGATTGAAAGCCGACGGATTGAGCAGGCCCAAAGCGAAGTGATCCAGACTTTCACTGTAAATTCAACTCCTTCAAATGTATTAATTCTGCAGGCAATTACCGAAACCCAACAGCAATCGATGAGAATCATCAAGAAATAACTGGCACCTTGTCTAAAAAAGGTTTATTTGAGCCCTTAATTTGTTCGAATCCTGACATTTGGAGATTTTTAATTCGAATTTAGAACGTGTTGGGGAATTAAGAAAGGTTGAAAGTCGTGCCAACTTTGTATCGACCAAAATGCAAAGACATGACCAAACAGTTTTCGAAACTGACCGACTCTCAATGGGCCGCAATTTCGCCTTTTTTCAATCTTAAACGCAAACGAAACCATGATGTTCGGCAGATCATCAACATCATTTTATGGCTCCTGCGAACAGGCTGCCAATGGCGTAATCTGCCTGAAGAATGGCCTAACTGGCAGGCCGTTTACTACTATTTTCAGCAATGGAAGCAAGATGGGACCTTCGAACGAATCAACTTAGCCTTGAATCAACTGGATCGTAAGCGGGTCAAAAAAGAAGTCTATCCCTCCGTTGTATGTATGGATTCACAGAGCGTTAAGTTGAGTCCTATGATTGGTGAATACCGGGGCACAGACGCTCACAAACGAGTCAACGGCCGCAAACGACAACTTGTCGTTGATACTCAAGGGCGACTTTGGATGGCTGATGTGCATCCGGCCAAGCAAGCGGATGGCCCTGGTGCTGTTTCCTTGATTGGCGACATCCGTTGGCGAGCGGGCCAACGCTTAGAGAAAGTGTATGGCGATCAGTCTTACAATGGCGTTTTTGCCCAAGAATTAGCAAATTGGAGCATTGACTTTGAGAAAGCTTCGCGGCCCGAATCGGCTCGAGGTTTTGTGCCCGTTGCCAAGCGTTGGGTCGTTGAACGTAGTATTGCCTGGACTAATTTTTTTCGTCGTGTCGTCAAAGATTACGAATATAGCTTATCTTCTTCGGTTGGCTGGCTGTATTTAATGAACATTCAGATCATGCACAACGAATTTGACCCGTTCGCAAAATTTTATTCCCCAACACGTTCTAACTACCGCGTAAAGAACCATTCCCCAATAGACAATCCCTCGCCGTTGGTTGAAAGTGGTATAAATAGCGGTCAATAAAAATAGCTGTCCTACTAAAAAAACAAGATTCAGGCTAATCAGAAAAACCATTCGGGTTGCTGCTAGGTGAACTTGTTCATAAGCCAGTCCAATCAATACACAACTAATGCTATTCAGTAGGGCATACAGAAAGAAATAGCGATTCGATTTTTGCCATGAATTAAACCAGAATAGGGCGAAGTGAATGATGAAGAAGATGAAATATAGGCCAGCCCGTAGAAAATCAAAATAGACGCTGACATTGCCTTCTAATTGTAGACCAAGATGGTTAGTTTGTATCAGCCGCAAGGACAAAGCGGTATTTGGCCGGTCGGCAAAAACGATGTAGGGAATGCCCTTTTGAATAGCAAATCGGATGGCTAAAACTTGTTGGCCGGAATGCCAAACCGGCATGCCAATAAAGGCTGAATTAACTGGCGTAACCGCTTGAACTTGCTCGTTTGTGGTCCCCAAATCACCAAACTTTCCAATTAATTGACCGTTCAGGAAAATCTGGGATGCCCCTGTTTGCTGAATAAGCAGGGAAAGGGATTGCTTAGCAAGTGAATCATCAATTGAGAATCGAAGTCTAAACCAACCTTGTCCAGCTTTCCAAAGAATGGAATCGGCTTTAATATCTTGCGTCGGATTCATTACCATCCACTGCGAATCATTGAACGTGGGATTGGCCCAGGCTGGATTGTCTCCTGTGTGGAAGTGCCAGCCATTATTGAGTAAAATACCATCAGAAGGAAGGGAATGAATCTGAAAAACCGGCTGAGACAATCCCGTCGAGACGAGAGAAACAAATACTAAAAACAAACTGGCGTACCGGATCATGAAGCTGGAGCTAGTGTCGGAAAGCATCAAATGGATCCAGCTTGTTCGAATTAATCCTAAAAGCCAAAAAGTCAAATGGTTGCATCAAGTTGGCATTTTCTGCTTACATAACCAAAAATCGTCCAGGAATCTACATTAAGGCAACGAAAGTTGGTCAATCAACCAATGGAGGCCCACTTTGCTGTGGAATTGACAAGTTCATAAGCTCAGTAACCGCACCATTTCAGCAGCAGATGCATAATTATTCCGTCCTCTTACTTGGGAGCGTTTAGCGAAACGTAGTTAGAAAGGGGTTGAAAAGTAGGAACCTTGCTGGCTGTCGTACGCAAGCCCACTACTACGCTATTTGTTGTTGGGGCCACTCAACCACAACAGGGGCTGATGGATAAGGACGATACGTTACTGAACAAAAGCCACTTTCAACCCTTACACCCCTGTTTCGTTGGGATGCCTGCTTACTTTCGAGAATTATGTTCTGTCAGCGGAAAACTCTCTTGTGAGGAGCGAATCAACCATGCACTTAGAAATTTACAGCCTGCCTAACTCTAATCCGTTGGTTGTCAGCCGAAACCTGCCTTGTTCAGCTATAACTTATACTATTATGAGTAGCTTCGTTGTAACTAGTTTAATTTTTTTTGGCAGTTACACTTGCCTTCTCGTCAAATTTCAAATAAGTGTCAAAAAAAGGAAGCACTTCGTTATATATCCTACCATCCCGCCCGCCTAATCTGTTGCTATGACCACCTTGATATTCCTCAGCAAAATGATTTATTCCATATGCCTCCAACTTTTTACTAAATTGAAGACAAGTAACTGGAATCCAAGTCAAGTTATCGTTTCTGCCCCAATCCAATTTTAGCGCAGTTAAGGTTTTTAATGCATCTATATGAGTATCGATCATATAAAAAGGAAGATTATCCTCCCATTTTTTTAGAACATTTGTGTTTACTGTCATACTGTCACCGACGTAATGAACAGGTAAATCTGCATTTAAAGGTGGCTTTTTTTCATTGGGTGAATACATTCTTGCCAAATTAGCAAATAGAATAGCATAAAAGATTTGATTTCTGGAATAATTAGCCTTGGTAGTTTTGAGGTCATTAAATCGTTTTATTATATCCTCTACGTTTTTTTCCATTTCAATTTCTTTAAAAGCGGGGTTTGTTAAAGAAAAATAAGTTTCCCAATTTATTCCTCCCGGGCTTAAAGCATAAACAGTACTAAAAATAGTACTATAAAGCATTCCTAGTTTAAGGGCCCCATTTCCACCCATCGATAGGCCCGTTAAACCCCTACTAGTTCTGTCAGGTATTGTTCGGAACTTCTTATCAATATATTGTACAACATCTTTAGCAATAAAATCAGCCCAATTGCCAGTCAACGCTGAATTCGTATAAAAACTACCTTCAAAATGAGTATGGCTATTTGGTAGTACTATTATGGCAGGGCGCATTTTTCCACTAAAAATGGCTTCATCAAACAATTTTTTAAGAGCAAAGTCAGCCATAAAACTGCTATCATCATCTGGAAAACCATGTAAAAAAAAGATAGTGGGATATCGTTGATTAGTTTCTTGATAGCCAGCAGGCAAATACACAGTTATGCGTCGCATAGGATCTTCTCCTGCATGATTTCCTTGAATAGAAGGAGCTAAGAAGTTTTCAATTATAACTTTCCCTTTAGTATTGTCTTGTGCATACAAGTTATAAAGGGAAAGAAATAAGCACATAAACAGGAGATATTTCATGATTTTTTCAAGAAAGTGCTAAAAGGAATAGACTAAAAAATAAGCCTTCTCTCGGTGTCAAAAAGAACGAATCCAACTCTGTTTTATCAGCCTTTCCAACGCATGAGTGGCTTACTGTCAACCACAAGTGGCCTGACTCATTTTGACCTGCCTATCAAGCTGTGTGGTCTGTCGCTCGAAAGCTATAGATTAAAGCACTTTTTAGACTGGTACCCAATACCCCAAAGTACTGATGGTCACACAAGTTACTCAAACTAACAGACGTAGGCTCATCCTTTATACTCTTTGTCAATCGGGCTGCAAATCCTCGTGTCGACTGAAACTGGCAAACCATCCCAAAACTGTCCGAATGAGTTGTGCGGTCTGTCACACGGAGCTAGCTATGAAAGTCTCCGCTGTTTCGTTCCACCCAACCTAGTATTGGACGCGATTTTGTAGAACTATTGTTGAATAAATGACTGATAGTTAGTTAATACTAGTTCTGTGTATTTTTATGTCTGATAAAATAAATCGGACTCTTAATAGCAAAGAAATCTCTTTGGAGCTGCTAAATTTGACTGGACATTAAGTTAAGCACGATCTAATCTTAGTGGACCATCAAAACCAGGAGTGGGGTGGTCCTATTTGGCCGGACACTTCACTTATGAGAGTTTGATAAAACAGTTTGGTAAAATTGGTTTTCAAAAGCAATCGGGGAACGATAGCCTAACGCCGAGTGCAATCGACGCACATTATAATACCCGCGCCACGGTGGCCTTCAATATAGTTAAACAACTCCTCGCGAGCATCTTGTAGGTTCATAAAACAGCCATCTTCTAACAACTCTGCTTTTAATCGACCGCCTGTGCGGTCCCACCCAAAATGACTCAGCATGCGCATTTTGGTAAGGGTTATCCGCTTCGGCCATACTTTGCTTACACTGCCATTTATCAAGTCGTTTTCGGAAATGATGACCGAAATATTGACCACCCCGATCTGAATGAACAATCAAGCCCGCTTTAGGTTGACGCAACTCAATAGGTTGGTCAAATGCTTTGATACTCATACTTTCTCTCATATGTGTATCGACCCAGCCAGCCGACAATACGCCGAGAAAATAACCGCGATGGCCTTTAGGTTTGTGGCATGGTAAGAATCTGAGAATTAGCTAGCTTTCTAAAAACATCAGAGCGGGCTTCCCTATCGCGGTGGCTAGGTATAACCTATGGTCCGATTCAGGTCCTGCTCTGTCTTCTTGCCCCCGACTCGAATAGAAATGTGGGACACCAGGCGGCATCGGCCGTCCGACCCTTAGTAAGGTATTGAGAATAGGGACAAGTCCATTGCTTCACCCTTAAATAACAGAGCTTATGCAATTTCACTATTTCATTGGTATTGACGTATCAAAGAACACGCTTGATTGGGCTATTTACACACCTACCGGCTTAGTCGGTCAATTTCAATCTGACAATTCACCGAAGGCAGTTTCCAAGGCCGTCAAACAGTTAGTGGCTTTACCTCAGTTTGCTTTAGCCACCAGTATTTGCTGTCTGGAACATACGGGTATTTACAATGCCCATGTGTTAGAAGTATTTTATCAGGAAGGCTTTCGTTTGTGGTTGGAAGCATCCATTCAGATTAAACAAGCTGGTGGTTTACAACGGGGTAAGTCAGATGCCATTGATGCAGTTCGCATTGCTGAGTACGCGTATCGGTTCCGAGATCGTTTACGCATCTGGCAACCGACTCGTTCTGTTTTAAAGCAATTAACTGAGTTGAGCCAACTTCGTCATCGTTTGCAATCAGTTATTAATCAACTAGCGGTTCCCTTGACGGAGCAAAAACGTTTCGGTGATCGGGCGCTTCCGCACCAATTAAAAGGGCACTGTGGTGACTCGCTCAAGGCACTAAAAAAGGATCTTGAGCAAGTGGAAGCTAGCCTTAAAAGTCTGATACAGAATGACGCTGAGTTGAAAACTCTTTTTAGCCTTCTTACATCCGTGCCTGGAGTGGGCACTATCGTTGCTACTGAGATAATCATTGCCACTGACGAATTCAAGACAATTACTGAACCGAAGAAGCTAGCTTGCCATGCCGGTGTAGCTCCTTTTGAACATCGTTCGGGAAGTAGTGTTCGGGGACGTACTCGAGTCAATCACCACGCTCGTAAATCATTGAAAACTTTATTACATCTGGCCTCTATGGCGGCGGTTAAAAGTAAGGGTGAATTGCAACTTTATTATCAGCGGAAAGTAGCCCAAGGCAAAAATCGAATGCTAATTTTAAACGCTGTCCGCAATAAGCTCATTCATCGGGTCTATGCTGTAGTCCGCCGAAATGAAAAATATGATAAAAATTATAAGCCAACCCTTGCTTGAACCATAGAAATCGGACCACTCCATCCAACTGGCCAGATAAGCCCAGGCCCCATCTGAAAGAGGCAGATAAGTGATGTCGCCCACCCAAGCTTGGTTAGGCGCAGTCGGCTTACCCAACTTAATCAACCGATTTGCACAAGCCATTAAGCCAGGCCGGGAGTCAGTCGTTTTCGGTACGAAGCTACGCGGTTGAATTGCTTGCCAGTCCTGTTCTTGCCTCAACCGACGTACCCGATGACGACCGGGCTTGACGCCCTGTTCTTTCAGCTCTTCTAACACCCGACGACTGCCATAGCGCCGTGAGTTTTCCCGCATGGGCGGCCCCGCAGAAGATCTTATCGATGGCTGTAGTCCTAGATAGTGTGCTATCCGATGGAGTAAACGTTGTTCCATTGCGATACGTGTAATAGGCAGTCTTACTAACATTCAGCATCTTACAGAGTAGTCGTACAGGGAAATTGTCTTCTTCCAGCTTAATGAATCGGTAAACATGAGTCAGGTTTGTCGCGGTTCCTCGCCGGGACTGCAAATGGCTAAGGCTTTTTTTAGAATCTCGCGCTCCATCTCCGATTGCCGTAGTTGTTTACGAAGCGTCTCGACTTCCTGCTGAAGATTTTGGTCGGTTTTCTTTTCCCCCGCTTCGGCGGACCGATTGTCATTGCTCTTCCGCCAAGCGTGAATTAGGCTATCACTGATGCCCATCTTACGGGCTACGGCCATGATGGGTTTGGACTTGCTACATTTGACTGGAGACTTTTTTTAGGCAGATTTGGGAGACTAACTCCAATTTGACTATGGTTAAACGACATGTTTATGACGAAGCGTTCAAGGGAATGGCACCGCGCCGGCGGACCGGTCGAGTTATCTTATGCGAAAGGATCCATACAAGATGCAGTCCGTGAATTGGGGATTGATCCTGGCCGAATCCGTAAATGGAGACGGTCGGCCGCTGCCGCAACGATATCAGAAAAACGATCAGACCCAGCCTGCTAATGCTACACTTTCTGATGAGCAGCAACAAATTAGAAGATTGCAACGGGAGCTTAGAGAAGCGCAGATGGATCGGATGGCCGAAGCCACGCGATATATTAAAGAAGGCAGTCAGCATGCGATGCCCGGCATCTTCTCCAGGACCGACGGAAAGTATTCCGATTTATAAAGGAAAATGCTCATCTATTTCCCGTCGAGAAGATGTGTAAAGTATTGAAGGTGAGCAGTAGCGGCTACTATTACTGGCGTAAGCATCCCGTCGGCACTCGCCAACGAAACCAGGAACAGTTGGTGAGCCATATCCGGCAAGTGCATGCTCAGAGCCAAGGTCGTTATGGTAGTCCCGCGCCACGGGGGCTCGGATTGCCGACGCACTTCGTGAGCAGGGCGTGAAGGTATCGCGTAACCGTATTGCCAGACTCATGAGGAAACCAGGGATTCGGAGCATTGTCTACAAAAAGTATCGGGTGCAAACGACCGACTCGACTCATGATTATCCAGTGCCTAAAAATCTGTTAAACAGGGCGTTTACGGCCGATAAGCCCGGTCAAAATCGGAGCGCCGAAGCGATGGGTTTCTGATATCACCGCCCGGCGGCCCGGTTACATTGCCACAAAAGAGGGATGGCTATATCTGACTGTGATTTTGGATCTGGCAGATCGAAAAGTAATTGGCTGGGCTATGAGTGAAGGCTTGAAAGCGGTAGAGACCAGTGTAGCAGCTTGGCGGATGGCCTTCAAAAACAGAGCGATAGATGGCAAGCTGGTCTTCCATCGCACCGGCGACCCGGTCGGACCGAGGTATTCAGTATGCTTGCTGCTCATTTGGAGATGAGTTGAAGGGCTTACCGGTTGCACAGAGCATGACGGGGCCGCCCGGCGGCCGCAGGGGCAATTGTTGGGATAACGCTGTGGCGGAGAGTTTTTTTAAGACGCTCAAAAGTGAACGGTCCGCCGTTGCGGTTGGTGAATCACGCTCATTTTGCGACACGAGCTGCAGCTCGGTTAGCTATATTCGAGTACATTGAGGGCTGGCCGCCGCCGCTGCGGTATAATCATCGACGAAAACATTCGACATTGGGTTACCGCACACCCTGTCAACAGGAATCTTATTTTTACACATCCTCAATGGCCGCTTAACAAAAAATCTCCAGTGTACTGTTGCAAGTCCACATGCGCTCAAGGGATTCATTGTAAATCGTTATACTGATCAAACGTTTCAAGATTGTTTATGGTCTGCTCAATCACGACAGCTATGGTCTCAATGATTCGTTGTCTAAGCTCAACGGCGGAGCATCTAGTGATCAGCTGATGCTTGTGTTCGTGGTGCAGACCATGTTGATGCGATAGGTGACCATGAGTCAGCAGTTCACAAAGATTAGACTACACTGACCTATCATACTACTCTTTAAACAAGCTTAAAAATTAAATCCGACATTAAGGCCTGGTTCTGGAAAGACGAATCTAGACCATTTATCATCCAACTGTTTAAATCCATCCGGTAATTCTGTATGATAAGCACGATGTGTCATGCATAGCGATGGTTGAAAGAAAAATTTATCTCTAAACAGTTTGATATGGTAACCAACACGGTATGAATTGAAAAGCTGAAAGCCATTGTCAATTTTCCCACCATTGTCATTCACAAAAATTTGCCAGGTAGGCATTACATCAAGCTGGGTATACAAACCTTTCCATACAAATCGTGTGTAAGACGCTGTTATGCCAACCTCACGAACATACCCCGGAAATTTTTCCTCTGGCTTTTTGTAGGCTTTGTTTAAGAATGGATGAATTCCATTTGGCCAGGCATATCTCCAGGTTTTGGGAGCGAATGCAATTACATCTTTTCCTGTAATCCGATAGCCTATATTGAATTGAGCGAAGTTGGGCGGATTTTCAGTATCCAAATTACCGAGTAGTACAAATAAAGAGGTTCCAACGAACCACCGCTTGTAGGTGCTGTCTGATTTAGCGTATTGGGCTTTGAGTGGTAGCGTGCCTGTCAGCATGAAGACAAGCCCAACGAAGAAAATCCGCTTTTGCATCTCTTTTTACTTTACGTGAAACGATGTTGCAAAGGTGGATTAGCGATGTGGTCTAACTCGTTCACTTAGGTTAAGAAATACATGACCACGAACCGGACGGCTAATAGTTGTTTAGCATAAGTTTAAAAATTAAACCCAAAATCAAGCCCAGGTTGAATAAAGTAGTTAGGCCATTTTTGTTCTATCGACTTGAAAGATGCTGGCACCTTGGTCCTTACAGGCCAATAGCTACATCCAATAGCCGGTTCAAAAAAGAACCGATTTTTAAAAAACTTAAACTGGTAGCCTACATAGAAGTCCAGATACAATGTGTATCCGTTTCCAATCTTTTTCTTGTTCTCATCCATATATTTTTCAAAAGCATTCAATGCATAAACGGATGTGTATGCTCCTTTCCACCAAAACCGCTGATAGCCTACTGTAGGTGCCAGGATGCGTGCGTGTCCGGGATAGTTTAGGTCAGGTGCATCAAATGACGGTCCAAAAGGGATACCTATTGGCCAGGAATAAATGGATCTTTTAAATCTAAAGGAAACGACATCTTTCGGGGTTATCCTGTATCCAACATTTAATTGTACGTACTCAGGTCGATTTGGATCATCGGGAATAAAATTTCCTAACATATAGAATGAACTCCCAACGAACCACCTTCTAGACGTACTGTCTGTTTTAGCGTATTGGGCTTTGAGTTGGAACGTACCTGTCAGTAGTAAGACCAAACCGATGAAGAAAATCTTCTTTTGCATTTCTTTTCCTGTTACGTGAAACGATACGGCAAAAGTGGGTCGGCGAAATGCCGTAACTCGTTCACTTTAGTTAAGAAATGAACCTTACCCTTTATCTTTCTCTGTAAGTCTGGCTCTTAGTCTACTTAATGACTGGGGTTTGATACCTAAATAGCTCGCTAACTGATGCTGAGGCACACGCTGAAGTAGGTCCGGTCTTTTTTGGATTAAGTTCAGGTAGCGTTGCTCAGGGGAAGAATTCTTAAACTCGTCAAAGTCTATTCGCTGTTTAGCTAACAATTCTTCTGCCAGTAGTTTACACATTATGTCAAACTTTGGAAATTTACTGTTTACTTCTACTTCCATATCAGTAGTCGACACGGTAAGAATACTATCCTCAACACAACTCACGTAATAGTCAGAAGGAGTTTTGCTTGTCACGCAAGGAGGTGTTAAGGCGTCCATTTCTGTGTAAAATGCGGTTGTTTTTTCTTCACCCTCCAACACATAATAGGTGCGAATACAGCCTTTTAAAATAAAGTAGCTGTTTTTTGATTTCTGCCCTTCTGCGAGTAAAATCGTCCCTTTCTTTACCGAGTAGAATATGTCCAAAGAAACGATTGCGTTCTTCTCATCTTCTGTCAGAGAAATGTATTTTGATATAAAGTCAAATAGTATGTCTTGCATAGTTTAGTTATTGTTGCCTGTTATACTTGCCATCATCGTACAAGACAGAACCTGGCTTGGAGTAGCAAAATACGAAAGAGAAGCGATGGTTCAACTAGAAAACCGGCATAGCTCATATCTCTTGCTGTGAGTTGGCTGTTCCGTTAAGGGTGTATTTAAAAAATTGGACTTGCAACTAGTGTATAGTGTATAACTTTTGTCTTATAAGTCGCCCTGCCCGACTTTAAGGAAAGTCGGGCAGGGCGACTGCATGAATTGATGGGTTAGGGAATCACCACTTTCAGGTGTTGCTGCTGCTGCCCACTTTGTACCCCTAACACCAATACACCCCGACTTTGACCGACCGGCAGATTAACCCGGTCTACCTCACGGGCCTGTTGAAGATGCTGGTGTGATATTAGTTTACCTTGTTGATCCACCAACTGCAGGTAAACCGATTGCTCGGATACCCCTCGAATCTCAACTTCCAGGGTTTTGCCTTCTACGGGATTACCCAGAATCGTTACCTGCAAGCTTGAGCCGGCTTCACCAACTCCCAATCGAGCTGGCGTATTACAACCCGCCAGCCAGTTGTAGACATAGCTCGCTTCACCGGCACTCCCACTCTGGGTCGCTTTCAGGGTGATGCTTGGATTGTCGGTATACAGATTCAGACTGTAGGGACCCGCGTTGGTCGTCGCCGGCAACTCATTGACCACCGAGAAACTGATCGGCTGACCGCTCACCCCTGCATATATCGGCGTAAAGCTCAATCGACGCTGACCCACACTCAGCACCTCACAACTCACCGTGTTCACACCTGTGATGCTGAATCCGGATGGCGGGTTACTCGGTTCGCTTACCGTTACACTCACCGTGCCTGCCACCGTCTGCGACACCGGCGATGTGGCGTCACTCACCACCACCCTAAAGGTCTGTACACCTGCACTCAATCCCGACACCGTCGCGGAATTCCCGCCAGGATTGATACTACCCGGACCCGTAAACACATAACTGTATGGACCCGTCCCACCCGATACACTCGCGGTCAACGTCGTTGATCCACTCGTCACTAGCTGGCTTGGAGTCGCTGTCAGATTCACCGTCAGCGGACCCACCACCGCCGGTAAGACGGTCAGGTCAAAACTCGTACTCGCGCTCAGGCTGCCCGGATCGGTCGCCGTCAGCACCACCGTCGAGACTCCACTCCCGTTCGGCGTACCCGATAGCTGGGTACCCACCAGACTCAGCCCTGCCGGCAGGCCACTGGCCACCAGTGTGATCTGATTCGGCGTTTCCTGATCGGCAAAGGTATTAGCCAGATTCAGACTATACCCCTGACCCACGACTGCCGTCTGATTACCCACCGGACTGTTCAGGCGAGGGGGCGTGTTGTCCTGGCCTGCACTGGCACAGGCCGCTAACCAGTTGTAGCTGAAACTAGCCACCTCCACACTGCCTGTTTGCGTCGCTTTTAAGCTCAGCACCGGATTGTCCCGGTATAAGGTCAGCGAGTAGGGAGCCGGATCGGTCGTGGGAGCCAGTTCATTGACCACCTCAAAGGCAATCGACTGACCGGTCAATCCGGCATACCGAGGGGCAAAGTTGATGTTGATCCGGTCCGCTACCGGTGTACAACTGATCGTAGTTACCCCCGTAATAGCGAAAGGCTGAGTCGGCGGTGGAGTCGTCGTGGCCGGCAGCACCGTAAGTAACAACGGCGTGCTCACCGAGAGTCCACCCGGATCGGTCGCCGTAATACTCACCGTGAAGGGAGAGCCTACGGTCGTGGAGGGTATTCCACTCAGGGTGGCTCCCACAAAACCCAGGCCTGCTGGCAACCCACTGGCCGACAGACGCAGACTTAGGGGGGTCTCGGTGTCGGTGAAGGTGCCTTCAGGAATCACATAGGTGAAATAGGTGCCCGCCGTGGCCGTCTGGCTGCTGAGGCTACTTACCACCCGGGGGGGGTATTAGGCGACTCCGAGGTGCGACAGGCCGCCAGCCAGTTGTAGACATAGCTGGCTTCGGGTGGCGTACCGCCCTGAATGGCCTTCAGCGTGAGCGTTGGATTATCGGTATAGAGCTGGAGGGTATAGGGTCCCGACTCGGTGGTGGGCAGCAATTCGTTGGCCACCGAGAAAGACACGGGCTGACCGTTGAGACCGCTGTAGCGGGGCGTAAAGCTGACACTGAAGCGGTTGGGCAGAATCGGTGTGCAACTCAGAGTCGTCACGGCCGTGATGGCGAAGGGGGCCGTCTGCACGGGATTGACGGTGAGGGCAAAGGCCGTCGAGGTCAGGCTGTTACAGGCTCCACTGACGACCACGATATAGCTACCCGCATCGGCGATCTGGACATTGGTCAGCATCAGCGTAGCCGAGGTTTGCCCCCCAACGGGGCTGCTCAGGTTGTCTTTGAACCATTGGAAGCCGGTAGGATTGCCACTGACGGCAATGGCAGTGGTGACATTAGCACCCACCGTAACCGTGGAGGCTGAAGCGGGCTGCTGGGTGAAGACGATGGTTTGGTCAGGTTGTTGACTCACCTCCACACTGGTTACGGCCGTACAGCCGCTGCCCGAGGTCAAGGTCACCGAATACGTCCCCGCTGAACTCACCGTCAGGATGGGACTCGTCGAGCCCGTGTTCCACAACACACTGCCCACGCCCACTGCTGTCAGACTCACACTTGGACTGGCACAGGTTAGGGTCGCACTGCTGGGGTTGATGCTCACCGAAGGGGCGCTCTGATCGGCACTCACCTCCACACTGGCCACAGCCGTACAGCCACTGCCCGAGGTCAAGGTCACCGAATACGTTCCCGCCGTACTCACCGTCAGGATGGGACTCGTCGAGCCCGTGTTCCACCGCACACTGCCCACACCCACTGCCGTCAGACTCACACTTGGGCTGGCACAACTTAGCGTAGCTGAGGAAGGATTAATGCTCACCGAAGGCGCACTCTGATCGGCGCTCACCTCCACACTGGTCACGGCCGTACAGCCACTACCCGAGGTCAAGGTCACCGAGTAGGTCCCCGCTGAACTCACCGTCAGGATGGGACTCGTCGAGCCCGTGTTCCACAACACACTGCCCACGCCCACTGCCGTCAGACTCACCGAAGGACTGGCGCAGCTCAGGGTCGCACTGCTGGGGTTGATGCTTACCGAAGGGGCACTCTGATCGGCGCTCACCTCCACACTGGTCACGGCCGTACAGCCACTACCCGAGGTCAAGGTCACCGAATAGGTCCCCGCTGAACTCACCGTCAGGATGGGACTCGTCGAGCCCGTGTTCCACCGCACACTGCCCACGCCCACCGCCGTCAGACTCACACTCGGAGTGGCACAGGTTAGGGTCGCACTGCTGGGGTTGATGCTCACCGAAGGGGCACTCTGATCGGCACTCACCTCCACACTGGCCACAGCCGTACAGCCGCTACCCGAGGTCAAGGTCACCGAATAGGTCCCCGCCGTACTCACCGTCAGGATGGGACTCGTCGAGCCCGTGTTCCACCGCACACTGCCCACGCCCACCGCCGTCAGGCTCACACTTGGACTGGCACAGCTCAGGGTCGCACTGCCGGGGTTGATACTCACTGAAGGCGCACTCTGATCGGCGCTCACCTCCACACTGGTCACGGCCGTACAGCCACTGCCCGAGGTCAAGGTCACCGAATACGTCCCCGCCGTACTCACCGTCAGGATGGGACTCGTCGAGCCTGTGTTCCACCGCACACTGCCCACACCCACCGCCGTCAGACTCACACTCGGAGTAGCACAGGTTAGCGTAGCTGAGGAAGGATTAATGCTCACCGAAGGCGCACTCTGATCGGCGCTCACCTCCACACTGGTCACGGCCGTACAGCCACTGCCCGAGGTCAAGGTCACCGAATAGGTCCCCGCTGAACTCACCGTCAGGATGGGACTCGTCGAGCCCGTGTTCCACAACACACTGCCCACGCCCACCGCCGTCAGACTCACACTTGGACTGGCACAGCTCAGGGTCGCACTGCCGGGGTTGATACTCACTGAAGGCGCACTCTGATCGGCGCTCACCTCCACACTGGTCACGGCCGTACAGCCACTGCCCGAGGTCAAGGTCACCGAATAGGTCCCCGCTGAACTCACCGTCAGGATGGGACTCGTCGAGCCCGTGTTCCACAACACACTGCCCACGCCCACCGCCGTCAGACTCACACTTGGACTGGCACAGCTCAGGGTCGCACTGCCGGGGTTGATACTCACTGAAGGCGCACTCTGATCGGCGCTCACCTCCACACTGGTCACGGCCGTACAGCCACTACCCGAGGTCAAGGTCACCGAATACGTCCCCGCTGAACTCACCGTCAGGATGGGACTCGTCGAGCCCGTGTTCCACAACACACTGCCCACGCCCACCGCCGTCAGACTCACACTTGGACTGGCACAGCTCAGGGTCGCACTGCCGGGGTTGATACTCACTGAAGGCGCACTCTGATCGGCGCTCACCTCCACACTGGTCACGGCCGTACAGCCACTGCCCGAGGTCAAGGTCACCGAATACGTCCCCGCCGTACTCACCGTCAGGATGGGACTCGTCGAGCCCGTGTTCCACCGCACACTGCCCACACCCACTGCCGTCAGACTCACACTTGGGCTGGCACAGGTTAGGGTCGCACTGCCGGGGTTGATGCTCACTGAGGCCGCTGTTACGTCCTGATCCACCGTCGTGCTGGCGGCACTTACGCAGCCGCTGGTATTTCCAACCACCACTGAATAAACGCCCGGTGTACTCACCACCACCGTGCTGCTGCTACCCGGTGTTCCCACCACCAGGCCACTGCCCGTGCTGAAAGTAAACGAATTACCGCCACTAGCCGTCAGCGTGACGCTGGTCTGGCTACAGGTCAACGGCCCGTTGTTGGTCAGGCTGGCTACGGGTGAGATGTTCACAGTCAGGCTCGTAGTGGCCGTAACCCGTTGTCCTCCGCTGTTCACGGTTAGTGTAAATGTTTGTACACCCGACCCGGAGGCTGTTTGTACGACACTAAAAGCTGTGGCTGTGGTAGGTCCTGGACTGCCAATTGAAGACCCTCCATTCTCAAGTGACCAGCTATAGTTGCCAGCTATATTTCCTATCGTAGCCGTAAACGTGATGGGGCTACCCACACAAACCCGGTTGGGTGTCACCGCAAAGCCCGTTATGGTGGGCGTAGCATCATTTACCGCCAGACTGTAAGCCGTGCTTGCAATACCTCCGCAACCATTAGCGTCGCTGGCCTGCACCAGCACCGAGTAGCTGCCCGCTGTGGTGGGCGTACCCGAGAGCACGCCCGCACTCGACACACTCAGGCTGGCTGGTAGGTTACTGCTGAGCACACTAAAGGTATAGGGGCCAGTGCCGCCCTGGGCCGTGAAGCTCTGGCTGAACTGCTGATTGACCGTTGCCGTGCTGACTCCAGGGTTGGCAACCGTTAAGACGGTGGGCATGCCCTGGTACTCATACGCCCCCCGGTCGATGACTCCACCGTTAAACTGACGGGCTGCACCTGCCAGATCGGTAGCGGGGCCGTTCGCCGATGAGTAAGCGGCATTGCTACCCGTGTTGATGGCTGGTGAGCAGTCCCGCAGTTGGGTGCTGGTGGTGGAGACAAAGGGCGTGAGGGTGGTGGTGAGGTTATTGCCCTCATCAGTGTAGGCGGTCACGCCGGGCTCGAAGAGGCTGTAGCTGGCTGATAGGCTGGGACCGTCAGTCACGAAGGTGTTAGCCCCACCGTTGCCGAAGAACACTGAGTTGACCAGTTGGCTGCCTCCCTCTTCCGAATACACTGCGCCCCCCTGGGGAGCCTGATTCCCCTGGAACGACGTATTGGTGAGTTGAGGTGAAGTAGAAGCATCAAAGATCGCTCCACCCTGCTCAGTAGCCACATTGTTGACAAACGAGCAGTTGATTACCTGATGATTTGTTCCATAGAAAAATAAGGCTCCTCCCCGGTTAGCGGTGTTGCTGGCAAAGGATGTATTGATCAAGGTGGCTGGACCCGAGTTTACAAAGACTGCTCCGCCCCCGTCTCCTCCTCCTCGGTTATTCTCAAAGACACAGTTGGTTAGCTTCAGCGCTTGTTCGCCACCTGAAAAAGAGATCCCCCCCCCTTCAGCTACAGCCGAGTTGCCCGTAAAGCGGCAATCAGTGGCCTCCAAGCCAGCATCTTGTATGTAAATTGCTCCACCATCTCTCATTAAACCCCGGTTGTTGATAAACTGGCAATGGATTAGCTTCACTGATCCGTTACTTTGATGAAAGATAGCCCCTCCACCCCGCTTAGCCGTATTGTTTTCCAGCAGGCAGTCCATTAGCTCCAACTCCGTGTTACTACCATTGTAGAAAACCCCACTTAAAGAGCCCGAGTTTTGACGAAACGTGCTGGTACTGACGATTAACTTACTGTTATCACTGCTATAAATAACCCCACTCCCATCGTCTGTATGCTTTTCAAATAAGCACCCGGTGATCGTTATTGTTCCAGTTCCTCGATTGCTAATGGCACTACCATAGGCCATTCCTGCTGAATTGGCCTCAAAGCGACAGTTGGTAATCGTGGGACTACTGTTTTCAGTGTAGATCGCTCCTCCATTGCTGCTTCCGTAGTTATCGATGAAGAAGCAGTTGCGGATGCTGGGACTCGCACGAATAGTATAAAGGCCGCCCCCCACAACAGAATTAAGTGCATTTGGCGTGGGGGCAGCATTCCGGCCATTGCCTTTGATAATGACAAAGCCATCCAGCACCGCACTGGCCGTCAGGCCCGGCTCGCTACGGACCACATGACCACTGTTGTCACTGTCAGGCCCTGAATCGCCCGGGGTGCCAATATCACCCGAGAGGCTGCTGCTGGAAGGTTGCCCCGTGACGGGGTTGACCCCTGGGCGCTGGATAAGCTGGGTTTCATTGCCTGTAAAGCCCCCATAGATGGCTACCCCCTCTTTCAGCACAAAGCTGATGGTGGGGTCAGTGCCTGTGGTGGGTTTGTAGAGCCCCTGAGCTACCCAGACCTGGGCTCCGCAGGTAGCCGCCGTATTGATAGCCGTTTGCAGGGAAGTACCCGCGAAGGCATTGGTCCAACTACTACCGTTCTGCAAACCCGCCCCACTCTGGGTCACATACACCACTGTGCCGCAGGGTAGAGTCGCATTGCCTACGCTCAGCGAGTAAGCCGTGCTGGACTCCCCCACACAGCCGTTGGCATCAGTAGCCCGCACCAGCGCCGAGTAGCTGCCCGCTGCCGTGGGCGTACCCGAGAGCCCGCCCGCACTCGACAGGCTCAGGCTAGCTGGCAGGTTGCTGCTAACCACACTGTAGCTGTAGGTGCCATTGCCGCCACTGGCCGTGAAACTCTGGCTGAACGGTTGCCCCACCGTAGCGGTGCTGACGGTGGGGTTGCTCACCGTCACCGCATTGACCGTCACACTGGTGAGGGCAATGGTTAGTGGTCCTCCGTTACTGACCGTCAGCGTAAAGCTCTGGCTACCATTTCCCGAAGCCACCAGATTCTGACCGAAGCTTGTGCTGGACGTAGTGCCTATAGTGGTGCTAGTGCCGTTGGTCAGCGTGTAGGTATAGCTGCCTGTTACGTTGCCTATAGTAGCGGTAAAGGTGACGAGGCTCCCGGCACAAACCGGGTTTGGACTGGCGGTAAAGCCCGCGATGGTTGGACCAACAACAAGGGTTTGCTGTTCGTACCGGCTAATGGTCCCATCTGTACGGCCGATTAGCAGATCCAGGTTATTATCACCGTCAATATCAGTAACGATGGGCTGAGCGTTTCCGCCCATCGTCAAGCTGTTGAAGCTAGTAGTTATCTGGTTGAACCCTAATGAACCAGCAGTACTCTGTTTGTAGTGGTAAATGTTCCCCTGACTGTTCCCTATTAACATATCAAGCAACCCATCGCCATCCAGATCGACAACAACCGGAGCCGAATTGGCCCCTACGCTTATGCTGTTAAAGCCTGACGTCACCCGTCTGAAGCTGTTACTGTTTACAGCCTCCTGCCTGAAATGGCTGATTGTCCCATCTGCCTTTCCGACCAGGATGTCGAGTAGGCCATCCCGGTCTAGGTCCGTCATTGTCGGAGCGGAATTTGACGTTGTATTAATACTAGCAAAGTTGTTGGTTACGAGCGTAAACGAGGAACCTCCAACCGTACTCTGTTCATATTGATAGACCAATCCGTTGCCCCTACCCAACAGCAAATCGAATAAGCCATCTCCATCGAGGTCTGATACGACCGGCACGGCATTTGTCCCCATATTGATGACATTAGCGCCATCCATCAGACTACCTACCCGTGTAAAGGCGTTTCCATTGATAGTATTTTGCTCATAATGATCGACCGTGCCGTCGGCTTTACCGATGAGTAGATCGAGCAGCCCATCGGCATCCAGGTCCGTTACGGTCGGTGCTGAATTCGCCGTCGTGTTGATGTTCCCAAAAGTAAGGCTAATCAGGCTATAGGTAAGGTTGGTGTTTGGACGCGTTACAGTGAATACGTCTAATACCGTCTGTACATTAGAAACCATGAACAGAATGGGCTGTGTGGAAGCTACCTTAGGAACAGTAACCGTAATATTTGACGTAGAATTAACCGTGAAGGGTGCAGATAACTCGCCAAATCGCACACCCGTTACCTGGCTTTCGCCCGGCTCTCCCGTCAGGTTGTTTCCCGTAATTGTCAATGTACTCCCGACCGGCCCACTTGTTGGTGTGAAACCAGTAATAGTAGAAGCAACAGAACGATTGAGTCGCACACTTGCATTCGATCCAGAAGAGTTAGCTACTACGAAGTCCAGATCGCCATCCCCATCCAAATCGCCAAGGGCTACTGAATTAGCGCCATTACCTACGGCTGCAGTGGGGTTGGAAGCGGGTGGGGTGAAGTTACCAGTGCCGTCGTTCAGCCGAACATTAGCATTGCCACTACTGGCGGTCACGAAGTCCAGATCGCCATCTCCATCCAAATCGCCAAGAGCGATATCTTCGCTACCACTTATGGCAGGTTCAGGGTTAGTAGTGGGTGGGGTAAAGTTACCCGTGCCGTCGTTCAGCCGAACACTTACAGTGTGATCACTACCAGCGTTAGTCGTTACGAAGTCCAAATTGCCATCCCCATTCACATCTCCAAGGGCAACTGAAGCAGGTCTATCACCTACAGCAGGTTCGGGGTTGGTAGCGGGGGGGGTAAAGTTACCTGTGCCGTCGTTCAGCCGAACACTTACAAATCCACTTCTATAAGCCAGATTTCCCCTATTACGGTTGGCCGTTACAAAGTCCAGATCGCCGTCTCCATCCAAATCCCCGAGCGCAACTGAAGTGGGATACACACCCACAGCTGGATTGGGGTTAGTAGCCGGTGGGATAAAGTTACCAGTGCCGTCGTTGAACCGAACACTCACTGTGTTATCATCAGCATTAGTCGCTACGAAGTCCAGATCGCCATCCGCATCTATATCCCCGAGCGCTACGCTGTAAGGGGCAACCCCCACAGCTGGATTGGGGTTGGTAGCCGGTGGCGTAAAGTTACCCGTGCCGTCATTAAGCCGAACACTCACTGTGTTACCACCAAGGTTGGTCGTTACGAAGTCCAGATCGCCATCCCCATCCAAATCGCCAAGGGCTACTGAATTAGCGGCAGTACCCGCGGCAGGATTGGGGTTGGTAGCGGGGGGGGTAAAGTTGCCCGTGCCGTCGTTGAGCCGAACACTTACATTGTCATTTCCCAGGTGAGCCATTACAAAGTCCAGGTCCCCATCCCCATCCAAATCACCAAGAGCGACCGAATAAGCGCTGCCATTCACAGCTGGATTTGGATTAGTAGCGGGGGGGGAGAAATAACCCCGCCCCGTTCCGCCTGTGGCCGTAGTGAACCGATGTACATGCCCCCTGGCCAGATTACCACCCTCGTCACTTTTAACGGCTGTCGTCGACGTAACGAAGATGGTTTCCCCAGGTTTAAAGTTGGTGGTGGGATTAAACCGAAGTGTGTTTCCAGTAGCAATGTTAGTGACCCCACCAAGTCCATCCCGCATAGCACCACCCCGTTGCTGGCTGAACACACGCAGGGCACCTTTGCTGTTTGCGCTGTTGCTGATGGGCTGGCTAAAGGTCACCGCTACATTCGTGTTAACCGGAGCATTGCGCAGATTACGGGCTGGTGAGAGCGAGGAAACCGTTAATGGTTGGGCCTGACCAAGCAGACTGACCAGGTGCAGACTAAGCAAAAGGCCAACCCAGTTTCCATGTTTGTAATAGTTTTTCATGCAATTGATAGTTATGTGTTTATCCAGACTATAAGAAGCAACCAGGTGCTGGCAAGCCTCAGGCGGTTAGCCCTGATTTACCCAGGCAAGAGGCAAACGGGTCCCCCTGTCCGCAGTTCTTCAGAGTCTCCCGCCCAATTCCGTGTTGCCCGATCAAACCAGGAGAGGGGGGCGGCCCATCCCGGCGCTGGATAGGAAAGACCCCAAAGAGCCCTGCTGATTAGTCGTTTTTCAAAGTAGAGAAGCAATGGTTGACACGGAGTCATCGAGCGGTGTTACCCTCTTCTCGGGATAGTTCCGTTTGCCCGGCAAGTAGCGTACGGGCCCGTTGAGCCGCTAACTCATTTGTTGCATCCAATAGCTTATTTGTTGCATGCACAAAAAAAACCCGTTATAAACGGGTTCTGAGGCAGTGTGTCGATAGCAAACGTTTTTTACAGTTGTGATCAATCGGGCTCAGACTGCCGTGAAACTCCAGTGTAAATCAAGTTGAAACCACCGGGGCCCGATCAAGAAAGACAGGCGGAATGGCTAAATCTGGCCCGACTTATCGGTCTTTGCTGCCAGTCGGGGTTTCCCTGGCCAAACCATACTGTGAGGGCAACACGCCATACCGCTCCTGAAACACTTTGGCGAAATACGACAGGTTTTCAAAGCCCACGGCATAAGCAATCTGCGTAACACTCTCCTCGCCCTGGGTCAGGAGGTCGGCCGCTTTAGCGAGTCGAAGCTCCCGGATGAAGTCAATGGCGGTCGTATTGGTCAGGGCTTTCAGCTTCCGGTAAAGCTGCGCCCGGCTCAGGCCAATTGCATCGGCCAGTGTCTCAACGCCAAAGTTCGGATTACTCAGGTTTTGATTCACCACGACCGTCAGCCGGTCCAGAAACTTCTGCTCGGCGGCCAGTATTACCGGTTCGACGGGGCCAACCGGTTCGGCAAGTGGGGCTAATTGAGCTACATCGGTCGTTAGGTTAGCGGCAAATCGCTGGTAAAGGCGTTGCCGCTGCTGCACCAGATTCTTCACCCTGGCCCTGATTTCTCCCCGGTTAAAGGGCTTGGTCAGGTAGTCGTCGGCTCCCAGTTCAAAGCCCTCAATACGGTCATCCACCGTCGCCTTGGCCGTCAGCATCATCACCGGAATGTGGCTGGTGGCTTCGTGGCTTTTTAGCGCTTTGCAAAATCCGAAACCATCGAGCCGAGGCATCATGAGGTCGCAGATCACGATATCGGGCAGACTGGCGGTGGCTTTTTCTAATCCATCCTGCCCGTTCTCTGCTTCGAGGATCTGGTAGTCGGCGGCAAAGATGCTACGGATGTAGGCCCGGATGTCGGCGTTGTCGTCGATGATAAGCAGGATGTTCTCCGTAGTAACGAGTGGTGCTTTGGTCTCCACCGGCCATTCGACCGGGTAGCTCCCGTCGGCCACTACCAACGGGTTCTGTGCCGAGCCCGAACCAGATCTGGCCCTCAACGGGACGGTGTCGATGCCACTGGCGACCAGTGGTAACTTGACCGTAAAGGTAGTCCCCACGCCTTCAGTGCTCGCTACGCTAATGCTGCCGCCGAGAACCTTCACCAACTCATGCACTAAGGCCAGTCCAATACCGGTCCCCTCGTAGGGTCGGACATTTTTACCATCGCCCCCCGTATGGACAGACCCCGTGTGGATGGACCCCTGATAGAATCGCTCGAAAATATGCGGTAGCTTATCAGCCTCAATACCGATACCGGTATCGGAAACAGAAATAATCAATGGATTAGGCTTCTGTTCCGGATACTGCACCCTTATGCTGACGGCATTACCGGCGGGGGTGAATTTAAAGGCATTGGCCAGCAGGTTGGTCACGATTTTCTCTACTTTGTCTCGATCGAAACTGACCCAGCGTTCGGGTTCATTCTGCGTAACGGTGAACTTGATCCGGCGGCTTTCGGCCAGCGAACTGAACGAACAGGTCAGCAGGCGAAAAAAAGCGGCCATATCGCCCGGTTCAGGCTCCGCCCGAAGCTGCCCGGCTTCGAGTTTACTCAGGTCGAGGAGCTGGTTAATCAGACTCAGCAGCCGGTTGGCATTCCGCTGCAACAACGGGAAGCGACCGTCATGGGCGTACTCCTGCGCCATCTGTTCAACGGGCCCCAGAATCAGCGTTAGTGGGGTGCGGAACTCATGGGAGATGTTGGCAAAAAACTGGGTTTTCAGCGCGTCTAATTCGGCCAGTCGACTAGCTTCTTGCTTCTCGAGGCTAACCTGCTGCTGCAATAGCCAACGCTGTTTCTGGAATCGGTAAAGTAACCAGCCCAATACAGCCAGCATCAGGATATAGAACAAATAAGCCCACCAGGTCCGGTAGAACGGCGGATGGACCTGAATGGCCAGTTCAACGGGTTTACTCCAGACCTCCCCATCGGCGGAGCCCATCATCTGGAGCGTGTAGTGACCGTTGGGCAATTGGGCGTAGTTGGCAAAGCGGTTGGTGCCCGCTTCCACCCAGTCAGGATCGATACCAACCATCCGATAGCGATACCGGTTGCGGGCCGGATTGGTGAAATTCATCACCGCAAACTCCAGTGTAATCAGGTTCTGATCGTAGGCCAGGTCAAGGCCGGACGTGTTTTCGATGCTTGCGGGCAAAATGCCATCCCCTCCTCCCACGACTACCGGCTCGTTATTGATTTTCAGGCCTACGATGTGGACGTTCGGGATTACGCTTTTACCGGCTACATCCCCCGCCCGAAAAGCCGTTATGCCATTGACCCCGCCGAAGAGTAACTCGCCCGATGCCGTTTTGACATAAGATCCCGTGTTAAACTCATCATCCTGGAGGCCATCTACCTTGGCGTAGGTACGAAACGTGTATGTCCGGGGATTAAACTGGGCCAGTCCCCGGTTGGTACTCATCCAGAGGTTCTTGAACTCATCGACCAGCAACCCATATACGACCTTATTGGGCAGACCCTGCGTTTCGGTGAAATGTTGAAATAAGCCCGTTCTTTTATCGAGCCGCTCCAGTCCGCCCCCTTTTGTGCTGACCCATAAATACCGGGCGGGTTGGTTAGGATCATCCACCATGCACGACACCACATCGTTGCTTAGGCTCTGTTGGTTGGTCGCACTATTCTTGTAGAGAACGAACGCTGGTTTCGTCTGTGGGTGTTCGCACCGAACCAAGCCGCTGGGCGTACCAATCCACAGGGTACCGGCCCGGTCGAAATACAGGGCATACACTTCTATTTCAGCTCCGCTCTGGGGCAGCAGATGCCGGTAGTCAAACACGGTAAAGTCTTCCGTTTTGGGATCGAAGCGTAGAAGCTTACCGTTCGTAGCGCCTATCCATAACTGCCCAGCCTTATCTTCAAAGGTCTGATTTTGATTAACACCGAATGCCGTTTGCGCAGGTAGCGGAAAACGCTTTAGTAATTCACCCGTACTCGAATACTTCAGTAACTGATGGAGTTTTCCTGTAACGCCAAAATCGATGGTTGATGCCCAGAAATAACTGGCTTTGCTCTGCAGCAGGAAGTCCTCATGATGATCATTGGATTGCTTAAATCCCTTCAGGAAAGGCAAGAGTTTATTAGTAGCTCGATCGACTCGGCCATAGGTTGACAAGTAGCGCGCATACAAGTGCCCCTGTTGGTCTTGAGTAAGATAGGTCAGGGAGGTACTGGGCAAGTACGTCTTAAACTGTTTAACTTTAGGATTAAACACCCGTAGCCCATATCCCGCTGTACCGATCCAAATTAATCCGGTTTTATCCCGATTAAGTGTTCGCAACCCAAACATGTCCGGTGGCATGGCCGTAAACGCATTTTGTGGAGTTAAGCTCTCTTGAGCCAGTAACTGATCCGGTGACAGTAGCCATAAGTACTCTGAAGTAGCTACAGCGACCGTGTTTGAATCAATCATCTTCACCAGCACACTGGTAGTTTGGCTGGGTAAGCGAATGGTCTTATGAGTGGCTCCCAGCCAACCGTGGATAGTGGTATTCATGGCTGAAAACCAGTACCCTCCCTCACCTGTGTCATCAACCAGCGACCAATCTTTTTGCGGTATGTTAAGTGGTCGATAGATCGACCGCATACCCGTCATCTGCTGCCAATTGAAGAGGCACATACCATAGGTAGTTCCCACGGTTGCTGTGCCATTAGCTCGAAACTGAATATGATGGGCAGAAGCGTTGGTGGCCATACCAATCAGGGTAATTTGCTGAAACTTCGCCTGGTTTGTAAAATTGATGACCCTAGGAAAACTAGTTTTCAGTTCGTTCGGTAACGTAATTTTAAAGAGCTTGTCCTGATCGGTATTCACCCAGATATTACCCTCTAGATCTTCAGCTAACAATCTCACTTCGTAGTTGCCCGAGTTAGCTGCATGCTGGTCACTAATATCGATGTGGTAAAACCGCTGTGTTTGCGCATCGTACAGGTTTAGTCCCCGGTTGAGCGTACCCACCCAAAGCCGCCCCCGGCTATCGACCAACAAGGCCGAGCAGGTGTTGTCAGAGAGGCTAAATTCATTGTAGGGATCATGGCTAAAGACTGTGAAATTATGACCATCATATCGGTTGAGGCCGTCTTTGGTGGCCACCCAGATAAATCCCTGCCTGTCTTGTTTCAGGTCGTAGATCATCCCCTGCGACAGACCTTCGGAAATAGTCAGTTCCTTCCAGCCTTGAGCCTTAGGCTGGCCCAATAGCGTCATCGAAGACAAAATACTTAAAAAGATAAAGAAAAAGGTGCGCATTGACCGGCGAATTGACCCTTAAAATACGCAAATTTGATTATATCCGATTTGACTATTCCGGCTTAGTTATTAAATCGAAGGTTAACAGATAAGAAATGTGAATTGTGTCCTGATGGGGATATGCAGGGATTGTCAGCATCAGAGAAGGGTCAACTTATTGTAGGACGATAAAACTCTGGGGTAATGTCTCCTGAAACGCCCGTCCCCATTTATAGAGCAGATATATGGGGTATTCCTCGTCTCAGGCAGGAGCGTTTCGAGAGAACTTATAAACCAGACGTATCAGACTAGCTAACTGCCTCTCAGCGAAGAGAAGCACTGTAACTAGGTAAACAGTCGTGGCTATGAGCGACAGGGTAGTTGCAAAACCCTAGGGCCGACCAGTGGCCCGAACCCGTTTTTCCACAAATTTATTTTGACCCCACTCCTGAGTCACATCCTTCCCCGTTTGTCGATCGCCTTTTGGAAACCTATAAAAATACAGCGTGTCGCTTGGCAGCTTCCATTGCTGCCAGGCAGAGGAACCGACATAGACCGAATTCGAATAAAACAGAAAGGTTTCTTTATACTGATCCCCTTCGGTTGAATAGGTACCAGCCCCAGCAGTATAAAAGCTACCATCAGTCTTGTACATCAAATAGCTAAAAAAACTGTAATGAAAGATTTTGAATTGCTGGGGGTGTCGTTGGGGAGTGATGAGTTGGCCATTCACCCAGTTTTCCACTAATTCCCAGCTTCCCTCCAAGGGCGACACCTACCCCGTTTCGTTCAGGGTGGTCGATGCCAACGGCGTCACGGATGTAGAGACGAAAACGGTAGTAGTCGGGTTCTGTCGAACGAGTGGAGCAAGAGTGGGCGTTGATGAACGTGTCCTCAATGATGAACTAGCCGTAAGAACCTATCCGAACCCGCACAACGGCCGGGTATTCCTGCAGATTAACTCACGGGTGGACGGTACGGCGGACATTGACTGGTTCACGACCAGGGGTAGCAAAGTAGATGGCCTGAAGGTAAATGTTCACAAGGGCGTAAACGAGCTGGTTGGATACGATGTGCGGGGGAATGATACCCACTAATCTACCGTGTCAATGTAGGCGGCAGTTCGACGTCGGGTACTATCATCAGAGGTAAATAACTAATTATGCCAAGTGTAAGCTTGGATAATGTGACCGGGGGCCGGAAAGGAATGTTCCTTTCCGGCCCCCGGTCATTTTTAGCTGACTAATTCATAAATCGGTAAGGGAAACTTATCTGATAGCAAAATGACGGCGGACCGATGGTAGAAATTTTTAAAAGCTCAGGCGTGTAACTTCTGTTATACGTAATCTCATCAAATGCTCCCGCCTGAGACGAAGAAGCGTTCTTATGTCTGCTTCAAAAAATGGGCGTGGCTGTTGCACAACGCAACTTGCTAGCCTTGAGCTAGTTGCCTATCTTTAACTATGGTAGGCAAACGGCAACTCTCCTCAGCATTAGGTACACTTCCCCGGCTAGGCAAGGTGGTACCAACCACTAATTTTTACCACAGATTAAAGCAAGACCTTGATCTGTCTTTTCTGTATGAGCTGGTTACTCCCTATTACGGCAAGTGCGGCCATCAGTCGATTGACCCGGTACTGTTCTTTAAACTGATGCTAGTCGAGCATCTGGAAAATCTGTCCTCTGATCGGGCCCTTATCCGCCACTGCCAGTTGCGGTTAGACATCCTGTTTTTTCTGGATCAAGCGCTGGATCAGCCCCTGCCTTGGCACAGTACTCTCTCACGAACCCGCCACCGCTTACCCGACAAGGTCTTTGAGGAATGCTTTCAATATAGTCTTCGCCAATGTGCTCAGGCAAATTTAGTTGATGGACAAATCCAAGCCATTGATACGGCCTATGTTGAGGCTAATGCCTCTCTGGATAACCTGGAGGCCAAAAAAATAGCAAACTGGACGCTGGATGTTAATCAAGATGCCACTCAAGCCGCCCCCGAGAAGGTATCGTTTGTGAAGGCGAATCAATATGTGAACCCTAAACGGGTGGCCCGTAATAACCGAACCCATCAAAGCCTAACTGATCCCCAGGCTCGGCTAGCTACCAAACCGGGTAAGCCCTTTCGCTTATTCTATTCGGCCAGTATGGTGGTCGATACCGCTCAACATGTCATTACTCATATCCAGGCTGATGCGGCTGATGAAAAAGACGCGCGCCATTTACTGACTTTAGTAGACCAAGCCACTGTTCGCTTACGAGCCTTGGGTTTACCCCTTCGGTGTGTGCTGGCGGATGCAGGCTTTGGCTCGGGCAATAACTATGCTGGGTTGGAAAGTCGGAATATTGAGGGCTTTGTGGCCCTTTTTGGGCAATACACGCCGATTCGGGAGCCCTTCACGTACGACCCAAAAGAGGATGTATACCGTTGTTCATATGGGGCGGTTCTAAAGAATTATGGGCTTCGGATGATGGGCGGTTATGGCAATTACTATTACTTCTCTAAAGTGAGTGAGTGCAAAGACTGCCCTATCAAAGTGAAATGCTGTGGTAAGAAGCAGCGTAAACGGTTGGTGTTTACGATGTATCGCAACCACTACGAGCGCATGCAGAAGCGGGTGAGTAGTGCTAAAGGTAGCCGAATGAAGAAGTTACGAAGTTCGACGGTTGAGCCCGTGTTCGGGAGTTTGTTGAACTACTTTGGGATGCGTCGCTCCAATGCCCGTGGTCAATCGGCGGCCCACAAACGGATGTTGCTGGCGGCCACGGCCTACAATCTAAAAAAATGGTTGGTGAAAAAAGATTGGCCCAAAGCCGTTACCCAAGTACTGGTTCTCTATCCAGACAACCTTTTTGTGTCTTTTAATCTGGGGCTATGGAAGCGATCTGGGTTGTGCAACAGCCACGGGCGTTTATTGATACATGCGCAAATTATTCATCGCAATATTACAATGAATGTTATTTCTGTTACCTTTTGGGCATGGGACTGACCAAAACCGAAATATTCACCGAAGAGCAAAACCGCATCGCGGATCTGGCGAAAGCATTTGCGCACCCTGCACGGGTGGCCATCCTGCAATTGCTGATTTCCAAGAAAGCCTGTGTTTGTGGTGATCTGGTGGACGAGCTGGATTTGGCCTAGGCGACCGTTTCCCAGCATTTGAAAGAACTGAAACGCATCGGCATCATTCAGGGCGAAATCAACCCGCCACGCGTGTGCTACTGCATCAATCCCTCCATATGGGAGGAAGCTCAACGAGCGTTCGGAGCATTATTTGACACGTTCGTGCCTGCTACATCCTGCTAGTCATCGGCAGGTATTTTTTTGCCTGAATCAATCGTAATATTACATTACACCAATAGGAAAGCATATGGAAACCGCCGAACAAATCAAAGAAGTCGTGCGCCAGAAATACGGCGCGATTGCCGAACAGCCGCCCGGCGGCCCGGCAGAAGCAAATAGTTGCTGCGGCCCCACCTCTTGCTGCGGGCCTGAAACGGTCGCCAATGTGCCCATTGATATGACCGTGGGCTATGACGAGCTGAAAGGCTACGTCGCCGAAGCCGATTTGGGATTGGGTTGCGGCCTACCCACGCAATTCGCGCAGATCAAACCTGGTAATACGGTGGTGGATCTCGGATCGGGCGCAGGCAATGACTGCTTTGTGGCGCGTGCCGAAACCGGCGAAATGGGCCGCGTGATCGGCCTAGATATGACCCCGGCCATGATTGACCACGCTCGCAAAAATACCAAGACGCTCGGATTTACTAACGTCGAATTCGTTTATGGCGACATCGAGGACATGCCCTTGCCAAGCAATCTGGCCGATGTGGTGGTGAGCAATTGCGTGATGAACTTGGTGCCCGACAAACAAAAAGCCGTGGCCGAAACCTTCCGCATTTTGAAACCGGGCGGGCATTTCAGCATCTCGGATATCGTACTGAAAGGTGAGCTGCCCGCAGGCTTGCAACAGGACGCCAAACTCTATGTGGGTTACGTCTCGGGTGCTATCCAGAAGAGCGAGTATTTGCAGCTCATCCAGGAGAACGGTTTTACCCATATCACTGTGCAGAAAGAGCGGGAAATTGCCTTGCCGGATAAAGTGCTGAAAAACTATCTGTCGGCGGAAGAAATCGCACATTATCGCCAGCAGGTCAAAGGCCATCCAGCCCGGGGCATTCACCGGGCAGATTTTATCAAACTGGCCGAGGAAATCCGCCGTTTGCGCGAAATTATGGGCATTCACTATCCCAGCGACAACGAAGACGCGCGCCAAGTCACGCACAGAATGCTAACCTGCTATTTTAAAAAATCCCACATTCATGCGCGATCTTGAAGCCGCCAAAGCTGAATGGAAGAAATAGCGGTCTCGATCCTACATAAACGAGCCTTTATAGTTTAACACCAATGAGCATTGTTTACTGGTTTTGTTCACAGGCATACGGTCGTTTGCTTGTGAACAAAATAGGTTAAATATACGCTCCTCCACCCGATTGGAGCTCTTTTATTTCCAAACTCCACTAGCCACTTTCTACTCGTTTCCGAGTAAAAACGGCTATGTTCAATTAAGTCGCATAAATAGATGTTACATATGCATTTTAGATGGTATATATGCGGGTAAATCAAATCATAATTACCACATGAAATCTATTTACCTGCTCCTACTGGTAGGCTTGCTGTTTGCTGGCTGCAAAAAGAGCGATACGACAATGCCTACGCCATATACCAGTGATTACTTCGTTGAATATACTCTGGACGGCCAGAAATTCACGTTGACCAGGTCTGCACTTATTGGTCCCGGCACCGGTGTGAACGAAACAAAAGTTTCAGGCGATAACGGTACAGGTAGCACTTATCGACAGATTCGGCTTAATATAACCGGGGTGATGAATGGCAAACCAGAAACCAAGAAGATTCGTGGTGGAGATATTATTGAACAGAACTCTATTATATATGAGGCTGATCTGGGTGCGGCAGAGGTGGGCTCCATTACATTTACCGAAGTTACTGCTGAGTATGCAGTCGGTACGTTCATGATGAACCTGAAAGGAAATGGGAGGAGTGTAAAGATAACCGATGGGAAATTTAAGGTAATGTTCTAGAAAATTTATTTCAGTACTTTTTAAGGTTAAGCGGGCTGCATGCCACTAGTTGGCAACGGCCAAAATGCTGCACCGTTTTAAACTCGACAGTTCTCTCTGCATACCAAAGATCATAGTTGCGTTGCACGTTCAACCAAAACTCGGAACTAGTGCAAAAGGCTTCTGACAGACGTACGCACATCTTAGAGCTGCCGCCCCGGTGTTCATTCAGGATACGCTTTACAACCGAATGACCAACGTCGTACGTTTGTAAAATTGTCGTGGATCACTACAAACGCTCGTATGTTTGTGAACAAAGTACTTAGATAATGTGGAGATTTCAGAAGCATAGCCCAGTGGATTTTGTAGCATTTTGACCACTGATGGTTCTTATTTAATTTACTACTAACTCTATGCCGGGGTGGTGCGCCACTGCGAACGGTACGCCGTCGCGGGCCGGTGCAATGGAAAGGGACTTAAGCGGGGTCGCCCGGCGGTGGTCAGTTTGATGCGAAACAGCTAGTCAGCCGACTTCGGAATCAGAAGGCCACCGTGGCGTGGTCAGTTTCATTGAAATCTCCAGGGATGACTCATAAGGCAAAAAAATTAAGTTAGAAAAATGGATCGCTCACGGGAAGTTGGAAAAGCTGGACGATTTCGTGATAATGTCTATAGCAGAGCGGTTAGTAAGCTGCTTGAAGCCGTTCCATCAGGTAGCGGGCCGATTCACCAAGTGTCGTAAACCTACTGTAATCCTCCGGGGGGATGGATACCTTAAGTTCCCGCTCGGTCAAACGGGCTAGTTCAACAATATCGGACAACCGATACGCTAAATCCTTTCGCAGATCAGCCGTGGGTTGCAGGGCTGAGGGACGGACAATGCCCTGGGCTAAAACCAGGTGAGTAAGTCGTTGATAGGTGTTTTCCATAGCGAAATTGGAGAGCTTCCCGTTGTTCAGAAGAGTGCCACTAACGTGCATATTGGTTAAGAAGATCGGTTTGCGGTACCATACGGTGTATCAGGCCAGGGGCCCAGGAAAATCCGGGTGTACAGTCGAATGGTCGAAAGCCCGTTCAGCATAAAGCTGAGTGCAACCAAGAAAGCCAGTACTGCCTGGTGGGGATGAATATGGCTAAACAGTAAATCTTCCCCAATAAAGGTTGGGGTAATGGGAAAACCGGTCACGCCTAGGCAACACAGTAAAAAGCCGAACGCTAGTCTAGGGTAAGGATACGCATAACCGGCATATGGATCAGGTTGTAAATCGCCTTCTCGTGAATTGAGCCCCTGCAGACAGGCATATCCCCCCAGCCCCGCCACCACAATCCCACTCAGATACAGATGCACCTGACCAACCGCAACCGCTTCGTTATAGGCAATAGCCAGGGCAATCCAGAAAGGATTCATTACCATCAATAACCAACTCAGCCATAGATGTTTACGCTTAGTGAAGGAACACACGACGAACAGAAGCCCAATCAGCGCAAACATGATCGATAGATAGTGCCTCAATTGGGGCGATAAACTCTCCTGATGGTAAGCCCCCAGTAGACCAATGCCATAGACCGGAATGCCCAGGCCCAGAGCCCAGTTTGGCGATACGAACGAAAGTCGCTGCCCCAACCCTTGAACGAGTCGTTGCGGTAGTCGATACATCAGTGTATCCAGATTCCATTCCGTCAGGTTCAGGACATACCAGGTATCCCGCAGGCGCGTTGGCCACAGGCTGGTGGAAACTGACTGAACAGGGGTAAACGTGTAAAATTGTTCCCGGATCAAATAACTGACGATGGAAGGCGATAGCAGCAGTTGATAGGTTCTCAAAAACGCATGCCCAGCAAAATGAACCAGGGCAAGCGTAGGAAAGCCCAGCGCTATTTCCAGGAACATAATCCCAATCTGCGCAATGGAGGCATACGCAATCTGACTCTTAACCGAAGCCTGGACGCGGGCAATTCCACTGGCGATCAGGCTGGTCAATAAACCAATTCCCCCCATTAGAATTCGAATAGATACTTGCTGCTCCCACAACGGCGCCGTTCGCAGCAGCAGGAAAACGCCGATATGCACCGACAGCGATCCGTAAAAGATAGCGCTCGATGGGGTTGGACCTTCCATGGCTCTGGGCAACCAGGCCGAAAAAGGTAACTGAGCCGACTTGGTGAGGGCCGAAAACAGGATCATCAGTGAGATGAACACCCCCATCCAGCTATGGGTCTGAAGCGGGGCATGCACCCCTGCGTACTGGTTCAGCCCCGCAAAGGTGATGTTTTCGTGCCATAGATGGTGGCTCATCCACATGGCCAGCAATAGGCCCATATCGGCAATACGGTAAATAGAAAATACTTTTAGCGCATTGTTGACGGGTAAGTAACGACCCCGGTAAAAGGCAATCAGCAGAAACGATGAAAGACCAATCACTTCCCAACCCGTAAACATCGTTTCCAGATTTCCGGCCACTACAATCAGGACATAGCCCCCATAAAAGAAAAGCGTGGTAAAAAAGAAACGCTTGTACCCACGCTCGCGATGGAGATAATACCGGCTATATAGCACCACCAGCAGAACTAGGGATGCCCCAACCAGCAGGTAGACCGCCGTAAGCCTATCGAAATAAAAATCCAGCACGAAGCGGTAGTCGTTCGTTGCAACCAGTTCGAGGCTGGCTAGGGTGAGCGGTGGGTAGCCTCGAAACACCCAATACCCCACAAACGCTACGACAACGAGTAGATGAAGACCAATGGTAGTGATGGCCGTCCACGCAATAGCAGACTCATTCGAAGGGGATAGCCAGACTCCTACCAAGAGGCCGACCAGCGGAATGAGCACGAAAAGGGGCAGTAGTTGTTCCATCGATTCAGGAGTTTTCAGCGAGCCGATAGACCGGGAAATTGGTCTGGTCGGAGGCAATCAACGAGGGTAAATCGGATATCGTCTCCACCTGTTTCTGACGGGGTTTATAGGCCTCGAACCGGCCCGATGTAAACCGACTAAGTGCCCGTGTGCGCGGATGAACAACAACCAGATGGATCCAGTCATTGAGGAACCATTCGTAGGTTAGTGGCGATTGTTGGATCGCCTTCAGGACCACATCGGGTAGTTGTTCAATAACCATCAGCAGCCGAACCGGGTCGTGTACTTCCGTCATTTGGGTGGGCAAACCGGGCCGTAAGTCGCCATCAAAGCCATTGGCTACGCCAATTAGGCCCATCACGTTATGAGGGAGCTTACTACCGGCTCCCAGTTTCTGGGTATCGACCCGGGAAAAGAAATACTCCAGATTAATGCCTCCGCAAACTGGCACGGCTGCCTGCACAATACGGGCTAAGGCCTGCCCCTTTGGATCAACCCGATAATCGTAGGAATTCAGAAAGGATCGGCGGTCTAAAAACAAATGTCTCGACAAACTGCGCTGACCAATCAAACAAACGGCATTTGTGGCATGATTGAGTTCGGGCCGAGGCTCAAACAGGGATACCGATCGCCGACGAATGTTAGCATGAATCGCGGCTGCGCTCAACCGACTGTCTATGGATTCAAAACGTCGGGATCGCTCTTTCGCATTTTGATCCAGTGCCTGCCTGAATAAGGTTATATGCTGCTGATGGAGCCGTTGATTGACGGGCGATAGCAACGCTTCGTCATAAAAGCAAATATCATCGCGGGTGGTGTCGTGAAGCCCACTTGAAAACTGTGTTTCATCGGGAATCGTTATGCCTTTGTCCCGTAATCGGTCGCGTACACGCCGGTCATTGGCCATCAGGCAGACAACCCGGGCATTGACCGATCCGGGACGTCCCGAACAGGCCCCACAATCATAAGCGGCATAATACGGATTGTTCACACTGCTGGCGCCGTGTCCAATCACGTACACAATCGGGGCAAACTCCTTTACCAGGCCAATGCTGGTTAATAACCCTTCGACCCGCTCGGCCATTTCGTCGATGTTAAATCCTACCTGTAAGCCATTTTCCTTTTGCAGGCTTGTTTGCTCCACCGTCAGGTGGGATGCTTGCTGCATATGCTGGTAGGAGGAGGCCATCTCTGGACGCATCGTCGGTCGAAATACCGTCAGCAAAAGCCGTAGTGCTGACCAGAATCCCAGGGTCTGACTAATGACAACTCCCCGTAGTAAGGTTTGGGAGGACTTGGAAAAGTGAATGCTTTTTCGCCAGTTCCTGGCCCCGTTTCGTTCTTTAATCAGGTAACGGGGGGAAAAGGGAGGGGGGCAAAGTTTCGTGTAGGCGGTTGCACCCTGGGGTTGAAAGAAAAACTCAACGTTGAAGAATCCCGGCGTCCCGAAGGTTTGACAGTTGGTATCCAGGGTTTCCAGGTAGCGTCGGAGGGAACACTCCCGGTCATCCAGGCAGAAAATCCCCTGGAAACTTCTGGGCGGAACTACGGGTTCGACCGGCCCCAATTGTATCCCAGCCAATACCTGATCGTAATAACTCCACTCGTAGGCCTGTTGCCAAAGGCAAAGGACCTCCCACTGCTCGGTAGAGACTGAAGAGGCGAACAAGTCGAGGGGTTGGTCAGGGTAATGATGGCTTAACGGTTTCCAGTGCTGGCCGAATTGCGTATCCAGTGCATCGATTTCCAACAGCAGTTCCAGCATAATAACTGCCTGTAGGGAAATGCGCCGATGATCGAGTACTGATTGGGGCTGATCTTCAATGACCGACACCATGCCTGACCAGCCCGGGTGGGCAAACTGTTGATCAAACAGGTATTGCTTATAGAGAGACTCCTGGCCAACCAGTATGGCCATTAAATCAGGGATGGTGCAGGTAGTCGACCGAACCAGACGCCGAACGCGTTTTGACCGGAACAGGCTGACCAGACTACTTTGCTCCATGGCCCGGATAGCCGAAAGAAAATCCAGATGCCGATACGGGAAGGCTGACACCGCAATTCCCTGATCGAGAAAACTGCACAGGAGTCGAAACAGGATTGGATGCACCAGTGCATCCAGATCAAGTTGGTAGTACGCCTTCCAGCCTTCCCGTAACCGCCCAATTCGAGGGGTAGGAAGGGCTGGATACGTTTTTCGGAGCAGGTTAATGGTCCAGATAGCCTGTTGGTGAACCCCTTTTCGTTCCAGTATGACGGCTTCCAGCAGGGGCTCCGAAATCCGGCCATTGGCATACAAGGCTCGAAATTCCTTCAGAGAAAATAAGACGCGATAGCCTGCTAATTCAGCCGCCTGCTGGATGGCCTGCTCAAAGGGCCGATGCTGAAAGCCATGTAAGGGATTATGGTGGACAAAATCCTTCAGCGGTGCCTGCGTCGGCAGGTAGTGCTTTAACTCGTGTAGAACGGTTTGTTCAGAAAACAACGAATGAGATGTTCTACCCGGAATTGGCGGTTGATTTTTGGAGAAAATAGCGTGTCCATTCATAGGCTCAATACCCTGGAAAAACCGGGTAAATCGTACGACTGTGCATCAGGAACTAGCCTGGTTCAACTCAGTCAAAATGTCTTCGGAGCGCTTTAACTGACGCCCATAGATCTGGCGAGCCAGATCCAGGAACTGATAGATATCCTGATCCTGTACCTGATAGAACACGGTGGTTCCTTCCCGGCGAGTAGTGACGAAATGCATGGTTCGGAGCCGGGACAACTGCTGGGAAAGCATGGATTGATCCGCACTGGTGGCCGTTTGTAACTCGGTAACCGACAGAGGGCCGGCCCGCAGAGCATCCAGGATAGCCAATCGGAGGGGGTGCCCCAAGGTTTTAAAAAACGCTGCTTTATAGCGGTGAAGTGGACTATCCATGTGCTAAATTAATATATTATAATATTCAAATGTACGAAGAAAATTAACTCCGCAATAAGGGGCTACTCTTATCGGTAGCTAATTCCTGCCGATCACCCAATGTCTTAACTAATTATATTCTGATCGCCAACGGCTTATGATAGCGCCGGGTTGGGTTGATAATAGGTTTAGCTCACGAGAAAAAAATAAACAGAAAAAGGATGAACAGCACCACCAGAATATAATACCAGCCATCCGAGAAAATATACGGTTTGTAATCGGTGTAAAACTTTTGAAGTCTTTTCATATGTGTTTGTATTTAAACTAATTGAATAGTCTATAAAATAAAAAGAAGGAAATAAGCGATCAGGTAGACATAAAAATCCGGAACCAGATCCGGCAGGCCAGCCTAAAAAAATAGGGCGTCAAAACTGCATTGCTTCCAATGAGTGGCCACAGGAACGATAGTACATCGATACCCAGGAAAAGGGCAAATAGCCCAAAGTTGGTCAGTGTCCAGGCTACGAAGAGGGCATAACTAACATAGAGCGAACCCGTATAGAATCCGGTCTCGGATTCAAAGTTTAGTCCACAAACGGCACAGGGGGCGTGCATTTGATCGAATTTGGGTAGGTTAAAAGCGGAGACTACGACAAAGAATCGTTCCTGATGGCAATGGGGCCAACGGTTAGCCAGAATACTGGGAAAACCTAATTTATCGATCATATGCGTATCAATTGACGACCAGCCCTCTCTTACTTACCCCCTAAACATATATCATCAGCTGCTAACGAAGCCACTGATTGGAAGCTTTTTAATCGCCGTTGATGATGTATTAATATTATTATATTCAAATATATAAACTTTTAACGTATTTGCCAAAGTTATATCCCTTTGTGTGTAGTCGGGTTGTTGCCAATATTCCGAAAAAAAATGCTTTACCAGTGGTGATTTCGGACTAATTGACCACCTGATTCCGCTAGCGGTAGATCAGGTGATTTCGGCATAGACTGACCACTTTATTTTTCTTTTCATCAGCCAGTTACCTTCATTTCCCCGATGATAAATAGGTGGCCACCGTGCGGTTCCCCGCCGGGACGCGGTCAATTGGCTACGGAATCAGATGGTCTGTGGCAGCCAAATCTCCACCTGGTTCTCTATCAAACAAAAGTGGGAAACGAGAAGCCCATACCGACTATGGACGATCCAGCTTTCCCGGCTGATGAAGCGAGTCCCCGACGTCTGATTCTCATTTATTGGAAAGTCGAGTTAGTCATGATTGCTACCGATCAAATCGCCTACTTTTATACAGCACATTCGCTGACCTACATCTACTGTCAGGATGCCAGGGTGTACACCAGTCCCGTAAGCCTGGATGAGTTACAGAAGGGATTGGATGCGGACCATTTTTTTCGGTCGAATCGCCAGTTCCTGATCGCCATCCGGGCTATTGACAGGATCTTTTAGTATGGTTAGAATCAGTTAAAAATTACCATTGTCCCCCAATCGCTGGAGGATATTCTAGTCAGCAAGAACAAAGTCGCCGTGTTCAAGCAATAGCTCAATGGCCAGCTGATGGCTGTTAACGGTTATTATCCGGAAGCCGTCAAGTCGATTATTTATTCTTATTTGGCATGTTGTGCATATATAGGCTCCCTATTTCAGTTGACACTTGATTGAGTTTAAAAGTAAGTTACGACTGTAGTTTTTATATTCTCAAGAAACGCTCCAAACTGAGACGAAGAAAATTCACCTAACTAATCTAAGTTGTATGTCATAAACTTGTTTCGAGGGCATAGGCCAAGAGAAACAAGACGATCTTAATCAGAAAACCCGATTCAGTAACGGCATGAATCGTTTGAGGAAACCGCAGTTTGACTTGGCCAATGGCCTGCTCGATAGGCTGACGAAGCGTTTTCTTGTAAGCCGCCACCCAACTTGGATCAGCCCGACGACTATTACTCGTTCGTTGAATCTGCAAATAGATCTGTTCGCAACGAGCGTCAAGCTCTTCCTGTTCGTAATCCGTATAAGCCGAATCGCCAAAGACCTGGCTACCCAGTGGCAAGTGCAAATGCATCAGTTGAAGTGCTGTTACGTCGGCATACGAGCCGGGCAGACTAAAAAACTGCACCGGTTGCTTCTCACTGGTAGCCACGACCTGTAGGCGAAACCCAAAGAAAAAACGCCGTTTAAACGCAATTTTGCCCCGGTACTCTTCGCCTTTAACCAGCCGCGAACAGCTGATACGAATGTTGGCACAGATCGACACCGGAAACGAATCGATCAGGTATTGACTGGTCAGATTAAGTGTTTTGAAGAAATCAGCCAGCTAATAAAACAAGGCACTCAGGGTAGCGGCCAGTCGGTGCAATCGTCAATTAAAGGTCGATTTTTCGAGCATGATATCCCCTTGCTTGTCAGCCCTGTAGAGCATGGCCGAGGCTTGATTGCCGCCAAAGAAGCGGGCCGATATGATAGCGGTCGTCAAGATGATGGCGTCACTCACTTTGGGTTTAGCTTGTGGTTTAATCGAGCCAGGATGGCGAGTTTCTACAAAAAAATCATCTAGGAAGCAGTAAATTGCAATCACTTTTTCGGGCATAGCCAGAGGGGGTTATCCATGTTTTCGCACCTCAAAGGTAGGCCTGCTCTTGGTTATGTCTTTTGTGTGTTCGTATTAACCAGCTTTCATGCAACTTAGATTAATTAATCGAATTATAAACGATTACCCGCTGACTGCCGGTAAGTTCTAAGATGCCTTTATAGTAATTGCTTAAAGTGGTCTGTAATTTAGAACACACCCGCCATCGGCCTGCGACCAATGCGTTTGTGAACATCTGCGCAAGCCTGATCGCCTACTCCTTCTACGAGCGTAAACCAGTGGCTATAATCGATTTGAGTGATCGCCTACTAATGGCTGGTGAATCACAGTGGGCATTAGCAGCTTAGAAAACAATCTCATAGTTCACGTTAAATTTAATCAGTAAGCCGTCAATCCCGGAAAGATTTGCGTGCCATCAGTAAGTAAGATTTATAAGCCAATTTCTTTTGGTAAAGAAATTGGC
Organism: Spirosoma aureum; assembly: GCF_011604685.1. Taxonomy (NCBI): domain Bacteria; kingdom Pseudomonadati; phylum Bacteroidota; class Cytophagia; order Cytophagales; family Cytophagaceae; genus Spirosoma; species Spirosoma aureum. The sequence continues at coordinate 3,644,527 of NZ_CP050063.1, read as the reverse complement.
AGAAAATTTTCAGTTGCCTTTGAAAGCCCCTATTGGTTTGCTCTAAAAATAACGTCCCGTGCAATCATTATCTGATAACGAACTATGGGCATCTTTTCGGAAAGGAGATAGGACGGTATTTACCTCTATCTATAACCGAACTATAAAAGATCTGCTACGATATGGTTACCGGGTTTCCAGCAACCAGCAACTCGTTAAAGACAGTATTCACGATGTGTTCCTTCATTTATGGCTCCACCGCGAAACTCTTTCCGACACGGATAACATTCGCTTCTATCTCTACCGATCGTTACGTAACCGAATTGTTCACAACAGCAGGGAAGCCTCTCCGGTTGCCGGGCCTGATGTTGAACAAATTCTGGACAAGGTTTTTAGCGACTTACCACTAGAGCACACTATTATTGAGCAGGAAGGTTTTGAGGGGCAGATCAATGCACTCCGAAAAGCCATCAATCGGCTTTCAAAACGCCAGCAGGAAGTAATTCAATTGCGCTATTTCCACGATTTCTCCCTCGACGAAATAGCCTCGGTTATGCAGATCAGTAACCAGTCGGTACGAAATCTCATTTACAGATCGATTTCCCAGTTAAAGGAATTTGTTGAATTCGCTGGCTGGCTCTTGCTCTTGATATTTAACCATATCAACAAAATTTAAAAATATTTTTAGGCCATTTTGAGTACAAACGTCCAAATGCACCATTTAGATGTTTGGTTCCCATGCTATATGTTTGAGAAATACGCTACATACGATCTAGACGACTTCGTTCAGGACGGAGAATTTATTCGGTGGGTAAAATACCCTGACTCCGCAAATGATTTCTTTTGGTCTTCTCTTCTGGAAACGTACCCTTTTCAGCAGAAAACGGTTAACCAGGCCAGGCAAATCGTACTGAAACTAAGCACATCTACGTATACTGATGTTACCGAACAGGATGTGGACGAGATCTGGCAAAATCTTCAGCTTTCCATAAACCAGCCCGTTATCGTTATTCCGCTCTGGCAGCGGGCGTGGGTCAGAATCGCAGCGGCCATAGTCTTAGTAGTTGGGGGCGTAACCCTGTGGCAAATACGGCATGAACAAACAAATCAGGGATCAATCAGCCGTGAAGCTTATGGTGTGCTATCGGGTGATTTAACCCAGGTTTCGAATGAGGCAATTGACTCAATGATCATAAAACTGCCCGATAATAGCCGCATAACCCTATCACGGGGGGGTAAGATTCAGTATAAAACCAAGTTCATTAATTCATCAACTCGTGAGGTTTACCTCACCGGAGAAGCGTTCTTTGAGGTTACCCGTAATCCAAAGAAACCGTTCGTTGTCTATACGAATGAATTAATTACCAAAGTATTAGGGACAACCTTCTGGATAAAAACCAACACAGCAGGAAAACAGGTGTCTGTGATGGTAAAAACAGGTAAGGTGTTTGTATATGAGAAGATAAAAGAGGCTTCAGCAGGCCCATTGGCAGGAATGATTTTGTTGCCTAACCAACAGGCCAGCTATCAAACTGATTCGGATAGGCTAAGCCGGACGCTCGTCGACGATCCCTTACCTGTACTGCCGGAAAGTGAACTTCAGCCGTCGACATTTAATAATAAACCCGTTGCTGAATTATTCGATATCCTTGAAAAGTCATATGGCATAGAGATCCAGTTCGACAGAAACCTGCTCATAGACTGCCGGCTGACAACCTCGTTCATGAATGAGTCTCTGTTTCAACGACTGGACGTATTGTGCGAAGCGATTGGCGCCACGTATAAAATAGAAGGCACCCGAATCGTAGTAGACGCTAAACGATGTATGTAAAAAAACACGAGCGCTTATGATATAAACTATCCTGCTAACTAAAAGCCCGACGGTCGTAGCACCAAGACTTTTCCCTCCCCAGCTTATAGACGTATATCCATATCCGTTAGACGGATACAGGGAAGTTATTGCCTTTGCTAAAATCAAGAATGATTAAATTAATGAGAAAAGCTTGTGATTTCCTAAACTTCCGAATCCTGCTGAGACGCCTACTGATACCGATGGTTACAGTACTCGTTTTTACAAATTTTACCCTGGCCCGTAAACCAGGTACACAGGACTTACTGAGTAAGAAGATTACTCTTAAAATGGAGAATCGGAGTATGGCAGAAGTTCTATCCCAGATTGGGAAACAGCTTGACATCACGTTTACGTACCGGACCAAATTGCTGCCCGAACAGCCTGTCGTTTCGGTAAATTATCGGAACGACAAATTAGCGGATGTGCTTAAGCGGCTGCTTACACCGATCAGCATAAAATACCGGATCATTGACAAGCAGATTGTGCTATCGTCCAATGAAGTCGAACCAAACTCGTCGGCAACGGAACTTAACTTGGGCGCGGGCGCTACGGCTGACATTCCGATTACGGGAACGGTTACCGACGAGAAAGGCGAAAAACTGCCTGGCGTAAGCGTTCTGATCAAAGGAACTCAACGAGGTACGACCACCGATACCCAGGGAAAGTTTTCGCTTAGCATACCAGCCAAAGAAACGATTCTTATTTTTTCCTACGTAGGTTTTTTACCCCAGGAAATTACCATAGGAAGCCGGACAAGAATTGATGTGGTACTGAAAGGTGACGATAAGACCCTCGATGAAGTGGTAGTAGTAGGTTTTGGTACGCAAAAAAAGCAGAGCGTGGTGGGCTCTATTGTACAGACGTCGACTGAGGAGCTAAAAAGAGTGGGCAACGTAACTGACCTCAAACAGACGTTGACCGGAAACCTGCCGGGTCTGACAACGATTACAGCCAGCGGAGAGCCGGGCGGAACCGCCAGTGGAGAAAGCGCTACGTCGATTTTCATCCGTGGCCGCAATACCTGGAACGGGGGCCAGCCACTCATCATGGTAGATGGAGTTGAGCGAAACATGGAGAACATCGACGTGAATGAGGTCGCCACGATTTCAGTTCTAAAGGATGCCTCAGCCACAGCGGTTTTTGGAGTAAAGGGGGCCAATGGTGTCATTCTGATTACCACCAAGCGGGGGTCGGATTCTAAACCCCAGCTTGCCGTCTCGTATAATACAACGGCCTTATCGGTTTCGCGGCTGCCCGAAAAACTGGACTCCTACGAAGCGATCATGCTCCGAAACGAAATGATTGAGCGTGAAGGCCCTATCAACCCAGTTTCGTGGGGCGACTATGTACCGTATGAAGTGGCACTACGTTACCGGAAGCCGCAAAGCGATATTAACTCCATACTCTATCCCAATGTCGACTGGAAGGAAGCCATGTTCAAGGATGTATCCTGGTCGCACAAAGCGAATCTGAACGTAACGGGCGGGACCAAATTTGTCAAATATTTTGGATCGCTGGCGTATCTGCACGAGAGCGACATGTTCAAGAAATACGAGAATTACAAAAACTACGATCCAAGCTATAGTTTCAACCGGTTTAACTTTCGAAGCAACCTGGACTTTCGGGTTACCGGAACAACGACCCTAAAAATGAATCTGGCCGGTTATTACAGCCAGAAAAATACCAACTACTCGTTCGCAAGTGGTTCGTCGGGCACTAACCCACTTGCCTGGGCTGCAGCGTATCGGTTTCCGCCAGATGTCATTTTGCCGCAATATGCGGATGGAAGTTGGGGGCAGAATTATTCACTGCCGCCGGAGGCACTTCAAAACCCGGTTGCGTTAATTTATAATACCGGAGTCTGGCAGCGTCGTGAAGTAACGTTAAATACTGATTTTGCGCTCGAACAGAAACTGGACTTTATTACGAAAGGGCTCAGTATAACGGGTTTGTTGTTCTATGATAATAGCCTGCAAACCGTTGGCGGCATTACGGATCAGAACCACGTGCGCCCTGAAGGCAATCTGCTCGGAAAAATTGTTTATCCTGACCGGTACACCGGTGAAGGACAAGACCCCAGCCAGTACACAGAAACAACACCGGTTATTGCTGCCAATGCGTTTGACTGGGTGCCGAGCCAGTGGACAATTAACCCGGAAGAAGTATCCTCAACCTTTACAGGCTACCTGCCCATCCGGCGCCGACTGATGTATCAGTTGCAGTCGAATTATACGCGTTCATTCGATAAACACAATGTGGGAGCGATGGGTTTATTCAAACGCGAACAGTTCGCGCAGGGGAGTATGTTTCCAAGTTACCGCGAAGACTGGGTTTTTCGAACGACCTACGATTATGATTCCCGGTATTTATTTGAATTTAATGGTGCTTACAACGGATCTGAAAAGTTCGGTCCCGGCTATCGATTTGACTTTTTCCCCTCTTACGCATTTGGTTGGAATGTTACGAATGAAAAGTTTTTTAAAGTCTCCTGGATCAATCACTTGAAATTCCGCTACAGTGCCGGAACCGTAGGCGACGATGCCGGTGGGGCCAGATGGGCCTATCAGTCGCAGTATACTTACGGCAACTCCAGCCTACTGAATGCAAACCCGAACGAAAAAAGTCCTTATATCTGGTATAAGGAATCGATTGTCGGGAACCCGGATATTCATTGGGAAAAAGCCAAAAAAAACAATTATGGCGCTGAATTGGGCCTTTTCAATGACCTGATCCAGCTAAACGTTGACTATTTTACGGAAAACAGGACAGATATTATCATTACGGGAACATCCCGGGCGATTGCCCCCTATTTCGGAGCAACACCGCCTTCGGCCAATGGGGGCCAGGTAAAATCAAAAGGGTATGAACTGGAGCTAAAGGTAAATAAGCGGTTTCCCACCGGTCTAAACCTTTGGGGAAATTTCTCCCACACACACACCCAGAATAGCATAATAAATCGGGATGATCCGGCCTTACAGGTTGCCTATCAGAAACAGGCTGGCTACCAGATCGGACAAACCCGAAGCTTAGTGAATACCGGTTTTTACAACAACTGGGATGAAGTATTTTCCAGTGTTCCGCAGCAAACCAACGACCTGTCCAAGTTGCCCGGCTACTATAATACGCTGGATTACAATGCCGATGGTGTAATTACCAGCAATGATGATGCGGTGCCCTTTGGCCATTCCGACGTACCGCAGAATAATTACAACGCATCCATCGGTGCCAGTTACAAAGGATTCTCCGTCATGGTGCAATTTTTTGCCGTCAACAATGTGTCAAGGTATATCCCGCTGGACAACTTCTACCTGTATCAGAACGTACTTTTTTCGCACGTAAGGGATTACTGGTCAAAAGATAACCCGGATGCTACGTCCTTTCTTCCCCGATGGAAGTCGCCGGGCCAGTTTATTGGCAACTATTTTATCTACGATGGATCGTTTGTTCGGCTACGCACGGCCGAGGTTGCCTACAGTTTCCCGAAGACGGTTGCAAGCCGCCTGGGGCTTGGTTCGCTCCGGTTGTTTGTCAATGGCAACAACCTGCTCTTCTGGTCGAATCTTCCCGACGACCGGGAGTCGGCGGCTTCGGGTGGTGCTGCCAATGCGGGTGCTTACCCTACTCCACGGCGAATAAATTTCGGTATCGACTTAACTTTTTAACCAATAGGTCATGATCAGAAATAAACTGTACACACTCAGCCGTTGGCTGACAAGTTGTGTCGTGTTCATAGGGTTTATCTTCAGTGGCTGTGAGAGTTACCTTGACCGATCACCTGAGGCAACCATAACCGATAAAGATGTATTTGGAAGTTTTGTCAGCTTTCAGGGGTTTGTGGAGGAGATGTACAATAGTGTGGTCGACATTCATAAAGTACTGGGCGGAAATCAATATTATAATTTCAGTGCTTCCGACGAAGTGTTGTCTAATGTTCCGTTGCCCTGGGACGATGGCAACTACTGGAACCAGACGACGTTTCTATACGGTGCCAGCCCCAATTTTAACTACTATTCCAATCTTACCGGAATGCGAGTCTGGCCGTTTGCCTGGTACGCCATCCGAAAAGCGAACCTCGGTTTAAGTAATCTGGACTTGCTGACGGCTGCCAGCCAGGAAGAAAAAAACGCCATCAAAGGCCAGTGCCTGTTTTTTCGGGCCTTTTTTCATTTTGAATTAATGCGCTATTACGGTGGGCTTCCCTATGTTGATGACGTACAGAGTTCGTCGGAACCTCTCACCCTAGCCCGGCTTACATACCTGGAAGCAGCACTGAAAGCAGCTAAAGATTTTAAGGATGCCGCCGAATTACTGCCGCTGAAATGGGATGGAACCACCATGGGGAGTGCTACATTGGGCAATAATGCGCAGCGGATTACGAAAATTCATGCGCTGTCGATGCTGGGTAAAAACCTGCTATATGCCGCCAGCCCCATGATGAACGAATCGTCGACCGGACAGAATGCCTACGATACAGAATTGAGCAAACAGGCCGCTGATGTGTTTGCCGAAGTGATTAAACTCTGCGCGGAAACCGGTGTATACCGGCTGCAAACGTGGGCCACCTGGACGGATAATTTCTGGGTCTGGTCGCCTAGTAACCGGGATCGGCCGGGTGGTACCGAAGTAATCATGAACCAGACCGTTTACATTCCGAGTTATGTCCGGTTTACTACCAACCGCACCAGCAATCCAGTGCAGTTTGGAGCAGGCAACAACCGGGTTGAAGTGCCTACGCATAACTTCATTAAAAATTACGGAATGGCCAATGGCCTGCCTATCGATGACCCCGAATCAGGCTACAACCCTAACGACCCCTGGACCGGGCGTGACCCGAGATTTTATATCGACATTATTTACGACGGTGTGCGTTTGGTAGATAATGCCACCGTAGCAGCGGCTAAGCAGAATGAGTTTGCCCAGTTAGCCAATAATGGCATGCATCGGAATGGCACATCTGCCAGCAGCAATGTAGCCGGGAGTGTAACCGGTTACTTTTATAAAAAATGGACACCGAAAGGCTGCAATCCCTGGGATAATCGATGGGGGAATTTTCAGTCCTATCATCCGCAGATGCGCCTTGCCGATGTATACCTGATGTATGCCGAAGCCGTACTACATGGCTATGGATCACCAATGGCCAAAGCACCAGCGGGGACGCTAACAGCTGTCGATGCCATCAACACCATTCGCAATCGGGCTACATTGCCCAATCTGAACAGTAAGTACACGGGCTCAAAAGACGCCTTCATGAAAGAAATTATCCGGGAAAGGGCCGTTGAGTTCGCGTTTGAAGGTCATCGCTTTTTTGATCTGCGCCGGTGGAACATTGCCGGCAATCCAGAATACCTACAAAAAACGGCGATTGACTTTGATCGGGGCACGAACGGAAAACCCACCAATTTAAGGGAGCGGGTGGTGGTTACCCGGGTCTTTGAAAAGCGGCACAACTGGCTTCCTTTTCAATTGAAAGATACAAAGCTGTACGAAGGCTTTCCACAAAATCCAGGATGGTAACCCAGGGAAGTAATCGTTATTCCGTCTTTTAAAAAATTGAATCCCATGAAGAGAATATACCGATACCTGAGCTGCCTGCTGCTGTTTTGCCAGGTTGTAGCCGTGGCTCAGAAAAAAGCACCCGCGCCAATGGTGATCAAGTCGATTATTACGGACGAAAATGGCAAGCCAATTCCAAACGCAACCATCTATGGCAACGAAGGTATCGCCGTTAGCCGGACCGATGCCAGCGGGCAGTTTACGATTGCTATACCGACGCTGGGTGACTTACTTATTGAAGCTCCCGGGTTCGAATCGGCCGTGTTTAAACCCGGCGACTATAGTAATCAGGAAAAGCTGACGTTAACGCCATCGCCTTTCCTCTTCGGGCAGCGTGATGTTATCAACGTTGCGTTCAGCAAAATCAAAAAAGGCAATCTGGTGAATGCCGTAAGTGTGCTGAATACTGATGAACTCCGACAATTTGACAACACGCAGAGTATTTCTTCGGCACTAACCGGCCTGATTCCCGGCATGCTTGGCAGTTCGAATGTTCGCGGGATTGGCAGCCCCATGTTTGTGGTTGATGGTTTACCGCGTGATGTCAGCACCCTCAACCTGTCGGAGGTAGCGCAGATTTCGGTTCTTAAGGACATTAACTCGGCCATCCTGTATGGCAATGATGCGGTTAATGGTGTGGTGCTCGTGACAACCAAGCGCGGACAGGCGTATAAGAAACAGATCAATGCCACCGCTTTTTACGGAATCTCGCGACCTAGTGCGTTGCCGGAATATCTTTCATCGGCCGATTACATGGAATTGTATAACGAAGCGCGGGTAAATGACGGGTTGAGCGTACAATATTCGCCAGCTGTCATTCAGAATTTTAGAACCGGTAATACCTATCGATACCCTAGCGTAGATTATTATTCGGGCGACTATTTAAAAAAGCTCAGGCCTTTTTCACGAGCGATGGTCGATTTCTCCGGCGGCAACAATGTGGCAACGTACTATGCCAACGCTGGCTGGACCCAAACCGGGAGTTTGTATAATTTCGGGGAAGGCAAATCCATGAAATCCAACGTATTCAACGTACGCGGAAACATCGATCTACGGATAAGCCCCTGGATTAAAACTGCCCTGGATGCCGTTTTTGTCCTGAACGACAATGCCCAACCGCAGGGGAGTTTTTTCGCCAATGCCGCCACGCTCCGGCCGAACCTGTATTCACCCTTGATTCCCATCTCGCTGATCGATCCAGAAAACGCACTTCTCAAAGCCCGTAAAAATGACGTCGATGGAACGTACCTAATCGGCGGAACGGCTGCTTACCTGACCAGCCCCATAGCGTCTGGCTACGCAGGTGGGCAGAATGAGCAGTTACAACGGGTGTTTTCGTTCAACAACCGGATTGATTTCGATCTGAGCCGTTCGATTCCCGGACTGGCCTTTCATACTAACCTAAGTTTCGATTTCCTGACTCTTTACGATCAGTTTATCAGCAATAGCTACGCGGCATATGAACCAACCTGGTCTGACAAAGAAGACCGTATCGTTAGCCTTAAGAAGTATGGGGAAGATGTCCGTAGTGGAACCCAGAATGTCGGCAATGCATCATACCGGCGCCGGATCGGTTTTTACGGATTACTTGATTACACCAATACCGTAAACGATGTTCACCAGATTACCGGATCACTGCTGGCCTATCTGACCAGCGACAAAACGCAGAGCGATATCCAGGGGAACAAAAACGCCAACCTTGGTCTGCGGCTGGGTTACGGGTTCAAAAACAAATACCTGGTCGATTTCAGCAGTGCCTTTGTCAACTCCGTTAAGTTGCCGGAAGGCAACCGCACGGCTTTCTCGCCGTCGTTGGGGCTGGCTTGGGTAATGAGTTCGGAAGGGTTCATGTCGTCGTTGTCGTTTATCAACTACCTCAAAGTTCGTATGTCAGCTGGATTGTTGAATTCCGACAACGGCATCAGCAGTTTCTTTAACTATGACGAGCGGTATACGACCTCCGGTAGTTATTCGTGGTACGAAGGAACACGGTCGCGAACCGGCGTGGTCGCCCAGAACGGAGGCAATGCTAATCTGGCATTCGAAAAGCGTAAAGAACTTAATATTGGTTTTCAGAGTATGCTGTTTGGCAATCGGTTGTCGCTGGATGCCAATGTATTCACCAGTCTATACTTCGATCAGATTACCCGCCCCCAATCGATCTATCCAAGTTATTTCTCGTCCTTTATCCCTTATCAGAATTTTGAGAGCAGCACCTATAAGGGAGCTGAGTTAGGACTTTCCTATCGCGAGAACTGGGGCGACTTCAAGCTGGTAGTGGGGGCCAACGTGCTCTACGCTGATTCGAAGGTAAAAAAACGGGATGAGCTGTACGCTTCCAGCAATCGAAATCGCACCGATCAGCCTGTCGACGCTCGATTTGGACTGGTTTCCGAGGGATTTTTCAATAGCCGGAGCGACATTGATAGCCACGAACCGCAGGCATTCGGAACCATAAAACCCGGCGATTTGAAATACAAGGATCAAAACGGCGATGGTGTTATCGATGCCAATGATGAAGTTCGCATTGGACGGTGGCAGGCACCTTGGTCGTATGGCCTCAACCTGCGCCTATCTTACAAAAACCTGACGCTGTTTGCACGTGGGAACGGACGGATGGGTGCCGATGGCGAACTCTCGAACAATTACTTCTGGGTCGATGGCGATGATAAGTATTCGACATTCGTACTAAACCGCTGGACCGAGGCCACTCAGGCTACTGCTACCTTCCCCAGGCTGAGTTCTATTGCTAATACGAACAACTACCGAAGCTCAAACTTCTGGCTGTACCGCGATAATTACTTTACCATCGATCGGGTACAGCTCACGTATTCAGTTCCAGTTGAGTTGTCCAATAAGTTGAACATGAAAGGGTTTTCGATTTTCGCCGATGCGTCTAATCTGGTTATGATTTCGAAGTACCGACAGTTTAAGGAACTCAACATTGGTACCGAAACACAGTACCGATCCTATTCGCTGGGTCTAAACATCTCGTTTTAATTACTAAAAAAGACATGATGAGATTATTCATATATATTCTGTTTGTTCTAAGTACAGTTACCTTATGGTCTTGTGATCTGCTGGAGCCTGTGAATGACAATCATGCTACACTTGATAGGCTCTATAAGGATCCGGGTTTTGCCGAAGGCGTACTAATGACTGCCTACAATCGGATACCGACCAATAACCTCAGCTTCAATGACGTTGCCACCGATGATGCCGTGAGCAACAACAAGCAGAATGACTACCTCCGCATGGCTACCGGCCAATGGTCGGCGATCTATAACCCTGTAGATCAGTGGACAAATTGTATTTCAGGCATTCAGACCACCAATCAGTTTATCACCCTTATTGATACCGTTAACTGGAAGGGCTCGGTTCCTGAACTCAACTGGCTATATACCCAGCGCTTCAAGGGAGAAGCCTACGCATTACGTGCCTTGTTGCAATATCACCTGCTGGTGGCCGTTGCCGGGCCGGGGCCTGGTGGACAAATGCTGGGAATTCCGATCATTGACAAATTTCTGGATGGCAACACCGATTTCAATATTCCGAGGGCTACGTTTACGGAATCAGTAAACCGGATTTATGCCGATATCAATGAATCGATGAAGTACCTGACCATGAACGATTACCTGACTATCAGCAGTACCGCCCAATTGCCGTCGGGCTATGAAAAGGTATCGGTCAGTAACTATAACATTGTTTTCGGCTCCGAGCTTAACCAACGAATTTCGGCTCGGGTTCTCAGGGGGCTGCGGGCAAAAGTAGCGTTGCTGGCAGCCAGCCCGGCTTTCAATACGGACCCTTCCAAATGGGAGCAGGCGGCTAATTATGCCGGAGAGGTACTGAAAAGTGTCGGTGGCCTGACCGGGATCGACCCGGATGGAAACAAGTTTTACCAGAAAACTCTCGTAGACAAACTGAACGTATCAGCAGCCCCCCCAATCGATCAGAAGGAAATTTTATGGCGACGGTCGGTCGTTACGACGAATTCACGCGAAATGGCTAATTACCCCCCCTCCCTTTTTGGCAGAGGGAATGTTAATCCCACGCAGAATCTTGTCGATGCCTTTCCGGCTGCGAATGGATACCCAATCGACCGGGCAGAAAGCAAATACGATAAAACAAAGCCCTACGACAACCGCGACCCGCGCCTGCGCCAGTACATAGCCTATAATGGCAACACGGTTTCGGGAAAAACCATTCTTACGGGTGTAGGGGGTGGCATCGACGCGAAAGATTCGCTGGAAACCTCCACCCGCACGGGTTATTACCTGAAAAAGTTGTTGGTCGAAGAAGTCAATCTGAATCCAGTTTCGCCCACAACCCAAAAACATTACGAAGTACACATGCGCTACACGGAGTTGTTCCTGATGTATGCCGAAGCCGCCAACGAAGTCTGGGGCCCGACGGGTGCCGGTGCCTGGGGATACTCGGCAAAGGACGTGATTGGTGCGATACGCAGCCGGGCGGGTATACCCAAAGCAGACCCCTATCTGGCCAGTATTTCAACAAAGGAAGAGATGCGGCAGCTCATCCGGAATGAACGTCGGCTGGAGCTTTGCTTTGAGGGGTTCCGGTTCTGGGATTTGCGCCGGTGGAAGGCCGATTTAACTGAAACGGCAAAAGGAATCAATATCAACAAAACGAATTATACGGTTGTCGATGTCGAGCACAGGGCGTATAAGAATAACTTCATGCACTATGGCCCTGTTCCCCAGACCGAGATTGTCAAATATCGGGCACTCCAGCAAAACCAGGGCTGGTAAAGGTTTTTTTCAACAGGATTGTTTCTATTCTGATCAATAAATCCAGAAAATCCTGTTAATCCTGTCGAAAAAATGAATTTATCATAATCCAGTGGTAAATCATTATCATCTGAAATTCGGAAAAACCATTACAAGCGATCCGACATGAAAAAAATATTGCTACTACTCGTTTTACTGGCTGGATTGTATGCCTGCAAAAATCAGGAAATCATTTTCCCGGATTATGACTACACATCGGGCTATTTCCCCTATCAGTACCCCATCCGAACGCTGATCCTGGGCGACTACATCTACGATAACACCAACGACAACAATCATAAATTCCTGATCTCGGCAGCGATGGGTGGGGTGTATACGAATACAAAAGATCGGATCTTCAAAATTCAGGTAGACAATAGCCTTTGTAATCAGGCAAAATTTTCCTCTACCAATCAGCCCATGTACCCCCTGCCCGAAAAATATTACACGCTGAGTTCGAGAGATCAGTTGGTTATCCCGGCGGGTGAATTTAACGGAAACATTGCGGTACAACTGAAAGATGATTTTTTCGATGATACGCTGGCCATTAAACTGGCGTATGTTTTGCCAGTACGGATCATCGAAGTGATCGGCCTTGATTCGTTGCTCAAGGGCAAACCATCTGTGACGCAGCCCGATCCCCGAATTGTCAGCAACTGGCAGGTGGCGCCCAAGGATTTCACCATGTTCGCCGTCAAATTTATAAACCCATTTCATGGCGCTTATTTCCGCCGGGGCAAAAGCATGGTAAAAAACGCGGCTGGGCAGGAAATTGAATCGACTACGTATCGAACCCAATACATCGAGAAAAACGAGGTGTGGAACCTGACGACAAAAAGCAAAAATCAGGTCACGATGGCTGGCAATCTGAACTCTACGGCCATAAAAGGAACATTGAGCTTACTATTGACCTTTACCGGCAATGACTGCGTGGTTCAAAGCACGGCCGGTTCCGCTTTTCAGGTGACCGGCAAAGGCAAATTCCTCGACGATGCCGACGAGTGGGGTAATAAAAAACGTGACGCCATTCATCTCACGTATCAATTCCAGCAAGGCGCGAATACCTACTCAGCAACAGATACGCTGGTCATCCGCGACCGGGGAGTAGGACTGGAGGTTTTTCAGCCGGCAATCACCAAATAAGATATAATCTACTGATTTACAACATAATACGTTATGAAGAAACAAGTGCGACGATTGTTTTCGACGATCCTCCTGACCGGCGTTATCACTCAACTGTATGGCCAACCGGCTGGAAAATCGATCAGCGTTGGGGCCTATTATTACGACGGGTGGGGCGGTAAAAACCCAAAAGCCGACGACCCGAACGAACCCTGGGCGAAAAATGTCCCCCGGCAGGTTACCAAACGGATGCTGAATGAATTTGCCGACCGCGAACCAGTGTGGGGTTGGCGAAACGATTCGCAGGAAATCATGGAACGCCAGATCGATCTGGCGGCTGACAACGGCATTGAGTTTTTTCTTTTTTGCTGGTACTGGCGCGATGCCAACGGCCCGTTCAACCCGGAAAAAATTGCCTCCCTGCCTCAGCACGAAAGCATGCAGCGTTATCTGAAGGCAAAAAATAAGAACCGGATCAAGTTTGGGCTTCTGGTTGCGAATCATCAGGGCGCTGAAATTACCGGTACTGAAAACTGGCAAAAAGCAACCGAGTACTGGATGCAATATTTTAACGATCCTCAATACGTTAAGGTTGGGGGTAAGCCAATGGTTGTTGTTTTTAACGCGAAGGGAATCGAAAATGTTGACCTTGCTGGCATGCAGCAGGTAGCTCAGAAAAGCGGGCTGGCCGGCCTGATGATTGCCGGTTGCGGCAATACGACGGGAAAGAACTTTGATGTAGCCACCCACTACAACGTTATTCCGGGCTATTCGGCAGGTTCACAGGAACACCCTTATAGCGAACTGGCCGATGCACAACGTAGCAAGTGGCAGGGGTCAGCGCAACAACCCTACATTCCGACCGTGATTGTGGGCTGGGATAAACGCCCCTGGGAGGATGCCAGCGGCAATGGTAAAGGGGGGGCCAGGCAGGGTTGGTATTATACTGGTCGCACACCCGAACAGTTCCGAACATTCCTGAGCGATGCCGTTTCGTGGATGGAAACGCACCCAGAACAAACTCCCAAAGAACGAATGGTATTGATCTACGCCTGGAACGAACTCGGAGAAGGCGGCTACCTGGTACCGACCAAAGCCGACCCTACTGGGAGCTACCTGAAAGTTGTTCAGGAGGTCGTCTCCAAACAGAAAAAATAAAACCCGGAATACCTTGATACAAATAGACTTTAGCATGATAACAAGATTTCTTCTGGTTGTTTTGGCCATCATGGCCACCATGACCCCTGTGTATGCTCAAAAATTTACCATTCCGGTTTTTCCTGACACGCAGGGTGAGGTGGGTGATAATCACAATATGTTTAACAGTCGGATCAAATGGGTGATTGACCACAAGGACTCGCTGAATATTCCAATGGTTTTACACGTTGGCGACCTCGTAAATTTTGATAATTACGACCATTTCGAAGTCGCCAGCAAGGGTTTCGACGTATTCGACGCGCACCATATCCCGTATGCTATTACCCTGGGAAATCATGATACGGAGGCTGTCGGATTCAATAGCGGAAGTGCTGCGCCAGGAAATGTTAATCAAAACTTACGGAAAACCCACAAGTTCAATTCCTACTTCCCTGTCAGCCGTTTTACGCACCAGCGTGGCCGATATGAAGCCGATAAGAGCGACAATGCCTATTACACCTTTAAAGTTGGCCAGACCAACTGGCTCGTAATCAGTCTGGAGTTTTGCCCAAGAATGGGTCCTATCAACTGGGCGGGAGATATTATTAAAGAATATTTCAATTACAACGTAATTATTCTCACCCACTACCATTTAACCTCGAAAGGAGAAATCGACACACGTAACGCCGGATACGGCGACTTTAGCCCACAGGTTGTATATGACCGGCTAGTTAAGAAATACGCCAACGTCCGTTTCGTGCTGAGTGGACACGTAATGAGCTCTGCGTTGAAAGTAGATACCGGTGAGCAAGGCAACAAAATATACCAGATTCTCCAGAATTATCAGAATGAGGATTTGGGGGGAGGGTATATCCGGTTACTCTCGTTCGATATTGACAAAAAGACCGTTTCGGCCAGCATGTATTCACCTTATTACAAAAAAACCAAAGAAGATACATCCCGATTTGTGCTGGAAGGCGTCGACCTGATTAAACAGGGTGACGAAAGAGCCCTAAAACGGTAAGCAAAATCATCATTTATCATGCCTATATCTATGTGTATGCTACGTTCACAATCAGTTCTGACCATCTGTCTTACGGTTGCCTTCTTTTTTACCGGACATCACCTGCTGGCTCAGAAAGGCAAAAACAAAATTGGTGCGTATTATTTCGACGGCTGGAGCGGCACAACGTTTCATATCACCGACGACCTGAAATACAACTACTCAGATCGGGAACCAGTTTGGGGATGGGTAACGAGCAAGCAGGAAATCGTCGACGAGCAAATTGCGTTGGCTGCCAATGCTGGGCTTTCGTTTTTTAGTTTTTGCTGGTACCATCGTAATGGCCGTACTGTTGAGGAACTGCCCGAAAACAGAGCGTTGTCTTTGTACAAACAGTCAAAGAATGTCAAAAAACTGGAATATTGCCTGCTGGTTGCCAATCATGGCGGCTTTGATGTAGGTCCCGAAAACTGGGATAAGCTTACTGACATTTGGCTGGCCGAATTTAAGCACCCACAGTATAAGCGCGTAGCCAACAAACCTTTGCTCATTTTTTTTGAATTCAACTCCCTTATCAAAAATTTCGGATCACCGGAAGCAGTCAGTGCGGCTTTCGAAAAGCTAAGAAAGCGTGCTGTTGAAGCAGGTCTACCTGGCGCATCAATCGCCATATGTGCGGGATCGCCAGAGGGCATAGCAAAGGCCGAAAGTTCAGGAGCAGATATAATCACTGGCTACAACTATCACAGCATAGGCTTTAAGGGGCCTGACCAGGCCATTCCTATTGATACCTTGCATTCGGCCGAACAGCAACTGTGGAGCAAACTGGGAAGTGTTGCAAAGAAGCCTTATATACCCGTATCGACAATGGGCTGGGACCCTCGCCCTTGGTCGAACGATAAAAATAAATACAAAGAGAAACCCTACTTTACCGGATTTTCGGCCCAGTCGGTTCAGCAATCGGTAAGGGGTTTGCTCAACTGGATGAACACCCATGAATCGTCGCTAACTCAAGAGCGGCTTGGGTTACTATATGCTTGGAACGAAAACGGAGAAGGGGCCTGGCTTACACCCGGAAAACATGGCTTAAACCCGCTGAATGGCCTAAAAGCAGCTCTTTCTGGTAAGTAAGCCAGCGGTCTGATCGGCATTGAGTTGATGCAGAGAGCTTACCCCGCCAAGTATATAGGGCGTTATATAGACTGGGGCACGAGGCTTCAATTGCTCAAACACAATGGGTTGCATCTGCGACGCTTTAAATTGACTGGTAAACCCCCACTGATTGGAAATGAGTGGATAGATAATATATTCATTTTTACGGGCAATCCGACGGTTCATGTGCATGCCCATCGTGACACAGCCATATTTATCCTGATACCCCATTTATGAAGCAGATCCAGGGGGTCTATCATCTCATGTGGGAGGGTATTTGGAGAATATAAAATCGGTGGTTAAAAGTAATCCAGTGTCTAGTGAAGTCGTGACTAGTACACTTATTTGCTGGCCGAGCTGGCCTCCTCAAAAAGACGCATCGCCATCAAGCCTGTGCCCACGGCTCCTCCGGCCCGTAACGCGGCTGTGATAAAGACCGTTTCGGCTATTTCCTCGCGGCTAGCCCCCGCCTCTACTGCGTTGTTAATATGAGATTCGATGCAGTAGGCGCATTGAGTGGTTAGAGCAACGGCTACCGACATGAGTTCCCGATATTTAATCGGAATGACGCCATCGGTTCGCTCGGCGGTATGCTTCAGGTTCATGAAGGCTGAGGCCTCTTTGGGAGCTGCATTTAATAGCGTGTTGGTATAGGCACGGTCTTTGGGTGTTTGATAGTCAGTCATTGGGGTTGATAAAACGGTTTAAGATATCAGCACCATGATGTAAGGGAATTGCGATCTTTTGTTACTCTATAGATGAATAACTTAAGGAGCGTTTTAGCTAGATCAATAAATTAGTAACCACAATCGGTTTGAAAATAAGAACGTAACAGGCGAAGTCATGACATTAACAGGAATAAATCGTCCTCAATGAAGGTCAATTTACTTTTTCGTTTTGACGGAAGCGAATTCACACGTTGCTGCACCAATTTTGTCACATTTCTAGAACGAGTGCTCTCGTTTCATCTGTCTGAAAATGCCTTGTTTTTGTCGTAAATCCCCCCACCCAACGAGTAATACCATCGGTTTACTTTGGCTTTTATTCTTAAAAAAGCCAGTAACATGAGAACGGTAACATTTGGTATGAATATTAGTCTGGATGGCTATTATGATCACACGATGGCTGAGCCTAGTGACGAGCTTATGGATTATTTCACGGGCATGATGGATGAGGTGGATCTGATTATTTATGGTCGAATTATGTATCAGCTCATATTTCCCTACTGGGCTGATGTGGCCAAAAATCAATCCGGCACAGCGGCTGAAACTAGATTTGCCGAAAGGCTTACAGCGATCAATAAAGTTGTTGTGTCACGAACAATAGAAAACGTAGAGAAAAAGACGCAGATCGTTCGAGCTAATCCAGTAGCTGAGCTCCTGAAGCTGAAACAGCAGCCGGGCCAAAAAATTTCCGTTGACACAATAAGCCTGCTTCCAGAACTGATAGACGCTGGCCTGATTGATGAATTTCATTTAGTTGTCCATCCGATACTGGCTGGCAACCAGCAGGAAGGCCACTGGTAATCGTCTTGCCGGTTTTGATTTTAATATGGAACCGTCAGCAAAACGAACAGCTCTGATTACTGGAGCATCGAGTGGTATTGGTTATGAATTGACACACCTTTGCGCCAGGAATGAGCAGGATCTGGCGCTTATCACCCGCAGTAGCGATAATTTGGAAACAAGTAAAAAGGACTTCGAGCAGCCCTATTCAATTCGGCTTCATACAAGGACCGTGTTGTGCGGGTAACTGCATGTATATTATTCGATTCATTAAACGCTCGATTAAAGCAGCAAATAGATGAAGTATTTATCGTTTCGCTTGGGAGCCTTTTGTGATATTATGTAAAGCATGGTTACAAATGATAAGAAGCGCGTTTTTAGAGTAGACTTTCCCAGCTTTTAATCGGATCGATACATAAATGCCCAGATTAACTCAAGAGGCCAGACTATTGAACAACAAACAGGCCGTTTATGGGCATTCGACGAGTTTACTAGCTTAGCTAGTTTCTTTTTAACAATAGGGCTTACCCTAGGCACATGTCCAATTTATTCAGGTAACTTGGCAGCTATCCTCTTCTGGCTAGCTATCCATGCCTCGATTCCTCTTGATTTGGCTTCTCTACAGTATAACCGGTAGCCCTTCATTCGCTCAACCTAAAACTAGGCAAGCCCGCCTGGATTCCTTGCTGGCCGAACTGCCCCGAGCCAAACCCGACACCAACCGCGTCAATCTGCTCATGGATATAAGCTATGCTTATTATGCTTATGATAACATGAACTTCAACGAAGGCATCAGCTATGCTAATCTAGCCTTGACGCTGGCCAGGCAGTTGACGTGGAAAATAGGCATGGCAGACGCTTATTATCTTCTTGGAAATATTTACGCAACCAAGTCTGATAATCCCTCAGCCCTGACGGCTTACCTGAAGGGCTTGAAGATCGCCGAAGAAAAAAAAGATAAATACCTGATCGCTTCGATAACAGGTTCTATAGGTTTAATTTATACAAGACTGGCCAATTACCCGCAGGCCTTAGCCTATTATAAAAAAGCCCTGAAAGGTCATCAGGAATTAGGGGATAAAGCCGCAGTGGCGCATTGGCTGAGTGGTATAGGTGGCGTATACAATCAACAAGGTGAGTATGCCAAAGCGCTGGATTACCAGCTAAAATCGCTGAAACTAAATGAAACCATGGGGTTTCGGGGTGCATCTAAGGAATCACACCTCAATAGCGTGGGGCAGGCCTATCTCAACGTTACTGATTATCCCAAAGCCCTCGCCTATCTGCAAAACGGGCTGAAGCTGAGCAAAGCAAATGGAACTAATTACATACTGGTAAGCAGTTATAAAAACCTCAGTAAGCTGTATTTAAAAATTGCTATTGACAGCAACGCTACTCCCTTAACGACGCTACTTAAAAGCAGCAAATTCACTGCCTTACAAAAAGCCAAGGTTTATGCCGATAGTGCCGTCGGGCTGGCCAAAGAACAGAATGATTTATACGTCTTATATACAGCCTATCAAACCCGGAGTCAGATCCAGGAAGTGCTGGGTGAGCCAGTGGCTGCATTTGCCAGTTTCAAGGACTTTATCAAAACCAAGGATATGGTCATCAGCCAGCAAAACACCAACCAATTAGCCGTAGCCACGCTTCAATACGAGTTCGACAAAAAAGAAACTGCCTTCAAATTCGAGCAACAACTCACGGCCACCCAACTCCAGAACCAGGCCCAACAACGGACGTATTTGCTAAGTGGTGTGGGTCTGTTATTGGTCTTGCTGGGCTTCATTGTGTATGGTTATACCCAAAAGCAAAAGGCCAATACTGTCTTGCAGCGGCAAAAAGAGGAGATCAACCAGAAGAGTAACCAATTAGAACAATCCCTTGCTGAGTTGAAAGCCACCCAAACCCAACTGATCCAGAAGGAAAAGATGGCCAGCCTGGGTGAGTTAACCGCCGGTATTGCCCACGAGATTCAGAACCCCTTGAACTTTGTCAACAACTTCTCCGAAGTGAGTGCTGAGCTGGTCACCGAACTCGAAGAGGAACAACTAAAACACGACCGCGACACCGAGCTGGAAGCCGAAATCCTGGTCGATTTAAAGCAGAACCTGCAAAAGATCAATCACCACGGGGGCCGGGCCTCAGCCATTGTAAGGGGCATGCTCGAACACGCCCGCAGTTCCACGGGTGAGAAACGCTTCACTGATCTCAATGCCCTGGCGGATGAATACCTCAAACTGGCTTATCACGGCCTTAAGGCTAAAGACAAGGAATTTAACGCCGAGTTGATAACGGATTTTCTGCCTGATTTGAGCAAACTAGAAGTGATTCCTCAGGAGATTGGGCGAGTACTGCTGAATCTCTATAACAATGCCTTCTACGCCGTGAAAGAAAAACAGACAAAGACCCCTTCTGATTATCAACCTACGGTTACAGTTAGTACCACGCAACGTAATGGTTATACCGAAATCCGAGTGAGCGACAATGGGGTTGGCATGCCTGAATCGGTGAAGGCCAAGATCTTCCAACCTTTTTTCACCACTAAACCCACGGGTGAAGGAACTGGCTTAGGGCTGAGTTTGAGTTATGATATTGTCACCAAAGGGCACGGGGGGAGCCTGACGGTAGAAAGTCTGGAAGGGGAAAGTACTGCGTTTGTGATTCAATTACCTACTTTGAGTTAAGCGAGAGTACGATCTCAAAAAAAACCAATTAAGGAGCACTAACATGACGACTCCATCGTCTCAAATAGGAGCATTTTTATAAGACACTCTTTTAATATCTGTCTACGACTATCCGTAGCATACGATTGAAGCGATAACAAACTAATGTAGAAGTTTTATTCTACTGCTATAACTGCGTTGGGTCTGTCGCCATTACTCCAAACCGCATGTTCTATGCAGCGTTACTATCATTTTAAAAAATCTTCTTCTACCATTGCATTATTTAAAAATACGCCTGTATTACTCCCTGATGATACAGCATATGGTACAGAACGAGGAGCATTGGCGCTATCTCCACAAGCGTATATATTATCCACTGTTGTTTTCTGAGATGCATCTACTTTGATAAGTCCCTGTTCTGTCAATTCACAACCCAATAATTCAGGGATTTTAAAATGCTGTTCAAAAGGAGGCCTTGAATAGATAACTTCTAATTCATAAGTTGAATTGTCTGAAAAAATTATTTCTTCCACTACGCCATTTTTGTGTTTCAATGAGATGATTTCCTTTTCAACTAGTAAAATATTGTGTCTTTTTATTTCATCGGTTTGCGCTTGTGTCAATGTCGATTTTCCATTGGTAAATATGGTTAAATCCTTTGTCCAGTTACGAATGAGTCAAGCCAAGTGAAACGCACCATATCCATTTGCCAAAATTCCTGTTTTCTGATTCTTTACTTCATAGCCGTGGCAATAAGGACAATGAATGACTGAAATTCCCCAACATTCAGAAAATCCCTTAATATTTAGCATTTTGTCTTTCAGTCCTGTTGCAAAAACGAGCTTTTTAGCTGAGAATGTTTTTCCTGATTGAGTTGAAATCTCAAAGTCCTTATCGATTTTCCTGCCATTAATGGCAAGATCAGTTACGAATGTTACGGTGTCGTATTTTAACACTTGTTTTCTCGCTTTTTCCGCAATAACGCTTGGCTTTTATCCGTCTTGCGTAATGAAGTTATGTGAATGAGGTGTTTGTCGGTTACAATGTAAACCGCAGTCAATGATTAAAACATTTCTTAATGACCGTCCCAAAGCCATGGCTGCCGAAAGTCCTGCATAGCTTCCACCAACGATGATTACGTCGAAATCTGTGTTACCTGTCATGTCATTAAAATTTAAATTTGTTTTAAATGGTAAAGGCAAAACGGATAAAGCAAGTCCCCCTTGTTTAATTAATTCGCGTCTTGATATTTTTTTTATATCAATCATTTACTTTTTACGCCCAATAAACCTAATCACCGAGCCTTGACCATTGTGATTACTACCTTCCTGCAAGTCAATCACCTCTTCTACCAATTCTATGATATCGTACTGTTGAAAATCAGATTTTATCTCTTCTATTGAGAATAAACTAGCCACGTCTTTTGGTCCACCAACTTTCTCATTCCTTTGTCTGTATTCGAGATGGTTCTTACTGAATGATTCGAAGATAATTAAACCGTCTTTACGCAAATAAGCATCCAATAGCTGATGATACGCTGATCTTATAGAACGTATTGAAGGGCATTGCCAAACTTAACTCCCCAACACGTTCTTAATATTAATAAGTGACTCATTTAAGCAATTAATTATATTGATAATGCTTTTATTGAGGGATTTTACGATTCTATACAATAGCTATGAGCACAAAAAAACATCGGACTACCAAATGGTTGTCCGATGTCGAAACTAAATAAACAAAACAAAAACACAATTACATCTTGAAGTTGCTGCTATTCCATAACCATCTCGGTATGAGCCGATGCTTCTATTTTCTTTCCGATAAACAACAATAACAGTGGTACACAAATCAGGAAGAATCCACCGATAATCAGGAAGGCATCGGCATAGGTCATAACAAGTGCCTGTTTTATAACAGCGCCCTGGATTACCCCATATGCTTTACCCGTCGCCGTCATCAAGGCATCGCCTTTAGATAAAAATAGACCCGTATATTGACGGATTCGATCAACTGATAATGGATTGTAGATAGATACATTATCCGACAACCGCGATGCATGAAACACGGTACGTGTCGAGATATACGTTGTCATGATGGCAGTTCCGAATGTTCCGCCTAACTGACGAATCATACCCGTGAGAGCCGAGCCCTGAGGAATTTCAATATTTTTCAGGTCAGCCAGGGTTATTGTTGTCAGCGGGATAAAGATCAACCCCATGCCAACACCCCGAATAATAAGCGGCCAGAAGAAATAATCGGGGCCAGCCTCCAGGCTAATCGCCGATAAATCGAAACAGAATCCGAAGAACATCAAAAAACCAATGGCAGCATACCAGATTGGCGAGATGTAATTTTTACTAAGCAACCCGCCAACAACAGGCATCATTAAACCCGTCGCAATTGAACCCGGCATCAGCAATAATCCCGTCTGGCTGGCGGTGAACCCCAGAATGGTCTGACAGAAAACCGGAATGATAAATACGGATGCAAATAGCCCAAAACCCAGGATAAAGTTAAACAACGTACCTACCGCAAATCGACGCTGGAGCAATAATTTCAAATCCAGAATGGGCAGTTTTACGGCCAGTTGCCGCCATATAAACCCAATCAGACCAACAGCGGCTGCAATAGACATCCCTACAATGAAACTCGAATCGAACCAGTCTTTTTCCTCCCCTTTTTCCAGAATAATTTGTAAGCCACCAATTCCCATAGTCAGGAGTATCAGGGCCAGCCAGTCCATCTTACCCGCCACCATCTTCTCGGCGGGTTCTTTAATGTAGGTATACGTCAGGAATGTGGCCAGTATTCCAAACGGAATGTTGATGTAAAATACCCAGTTCCAGGACAGGTTGTCGGTAATGTATCCGCCAAGAGTAGGTCCTATCGAGGGGCCAATGATGACCCCCATCCCAAAGATTGCGTTGGCAATCCCCAGATCTTCTTTTGGGAAGGTCTGAATCAGAATGGATTGGGCTGTAGTCAGCAAACCTCCTCCACCGATACCCTGTACGACCCGGAAAAATACAAGCTCCCAAACGTTGGTTGAAGTGCCACAAAAAACCGATGCGACCGTAAAAAGAATAATCGATGCGGCAAAATAATTTCGGCGGCCCAGTTTAGCTGTCAACCAGCCCGACATGGTGATCATCACAGCACTGGCAGCGGCATACCCCGTTACAACCCAACTAATATCGCCCAGTGATGCGCCGAGATTACCCATCATCTGGTTCAACGTAACGTTAACAATCGATGAGTCAATTGTTTGCAGCAGGGCGGCTGTCGTAACCGTAAGTACGACGATCCATTTATCAAATCCTAACTTCATAATGCCAAAGGTTTACGGTTTACAGTATTCCGTTAACGATCGTCCAGCACGACCAACAAGTAACGTTAGTCTGGCAAAACCGGTAGACGGAATACTGTAAGTCGGTTCTATTTCTGTAAATCCACGGCTACTGTCGCACTCATACCAGGGCGAAGTTTAGCGTACAGTGGGCTTTTTTTGTCCAGTTCGATACGCACAGGAATGCGTTGTACGACTTTTACATAGTTGCCCGTAGCATTGTCGGGGGGCAGTAATGAAAACTTGGCACCTGTTGCACCAGCAAACGAACCAACCTGACCCGTCAATTTCTCACCACCGAAAGCATCGACATCGATATCTACCGTCTGGCCAGGCACCATCTGATGCAATTGCGTTTCTTTAAAGTTTGCCGTTACCCACAGATTAGTGTTACCTACCACAGAGCATACAGCCTGACCTGCCTGAACTAGTTGCCCGATTTGTATGGAACGCTTCGATACAACACCTGAGGCTGGAGCACGTACGATCGTATACGAAAGTTGCAGTTTAGCCATGTCTAAATCAGCCTGGCGCTGTTTAATCGTCGACTGGGCTACCGTAATCTGGCCTTGTGTGGCCCGACGCTGCGAACTTGTAACACTGGTCTGTGTACCAGCCGCGTTTACCTGCGATTGAGCTGTTTGCAACTGAGCCTGAGCAGCCAGCAGTTGAGCCTGAGCGGCATCGCGTTCGGCCTGAGCAACATCAAACTGTTGTTGGGGAACGGTTTTTTCAGCCAGCAGTCGGCTATAACGGTCAAAATCCTGATTGGCTTTACGAGCACGTGCCTGAGCAGCCGCTACGTTAGCCTGGGCTGTGGCTACCTGGTCGCGGGCAGTCTGTACACTTGCCTGCGAGCTTTGTACGGTCGCCGACGCAACGTTTACCTGCGAACGGGAAACCCCGACAGCAGCCATAGCACTTTGCATGGCAGCTTCAGCCTGATCGACCCGAATGCGATAATCGGCATCGTCGAGCACAATAAGGGTATCGCCTTCTTTAACGAACTGGTTGTCTTTGAAGCGAATTTCCTTCACATAACCACCCGCTTTGGGTATTACCGGGTTTACATCACCATCAATTTGAGCGTCGTCGGTAGTTTCATGACGTTGCAGGTAGCGAAATTCGCTGTA
The DNA here is from genome assembly GCF_011604685.1 of Spirosoma aureum. Taxonomy (NCBI): domain Bacteria; kingdom Pseudomonadati; phylum Bacteroidota; class Cytophagia; order Cytophagales; family Cytophagaceae; genus Spirosoma; species Spirosoma aureum. Next base: position 3,619,289 of record NZ_CP050063.1, on the reverse strand, counting down.
CCCGAAAAAGAGGGCAATGGCCAGGATTACGACCCCTCCTACGCGGAATAAAATTTTCTTATCCATGATTGTATGCTATTGTCGAAACAAGATTAATTAAGGTTGTTGCCAGTGGCTTTTAACAGGCGTTGGTAAGCAAGCTGCGCGTCCACGGTGGCATTTATGACGTTTAGTTGAGCCTGAAGCAGAAAGCTATCAGCTTCTAATAGATCGGTCGAACCGACCAGTCCATTACGGAAACGGGATTCCGTAAGGCGATAATTTTCCTGTGCCTGCCCTACAGACGTACGAATTACATTCTGTTGTTCAAGGGCCAGTTGGTAGTTATTATAGGCCGTAACGACCTCACTCCGAATCTGATCGGTTTGTTGCTGGCCTTGCAGATTCGCCTGATCAATGGCAGTTTGGGCACCATGCAGTTTCCCTTTCAAATTATACAGCGAACCGATGTTATATGTCAACCCCGCTCCTACGTTCCAGGCGCTAATGAATGCCCCCCCCTCCGGAATGACCTGAGCCGTTGGGTTTATGTAATTGTAGCCAGCCGATACACCCAGATGCGGATACATACTACTCTTCGTATTGCGAAGCATTGCTTCAGCTGACTGAACCCGTAAATTATTCGCCTGCACTTCAGGCCGGGCCTGTACTGCCCGTGTTAGAAATGAACTCAGGGGTTCGGCAGTAACGACCGGATTGGCCAGCGTGGTATCAATCGCAATAGTCTGGTCTTCAGGCAGGCCAACCAGCAAATTGAAGTTGTAGAGAGCCGTCTGTCGGGCTTTCTCGACTTGTAAACGGCTCAATTGCAAATTGTTTTTCTGCAACTGAATCTTTAGCACTTCATTGGCCGTTACGATTCCTTCTTTCTGTAGGTTGGTGGCTTCACGCTCTTTTTCGTCGAACTGTTTGATATTCTGCTCAATAACACCAATCGAACGCGCTAGCTTAACAATGTTGTAGTAGGCATCGGTTACGGTATAGACAAGCTCGGAACGATTTCGCTGTGCATCCAGATGGCTCGCTTTAGCCAGCAAATCAGCCGACCGCTCTGCCGACTTTTCGGCAAAACCTCCAAATACTTCCTTGCTAATCGTAACCCCACCCATTGTTGCATTAAATGCACCGGCTGGTATCGTCAATGCCGATTTTCCATCGCTGCCGGCGCCCAGCGAAAACGGGCCGGTCAGGCTATAGCGAGAATAAGCCAGCGATGCATTGGCTTGTGGCAAACTACGATCTTTTGTCTCCTGTAAATGTGCTTCGGCAGCCTGCGTGCGCGAATCAGCCAGCTTAATTCCCTTATTGTTTTGCAACGCCAGTTGAATTGCCTTGTCCAGAGGCACCACAGTTGGCGCTGTCTGCGCAACTGCCAGTCCTATACCTGTTAGCCACAATCCAACTCCTATGATGTACTTTTTCATGTTAACGATTTCTAATTTTTTCAAGGAGTGTGTTCATTATCTGTACTTCCTCGTCAGTTAAGTGGCTGAGGATCGATTCAAAATCTTTAAATTCAAGTGCTACTTTCTCCACAAACTGATGCGATTCTGGTGTAAGCCGCAGATTGACCCGCCGACGATTTTGCGGATCGATCTCCCGTATAATCAGGCTTTTTGCGACTAGCCGATCGGTCAGCCGAGTCATGTCTGAGTTTAAATCAGTCATTTTTTCTTTCAGTTCACCCGCACTCAGACTATGCGGATAGACCTCCGATAATCGACGCAAAGCGATGTATTGCTGCACTGACAAATCGAATGGCGATAGTTTCTGCTGAAAATGGTTAAAGATGTATCCATCAGTCTGGTGCAGATTGGCAATGAGCCGATGGTGTTCATTTTTGAACAGATTTCCCATGTTTTCTAATCGTGTGACAAAGGTATAACCAACATTTGTTTAAACAAGTTTTGTGTAAACGACATTCAGCAGACTCTAATTGATAAATTAGATTATTTCAATAATAAATTTACTACAAAAAGAGCCAATAATTCTTACAATTCACTCACTATCAATTCATTATAAATATCAACCTAATATATTCTTTTACTTACAAGTAAAATTATTCCCAGTACGAGGCAAATTTTTAATGAAATTTTAAGATCTAAAATCAGGTTAAAAAGATATATCTGCGGCTCAGAAGCAGTATTCGCTCATAACAACAAGCGCTCCGATATAATATCGGAGCGCTTGCTATCCATCGAGTTTCAGAACTAAACTTCAGTTGGTAGTAATGCCAGCTGAAGTCATTATCATCGGGCGACTTTAATGTAGCCGATACTTTATTGAAATACTGGTTGCGAACACGAAGTGGGTATCAATTTTTTGGTAAACTATTTAGATGTCCTATTTCTATAGTAAATTGTATTCTATACATGATAAAAATAATTATTTTAATGAGTGAAAGTCTTGGAGCGCATAGGACCACTTCATATTGATCGGGCCATATCAATGCCTTTAATTAACCTAAAACTAACGTATGAGACGTGTAATTATCTCCGCCAGTCTGCTTGTGTTACTGTCGGCATCGATTGGGTTTGGTCAAAACTGGACAGAAACAAAAATAGGAAGCTGGACCAAAGTCATCAATAAAGGTGGGCAAACGCTGGGGTACTCGCCAGGCTCTGGCGTCAAGCTACTAACCGTCGACGGTTTGGCCTTTAAAGACCTAAATAAAAACGGCAAACTGGACCCCTACGAAGACTGGCGATTACCCATTGCAACCCGCGCCAAAGATCTGGCCTCGAAATTATCGGTTGAGCAAATTGCCGGCCTGATGCTTTATAGCAAACATCAGCCAATTCCGGCTGCGGCTGGTGGACCTTTTGCGGGTACGTATGGGGGAAAAGTATTTGCGCAAAGTGGCGCAAATGTAGCTGACCTGTCCGATCAGCAGCGGGAGTTTTTGACCAAAGACAACCTGCGTCATGTGCTGGTTACGTCAGTCCAAAGTCCGGAAGCAGCAGCACAGTGGAACAACAATGCTCAGGCACTGGTAGAAAGCCTTGGTCTGGGTATTCCGATCAACAGCAGTTCAGACCCGCGTCACGGAACGAGAGCCGATGCGGAATACAATGCAGGGGCCGGTGGCTCAATTTCAATGTGGCCTGGTTCGCTGGGACTAGCTGCTACATTTAACCCGGATCTGGTGAAACGATTTGGCCAGATTGCCGCTACCGAATACCGGGCTTTGGGCATTGCCACGGCCTTGTCTCCACAGGTCGATTTGGCAACCGATCCACGCTGGAACCGGGTAAGTGGCACCTTTGGGGAAGATCCACAACTGGCTACCGACATGGCCCGCGCTTATATTGACGGTTTCCAGACTTCTGTTGGTGCAAAGGAAATAAAGGGAGGCTGGGGTTACAATAGTGTAAATGCAATGGTTAAACACTGGCCAGGTGGTGGTTCGGGCGAAGGTGGTCGTGATGCCCACTATGGGTATGGCAAATATGCCGTTTATCCAGGTAAGAACTTTGAATCGCATTTTCGGCCCTTTACCGAAGGTGCCTTTAAACTCAGTGGAAAAACGGGTACGGCATCAGCGGTCATGCCGTACTATACCATTTCGTTCAATCAGGACAAAAAATACGGCGAGAATGTCGGCAATAGCTACAATAAATACATCATCGGTGATTTATTGAGGGGAAAGTACCACTATGATGGCGTGGTTTGTACCGACTGGCTAATAACAGCCGACGAAACAGCCGTTGATGTTTTTCTGACGGGCAAATCGTGGGGTGTAGAAAAACTATCAGTCCCGGAGCGTCACTATAAAGTACTACTGGCAGGAGCTGACCAATTTGGCGGTAATAACGATGCAGAGCCTGTAATTGAAGCCTATAAAATGGGGGTTAAAGAAAAAGGCGAAGCCGCAATGCGTGCACGGTTTGAACAATCGGCGGTACGGTTGCTGAAAAATATCTTTCAGGTCGGTTTGTTTGAAAACCCATACCTCGAACCAGAAACGTCTCGTAGTGTAGTCGGTAAACCTGAGTTTATGGAGGCAGGTTACCAGACACAGTTGCAATCGGTCGTACTATTGAAAAACAAGGCAAAAGCCCTGCCATTGGTGAAAGGAAAAACGGTGTACGTACCCAAACGATTTACGCCTGCAGGTCGCAACTTTTTGGGGATGGAAACGCCCGAAAAGCTGGAATATCCAGTCAATTTAGCCATTGTAAAGAAGTACTTCACTGTTACGGACAATCCCGACGAAGCTGATTATGCACTGGTGTTTATCCAAAGTCCGAATTCAGGTGGTGGCTACAATAGCGCCGATGCAAAATCTGGTGGTACTGGTTATGTTCCGGTTAGTCTTCAATATGGTGATTATACAGCGCAGGGGACACGTGATCCCAGCATTGGCGGTGGCGACCCTCTCGAAAAATTCACCAACCGGACTTACAACGGCAAAACGGCAAAAACAATCAACGGTACTGACCTGGGCATGGTGAATGATACTTATGCTAAAATGAAAGGCAAACCAGTAATTGTTTCACTACAGGTATCGAATCCAACGGTAGTTGGAGAATTTGAAAAACAATCGAATGCAATACTGGCACACTTTGGTGTTCTGGATCAGGCTTTGCTGGATATTCTAACAGGAGCCAGTGAACCATCGGCTTTACTACCAATGCAATTTCCGGCCGATATGAAGACAGTAGAAGTCCAGTCTGAAGATGTTCCGCGTGATATGAAACCTTATACAGACTCTGAAGGGAACATTTATGATTTTGGGTATGGACTAAACTGGAAAGGTGTTATTCAGGATGCTCGCACAAACAAGTACAGGAAAGCGGCACTGAGTATGAAATAAAATCTGTGTTGACATAGCTAATGTTCCATAACTTGTCAGCGGGAAAAGCGATACCTTTTCTGCCTGTTTTTTTAAGTGCGTATTGGCTCTATAGTGCTTTCCTTTTGCTTCACTCCTCTCGTTGGGTTAACAGAGATTTAGCCAGGGAAAGCCCTATAGGGCTTTTGTTTTTTCTGAGTAAGTCAGTAAAGTGAATGCGTCGAATCTTCAGTTATTCCCAAAATTCCATTCATAACGATTTCCCTGAAAATACTTATAAACTCCTTGTTACTAATTGATAGCTAACCAGTCTATACTAGTATAGTTGCTTTCTTTATATAGCATACTACTGTTTTGCCTTAGCCAAAAGGCCTAAAACTTCCTGGCTAGAATTAGTGTCTATTATTTAAACAAGTGAGGAGATACTTATCATTGATAATTGGCTACTCAGCAGTTGCCAGTCAATTATTTATGAAATCCACTCACTAGTTTACGCCGATAACCCGCCAGAGAAAGTCTATGGATAGTAAGTACCCAACCTATTACATCAGTATCGATGAGCTTATGATTGTTTTTATGGCGCTGCCTGAGAATCCGAATCATAAGCTTCGTTTTATCACCTTACCTATCTCTCTCAGAAGTGAAAGTGGCCAACTGAGCAACTATCTGCTACAATTTGACTGGAATGACTCATGCCAGGACTGGGAACTGAGTCAGGGGCAGCCGATAGCCATAACGGCCAGATATCATGCTCCCTCCAGTTGCGAGAATATATCCCCAGCTGCGGTAAGGTAAATGGTCTGAATTCTTGCTTCATCTGTTAGAAACCCACATATCCATAGTAAGGGGTAATATTCAGCAGGGAAAACAGGCGATTTAGCCTGGCAATTCAGGCATTCAGACAGATTGACTGGCAGCAGCAGTCAAAAGAACTAATCTTTGTTAGAACGTATAACTTGGGTGTATATAGACTGAGTCAATAATCGGTTGCAACACTCTCTTAAAGGTATACCACCTCAGTGATAGAGATGGTAACCCAACTTATTTTTTACTATGAGAAAATCGTCATTTGCCAGCATTAGTATTCAGTTCGTTAATAAAGCCGTTCAAGACGCGATTCGACGATGTGAACGAATTGTTGTTGTTGGACCGTCTGATGACTATGAGAAGATTTATTTCTTTACTGGCAAAAAAAATTATTTTCGCTATTATACAATCGACCTGACAGCGATTGACTCAACAGTTCCCAAGCGTTTTCAACAGGCTAAACGGGGTTTCTACGATGAGGTTTTAAGCAGAGAGCCGCTTGCTCAGGCGGTTACCAGAATTGAAGCCAGCCAGTTGCTGAACACAAATTCGACAGATCAACTGCCCCCTAATATGCCGACTATAAAGTCGAACTCAGCCCTAGTACAATGGGTAAAAGGATTGCTTATTCCTTAGTCGACTGCTACTACTATAGAATGAAAATAGACCCTGCTTCAGTTAGTCAATAACTGAAATTAAGTACTAAAGCTAAAAGCCAGCCTACAGTATAGGCTGGCTTTTAGCTTTAGTACTTGGCAAGTGCTTCATAGAGCTTCCTCTCTTTTCATCGTAAACAAAAAAGCCGGAAGCGTTGGCTTCCGGCTTTTTTGTTATTGTTATGTATCCTATTCGACACCGAACATTGCGTCTGACCGACGGCCGCTGTTACCAGCCCGACGACGCGTTGCTTTTTTCTTAACCGGTGCAGGCGGTGCCAGTAATTTAGCTTTCTGCTCATCCGTCAGTGGCTTCAGGTCTGTGATCGAGTAGCTGTTGTCGCTAATCGTCGTGTTGAAGCTACCCACTGGCTGCTCAGGCTGACCGTTGCATGGCAGTTTCGTGACGGTGAATATAGCTTTGAAGTACTGCACTTGCGGACGTACCCGACGGCCTTTGTAACGGATTGCGTTGCCGCTTTCGATTTTAGCTTTCTCAGCCTGGAACTGTTGAGCTAAATCACCTGGCAGATCGCGAAGGTTCAGGATAACCGTGTTGGTATCAAACTCGATCGCACTGGTTGCCAGTTTACGGTTCAGACCACGGTAGCGCAGGCGGGTAACTGTATCGCCAACTGATGTGATTGTTCCATTACAGTAGCAGACATTAGCCACTTCACGTGTGTAGGGAGTACGGTAGTATACTTCCAGACGCTCCAGACGGTGACGGTATTCGCACTCAGGCCGAGGTGGAATTTTTGGGCGGATAACCGAGAAGCTCGTTGTAGCAACTTCACTCATACAGGAACCACACTTGGCATTCTGGCGGTTATGTACTGTTACGTAGTAGAAACCTGGATTTACCTGACCATTCGAGAAATAAGCAGTCGGGAATGTCAGTGTTGTATCCGTTGTGTTTTCCAGTTGAGCAATGACCTGATCAGAAGCACCGGCAACTACAGAGTCCGGACGGTAATACAACCGGGCAGTGAAGGTTTCGTTCTTCGGATTGGGAGTAGTGCTGCGCCAGCTGATAACAGGAGCGGTTGCACTAGTGTTAACGGGCGGCAGTTGCTGTGCGTTTGTGCTGTCAACAAATGCGAGCGATACACCTTTAAGCGAATTACCATTAAATCGCACGCGAAGTTCTGGAATCGAGTCGCAGGTTGGGCAAACCGTTGGTGCTTTTGGAATCAGCTTTTTCTGAACGAAGCCTTTACGTACGGCTAAACCAGCGCTGAAACCACCATGTGTACGCTTGAATTCATACAGAACATCCTGCTGACCGTTAACGATCAGGTAGTTCAGTTTGGTAATGAATCCTTGTCCCTGAATACCGATGTTCCAGTTATTGCGACCAATCGGGAAGAAGATAGCCAGATTTCCAATTGCCCCTAAGTGATACAGGTTTGAACTTGGGTTGACTGTACGAATCAATCGACCGCCTTCAACAAGTGGGCCACTTGAGATAATACCACCCTGCGATGGAATGAAAGCCGAGATGGTAGCTGCTTCCGTACGGAACAATCCACCATAAGCTCCTGCCTCAATGAATGTGGTAGCATCAGGATTCTTACGGCTCCGGGCCAGAGTAAACGTGATAGCTGGTCCGACGGTCAGGAACATATCCTCCGAAGCACGCTGACGGATTGTCACCTGATCCCGATTAACGCCTTGTGCAGCGGCTAATCCGTATAGGTAATCGCGATAGATGTTTCGGGTGATGTAGTTTTGATAACCGAAAGCCGATCCTAAAGCAAAACGAAGCCGTCGGGTAGCTGGGGTAAAGAAATACTGAACAGTGGCGGTAATGTTAAAACCGGCACCGTTGTATAAGGTATTATCCCGTTTAGTTGGACCAAACGTATTTTCCCAGGTACCGCAATAAGCGAAGTTCGGTCCTGCATACAGCCCAACACGCCAGGGTGATAGCCGGCGTACCAGAACAAAGGTTTGAAATGTGGTATCGCAATCATCCAGCTCAGCCACATCGCTAGCCTGAGCCTTGAATTCATCCCGACGTAAAGTGTCGGTATAAACTCCTTTGCCCAGGCGATAGATATTCTCTCGCGGGTACGATTGATTAGTTGTTGTCGGGGTATTAGTCCGAACAGTGTCGGCCTGTTGGGCCTGTGTGCCGAAAGGGGCAGCAAAACTCAGCAACACGAGTCCAGCCAGCATCCGCAGGGGGTGTCGTTGGATAAATGTTCGCATAGGTACGTAATTAATTTTGACGCAATGTTTCAAACTAAACTTTAATTCTCCCAAAAGCCGTTAAAGAAACTTATGGAACGGTCAAACCACTTGTCAAGTAGTTTTTGCTACTTTTCAGTTAAGTGCTTAAACGCTATAATTCTTTAAATGGCTATTAGACGGACTAATGTTTCTTTTGCCACACAAAGCTATTATAACTTTAGCACAAAGACGGTCAAATTTGCTCTACAAGACTGTTTTTTTACAAAGAATTGGTTCCAATGGTAAGCTGCAATCACCCAAAAGTCTTCTAGTCAGCCTATTGCTTTAAGATTCCCTAGAGGCACTATCCGTTGGAATAATATTTATAAATTAGTGTGGAGTGGTCTGCTAAAAGACATAGCTGGTCAGCCTTTTTCTGTTAACCAGTTCAACTATGATCCTTTGTTGAAATATAGCTGTTCTTTTTTATAACAGCGGATATTGTTTGACCGGTCAATTATAGGTATTAACTGCTAAATCCCCAACAAAAGGTTTCATATAACTTTCATTTTCCTAGCTTCTTCCCAATTCTTCTAGGATTTCTTCCATATTTCGGTTGTTTTCATCCGGTTGTTGGATGGCTTCGAGTTCTTGTTGTACGATACGAAGGATGCGGGCAATGTAATCGGCATGCCAGCGCTGCCGTTTTTGTGCCTGTTCGGGGTTTGGAATAAAGCATTCTATTTCGTCATCGGTTACTACCTGTTTCAGTTGCAACAATCGTTCCAAGGTATCTAAACGTTCGCGCGTAACGGCTAATTCTCCCGCTACTGCCATCGTAATATTTAGCACTCGTTCGATTGTTTCATCACTAAAAAAATAAGGTCTATGGCCTTTCGCTTTATTATTCGAAAGAAGAATATCATTAATCATAATGACAGTTTATGATTTCTGTTTTAAAAAATGCATTCAAAATAAAAACCGAAACCAACTCATGGGATTTATTCTTTCCAGGCACCAAATACATTTTGCCGGGTCTGAAAGCCATCTCCTGTTAATCGGTGGTTATTATTATTGACAATATGAATTCCAAATTGCAATAAGTTATCAGACTGGAAACCGGCCGACTTCATCCATTCCGTTTTATCCATTTGATGCATAACACGGTAGAATGGTTCGTTGTTATTAAATGTATCCCAGTCACGCATAAACTGTTCAAATAAAGACATATCGGGTGTATTTTGTGCATGCTCAACGTGAAGCATTAATCCCCCGGAAACTAATACACGATAAACTTCCCGGACAATATTGTTTATAGCCCTGGTCGAAGTTTCGTGAAGAAACATGGTCGACTGAACCCAATCAAAAGAGTCATTGTCAAACGGAATCGTTTCGGCATTCGCTTGTATAAACCGAACGTTTTCGACTCCCAACGAAACCGCACGTGCATGTCCATACCGAAGCATTGGCGCACTGACATCAATACCAATTACCTCAGCATCAGGATATCCCATCGCTAAAGCCAGCAAATTATGACCTGCACCACACCCAATGTCCAGAATACGCCGGGGGTTGAATTTTGGATAATTGTGTGTCAGAAAGTTCACCAGGGCTTTACTGCTACCGTCAGAAAGTTCACCAAATTTGCCAGCTGTTGTTACAAAAAAACGGGCATCGTCAGCAGCTGCATTGGCTACATCGTCTGCAATATATTCGGTATAGTAACTTCCAGGCAAACAGTGATAATCTACTATCTTCAGGTAGTGAGGTATTTCCAGATCCGGATCCAGGGTTAGTGTTTCGGGGCGCTGGTTATTATAAAAGCTGGCTTTATCGGCAAGGCTATCTATTTGGCGTAGCACCATAGATCGACTTGCCTGCTGAGTCATTTCCAGCATAGCACGGCGTAATGCGCTCGACATCTGATAGTATGTATCTTGCCGCATAGCCTCTTTTACCTCTGCCGATGTATGAAAATCATGGCCGGTTCGTTCCTGAAACCAAGGTTTTATGCGTTTGTCGAAAGCCACTTTGTTGCCTGGTTTTACAACAGAGTCAAGATGTCGATTGAGATTGGTCAGAAAATTGAAACGGGCGTTTTCATCGTGAGAAATTTCCGGGAAAGCACCGTGTTTTTCAACATGATTATAGACCGGCGGCAGGTTCATAGCTTGCGCCTTTTCGTCGGTTCTATTCATTCGTTTATTCAGTTTTGCTTTGTACTGATAACTGCCAGCTACCTGAAAGGTTTTAGACTATTTTATTTCATTGAATAACTACAAATTTCCTTCTATTTAATCAATAATATACCCTAAATCCCGATCTCGCTTGATAGCGGACACTTCACGTTCAGTGGCCGGGCCATACCCTCCCGACCCAGGCAATTGTAGGATTACTTCCTCGCCAAAACGTAATTTGGCCAGGCCTTTGGGTGGTAAAAATCGCTCTGGTGTGCTATATAGAGCACCACCCTTTCCCGCATCGCCACCCAAAAGTCCATGTGGCTGTGTTTTTAGTTTTTCGGTCAGTATCGATATCGTGATTGGTTCATTACCTACCATGCGAAAGCTGAATGTTTGCCCCAAGCCTCCCCTAAACCGACCATTCCCGCCAGTTCCTGCCCGTAACGATTTTTCGGTAACCAGTACTGGTGCATTTCGTTCCAGCACTTCAATTGGCACATTGGCTACATTGGTCGGAAAACTCAATGTGTTAATACCATCCATGTTTGGGCGAGCCCCATAGCCCCCATTCAGGAAACAGTATTCAACGAATTCTGTCTTCCGGTTTTCAATCCCCTTTTTTGTCTTTACGAGTGTTTCTTTCTGGCCGTTTAAAACAATGCTCCAGCAGGCAGAACCACAATCTGCCTGTACCTGGGTGGGTACGGCCTGCGCCAGAGCACCGAATAAGGGAGCATGAAGCAGATTACCCGTCACATAACGTCCACCCAAAGGAACCGGTCGCTGGGCGTTTAACAAGGAGCCTTTTGGGGCCGAAACCCTGATGGCTCGAAATGAGCCCTCGTTAGATGGAACATCCGGACTGAATACGCATTTAATCGGATAGGCAGTATAAGCATATACGTAATTAAAGACGGCATTTATCGCCAGTGAGTGTGCTTTTGATGTTCCAGCATAATCTACGCATATCTCATCGTTCTGAATAGTGACCGTACAATTGATATAGGCAGGTTCGTCGAGGCCATCACCATCGGCCGGATAAAAATAATGATACGTTCCATCAGGAGCCTTTCTGATGGCCTCCCGCATAGCCTGTTCCGATGCCCGAATCACCTGGTTACCCAAGGCTTCCAGATCATCCATTTGATGCTCATCCATCATGCGCATAAGCGAGCGAATTCCCTGCTCGATCGCAGCAACCTGCGCCCGAATGTCGCCAATGGTCTGTTGGGCCGCCCGGACATTAGCCTCAATAAGCGAGAATAATAACTGATTTGGCTTTCCTGCCTCATACAGTTTGGTCGGCGGAATTAACAATCCCTCTTCATATAAATCACGGGCACCGGCTCCCCAAAGAATGCCACCCATATCGGGAGAGTGAGCAATACAGCCAATGAAACCGATCAACTTCATAGCGCCGAAATCGCTTTGCGACCGAAAAATAGGAGTAACTAAACCCACGTCAGCTTTGGCGCCAGCACAAAGCCAGGGATCATTCGTTATAACAACATCACCAGCCTGCCAGGTATCGGCCGGAAAATAATCGGACAACATGGCTCGGGTTAACATCGGCAGCACCCCCATAAAGGCAGGCACACTGGTAGCTGACTGTGCCACCGAATTCCCATCGGTATCCATGAGCACAATTGCAAAGTCATTCGATTCGCGGGTGCCCGTCGAAAAGGCCGTTCGTTGCAAGGTAATACCCGCTTCATCGACAACAGCCAATAGCCGCGCCCATAGAATACTGAGTGTAACGGAATCGTAAGTTTTAACTGTATCTGTTGGCCGCATTACTGATATAATTAGAAGACTCTATTCTAAAAAATAGCACGCCGTACCCATCACCAGCATCGACAATCCGTGGATCAATAGTGGCTTACCGCTTCAGACTAATAATCAGATTTCGGTGTTCATCCATCCGCACATACGCTCGATTGCCGATAACAACTGTCGACTCTACTTCTTCTATGATAGCCGGACCGGATAAATATTCATTGGGTCGAATCTGGTAACGGTCATAAACCGGACAGGCACAGGGAACAGTATCTCCGCTATAATACACCTGTCGATACCCTTTCAGTCCCGAAAAATCTTTACCGCCTTCAATTCGCTTTTGCTCGATGTTTGCTCGCTTTGGGCTAAAGAATACAGGAAGGCTACTAACCATAACCCGCCACGTGACCGCTTCAATAACGGCATTGTCGATTGTGATGCCAAACCGCAGTTGATACTCTTCGCTAAAATTGGCTTCAAGCTCTGCCATTGACAGGGTCGAAAGTATTCCATTGGGAACTTTAACTGAAATCTCATGTCCCTGCCCCATATAGCGCATATCGGCCATTCGGGTGACGGTAGCTTCAGCTGATTTATGGCCTGTTTGCTCCAGAAAATGAAAACCCTCCTCTTCCATTTCGGCAAGCAGATCGTTCAGCCGTGCCCAATCGAGACGGGCAATCGGACTTACGTAACTACGAACACGTTCGGAAGCAGTTGGTGATACCAGAAAACCAAGCGCCGACGTTACGCCAGCCCCAACCGGAATAATCAACTCCGGCGACCCCAGCAACCGTGCTACATCGAAGGCATGAACGGGTCCAGCTCCACCAAAGGCCAATAAACTGTAGTTGCGGGGATCATGCCCTTTCTCCAGAATATGAACGCGGGCCGCATTGGCCATGTTCTCGTTCACAATTCGGTGAACACCCATTGCTGCCTCCCGAACACTAATGCCAAGTGGTGTGGCTATATGCTCTTCTACAGCACGCTGGGCTGCGGACTTGTCTAACTGGATGCTGCCGCCAAGAAAATAATCTTCATTTAAATAACCCAGCAAAAGGTCGCAATCGGTAACGGTTGGCTGTGTGCCTCCTCGTCCATAGCAGGCTGGCCCCGACTCGGTCGTCGCACTTTCCGGGCCCACTTTCAACAGACCAAGTTTGTCTACGTAAGCAATACTACTGCCCCCGGCGCCAATTTCAGTCATATCAATCAATGGGATTCGGACGGGCAATCCAGATCCTTTTTTGAATCGACGTACACGAGCTACTTCAAACTCGTTTGTCAGTTCAGGCTGGTGATTAAAAATCAACGATGTTTTCGCCGTAGTTCCTCCCATATCGAAGGTAGCGATGTCGGTATGCCCCGTAAGTTTCCCAAAAAACACACCCGCCATGGCTCCCCCGGCCGGGCCGGACTCGAGCAGTTGAATGGGCTTTTGCCGAGCTACTTCAACGGTTGTCAGCCGACCGTTCGAAAGCATGATCTGAAGGTTACCCGAAAACCCAATTTCAGTAAGCTGACTCCTCAACGCATCCAGATATTGATCAATCAACGGCTGCACGTACGCATTCATTGCCGTTGTGGATGTACGCTCGTATTCGCGAAGTTCGGGCATGATATCCACCGACAAACTGACATAAATCTCTGGATAGTGCTTTCGGATGAAATCGCCCAGCGCCCGTTCATGCACAGGGTTGGTAAACGACTGGAGCAGACAGACCGCAATCGACTGAACTCCCCCCCTAACAAGTTCGTCGACAATGTGAGCGACATCGTCTTCCATTAAGGGAGTCAGCACATTTCCCTGATAATCTACCCGCTCCGAAACCCCAAATCGCAACGTACGCGGCACCAGCGGCTCTGGCATTGTAATCTGAAGGTCGTATACATCATAGCGGTATTCGCGCCCGATTTCGAGAACGTCTTCAAATCCGCGCGTGGTTATCAGACCAGTTTTCGCACCTTTCCGTTCGATGATAGCGTTCGTAACCAGTGTGGTTCCGTGGATGACCGTACCAATGTCGGCAAATTGAAGCCCGGCCCGGCTCAGCAAATCTGTTGCACCAGCAATAACACCATTGGTAGGATTATCGTAGGTAGTCAGTGTTTTATTAAAAATAAGTTCACCGGTCGTTTCATTAAGAAGGACCAGGTCAGTAAATGTTCCGCCGATGTCGATACCAAGTTTGTACATACGAAAGGCAGTAGGCAGGTCTCAATAAGTGGTTTGCCGTTTCCAGTAGATGTGTTACGGCAAACCCTCTTTTCTTCGTTAGCGTCCTTTCATAAATTCGCCAGCGGCAGATTTCAGCAGTCCGGCAAACGAATTCAGACAAAACAAAACACCCCGGTCAATCAGGGCTTTTGCCTGATCGCCGGTAGCAGCGGTCGTGCCAGCGATCAAGCCCGCTTTACGGATTTTCTCAACAACACCCGCTATGGTTCGCTTCACTTCGTCATGGCCGGGTCCGTCAAAATACCCCATCGACATCGCCAGATCGCGCGGCCCGATCACAAATCCATCGACGCCTTCAACTGTCAACAGATCGTCCAGATTATCAATGGCTTCGCGGTCTTCAATCTGGGGCAAAACGAGTGTTTGCTCATTCGAAAAAGTCACGTATTCTCCCTGATTCATTGCCCCCAACAAATAGTCTGACGATCGGGCCGGGCCAAAGCCACGCTTACCGAGCGGTGGATACTTGACTGCCTGAACTAATGCTTCAGCTTCTGCAACTGTTTTAACGCCCGGCATCATGATACCCATCACACCCGAATCCAGAAACTGCAAAATCAGTTTAGGATCATTGCTCCTCACACGGGCTAAAGGCGTAATACCGCTCAGTTCACAGGCCCGAACAATGTCCTGCACCTGTGCCGTTGTTACAGGGCTATGCTCTCCATCGATCATATAAAAATCCAGACCCGAAAAGCCGCAGAGTTCGGCAACGGTAGGGTCGGTGCTATTCGAGAGAACGCCCAATACGGGCTGGCCATTTTTGAGCCGGGTTTTAACGATATTTTGCTTCATAAAGTCTGCAAAACGAACTTCACTGTTCCGTTCCGCTTATTTTCATTGGGGTCACAGGAAGAACGGACCGATCAACTACCATCAGTCCGTTTAGGGCAGCAAGATACGACCGAATCAATTCCGAATATATAGAATAGACTAAGCTTTACACTGGTTAGACAATCGCACAGCTATTCTTTATCATAACGCATACTTCTTAACGAAATACCGGGTTCAGGGTATTTCACAACTCCTTATTCTCGCTTAGATTTAGATCTCCTTTCTCCACTTGTTTATGCGCTGGCTATTCTTCATTCTTATTGCTCTATTACAACCCAGCCTGGCACAACAACCGTTTGCAATCCGCCATCTGACCACTATTGACGGCTTATCACAAGGATCGTGTTTCTATATTCGCAAAGATTCGCGCGGATTTGTGTGGATCAGTAGCCAGAATGGCCTGAATCGCTTCGATGGTACACAATTCACCGTCTATCGATTCAACGACCGGGATTCAACAACGATCGGAAAAGGAGAGGTTCGAGGTATTGTAGAAACTCCCTCCGGCGATCTTTGGGTCGGAACCGAAGAATGCCTGAACCAGTATGTCCGCCGAACCAATACCTTCCGGCGAATATACGCCACGGACCGGAAAGGGAAACGGCTTCCAGCGCTTCAGGAGCCTTTTTTCGCCGATGATTCAACGGTTTGGTATGCCAGCAACCGAGAGGGCATTATGAAGCTGAATTACCGAACGGGGCGAAAAACGAACATTGATCCGTCTGTAAAACCAAAATTCAGTACAACTACAGAGTGGATCGAACATCAGGTTGACCATCAGTCACTTATCTACCTGCTGCCAATGGGATTTGCCCGTTATAACTACCAAACGCACCAACTCACTACATTTCTGACAGGTCAGCCAACCGACCAACCCATACGTACCGTAGCGGCTGGCGAGCCCCGCCCGGAACGATTATTTCAGTCCATCCATTATTGCCATGTCCGAGGGCCTCATTACGGCCATTACTGCCTGGCAGGACCACAGGGCATTTTTGAGTTCGACGCCAGCCTGACGAAACTGATTCGTCACCATCCACTACGGTCAGGTATTTCTCAATATCGCCTGGTTAGTATGGACGAAGATGCGCAGGGACGCTGGTGGATAGGAGCCGAAGGGTCAGGCGTTTGGCTTTATGATCCGGATAAGATGTCCTTATTGCGTGAAATAACACCGGGCGCAACAAAGGCTAATTCATTATTAACCAACCAGATTGCCGATGTTTATGTCGATGATTTGGGGTTGGTCTGGACAAACGGCGATCCGTTTGGCGTTGACGTAATTTTCCCGAATGCCTACACGATCGAAACATTACCCGATAATCCTGCCGACATTACCGATCTCAACAATCACCCCATCAGAGGTCTGTGCGAAGATGAGCGTGGGGGTATCTGGATAGGAACGACCGATGGCGGTATCCGTTATTATACTCCTGCGACGGGTTCGATGAAAGCCTACACCGCCGAACAAGGTGTCACAACAGAGGGAAATGTCCGGCAAATTATTCGTACACGCAAAGGGCAAATTCTCGTGGTTAATTTACAGGGAATCCTCCGCTATGATCCTAAACTGGATCGATTTATTCAGGTACCGAATCCGTTGTGTGATGATCCTGACTGCCGCTTTGCCCGAGGTCTTCTTGAACTACCCGATGGTCACTTCGTCATGGCTACTTATGGAGGTTTATACCTGTTTAGTCCTGATCTTAAACCAATAAGCCGGATTGATCCTGAAGGCACCTACTTCGGCTCCTTATATTTTGATCCGGTAACGAACCTGCTATATACGGGTCGGCGCGATCAGGATCTTATTGTTTACCGATATCAACAGGGCCAGTTTGCTCAGGTCTATGTAACTCTGCCTGGCCACAACATCATGGCGATTTACCCGGATTCAACCCGCCATTGTTTATGGCTTGGCACTGATCGCGGCCTGGTTCGTTTCGACCCAGCCACCCGGAAAGCAATTCATACGTATACCGTTCGGGAAGGATTACCCGACGATGTCATCTACTGTTTGCTACCAGACCGAAAAGGACGTTTCTGGTTAAGTACGAACAATGGACTGGCCAAGTTTTTTCCCGATGAAGGGATGGCCAGTTCGGTTGTGTCCACTAAAGGTCGGGAATATAATAGTCATGCGGCCATGATCAGCACAGAGGGGACTTTCTATTTTGGTGGCGTACATGGGCTGGATCACTTTACCCCTGATCAGTTAGAGATTTATAAAGCCAAAGTGCCGGTGCGGATTGTAAGCTTTCAGGTTAATGACCAGCCTTTTAAGTCCGATGGATTCGTTGGTGAAACGGGCACTGTAAATTTAACCCACCAGCAAAACACATTTTCGATTGGCCTCGCAGCTTTAGATTATTTCAGTCGGGGCAAAAATCAGTTTTTCTATCATTTGTCGGGTATTGACCGGGACTGGGTTCCGCTTCCCAACGCCAATCAGGTTCGCTACGCCGAGCTTTCACCCGGCAATTATGTGTTTCATGTTCGGGCGATGGATGCTCGCGGCCAACTAACTCCTATTACGAAATTACAGATTACGATTCAGCCACCCTTCTGGCAACAATGGTGGTTCTGGCTCTTGAGTTTATTACTGATTGCATCGTTCATTGCCTTTTTGATAATTAGTTATAACCGGCAGAAACTCGCCAGACAACGGCGGTTACTCACCAATACACTGGCGACTCAGGAGGAAGAACGTCGGCGTATTGCCCGAGACCTGCACGATGACGTGGGGAATACACTAGCCGCAATTAAAGGTATATTAGGAATAGCCCAGGAACGACTTACGGTAGCCACTGAAATGCCCGAAGTGGCACGAGCATACGGTCTGCTTGACAAAGCCAGCAACGACCTCCGGACTATTACCCATGATCTGATGCCTATCGAGTTCGAGAAATATGCCTTACCCGATGTTGTATCGCAACTTGTCGATCGGGCCAATCGCTCCTCTAAAACCGATTTCGAGTTTATTCTCTTTGGCGATGTTCGTCGCTTAAAACCCGAGCGCGAATTGGTTGCCTACCGAATCATTGCCGAACTGGTTCAAAATGCGCTTAAGCACGGTGGGGCTGGATTAGCAATCGTGCAATTAGGCTATCATACCCGCCAATTAAGTCTACTTGTAGAAACCCCATTGGATAATAAACAATTGAACGTAGTTTTTTCTGATCAAGTGAGTACAGGAATTGGGCAAAAAAACATAACTTATCGGGCAGAATACCTGCATGCCGTATTAACTACGGATAGCAACGCTCAGAGTTATACCGTCATGCTCGACATTCCTTATGACGCAGTCGGACCACATCATTAGTATTTTAATTATTGATGACCATCGTTTGTTCAACGATGGACTGAGCCTGATGCTTACCGATGTTCCTGACCTACATATTGTAGGCCAGGTGTATCACAGCCGCGAAGCCACAGAACAGGTAGTCAAACTTCAGCCTGATGTTCTGATTATCGATTTTAATATGCCCGAAATTGACGGCCTTGAACTCACGCGACGATTGACAGTTGAACTGGGTGCTCAACGAATTTTGATCGTGAGTATGTATGGTGAGAATCGGTATATTGAAGATTTTCGAAAAGCCGGAGCATCAGGGTATATGTTAAAAACATCCAGCAAAGATGAGTTGCTAACGGCTATCAGGTCGGTGTCACAGGGATTAATGTATTTCGATCCTAAACTTGCTGATGAGAAACAATTTAGCAACCACGCTGATGACGTTTTTCTAAAAAAATATAAACTATCCCCTCGTGAAGTTGAAATTATCAGGTATATAAAAGCAGGATTGAGCAGCCCTCAGATAGCGGATAAAATCCACCTCAGCCAGCACACCGTTGATACCCATCGGAAGAACATTCATGCTAAACTTGGCATCAACACGATAGCCGATTTAGTACGATTCGCGGTTGAAACAGGACTATAGTCTACCCAGTCTATAAATATACCCGAATCCGGGTATTGACCACCCAACCCACCTTACGTAGTTTTGCTTAAATTCTATCCACATTGTTGGTGACCACCTGACGCAACGGTCGTCTCGCTCATACGGGACGACCTTTTGTTTATTTTTCTTCTGCCGGCCCTACTTTCCTTTGGCAGCAGCAGGGCTCTGAGCATTGGCAAGCGTGCTGTATATTCTCTTCGTATACTGATTTCAGAACTGTTACTAGTTTGAGAATCAGTAACAGTTCTGAAATCAGTATACGAATGGATCAATAGCCCTTATTTTGCTGCAATTTGGTATTGTTTCTGATTTCGGCCGTAGGAATAGGAAACAACAATTCTCTTTCTTGAAGAACGGGGCCGTAAGAAAACTTATGGCCAACAAAATCATCAAATGTGCGCGTCGACTCATTGAAGGCCTTACGAAGCCGGGCCATGTCAAACCAGGTTTTATTCTCAAAGCTCAGTTCGTACCAACGCTCTCGCCAAATCGATTCTCTCAACTGCTCTTTCGTTAAGCCACCCAGATCAGGCAGTTTAGCTCTTCGCCGAATCTTGTTGACGGCCTCATAGGCTTCAGTTGTGGGGCCAGACACTTCATTGGCCGCTTCGGCATAGATCAGCAAAACTTCGGCAAATCGATACAAAGGCCAGTTCAGATCACTGCTAGTCGTTGTCAGGTGGGCTTGCGTATCGAAATGTTTATAAATGTAATACCCCCCCAAATCAATCGTCTTCGTGCGATCATTACTCAGCGTATAGCTTCGGTAATAGAATTGCTTTTCCTGAGCCCGCATGTCCCCTTTTTCATACGACTCTACGAATTCCTTCTGGGCGAAAATAGCCCCGGTTTCATCGGAGTAAGCCGAGATGCCCTGGTTATAGGGAATGATGGAGGTCTGCCAGCCAGAGGGTTGAATATTGGCCGTAAACTGCACCATAAAAATATTCTCCCCAAGATTCTTTTTGGCGGGATTATGTAAATCGTCATACGTTGTAAATAAACTGTACTGATTCGACGAGATCACCTCACTGGCCTTATCCGCTGCTTTTTTATGGTAGTCGGCTCCTTTTTGCAGGGGATAGCCGGCCATGGTCAGGTAGACACTTGCTAACAGGGATTTGGCAGCCCCGCTCGATACTCGTCCGGATGCGTCCAGGAAGGGTAATCCGGATGATTCGGCCACCGATAAGTCATCAACAATTTGCTTATAAATGCTCTCTTCATCAGACTGGCCGGGGTAGAGGGTCGGCGAATTTAAATCGATTGGCTCCAGAATCAGCGGTACTTTTCCAAATAGTCGAACCAGGGTATAATAGTAGTAAGCTCGCAGAAAACGGGCTTCGCCCAATGCTTTCTTCTTGGCCACTTCATCCATGGCAATCCCGGGAATCCTGGCAATCGCCAGGTTTGCGTTGGCAATCCCCTTGTAGCAACTGACCCAATAGACCCGGCTATACTCATTATCCGATGTATTGGTCAGATTCCGAACGTACAGACTATTCACGGCCTGCCCTAATTCTGTATTGGCCAAACCCGTTGCGAATTCCAGCATCATCCAGGGTGCCCCGCCAAATCCACCACCGGTCGTGGTTTTTAAATTGTCATAAATGGAATTGATCGCACTGGTAGCGTGCTCAGGTTTGGTGAAATAATTATCGGTGGTAAAATTACTTTTATCGCTTTCTGCCAGAAAATCGGAGCAAGCAGATCCTACCAGAAATAAGCTGGCAAAAAATAGCCACCTGGTGGCGGTTTTCATTCGTATTGAAGTCATAGTGAAGGTTTTAGTTTACAGGCCAATATTGAGACCAACCATAAAGACTCGGGGTTTGGGATAGTCATACGTAACGACTCCCTGATCAAAGGCACTTCCAGTCGTTGACACTTCCGGGTCATAGCCCTTATACTCAGCAGTTTTCAGGAAAAAATTCTGTACGGAAGCATACACCCGCAATCGGCTCATCCGTATTTTTTCCGTGATCGACGGAGAGAAGGTATAGGCTAATAACAGGTTCCGTCCCCTTATAAACGATGCATCATATACGCGGTGAGTATCCTCATTGGTATCGTAGCCAGCCGACACAGGTCTTAACTGAGCAATCGGTGTATTTTGATGGTCAGGTGTCCAGGCGTTTAAGACCGTTTTGAAGCTATTGGCAATTCCCTGCCGATCTTCAGCTGAGTGCTGGCTTCTAAAAAGCACATCGTTCCCATACATAAATTGCAGGTCAACGGTGAGCTCAACGTTTTTATATTTGAAGCTGTTCAGTAAAGTACCAAAGCCATCGGGAATCCCTTTGCCAATAATAACTCGATCATTGTTGTTGATCACCCCATCCCCGTTTGTATCCTGATACTTGACATCCCCTGGCCTCTTTAAGTAGTTAGCCGCTTCAGACTCTTCAGCAGTCCCCCAGGTGCCAGACCCCGGACGAACAAACCCAAAGTACGAACCGACCGGCTCATTTTCACGAACAACGGTCGAGCCGATAAAAATGTCGGAACCGCCTGTCAGCTTGACCACTTTATTTTTATTGACGGAAATGTTAAAGGTCGTATTCCAGGAAAAATCCCTGGTCTTGACGTTGACACTATTCACGGCAAACTCAATGCCCCGGTTTTCCATACTACCCACATTGCGAGTAACCGTTTCATAGCCACTACTATACGGAACCGGTGCATTAAGGAGCATATCGCTGGTCAGTTTCCGGTAGAAATCCAGTTCAAGCGATAATCGGTTCTGAAACAGACCCAGTTCGATCCCCGCATCCACCTGTTGTGTCTTTTCCCAGCGCAAGTCCGGATTGGCCAGTCGCCCGACTCCGATGCCAACTGTCCGGGCTCCCCCAAAAATCACGGCGTAATTACCCAATCCAGCCAGCGCCTGATAAGCGGTGATTTCGGAGTTCCCTGTAACCCCATAGCTGGCCCGTAGTTTCAGATTAGAAACGGCCCGAACGTTTTTCATAAACCCCTCCTCCATGACCCGCCAGGCCAACGCAGCAGACGGAAAAAAGGCATACTGATTGGCCGTACCGAATTTCGAGGAACCATCGATACGCCCCGTGAAGGTGACTAGGTACTTGTCTTTAAACCCATAATTCAGACGACCGAAATACGAGTTTAAGCCATACCCAACCGCACTGGAACTGGGCGCTTGCGGCACTGAACCGGCGCCTAAATTATAGAACCGGAAATAATCGTCCTGGAAGTTCTGGGTAGCCGCTCGACTGGTAAACCGATCAACATGTTGCCAGGCTATTCCTAACAACCCGGTGAGGGCATGCTGGTTGGCAATCCGTTTAGTATACGTCAGATAGTTTTCAAACTGCCATGAATTATGGCGTTCATTGGTGACACTGGCCGTACCAAGCTGATTACGGGATATATAGTTCAGCGTACGTCCATTGTACTCATCGGTCTCCTGATTGATAATGTTGATACCGAGCGTGGTTCGTAATTCGAGGTCTTTGGTCAGTTTAAGATTGGCGTACACATCCCCCAGCATCGACTGGGTTTTCAGGTAATAAAACCGATCTTTCAGAATATTGATCGGATTGCCGCCCCCTTCCATACCCGGGTAATCTTCATTGCCGCCCCAGCGCCCATCTGGATACTTGACCGGAATAATGGGTAGCGCTTCCAGTACCTGTCGCATGACAATAATGCCACCACTACCCAGTGGATCGACCTGATTTTCATTTTGATCGTTATAACTTAGTGAACCCCCTACTTTTATCCAGTCTTTAAGCTGGCTATCGAACACAAACCGACCGGCATATCGCTTTAGATAAGACTCCCGAACAAGGCCGTTTTCGTTCCGATACCCCAGATAGATGCCGTAACTATCTTTGCCATTGCCCCCGGCAAACGACAATTGGTGGTTTTGGGTGAATGCTTTCTGAAAGGATTCATCCTGCCAGTCGGTATCATAGAGCGGAGTTCCATTCGCATCAAACAGTAATGGATTGGTTCGTTTCAGTTTGGGGTCTTTATACTTTCCCCCGGCCCAGCCAACCGGGTCGAATTTCTGGGCATTCTGATACGCACTATCTTCTACCTGCAGAAACTCTTTGGCATTCAGCAAAGGGATCTTACGAGGAAGTACGCCAGTACTAAAATCGGTATCATAGGTGATCCGTCCTCCATTCTGACTGCCCCGTTTCGTGGTTACCAAAATAACGCCGTTTGCGCCCCTGGCCCCGTAAATAGCCGTCGCTGAAGCGTCTTTCAACACCTCAACCGAAGCAATATCATTCGGATTGAGGTAGTCTATAGGCGTGCTGCCATTCGCCAATCCGGTAGCGTTCAGAATAACCCCGTCAATTACATAAAGTGGATTATTGGCGACACTTACGGACGTGTTGCCGCGGATACGTATGTTTGAACGACCGCCCGGACGTCCCGAATTGACCGATACGTTGACCCCCGTAATCCGGCCAGCCAGCCCCTGATTAAGCGAAGCCGCTGGTCTTTCCTGTAAGACCTCTGCTTTTACAGTGCCAACGGCCCCCGTTAGATCCGATTTTTTCTGGACGCCATAACCAACCACGACGACCTCATTGAGCGTTTTTTGATCGGGAGCCAGTTGCACGTCAACACTAGTTCGATTCCCGACCTGTACTTCCTGATTCTGGTAACCGACGAACGAGAAAATCAAGGTAACATTGGCTTGGGTCTCGTCTGGAATGGTCAGGCTGTAGGTTCCTTTGGCGTCCGTTGTCGTGCCCCGGCTGGTGCCTTTCAGAATGACGCTCACACCGGGCAACATCTCGTTTGTCTCATTTTTTACAGTACCGGTAATCGTTCGATTTTCAATCTCGTAAGCACGAACCTGTAGAAAGTCAGCCGATTGACGATTACTATTGGCTTGCAGGTTTGGTTGAGACCAGCCTGGGTGTAATGAACTCAAAACAAACAAAACAGCAACAAGCAGTTTGACAGGAGGTGAAAAGTAGGGATTCATCATATGCAGTGAATTGGGTTACGGTAATGAACTAGGGAAATCCTTTTAAAATAGGCATCTCAGTGGCAAACGGTCTAAGATTTAAGATGGGCTCCATAGGTAGCTTTCCTAAGGTTGGTTCCAGCCTTGGCTGCCCGTCTGGAGTCAGCTATCAGGAGTCTTACCTTCATATTGGTCAGCTTATCAAATGTCTACATCATTAAGGCGTTCACTTTTGCCAGGCGCGTCTGATTAGCAGTCTATTGATTCGCAAAGAAAGGGATTAAATACACAAATCAATCATATTATTCTATTTAATTATCCAATTGTATTATTTTTTAGTTTACTTATAGATTTACTATACTTCTTAATTCGAGACGAACATGTAGCTCTAAACTATCATTTCGAATTACAGAGCGAGACGATTACGGTTTTGTTTGAACAGTAAAATTTCGGCTGTTGGCGAATGTAGGGAGGATAAAATCGGCTTCCTTATCATCCGATAATTGGTGTATTAATAAATAAGTAACTTCTATAAGCTTATAATAACAGTATAGGAAAGGGCGCTTGAGGAACGTTGATTGCGTTACTTTTTAGCACTTATTTGACGGCATGAAATTGCAGGAAGGTCAGAAAAACAGATCGGCAGCTATCCGAAACGTATTGCAGTGCGCTTCAACGATGTCGGTCAGACGGGGCGAATAACCTCCACCCATTGAAACGGCAATTGGTAGCCCAAAATGAATCGCCTGTTCAAAGACAAATGTATCGCGCGCTTTACAACCCTCCCGGCTGACACCCAGCTTACCCAATCGATCTGACGCCAGAATATCTACGCCCGATATATAAAACAGGAAATCAGGCTTTTCGCGTCGGATCAGATCCGGCAAGAGATCGTAGAGTCTATTCAGATACGCTCCATCAGCAATACCCGTCGACAATTCAACATCTAGATCCGACCGCTCTTTTTTGAGTGGATAATTATCTTTCCCGTGCATACTGAAGGTGAATACACGCGGTTCCTGCTGAAACATTACCGCTGTACCATTGCCCTGATGGACATCTAGATCGATGACCAGAATCTTTCTTGCCAGATTTGTCTCCAGCAGATAGTGTGCAGCCACGCCAACATCGTTAAGCAGACAAAAACCCTCTCCCCGATCAGGAAACGCATGATGTGTACCGCCCGCAACATTCATAGCGACTCCGTCGCGAAAGGCAATATGAGTACAATCGATGGTTCCCTGCGTAATAATCCATTCCCGTTTAATGAGTTCGTGGGTCAGTGGAAAACCAATTCGACGCACCATAGCCGGAGCCACCGTGAGGGTTTTCAATGCTCGTACGTAATCGGCCGTATGGACGCCCAGCACCCAGTGGTCGTCAACGGGCATAGGGGCAAAAAAATTATCGTCAGTACATGTTCCTTCATAAAGTAACTGTTCATGAATCAATTCATACTTAAGCATCGGAAAGCGGTGGCCTTCAGGCAATCGGAGCCGATAGACCGGCGAAAAAGCAATTTGAAGCATGGAAAAATAAGTATCCCGTTCGATAAGGATACGGTTTAGTTAACCCAACATTATCTAATTGTGTTACCAATCTGTACCGTTTGAACGTTTCTAGGGTTTATCCAACTTCTATGAAAACAGCTATCATTACAGGCGGAGGCCAGGGTATCGGCCGGGTTGCCACCCAGTATTTACTCACTCATGGATACCGTGTAGCCATTTGGGAGACCGACACCGATGCGCTGGCAGAACTTCGGGAAGCCTTCAAAGCCTCATCGGCGCAGATCCTGTTCGTTTCCTGCGATGTGTCCAGTGAGGTGAACGTTCGGAAGGCCGCTGAACAGACCTTTTCTCATTTCGGCCAGATCGATGCGCTGATAAACAACGCAGCCATCATGATCGAAAAATCGCTCGACAAATTAACCCTCGATGAATGGAACCGGGTTATCGGCACGAACCTGACCGGAGCATTTCTTTGTGCGAAACACACGGCGCAATACCTGGCTTTGCAAAAAGGCAGTATCATCAATATGTGTTCGACACGGGCGTTTCAGTCAGAGCCAGACACGTTTCCGTATACAGCCAGTAAAGGTGGGCTTCTGGCGCTGACCCATTCTATGGCCGTTAGTCTGGGGCCTGATATACGCGTCAATGCGATTAGTCCCGGATGGATTGACGTGTCGGCGCTGCGAAAAAAAGCAAAGGCAAAACCTGACGATCTTCGCCCCGAAGACCACGATCAGCACCCGGCTGGCCGCGTGGGTCAGGCCGACGACATTGCCCGGATGATTCTGTTTCTGATTGCGCCGGAAAATAACTTTATTACCGGTCAGAACTTCATAGTGGACGGTGGCATAACCCGAAAGATGATCTATGTGTAGACGAAACAAAACATCTCCTACCTTTGTCCCGTTTACTGCTCACACTTTTTCATCACTCCCTATGAACATTGAACTTGCCACCGCATCTGAGACGGAGCCACTGGAAGTCCTCGACTTACAGGTACTTGCTGGGCCGGCCTCCGGAAAATCGTTCCTGTCATTACGCTTCCTTCTGCGTAACGATCGAAAAACAAAGCACCTGCAAATTCCCACGTTAACGTGGTTTGATGCCAGCCAGCTACAACGTTTTTCACAGGAATTAGCGGTTGCTCAGTATCCCGAAATATGCCAGGTCGATCTGATCGATGCCGGTCTTCGGTTAACCGGCTCCGTACGTCGATTGGCAGGGCGCTGGACAACAGGTCGCACAATTCGGATTGAACCACTCCAATCATCGGCCAATCAGTTTGCATCATTTACGATTCATGCATCGCACAAAGATGTTAAGACGTACGCTCGAAAACTGAACAATCGGCTCTGGGAAGTATTTACAAGAGGATAATGGTTTTTGATTTTCGGTTATTCTAGGCAGCTTATGGAAATAGGCTGAATTTTTAGAACTAACCGAAAACTGTTTATCCAATCCGAAATACCAACGATCATATGGAAAACACGAATCAGGATGCGATGCTGAATGAGCAGGGACAAACGTTCAGGCCAGATACGGGCGGACCCATTCAAACGCCCGATGAGGGAAAAATGCTGACCGAAGAATATGACCCAACCGATTTGTCGGGCGATGCCTTCTCTGCCCCAACAACGCCCACTGATGAAGAGGAAGCGATTACGGGCAATGATGGCACTGGTGCCGTTTCCGGTAGCCCTAACATGGAGCCCGACCGGTCAAACTATGGCAATAGTGATTCGCTTGGCAATAACGATGGCACTGAAGACAATCCGGAGGAGTCGGACTACTCGAATTGAGGGATCCTGATTATTGAGAAAAATTGGCAAAACAGGTTTTGTCAACAGAAACGGGCGACGTCAAATTTTGACGTCGCCCGTTTCTGTTGACAATGTCGCCCGTTTCTGTTGACAATGTAGTAGCCTGGACAGTATAGCTACTTAGTTGCGATCAGACTAAAGGCCAAAGGCGCTGCCCTCATTGCGAGAGGTGTACCCGGATTCAGTCGAACCACCAACGGAACTGTCACTATAGCGGGTACCATCCGGTTTGACTACACTCTGGCGATCAAATTCGTCACGGTCCGTATCGTTCCGATAAGTGTCATTATCGTCATCACGCTCCGACGCGGCCCGGCTGTTCACAAACGACTCGGCCAGTACCGTTAACTTTTTATCGGCATTTTTCTCTTCGTCCAGCGTTTGCTGAAGGAGTCGGGCGGCTTCAGTATAGCCGAGTACCTGTGCCAATGTGACAACCGAGCCATACGACGCAATTTCGTGGTGCTCTATTTTCTGCCCGGCAATGATCAGCCCGGCATCACGCGTTAATGAACCTGAATCCGTATTTGATACAACCCGTTGGGCATCATCAACCAGGCCATCGATTGCATCACAGGAGCCTTCTTCAACATCAATTCCGATGCTGCTGAACACTTGTTCCAGTCTTGCAACCTGATTACGGGTTTCATCCTGATGCTGTAAAAAAGCGTTTCTCACCTCATCGGTCGTAGAGGCATCAGCCTGCTCACCCAGGGCATCCACAGCTTGCTTTTCAGCGTAATAGATATCTTTTAGTTCAGTGGCAAATAAGCCACGAAGTCCTTCCTGTGTTTCCAGATCGTTTCCACCAAAAAAATTTGCGATGCGTTCTCCAAACGTTGCCATAACTACTGTTGGTTATAAGGTTAGTTATTTGTTTTTGACCTAACCTTGTTGCCAATTCCATGCCAACCGCTGGTAGTCTGATGGTTACAGATTCCTAAGAGACTTTTGTGTTTCCATTTTTCTACAAGTTCCGTAGACTATAGCTACAATTCCCCAATGCCAGTAGAACGGCGTTTTTTCTAAAAAATAACGATATGGTAATAGTAGCCTTATGCAGGTAGTCATATGCCACGGGTAGCCGTAACTCTTACATGAACCCTGGAACGAAACCTGACAATAATATCCTTACTTCAGCAATGCCATTACCGCTTCATCGCCTTCAACAGCGTTGGCTGGTCGTGGGTGCTCTGCATTGAATACCTGTAGTTCTTCTGGCTTCAGCAGCGTGTTCGAGGCTTCATCAATCTGCCCGTCTTTAAGAACTTTATTTAAGTCTAACTTGAGGTATTTGGCCAGAAAGCGATAGGCAGCTGCGCGTTTGCTGGGGCCATAATCATGGCCTTCAGTAGGTAAATGCACATTTTCGAGCCGGTCAGCAGCCCCATAATACTGGTAAATGTTGCGGACGTATGGGAACTCCACTTCGGGTGTGTTTTTAGTCCAGTCTTTTCCATCAGACACCATAAGCATGGGCCGGGGAGCTGCCAGTGCAGCAATTTCTACATTGCTTGTCTGATGCGTTGGCCGTTTATGAATGGGCATCCCGCTTTCGCAAACGCAGCCGCCGAAAAAATGGGCCGACACCATAACGACCGGCACCGACACTTTTATTCGCTGATCGAGCGCGGTGAGCAGAAACGTTTGTGTGCCCCCACCCGATTCGCCCGACATACCAATCCGCTCGGTATCGACGTCGGGCAGGCTGGCCAGAAAATCCAATGCCCGCATCCCATTCAGGGTCTGTAGTTTTAGAGCCTGCGGTACTTTATGAGCACTTTGTTTCGAATCGCCGTAGCCGATCATGTCATAAATGAACACAACGGCCCCCATCCGGGCCAGAGTCGCACATCGCTGTTGGGCTTGCTCCAGAAAACGGGCATCCTGATTGGCGGCATGACCATGTGGGCAAAGAATTCCGGCTGATTTACCCGTTGCGTTAAGTGGGCGATATAGATTACCGGTCACATAAAAACCCGGCAGACTTTCGAAAGCCACATTTTCGACGGTGTAACCATTCATTTTTTTCAGGCTGTGACGGATGGGACGAAGGGGCGCAAACTGCGGCTTTTTCGGTAAGCTCATACCGTCGCGAATGCCCTGCCGAATTAGTGAAGCACGTGACTCCCAGGTCGCCCGATCATGGTAAGTTCCGGCAAAAGTACGTAAGGCTTCGGCCCCCTGCGGTTCGGTAAAATAGGCTCCCTGGCACAAATCCGGGCGATCTGGGTTTGGCTGTGCAATGGCCCCAAGTGTCAATAATAAACTACCAATGGTAATAATATTCCGGATGTACATGATAAATGAATGAATGGATCAGCTTTGTAGAAAACTGATTCGTTGCTTGTCTTATTTTTCAAACTGAACAATTTCCCTCTGAGAACCCTGCCTACAATCCAGCTACGTCCGGGAAAATCACTGGCCTGCTTTTTCCAGATCGGCCAGTGTCCAGGCCTGCGTTCTTCCCGCCGTTTCCTGCCGTATCTTCTTAACCTCATCGGTCTGAACAAAAGGCTTGAAATTCCGGCGTTTCAACACTTCGGGCGGAATGCCGCCATTAGCCGGGCGGGGTGTCGTCGATGGCGGACTTGGCGGAAAATTACCGGTATAGCCAAATTCATACCGAATATAACTCAGTACAGAGGCAATCCATTCGTCATCGTTGGCTGCCATTGATGGCATTACGTCCGGGTAACTTTTCTCATCGACCGGGCCGTGAAGACCATGCAGCAGAATTTTTATCAGTACATCTTTTTCGCCCACAATCCGTTTTGACCCAAATAGGGGCGGAGCAACCATACTACTTCCTCCAACGGCCAGCCCTTTTCCATCGGGGCCGTGGCAGGTAGCACACAATGTCTTGAACGTACTGGCTCCGGCCATTACCATTTTACGGTCAGATTCCTCCAGCCTACCCAAACGAAGGCCATATGTTTTAACCGCATCGTTCTTGAGCTGGCTTTTTCGTGCGCTGGCCAGCATTTCGCTCGATGCGTTCTGCGCTACGATTTCGTTATTAAGGGCTTTAGCCTTCGCCGATTTGCTATCGTGGGTCGATAAAACCAGTTGCGTACGAACATCATAACTCGGATCATTTTTAAGCTCACTCACTTTATCCAGCACCTGCTCATCGCCCTGTTTAATATAGCGTTCGCTGATCCAGATGGCTGCCCGACGAAGTTGCGGATCTTCGTCTTTCATCACTGTAAACAGCACGTCTTTATCGATGGAATCCAGTCCTTCCAGCGTCCATAATGCATGAAGTCGTCCCAGCGTTGATGGTTTGCGGCTTAGTGAGCCCTGCTCACCCACTGCGATTTGCTTCAGAACAGGCACAACCGATTTATCGCCCAGGATTACGAGTTGTTTTTGCGCATTATCACGCCACCAGCCATTTGGATGATCGAGGTAGGTAATGAGTTTGCTGGCCGATTCATCAAGCATCTTCGGTTTCGGCCCCGGTCTCATGCCATCATGCACCAATCGGTAAATACGGCCATGCTGTACGTTTTTGTCAAGTCCTAACCGCTGAATCTGCGGGCGTAAGTAACTGTCTTTTGGTGTCCACTGCGACTCCTGAATGATTCCGCGGTTCATATCGACAATGTACAGGCATCCATCGGGGCCGGTATAGGTATTGACCGGCCGAAAGTTCATATCCGTCGACGCAATAAACTCCTGTTGTTTGTAGGCATTTTCTAATGTCAGTTTCCCGTTGGTATTGATGACTTTAGCCCGACGGATAATTCGGGCAACAGGTTCGCCAATCAGGTAATCGCCAACCAGATCGGCCGGGAGTTTATCGCCCCGAAAAATGGATTGGCCGTTACTAGCCGTGAAATGGTTCAGCGTGCTATCGGGAAGTCGTAACCGTCGTAAACCTCCCTGAATATCGGGCGTGGCAATGATCGGCCATACGGCATTGAACTCCTCGCTATACTGATCCGGAAACTCAAGGGCACCATAGGCTGGATTGATCTGAAAACCCGATGCCGGAATTTCGCCACCCGCCCGCGAAAAGAACAGACGGCCGTAGTTGTCGTGAGTCAGGCCCCACTGACCATTCGATCCACTCGGAAGCGAATCGGCTTTCAATACGCCGTTTTTATAGCGAAATCGCACCGGATCGACGGTTACGTAGATCCAGTTATCGAGGTTCCAGTCAAGGCCGCTCCGCTGGTGTTCGAGGTTGCCGGGAGCCTTTTTCCCAAGCTGAAAGACAGGCTTTTTCGCGTCGGCGACACCATCGCCGTTCGTATCCTTATAGCTGTAGATATCGTAGGTATCGGTTTCATTAACCAGCAATTCATGGTCGATACACAGAATCATTCGGGGCAGAACCAGCTTATCGATAAAGACAGAACTCTTGTCCATTTTGCCGTCGTTGTCGGTATCCTCCAGAAGCATGACCCGGCTAACTGGATCATGTTCATGCGAACCGTCAACATCCTGCATGTAGCTACTCATCTCGGCCACATACATGCGGGCGTTGCCATCCCAGGCTATGGCAACGGGCTCTTTGATCATGGGGTCACTGGCAACCAGCTCCATATGATAGCCTTTAGGCACCCGAAATGAACGTACACTCTGTTCGGGTGTTAGCTGCGCGGGCGATGGATTTGCCGTAAAAGCAGGAATTGTATCGGCTTGAACAGCTGGTGTTTGCTGAGCGGTCGATTGGTCAGCCGTAGTCGCTGATTTCTGAGCGACCCGACAGGTAACAACCAGCATTGAGAAAGCAATCAGACTTAGAATCGAAAGCTTACGTTTCATTGAGTATGTTTTTAGAGCATACTCAAAAGGGAATTCTGGCACGCTCTTACTCCATCTATGACACCTTTAATCGAAACTTCATACGCTGAATGATGACCAGTATGAGCGTTAGGATCAGCCCTGTTAAACCCAAAGCGGCAAAAATCAACCACTTCATCATATGGAGTGGCGGCAGTAGGCCCTGGGAGTCGAAGGCACGGTAGGTAAGGAGCTCTTTTTGCAGAACGTTCATACCCGACACATCAAAAGTGTGATCGTATTGGATCTTCCGACCGTGTTTAAATCCATCGATTTGAATGGAGATTGTTTGTGAATCATCACTGATTCGGGTTCGGACCTTCGACGACGCAGGATCTTTAGCCATTGCAATCGTACCAATACTTAAGAGCAGACAAATGATAAGCGTTTTCATGATTAGTTGGGTTTAAACGTGTGAAGCATAGGGCGAGAATGAGGCCGATTCCCTCCTCCCTGCCCCTTTGTATTATTCGGAACGCAATGATTTTACCGGATTCATCAAAGCTGCCTTGATACTATGAAAACTTA
Source organism: Spirosoma aureum (assembly GCF_011604685.1). NCBI lineage: Bacteria > Pseudomonadati > Bacteroidota > Cytophagia > Cytophagales > Cytophagaceae > Spirosoma > Spirosoma aureum. The sequence continues at coordinate 3,586,252 of NZ_CP050063.1, read as the reverse complement.
CCGTTGCGAATGTAATGAGGATAGCGGCCAGCGCAACCACGACAAATACCCATGCACTAATCTCGATTCGAAACGGATAACCTTTCAACCACGTGTGCATACCATACCAGGCGAGTGGTATGGCTATCCCCAAAGCGATGATCACCAGCTTAATAAAGTCTTTGGAAAGAACGAGGATAATAGTCGGTGTACTCGCACCGAGCACCTTCCGAATACCAATTTCTTTGGTACGCTGCTCGATGACCATCAATGCAATGGCAAACAGACCAATACACGACAACAGAATGGCGATGCTGGCAGCCAGGCTAAAAACCCTGGACAACATTTCTTCATCCTGATACCAGGCATCGACATTTTCATCCAGAAAAGAGCCCATAAACTCCGATTGAGGGGCCACTTCCTTCCAGACGTTTTTTAGCTTATCCATCGAATTCGCCAGATTCTGGGGCGCTACCCGAACAAATACATAATGAATAGCCTCATTATGTGAGAGATGCATGGTAATTGGTTTATTCTCGTCGGCGAGTGAATAGAGGTGAAAATCAGAAATGATGCCAATAATCTGCGATTTGACCCCCGATGTATCATGATCATCACGAAGAAGGGTTCCGACCGCATTTGCCTCTCCCATCATTCTGGCCATACTTTCGGTAATGACTACCCGATTCACCGAATCTGTCGGATAAGCCCGATCAAAATCCCGACCCGCCAAAAGTTTAATATTCAACGTTTTGAGGTAGTCATAATCAACAAGCAGCCAGTCGGTTGCAATGTCTTTCCCTTTGTAGGTGATGCCAAGCACACCTCTTGCAGTAACCCGATCCTTGCCCTTTCCTAAATTGACACCAGAACCGGTTATGGCCAACACGGTAGGATCAGAAGCTAATTTATTGCGCAGCCGTTGCAATACCTGCCGCCCGTTTACCTGACTCCCTACCGGAATACTGATTACCTGTTCTTTCTGAAAGCCAAGTGGTTGCTGCCGCAGAAAATCGATTTGCTGAAGCGCAATAATCGTACAGCAGGTCAGCAGGCAAGACAGTGTAAACTGCGTAACAATGAGTGAGTTGCGCAAAATACCGGGACGTTTCAGCGAAATTTTTCCTTTCAGCACCTCAACCGGATTAAACTTCGCCATCTGCCAGGCCGGATATCCACCTGCGACAAAAGTGATCAGCGCAAATACGAGCAGCATTAACCCGATAAAGCCAGGTTGGGCTACGTAATCCAGGGTTAGTTTGCTATCAAATGTGGCATTGAAAACCGGTAAAAGTAGGTAGGAAAGCAATAGACCAACCCCAAAACCAATCAAACAAATCACGGTCGATTCGCCCCAGATCTGAACAAAAAGCTGCTTTTTCAATGCGCCCAGCGACTTCCGGATGCCCACTTCCTTTGCCCGTGTAAACGACCGTGCCACGCTCAGATTAATGAAGTTGATGCAGGCAATCAGCAGAATAAAAAAGGCAATGCCCATCAACACATAGATCAAGGCAATGGGTGCTCCTTTTCCGCCTGATAATTCCCGACCAAAGTGAACGTCAGCCAGTTTCTGCAACCGGACCGCAAACACATCGCCCCTTTCATCGGGTTTTGCACCTTTCTTTTTGAGGTCATCCAGAGACCCATGAAAGTATTTGACAGCAAACGCCTTTAATCGGCTTTCAAACGTGGTCTGGTCAATATTGGGGGGTAATTTCACAAAGACCTGATGCGAGCTTGCCCCCCAACTGTCTTTCGCTGACTGATAATCCGGAAGATTCTCGACCCGAATCAACGCGTCGTAATGAATCGTTGAGTTGTAGGGGGCATCAGCCAATACTCCCGACACGATATATTGCTTTCGGTTGCCATCACTGCCGAGTTCTACGGGTTTGCCCATCGGATCTTCGATACCGAATAGCGTTTGGGCCATATTCTCGCTGATAACAACATTGCTTAAATCACGCAGGGCGCTTTCCGGATTTCCTTTGCGTAACGGAAAGGAGAAGAGTTTAAAAAAATCCGGGTCCGTGAGATAAACGCTTTTATCAAAATAACGCCCTTTATACTCCACCAGACTTTTCCGGACAACAATAAATCTTGCCGCGGCCTCTATTTCCGGATAGTCAGTCTTTAAAGCAGGCATGAGGGGTAAGGGCATACCTGCCGACCTACTGGCCTGCTCCGGATCATTCGAGAAAAAATAGGTCTGAAAAATACGGTCACCATCCTCATGAAAAGAATCAAAAGTGAGCTGTAAATACGCAATCAGAAACAGGAATAAGCTGATGCAGAAAGCAACGGCAAGGCCAACCACATTGATTGTAGCATACCCTTTGCTTCGCCAGAGAGTACGAAAGGCGATCTTTGCATAATTACGTAGCATGTCTGGATGGAGAAAAAAGGGTTGAGGAAATTCATTGGTTTTAAAGCGATGCGCCCCCTGAGAAACGGGGATGCTCATCGGCTGCGCAAAATGGCCCACTCGTCGCTTTAAAAAATAAGGACGAATGAATTTGACGATCTCCACCACATACAGTTGTCGTGCTTTTTGTTCGCCCAGGTCGGTTACCTGTTCGGCAAACTGCTCGTGCAGATCACCCAGCAGTTCTTCCAGCAAATGAGGTGGACACAGCCATGCTAATAAGCGATCGGCCCAGGCCGGGGGAGTTGGTGTATGATTTGCCATGATTTATGCCAGAGAAGGAGTAGGAATAGAGTCCCAGAGGTCGTTATGTACAATCCGCATCTCATTCAGTGTTTGCCTTCCTGTTGCCGTAACGGTAAACAACCGCTTCCGATGCCCACCTCGGTTCATGGTAGCCCCTCCAAGTTCTGAAGAAACAAAGCCTTTTTCCTCTAGCCTGTAAAGCGCGATATGTACACCACTGAGGCTACTAATTCGATTCGTGCGTTGTTTCAGCTCAGCAGCAATAACGACTCCGTAAGCGTCTCCCTGCAATACAGCCACGGCCAATAAAACCAGTTCCTCGAATTCACCTAAGTAGGCTCGGCCCATACGAATACAGTTTTTGCTCCATTTGATTATTATTTGCTAAACAAATGTCCTGCCAAACCAAAAACATGCCTATTGCACTCCATTAAAGCCTTTTATTTTAGGTATAGTTGACGATCGCTGTCCAGAAACGGACAGTTTTTGTACGCATGTGGACAGCGTACCAAGTCCGTTGGAAGCCAGCTACCCAAGGAATTACTACCAATCTAAAACTGTACGGTGCAAGGCAGGCGTTTTTCAATAGTTTAACGCGCTACTCTCATCCATCATCTGAATTATGGCAAAGAATCCAGTAGTTTTGGGATCTATTCGGAGAAAGTCACTATGAAAAAAAGCCTGTATTGCCTTAGTTTTCTGACCCTATTCAGTTGTTCAACAAAGGAAAAATCAACCCAATCCGGAGCCACCGATACAGGGCGGGCAGCCACCGAAACGGCCAGTGGACAACTTTCCGGGGAGGGAACCATGAAGTCTGGGTCTACGAACCAAGTCCCTGCCAATGCCGGGAAGTGGCAGTATGACCGCACAACCGATCGAACAAACAATCCGGTTTATAAAGCATCGATTATTTCCTCCAACCTGCTCGAATTTCCGTTTCCCTACGAAGGTGGGTCATCGGCAACATTGACCATTCGGAAACGGAGCAGTGGCACTAACGTCTATCTGGAGGTATCAAAAGGGCAGTTCAACCGGAGTTTTCAGGGCGGAAATGCCCGAATCCGTTTCGACAACAAACCCGCTATTCCCTATGCGTTCTCCGCTGCTGAAAACGGACGGGCTAATATCATATTTTTTGATTCAGAACAGAAACTGATCAATCAGTTAAAAACCGCCAAAGAAACCGTAATCGACGTTGGATTCGACGGTCAGGGAGCCCGTGAGATCAAGTTCAGAACCGCTGGCTTGAATTGGGCCCATTAGTTGTTCAGACAAAAAAACGCGAGGCAGGCACAATGGTCACAACGGTTTATTGCTTTGATTCCTTTGCCCCTGCCTCCTACACGTTGTAATGTACAGAATGTCTTTATAGTTTCTGAAAAACCACAATGCTATTGTGCCCTCCAAAACCAAAGGTGTTGCTCATCGCAACATTCACGCTAGACGGCATAGCCTCTTTGGTAACAATAGTCAGGTTTTCCGGAATTGCCGGGTCCAGAATGGCGGTATTGATCGTTGGCGGAATAACGCTGTCACGGATAGATAACAGACAAATAATTGCCTCGACAGCACCGGCGGCTCCTAACAAATGCCCCGTTACGGATTTGGTAGCGCTAATTTTCAGTTTTGTTTTCTCGGTTCCGGTCAGACTTAACACCGCATTTATTTCCGACAGGTCACCTACCGACGTGGAGGTAGCGTGCGCATTCAGGTAATCTACATCCGAAATGGTGATATTGGCCTCATTCAAAGCCAGTTGCATGGCTTTCGATGCGCCGATACCTTCCGGATGAGTAGCCGTCATGTGATATGCATCGGCGGTCATTGAGGCCCCGGTAATTTCCCCGTATATATGTGCGCCACGTTTAACGGCATGTTCGTATTCTTCAAGGATTAAAGCACCCGCTCCTTCGCCCATAACGAATCCATCCCGGTTTACATCGAACGGGCGGGAGGCAACAGCTGGCTCACTATTATGAGCAGACATAGCCTTCAACGCACTAAATCCGCCAAATGACGCCGGTGTGATGGGCGCTTCAGAACCACCACTGACAATGATTTTTGCTTTCCCCAGCCGAATGTAGTTGAAGGCATCCATAATGGCGGTATTCGACGTAGCACAGGCCGAAACCGTCGTATAGTTAATGCCCATGTAGCCGTTCCGAATGGAAATCATACCCGAAGCCATGTTTGCAATCAGCTTGGGAATAAAAAACGGACTAAACCGGGGCTGGCCAGTGCCTAGCGCAAATTCTTTAACCTGCTCTTCGAAGGTATCCATCCCCCCCTGGCCCGATCCCCAAATGACACCTACATCGAATGGGTCCATCTTATCCAATTCGAAACCAGAATCCTTAATGGCCTGATCAGAAGCAATTAAAGCATATTGTGTAAAGAGGTCGGTCCGCTTGATATCCGACCGGCTTAGATACTGCGTAGCGTCATAATTTTTGAGTTCGCAGGCGAATTGGGTGCGAAATAAGGAAGCATCAAAATGCGTGATCGTGGCCGCGCCACTTTGACCATTTACTACATTTTGCCAAAACGTTTCCACGTCGTGACCAACAGGAGTCAATGCTCCCACACCAGTAATAACAACTCGGTGTAACATGTTTGTTTTTGATTAATAACAACTCGGCCTTGCATTCACCAGACCTGGTATTCGGTAAAGCTATCGTTAAAAAAGCGTCGCAAATGTATGAAAATACAATACCAATCGGTATATTTATCAAATCAAATTATTGACACAATTAGTTCTACCAGCCTATAATCGTCAAATAGGTTCTATAAGCAAGGTCATTAGGCTTTTACAGGTACAGCTTTACTGAGCTTTAATACTAGACAGCACATTTATAACATGGCTACCAAACAATCAAAAGCGGAACGAACCCGCCAGTTTATCATAGAAATGACCGCAGGCATTTTTAACACAAAAGGCTATGCAGGAACGTCGTTAGCCGATTTAACTGAGGCTACCGGCTTAACGAAGGGCAGTATTTACGGCAACTTTGAAAACAAAGAAGAAGTGGCCCTGGCTGTTTTTGATTACAACCTATCACGGATTAAACAGGCGGTTCAGCAGCACATGGTGCAGGCAATCTCAAATTCAGAGAAATTGCTGGTCTATGCCGTGGTTTACGGGACTTTCATTCGCGCCCCCTTTTTGCCAGGCGGATGCCCCATTCTAAACACGGCCATTGAAGCCGATGACACCAACAATCTTCTGAAAGACAAAGCTGCGAAAGCAATTCTGGAATGGAAAAAGTCGATAACTGACATTATCAAAGCGGGCATTAAGACCGGCGAATTCCTCGAAACTGTTGAACCCGAGCGCAGTGCCCTGTCAATTATTGCCCTCATTGAAGGCGGTATCATGATTGCCCGAGTGACCAATAATCCAACCAGCCTGGACAAAATCCTAAAGACGGTAGAATTGCTGATCGAGCAGATAAAAGTAGAAAAATAAAGGGTTTCACCTTAGTGCAGGTTCGTTTCCAGGGCCAGTTGCCAGCCCGCGTAAGCCTTTCCTACCGATAGCCGATTCGCCGAAGGATCAATAACAGACTTACAGTCGTTTAACTGCTGTAAATGCGCTAAGTCCCGATAAACACCCGCTTTTAAACCAGCCAGATAGGCAGCCCCTAACGCCGAAATATCGGCCATTTCGCGGTTGATAACGGGCTTATTGAGGAGGTCAGCCAGAAACTGAAGAACGAAACCATTCGAGGTCAAACCACCATTGACCATTAGCTCCGCTAACGTTATACCGGTGTCCTGCTCCATAGTAACGATTACATCCTTGATCTGGTAGGGAATCGATTCAAGGGCAGCTCTGATAATGTGATTTTTGGTGGAGCCAAATGTAAGGCCAGAAATAGACGCTTTCCGGGCCATGTCCCAGTGAGGAGCGCCCAGACCGCTGAAAGCAGGGACAACATAAACGCCCCCATTGTCGGCTACGGCTGTCGCCAATGCTTCCGTATCCCGGCTTTCGGCAAACAACTCCAGATTATTTTTCAGCCATTCGATGGTTGCGCCACAGGTAACGATTACGCCTTCCAGAGCATAGTCGACCCGTTCTTCGGTGCTCCAGCAGATGGTCGTCACCATGCCATGATTCGATTCTTTACACGCTGGACCAATATCCATCATGATCGAACAACCCGTTCCGAGCGTCGCTTTGGCCGTTCCGGGGGCGAAACATCCCTCCCCGAACGCAGCCGCGTGCGAATCACCAATCATACTGGTAATAGGAAGGGGATGGTCGAACATGCCGTTAAAATTCGATTCGCCAAACAAAAACGAGGAAGGGTTTGGCTCGGGCAAATTCAGTCGGGAAAGGCCAAACTGCGCCAGGATTTCCTGATCCCATGCAAGCGTCTGAAGGTTGAAAAAGAGCGTGCGGGAGGCATTGGTATAATCGGTCAGATAGCGCTGCCCATTGGTTAATTTATAAAGTAGCCAGGTATCTACCGTGCCAAAATAAGCCTTTCCGGAATCGATAGCCTGACGGACTTTTTCATTCTGTTCATACAACCAGATGAGCTTGCTCCCCGAAAAATATGGATCGATAAATAAGCCCGTTTTCGTACGAATCGGCTCTTCGAGTCCTTCGGCTTTTAATCGTTCACAAACGGCTATGGAACGCTTGCATTGCCAGACAATAGCCTTATAGAGCGGCACACCGGCCTCATCCCAGACAACGAAGGTTTCCCGCTGATTAGAAATTCCGCAGGCCGTTATCGACCGCAGATTACCGCCCTGAGCGACAAAGGAATCAAGGCACTTGCCAACGGAAGTGAGCACGTTCCGAACAATTTCTTCGGGGTCCTGCTCCACATACCCATCACCGAAATAATTGGTTTTCAACGGTTCCGAAGCGCGCGAAATCACCTGGCCATTTTCATCAAAAAGCAGGGTCTTTGTGCTACTTGTGCCTTGATCTATGGCTAGAATATAGGAACTGTTCATGTTTATTGGCAGAAAATGAGAACAACTAACAATCTGGCAGACAAGAGATTATTTCTGTTTATTTCTCATTATCCGTTCGTTTATCGATAATAACGGCCAGCAGAATAACAAAGCCTTTTACAACTTGCTGCCAAAACGGAGATACATTGAGCAGCACCAGACCATTATTCAACACACCAATAATAATGGCTCCCTGAACGGTTCCTAAAATACTGCCACGCCCGCCAGATAGCGATGTACCGCCAATAACGACAGCCGCAATGGAGTCTAGTTCATAGCTGGTACCGGCATTGGGCTGAGCCGAATCGAGCCGGGAGGTGACCAGTAAACCGCCCACAGCGGCCAGTGCACCCGCGAGAGTATAGACGATAATTTTGATTCGGTTGATGTTAACACCCGATAACCGGGAAGCACTTTCACTACCGCCAATCGCGTAGATATACCGGCCCAAGCGGGTTTTGTCAGTAATTAGTACCGCGACAGCAACGATGATGCCCGATACCCAGACTGGTAACGGAATTCCCAGAAACCAACCCGTACCTAAATAGGTAAAGGAATCACCCAGACCGGTAATGGGAAAGCCTTCGGTCCAGAGCATGGTCAGGCCGCGCGCAATGGTGAGCATAGCCAGTGTAGCCACAAACGGCGGCAACTTAAACCGGGTAATGGCCCAGCCGTTGAACCAGCCCAGTCCTGAGCCTGTCAGCAATCCGGCCAGCATCGCACCGAGCAAGGTAAAGCCAATGTAGAGATTTGCGGACGGAAGCTGAATACCGTTCCGGAGTAATCCGGCCGTTATTGCCCCCGACAAAGCCAGTATGGAGCCAACCGACAAGTCGATCCCCGCTGTCAGGACAACAAGGGTCATGCCCGTAGAAATACAGACGTTGACCGAGATCTGCCGCAGAACGTTCCAGAAATTGGCCACTGTCAGGAATTTGTCGGACATCAGGCTGATACCCAGGCAGAGTATAAACAGCGCAATGAGCGACTGAAATTTCAGAAAAACGGGTCGATAGGTTTGCAACTGTGCCTGCATAAGACTTAGGCGTTTAAAGGGTTTTAGGAATGGCGGCTTTGAGTATAGAATCTTCAGCAGCATCCTCTGCCGACATTTCGGCCGTTATGGTTCCTTCGCTCATGACCAGAACGCGGTCTGAAATGGCCAGAATTTCGGGCAGTTCTGACGAAACGACGATGATGCCCATACCCTCGTCGGCCAGTTGAAGAATGAGTTTATAAATTTCATTCTTGGCATTGACGTCGATACCCCGTGTGGGTTCATCCAGCATCAATAGCTTCGGGTGGGTAGCCAGCCATTTCGACAGAACGATTTTCTGTTGATTGCCGCCACTCAGATTTTTAGCCGCCTGCTTTTCGGAAGGAGTTTTTATCCGTAACTCAGCAATGTATTTTTTAGCCAGATTCGACTCTTTTTGCCGGTTCAGCAAGCCGGTCTGCTCAATGGAGTCGAGGGTCGATAAGCTAATATTGGTTTGAACATCGAGCCCCAGAACGAGGCCATCTTTTTTGCGATCTTCGGGCACCAGCGCCATACCCGCCCTGATCGCATCGATGGGTGCCTTACAGGAAACAGTTTCACCGTTCAGGCGAATGATTCCGTTAGCCCGTTTCGGATGAAGTCCAAATAGCGTTTCCAGCAATTCGGTCCTACCGGCACCCATGAGCCCAAAAATGCCAACAATTTCACCCCGGCCAACTGTCAATGAAATATTCTTCAGTTGATTTTCCTGCGCGCGGACTGGATGCGTAAGACATAGGTTTTCGACGGACAAAAGAGGGCTATATCCATGGTCATTCCGCTGCCGCCGGATACTGGTAATATCCCGACCCACCATTTTACGAATGAGCGTGTCGTGGTCCATGCTTTGCATATCGCCCGATTCGATCGATTTCCCATCCCGCAGCACAACAAAGTGATCAGCAATCGTAAACAGCTCATCCAGTTTGTGGGAGATGTACACAATAGCTTTATTCTCGCTTCTCAAATCGTCGATGATGCCAAATAAGACCGCCACTTCGCTTTCGCTGATGGCCGATGTTGGCTCATCCATGATGATGACTTTTGAGTCAACCAGCAACGCTTTGGCAATTTCTACGACCTGTTGCTGACCAACTTTCAAGTCCGCAATCAGCCTGTCGGGGTCAAGACTTAGCTTCAGTTTGTCCAGTAGCTGCTGGCAGGTATGCCGCATGGCTTTCTTATCGAGTGTACCCCAGCGCGTGGTAATCTCACGACCCAGAAAGATATTTTCCGTGATACTCAGATACGGAATAAGGTTGAGCTCCTGGTGGATAATTGTTATACCACAATCCTGGGCATCGCGAACGGACGAAAACCGGACGGGTTGCCCATTGAACCGAATTTGTCCCTCGTAGTCCGGGTAAACACCCGACAGAATTTTCATCAGCGTAGACTTGCCCGCTCCGTTCTCGCCAATTACAGCAGTTACCTTCCCGGCCTGAAACTCAAGGCACACCTTGTCAAGCGCAGTTACGCCCGAAAATCGCTTGGTGATATCGTCTGCTACGAGCATGGTCGGGTTTCTAGGGTAGTGTCGAGTTTTAAGAGCGCGACACCACGGCAAGGTATTGAACAGGTTTACTTCACGGTGATCGGAATCACCTCCAGATTATCAAGGTGCAGGTGCTCCCGATTCAGTTCGATTGCGCCCACAAAGCTGACTTTATCCCCTTTTTTGGCGCGGCTTTTCAAACCAGGAATCACCTTCCTGCGAATAATATCGTTGAGTGCGGCAGACACGTTGTTCAGATCCATCGTATTGTCGAACTCAGTGATCTGGATTAACCCGGACGCATCCCGGACCGCATTACCAAAAATGTATTCAGTAGCCAGTTTTACGGACTCGCCATCGGGTAATAGAACCGTTACGTCTTCGTCGCTAATGGCGGTTATTATGCCCTCCCCTTTTACCAGAAAATAGCGAATATTACCAATTCCCAACGCATGTGAATAGCTGGACATGGCCTTCTCTTTATCTGTTTTCAACAGAGTCAGGAGCGAGGTTAAATCAGTTGCCGATTGCTGAGTGGCAGGAATCAGTTTGGTAGTCCAGAACGTCTCCGAATAAGTGGCTGCATTAAATGCTGGACCAAGACTTGAACCAGCTGCTTTCTTTACCTCATCCAGTTTTTTGATGTAAACGGAGTTATAGGCAACTACGCCGACCAGAACCAATAACGCAAGATTTTTAAGAATACTTGTAGACATGGTTTCTCAGAGCTTTTTAGGATCTTGATAGTCAGCGATATTCGCCTGATCGACCAGTTCGACAGCTACGGGTACTTTTTTGGCAAAATCCCGCTTACCCTTGATGTATTCGTCGGCATACTGAGCGGCCGTTCTGGCCATCGTCTGGGGCGATTGCAGTCCCGTGGCTTTAATCTTGCCATCACGGATGGAGTTCATCACATCATCGGCCCCATCGAACCCAAACACGCCAACCTCTTTGGCCTTGCCAGCCGCTACCAACGCCTGATAAGCCCCCATCGCCATCGCATCATTTCCACAGAAGACGGCATCGATATCGGGGTGTGCCTGGAGAATTGACTCCAATACTTCCATCGCCTTATTCCGGTCAAAATCAGCACTTTGCTGAGCGACCAGTTTAAAGCCAGGATAGCGATCCACCACACTATGAAAACCCTTCGACCGGTTCCAGGTGTTGTTGTCGCCTACCAATCCTAAAATCTCGACATAGTTAACGGACGCCGTTTTTGCCTTTTTGCCCAAGGTCTGAACAAAATATTTGCCGATTGCCACGCAGCCCGAGTAATTGTCGGACAGAATCTGACAGGTCGCTGCCCCGGGCGAGTTCACTTCCCGGTCCATACAAAACACCGGAATACCCTCCTCTTTGGCTTTCATAGCATTCACGATGGAGCCATCCGAATCGGTTGGATTGAGCAGAATGGCATCAAACCCAGATACGATGGCGTTCTCGAAATGGTCGTTTTCCAGGGCTGTGTTGTTCTGTGAATCAAAGATCTTTGCCTCATAGCCCAATGCTTTCGCCTGAGCCGCAGCAGTTTCAGCCAGCACCACAAACCACGGATTATTGAGCGTTGACACAATAACCGCTACCTTTTTGGGCTGGCCCGTTTTCGATTTGGTCGTACAGCCAATTGCCACTGCGAACAGGAGCAGCAGTGCCAGTAATCTACTGTAGGTGAATAGGTTGTGCATGAGGGTTTAGGAAACAACTGCTACTCGTTTCTCAGTCCGTTCACTTTGTGCCCTGATCGAACTGACAAAAAATCAGGGCAGTACGGTTACAATAACGCGCCGGTAACGCGTCAGAGCGGGCTCACCCGCATCAGTCACGGCCAGTACGATATGGATTGTTTCAGGTGTAGTTACTTTGGGTGCTACGATAAAGGCATTCTTTTTCTGTTTATCCTGTATTTCGAGCGGGCGATTGCTTTCGAATGTCCCAGGTTCACGGTAATAAATCCACTCGTATGTCAACGAATTCCCATCGGGATCACTGGACCCTTCCGCATTTAGCGTAATCTTTTCCCCACCTTTTACCTGTAGCTCACTGGCATGACCCAGAACGGCAACGGGCGGATGATTGGCTTCTTTATAGGGCTTGACCGTCCAGTCGATGCGGGCGGCAAAATCATGCTGATACGCTTTTCGCCATCGCCAGATCGTTGCTTTGTTGCTGTTATGCCAGGCACCGTCGATCCCCTGTACCTCATCTTCAGCATCGGTCCAGATGGGTCGGGTTTCGGGTTCCATGAACCATTTTCGGGTGCGAGGAGTGTAGAGTTCATAACGTCCCCCCCAGCTACCATAATTCGGATGCTCAGGGTCGCTCAGGCCATTGTTTATCAGCCAGAGAAAACTGGGCGTATCGCCTTCCATAATAAAATCCGTATGTGGGTGCTCGGCCCCCAACGGACCATGATTTTTACGAATATTCGCATCCAGCCAGGCATTGTTTACCAGGTTGGAATCAGCCCCATCGAAACCACGCGTAAATCCATCGCCACTGATGCCTCGCCAGGTTGAATAATGATAACCACCGCGTGCATGAAAGCCAGGGCTTACGATGAAGAATAGAGAAGGAAACGTCTTCCGAAGCCACGGCCCGGTATCGTCCTGATCAGAAATCGTATAGACACGAAGTTTAGCAACAAATTTGTCGACCTCGGCGGGTGTACGGGTCTGCCGAACTTTCCAGAGTGCCTGCGCCAGGCAGTTTGCCCCGCCCCAAATGGGTATCCAGACCGGCCGTTCATCTTTTTTGTCGACGACAGCAATGATGTGCTCCGAACCTTCGGAATCGTTGCCCGGCCCAACGGCGTCCATGCCATATTTGGGGACCGACGATTTGATAACGCTCAGCAAATAAGCCTCTTCGGGGTATCCTTTTTCGTGAAGCAGTAAGTTAGTCCGAACTTTACCGTAGGCCTGCACAATCCGCCGGATACGCTCGGGGGCTACCCGATTTCGCTGGTGGACAGACGTGGTCGCCACGAGCCCTTCTACATCCCATTGATTTACGTAGGTCAGAAAACGAACCATCGACTGAGCATCATCCGGCTCATTTTCGATATCGGTCAGGACCAGAATTCGTAACTTTTTACTGACATCCTGTGCCTGACAAATTGTTAGTGCCAGCGCCAGCAGGAAGAGGAAGCAGATAGACCTTTTCATAACGGATCAAGCGTGCTTTTGGAGTAGATTAAGCGCCATATCGGCAATTCCGATTTCCGAGAGCCCATAATGATCGAATATCTCTATCTGTGACCCGGTTACTGTATATTCATCAGGTATCCCCATGATTTTAAACCGGTTACGAAACCCATTCTCCAGCAAAAACGAAGCACAGGCCTCCCCTAAACCACCGTAAACACTGTGTTCTTCAACGGTCAGAATGGGGCAGCCTTTGGCCGCTACCGAAGTCAGCAACGCATAATCCAGCGGCTTAATGGTGTGCATACTAATCACCGTTGCCTGGATACCGTGTACGTTCTCCAGCTGGCGGGCCGCCTGAAGTGCGGGATAGACCGTTTCGCCTGTAGCGACCAGAATTAAATCGTCGCCCTCATTCACAATACGACCTTTACCGAATTCAAATTGTTGATTTTCTTCCGATAAGAGGGGCATCGCTTTTTTACCGAACCGGATATAAATGGGATGGTCCGTTTGAGCCGCCAGCCTGATGGCCTGCTCCGTCTCGAAATTATCGGCGGGTGCCACAACGATCAGGTTATGCACTGCCCGCAAGGCCGCAAAATCGTGTAGACTGTGGTGCGTAGAGCCTAACGCGCCATAACTCACACCGGCACTAATACCAATGAGTTTCACCGGGTTGTTGGAATAAGCGACATCCGTTTTGATCTGCTCGAATGACCGGGCAGTCAGGAAACAGGCGGGCGAAACGGCAAACACTTTTTTACCGGTCGAGGCCAATCCCGCTGCCACGCCGACCAGATTTTGTTCGGCAATGCCGATCTCAATAATCTGTGACGGGTATTTCTGCCCAAAAGGCACGAGCTTTCCAGATCCACGCGAGTCGCTGGTTACCGCCAGAATATGCTTATCGGTACTAGCCAACTCCTGAAGTGTACTGGAAAAAACGTCTAAGTTTGCCAGACTTTTCTTATCCGCTACTAGGGTATTTAGTTCTGCCATGAGTTTATTGAATCTCTACAATGCCATCCCGGCCTCTTCCAACTCTGTCAATGCCTGTGCGTACTGTTCCTGATTTGGTACGCCGTGATGCCATTTCAGTTGATTTTCCATGTAACTGATACCTTTTCCTTTTATGGTATGAGCAATAATCAGACTGGGTTTACCCGGCTCAAAAGGCAGCGAATCGAACGCTTCGGTAAGTTCCTGGAAGTCATGTCCATTCACGTGACGAACCGCCCAGCCGAATGCTTCAAACTTCTTGTCGAGCGGGTCGGTGTTGCACACATCGGCCGTTGGACCCGAAATTTGCAGGGTGTTTTTATCGACAATAGCGCAGAGGTTGTCAAGCTTATAATGCGATGCAGATAAAGCCGCTTCCCAATTGGAGCCCTCGGGTAATTCGCCATCGCCAAGGAGTGTAAAAACGCGATAGGTCAGTTCATCCAGCTTGGCAGCCAGGGCCGTTCCTACACTCAAGGCCAGACCGTGCCCAAGCGAGCCGGTGTTCTGCTCGATTCCGTTTACTTTTCGGGTTGGGTGACCAATGTAATGCGACTGATATTTGCACAGGGTCTCCAGATCCGATTCCGGGAAAAATCCTTTATCTGCCAGTACAACGTAGAGAGCCTCTACCGTATGCCCTTTGCTCTGGATATAGCGGTCGCGGTTGGGCGATTTAGCTGTTTCCGGACTGACATTCAGAACGTAATTATAAAGTACATTCAGAATATCGACACAGGACAGACTCCCTCCCGTATGACCAGCTTTGGCCCCAACAATGTACTTCAGAATATTTTTTCGATACGTAACCGACTTGCGGGCTAATTCCTGTAGGCTCATAGACTTCGCAGTTGAACAACACTAAAAATTGATGGTGTGGATAGAATCAGGATTGATGCTCATAAACCTCCCAGCCCATATAATTCGACAGGGCCTCTTTGAGAATACCAGCGGTTTTGGACGCATTCATGACGACATGGTGTTCAAAACCATTTCGGCATACATACTGCATAAGATTCTGGAGATTGTTGATCTTCGCCACAGCCCGGTTGCCGAATGTATTCAGGGCATCGTCGGTTAGGGCACCCTCGCCAATATAGGCTTTGATAATTCCTTTGGGATCGTCGGTACTGATCCGGCCGAAGGTAAGCGGAGAGGCAGGTGTACGCCCTGCTAAAGCGCCATATGTATTTTCTTCCCCAACGGTAGTACCCAGAATCGGTGCCGTGCTGATTTCGATATCGGGCAAAAACGATTTTGCCCAGTTACCGCAATGGAAAAGAACGCACTTGTTTTCGTCGTCGGCGTAGTTGTTGTTCCAGTCGACCAACGCACTCGGCGAACCCGATGCGAGCTGCATGGCATACATGCTCAGCGTGCCAGTTACGTCTACTTCACACGCGCTGGGCAGCATGTTCTCGCTCATGATACTCATGCTCGTACAGACATTGCAGCCATAATTTTGCTGAAGCGATGTCCAGCACTGAATGGCCGTGGCGTCCAGCGCGTGTTCGGCCATAAAATCAGCCAGCACCACATCCAGTTTGGCAATCTGAACCAGTTTGTCGTCGGGCGTACGGCCCGTTGGTGTGTAGGCTTTGATGGCTTCGAGCCGCTCTTTTACCGACTGATCGTCTTTCGTCAGTTTATTGGCATTACCCAGGATCTGCGACAAATCGACGGTAACGACCGATATACCATGCCGCTGGAGTATTTTTTCGCTATACCTTACGGTGTTAAAACCACCGGGCCGAGCGCCAACCGCTCCGATTCTGACATTCCGCATTCCTTTCACGACCCGGCAGGTAGCTACAAAATTCGTCAGGTCTGTGGCAAAACTGGGGTCTGACGGATGCACGACGTGCTTGGTTGTCAGTGAGTATTTTATGCCGAACTGATACAGGTTATTGCAGACAGAGATCTTCCCACACCAGGCATCCCGCCGACGAGCTACGTCCATTCGGTTCAGATCGTCGGGGTAGGCCTGAATCAATACGGGCACATCCAACCGGGCAAGTTTTAATGTTTCAGCAACTCCTCTTTCGTCGCCAAAATTGGGCAGAACCACCAGAATGCCCATTATTTCATCGGCATGTTTTCTAAATAGTTCAGCGCATTTCTGAGCTTCCTGAAAGGTTTCGACACCTCCCAGCTTCGTCTGCGACTCATCCAGCATAATGGGTTTGACCCCTACTTTCTGGAATATGTCCAGCAAATCTGTCCGGCATTCGCCAACTAGTTTATCAGGAAAGAAATCGCGGTTGCCAATGATGACGCCTAAACTTACAGGGGTAGTCGATTTTATACTCATGATCTGGAGAATCGCAATAAATCAAGCAATTGGCCTGCTGGTGAGCGTTTGTACTACGCAGTAACAGTAACCAGAGCAAAGATAAAAGCAATAAATAGAAAATAAAAGAAATAAAATGAAGATTTACGAGGCATTAATTTGGTATTATAAGGTTGTCATTCAGAGTCAATGCAATCGGCACTATGAAAATCAGTGAGATTTTGACCAAGCAATGTGCTTATTTTTCAATCAAAATCAGCTTATTCCTGCTCTAAAGTAGTACCTATTTTATTTTTTATTTAAAAGGAGAATGACTACTTTCTTTTACTTTCTAAAATATTCTTATTTTTGCCATCCCCAAGAAGTTACACGCTTAACACGGTGAAATCTTCAGGTCGACCGCTCGCATTTTGACGCCGATCGTTCGCCATCTCGTCTCTGAATCCTATACATTCCATGAAAAGAGCACTTTCCCTCATTGCCATACTCGTCTCTATTACGTTAACTGGTTTCGCTCAGAATCAGGCGACCTGGATCTGGTATCCGGGTGATTTTGAAATCTGGCTGGGCAATAACATGCAAAACCGGCGCACAGAACGCGGAACATTTTTACCTCCCTTCTGGAAGCTGGACAGCCACTACAACCTCATTGATTTTCATAAGGATTTTGATCTGGCGCAGCCGGAAGAAGTCGATCTTTTTGTGGAAGGGAAATACAATGTAAAAATCGATGGCAAAGCCTTTTCGGGTTACCCTAAACGAATTACTGTGCCTGCCGGAAAACATAAAGTAAGTCTGAAAGTCTTTTGCCAGGACCGTGTCCCAGCCATTTATGTACGAGGCAAGAACGTGGTTTCCGATGGCTCCTGGTTAGTCACATTTGAAGACAAGGAATGGATCGATGAAACCGGGAAAGCATCTGATCAATCCGGTACGACCTGGCTTAAAGCTGGCTCCTGGAACTTTAATGATCCTCAGCAACCGCCCTCCAAATTCAAGCTGAATACCAAAGAGTTATCGGCAGTAAACGCAACCAAAAAGGCGGGCTCACTGCTGCTTGATTTTGGCAGAGAAACGTTTGGCTTTATCAAACTGAAAGGGCTGACGGGTAAAGGCCAGGTCACTATTTATTACGGCGAATCCCGCGAGGAAGCCCTGGCCACTGAAACCTGTGAAACCACCGATCATCTGGAAATCGATCTGACCCAGAAGCGCGATTCGATCATGGAATTGACCAAAGCGTTCCGGTACGTGAATGTGCAATTCGACGGCAGTGTTTCGATCGATTCGGTCTCGATGCTGTACGAATACCTCCCTGTTGCTGATCGGGGGAGTTTTCGATGTTCCGACGAGCAGATCAATAAAATATACGATGTAGCCGCTTATACACTGCATCTCAATACGCGTGAGTTTTTCATCGACGGTATCAAGCGCGACCGCTGGATCTGGTCGGGCGATGCTTACCAGAGCTACCTGATGAATTATTATCTGTTGTTCGACTCGCCCTCTGTGACGCGGACATTGCTGGCTTTGCGGGGTAAAGACCCGGTCACGAGCCACATCAACACCATTATGGACTATACATTTTACTGGTTCATAGGCATTTACGATTACTACCAATATACTGGAGATAAAACCTTTATTCAGCAATTTTATCCGCGTATGCAAAGTCTGATGAACTATTGCCTGTCGCGTCGGAACAAAAATGGTCTGCTGGAGGGGCTGGCAGGCGATTGGGTATTTATCGATTGGGCCGACGGATTGAGTAAAAAAGGGGAAGTTAGTTTTGAACAGTTGTTGTTCGCACGAAGTCTGGAAACGATGGCGCTCTGTGCCACGATCGTGAATGATACGCCAAACGCGGCCACTTACAGTCAGTTGGCAGCAGATGTAAAAACGAAGCTGTTTACCAACTACTGGAGTGATTCCAAACAGGCGCTGGTGCATAGCCGGGTCGATGGTGTGCCGACCCAGAACGTAACCCGGTATGCCAATATGTTTGCCATCTTTTTCAATTATCTGGACGATCCCAAAAAGCAGGCCATCAAACAGCACGTGCTCCTCAACCCGGAAGTACCAAAAATTACTACTCCCTACATGCGTTTCTACGAACTCGAAGCCCTTTGCGCGCTGGGTGAACAAAGCTATGTAACGAAAGAAATAAAGGATTACTGGGGTGGCATGTTGAATCTGGGCGCTACCTCGTTCTGGGAAGAATATAACCCCGCCAAAAAAGGGGCCGAACATTATGCGATGTATGGGCGGGAGTTTGGCAAAAGCCTTTGCCATGCCTGGGGTGCCAGTCCTATTTATCTGCTCGGCAAATATTACCTGGGAGTCAAACCAACAGCGCCCGCCTATGCAACGTATTCCATTGAACCACAACTGGGTGGATTACAGTGGATTGACGGAAAAGTTCCCACGCCGGATGGTGATGTTAGCGTTTATTGCAGCACCAAAGAGATCAAAGTAACGGGAGCTGGCGGAATCGGAACCCTTCGATTTAAAAGTAAGATAAAACCCGTATCCAAACAAGCCGCCATTCGATTAGTGAGTAGTGGCCTGTATGAAATGACCGTAGAAAAAGGCAAAAACTACCAGGTGAATTATCAGCTATAAGCCAGCTGGGCAAATACGACAACATCCTACAATTTCCAGAGAAAATAGCATATCCCATAAGGGATTATTGCTATTAATTTTGACTTTCGTGCTATTTAATTATCAGAATCTCATTGGAACGGATTACAGCCACATACTTCGTAGAAACACCCTTTAACCCTGAATCAGCGGCATCTGTACTGGCGGGAGAGCAATCGTCAGGAACGTTCGTGGCCGTGCCGGGTGAAACAGAAGAATTAAAACACCGGTTTGCGGCCCGTGTCGAATCGGTCGAGCGATTAGAAACGGTTCAGGAACCAGCCATTCCGGGGGCGGTTAGCGCATCGGGAAATTACCATCGGGCCATTATCCGGGTGTCGTGGTCTGTCGAGAATTTTGGGTATAACCTTCCGGTTCTGATTTCTACAGTACAGGGTAATCTGTATGAACTACGGCAATTTACGGGCCTCAAGCTCCTCGATATCGAGCTACCACCTTCATTTGCCAGCCAATATGCAGGGCCAGCTTTCGGTATTGCCGGTTGTCGGACGCTCACTGGTGTGCAGGATCGGCCTTTGATTGGCACTATTGTTAAACCCAGTATTGGGCTGAGTCCCCGGCAAACTGCCGATCTGGTCAAAACCCTTGCAGAAGCAGGCATCGACTTCGTAAAAGATGATGAATTGCTCGGCTCTTCGGCCAATTCGCCCTTTGCTGATCGGGTCGATGCAGTCATGGACGTGATCAATCGACACGCTGACAAAACGGGCAAAAAAGTAATGTATGCCTTTAACATCAGCGGTGACGTAGACGATATGCTGCAACGGTACGAGAAAATAGTTAGCCGGGGCGGAACCTGCGCCATGATCAGCCTGAATAGTGTCGGTATATCGGCCACCAAAAAAATCTGTGACCAACGCGAGCTGGCCATCCATGGGCATCGCAATGGTTGGGGCATGCTTACCCGCCATCCCCTGTTAGGCATTGCGTTTCCGGCCTATCAAAAACTCTGGCGTTTGGCAGGTGTCGATCAGATTCACGTAAACGGCATTCAGAATAAATTCTGGGAGTCGGATGATAGCGTTGTGCAATCCATTGAAGCCTGCCTGACTCCGCTGTTTGGTGGTTATTCAATACTGCCCGTAGTATCGTCGGGGCAGTGGGGTGGTCAGGCTCCCGAAACGTATCGCCGAACCAGAACAACCGATTTACTGTACATGGCCGGTGGCGGAATTCTGGCTCATCCAATGGGACCAACTGCGGGCGTAATAGCTCTACAGCAGGCCTGGAAGGCTGCAGTCGATGGATTAAGTGTTCAGGAAGCGGCTAGCGTCTATCCTGAGTTTGCGAAATCAGTCGAAAAATTCGGTGGAAGTTAAGCCCAATTCATATAACCCTGATTTACAGCACCATTACAACATATCAATAGTACAATTCAATGAACTCCTCCCTGCTCTTGGCCTATTATGGCGATGATTTTACGGGCTCTACCGATGCACTGGAATTCCTGAGCCGGGCAGGGGTCAAAACGGCTTTGTTTATTGAAACGCCAACACCTGAGCAGTTGGCATCCTATCCCGATCTGCGTGCAATGGGCGTGGCTGGCATGACCCGTTCCATACCACCAGCGTCCATGGAACCAATTCTGCGATCGGCATTCACGGAATTGCGGAAGCTCGGTTCACGGCATGTACATTATAAAGTTTGTTCAACGTTCGATTCGTCCCCTACGATGGGCAGCATCGGAAAAGCGATTGACGTCGGCCAAGAGGTTTTTCATAAGAATTTCATTCCGTTACTCGTCGCGGCACCGTCGCTTGGGCGTTATTGCGTATTTGGTAACCTGTTTGCCCGGATGGGTATTGGCAGCGATGGCGCCATTTTTCGGCTCGACAGGCATCCGTCCATGAGCAAACATCCCGTAACACCCGCTGATGAAAGCGATCTCCGGCTTCATTTAGCCAGACAAACAACTAAAAAAGTGGGCTTGCTGGACATACTACAACTTGTTAAAAATCAGGAAGATATTCAGAACACGATTACGGCCTTATTGCAGGACGGGTCGGATATAATCCTGTTTGACGCCCTCTATGACGATCAGTTAACACCCATTGGCGAACTGATCGATTCGTATGGGCATCCGCACAATCCGTTGTTTTTGGTTGGCTCGTCGGGTATCGAAATGGCACTTGGAAAATACTGGGAGTCAATCGGGGCGTTACAGCCCGTAACCCCCTGGCCAGATCCGGGTAAAGCAACCCCCTTACTGGTGTTATCGGGCAGTTGTTCGCCCATTACGGCCAAACAAATTGCCTGGGCTACCGCCAATGGCTTTGCCGAAATCATCATCGATGCGCAACAGATTGACGCTGGGGCCTGGTTGCTCCCACACATGACGGATTATAACCGAAAAGCGATTGAGTTCATCAGCGAGGGCCGTTCTGTCATCATCCATACGGGCGGTACTAGTGCAGCACAAAACAAGCTGTTTTCCTCCCAAAAATTAGGTACTGCGCTGGGATTGATTGCCCGAGAAGTAGTTGGCCAATGCTCAGCGATAAAACGAGTAGTTGTGGCCGGTGGCGACACGTCGAGCTATGCGGCCAGAGCCATGGGCATCGAAGCCGTTGAAATGATCGCTCCGCTGGTGGCTGGAGCCCCCCTTTGTAAAGCCACGGCCCCAGGATCACCCATCGATGGAATTGACGTAAACTTTAAAGGTGGCCAGGTTGGTGCCGAAAACTACTTCGGCATTTTGCTCGAAGGACACGTATTTTAAACGGGATTGCGGGTCGAATTCTCCAAAAGGACAATGCCGGCACGTGAGCTGATAACAGCCAGACATTACTTAACAGAGTGAAAACCAAACAGACAAAATGAGCGTAAAAACAATAGGTCTCATTCATACCTCAGCCACGTTAGTACCTGTTTTTCAAGCACTAACCAACGAGTATTTGCCCGGCATTCAAACGTTTAACATTGTTGACGACAGCCTGATCAAAAACGTCATCAAGCGCGGAGAACTTACGCCCGATACCGCCCGGCGCGTGGTCGATTATGTCGGTTCGGCCGAGGCCGCCGGAGCTGATTTTATTCTGGTTACCTGCTCATCCATTGGCGCTGCGGTAGAAGCGGCTGCCGCTCTCACACAGGTTCCCGTTTTGCGGGTCGATCAACCGATGGCCGACAAAGCCGTTCAGATCGGTAAAAAGATTGGTGTCATTGCGACCCTGCCAACCACCCTTGGCCCTACCAGCGATCTGGTTCGTCGGCGGGCAGTGGTTGCCGGTCAGGAAATCGAACTCACATCCGTCCTGTGCGAAGGGGCATTCGACGCGCTCATGAAGGGCGACACAGCCACGCATGATACGATGGTCGCAACAGCTTTAAAAGATTTGAGCACCCGAGTCGATGTGATTGTTCTGGCGCAGGCATCAATGGCGCGGGTTGTCGATACGCTGGATGCCAGTGATAAAAAAGTACCGATTCTGGCAAGTCCGACGATAGCGATCCAACATCTGGCCGCACAGTTTTCGTAGTGTTCAGACGTATTTTCTGTCATCCCGACGCCGTAGGAATGGCAAAAAACTAAACCCATGAATAAAATACCTCTCATCATCTCTGCCCTTGCCTTGGCTCTATTGCTGGCTGGCCTTTTCCTGCAAAATGCCAGCCTCTGGCAACCGGCAGCGGTGATGGCTGCGATCAGCTTTGCGCTGGGCATGAAGGCCATTCCTGCCCTGAAAACCTATCAGTATACTGCCTGGATCATTGTGGCCGTGATTGCGGGAATGATTTATCCGGCGGCTTTCAGCCATTGGGGATCGTTCGACCTACGGAATAAATGGCTCATTCTGCTGATTATCCAGCTGGTCATGTTTGGGATGGGGATTCAGATGAGCATCCGGGATTTTTCGGGGTTGGCGACAACGGGCAAAGGTGTAGCGATTGGTCTTTTCTGCCATTTCTCGGTGATGCCGCTGATGGGCCTGCTCTTGACCAAAGTATTTAAGTTTGAGCCAGAAATAGCGGCTGGTATTATCCTGATTGGCTCCTGCTCAAGTGGATTGGCCTCCAACGTGATGGTTTATCTAGCCAAAGCCAATCTGGTCCTTTCGGTTGTTGTAACGGCCATGGCAACGCTGGCGGCCCCATTTCTAACACCTTTATTGCTCAAGCTACTGGCGGGTACGCTTATCGAAATCAAGTTTGTGAACATGATGATGGAAATTATCAAAATTGTCATTGTTCCTATTTTTGCAGCCCTGGTACATGACTACCTAAAAACAGCTTCCACGACCAGCAGACGGATGGCCTTTTTGCTGGCTGGACTGGCTACAGGATGGTTGGTTGCACTCGGATTTGGCTTGTGGTCCTTTTTTGAGACTCTACTACCAAGTCCCGAATTGCTTCAATTCATGGAGATTTTCAGCTTTTTACTGGCGGCTTTAGTCGTCGGCGTTATTTATCATCAGGTAGCAACCAGCAATCCTAAACTGGATGCGTTAATGCCTTATTTGTCGATGTTTGGCATCATCTATTTCACCGCCGTCACGACCGCAGCCGGTCGAGATAACCTTCTTAATGTCGGTCTTTTGCTCTTTATCAGTTCCGTGATTCACAACGCAGCTGGTTATTTTTTTGGTTACTGGTTCAGTCGCCTGTTCGGTCTCGACAAAAACTCAGCCCGAACCGTTGCCTTTGAGGTTGGCCTGCAAAACGGCGGTATGGCGTCGGGCCTGGCAGGCAGTATGGGTAAATTAGGAACCGTTGGTCTACCAGCCGCGGTATTCAGTCCGTGGATGAACATTTCGGGGTCTATTCTGGCAAATTACTGGCGTCGCAGACCGGTATCGGATACATCCACCAGTACATATGAGGAGAAGGTCACTACGTCGGCTCACTAAAAATTTGGTCGGATACTTCTTTCTGATTACTTCGGTCAACTACTCAAACCAGCGTTTTACACCTCCATCAAAAATTCAAAATTTTCAAGAAGTTATACCATGCTAATATTGTATAATTTTTAGAGAAAATGGTGGAAACCGACGTTCACTTAATGCCCTAAGTTTGTCAAATCCCTTCAGCTCTTAAAAGTATTCTGCTTTTAAGAAGCTATGACATAGGTATTCACATCGAGGCTGTAAAGTAAACAAACGCTTGACTACTAGCGCTGTACAAGACAACTCCTTAATCAATAGTACGATCATGAAAAATATGTATACCTGCTTTCTCAGTCTGCTTGGACTGATTCAGGTAGGTTTCCCAACTGTAGTATTTAGTAACCCGGAGCGAACGCTCCAGGTTTCTGAGAACAAGGCTTCGACGGTATTATTTACCCACCTGGTATCCGCAAAAATACCTGCACTAACGCTTGCTCCAACCGATACAAAATCGGATCAACCGGCAGCAGACAGAACGATCAAAGGGACGGTTAAAGACGAAAATGGCCAGGGTTTGCCGGGCGTTAGCGTGGTTATCAAAAACACCGGTAAAGGAACTACGACCGACGCGAATGGCCTCTATCAATTGACCGCTCCTGACGCGGCTACTACCTTGGTTTTCAGTTTTGTCGGTTATCTGTCTCAGGAAGTGCCGATTACGAACCAAACCGACCTGAATATAACGCTTCAGGTCGATAATAAGCAACTGAATGAGGTCGTCGTAGTTGGATATGGAACGCAGCGCAAACGGGACCTGACCGGCTCGGTAGTTTCCATCAAGGGCGACGAAACAACCAAGATACCCGTGACTACGCCGGTCGAAGCGCTCCAGGGGAAAATTCCCGGTGCCGACATCACCCGGAATAGTGGGTACGCTGGTGCCAGTGCTTCGATACGGATTCGGGGGAACCGCTCGATTGCTAACCCCAGCAGTTCGAACAATGTTCTGTATATCGTCGACGGTGTGCAGGGTGTGAATGCCGCCGATATAAACCCGAATGATATTGCCTCAATTGACGTATTGAAAGATGCGTCCTCAACGGCCATTTACGGTTCTCGTGGGGCCAACGGAGTAATTATCATCACAACCAAGCGCGGCACAGGCGGCAAACCTAAACTCAGCCTGAGTTCGTATGCGGGTGTATCGGAGGTAGCGGGCTATGGTAAGTTTATGACTGGTCCTGAATACATTGCATTCCGGCGCGAAGCCTACCGGGCCGCTGGCACCTGGAGCAGCCCGGCCGATGATTCGAAGATTTTTAATGCCCCCCAGTTAGACGCCATTCAGAAGCAGCAGTTTCCAGTCTGGCCCGATCTGTTGCTGAAGCAGGGATTTCAGCAGGACCACCAACTGAGTGTTACCGGCGGGACAGACAAAACCAAAGTGTATTTCTCGGCTGGCTATTATAACGAAAAAGGCATCCTGCGACTGGACGAGTACAAACGCTATTCGGCCCGGATGAACATCGACCAGACCATCAACAACTGGATTACGGCAGGCATCCAGACCCAACTCGCGTACATTGACAACGACATTCGCCGGGACCCGTTCAACCGGGCCTCCAACATTCCGCCGTTGGGCACACCTTATGACGAAAACGGCAATTTTATCCCGTTTCCGCTGGGTGGAAGTGTCATCAATCCACTGGCCGATGAGCAGCCAAACGCCTACAAACGAAACCAGAAAACAAATCGCGGTACGCTTTCGGCCTATGTCGAACTGGCCCCATTTACGGGCTTCACGGTTCGCTCAACACTGGGCGCGATTTTCTCGACGTCAGAGTTGGGAAATTACTACGGCCGCAACACCATCGATGGCGCCGGAAGCCGATCGCAGGCATCCATCACCAGCAACCAGAGCCGAAATATGAGCTGGGAGAACGTATTTACGTATAAGCGAGCCATTCAGGACCACTCGTTTACCATTACGGGCGTTACGAGCTATCTGTCGTTCAATAATACGTCAAGCTTCGCGGGCGGTAATAACCAGCTGATTCCGGCCCAGTATTTCTATAACCTGGCAGCGGCTAACCAAAACCCGTTCTGGGGGAGTGGCTTTAGCAGCAACCGGCTGATTTCATTTACCGGACGTATCAATTACAACTGGAAAGACAAATACCTGCTGACCGTTACAGGGCGAAGCGACGGTTCATCTAAATTAGGCGAAGGGCATAACTGGGCTTTCTTCCCATCGGCCGGGTTGGGCTGGCGCATCAGCGACGAGTCGTTCATGAAAAACCAAAAAGTAGTTACCGATCTGAAACTGCGGGCGAGCTATGGCGTATCGGGGAATGACGTCATCAATCCGTACGCGACACAAAATTCACTGACCACGGTTTCATTTGCCTACAACGACGCCAATGCTGCCAATGCGTACCTGATCAGTCCAACCATTGGGAACCAGGATCTGAAATGGGAGCTAACCACCACCGCCGATGTGGGTCTGGATGTGGGCTTGCTCAACAATCGCATTACGGCCAACATCGATTACTATGACGCCCGCACCAACGACCTTATTTTTCCGTATACCCTGCCGCTGCTGACGGGCGTAACGACGGTGAACCGCAACATTGGCGTAACCCGGAACCGAGGGCTTGAAATTGGCATTACGACGCAGAACATCAATCAGAAAGGCTTTAGCTGGTCAACGAATCTGACGTTTGCCCGCAACAAAGAGATGATCGAGTCACTGCCAAACGGCAATGTCATCGCCGACGATTACCGGAACTCCCTGATCGAAGGACAGCCGTCGCAGATTTATTACGACTACCAAAAACTGGGTATCTGGCAGTTAGGCGAAGAATCAGCCGCAGCTAAATACAATGCCATTCCCGGCGACATCAAAATTGCCGATATAAACAACGACGGTAAAATTGACGGAACAGACCGGACAATCATCGGATCGCGGGTGCCGCAGTGGACGGGTGGTCTGTCAAACGACATTCGCTACAAAGGGTTTGACCTGAACATTCTGTTTATCGCCCGGGCCGGACAGTGGATCAGCTCGGACTATTATGCCAAGTACAACCGGAACGGCAATAATAACGGCGCCAGCATCGACTACTGGACTCCCGAAAACCCTACCAACGAGTACCCTCGTCCGAACGCCAACCGCAGCTCGACCTACGTCACAACCCTGACCGAGCGGCAGGCTTCATTTGTTAAACTCCGCAACGTTACATTAGGCTATACGATTCCCAAGACAGTTACTGGTAAGCTTAAAATCGATAACCTACGGCTATACGTATCGGGCAAAAATCTGTATACGTTCAGCAATCTGAAAGATTTTGATCCGGAAAACGAAGGTGTCATCGACCAGCCGCTTTCTCGGCTGTACGTATTCGGTCTGAACATTGGCTTTTAAAGAGCGAAAGAGAGGCAGAGCGTATTTACAGGTATTCGCACTTTCACTCTTTCATTCTTTCGCTCATTGACTCTTTTAAAAATGAAAACATACATAAAATACATAGCGCTACTTGCCCTGACCGCTACCGGGTTTTCGTGCAAACAGGATTTGCAGGAATATAACCCAGCCGGATCAACCGCCCAAACCCTGTTCACTACCCCCGAAGGCATTGAAGCGGGTGTCAATGGGGTTTACTCATACAATCGCTATTTCTACGGAAAAGAAGAAGGGCAGGCGCTCATGGAAATGGGCTCCGACATCTGGACGAATGCCGCCAATAACGGCAATACCGGTACGAATGGCCTTTTCCCACAGCCTCCGCTGATGACGTATCAGGGGCTGACAACAGACAATGTCTGGGTAAAAACCCGGATGTGGCAACAATGCTACGCAGCCATCAATCTGGCGAATAACGTACTAAAATACCTTCCCAGCGCTGGCGTTCCTGCCGCTCGTCAGAAAGAACTGGAAGGTGAATCGCGGTTTCTCCGGGCCTGGTATTACTGGCATCTGGTCGAAAGTTTTGGCCCGGTTCCGCTTCAGTTAGAGCCTACAGAAACCATTCTGACAACCGCTACCCGCACGCCCGTTGATGCGGTTTATGAGCAGATTTTCCAGGATCTTCAGTTTGCTGTTACGGCCATTCCGCTCACAACCACAGACTATGGACGGATCACCCGCCCGGCTTCCGAAGCCTTTCTGGCAAAGGTGTATCTGACGAGGGGAAAAAATCAGGAAGCGAGCAATTACGCCAAAAAGGTAATTACAGGCTACTCGTATAAGCTGTTGCCTACATACGCTAGTTTATGGTCGATAACGGGTCAGCAAAATACAGAAGTGCTGTGGTCCGTAAATTACTCGACCAATCTGGCATTCAATGCGGGTAGTAACCTGAATCATACGCTGTTCCTGATGGAGTACAACACCCAACCGGGTATGAAACGCGACGTAGCCAATGGTTTTCCAAACGTTCGCTACATGCCGACGCTGTTCCTGCTCAATCTGTTCAACGAGCAAAATGATTCCCGGTATAATGCATCGTTCAAGTCGGCCTGGAAAGCCAACGAAACCGACGCAACCAAACGCCCGGCGGGGATGAATGTGGGCGATACGGCCGTTTTTACAACAAAATACCCGGTAACAGCCGCTTTCCGACAGTCGAAAAAGTACAAGATTTATGACGTAAATGATATGTACAAAGCCGACGGTACGCCCAGCGATCGTTTTCACTACGTTTCACTTCAGAAATTTGATGATCCAACTCGGGCGACAGATGCCGAGACCCAAAGTGCGCGAGATGCCTATATTCTGCGACTCGGTGAGATGTATCTGATCGCGGCTGAAGCGCAGTTTAACCTCGGCAAGAAAGATTCGGCGGCTTATTACGTGAACGAAATCCGGACGCGGGCTGCCGTACCGGGCCGCCAGGCAAACATGCGTGTAGCAGCCGCCGACGTAACGCTCGACTTCATTCTGGACGAACGTGCCCGCGAATTAGCCGGTGAGCAGGTTCGCTGGTTTGATTTAAAACGGACGAACAAACTGGTTGAGCGGGTCAAAAAATACAATCCCGATGCGGCTCCGAGCATCCAGCCATTTCATGTACTCCGGCCCATCCCGCAGAGCGAAATAGATGCGGTGACGAACAAAGGTGATTTCAAACAAAACGCGGGCTATTGATAGATTACCAACAGACTAAGCTTCAACCGTCCGAAAGTTTTAAGCTTTCGGACGTTTTTTTTGAGTGCCTTGCGACCACCTGTAACCTAAAAACACGGAGCTGTCTCATTCGCTCCGTAAACTCGTTACCGGATTCATCAAAGCCGCCCGGATACTTTGAAAACTGATGGTTACGAAGGCGACTGTTATGGAAAGAGTAGCAGCTAGCACGAACACCCACCACTGAATATCGGCTTGGTAAGCAAAATTCTGTAGCCACCGGTGCATGCCATACCAGGCTATGGGAGAAGCTATCAGAAATGCAAGCAGTACCAGTTTCAGGAAGTCTTTAGATAAAAGTCCGACAATACTTCCCGTCGACGCACCCAGCACCTTACGTACACCGATTTCTTTGGTACGCTGCACCGTAGCATACGAGGCCAGGCCCAGCAATCCCAGACAGGAAATGAAAATCGCCAGTATGGCAAAATTCAGAAAAAGCGTTTGAAAGCGTTCATCACTACGGTACTGGCGATCGAAAAACTCGTCCATAAAGTAATAATCAAAAGGCCGGTCGGGATTTTTCTGCTTCCATTGGGTTTCGATCGCAACGAGGGTTTCTTTGACCTGACGACCAGCCATTTTGACCGATAAAAGATCACCATTCCACCAGTCGATCGCGCGGAACGTTAGGGGTTTAATTGTTTCCTGCAACGACTTGTAATGGAAATCTTTCAGGACACCTATGATCGTACCTTTACGATCCCATTGGTCAAATTTTTTGCCGATGGCTTCCTGCGGGGTACTGTATCCCAAAGCCTTTGTCATGGCTTCGTTGATGATCAATGCCTGGGTGCTATCTGACCTGAAGTTCGCAGAAAAAGCCCTGCCAGCCACAATTTTGAGATCGAATTGCGGGATAAAATCGAAATCGACCCGGTACACGTCCAGATTGCCAATCTGCATATCACCATTTTTATTTTCGATCATGGTGTGAGCTTGCGGGTTCCAGCCGCCCGGTATACTCGATGAGGCCGCGGTTGATTTGACACCATTTAATCCTCGGATGGCAGCACTGAATGCATCCCGTTTCGACCCTGTCTGCGTCTTAATAACCAGCATTTGGTCTTTAGAAAAACCCAGATCGCGGCTACGCATGAAATCCACCTGCGTATAGATAACGATTGTCGATATGATCAAAGCTGTCGATATGACAAATTGCGCTGTTACCAGGCCTTTCCGAACTAAAACACTGCTTGCATTTCCCCTGAAGCGTCCTTTTAAGACGATAACAGGTTCGAATGAAGAGAGCATCAGCGCAGGATATGCGCCAGCCAGGCAACCAATGATCAATGAAGCAACAAACAAGCCTCCTACAAACGGCAGATTGTTCAGAATTCCTGGGCTTATCATCTTTCCGGAAAGCGTGTTAAACCAGGGGATCGAGACTGTGGAAAGCACTAGTGAACAACCAAAAGCGATCAGACAGATTAGCACCGATTCGCCAATGAATTGTTGGGCCAGCAGCCATTTGGCAGCTCCGATTGCCTTGCGAATACCCACTTCTTTTGCCCTGTCGACCGATCGTGCTGTGGTCAGGTTAATAAAATTGATGCACGCAATCAGCAAAATGAACAGGCCGATGGCTGAAAAAATAGACACATTGGTCATACTTCCAGATTCCTCTCCGGGCCGTGTTGAATATAGATAAACGTTCCGTAATGGCTCCATAACCATTGTCAGGAACATTTGCTGTTCACGCATCATCTTACCGGCATGGTTTTCCAGAAACGAAGGGAATTTCTGGGCAAGCGCATCAGGATTTACGCCGGGTTTGAGTAGCAGGTAGGAATAGGTGCCAAAACTCCCCCAATCCTCATCAATACCTTTATTGAAATGCTGGGTATACGACACCATCGAAACGAACAGATCGCCTTTGATCTGCGAATTTTCGGGGATATCCTGCATGACCCCGGTGACCTTTGCCGGAACCCCTTCATCACCCAGAAGCAATGTTTGGCCAATTGGATCGGCATTGCCAAAGTATTTTCTTGCCGTTTTTTCAGGAACGACCACGCTCATAGGTTCTTTCAGCGCCGTTTGGAGATCACCTTTGAGCAGCTTGAAATCGAAAACGCTGAAAAGCGAGGAATCCGCAAAAACTGTTTTGTTTTCCTGAAATTTCAGATCGCCCTTTCGCACCAGACGCTCCTTGACACTAACCCGGACAAAGTTTTCGACCTCGGGAAATTCTTTTTTGAGATTAGGCGCGAAGGCCCACGAACTGATGCCATAATGAATGGTTTCAGACGTCGTTTTGATGTCCGTAGCGAGCCGGTAAATGCGATCGGCCTTTTTATGGAAAGCATCGTAGGTTAGCTCAAAATGAACATAGAGGGCAATCAAAAAGCAGGCAGACATGCCAACACTTAGGCCCATCACATTGATGAATGAAAATGACTTGTGTTTCCAGAGGTTGCGGAAAGCAATTTTGAGATAGCTGCGTAGCATAGTAAGGCTTAAGAAAGCAGGTTGAGAGTCATCGGGGTAGGTGTTGTAACGGGATTTAAAAGCAGGAACAGCTTTCGGGCGCCACAGGCGGGGATGCAGTAAAAGCAAAATATCGATCAGATACAGCCACCGGGCTCTGGAATAGCCATAGCGCAGAGCCCTCTTATGAAACAATTCATCCAGATCGCCCTGTATTTCCTCCCGTAAATGAGCAGCTGTAATTCGCTCCAGCAGGGTCTGGGCCCATCGGGGAGGTTGAGGGGTTGTCGATTTTTTATTCATACCATTCCAGTTCCAAAAGCGGCTTCCGGGTTAGACCCATAGCTCATTGCGAATCCGACGGAATTTCTTTAAGGTTTATTCGCCGATAGTTGTAACGGTAAAAAACCGTTTTCGGCGCCCTCCCCGTTCGGCAGTTGCTTTGCCGAATCGAGAAATTTCCAATGCTTTCTCTTCGAGTCGTTGCATAGTTCGGTAAACGGCTCCCAAGCTCATCGGCAGTTTCAACCGCGGACTAAGTTCTTCCATAGCTGCCACGCAGTAGGCATCGTTATAGAGTAGGGCAATGGTTAGTAAGACTAACTCATCAAATTCACCGAAAGAAGTGCTTTTCATCATAGAATTTGACCGCATTAGCTATCCTACTCATTTGTATAGCAAATAAACGGCCAACTCGTCAAAACCGCCCTCTAGAAGATTAAATGCGGTTTTTCTGTAACAATTGGGGGTTTATCTGTCCGTAATTGGACATATCCTGTTCACATACGGACAGCCGCTTAACTGAGGCTGCTTACCTGATAAAAGAATAGAAGCTATCTATCTCAGAAGCGTGTATGCGATTAGGCTTTACGAATTCACGCGGATTTCTGAAAATCGCCAATCAATCAGGTAGCCTTCAAACAGACTACGCTAATATTGTACAATTTTCAGAGAAAATGGTGGAGATTGATGTTCACATAATCTCGTAGGTTTGTTAAATCCTGTTAGTTTCATTTATATCGACTTCCTGAAGGCGCTGGCCTTCGGGAAGTTTTGTACCTGGAAAGCCCTGAACCTTATATGAAGCGATATCCTGGGATCTTTTCCCTCCTATCTTTCCTTATTTTGTTGACCTTTCTACCTTCGAGCGCAGAGCAATCAGCAGGGAAAGGGCAGAACCTCACACTGATTATTCCCGTTTCGGCCCACGCTCGGGTAACATTCGGAGCGCAAAAATTACAACAGGCGCTTACCAAAGCCGGTTATCAGGTTCAGATAAAACCAGGCAATCAGGTAACGCAAAGTAATTCACAGTTAATCATCGGCTTATCATCTGACGATGTAGTCAAACGAACGGCTTCGTTATACAATCTTCCCAGTGTTCCAGGAAAAGAAGGCTTTTCGATTCGAAAAGACCCCCAGAAACCGATCCTGATCGTTGGAGCCGATCCATCCGGGGTGTTGTATGGTTGCCTGGAACTGGCTGATCAGGTAACGAAAACCAATAAGCTTCCCGAAACGATCAATCTGACCGATAAACCAGAAATGGTACTTCGCGGTACGTGCATAGGGGTGCAGAAGCCTACCTATTTACCCGGCCGCGATGTGTATGAGTACCCCTATACACCCGAAACCTTTCCCTGGTTATATGACAAAGCCCTCTGGATTCGGTATCTGGATATGATGGTTGAAAACCGGTACAATTCATTGTACTTGTGGAACGGGCATCCATTTGCCTCGCTGGTTCGGCTGAAAGAGTATCCCTACGCTGTGGAAGTTGACGACGCGACGTTTAAAAAGAACGAGGAGATGTTTCGTTTTCTGACTGAAGAAGCCGACAAACGTGGCATCTGGGTCATTCAGATGTTCTACAATATTATCGTCTCCAAGCCTTTTGCCGAACACCATCACATCAAAACTCAGGACCGTAATCGCCCAATAATACCACTCATTGCCGATTATACCCGGAAGTCGATTGCGGCTTTTGTCCAGAAATACCCGAACGTTGGATTGCTCATTGCGCTGGGTGAAGCCATGGAGGGAGTTGGGCAGGACGATGTGGACTGGTTCACAAAAACGATCATTCCGGGGGTTAAAGATGGCCTGAAAGCACTTGGGCAAACCACCGAACCACCTCTCGTTCTTCGCGCCCACGATACGGATGCCCCTCGTGTCATGAAAGCAGCGCTGCCCCTGTATAAAAATCTGTATACGGAAGCCAAGTTCAATGGCGAGGCATTGACTACCTATACTCCGCGCGGGAAATGGGCCGATTTACACCGAACACTAAGCAACATTGGTACGGTTCAGATTGAAAATGTGCACATTCTGGCCAATCTGGAACCGTTCCGCTATGGCTCTGCCGATTTTATCCAGAAATCAGTACAGGCAATGCACAGCGTGTACGGCGCGAATGGCCTGCATCTGTATCCGCAGGCGTCTTACTGGGACTGGCCCTATACGGCGGATAAAACCTCCCCTCGCCTTCTCCAGCTCGACCGCGACTGGATATGGTATAAAAACTGGGGTCGTTACGCCTGGAACTCGCAACGCAACCGCCCCGACGAAATCAACTATTGGGGGACTCAACTGGCCAATAAATACGGGTTGTCGACCGACAAAAGCAAAGATATACTGGAAGCCTATGAACAGGCTGGTGAAATTGAACCGAAACTATTACGGCGGTACGGCATTACTGACGGCAATCGCCAGACCCTGACGCTGGGGATGCTGATGACTCAGCTTATCAATCCGTTTCGGTATGGCCTGCTCACGTTGCTATATGAGTCGGAAGCTCCTGAAGGCGAGATGATTATCGACTACGCCGAGAGAGACTGGAAACACGATAAACACATTGGCGAAACCCCCGTTCGGGTTGCCGACGAAGTGGTTGAGCACGGCAAAAAAGCGGTACTAGCCATTGAGAAGGCTGCTAGTTCGGTCACGAAAGAAAAAGAAGAATTCACGCGTTTGAAAAATGACATGTATTGCCAGAATGCTTTGGCCAATTTCTACGCGCAGAAAGCCCGTGCCGCAATAGCCGTCCTACGCTATAAGTATTCCAGCGACGTTCGGGATCTCGACAAAGCGGTGCCCTTGCTGGAAAGCAGTGTCAAACACTACGCTGAGCTGGTGAACCTGACAAAAGATACGTATCTGTATGCCAATAGTATGCAGACAAAACAACGCAAAATTCCCATGCGGGGCGTCGATGGCACCTACATAACCTGGGAGGAGATGCTACCCGTTTATCAAAAAGAACTGAATCGGTTCAAACAGGCGATCGACTCGCTGAAATCGACCAGCAATGCCGTCGCCAAACAGCCTATTGCACTAAAACCAGCAACGGTCACGCTCCAAAGCCCGCAGGTTGAAACCTATTCTCTGGAAAAAGGGCAACCCGTTTTTGCCGACACAACCGTAGCCATTACGGAGATAGCCCCTGAACTCAAGCAGTTGAAAGGTCTAAAGTTTTCTAAAGCAAAACAGCAATCCGAACGAACCAGCCTGACCTTTACGGCAACCCAGCCCGTAAAACTTCTGATCGGCTTTTTTAACGAAAAGAATCCGAAATACCTGCCTGCTCCCGAATTGGAAACCGATGCCAGTGCCAACGATTACGGCCAGTCGGAAATCAAAATCTCGAACGCCATTCTGGTTGGAGGATTACCGCCCGTGAACGTTCATGCGTATTCGTTCAAGGCTGGGCAACACACGCTCAACTTAGGAAAAGGAGCCTGCCTGCTGCTTGGCTTTATGGATGGCAATCAGGAGATCCCGATTTTCGATGCCGGCCTCGCAGGAAACAAGAAAAATATAGACTGGTTGTTTGAGTAACGAACGCAAACAATCCGGCCTTTCCCGACATCGGTGTGGTTTCGCTAACGGATAACTATCTCTTTACTAGATTGATAAACAGAATAATTTCTTTTGTAGGTCAGTCGCAATCCGATAGCGTGAATCGGTTGTGGCTTGCCCGGCCACAATATATGCTATGAGTCAGGTCGCGATAATCAGTTCGATTTCATTATCGTGAAATACCTGCTTATGCTTCTCTTCAATGCCGGCATCGGTGATGATGTAATCGATGAGAGATAAAGCACCCAAACTGGCAAAGGCGCTTTTGCCAATTTTGGTTGAATCAGCGACCAGATAGGTTGTGTCGGCCGCATCGATCATTGCCTTTTTGACAACTAAGTCGCTGATACTCGGGTAGGTAAGGCCAGATTTGAGCGATATGCCGGCGGTTGCCAGAAACAACTTCTGGACATTGATCCCTCTGAAGAAATCGGCGGCTTTCTGACCGGTTAGCGATAGCGTAGGTGGCTTAAACTCACCGCCCGTCATAATCACTTCAATACCCGGCTCCGCGCCCAGAATCAGCGCGATATTCAGGGCATTGGTGATGACCGTCAGGTTCTTGTAGCCCCGCAGTTTTTTGGCGATTTCGGTAGTGGTCGAACCCGAATCCAGAATAATACTATCGCCACTTTCAATAAATTCCAGGCATTTGGTAGCGATCCGCTCTTTCCTATCGATATTTTCCTGGTTACCCAGCGAAAACGTACGTACCTGATCTTCAACGTTTTTCAGATAGGCTCCGCCATGTTCCTTGGTTACTAATCCGTCCTTTTCCAGCTTCTCCAGATCCTGACGAATCGTAACTTCCGTTACCTTAAAGATTTTAGCCAGATCGATGACCTTAGCGGATCCATCTTCTTTCAATAATTCGAGTATTTTATCCCGACGTTGATTCGGCAGCATAATTCTGGTTTCGTTTCTAAAGTATCCAAAAGTAAGGAAAAGTTTTTTCCCTTTGCTATACTTCGCAAACACAACCAATCAATAGAAAACGGAAGTCGAACCAGTTTTTTCAGCGACGTGCCAACTCCGTGTTTAGTAAGTCATCAGGACCATATGCCGTGCCAAAGCGATAAGCGATCCTGCCAACTCAGTCAATCACCATTTTCATTATTTTTCCCTCTGCGAACGTATATATATGCCTAACCTGATCATCTGCCACCACCTGGCCATCTAAATCGCGGACAACCTGATGGACCTCTACCCCGATTTCTCCGTTTGGCTTGACCTGAAATGCAATGGGAGTTACGTTGGGGTTAAGCTGTTGCCATTGTCGTACCCAATAGGCCCGTACCTCGTCGTGCCCATGTACATACCCTCCCTCCCAGCCATTTGGCCAATCAACATTTGGGTGCATTAAGGCTAACACAGCGTCAATATCCCGGTCATTGAAAGCCCCATAGGCTCGGTTGAGCAGATTCTGATAGTCGTCCATTTATAAAGCAGGGATTATAGTTTCGCACCGGATTCTGGTATCAAAAATAATCCAGCCTTATCATTGGTAAGAGTCGGCGAAAGTTGAGATTATGTGGGATTTTCTTAACAGGACAGCGGCTATTTCAGCCAGCAATATGCCAGTAATAATAACCTGGGGCTACTCAGAATGATTAGAGTATCTGGGCGACAAATGAGCTTCGTCGGGCTAAACGACTACATAACCAACTCAGAATCAAGGCTCCTGAAAAGACAATAAGGAATTTTACGATTACGGGTAAGTCGATGCTTAACAGGACAAACTGTAGCCAGGTAACAAATCCATAATGCACAACATAGATGCCGTATGCATTCGCGGATAAACTGGACCAGCCTTTACTTGGCCGGGTTATCGTTTGTTTAAAGTAGCTCAAACAGGCACTAATACTGGCCAGGCAACTGGCAACAAAGAATAGGTCATACATAAAATAGCCTTCCGTAGCAGATAACTTTCCCTGTCGAACCCAACCCTCTCCCAACCGCGAGATCATGACAAATAGTACATAACAGATCAGGCTCAGCCCAAGCCAAAACGGCCAGCCCTTACCAAAGAGCTTATTCTGTTTAAAAAGATAGTTCTGCCAATCTGTTGCCCCTAAACAACTGCCCACCAGAAAGAACAACCAATAAAACAAAAGCCGGTTTAGCTGAAAATCAAACGGCCCCCAGTGCCCCACCCATGTATATTGGCCTACCCACAGGCTTAAGGGAATCAGGCTAAGGGCAACGAGGGCATAAATTACTGCAAACAGGCGAAATGGGCGTTTGCTCAGGTCGGCGAGCCCGTTGCCAACGGTCAGAAAAAAAGAAGGCCAATAGCTAAAAACAAGCCCTCCGATCCCATCAAACGCTAACAATAGCCAGATAAACCAGGGTGGTCCGACTGGCCATTGCTGGGTACTAATGTAGTCTCGTACAAACGGTACAACATCAATGGAATGCGTCGCTTTATAGAAGGATGGTGCATAGGCCAGTGGAATTAGCAACACTTCAGCAATCAGAAAAGGAACACCCAATCGCATGAATCGATCCCTTAAATACGCATTTACTCCTTTTCTGGCAAGACCCCGGTAGACGAATAAACCGCTAATCAGGAACATCAACGGCATAAAAAACAGGTCATTAAAGCCAATAAAAAAATCCATACCCTTCCACCGATTATCGTCCACAATCGGTGCGGTCGAGTAGATATAATGAGCAGGGTCAAAATGGGCGAATGTTGGATAAGCCAGGGCCGCATGATGAGCGACGACTAACAGGGTAACAAACGAACGTAAATAGTCCAGCCAAATCGCTCGCGCGTTACCATTGCTCATAGATTGTTTCGGGAAGTGATATTGATCCTATCAATGACAATCAAAAATCAGAAAAGATGCATCCTGCTTCCTATTCTCTATACGTTCTGTTTTTTCTACGGTGTTGTCTTACCTGACATTACGGGCGGCTCTGCTACTAAAAATAAAGCGTACCCAGGCATATCCCTAACCAGTAGTTTCAATAAAGTTTACTGACCTTCACACAAAATCATCCTTTACTGATAAAAACAAAAACAAAGGAAACAAAAGGAAATAAATTCTATTGGCTTCCATAATCAATCACTAATCGATTGAAATGAGCAGTTTGTGTTTCAGCCACGACTTTTTAGCGTCACTTAGGCTATTATTTAAGTTGAATTACTCAATAATTTATAGTTTTTCTTAGTCCATCATTAATTTAAAGGTTTTCGATTATAGTTTAATAAGACGCTATCTACCGCTGAAAAGAGGAAATATAGACTTTCGTTTTCTTTCGAATTAAGTGATAGAACAGGAGAGTACAGGAGAGTGGCGTACCTGCATCGGCTTACCTTCACGTATTATTTTTAGTAGTTTTTCATGATTTGATTAGCTAATTTACCGATAACGCTATTGAAATGAACCCTACCCTATCGTTGCCGCGGTCGCTTTTGGCCAGCCTCTTATTTACTTTACTTTGTTTTATTTTCCTTCCAGCTAATGGACAGGTAAAGCCGGTTACTGTAACAGGTAAAATTACGGATGAGAGTGGAAAACCATTACCAGGCGTTTCAGTACTGGTAAAATCGGCAAAGACCGGAACGATCTCCAACCAGGACGGTCTTTACTCGATTGCTACCGATGCAGATGCCATTCTGGTGTTTAGCTCCATTAGTTTCGACTCCCAGGAAATTGCCGTCAGCAATCGTTCGGTCATCGATGTGGGCATGCTGCCATCGAATAAAACGCTGAATGAGGTTGTTGTGGTCGGTTACGGAACTCAGAGCAAACGGGCTATAACCGGAGCTGTGGCATCAGTTGGCTTCAACGAACTGAAAGACCGTTCGTTCAGCAATGTCACTCAGTCACTGGCGGGCAAAATTGCGGGCGTAAACATTACTCAGTCGCAGGGGGCGCCGGGCGTTTCTCCGATTATCCGCATACGGGGTGTTAGTTCCATTACAGCGGGCACGAACCCCTTATTCGTGGTGGATGGCGTTCCGCTCGAAAACTTTAATCTTAACCTGATCAATCCGCAGGATATCGAATCGGTCGATGTGTTGAAAGATGCGTCGTCGGCTGCTATTTATGGATCAAGAGGAGCCAGCGGTGTTATACTTATCACGACTAAATTAGGAAAGCCAGGCAAAACCACCATCAGCGCGGGTTATGAATATGGCACCCAAACGGTAGCGCGGAAAGTTCCGCTGATGAATGCCCAACAGTGGATTGGTTATTACATCGACGCGCACAATAATGCGTGGGTCGATTTGAATCCTGGCGTCAATAAAGCGACTGACCCCAATAGCGTTCGCCCGTCAACGTATCGCATCCCCGACGATTTTATCACCAATCCCCAGCAGTTTGGTAACGGCACCGACTGGCAGGATGTCATGTTTCGGGTGGCTCCGTCGCACAACGCACAGTTGTCGGTTTCGGGCGGAACCGAGAAAACGCAATTTTTATTCTCAGGGGCTTATCTCGATCAGCAGGCAGTTCTGGATCAGAACTATTACAAACGTCTGGCCATTCGCACCAACATCAAACACAAGGTTTCTGACAAGTTTTCGCTTGGTTTGAACCTGGGAGCCACCACTATTTTTGACCGAACAGAAGGTACACAAGGCAAAAGTGACGTGATCAGCCTGGCACAGCAAAGTGACCCTATTTTCCCGGTTTACAATGAAAATGGGAATCTGGGTTATCGCGATCCAAATTCTGTCTGGAATAAATATGTCGCCTACAACGACCTGAATCTCTGGCATCCGTATTCGCTGACCCGGTTTTACCACAAGCAGAACAAATCGTTTAATACGCTCGGAACAGCCTTTGCCGATTATTTTATTACCGACGACCTTAAGTTTCGGACGAGCATCAGCGGTAACCTGTTCAATACCCGGTTGAATTCATATCGCGTTAAAAATCAGGGATATGGTTATTCGGGCCTGCTCCCCGCTGAAGGGAACACCCAGAGCACATACTCGCTGAACTGGCTGTCGGAAAACACCCTGACGTATGACAAGCTGTTTGGCGATCACAGCTTGAATCTGCTGGCCGGTTATTCGGTTCAGAAACAGCGGGATGAGTTTGCAACAGTTACCTCGGGGAGTTTTCCTAATGATCTGGTCGAAACGCTGAATGCCGGTGTCGTAACCAGCGGCTCCAGTACCGCGACCGAATGGTCAATGATTTCGTATCTGGCACGGGCTCAATACAACTACCAGAATAAATATTTCTTTACGGCAGCCATTCGGCGGGATGGTAGCTCTCGATTTGGGGCTGACACGCGTTGGGGTTACTTCCCATCCGTATCGGCAGGCTGGCTGATTTCGGACGAGACGTTTATGAAAAATATCAAATTCGTTTCCAGCCTGAAACTACGCGCCAGCTATGGTGTAGCGGGTAACAACCAGATTCCCAACTACGGCGCGATCAGCCTGCTCGGTTCGTCCAACTACGTATCTGGCTCAGCGTTAGCGTCGGGCCTTACCATTGGCAACATCGCCAATACGAACCTGAAATGGGAACGGACCAACCAGTTGAACATTGGTATCGATCTGCGAATGCTGAACGATCGCATAGGGGTTTCGGCCGAATTTTACAATTCGGTTACCCGCGATATGCTGCTGAACGTACCGATACCCGACATTTCGGGCTTTTCGACGCAGCTGACCAACATTGGCCGGATGCAGAACCGGGGGATTGAACTCAATCTGAACACCAAAAATACAACTGGCAAATTACTATGGACGACAGATTTCAATTTCAGCATTAACCGCAACAAAGTGTTGCAATTAGGGCCTGGCAATGCACCGATCATCTACACCGATTTCGTCGTAGCGGTGAAAACCGAAGTTGGCCAGCCGATCTCGAATTTCTACGGCTATGTTGTCGATGGTGTCTTTAAAAACCAGGCAACTGTCGATGCGGCACCGCACTATAGCTCCACAAAACCCGGCGATCCGATTATTCGGGACGTGAACGGTGACGGAAAAATTACCCCGGACGACCGCACTACCTTAGGGAACTACCAGCCTGACTTCATTGCTGGTCTTACAAACACGTTCTCTTACAAAGGCTTCGATTTTTCATTCATGCTCCAGGGTTCGTATGGGGGTGAAATTGTGAATCAGAACTTCCGCTATTTAGGGTTCTGGAACAATGGTCGCAACATGTTCGCCAATGTCGATAATCGCTGGCGGTCAGAATCAGATCCGGGCGATGGCAAGCACTTTCGGGCAACGCTCGGCCTGACGGGTTTGCAGGATCAGTTCCATAGTCTTTGGGTTGAAGATGCATCGTTCACGCGTCTGAAAAACATCCGCATCTCATACACCCTGCCCGCGTCGCTTACCAGCAAAACGCCGTTTAAAGTTACCCGGTTGTACGTGAATGCAGAAAACGTTTACCTGTGGAGCAAATACACCAATTACGACCCTGAAAACACGACCTACGGAGCCAGCAACTACGCCAGTGGCGGCAACGGGCTGAATGCGTCAGGAAACGCGCCCAACGGTGCTTTTATCGGAGTTGATTACGGGTCGTATCCATTACCACGCGTTGTTACAGTCGGGCTTAAGGTTGATTTTTAGTTAGTTAAAAGCGAACTCATGAAAGCGATAAAACATACTCTAACCCTCTTCTGCATCTGGCTACTGGCATCAGGCTGCAAGGAATCGTTTCTGAATTTAACGCCGATCTCCAACCCTACGGCCGATAATTTCAAAACCCAGGATGATTTCGAACTGGCAGTCAATGCGGCTTATGCCTCACTCTACACGGTTTACCACCCTGAAGGATCGGTCTCGTATGCGAACGAGCAAATGAGCGATAATGCCATCGTGTTTAATATCTCAGGGATTCAGGCCGATAAGTGGCAGTTTAAAGATTACAGCCTGGCCACGTCCAACACCATGGTTTATCAGTTCTGGCAGGAATACTACAAGGCCATTTTCAACGCTAACATTGTCCTGGACAAAATTGAAGGCGCGAATCTGGCCACTCCCTACAAAGAAGGGGTCAAAGCCCAGATGATGTTCTTACGGGGATTGTACTATTTTAACATGGTCCAGCTTTGGGGTGATGTACCCATCGTAACGACACCCCTCACCGGCGAAGACAGTTATAAAGTGCTACGTTCTCCACAAGCTGCCGTTTATGATCAGATCAAAAAAGACCTCATTTATGCGGCCGAAAAACTGCCATTAGCTACAGCTATCACCATTCCTGGCCGGGTTTCAAAAGGAGCTGCGCAGACCTTGCTTGGAAAAGTGTATTTGACACTAGGAGATAAAGCCTCAGCCGCAACCGTACTGAAAGAAGTGTATAACAGCAACCAGTATTCGTTGCTGCCCAATTATGCCGATTTGTGGGGTCCGAACGTAAAAAACACGAAAGAATCTATTTTCGAGATTCAGTATCTGGGCGGAAATGCTTCAGCACCCTTTAGCCGGTATTACCAGACGTTTTACCCCAACAACAATTTTCTGGGCTTTTACGGTGGGGGCATGAATCAGGTTACGGACGATTTGTACAATGAATACGAAACGGGCGATACCCGCCGGGATGTTTCGATTGCGCTTGGCTACAACAACTCCGGGACGTTCATTAATCAGAAATACCCGATCAAATGGACCGACACGAAAGCCACTCAGGTTGGTGGTAACCCACTGGCTAACAACAACTTTATGGTTTTACGTTATGCTGATGTGCTGTTGCTGTTGACCGAAGCAACGGGCGACGCAACCTACCTCAATCTGGTACGGACACGGGCCAAACTGCCCAAATACGGCGATGCAACGTATCCATCGGCAAAATACGCGTCCCTTGATTTAGCCATCGAACACGAGCGTCGTACGGAATTAGCCATTGAATTCAACCGCTGGTTCGATCTGAAGCGAACAAACCGGGCGATTCCGGTGCTAACGGGAAAAGGCAAAGCCATTAATCAGAATAAACTATTATGGCCGATTCCGCAGATTGTTCGCTCACAAAATGACGCCATAACCCAGAATGCAGGGTATTGACAGTAGGCAATTGGAATTTTGATTAACGGTAGAGAACTGGCGTTAGCCCCCGTTCACCAGCTACTAGCCCTTCGCTTCCCGAAAGTTTAAAACTTTCGGGAAGTTCTATTTTTAGGCCATACAGGATTGATAAAATCATACAAACCGCCGAAAAAATCATACACATTACCGCCCTCAAAAAGCCCATTCTTTGTAAATGCTAAATTTAATAATCAAACGAACCTTCTTTTTTATTCTCGTAGCAGCCACACTGGTTGCCTGTAGCCCAACCGAAAAAGAGTTGGAAGCAAGTCGGCTTCTTGTTACATCGAATGGCCGATTCCTATCCACCAGT
This sequence comes from Spirosoma aureum, assembly GCF_011604685.1. Lineage (NCBI taxonomy): Bacteria > Pseudomonadati > Bacteroidota > Cytophagia > Cytophagales > Cytophagaceae > Spirosoma > Spirosoma aureum. The sequence continues at coordinate 3,542,363 of NZ_CP050063.1, read as the reverse complement.
GACAACAAACCCTTCTTCTGGCTGGGTGATACAGGCTGGTTATTGTTCAGCCGGTTAAAGCGGGAAGAAGTCGAGACGTATCTGGAAAACAGAAAGCAAAAGGGCTTTAATGTCATTCAGGTAATGGTATTGCATACCCTTGCAGCCGCCAATGCCTATGGCGACTCGGCATTGATCGATCGGAATGTTGCCTCACCATTGGTTACTGAAGGTGATTCGTTTAGTGATAGCCTGGCCTATGACTACTGGGACCATGTCGACTTTGTCATTGATAAAGCGGCCGAAAAGGGTATCTATATGGCACTGGTTCCCGTTTGGGGTAACAATGTAAAAAAAGGCGGTGTGAATCAGCCGCAAGCCAAAACGTTTGCTGAATTTTTAGCCAATCGCTACAAAAACCGACCAAATATCATCTGGCTGAATGGCGGAGATATTAAAGGGAGCGATTCGCTGGATGTCTGGAAAACTATCGGCCGAACCATCAACCAGATCGATTCAACACATTTAATCACGTTTCATCCGCGTGGTCGATCGTCCTCGTCGGAGTGGTTCCACAACGAAGACTGGCTGGATTTCAACATGATCCAGTCCGGCCATAAGACGTATGCCCAGGATACGGCAGCAAACGAAACATTGCATTACGGCGAAGACAACTGGCGGTACATTCAGGCTGATCTAGCCCTGAAACCACTCAAACCGACTATCGATGGTGAGCCCTCGTATGAAGGTATTCCGCACGGACTGCACGATGTTAACCTCCCCCGCTGGACGGCCGATGATGTGCGCCGATACGGTTACTGGTCTGTGCTGGCAGGGGCGTTTGGCTACACCTATGGGCATAATTCGGTGATGCAGATGTATAAGCTGGGCGATAAGGATACCTCGTTTGGCCCCCTCGAAACCTGGGACAAAGCCATTGATGCCCCCGGAGCCGGACAGATGATTCATCTGAAAAATCTGCTGCTCGCTTACTCCTTTTTCGACCGTGTTCCCGACCAGTCACTGATCGCCAATCAGGGCAGTCGGTATGACTATCTGGTCGCCAGCCGTGGTCCGGATTACGCCTTGGTTTACACCTATACGGGTCGAAACATCAGGCTAAGCATGGGTAAACTTCCGGGCGATACAGTAGTTGCCTCATGGTTCAATCCACGAGATGGAAAAACAGTCTCAATCGGCGATGTATCGAACAATGGTATTCAGGAATTTAACCCACCCGCCGAACCCAAAGCAGGCAATGATTGGGTCTTAGTCATTCAGAAAAAATGAACCGGATCATCTGTTTACTCTTCATTACCCTGTTCTTCTGCTCCTGCTCGAAGAGCGTCTATCTGTTTAGTTCGTTTCATGAGCCAGCCAACGAAGGGCTTCGATTGCTCTACAGTCATGATGGCTATAAATGGACAGACCTCAATCACACGTATCTGAAGCCCGAAATTGGTAATCAGAAAGTCATGCGCGACCCGTCGATTGCGCAGGGGAAAGATGGGACATTTCATCTGGTCTGGACGAGCAGTTGGAAGGACGACAAAGGGTTTGGTTACGCCAGTTCAAACGATCTGATTCACTGGTCGGCAGAGCAGTTCATACCGGTTATGGAACACGAGCCGACAACGGTAAATGTGTGGGCGCCCGAACTGTTTTATGATTACAAAGCTGACCAGTTTGTCATCATCTGGGCGTCAACGATCCCAAATCGGTTTGAGCGGGGTATTGAGGACGAGAAGAATAACCATCGCATGTATTACACGACCACGAAAGATTTCAAAACCTTCGCGCCGACCAAGCTCTTTCTCGACCCTAAATTCAGTGTGATCGATGCGGTAATTGTAAAACGTAAAGCGGCCGATTATGTCCTGGTTCTGAAAGACAATACCCGTCCGGAGCGGAACCTGAAAGTAGCCTTTGGCAACAGCGCAACCGGGCCCTTTACCAATGTATCGGAACCGTTCACGAAGAAATTTACCGAAGGCCCATCCGTGGCTAAAGTTGGTAACAACTGGCTAATTTATTTTGACTCGTATCAGGACAAAAAGTATGGTGCTGTAAAAACCGCTGATTTCAAAACCTTCACGGACGTTTCCACCCAAACGTCAATTCCGGAAGGCCATAAGCATGGCACCATTTTCAAGGTAAAAAAGCGTGTTTTGAAGGCATTGTTGAAATAAAATCGATTGGTTGTCATGTCTACTGAATGACAACCAATCGACTCAGGCGACCAAAACACGGCCTTTATTCAAATATTTACGCTTGTATTCCAGCGGTGTCAGTCCCGTCACTTTTTTGAAGTGGCGGTAAAAATTCGACACGTTATTGAAGCCGCAATCGAAACAGATCACTTCGGTTGGCGTTTTATCTTCAATTAAAGCCCGGCAGGCATGACTAATTCGTATTTCAATCAAAAAGTCATAATACGTCTTATTGGTCATCAATTTAAAATACCGGCAAAATGACGTAACACTTAAATTGCTGATAGCCGAAATTTCCTCCAGTGTGATATCTTTTTTATAATTTGTTAGCGTATAGTTACAAACCTTATTCAGCCGGAGTGTATCGGTTTCATTGGACTGATAAAATTCGGCCCGGCCGCTAACAATCATCTCGTATTCATCGGTTTCAGCCAGCGTCTTAAGAATTGAGAGCAGAATGATAATTTTATCAAGATTAGTGGCGTGCACGGCCTGGCGCATTAGCTCAACAAGTTTTTGATTTGTTTTGCCGGTAATAACCATGCCGCTCTTGGCTTTTTCGTAGAGCTTGGGAATTAAATAAGCCTCCGGTAATTTCAGCAAATGTTCACCTAAACAATCCGGCAAAAATTGAATAACGATAACTTCAATTGCTAAATCCGGATCGTTGTGAAAATATTGTTCATTACTGCGCCAGGTATGCGGCAAATTTTCACCGACCAATACAATTTCACCGTGCGAGAAATTGCTGATTTTATCACCAATAAATCGGACGCCTTCCCCCTTGACAATATAATGCAGTTCAAGCTCAGGATGGTAATGCCATATATTCTTAAAATGCGGTAATGTATCATGTCGAACCGTAAACGAGCTCTCCAGTTTTACGGTCACTTTTCGAAATAATGGCTTCATACTAGTAACAAATAAGATTCAGTGCCGTTGACAGCTATTCCTGTTGATTTTCACTGATAAATCATTCAAAATAAACGCTAAAAACAATTCAAAGCTACAACCGGCTTTCCTTCGGGACAAGCTACTTACGATTATAGAAGCAGTTCGTCCGGCTTATTCACTGAACTGCTATTGATCAGAAATAAGTAAATATCACCACCGGCAAAGTCGCTCACTATCTGTCTGGTTTCAACGTAGTAACCTCATTAGAGCGTGTCTGAGCTGAAAGTTACCCTTCTATTAGTATATAAACGAAAGAACCTGAATTATTCATATTTGTTCTATGATAATTTCCTACAATAAATTGACAAAAAAATGCAGTTGTAGCCCTATAATGTACTATATTTTTGTACTGTATTATAGAAAAGTATAGTTTAATATAGGTTTTTCCTGTTTTTAAGGCGCATTTAGTAAGGCACACCTGATCGATTAATGGCAGATCTTATGCCCGGTAAGGCAAATTAACTTACGTAGTTTCTGACTCTAAATTTGCACAAATGACTAGCACGTTGAAGGGCTTCCTGACTGTGGTTATTACCTGTATCGTTGCTATAGGTTCAGCGTTGGGGCAGCAACAGACCCCCGAAAGTAAAGAAGCAGTCTACACACGGGTGATCAACGAACGGGCCGCTAAGATTGTAGCAGGTCTTGGCATCACCGACGAGCGGGCTTCGGCGCATGTTCAACAAACAATTACTCAGCAATATCGAAGTCTTAATGCGATTCACGAAAGCCGGAAAGAGGCACTCAATACCCTCAAAAGTATAACGGAGAAAGAAACCGCAGAAGCTGAAAAAAATAAAATTGAAGCGGAGTCAATGGATAAGCTAAAAAAATTACATGATGCGTACTTATCGAAGCTGGCAGCCGATTTAAATCCGACACAGGTCGAGAAAGTAAAAGATGGAATGACCTATGGTGTTTTGCCGCTGACGTATAAAGGGTATCAGTCGATGTTACCGGATTTAACCGATACCCAAAAAACTCAAATACTTGCTTATTTAACCGAAGCCCGTGAACTGGCGATGGATGCCGAATCATCCGAGAAAAAACACGCCGTTTTTGGAAAATATAAAGGCCGGATCAATAACTTTTTATCAGCGGCTGGAATAGACATGAAAAAAGCAAGTAAAGAGTGGGAAGAACGCATTGCAAAAGAGGCTGAAAATCCGAAAAAACAAGGGTAATTTTTGCTATATTTTTCGGGTATTTTTTTACTTTTCCCCTACTCAACTATCCTGCTTTTCCCTAAACTTTTTAATTAAACCAATCACCATGACTTTGGCTTTACGAACGCAAAAACTCTTCAGCAGCACCCTAAAACTGGCTTGTGCACTAATGCTGGGATTGGTTACGGAAGAAGTCTGTTACGCAGAAAAAGGCCGGGCGGGTCTATTTATGGGTTCGCCTGAATGGATAGCACCCCTGGAAAATGTTACCGGTACCGTTAAAGATGCGAAAGGCGATCCCTTACCTGGCGTCAACGTGTTGATCAAAGGCACCAAAACCGGTACCGTTACCGACATAAAAGGCACATTCAGGCTGAACCTGCCCAAAGGGAATGAAACCTTAATTTTCAGCTATATCGGTTTCAAAACGCAGGAAGTTCCGGTAAGTGGGCAGACTACGTTTACCGTTCAGTTAGAGGAAGATGCAGCTGCCTTGGGCGAAGTCGTTGTTGTCGGCTATGGCGTACAGAAAAAAGTAAGCCTGACAGGAGCCGTTGCATCGGTCGACATGAAAGCGGTGCAGGATCTGCCGGTCAATAACCTATCAGCCGTACTGGCAGGTCAGTTACCTGGCGTTGGTGTTTCGGGTGGTACGAGTCGCCCCGGCGATAATGCCCAGATTACGGTTCGTAACCCAATTATCCTCTCCAAAGATGGCGGAACGCTTCAACCGCTCTATGTCATCGATAACGTAGTCAGATCGTCTGATGATTTCAATGCACTCGATGTATCGGAAGTGGATGCGATTTCAGTGTTGAAAGATGCCGCTGCCGCTATTTACGGAGCCCGTTCTAATCAGGGCGTTGTTGTCGTTACAACCAAACGCGGGAAAGCCGGGACGCCTAAATTCAGTTATAGTGGCTCAACGGGTATTTCCAATGCAACGCTGCCCAAAATGATGAATGGGGTTCAGCAGGCGACCTACCTGAATGACCTGAACTACGCAGCCGGAAAACCGGCGACCGATCCGCTCATCTACACACCCGACGAACTAGCTTATTTCAAGGACAACAATACGGATTGGTTACGTAAGGCCTGGCAGCAGTCGACCGTTGTGCGTCATGCCCTCAACGTAAGTGGAGGAAACGATAAAGCAACCTATTTTGCCGGGGCCAGCTACAACGCTCAGGACGCTAACTTTGACAACATCAATACCAACAAGTGGACATTCCGGGCAAGTGCTGATATGCAGGTAACGAAAGGCCTCAAAGCAGCTCTTTCATTGAGCAGCTACATTGGTAACAAACGCATGTACTACCTGAAGCAGGGTGGCGAAAACTCGGAGAACGACATGAAGGGCCTTCTCTATACCCCTCAGTTTGCACCACCTTATGTGAATGGCTTACCGGTTCTGTTATCTAATTCCGGCAACACGAATACCATCGATGCCTTTAATTTCTTCGAGGTTCAGAATTCAAACAACTATACCCAGACCAAAAGCACGGGGCTGAACGTAACCGCGAATCTGGACTATGAAATTCCATTCGTAAAAGGGCTGAAAGCCCGCGTTCTCTACAGCCGCACGTTCGATAATAGCTTTGGGAAGCAGTATGGCACTAAATACAACGTGTATAGTTTCTCGATGCTGGGCGACCATAAGCACATTTACGGGGGAGATGTCATCAAAACAACGTCGCTCAACAATGGCGACCGCGTCCGAATCAATCCAGGCTATATTGATACCTACCAATTCAACGGCTATCTGAACTACGATCGTCAGTTCGGCAAGCATCAGGTAACGGCTATCGCTTTCTTCGAGCAGGCCGAAACCCACGCCGACAATGTACAGGCTATGGCTGAGGGAGTCATCATCGGTGGCCTCGACAACATGCGGTACGCGACTGGTACCCAAACAACCTCAGAAACAGAGTCGGAAACAGGGTTCCTGTCTTATGCCGGTCGGGTCAACTACAACTACGCCAACAAATACCTGTTTGAAACAGCCATTCGCTACGATGCTTCGACCAACTTCGCCCCTGAATATCGCTGGGGATTATTTCCATCCTTCTCGCTTGGATGGGTTATATCGGAGGAGCGGTTCTTTCGGGATAATGTCCGCTGGATTGACTTCCTGAAACTGCGTGGTTCACTGGGCTTTCTGGGCGGTGATGCGACAAAAGCCTATAACTGGCTGACCAGCTACTCGATTCAGCAGGGGAAAGGTGCCGTATTTGGCGGCAATGCAGACCGACCACTGGTTGTGACACCCAACAACTCGATGGCTAACCGTCAGGCTCGCTGGGACGACAATACGAAATACAACGTCGGTATCGACGCTCAATTCCTGAAAAATAGGCTGTCGGTTACGCTTGATGCCTTCTATGACCACCGCTACAACATGCTGACCACGTTAAGCTCGTCAGTGCCTTTACTGGTTGGCGCTACCCTACCCTCCGAAAACTACGCGACTGTAAATGGATTCGGAACGGAGATTTCGCTGGGCTGGAATGATAAAATCGGGAGCGACTGGTCCTATAAAGTCAATACCTTCTTTACCTGGAATGACAACAAGCAGGTGCTGGTCGATGTTGATCGGGGCAAAATTGGTACGTACTTAGATCCAACCGGAAAATCGAATGATATGGGTGTGCTGGGCTACCATTACCTGGGTATGTTCAGAACGCAACAGGATGTTGATCAATATCTGGAAAAGAATCCGGGCTATACCCTCTTTGGTGCTGCTCCCAAACCAGGCATGCTTTATTATCAGGATGTCAGGGGGCCGAAAGATGCGTCGGGGCAGTTCACCGCACCGGATGGGAAAATTACCGATGCCGATTTAGACTACCTGACCAAAAAAGCCAACAATCACTACAGCATTGGATTTAATTTCTCGGCTTCGTATAAAAACTTCTCGCTGGCAGCTGTGATCGGCGGTTCGTTTGGCGGCCAGTCAATGGTAGAAGGAACCGCCCGGGCACAAGGAACACTCACGTCGAATCGTCCGGTATTCTGGGCTGATCACTGGACACCCGAGAATCCGAATGCGGCTTACCCAAGCCCGTATTATAAGGACACCTACACGGTCGATTCGCAATTCTGGTACGTCAGCTCTACCCAACTGTCGGTCCGAAATCTAAACCTTTCCTATGGGCTGCCGGCTGCTCTGGCCAGCAAACTAAAGCTAAGCAGTGTGCGTGCTTATCTGGTAGCGACAAACCCGCTTAATCTGTATAATCCATACAGCTGGAAATCCTACTCGGGCAATTTCGATTCCTATCCCATGCTGCGGTCGTTTTCACTGGGCCTGAATCTTGGTTTGTAAACCCCATCCGATATCATGAAACTTTCCAATAAACTACTCGTCGCTTTCTGTTCATCGCTCCTGCTGACAAGCTGCATGGACGTGCTCGATAAAACGGATCTGGGTTCAACACAGGGGTCACTGATCTTTAAAGATTCGATGCTGACCCAGATGAACCTCGATTTCATCTACGATCAAAATCTGCCCGCTCCAATCGGAAGTTTGGGGCCGGAGCCACTCGGGATTAGCGGTCTGTCAGACGAATCGTATGGCGAAAGCAAAATCCTTCAGGGAACCCTGCTGATCAATGAAATTGGCGATTTTGGTACTGCCCTCAAGGCCGATAACAACTACGGTAAGATTCGGGTCATCAACATGTTCCTGAATGATGTAAAAGCAGGGCCGCTACCACAATACACCAAGAATAAGCTTCGGGCGCAGGCGCAGTTTTTTCGGGCATGGCGCTATTTCGATCTCGTTCGTTTATACGGTGGAGTTCCATTGGTCTTAACGCCACTGGCGGCCGTTGGTGTCGAAGCCAAGCAGCTTGATTTTTTGCCCAGAAACACCACGGCCGAAACGTTTGCACAGATTGTTAAAGATCTGGATTCGACCATAGCGTCGGTGCCGGGCCGCTGGACCACTGCCAACGATTGGGGCCGGGTTACAAAGGGCACTGCTGCTGCCTTGAAAGGCCGGGCACTATTGTATGCTGCCAGCCCACAGTTCAACCCAACCGACGATCAGGCCCGATGGCAAGCCTCCTATGATGCCAACAAGCAGGCTTACGATCTGCTAACCGCCAATGGCTATGGTCTGCATGCGTCGTTCGATCAGCTATGGTTTCAGGAAGTCAACAATCCGGAAGCTGTTTTTCTGACTGGCTATAATACAGCAACCGGCACTCAAACGGCCAAAAGCAACGGCTACGATAACAGCACACGCCCATCGTATGCCGGAACGGCTGGCGGCTCCAATCAGCCGTCGTGGGAAATGGTCAAAGCGTTTCCAATGCTGGATGGCAAAAAGCCGGGTGAGTCAACGAAATACACCTACTCCGAACAATTGTTCTATAAAAACCGTGATCCGCGATTTGATAAAACGATCGCTTATAACGGCGCAAACTGGCCATTAAATGGCAACACGGCCTATAAGGTTTGGACCTATTATGTAGGCGGCAAAACCATCGAATCGAAAGCGTCCAACACCGGATTTTATACCCGTAAAGCCATAAACCCTTCGGTCAGCACGGGTGATGCTCAGTATTCGGGAACCGACTGGATCGAGATTCGCTTTGCCGAAGTGCTGCTAAACCTGGCCGAAAGCGCTGTTGGGATCAATAAACTCGACGAAGCTTATACGCAACTCAAAGCCGTCCGCAAACGGGCGGGAATTGAAGCAGGTACCGATGGTTTATACGGTCTGAAAGCCAACATGTCCCGTGCCGAACTCTTCGATGCCATTCTGTACGAACGGCAAATTGAATTTGCGTTTGAAGGCAAACGATTCTGGGATTTACGTCGCTGGAAGCTGATCGAAAAAACGTTGAACGGAACCCGTAGAACCGGCGTTACGATCAATCTGAAAACAACGGGTGTTCCGTCTGATTTTGCGACCAATCGCGACAATGTCAATCTGGATGTAGCCTACACCAACTACTTTACACTGGCGTTCAAACAGCTCGACACGAAGTATTCAATCGCCTGGAAACCAGAATACTACTTCTTTGCAATACCCCAATCCGCCATCGATAACAACCCTAAATTAATTCAGAATACTACCTGGGGTGGCGCATTCGATCCGCTGAAATAAAATAGAATAGGTTGGTTTGTTTTCTAATCGGTAGCATTGCCTGTTGGCAGTGCTACCCTCTTTTATACGCGCGATGAAAACGTTAGTTTGTACCACTCCCGGTCAACTGGACTACCAACAGGGTGTAAAACCTAAACCGGCTCCCGGAAGAGCCATCATTGATATCCGGCGAATCGGGATATGCGGCACGGATCTACACGCTTACGAGGGTACACAGCCGTTTTTTGCGTATCCACGAATTTTGGGCCACGAGCTGGCGGGCGAACTTGTTGAGGCCGATGATGCTCCGGGTTTCCGGCCGGGCGAGCGGGTTACAATCATTCCTTATTTTCACTGTGGCCGTTGCATTGCCTGTCGATCCGGCAAACCGAATTGCTGCACGCAGATGAAGGTCAGCGGTGTTCATATCGACGGTGGCATGGCCGAATACCTGTCTGTTCCGTCTTATTCACTGGTGCATGGTCAGGGCTTGACTTTCGATGAACTGGCTTTGGTAGAGCCACTGGCCATTGGTGCCCACGGTGTTTGGCGAGCAGGTATTGAACCCGGCGAATTCGTGCTGGTGATCGGAGCTGGCCCCATCGGTTTAGGCATTATGGAGTTTGCCCAAATCGCGGGTGGTCGGGTTATTGCCATGGATATCAACGGCTCCAGGCTCGCTTTTTGCCGGGATAAACTCCACATTAACTATACCGTTAATGCCAGTTCGGACTCGGTTGCTGAACAACTTCATGCCATCACAAACGGTGATATGCCGACTGTGGTTATTGATGCGACGGGGAGCCGACATGCGATCAATAATTCCTTTCGGTTTATGGCACATGGGGCACGTTATGTGCTGGTCGGCCTCCAGAAAGGTGATATCTCCTTCAGCCATCCAGAGTTTCACAAGCGTGAAGCAACACTCATGAGCAGCCGGAATGCAACCCGCGCCGACTTCGAACACGTAATTTCCTGTATGCAAAAAGGGCTGGTTAATCCCACAACGTACATTACGCATCGCGTTGATTTTGGTCAGGTGAAAGACAGTTTCGAAACCTGGCTCAATCCAACTACCGGCGTTATTAAAGCCATGGTAGAACTTGACTGATTGCTATACTCAACGAAGCAACCGCATGAAAACCACCACGATCTATTCGCTATTACTTGTATTTTGCCTGACTGTTTTTGGAACGATCAGTGCATCAGGACAACAATCTCTCTATTTCAATGTCGTGCAGTATGGAGCAAAGAATGATAGCAGCAAAATCGCAACTGGGCCTATCAAAAAAGCCATTGATGCGGCCGTGAAAGTGGGCGGAGGAACGATCTATTTCCCACCGGGCAAGTATCTGACGGGCCCCATTCACCTCAAAAGCAACATTACCATCCTGATCGACGCGGGTGCCGAACTGCATTTTAGCGATAATTTCGACGATTACCTGCCGATGGTTCCCTCACGCTGGGAAGGAACCGATGTGACGAATTTTTCGCCCTTGTTTTATGCCTACAAAGCCGAAAATATTGCCATTCGGGGGCGTGGAGTCATTGATGGACACGGCAAAAAATGGTGGGGTTATTCAGAAGTTACCGTCAAGACATCGCCCGGTTCAACGTGGCAAGATGAATTCCATCGCCTGAACAAAGACATTCTGCGTCCCGATTTGCCGGGCTGGGTCGAAAAAGGATTTCTTCGGCCACCCTTCATTCAGCCGATGCATTGCAAGAATGTGCTGATCGAAGGCATTACGATTCGCAACTCGCCCTTCTGGACGGTCAATCCGGAGTTCTGCGAAAACGTGACCGTGACCGGTGTAACCATCAACAACCCGCATTCGCCCAATACCGACGGCATTAACCCCGAATCGTGCCGGTACGTGCATATTTCCAACTGTCACATCAGCGTGGGCGACGATTGCATCACTATCAAATCGGGTAAAGATCGGGCGGGCCGAAAAATGAACGCACCGGCTGAAAATTACACCATCACGAACTGTACCATGCTGGCCGGACACGGGGGCGTAGTGATTGGTAGTGAGATGTCGGGGGGCGTAAAAAAAATCGTGATTTCGAATTGTGTTTTCGACGGTACCGACCGGGGAATTCGCATAAAAACGGCACGTGGCCGGGGCGGTGTTGTTGAGGACATTCGGGTGGACAACATCATCATGAAAAACATCCGTGAACAGGCCATTGTGCTCGATATGCAGTATGCCGCGACGAAACCTGAACCCGTTTCAGAGCGGACACCGGCCTTTCGGAATATTCATTTCAGCAACATCACTGCCGAAACCAATCAGGCTGGTTTTCTGAACGGCCTGGCCGAAATGCCCATCGAAAACATCAGTTTCAGCGGGCTGGAATTCCGGGCAAAAACGGGATTTGTGATCAATCAATCCCGGCAGGTAGCGTTTCATAACGTAACGGTCAATACGGCGAGTGGGCCGTCTATCAAAGCGGCCGAGGTGCATGATCTGGAAATCGACGGCGTAACGAGCCGAACCCCGCACGCCAACACGCCTGTAGTGGAGTTAAACGATGTAGACGATGCTTTCATTTACGGCTGTTTTCCGAAAGTGGGCACCGATGTATTTTTGAAACTAAACGGCGGGAAAACCCAGAATATCACGGTAAATGGCAACAACTTTCGGCACGTAAAAACGCCCGTACAGAAAGAGGAGAAGCTCGAAAGTCTGAAAATTGACCCGAACCAGCCCTAACAGAAACGTCCCGAAAGGGTTGACCTTCCGGGACGTTAATCTTCGTTTTCGATTCAGCCTACATAGCTACCCGAAAGTCATTCTGAACGGTTTCAGAGCTCCTCAAAGCGGATTCTTTCAACCGTTTATGATAGAAAAAATACGAACCAAAACCCAGCGCAACAAAGATGAAAATAGGCGACCATTCGCCGAGAGTCTTACCGCTATTCGCGACGGAATACGTAGCACCCAGCAAATCAAAAATGAGTCCGGCATACGCCCATTCTTTAATACGCGGAAAACCCGGAACCAGTATGGCCACCACACCAAGAAGTTTGGCCCAGCCCAGAAACGGGATTATATAGGTCGGATAACCCATTTCTTGAAAACCCTGCACCGACATTGGATTAACCATAATATTGGGAATGGCCGAGCCCGCCATAACAAAAGCGAATAATCCTGTCAATACCCAGTACGTGATTTTTGTCTTTTTCATGGTTTTTTGCGTTGCGTTTACTGAATGGAGTTGTGTCATTTTGTAGTTGTTGTTCCGTTGATTAACAGAACAAATTTACCACCCACAACTGACTTCAACAGGGGGTATAACCGGCAAAAAAAGGGTGATTTGCGACATTATTTCCCACCCATTTTATAGCCAGATTCAGGGTATATTATCGACCCCAGAAGCCAGGCAAACGTCAACCTGAATTTGGTATTCTGTCAGAGCAAAACAGCAGAAGATAAACGAGATACCAGCCACACTTGCGCCGATAAACCGGAGCTATTACGCCAGAAATTGAAACGTATTAAAACATTGCCATCGGCGTACATTGACGCGACTAAATGAAACGTTATAATACGGTCAGATCCTGATTCAATCGGTACGTTTTCCCTTTTTCAGTCGTAAAACGAGCCTCCTTATCACCGTAGCGAAGTACGCAGGGTTGCCCAGCTCTGGAGGTAACCTCAACCCCGCTCAAACGCCCGTTTTGCCAGCGGATGTTCAACACAAAACCACCCTGAGCGCAAATACCGTTGACAAATCCGGTTGGGAGCGCCGTTGGAAGCGCCGGGAGCAGATCAATCGTTTTCCCCTGACTCTGTAACAGCATTTCAGCAATGCCGCTGGAACCGCCAAAATTCCCATCGATCTGAAAGGGTGGATGTGCATCGAAAAGATTGGGGTAAGACCCTCCACCTGTTGTTCCTTCCGGCGAAATGGCGGGACGAAACAGCAACTTGAGCATGTTGTACGAGTGATTTCCATCGCGAAAACGTGCCCAGAAATTGATTTTCCAGGCCAGGCTCCAGCCCGTCCCTTCATCGCCACGCTCCAAAAGCGACTGCCGGGCAGCTTTCATCAGATCGGGCGTATCATCCCAGGTAATATCGGTGCCTGGATGAACACCCCAAAGGTGAGAAACGTGCCGATGGGTATCTTTAGAATCATCGACGTCCTGTAACCATTCCTGCAATTGACCACGTTTACCAATCTGGTTTGGGGCAATCTGGCGATACATTGTCTGGAGAGTATCGCGGAATGCAGCGTCGGTATTGAGAACTTCACTGGCCGCTATGCAGTTTTTGACCAGATCCCGGATTAGCTGATGATCCATCGTCGGCCCGGCAACCAAACCACCATGCTCCGGTGAGTTGGAAGGCGTGCTGATGAGCCAGCCCGTTTTGGGATCTTTAACTAGAAAATCCACGAAAAAACGAGCGGCTTCTTTCATGATCGGGTAGGCACGATCATGCAGAAAGGTTCGGTCCTGCGTGTAGCGATAATGCTCCCAGAGATGATGCGACACCCAGGCTCCACCGCTCACCCAGATCCCGTGATTCGATGCATTGATGGGAGCCGTACCGCGCCAGAGATCGGTATTGTGATGCAGCACCCAGCCACGGGCATTGTAGTGTGCTTTAGCTGTTTTTCGCCCTGCTTCGGCCAGTTCTTCGATGGCTGCAAACATCGGTTCATGGCAAGCCGATAGATTCAGCATTTCGGCGGGCCAGTAGTTCATCTCCAGGTTGATGTTGGTGGTATATTTACTACCCCAGGGCGGAGTAAGCAGATCGTTCCAGATACCCTGCAAATTAGCCGGACGCGTGCCGGGCCTCGAACTCGAAATCAGCAGGTACCGCCCGTATTGAAGATACAGTGCAGCCAGTGCCGGGTCCAATGATTTCTCGAAACGCTGAAGCCGTTCGTCGGTTGGTAGCTGCTCGTTGGCCGAGTGGCCCAAATCGAGTGTCAGGGTATTGAAGTATGTCTGATACTCCCGACTATGAGCCGATTTGATCGCATCGAAACCTTTAGAACGGATGGCCTGTAACGGGCGCTGGCTCAGGGTAGCGGGATCGCCTGAAACGTCTTTGTAGTTTTTGAAATTAGTTCCTGCCGTTAGGTACAGCGTTGCTTCGTCAGCGCCCGACACCGTCAGTTTATTGCCCACCACGGCTATCTGGCCCTTCTTCGTTCGGATATGAAGTAAGCTTTCCCCTTTTAAGGCTCCGTCGCGTACCTGAACCGCCAGAGCAATGGTTTGGTCATCAATTTTCCGAACGGACGCTCCCCGGTGTGGACTATTCAGTGTAGCGTCGAAGCTGATTTTACCCGGCTGGCTGGCCGTCAGATGAACAGCCATAACCTGATCGGGTGCACTTACCAGGTATTCGCGGGTGAAATTCACTCCATTGACAGCGTACGTAACACGGGAAATCGCCGTCGTCAGGTCCAGTTCCCGACGATAATTTGTGGCTTGTACTGTGTTTCCAAACTGGATCCACAAATCACCAAATGGCTGATAATCGGCCTGGTAACGGGGCGAAGCCGGGGGCGTCTCATCCTGAACCCAGTATTTAAATGGTTTCGCCAGCGGAACACCATCAGCCGGTTGTTGCCCTTCCGGATAAACAACAAATGTCGGCTGGCTGGTTTTGACGCCAATAAAGCCCCCTTTATCGAACAGATTAATGACCTGAATCGCCACTTGATTTTTACCAACGTGCAGTTTAGCCGCCGGAATTTTGTAACGTCGGTTTTTGGCGATGCCTTCATCGGAGCCAACCAGTTCACCGTTGAGATAAGTAAAATCCTGATCGCGGATACGCCCCATATCCAATACCACATCTTTTCCTGCCCAGGCCTGTGGTAAGTCAAATGAAGTCCGGAACCAAAGAGCACCGTCCAGCCCTTCCAATCCGACCTTTTCCCAACCATCAGCCGTTGGAACGGGCATTGTTTTCCAGGCACGATCATCAAAAGCAGTAGCCGCCGGATTCGCACTGGCACTGGTCAGATTACGTACGCTTGCCAGCCAGGCCGTTTTCTTCTGTTCGTATCCTTCTTCGTTGCTTTGTTTGCCCATAAAATGCTCCTGGGCTAGTTTTTCTGCTTCAACCTGTCTGCCATCGGCCAGCAGCTGACGAATCTGGGGCAGGTATTGAGCCGCTCCTTCTCGCTGATATTCACGCGGTCCGCCCGTCCAGAGCGTTTCTTCATTGAACTGAATATGGTCCGTTTCAACACCGCCAAACACCATACCACCTAGTCTCCCATTGCCAATAGGAAGCGCTTCTACCCACTGACGGGCAGGCTGCCAATACCAGAGCGTAAGCGACTGACGAACTGGCGGTTGGGCCTGAGCGGCCAGGATGGTCATTAAAAGTAAGGTGCTTACTCGTAGCATGGTTTGTTCGTGGTTAGTCATCACTTCTGCATCGGAGCAACTATCGAATCGCTTTCAATTCTACCCATACCTCGCCCGGCTTGGTGCCCGAAATCCCTTCCTGATACGTTTTCATCCGGGCATTCCACTCCTCGACGCGGGGGTTATTTTCGGTGGTTTTCGGGTTGAGTTTGTCTAAACGTTCGCCTTTGGGAAGGCTGATCACCAGCATCAATTGCCGCCCGTTCCTGTATAGCAACACTTGTTGAAACTGCGCATTGCAGAATCCTCTGGCAACTTCAGGCCATTTATCAAACTGGCTTTCATGATAGGCCAGGTAATCGTTCTGAAGCACAGGGTCAGCGACCAGATTAGCGGTTAATATCGTATGCTCCCAATCACCCTTTGTCTGGCCAGCATCGCAACGTTTTCTGTTGAATTCGTAAAATAGATCATAATAGGTCTTAACCTTTGCGGTTGGGAAGGCGGACTTCAGCCGTTCACTCAATACGAAAACGTCCTGCACTTTATCGAAAATGACATAGTGGTTCTCCCACTGATAGAGCGCATTGGGATTTACTTTAGCCCGAATCAGCACTTCTCTGAGCCGTTGTTTGTCAATTGGCTTATCGGGGTTGGCAACCAACTCAACGATGACCGGATTTTCCTTATTGATACCCCACTTCGAATCTGGCTTAACCCTGTCCTTTAGCAAGTGCTGATAGAGTGGCTGAATACCCGCTTTTGTCTTTAGGCTATCGGCTACCTGCGGGCCATTGTGCTCCCAGACGTTGTTCGGGCCATTGGCGTTTTGCAGATATTTTTCGGAGGGTGTCCAGTTATCCTTTATCGTAAAATACGACGAACCTTCGTCGGTATACAGGTAAAACCAGTGGGCGGGAAGGTGCGCATAGGGCGCTTTGTAGACACTGTCAATGTAGTTTTCTGCAATGGTCGAACCCGGTTGCGCCGACAACGTATAAATGGCCGCAGCATCGTACATGTGTTTGGCGAAGTGATGAATTCTGTTCCCTATCACTTTATTATTCCGCATGGCATTAATGGTTTTAGTCCACCCCCATCCCATGCTGATGCCACTGTAAGAGACATCACTGATTTCGTTATGTTCGATAGAGATTCCCCGAACATAGCCAGCTCCAATGCCGACGCAACCCCAGTCTTCATTCGTTACATTGGTAATCAGGTTGTTGCTAATGAGCATATTGCTACACACTTCCCGCTCATCAGCTGGATTATAAGGAAGATGGATCTCCGTCGATTCGTCGGCAAAAACACCGGCCATAATGCCAGTGCCGCCAATGTCTCTGAACAGATTCCCACGAATGGTATTGTCCTGTACGCCTTTATTGTAATCCAGTCCGGTTGCCGCCAGATGCTCAAACCGGCAATTGTCGAAACCGGTATGGTTGGCAAATGACACCTCCACAGCCGCTGCCGGACGGCCCACCCAGGCTTGATTTTCCAGCGATTTTTTATCGGGTGTACCCGGAATTTTCAGCTTGTAGGCGTCCAGCATATACAACCCTGCCTGGTGCGGAACGTGCCCATGCTGCGAGGGCCTGAGCCAGCCCGTATGCTGAAATGAGACTCCCTTAAAAATTACATTTGATACCGGACTATCGACCGTTCCTGCGATACGAACCAGCGTTTCGAGTACAGGCACCATGACCTGAGCAGTAGCCAGGTTGTCGGTCAGATGAGGAATATAGTAAACCTTTTCGGCTCTGGTATCTAAAAACCACTCCCCCGCCTGATCCAGAAACTGGATCGCATTGCTAAGGTAAAATGCCGAATTCCCGGTTTCTTTCGACATCCAGGGAGCGGGCCAGGGGTGCTCGGACTGAATGCGACTTTCGGGCTGATGAAAGCTTATCCTAGCACTATCGCCCTGTATATCAATTTGTTTGACGCGCAAATTGGCAACTGCCCACCATTGATGAATGAGCATTTCAAGGCCATAAGCTTTCGACAAATCACCAAATTTTGGAGTCGGAATCCAGCAGGTTTGCTCCTGTTTGTTCCATGACAAGATGCGATTCATCAATGGGTAAGGTGTGTCTTTTGCCCGAGTTGCTTTCTCCCCGTTTACCCAGAGCTGTCGGAATTCGACCAATCGCCCTCCTACCCTCGGCGCATCGGCTACCCATACCTTTCCAACAGCCTCCTTCGGCAAACCAGTTACGTTACCCTTAACCTTCTGCCAGTTAGTAATTGGTATTCCACCACTTAAAATTGGGGTTTCATTCGGAGCGGCTTCAATGATCGTAGGACTAGCAGTTGTACCAGAATCTTCCGGACGAACAAAAACAGGCTCGACCAGCGAATACAGGCCGTTTTTCAAATAGATATGCGCTCCATTCGCAATACCCGGATCGGCCAGCCGACGTAGTTCACGAACCTTACGAAGCGCCATCGGCAAACTGGCCAGCGGCTTTTCTTTCGTTCCGGCGTTGGCATCCGACCCATCCGGCGCAACCCAGATTTCGGTCTGTTGTGCGAAAACGAGTGGAGACAGGCAGGAAAGTAAAAACGTAATTAAGGCTCGATTCATGCAGGAATTATTTGTCAGGATTTTCGCCTGGAGGTGTGCCACGGTTGCTGCCCACAAATAGAAACCGCGATCCGCCATACGGTGGCACAACTCCAGGTGAGAAGTTTGCATTAACTAGTGGCAGTTGTGCACATTTTTGTCATCCTGCCAAAAGATAGCTATCAAAAACGGCTTCATCGACCCGAAAAATCAAAAAACAACGTCAGCTCTTTGGCGCGAGCGGGTTCTTTTTCATAGTCGTAAAAAATGTTTTTCATGCCCATTGGGCCAGTCGTTTCGTTGCGCTGCGTTTTGGTGCCAATACTACTGATTCCCTGCATGAAGGAAATGTCGCCGGATGGAAAAATTGGTTCGTAATTGTGCCACTGATCGGTTTTCCAGGCGGGGGTGAACAGGCGAAAGAAAACGTCTTCATTTTCGGTTACAACGGCAAACGGATTACCTGTTGCCTCAAACCGGCACCAGTACATGTTGGCGTGGTAACCTTTAAATTCGGGGTAAACAAAGGGAGTCTCGCCCGTTTCTGTGTTGTTATAGGCTTTGCTCCAAACCCCTAAAGCGCCCCCTTTCATCCGGTTTTTCCAGACCCGATACGGGCCTTTTCCCATCCATTTTACGCCCTTCATACTCGCTTCCGGAAACGAAAAATTAACGCCATCCATCATGGTAAAATAACCGTCGGGGAAATAGCGAACCCGCATCTTGACCCAGCCCGACGGATAAATAGTCCATTGCAATGTATTATAGCTCGTTTTTCGGTCGAAGGTCGATTCGAGGATGATAGCCTTACCGTCTTTACGGTGCGTGAAGTTTTTGAAATTGTTGACACCTTCCTGTAAAACGGGGCCATTCGTAAACGGAATTGTTCCAGCGCTGTTCGCGACCTGTTTTAAGATGCCGGTTTGCTTGTTGAATGACAGGTGAATGTTATTCGCCGTTATGGTATAGAGCGAATCGGCTTCGGTTAAAACTACCTCATTGCCGCCCTCTGTTTTGATGATCGACGACGCAATTTTGTTTGGTAACGAAATCGGAAAACTCCACGTAAACAGCTCCCGTTTATGCGGATCGGTGGCCGTGATGTACAGAAAATCGTAGTCTTTCCAATCGGCGGGGAGGGCTGCTTTCAAGGCCCCTTTTTCGAACGGTTTCAGATTCGGTGCCGACACGGTGAACGTCTTTTCGAGCGGTTTTTCAAGGGTATAGGGTCCGTTAACTCGGGTCAGTTTTCCCGTAAAAGAGCATTGGCCGGTGTTGGTAAAATAATATCGGTTTTCAACCGGGAAATTTCCGTCGAAGGTTGGCGTAATTTCGCGACGTTCCAGCTTAATCGGCGACCATACTTCCTTGACGGTAAAAAAACTCCCTTCCTTTTCGCGGTATGGCCCTACAATACCATCGGCTCCGCGATTGCCATCGGTATCGATAGCCCCGTTTCGATCCGTACGGACCACGCCTTCGTCGGAGAAATCCCACAGAAAGCCGCCTGCCGCCAGTGGATCATGCCACATGGCTTCCCAATAATCTTCCAGACCGGCACCATGCCCGCCGTCGTAAAGACCATGCAGGAATTCAGTTGGCAGTGTCATCGAATGGCCGTGATTGTAGTTGCCGATGCCGTAGTTGTACTCCCGGTAATGCTGTGTATCGAAACCGCCGAAATCTTCCCAGGCATGAATCACGTGTCGTTTCTGAATGTCTTCTTTGGCAAACAGCGGGTCGAGGTCGTAGTTATGACCACCCTCGTTGCCATTGATCCAGAAAATGACCGACGGATGATTTACGTCGTGCGTGATGAGTTCCTTAAGCCGTTTAGTGCCTGTTGGCGTATCGTAGTGGCCGTGCCAGCCTGCCAGTTCATCGAATACATACAGTCCCAGCGAATCGCAGACGTCCAGAAAATGATCGTCAGGCGGGTAGTGCGACATTCGAACTGCATTCATGTTCATGTCTTTCATCAGGTTCACATCGAGCACACTTAGCTTTTTGCTGAGCGCCCGGCCCGATGAAGGCCAGAATGAATGACGATTGACGCCCTTGAGCTTAATCTTGGTGCCATTGACGTAGATACCATCCCGTTGTTTCACCTCAACGGTTCGGAAACCGAAATACCGGCTTAGTACATGAACGGGTTTCCCTGCCTGCAATAATCTGAACTCTACTTTGTATCGATTGGGTGTTTCCGACGTCCAGAGCAACGGGTTCGGAATCGATTTCGTCAATGTAACGAACTGGTTTTCGTTCCCAGTTTTTGCCGTAAATGGCGCACCAACTTTTTGACCGGAGAGGGTATATATCTGCGCTAAAACGTTAGTTGCTTTTACCTTCGTATTAAGCTGAACCTGAGCCGAAAACGTACCGTTTGCTTTCGCATCAATTGCAATGTGGGCAATATGTTCAGCGGGGAGAATTTCCAGATAAACAGGGCGAAAAATGCCGCCAAAAATCCAGAAATCACCTTTACGCTCGGCTTCATTTACGGATGCATTCGCTGAATGTTTCGATACGGTAGCTTCCAGCAAATTACCCGAACCGTATTTGAGCAAAGCCGAAATGTCGTATTTGAAGGCGTAGTACGAGCCCTGGTGTGTTTCTCCTGCCGATTGGCCGTTTATCTTGACATCCGTATCGGTCATGGCCCCCTCAAACACAAGATTTATTCGTTTGCCTTTCCACGACGCCGGAACCTGAAATTCGTGCTTGTATAATCCCTGCTCTTTCCCTCGGGCGCTATCTTTAGCAAAGCCATAATTGTATTTCCCAAAACCCTGTAATTCCCAGTTCGAGGGTACCGGAATAGTCGTCCATTTGCCCGAATTCTGGCCTGCGGTGCAGTAAAACTGCCAGTTTACAGTGTTGTCATTTCCTGTACCCGACAGATAGCGCTTTTCGGTTTGCTGCGCTACTACGGGTAGCGCAGGTAAAACCAACAACAGGAATGCAGTCAAAAATCTATACTTCATTGTATTCAAATTCTGGAACTCAGGCCGTTCGCCAAATTTCGTGGCACGGAGTTTGGCGAACGGCCTGACACTATTCTGCCCAGGCTGGAGACAACAGCCAACAGCTTACGAATGCATAACCCAATTCTAGGCAACCCGCAACGCCAGTTGCTCCTGCAAGCGCGTATAAGCCGCAAATAAGCCGTCGACCTGTTTGGCTATATCCGGCGTAAACGTGCCCACATTCCGCCGGGTAAAAGTCGAAATATCGAATCCCCGGAGTTGCAAAAAGTATTTTGAAACAATCGGATAGACATTGTGCATGACATCCATATGATCGACCAGAAACTGCTGAACCATAGCGACTTCCTCCTGCTGATCGGCATTATCGTAGTTTTGACAGATCCAGACGATGAGTTCCGGAAAGTAATTACCCTGAATGCAGGAAAGGCCAGCCGAACCCGCTTTAAGTGATTCGACAGCATGAACCATATACGCATCATAAAGCCCGAAACCGGGGCCCGATGCCAGTCGCAGTTTCTCCCTGATCTGTTGTAGGTCCAGACAGGTATCCTTATGGTAAATTACACGTCCGGTCGCCACAAATTGCTGAAGCTGCCGGGGTGAAAGCAGGCGCTTGTAGGGAACGGGGCATTCATAAAAACCAACCGGAATGCTGTCAGTCTGGTCCAATAGCTGATAAACCCGCTCATTGAATACGTCGTCGGAATCGGTTTCATCGGCCAGCAGGCCCGTGATCAGAATGACCGCGTCAGTACCCTTATCGTTTACCCGTTTCACAAAATCAGCCTGTTGCTGAATCGGTCCACCGAAAGTGCCCGTAGCCACAACGGGCACCGCGCCATTCGTGGTTTTTATTACATGAGCAATGATCGCCAGCCGCTCGGCTTCGGTCAATTCAAACATTTCGCTCGACAGGCAATTGGCAAAAAGCCCAGCCGCCCCCGCTTCCAGATAAAACTCAGTCAGCCGGGTAAGTGTATCGAAATCAATAGCGCCACTGTCGGTAAATGGCGTAAGCATAACAGGAATAAAGCCTTTCGAAGTTGTTTTCACGATGGTATTGGTCATTGGGTTACAGACGAAATTTTGCGGGTTGATTCGGGCCGATGGCCTTTACGTTTTGTCAATACTAATCCCGTCAGAAATATGGTAAGCGTACCCACCACAATAATCATATTACTGTGAAGCGGATTGCGGAGGTAGCTGTATTCATCGGGGAGATTACTCGAAAAGGTCATCCAGAGAATCACCAGAACGCCAATAGCGGTGGCCGTCAGGGCTTCATGACTTTTGGTTTGTCGGCTGATCAGCCCCAGCAAAAAGAGGCCAAGCATACCAGCCGCAAAAATGCCGGATAAGGTCCACCAGGCGTCCAGAATGCTTTTGACACCGATCATGGCCAAGCCCGTTCCCAGGCCCAGTAGACCAACCACTACCGTTGTCAGGTGCAACAGGGTGAGCAGTTTCCGATCCGATACGTGAGCATTGACGTACCGCTTGTAAATATCTTCGGTAAATACAGTGGCTGATGCGTTCATTCCCGAGCTGATCGTGCTCATGGCTGCCGACAGAATTGCCGACACGATCAGTCCCATCAGGCCCGGTGGAACTTTGGTCACCATAAAATGAGGCATCACTTTATCGCCATAATCAGCGGGTTGTAAGGTCGCTATCAATCGGGAAACTTCGGCCGCCGACGCCGTTGCGGGCAAGCGATCCAGCGCGACTTTTTGCTTAATGGCTTCAATAAATTCGGGGTGCAGCTGGTAATAGGCAAACAGACAGGAGCCAATCACAAAAAACAGCAACGAGGCCGGTACATACAACCACACGCAGAGCCACAGCGACTTCGATGCTTCTTTCTCGGAAGCCGTTGTATGATAACGCTGGATATAATTCTGATCCATACCAAAATTATTCAGGTTGATGAAGAAGCCATAGAGCAACACGACCCAGAACGTCGATTGGGTAAAATCGAGGGAATAACTACCCAGGCTGAATTTGTCGTTGGCTTTGCCGATGGTTACGATCTCAGATACACCTCCCGGCATTTCCTCAACAATCAGGTAAAGGATCAGGAGGGCGCCAAAGGTTTTAATGACCGCCTGCACAACCTCCGTCCAGATCACGGCTTCCATGCCGCCTAAAACGGTGTAGAAGATAATACAAACGCCCATCACGATCATGATCATTTGCATCGAATAACCCGTCAGGGCCTGTAAACTCAGGGCAATTCCCAGAAAAATCGACCCCATCCGGGCCAGTTGGGTGAGCAGGAAACAAACAACGGCGTAGGTTCTGGCCCAGGGACCAAACCGATGTTCAAGGTGTGTATAGGCCGAAATTTCGCCGGTACGACGATAGAACGGCACAAAAAAGCGGGCGGCCATGTATGCGGCCAATGGCATCGATAAACTAAAGACAAAAGAATTCCAGTTGCCACCAAATGCTTTGCCCGGAACGCCAAGAAACGTATTGCTGCTCAGGAACGTAGCATAGATGGACAGGCCCGTCGCCCAACCCGGAATCAGGCCCGATGCTTTTGTGAATTGAGCGGCACTATGGTTTTTCCGGGCGAAATAAAGCCCAACTAAAACCATCGCTACGAGGTAAGCGGCAATAATGGCAAGATCAAATAAGGGCAGGTTTTTCATGGGTTTATTTTTTTACCATTCCAATCAGGACACGGGGTCGAATGGCAAACGCACGGGCGTTCTCTAGAACTTTCGAATCGTTACTGGCGCTGGCTTTTCTCTCTTTAGTACTGGTTTCCCATCAGAAAAGACTATGAAGCCCTTCCCTTTTCCGTAATGGGTCCCGGTTTTATCGAACAGAACGGTTAGAATTTTTCCGTGATACAGAACATTGTCGAGGCAAAACCAATCCCATTTACCCTCAGGAATTAGTGGATGGATTTCCAGCGTATTGTCGGCGTGTGGTTTAAGGCCGATCAGGTCACTGATAATTAAATCGGCAAAGCCCGAATGATTGTAAAATTTACTCCTTGGGTTATCGCCTTTGAGCCATTCGCCCGTTTTTTCGTCCTGATATTCGCCCAGATACAACTGGCCGTTCATGGTATGTGACCGGGCGTATTTCTGCAACTCATCGTAAAAAACGGTCTTCGTCATGCGGCCCTGGTTTTTGTAATCCGTGAGCAGGTTAGCCAGTCCTTTCAGGGTTTGCGTGGTGGCAAACGGCCAGACAGGCCCATCCCACTCGCACCCATGCCCAGATCCATGCGTACGGAAAAGCGGGTGCCTTCGTTCGGCCGTCGTGATACCCCAGGGAGCGTCGAAACCCGTGGTATCGGTCAGTTGATCCCATTGACGGGCATACTCCGCTTTGTCGTCGGGAAGGTTAAAATACCAGGGAATAAATCCAATGGCTTCGCGGGCTTTGGCAAAGCTCCCATTTTCATGCTTTACCTCAAAAAAGAGGTCGTCCTTGTTCCACAAACTATCGAGTGTCAGCTTTTTCAGTTCAGCAGCCTGCCGTTGATACAGCCGTTGAAGCGTATCGTTCTTTACCAACGCAGCCATTTCCGCTAACGCTTTTGCATTGCCGTACATGTAGCTGTTAATGGTAGGCCGGCGGTTTTTCTCTTTCCGCGATCCGCTGATGGACTCTTCCATCGCATCGCGGACGTCAAATTGCCAGAACAGGCCATCAGGTAGTTGTTTTTCCTGCTGCCACTTGCGGTAGTCGGCATCTAAAGCCAGCAGGTTTTTCTGAATAAACGGTTTGTCCAGATTGACGAGGTAACGGTTATAGACTGCATCGTCTACCCAGCTGCTGAACGCATGAAATCTCTGGACCGTATGTTTCGGATCGACATAGAGCCAGAATGAAATGTAGTCGTCGATATACTGCGGATTGTGTAGCCAGCGACCTTCATAAATGTGATGACCCAATGCGCTGCTGATAGCATTGTATTTTCCCGCATGGTTCATTTTCGTAATAAATTCCGTAAAGATATACCCCTCCGGCGTTTCTTTCAGATGCTTCCGAAAAGCCCACCAACGGTAGTAGTAGATCTCCCGCAAGGCCGAATCGGGGCAGTCGAACAGCGGGATATTTTTGGCAAGCCACTCAAATGACTGGTCATTAGGCACGTAGTTTTTGACGGCTTCTTCCTGATCGATGGTGTTAAACAGGCTTACGTATTGCCTGAGTTTATCAGTAGACAGCACATTGGCCGACTGTGCCCGGCAACGGGTTGTTTGCAGGAGGCATAGGGTCAGGATGACTATATAATGCTGAATTGACTTCATTGGTGACTGTAAGTTCCCGAAATCAACAAGCCATTGGCGGTCGTTTCGGGAAGCTGATTAATGCTAAATTGGAAATTAACCCATAAACTCCCTACCGAATCAACGGAATCCAGACCGACATTTCGGAGCGCCCACGATTACTCCAGGCATAATATGGAATCAGCCGAACGTTCGTTGAAGCCGGCGTTTTGTCCGATACTTCGCGGTAAAGCTGGTTCGACCAGGTTCCATTCTCGACCTGCTGGGCTTCGCCTTCCAGCGCCATCACCTCACTATTTTCGATCACGATGCGGGTTGGCTTCAACTTGTTTCTGGGCGACAAAGCAAGCCCGGTTATCTTTTTATTCTGATTGTCGATCGATTCCAGGCAATACACAACCGGCCCCCGTTTGACCGCCACCTGATTGCGGGTCTCTTCGACCAGTGGATTCGCTTCGATCAGTTTTACTGGCATCGGCAGGTTGATTTCTACTTTATCGCCTGCCTTCCAGCTCCGGTTAAGCTCAGCATAGTCGCCCGATTTGATCACTGCTGCTACTGGCGAACCATTTATTTTTATTGTTGCGCCCTGACACCAGCCCGGTATACGAACAAACAGCGAAAACGATTTAGCGGGTACTTGCTCCAGACTGAGTTTAATGGCTCCATCCCAGGGGTAAGCCGTTTCCTGCGTCAACCGAATGGGTGAACCATCTTCGAGGGTAGTAGACAACTGGTTAGCACCGAATAAATTCAGCCATAGTCCCTTGTCCGACACGCTGTAGGCATAGTTGCTCACTTCGGCAAGGGTACGCACGGTGTTGGGCGGACAACAGTTCGACAATCGGATGTATTTCTGCCGCCCTCCCATCCAGCGCATATGGTACGGATAATCGTCCGATGCACTCAATGGATTGGTATAGAAGAACTTGTTCCCATCCAGGCTTATACCCGACAAAATGCTGTTGTAGAGCGCCAACTCCATCACGTCAGCGTATTTGGCATTGCCGGTAATTTGCAACATCCGGTAATTCCAGAGCAGATTGCCAATGTTGGCACAGGTTTCGTTATGGGCCGAGTGATTCGGCAGCTGATAGGCTTTACCATAAGCCTGGTGAATTTTCTGCACGGTATCGGGTTTATACGAAGTGCCTTCCGGCGAAACGCCATCGTACAAAGCACCGCATCCGCCTGTTACGTACATTTTGTGATTGACCACATCGTCCCACATCAGATCGAGCGTAGACAGCAGCGTACTATCACCCGTTTCGGCAAACACATCGGCAGCGCCCGCAAATAGGTAATTTGCCCGAACCGCGTGACCGATCACTTTTGTCATTTTACGGAATGGCACCCGGTCGGAATTATCATCGGTACCTTCCGAAAGTCCACGAATATCGATCAGCTTTTGAGCCAGCGCCAGGTAAGCGGGATCGCGGGTGGTGCGATACATTTCAATAACGCCCATGTAGTGTGACGGACAAATCGCATTCCGAGCCTGCTCAGGGCTTGCATTGTTGTAAAAGCCAATCAGAAAATTCGTTGCCTTCTTGGCAATATCCAGCAATGACGTTTTACCCGTTGCCCGGTAGTGAACACAGGCGGCTGTCATCAGATGGCCGAAATTATAGGCTTCGAAACTAAGCTTATCATCGAACATCTTTTTCTCGCCCGTTTTCTTTTGCTGGATAATGGCTTTTGTATAAATGTAGCCATCGGGCGTTTGTGCCTTACCGATAACGGCAATGGCCTCGTCCATCATCGCATCGAGTTTTTTGTCTCGGGTCAGGGCATACATGCCCGCCAGCGATTCCAGTGTTTTATAAAAATCGCCATCGTGAAACGACGGTCCTTTAAAATTTCCCGCGCTAAGGCCAGCCGCTACTTTAAAGTTCTCGAACGAATGACTAAGATTCGGATCGGTATAGGTTTGCCACAGATGCGGCACCATCGAGTCACGACAAACCTTAAAACGATCCGCCCAAAAGCCTGTTGTCCAGGTCACATCGCTCATGTTCACCCCCTGCAACCGGGCAAACTTACTCTGCGATGTATTCACCAATCCCTTGGGTTGAGCGCAGACGGTCAGACTGCCGAGCATTGAAGTCAGCCCCACGCATGCGTTTATCAGAAATTTTCTTTTCAGGTTCATTGGGCCTATTAGTTCAAACTTCCTGTTAGTGTAGAACGATCAGGAAGTGGAGTCCTGGATGTTCTATGAACGTCTTTGATCTTCCTGGCTATTGCGCCCGGTTCTTCTTTCGGTTTCGTAAGCGGTAGCAGGTAAAAACGATACTGATAGGGTTTTGCCTTAATCTGATACTGATCGAGTGGGGCAGCCACATCGCTCCAGCTATCATTACCGCCTACGCCCATCTGCATCAAATCGATATTCAGGGTGATATACCCCGCATCCTGTAGTTTGTTGGTATGCTTTGCCGACTGAATGCTGGCTTCTGTGTATGGCCACGCACTCATGCTCAGCAGACTATCCGCTACCACCAGTAAGCCGCTTTTAGTACCTGAATTACTCAAATACATCCATCTTACGTCGGTTCGGTTCCCATTTTCCTGGGGTACAACATAGGGTTCCATGAAGTCAGTCAGCGTTTTCGAATAAACACCCGCATCAAAACCATACCGCCGGTCCACATAATTTTCCAGTGGCCCACGCCCATACCACGTAATGGATTCATAGCTCCGTTCGATACCACCCTGCATACCGACTTTAGGCATATTTGGCAGTGGGAACGTTGGTTTTATCGCAAAATCAACGCCAACAACACCATCGCCCCGAACCAGATAATTGACCTCGACACGGGCACTGTCGTTAATGAGCGAGTACGTACTGGTCAATTTAATCGAGCTCTTGTCGATTGTCTGCACGGTGAGTGTTTTTAGCGCTAACTGAGGATCATACCAGGGTTTCAGCTTTCGCTGGGGTTTCCAGCCGCGTTTGTCATTATCGGTCAATGGGCGGGAGAAATGGGGCAATAAAGGCGAAAAAATCTGTTCTTTCCCGGCGAGTTTATAGGAACTTAATGCCCCGTTTGTTTTATTGATTTCAACGGCGAAACCATCTCCCTTTACGGTATAAATTTTACCATCTTCGCTCAGCGAAACAGCAGCGCCCGATATCTTTCGAATGGGTTCTGTGCTGGTTTGAGGAATGGGTAACTGATTGGAAGCAGCGTCAAAACCTTTTAGAGCCCAGGGAGCATCGGCCGCCAGCGAAAACTGAATATCAGCCAGGTATTCAGAACCGTTTTTCTGCTTCGGCAAGAAGGCTGAAATATTGAGGACCGTGTCGTGACCCGCAGCCAGATTCAGGATGGGCAGCGGCTGCGTTGCGGTAACACGACCATCCTCACGGATACTGATCTGGCCAGAATAGACGCTGGCATTTTTCACCGCATGACGATTCGTGATGTGTATCAAGCCCTTTTGCGCATCCTTCCATTCGGATTCGATACCCTGAAAAACGCGTTTGCATTCGTACATGGCCGCTTTAGGGCGACCATCGGCCGCCACAACGCCCTTGATGGTGAAGTTGTCGAAATACTTCTCTCCATAATCGCCACCATAGGCAAAAAAGGGCGTTCCCTGCTCATCTTTTTTCAACAAACCCTGATCTTTGAACTCCCAGATACAGCCGCCAATAACGCGTTTTGTCCGACGGAATAAATCCCAGAACTCACGGATATTTCCAACGGAGTTACCCATTGCGTGGGCGTACTCACAAAAGAAAATCGGTCGTGTATCGCCATTGGCCTGACTGGCCAGCAATTCGGGCGTATACATTGCCGGATACATGCGGCTTACCATATCCACATAATACTGATCCTGAGGATTTTGAATGCGATGTGAATGATCGTTTGGCTTCAGATAACGCGGATCTTTGTTATCCATATATCCGGCCATAGCCGGGCTTCCCATTGCCGGTTCGTAATGAACGGGGCGGGTGATATCAAAATCATGAATCCAGGCCGCCATAGCCGCGTGATTGGGGCCCCGGCCCGCTTCATTACCTAAACTCCAGAAAATGATCGACGGATGGTTTTTGTCGCGCAATGCCATACGGCTGCTTCGTTCCAGATACGCGCCCGTCCACATGGCATCGTTGCTGAGTTTGGAGCCCAGTCCGTGCGTTTCGAGATTAGCCTCATCGATGACCAGAATGCCAAATTCATCGCAGAGATCGTAGAGATAGGGATCGCTGGGGTAATGGCTGGTGCGAATACAGTTGAAATTGAAGCGCTTGATGGTCAGCACATCCTGCAAGAGATCCTCACGAGTCAGGGCTTTACCTTTTGTGGGGTGATGATCGGGACGATTGACCCCGTAGAGGTAGGTCTTTTTCCCATTGATCAATAGCTTACTGTCTTCTTTGGAGAACTCGATCGATCGAAAGCCAAGCTTGCAGCTTTTTGCTTCCAGCAGTTTTCCGGTACTGTCTTCCAGCGACAAAACCAGCGTGTATAAGTTCGGCTCCTCATCGCTCCATTTGGCCGGATTTTTAACGGTGGTTTCCAGAATTCCGAACTTGGCGTTGTCGAGACGTGGATAAATTTCGTTGATAATCGACTCAACACTAGTCTGTAGCGGCTTCTCAAAAACAGGTTCGTTTTGTCTGGTGTACAACTGAGCTTTGAGTTGGTAACCAGGCACTTCTTTCCCGGTCATATTCTCGATACGGGGGCGAATGCTGAGCAACGCGTCTTTGTATTCACCGTCCAGTTTGGTCTGATAAAAGAAGTCGGCAATGCGCAGTTTAGGTTCAGCCATCAGCATCACTTCCCGGTGGATACCACTCATTCGCCATTGATCCTGATCTTCCAGAAACGACCCGTCACTCCAGCGAATGACCCAAACAGACAACACGTTTTCGCCTTTCTGTAAATAGGGAGTAATATTAAATTCAGACGACAGAAAGCTATCTTCAGCATAGCCGACGAACTTCCCGTTCAGCCACACTTTGTAAGCCGAGCTGACACCCCCGAAATGAAGCGTAACATTCATGTTGCTCCAGTCGGTGGGGACCGTAAAGGTGCGCTGGTAACAGCCGACGCCGTTGTAATCCTGCGGTACGTGTGGCGGGTTGACGGGGCGAAACGGATATACGGCGCTTTTGTAAATGGGTTTATCGTATCCCTGCATTTCCCAACTCGACGGCACCGGTATTTTCTTCCAGCCGCTAACCCGTTTTGTATAAAAATCAGATGGAGCATCGGCAGGTTTTAGCGAAAACGCAAAATCCCATTCACCGTTCAGGGAAAGGTTTCGGGATGTTTTATCCCGGTTGACGCTGAGCGCATCGTTTACAGTAGCAAACGAATAAGCTGTGGCTCTTGAGGCATCCCGATTGATACCACTAACCAGTGGATCTTCGTAAGGCTCAGACTGATAGATACGCGGTTGGTTGGGTATAGCCGCCGGAGTCTTGTCAACTAACTGGGCATTGCCAATGACCGGAATAAGCAGACAAAAAGCGATTACCTTATAAAGCATATCGGATCGGAGGGTTCAACGGAAAGCTCAAAATTAATAGCAATAAACCGCTACAAAATATGCTATTTTCCCAAGCCATTGTAGGATCTTAGCCTATTTATGGGATTGATCAGGAGCGTCCACTAAAATCTGAACTGGCCCCAGCAAGCCCGCTTTCAGTAGTGGTTTCCCCTGTAATCGGAACGGCGCCGTAGTTCGGGTGATGCGCCTGGATTCGGGCCGCAACTGATCGCCAATCAGGCGATTGGCCCAGGTATTGCTAACGTCGATGGTTAGCCGGTTTTCGCCGGTTTTGAGTACGTGCGTGATCTCAATCCGATACGGAGCCGTCCATGCAACACCACAGGAAACGCCATTTAGTTTGACATCGGCGATGTTGGCGATGTTGCCTAAATCGAGCCAGAAACGCTGTGGCGAAGTAGCGGATGGAGGAGCCCAGTTAACGATTTTCGAGTACGTTGCCGTACCTGAATAATAACGAATGGACGAGTCAGCTGATTGGCTCCAGTCGGTGAGTTGAGCAAAGGTTTGGGGTTGTTTGGGGCCGCCATATGCCGTATCAAACTGCACTTCCCACGAACCTTCCAGCGTTTTTACTGGCCGAAAATCGGTCCAATTCTTACCCGAATAGGCAGTTAGTTGAGCCGGTTTGCGAAAGAGTACGAATAGCGATGAGTTGGGTTCTAACCGTACCGATAATTGCGTTCGGCCCTGTTGATTGCTCCACTGTTTCGCTTCGGTTAATTCATCCGTAACGGCGTTGTAAAGCTCTGGTGCTCTTCCCATTTGCCGAAACGAAACTGTAATGTCGCGTTGGATGGCCTCCTGATTGGCAATGAAATAAAGATCCATCTGCCCATCTGTCCGATGTGTCCAGGCAATGTTGCGGGCGTACTCGCCAGTCGTTTCGGTGAAATCTACATCCCGTGAAAGGCCAAGCTTTTCAAAGGAACCAACCTGATAAGGTGTTTGAATAACCCTACCTTTCCCAAGGCGCTTCATCCGGAAGGAAGTCTCCCCGTCAGATACCTGGTCAAATGACCCGCCCCACAGCTGATCGGTCAGCGTAGTAATTTGCTTATCAGCGCCTTTACCCGCCGAGAAAATGGGCTTTTCACCAACCAGAACCATAGCTCCTTCATTGACCAGTTTGAGAAACCTGGCGGCCGTTTCGGGAGTCATGAACCGGTTATTCATGTTTAGCGGGTGCTTATCTGGTAACACGAGCAACGAATAGGCCGTGCCCGGTGCAAATGACACCCTGCCCCCTTGCATATTCGCCAGCGTGTTCAGCGCATCAGGGCTGAATGAATCATAGGCATACCCTCGTAGCGGATCTACCCAATTTTCAGGATCGGCCATGTTAGCCGAATGCGTTACGCCTGCTGGCTTCTGCCGCAACGGTTCACCTGCATTGGCCAGTCGCTTTGCCTCTTTTTTAACTACTTCTTTGCCGAAAATACCGGGCAGAGTCGAAACCAGCCGATCCGGTAGAACAGCCCGTCGGGGAATGTCTTCGCCCGTAAAAACGGCAATATCCGCTACTGGCTTTCCGATTTGCAGAAGGGTCTGACATCGACGGGCATAATCGACCCAGGCGCTGACCGATTTCCACCAGGTCTGATCCCGTTGAAAATAAAGTCCAACACCGTCGAGTGTCATGCCCGGTTTTCGGTCGAGCCAGGGGTTATGGGTGAAAACATGATACACTAACTTGTTTATGCCCAACGCGTAGTTACGATCCTGAAGCGTTTTCAACATACCCGGATGCTCGTCCCAGGCCATCCGAACGGTGGTAAATCCCTCGGCCTGTACGATATTTTTCCCGTAGATATGAGCCGCCGACACCGCATCGAGCATGTCGTTTGGTTTGTCGTGCGTTGGGCTGTTCAGCCAGAATTCACCCATCGGCACATCGACCCGTTTGTAATGCGCCAGTCCATCGCTGGTCATGGTTGGGGCTACACTTTCGGCGGTAAACGTAACTCCGTTTTCATGAGCCAAATCCGCCAGTGTTTTATAAAATACATCGACAATCAGATCGGCCACCGTTCGGCGAATATCATATAACACCTGTTCCGATACCTCAACGCTCTCGATGGGAATACCCGCTATAACCGGCAGATAAGGTGTTAATTCATAGCCCCGCCGTTTTTTGAATTCGCTGGCAAAGTTGGATGACCAGTTCTGACTACCACACTCCCAACTGTCGACATGGAAGACTTTCAGGACGTTTTTGCTCAGTTCGGGGCCGATTTGTCGCTGCGCTTCACCAAACCAGCTTGTAAACTGAAGGGATATGGCTTCAGAGTTAAACTTGTCGCATTCCAGTCCTTTACCCGCCCCGGCCGTTGCATTTGTGTGTCCCGTAGAGGTATGACCGATGCGCATGATGGTCCATGAGCCAGCGGGCGCATTCCAGTTCAGGTGGCCGTCTGCCGTCAGTTTGTCAGTCAGATTGATCACTTTGCTGAGGGGAATGGCTAGCTTATCAATGCTTTGATCTGCCAAATTCGCGGGGTCGCCCTGCTTAGGGTCGTTCACAGCAGGAATCGCTCGTTTACCGACCCGCCAGACAATCGCCGATTTTCCTTCAAACTGATTAATTCGGGGTTCAGCCGAGAGTTCCAGACCGATGAGTTTCAGCCCCGGTTTCCACTTGGCGGCATCCAGATCTTCGGCTCCCGGTTCTGATCCGGCTTTATCATACACAAATCGGAAATAGCGGGCCGTAGTTGGTGTAATGGCGTGAGTGACATCGGCATCGGTATCCTGCCAGCCATGCCGGGGTGGTTCAAGGCGCTCAATCGGCCGAAAGGTTTTGCCATCATTGCTGACCTCGATCTGTAATCGCTGCGCCTGGTAGTTATTACCCCCCGTCCGGATGAGAACTGAACGGCAGGTAAATGGCTGATCAAACGCATATTGAATCCAGCAGGCAGTGTCACTTTTAAAGCTTTCCTTACTGGTCCGATCAATCAAAAACTGCGGATTTACGCCAGGTTTGCTGGATGTGATTTTGGGTTGAACGCTTTCGTTCGAGCCATCGGGCGACCCCCTAAACGATGGGAATGCCAGTACGGCAATGTCTTTGTAATAGCCTTCATTAGCCGGTGGTTGCGGGAGCTTAACCGAAATGGCTTGATTACCCTGAACCTGCATCGATGCATACACTACTTTCTGCATCGATAAGGCGGGCGTTATCCAGGGACCACCAGCCAGCGCGAAGCCATCGCTCACGTGCATGCCCATCTCCAGCCCCAGCCGTTTAGCCTCCTGCATCGTAAATCGCACCATGTCCCACCAACGCGGGCTAAGTTGCGCGGTTGCGGGCGTATATAGTGGCGGGTCTGTTACACCCTTTATGGGCATCAGGTAAGCGCCACCGATACCAGTCTCTTTCATCGCTTCCAGATCGGCCGTGATGCCTTCTTTCGAGACGCCACCCTGCATCCAGTACCAGAATACCCATGGTTTGGCATTAGCCGACTGTTTAGCCGGAGGAACGATCTTTGCCAATCCACCCGGCAACTGAGCCAATGATTTTCCATCAGCCAGCCATAGAGAAAGTGAAATGAAGAAAGCAAAAAATCGTAAGCAATAGTTAGCGTTTATCATGCCCAAACCGGAGTACGCAGGTTATGTATCGCGGAGCGACGAGTTATAGATAGACCTCAATTTATTTGCTAATCAACTCAACAACAGCACTTTGCAACCCTTCAGCAGTAGCTTTCAGGCTAATCGTCCCGGCTTTGTTTGTGGTCTGAATAATGGCCAGGCATTTTCCATTATACGCCTTTCGGTAATTGGCTTTAAACGGCTCAAGGCTAGCCTGATAGCCATTATCAACACCGGCCAGCGTTCCGGGGCCTGTCAAACTAAACGTGATCAGATGATTAGCGTCGGGTACCTGATTTCCCTGTTCATCCAGCACATTTACCGTTACAAAAGACAGATCCGTTCCATCTGCCTTTAGCGTGCTTCTATCTGCGATCAGTTGAATTTTAGCAGGTTTACCTGCCGTCGAAACGGAGCGGGTAAGTACTGATTTACTTCCCTTTCGGGATACTATCCTGAGCGTACCGGGTTCGTAACTGACGCGCCACATCACGTGCAGATCATCGCCGTTTTTCCGGCGGATTCCCAGCGATTTATCGTTCAGAAACAGCTCAACTTCATCGGCCTGGCTGTAATAGGCCCAAACATCGACGGTTTTTCCCTGGAGCCAGTTCCAGTGCGGGAACAGATGTAGCACGGGCTTGTCTGTCCACTCGGACTGATACAGATAATACACATCTTTCGGGAAACCGGCCAGATCGAGAATGCCAAAATAAGAGCTTCGGGCAGGCCACGGATAAGGATGGGGTTCACCAAGATAGTCGAAACCCGTCCAGATAAACAGCCCTGCCATATGCGGGTATTTCCTGATAACTTTCCAGGTCTGTTCGTGCGTTGAACCCCAATAAGCGGCTTCATTGTCATAGGCCGAAGCAGTCCAGTCGGGGTTGCCATCCCTGAATTTGGCAGGCC
This sequence comes from Spirosoma aureum, assembly GCF_011604685.1. Lineage (NCBI taxonomy): Bacteria > Pseudomonadati > Bacteroidota > Cytophagia > Cytophagales > Cytophagaceae > Spirosoma > Spirosoma aureum. The sequence goes on along the minus strand of NZ_CP050063.1, from coordinate 3,506,763 downwards.
CACCTTTGCCCCACATCCGCACCGAGTCAGAAGGCATGTCATAATGCCCGCGTGTTTGCAGTGACGAGCCTGTTTCGGAGGCAATCACGGACTGATTCGGGAACGTTTTGGGAAAATCGGAATACGCTTCGTGTTTATAATTGAACCCTAATAAATCCAGAGCACCCGACCGATAGATGAAGTTTTTCTCCGGAATATTCTCGGTGAGTGCCGAGGTAACAGGCCGTGTTGAATCCAGTTTTTTAACGATAGCGGCTAACTCTTTTGTGATCGTAATTCCCGTTGAATCAAACTGTTCGCGAATTTCATTGCCGATGCTCCACATAAAAATGGACGGGTGATTCCGGTCGCGACGAACCATGTCTTCAAGGTCGGTTTTGTGCCAGGCATCCCAGTTGAGGCCGTAATCCTGCTTCGTCTTCTTTTTTTTCCACATGTCGAACGCTTCATCCATTACGATGAAACCCATCTCGTCGCACAAGTCCAGAAATTCAGGAGCGGGCGGGTTGTGGGCCGTACGGATTGCGTTACAACCCATGGCCTTCAGCAGTTCAAGCTGACGCTGCATGGCCCGTCTGTTGACGGAAGCGCCTAAAGCACCCAGATCGTGGTGCAGACAAACCCCGAGAATCTTCATCGGCTGCCCATTCAGCGAGAATCCAGTGGCAGGATCGAACTTAAAATTGCGGACACCCAGTGGCGTTTCATAGCTGTCTTCCAGATGGTTCTGGCTGTAAATCCGGGTTACAATTTTATAGAGGTAGGGTTTTTCAATCGACCAGAGTATTGGGTTCTGAAGATCGAATTGCTGAGCGATCGTAGTCAGTGTATCCGTTAATCGGACCGACGATGACGTTTGCGTGGCTACTTTATTTCCAGCCGCATCCAGGATCGTACTGATCACATCGACTGTTTCCGGTTTGCCATCGGAGCGCCGACCTGGTGCATTCTGGATGCTTATCTGGGCTAAAACCTGCGCTTTCTGGTTCGTTATAGTGGGTGTCGTCACGAAAGTGCCCCATTGGGCGACCGCCAGTTTTGACGTCGTTACTAACCGTACATTCCGATAAATACCCGATCCCGTATACCAGCGCGAATTGGGCTGGGCCGCATTATCGACTCGTACGGCAATGTTATTTTTTTCACTCCCGAACTTCAGATGCCCTGTAAGTTCATACCGAAACGAACTATATCCATACGGCCGAATACCCAGCCGGTGGCCGTTGATCCAGACTTCGCTGTTTCGATAAACACCATCGAATTCAATAAAAACACGTTTAGTTTTTGATGAAACCGGGATCAGGAATGCTTTGCGATACCAGCCAATTCCGGTAGGCAAGGCCCCCTCCTGGGTTGTACTTAAGTGCTGTTCACTAAACTGCCCTTCAATGCTCCAGTCGTGCGGCAAATTGAGTGTTCGCCAGTCGGCATCAGCAAAATCGGGGTCTTTTGCCGTCGGTTCATCGCCCTGAAAGAATTTCCAGTTGTGGTTAAAATCAGCTGTTGTTCGCGGTTCATTTTGCGCGAAAATGGGCGAGGCTACTACTGCCAGCAGCAAGCTGATGTACTTACATATACTCCTCATTGCTTCTTGCTGATGGCGACAAAATTCTTCTTACTTTTTCCTAAATCGACCGACGTAGCCACCGCAATCCCCCGTTGATCCTGCTTATTAACGGCGCAATAGAAGTGGTAAACGACTCCTTTATGCTTGACAACGAATGATTTATGCGCATACAGTTCATCGTATGGCTCCGATGGTTCGATCAGGTTTTCGCCTGTCCAGTCGGTCCAGTTGACCAGATCGGTCGATGCGGCAAATCGATTGAAGGCCCCTTTTCGATCCTGCCAGAAAGCACCAAAATAGAACATCACCCAGGTGTCGCCTATTTTCTGAACCACGGCGTCGCCCGTAATGCCAACCGGATGTTGCAGAATCGGCTCTTTTCCAAAGCGCTTCCAGTTCAGCATATCGTCTGACACCGCCATGCCAATCCGCTCGAACCAACGTGTCTTATTCACGCCCGTCGTATCGCCATTGGCATTGTAGTACATCACAAACGGATGACCGGTTAATTTTTTCGGGTCGTGGATGACCGAGCTTTTAAAAAGCTTTCGATTTTCCCACCATCGGGTATCGGCGTCTCCGGCCGTTAGCACGGGCGTTGCTTTACGTTGCCATTCGTGCACGTTCGTGGGGTTCTGTGCCGAAAAAGCAATGCCAATCGATAGATCACCGGCTTCGTAGCCACGAGCAGCCCCGCCGATATACGACATCCAGTACTTATTCTGATATTTTTTCAGTTCATAACCCCCACCCCACTGAAAATCCTGCAAAGCATTATAGCCCGCTTTCTGATTGCCATCCCACTGTGTTGTATCAGAGAAGGACATAATGCGACCCTGCGTTTCCCAGTGCAACAAATCATTGCTATTGGCCAGCCAGGTTTCGTAGCCCCGGCCACCATACATGATGTAGGTCATGTACCATTTTTTGCCTTTCCGAAACACGGTCGGGCAGTCCAGCTTCTGCGAGTTATCAGCCGGCGTTATGACCAGACCATACTTAAAAGGCGTTTTCACTTCCTCATAAATCTGATTCATCCGTGCGTCAGAAACACGGACGGATTGAGCAAAGAGGGGTGAAACCAGAAGACAAAAGAATACAATTCGAACGATCGGGGAAATCATTACACGGGTTAATTAATGCATCTGGAAACATAGAGTGCAAATCTATCCGTGATAAAGCCTATGCCTATCTATTATTTTTCCTAAAGTTTGTATGATGTTAGCGTGAGCCATTTATCACGGATAGATGGCCGAAATAGCTTCCCGACCTCAGTATCCTGAAGATTTCGCCAGAAGCTGACCAGAATGGAACATCTAGTACTGTACCGTAAATCGATATGTTCCTGAGCCAACCAGAATCCGGACTCTATCCTTCTCAAAACCAAGCACTTTTATTGCTTTGTTCTTACCGATTGACTGCCCTCTTTCGGTAATCTGGCTGCTTTTCGACGCAGGCAGGTAGATCTCCGACGACGTATTCGCGGGAATCTGAACGGTTAAGTCAAAACGGGTTCCTATCTTTTTCCAATCACTCGAAATCAGGCCGTAGGGCGAAGTGTAAGAAGCTTTTGCCTGCGTAACATCGCCAACGGGTTGCGGGTAAATGAGGCTGTTCCGGAACGCAATTGACGTGTCGGCCTGCTTGATACCCGCCAGACCCGCATAAAGCCACTCAAGCAAATGCCCCAGCATGAAATGGTTGTTCGACACCGATGGCAACGCCTGCCACGATTCAGTCAGGGCCGTCGCCCCTTTCGCCAGTTGGTAACCATAACCCGGCACGTCGGAGCGGCTATTCATATCAAAAATCACATCCGACCGTCCTGCATCTTCCAACGCCCGAAGCAGATACCGATACCCAATATCACCGGCGGTCAGGCTGTTGTTCCGGCTGCGAATATCCTGAACGATGTTCTCGACAACGGCTTCCCGGTATTGCGGTTCGACCAAATTCATGTAGAGCGCCATGGCATTGGCAGTCTGGCTATTGGTCGCGTATTGCTTTGTTTGCTGGTTGAAAAACACCTGATTAAAAGCGACTTTGACTTCACCAGCGAGTTTATCGTAACGCAAGGCGTCATCAGACTTGTTTAGCATCCGGGCAATTTTTGCCAAAATGGTCAGGTCATAGTAATACATTGCCGTACCCGTAACGCCCATCGGCGTCAACTGCGATACGCCCGGCGGTTTCGGCCCCAAATCATACCAATCGCCCAGGCCCTGCGCCAGGATATGGTTCTTTGCTTTTGTCCCCAGATAAGTAATATAACGCTGCATCATGGGGTAACTATTGGCCAGTTCCTCTTTCTCGCCATACCATTGATACAGATACCAGGGCACAATAATCGCACTACTCCCCCACTCGGGCGAATCACGAAAGATACCTCCTCCCCAGTCAAATTTCACGTATTCAGGTGCAATCTCAGGAACCAGTCCCGCATCGGCAGATTGATCGTCGAGTTGCGAGTCTTTCATATCCTGAATTACTTTTTTGAGCAGACTGGCTACATCGTACTGGTAGCGAACAGAACCACCCATCAGGTGCAACTCTTCCAGCCATCCGAGCTTTTCGCGGTGCGGACAGTCGGTGAACACACTCGCCATGTTGCTTTTGATTCCCCAGTCGATGAGTGTACTCGCCTTATTGAACAGTTCATTCGAGCACGAAAACTGGCCAGCACCTGCAGCCGCATTGCGCGTGTGAAGGCCCTTCAGGTCAATGACCTGTGGCTTTTGGGCTGGATTTTGTTCACCCTGAGGCATCCCACCTTTTAGCTGCAGATAGCGGAAACCATAATACGTGAACCGGGGTTGCCAGGTTTCGACTCCACCTCCCTTCAGAACATATTCAAAATAAAACGGACTTCCGGATGCCTTCTGATTTACCGATCCATCAGCCTTAAGCAATTCTGCCGGGTAAACCCGAATGGTATCGCCCTTCTTTCCGGTTACAGTCAGGCTAATTATCCCCGACGCATTTTGCCCTAAATCATACACCCAATCGCCCGAATCGAGTCGTTTTTTGCTGATCGGCGAAAACGTATCAAACACCTTCAGTGGCTCCTGCATTTGCGACGTTAAAACGGGCGGACCATCGACAACCAGTGCATTTTTCCAGACTTTGTCCGTAAAATGTGGGTTGTCCCAACCCGGTTGTTCGCGGGTAGCGTTGTAATTTTCACCCCCGTAAATGCTCGAAAACGTAATTGGAGAAGGGGCCGTTTTCCAGGATGCGTCACTGACAATATTATCCGTTGAGCCGTCGGTATAGGTAATAGCTAACCGGCAAATCATCTTCGGATAGCCAAACATGACTTTCAGTTTACGGTATCGCTCCTTAACGGGTGGCACGTAATAAAAGCCATTACCCAGCATTATGCCGACGACATTTTCACCCGGCTTTAGTTTATCCGTCAAATCGAAGGTGACGTATTGCGCCTGTTTGTCGTACTTGGTCCAGCCGGGGTCGAGAAAATGGTCGCCTATTTTTTGCCCATTCAGATGGGCATCGAATTGACCAAGGCCCGATATAAACAGGGTAGCCTGCTGCACCGATTTTGTGATCGTCAGGCTCTTTCGAAGTAATGGCAACACATTACCACCCTGCACTTTATCTTTTTTTCCATCGGTCGGCAGCGTATTGACCAATGAATCGGGCAGCTCTTCGCAGCCAACCCAGTTGGCACCTTTCCAGTCGGCTTTGGTCAATAAACCCATTTGCCAGAAGGCGACCGGGCTCCAGGGCGACTCGTTATTTTTTGTATCCCAGACTTTTATTTTCCAGTAATAGGATTTGGTCGGCTCCAGCCCTTTACCCTGATAGCTGACCTGAATAGAGGAATCGGAATTAACTCTGCCTGAATTCCAGATGTTGCCTTTGTTCTGACCAAGTGCTCCGGGCGAATCGGCAACCAGAATCTGATAGGATTTCTGAAGCGCATTACGCTGCTGAGCAACCAGCTGCCAGCTCAAGGCGGGCTTCGCGGTCTTTACACCCAGTGGATTGGAACGGTATTCACATCGCAGGTTCGTAACCGTCAGCGCCTGCGAAAATCCCGTTGCCGAAATGAGTAGAATGAAAAGAATGTAACAGTATCTCGTATTCATCTGAGCCAGGAAACAGGTTTCGCTCAATGCAGTCGGTTAGAGCCGTGCCACGGTTACTGATTCTACTTGGCATAACCGTGGCACGGCTCTAACCGACTGCATTGAGCGAGTCAATCATATTATAATTTCCCCATTGCATCGAATTTCCGGGAAGTGGATGTTTCCTCTTTGGACGATGATCTGGATGCATTTCGCCACCCGCTGTACAACAGATTGGTATCCAGCACCGGTTTTGGGAAGAACAGGCTGGCTATGTAGCCGACGCCAATAACGATCAGGTGGCTATACACGCCAAGCATCAGCTTGTGGTGGGTGAAATTGTAGATGCCCATGTCCAGCAGCAGCCTTTTGTTATCGCCGTACCCGATTTTGGTAGACGTCAGAAACGCATAGGCCGTAAACAGAATACAGACTACAATGGCAATATTTACCCCTTCTTTATTGGCTCGGGCACTGAAAATACCCAACAGAAAAATTCCGACAATCCCACCCGAAAAAATGGCGTATAAAGTGAATACGATTCCTAAAACCCCTTCATTTCCTGCCTGGAGGTAGATGGCTCCAATCAGGATGGCAATAACACCTGAAAAAACAACAATCAGTTTACTGACGGTCAGGTATTCTTTATCGGTTCTTGCCGGGCGCGCTTTTTTGTAGAAATCTTCTAAACCCACAGCAGCCAGCGAGTTCAGATCGGCGCTCAGGCTACAGATAGCCGCCGAGATCATGGCTGCCAGAATGAATCCAACAACGCCCGTTGGGAATCGGGTCATGATGAAATACGGGAAAACCGCATCCGGCCGTAGTGTTGGCGGTAAAGGCTGTTGTTTGTAGTAGACAAACAGGGCCGTACCAATAAACATGAATAGTGCCCATACCGGCACCGTTAGCGAGATGCCCAGAATTGAGGCTTTGATAGCTGCTTTATCTGTTTTGGCGGTCAGATAACGCTGCACAACGGTCTGGTCGGTACCATATTTCTGAATGGCGTAGAATGCCCCATTGATGACCATCACAATGAACGTAAGTTTGGTAAAATCCAGGTCATATGGGCCAAATCCGGTTCGACCATTGGCAGAAGCAATGTCCAGGATCTCCGGCAGACCACCCTTAACCGAAAAAATGATGACCGTAACGCAGAGAATGCCACTGGCAAACAGCATGAATCCCTGAAAAACATCTAACCAGATAACAGCTTCAATACCCCCTAACAGGTTGACCGTGATGATGATCAGTCCAACGATAACAATGATGTAGAAGGTATCAGCGCCCGTCATGTTGGTCAATGCCACCGCCAGCAGGAAAAAGACAGTTCCCATGGACGAAAATTGCCGGAGAACGAACGCGATTGAGCTATAATAGCGGGCAAAGCGGCCAAAGCGTTTTTCAAAATATTCGTAGGTACTCAGGCCAATTACTTTGCGGTACAGCGGGACGATAAACCAGATCGTTCCCAGCAAAATAATGGGTACCATTAAACCCTGTACCAGCAAAATCCAGTTCGAAGAATACCCTTCACTTGGATACCCTAAAAAGGTAACGCTACTGATTAGTGTCGCCAGTAATGACATGCCGATGGCCCAGGCAGGTACCCGACCTTTAGCGGCAAAATATAATTCTGTGGTTTGCTGTTTTCGGGCGTACCGCAACCCAAAATACAGGTTGATGAATAAAACCGTACCAATTATCAGGTAATCGAGTACGCTCAGGGTTGGGTTTGGCATTAGGTTTAGAAATTATTCAACATGTCCATAAGTCCGCTGGCCATCGATAGCTTCCCGGTTTCACAGTGATATGCAGGCTGTCTTTTTCAATGGCATCGCTCCTGACGACGCCGGGCCCCAATTCCTGAACCGGAACCAGCCGCGTGACACCAATGGCCCGAAGCACAGCCGAAGCGGTTGACCCTCCTTCAATAATCAGCTCATCGGTTTTTGTTTGTGACAGCACCCGGCTCACGGCCATTGCCATTACCGTTCGCAGGTGAACAGCCGCCTGCTTATCGTCATCAATCAGGCCTGGCTCAATAGCGATAATGACCTGACTGTGGTGCTGAAAACAGCCGACGATTTCGGCCACCCAACCATCCAGATCGGACTCATTAAATCGGAAAACGTGCGTCAGCGCGTTCGGCATATAACTCACGGCCTGGCCAGCATCGGCCGCTTTCTTTACCAACGCGACTCGCTCACCAAATGCACTTCCACATACATAAAGTCTGACTTCACCCAATTTCGCAGGCTCTTTGCCAACTAACTCTGGCAGTTGCAATGAATCGAGTATGGCCGTAAAAAATCCGGAACCTCCCCCAATCAGGGTCTGCGTATTGATCCGTTTTGCCCATGCCCGTAAATCGTCCGTTGTTGCAACTTCACCGATAACGATTCCCTGCTTCGGTAACGCTGTGGTATGCGACTGCACGGTTAATTGGACAAAATTAACGCTGAGCCGTCTTAATACATCCGAATCGGTTATCGGAAATTCCGGATCTTCGGAAAAATGCGTCTGGGCAATCGGTTGGCCATTTACGTAATACGTACCGTTGATCAATGTTCTGCCCAGCGCCGGATTCGCCGGAACAATCAGGGCTTTTTCTACTCCAAAAACTGCCTGTTGTGCCTGTGTTTCAGCAATAACATGCCCTCGCAGCACCGAATCGACTTTCTTGAAAATCAATCGCGGCTTCATCTGAAGTAACGCTTTGCTGGCACAGGTCATTTCCTGCACAGCTTCCGGCTCCGAAACCGACCGGGCATCGGTAGCGATTACCAGCAAATCGGCGGTAGATTGTGGATTGACCGACATGGCAATTTCGACCCGAAGCCCATACGTTAGGCCAATGCCTCCAAGCTCAGCGGCTCCCGTTAAATCGTCTGCAATAACCGCGATCATTTCGTTCTATAGCTTCCCGAAAGAGTTGAACCGCATCCGCGGAGGGGTGGTTCAAAACTGCAACGCCGGACGGGCCCGCTTTAGGAAGTTGATTAACCATTCATTTACACTGTCAGCAAGCTTTTCCGCCTGTATTTCGCCAACTGGACTGCCGACTCAATCGCCAATACCATCGCGTCGGCGCTGGCAACCCCTTTACCCGCAATTTCAAAGGCTGTTCCGTGGTCAACAGACGTGCGAATGATTGGCAGGCCCATAGTAATGTTCACGCCCTTCACACTATCCATCTGTTTCTTTTCAGCATTCCATTTAAAACCGGTCAGCTTAAACGGAATGTGTCCCTGATCGTGATACATCGCCACAATACCTCCGTAATAGCCCGTAGCCGCTTTCGCAAATAGTGTGTCGGCCGGTACTGGTCCTTCAACGTCGAAACCCCGCCGTTTAGCCTCGTCAACAGCGGGCAAAATTTCCTGATCGTCTTCGGTGCCAAACAGCCCGGAATCGCCCGCGTGCGGATTCAGGCCCGCCACCCCAATTTTCAGATTGGTTTCTCCCAGAGAAATCAGGCCATTATGCAGCAGTTCAATCACTTCCAGAATCCGGTCTTTCTTGACCAGATCGCAGGCCTGCCGAAGCGACACATGCGTCGATACATGAATGACCTTCATCTGATCTTCAACCAGCAACATACCGTACTTTTTGGTATTGGTATAATGGGCGTAGATTTCGGTGTGTCCTGCGAAATGATGACCCGCTTCATTAATCGATTTCTTGTTGATCGGGCCGGTCACTGTAGCGTCAATCTCGTCGGCCAGGGCCAGCTCGATCACCGTCTTTACGGCTGCAAAAGCGGCTTCTCCGGCCATTGCCGATATTTCACCAAACCGTAACTGATCAATGTCTACATTGTTGAGGTCATACACATCAATTGTCCCCAATTGATATTGTGCGTCCTGAACTGATTTGACCGGCCTGATCACTGCGTTCAGATTCAGCCGGGCAACAATATCGGCAAAAACATGCGCATCGCCCACCAGAATAGGTTTACACAGTTCATAGATGGCCGGATTGAGCAGTGCTTTAACCGCTATTTCGGGGCCAATGCTTGCCGGATCACCCATCGTGATTCCAACAATTGGTTTATCATCCTTATACATCATCTGCTCGCTTACAGTTGTATTTCTTCTTTTTCGACCAGTTCGGCCAGGGTCGTTTTCAGTTCGGTGGCCTCACGCTCAGAAAGCGATTGCAGGGGAGGCATCATCGTTGGATCACAAAGGCCATATTCCTGCATCAACACTTTCAGTGCCCATAATGATTCGCCCAGTGTCCGACCCGATTGGTACAACTGGCCAAATACATCCGATTGGTTTTGGTACCCATAGGCTTTATCGGCATCGCCAGCCCGAACCGCCTTCATCATGTCCCGGTAGATACCCGGAAACAGATTGCCGGTACTGGGAACCAGCCCATCGGACCCATACAAAAGCGCCTGTGCCGACTTTGCTGCCCATCCCATAAAATGGCTAAAATCAGCACGATTTGCCCATAAAGACAGGGATTCGTTCAGTCGTTCACTGCTTCGCTCCGAGTCCTTCGTACCAACGATATTGGGGTGGTAACTTAATTCGTCAATTACCGCCAGCGGAATCGACATGTGGGTGGTAGCGAAGATGTTATAGATGATTAGCGGTCCGTTCAACTGATTAGCCAGTTGTTCGAAATACCGTTTCATCTGACTTTCTGAGAGGCTGTAGTAGGAAGGCAGTGTAGCGGCAACCGCATCGATACCCGAGTCGAAACAGTAGTTCGCAAAATCGATCGTTTCTTCCAGACAGTTTGACGAAATACCGGCGTATATCATCATATCGGCCGATTTTAGCCGCACCACCTCCTGCACATAATCCTTTTTTATCGGTGTAGGAAGCGAAGCCGATTCTCCTGTTGTTCCTAAAATAAACGGCATAGCCTCATTCGCCTGAAGATTGCTCACTATCTTCTCAACCGCTGGCCTATCCAATTGGTATGCTTCGGTCAGGGGCGTAACAAGCGGAACGACAACACCCTGATACTTCTTTTTTAGGTTCATAATTAGTAGGCGGCTGTATAAATGGCAATAGCATCCTCACGGGTAATTTCACGAGGATTATTTTTCAGTAACCGAGTAATCTTCATAGCATCATCTGCCATTTGTGGAATGGCTTCTCTGGGAATATTTACATCGCGCAGGCGGGACGGGATGCCACAATCGCGAATCAGTTCATTGATTTTCGCTACTCCGCGGGCTGCCGTTTCGGCATCAGTGCTACCCCGCTCGCACCCCAGCGCAACGGCCACCTGCGCATGTCGGCAAAGCGATGCCGACGCGTTGAATTCCATCACATATGGGAGCAATAAAGCATTGGAGAGTCCGTGAGCCAGATGAAACATACTGCCCAGTGGATATGACAGGGCATGTACACCGGCCGTGTTGACAGGCCCCAGACAAAACCCACCCAGCAGACTACCCATTGCGACCTGTGTACGCGCTTCTTCGTCCGATCCATCCCGAACGGCCTGCACGATATTGGCCGCAATCAGACGCATGCCTTCAAAGGCGTACATGTCGATGAACGGTTGGGCAAATTTGTTGGTGTAAGCCTCCAGGCAATGCGTTAGTGCATCAATGCCAGTAGCTGCGGTAATGGCCGGAGGAACACTCATGGTCAACAACGGATCGACATAAACGATGTCGGGTACCAGAAACGGACTGATGATCCCTTTCTTCTGGTTATCGGCCGTATCGACTAAAATGGCGTTCGGTGACGCTTCACTGCCCGTTCCCGATGTAGCAGGCACACAAATAAGTTTTTTACGCCTTCCGATCAGGTTTCCAATGCCAACGATTTCAGCGAGAGACTGGTCATTGTCGAGTTGGGCCGCTACCAGTTTGGCAATATCCAGCACGCTTCCTCCGCCAATGCCTGCCACGAGGTCGGGATTAAACGGAGCGACAGCTTGCAGTAATGCGTCGAAATCATCGAAGGTTGGTTCCTGAACAATACTGGTGTCAACCTTAACCGCAATTCCATTGCTTTCAAGCCTATCGATCAGGCTTTTCAACTGACCCAGAAGCGGGCTAATTGTTATGAGTAGTACCCGCTGGGGCAACAGTAGACCGATTTCATCGGCTAAGCTCCCCAGAGAGCCTTTACCAAAAACCAGTTTGCCGGGAAAATGTATTTTTAAAGCCTGAGTCATCGTTCTAAAGTGTTTTTGTCCTGCTGATGTAGCCTGGCCGCCGGAGCGACTGCATGACAAAAAACCGTTTCAATCCTTCGTTATTTCTTTTGCTATGGGTGCCGTATAGCCTGCCAGAGTGGGCCAAACGCCGTTTTCAATGGGTTTCAATTTCAGTTTCTTCGGATCAATGACCGCGTGTTTGATCTTTTGCCGACGCCATGTATAGATCACATGAATCAACCCATCGCTCGTTTGAATCACGGATGGATACGAATACTGACTGATGGGTGAATCTTCCAGAATTACCGCTGCCGACCAGTTTTTACCATCGTTCGACACGGCCAGATTCAGCGGTGTTCGCGGCCCTTTGGCCAGATCGCCCGGCGGTAGCACGTGATTGTAGACCAGCACCTGCCGACCATCGCTGAGCGTTACGGCATCGGTTCCTGAATTGTTATTGGGCAATGACGATTTGGCTAATGGCGACCACGTTTCCCCATTGTCTGTCGACCAGGATTCGACAATAGCGCGATCTTTACTACGTGCCAGAATCTGAAGTTTTCCCTTTCCGTATCTCAGAATGCTCGGTTGAATGGCATTGATCGTTTTGCCGTCATTGATCGGGCCGACCATCCGCCAGGTTTTTCCGAAATCCGGAGTCACTTCGAAATGAAGTTTCCACCCGTCACCTTCCGTGCTGGACGGGCAAACCAAATTCCCATTGGCCAGCAATACCGGTTTGTTTTTCACTGGCCCGATATACCCTTCGGGCAAGGCTTTAGCCGCAGACCATGTACGGCCACCATCTGAGGATGTTTTCAGCCAGCCTTTCCATTTGGACGGACTTGGGCCAACTTTGTAGAAAAGCATCAGATCTCCCTTCGGAATCTGGTATAAAACCGGATTCCAGCAGGCATAACGAAGCGTATCGTTGATAATCCCATTGGCTACGTTTTGTGGAGCCACCCATTTGCCGTTTTCCTGACGGCTTATCCAGATGCATACGTCTGGATTCCGTTCTTTGGTCCCGCCAAACCAGGCTGATACCAGCCCGGTCGGTGTTTCGGCAATGGTGGAGGCATGGCTTTCCGGAAATGGTGGTTTTTCAACCACAAACTCGTCTACTATCAATCCGGATTGCCATTTCGCTAACTGAGCGAATGTGGTACTGAAGAGTGTCAGACTGGTCAGCAGGGCCAGGTATAGGATTTTGTTTTTCATTCTTCGGGAGAATTTTCCGAAACGGAGCCGGTCAACGGTTTTACCCTTTCGAGAAGCAGATTCGTGAGCTATCAATTTGTCGCCTGTTTCTTCTCAGCGGCTTTTTTCGCTTTGATGGCAGCCGTATAGGTATTGTACATTTCTCGCCAATTGCGGCCATTGGCATTGAGATACTGCTCCGATTTGGTTTTGTAGATCTCGAAAATGGCCGAAATCTCTTTCATGCTTTTATAATCGACAGCCTGTTCCCGCGCCTGCTCCAGAAATCCCAGAATGGTTTCTTCTTCCTGAGCGGTTATGTTGGGAACGATGGCCCTGTAACCGTTCATCGTGAACGCGACTTTTCCAATCGTGTATTTATCCAGCACGGCGTCAACCTGCTTTTTATCGAGGTCTTTTTGCAGCCCGGTCATCAGCTCCTCGTGTACGGTTTTCGGAATGGCCGAGTCGGCTATGAGCTGCCGGTCCAGCTCTGATAATGGCTTGCCCGTTACGGGATTGATCCCTGCCGGAACTGTAGTAACGGGATGTTCATTGTGCCAGTCGCGTATGGCATTCAGGTGTGTAGCGACTACTCCAGTCAGGCGTTTTTCCTTATCCGGATCATTCAGGTTCAGTGAACTAATCCACTCGGCGGCTTTTTTCTCCTGCTCAGCATCGGCTTTCGCTTCGGCTGAGGCTACTGGCATGGCGGATTGAGTCTGGCTGAATACAGGCGCTGCCGACAGGACTCCAGCGATGAACAAACAGGTATTGACAATTTTTTTCATGGCTATTTTGAGCGTTCAGGAAGTTGTACTAATTCATACTGCTGATTCTTCAATGGATTATCGGTTCGAAACGGGCGGGCAGGCAAACCTTCGTTATTGAACAGATTCGGTTGGGCTGCTTCGTCCCAGGCGAAGCGCACAGCCACAGGGTTCGAAACGGAAGCCGCCGAAATGAGCACGTGCCTGCCGTCGATGTGTGCCTGAGCGGGCACAAAAACGCCATTGGTCCCGGCAACCGTAAAGCCAGTAAGTGGTTGCCCGTCTTTACTAACCAAACCACTTCCTATGTTCCGGAAGCTAAGTTCGGCCATGCCGTTTTTCACTCGCATACCCTCATAAACAGGGCCTTGCGAACTAACCGAACGCTTTCCGTAATCGGTAGCCAGAGCAAGTAAGGCCAGCCGTCGGCCAATTTCCCATTTGTAGGGTGGATGAATGTCGGATAGATCTTCGGCCAGGTCGGTCGTTACGATCATACCGGTTTTGGGCAGACTCAGTACCAATTCCTGCGCTTCCCTAAATTCAGGCAATGTTTCGCGCGTGAGCACAACTTTCCCTTTTGATTCCGAATACTTAAATGGGGCTAGCTGAACGTAGTAAAACGGCAGATTCGGGTTACTCCACGCACGTCGCCAGCTCATAATCAGCGTTTTCATCTTGTGCGAATACGTACTGGTTTCTTTCAGGAAACAGTTGGTTTCACCCTGATACCATAGAAAGCCCTTTACCGCAAACGGTGCCAGCGGCCGAATCATGGGTTCATAGAACTTTCCGGGTTCGCCGTCTACTTTCTGATCGCCATAATAAGCATCCTCCCGAAAAGCGGCTTCCGAAATCCACGGCTCAATCCGGCTGCCCGGTATGGCCGACGAAATGACGCCAATCGGCACATTCAGGTTTTTGTAGAGTTCTTTAGCGAAGAAATAAGCGGGTGCTGAAAATGACCGTAAGGCCGAATCCTGAGCTATATTCCAGCCACGATGCAGCGAATCAGGTTTACCAAGTTCTTTCCGGTTGACCAGAAAAATGCGGATCTGAGGATTCGTAGCGTACTCCAACTCATCGACTGGATTATGGCCATCAGTGTCCGTGGCCAATGCCCGATTCACCTTGCTATTCTTCCGCATGGTGTATTCCATATTCGACTGGCCCGAACATAGCCAGACTTCGCCCACCAGAATATTTTGCAGCCGGATGGTATTCGTGCCCGAAATAAGCAATTCCGATGGTATCGCCGAGGCTTTCAGTGGTTTCAGGGTAATCTTCCATTGGCCAGAGGCATCAGCAAACGTAGTCTGTTGTTGCCCGGCAAACTGAATCGTCACCGTCTCGCCAACCGCCCCTTTACCCCAGATCACCACCGGTTTCCCCTGTTGCAGTACCATATTGTGCCCAAAAACTCGGGGCAGTATGATTTCGGCTTTCAGTTGGAGCGAAAGCGAAACTGTAACAAGAAATATGACGATAAATCTGGGCATATGACCGAGCAACTTCCCGAAAGATTTAAGTCTTTCTGGAACTACATTTATTCTTGAAATTTGCTTAACGAACTCGTTTTAAATGACTTAATCACAAATACAGCTTCTTCGTCCTGTTCGCCTGCTTTGGGTAAATCATAACTTTGGTCGGTCGGTGTATCGGCATCCGGGAACCGGCGAACACCACCGGTTCGGAACACCACCCGCCGGAACGATGCTACAGGGGCAAAGAACAGTTTAGCCCCTTTCGATTGCCCATTCACAAACGTCGTAAACATCCGTTTGTCGCGATCCAGCTCGATTCGTACCTCGTATTGTTTACCCGCTTCGTATTTCTGAATGCCCGAATCCCGGTAGCCGACTTTGGCTTTAAAAAGACTATCCGAATCGAACATCAGCCGAACAGCCGCATTGCCTTTGGCATCCTGAAATTCGATCTGTAAAACACCTTTATTAACCTGTTGGGGCACGATTGTAAATTCGACCGCCACTTTCTTTGCGTCAGGGATAACGCGCTCGGCTTTGGCATAATCGAATTTGTCTTTATCCCGAAGAACCAGCGCTTTAGTGCCAGCAGCTGTTTCAATTTTTGCCGTAGCCTGAAGCGGGCTGTAGATGTTCCAGTATTTTAACTCTTCGCCCGCTGGTAGCTGGGCAAACACATCATTAACCTGATTTTTAACCTCGTCGGTGATCGGAACCGGAATGCTGGATACCCAGATATCTTCCTTATTCATGCTGTAGGTAACCCACAGATTGCCGTCGGGTGGTGTACCATTGCCTTCTTCAATGCCCCGTACGTATTGCGGCCCGTATGACTTGTAAGCCCCTCCGTAGCGCATGGAGGTAATTTCTCCATTTACGAGCAGCAGATTCGTGTAGGCCAGGCCATCTTTGCTGGTCGAAACAGCCAGGGGCCAGCGAAACTCCGATGGATTATATACCGTAGCGTATTGGCCATCCGACGTTTTCTGACCCCATATCTTGGCGTTGCTATTGACAAAACCCGGTGCCCGAAGCGGATTATACAGCCATGTTTTGCCTTCGTCTTTGCTGATTGTCGTTAAGGCATGTTTCCATAGACCGACAACGCGATTGTCGGGCAAATGATAATAGCTAAACGCTTTCACATCCTTCCTGAGCGAAATGAGCGGATCGTTGCGGTCGGCCTCTTCGATCCATTGCTGCATCATTAGCGGATTGCCGAGCAATTCATCGCAGGCTTCGACAAATCCTTTGTCTTTCGAACTGGTATAGAACGGATAGGTCGATTTAGTCCGGTCGGTGTTCCGTTTGTTCCAGGATGAGTTATTACGGATAAAGTAAATTGGCCCGAATTTGCCGTCCGGGTAGATTTCCCGAACCACGCGACCGATGCCGTTCCCATCGTTCGGGTCGTCTTTGGGCCCCATCACAATTCCGTAGAAAGCCAGCGTTAACAACCGTTTGTTTTTCGCGACAAAGAAGCCCATCCGCTGGTGCATGACTGCATACAGATCGTTGGCTACCTCTGGCCGACCTTCTTTCTTCAAGCCATCCGGTAGTTTGTATGGGGGGAAAATGATGGTCGGCTTCGACCAGTTATAGCCGTCTTTGGAGGTTAAAAGCAGCGTTTGCCCCGGTGGTACGTGTTCGCCAACCGGATTGCTGAGGTATTGCAGATAGAAGGTGTTGTTCCAGTAGGCGAGCATGGGAGCGTGATTGTACGTCCAGTTGGTGCCACCTGCCAGATCCGGATTTTCCCGATTGGCCCGAAATACCTGAATATTGTGTACGCCCACCGCCGGACTCAACTGACCGTGGTGATAATCGACATTGGACAACGTTTGCCCGACATAGTGCACGGTATCCTGCGTGTATGCGTAGTGGGTAAGGCAAAACAGGAGTACCGTTTGAAGAAATAGTTGACCTAACTTTTTTGTCATTGCGACCTGAATAGATTCTTGAGGGTTCGCTCGTGTTACGATTCTTCTTGCGTCGGAATGACAAGTCACTCCCGATCGTTTTGCCGGATTTGAGATCACCGCCCAACGACACATTCCGATAAGTTGATTAACGTACACGTTCATAATCCTTTACTTTTTTTAACCCAAATTACTTCCGCATCCGTCGACTGATTTTTCAGACTGACTATTCCTCCTCCTTTTACCACCTCCTTCGATTTCGTGATCTGGCCCGTTTTGGGATTTACATAACTGACCGAGAACGAACCCACGGCTTTTGTCAAATCAAGCTGAACAGGGTTTGGCGATTCGTTATAAAGGATATAGCCGGTTTTCTCCGCGCCCAAAATCCATTGATTTGGGGCTGTCTGAGCTAAATCGAGTGGCTGCATTTGAGCCGCATCCGTTAAAAATTGAGGATCGGCAATCAATGGGATAGCAGGCATAGATCCACCCGCCATCAACACGGCCCAGCCCATTGATTCGAAACTGTCGGCAGCATAGGTCACGGATTTTTCGGGGTACTTCTGGCGATACTCCCGCACCGCCCGATACACCTGTTCAAACGACGTTTTCTTTGGAACGACCAGACGAGCGTGCTGGCGCGGGGCCAGGTTCTGCCCACCGGCGGGTGCATAAGCCGTACCATTGGCCTGATAATGCCAGTAACGAATATCGACCAGGTTAATGACCGCAGCTCGTTTGGCATCAGCCAGAATGGCGTCCTGAACATCTTTGGTCGTACTCAGGCCAACAATAACTTTCTTGCCAGTTTCCTTCTCCCATTCGCTAATGGTATCGATCCAGAACTGTACAAAGTGCAGTGGTCCCGTAAATTCTGCTCCGATGAGTTGAATGACCCCCGAATTGGCTGCAAAATTATCCAGGCACTTCCGAATGTAGGCTTTGTGCAACGCCCGACGAACCGGGTGCGACACGTCGTAAAATTGTTCAGCCATGAAAATCCGTTTGTCGCCCGCATACGGAACCGGCTCCGGAAAGCCCGTATTATTGATGTTGTTAACGGGTCGCCACGGAAAATCGGCGTAATGAGCGCCTGCTTCAATGATGTTGTGCTGGAAATAATTCTCGTGGATCAGGGCAAGGCCTTTCCGGTCGGCGAGGTCAGCAAACTGTTTTAAGCGGCTCCAATACCAGTTATTATATTTTGTCAAATCATATTTGCTCAGTCCATCCCAGGCTGTTTCCCGACCGCTACGGGCAAAGGGCAACTCATAGAAAGGTGGCCACACTTCGCCATCCATCCGGCGAATACGCTCATGATCATCCCGCCGGCGCTCATACCAGAGTCCGTAGTTGTGATCGATCGCCAGCACATTCCGTGCTTTCATCGAATCGGTCAGTTCCTCCAGATTATCGGTCAAGCCCTGCCCGGTCTGGCCTGGCACAAAGCGGGTGATGTGTGGTTTGGCATTATCGAGCCCATACGGACGGGCACTACCATTCCACCAGGGCACTTCCTGCCGACGACCCGTCAGTAATTTTGCTCCCCGCACTAGTTTTCCATGCTGAATCTGCATGGGTTCGTTTTTGGAGAGAGTTGCTTCTCTGGGCAAGCCAATGGCGTCGATAGAGCGGGCAGTTGATATCGTTGGAATGGGCTGCCGACGGGAAGCAGCCGTGATAAAATCGTATAATGTCGGGGCAGGAGTAACAGCGAGTTTGGTCAACGCAGCTGCTACCTCTACTTTAGGACTGCTCGAAGCCTCCGAGTCGACTGGGAGAACACTAATTCGGTCGGTAACTTTGTCGCCCAGCCGGTCTTTCAATTGGGCATAATACAAACTACGCGGGTGAATATGTTCATTGGACATATCCCAGTACCCATCTCCTGAAAACTGCGCCCACAAACCAAACGCCCAGTTCTGGGCAGTGGGCGGTTGATAACAGTCAATTCGGGCGGCTGTACTTTGCCAGAGCACGCTATTGGCTGCACTCCAGCCTGCTCCCTGACCATCCTGGCCAAGATTGGCAAACCGCAGGGCGTTTCCATCAATGTTCACGACATCGAACAACACGCCCGATGCCCAACTGTCGATAGTCCCACTAAAGCTGAACGGCAAATGCGCTTCGCACTGCACAAATGCCGTAGGTCCGGTATTGCAAAAACCTACCGCGAAATCATGGTATCCATACTCTGAATAAAGCCGCTGAAAGAGCGTCTGTTGTCCTTTGGTAAAGAAGGTATAACGACGCTCTCCACCAATTTCCGATACCGGAGCCATCGACTGGCAATCTTCAACCGTAACCCGTTTTGCCGTTTCCTGCACGTATACGGCCGAGCCGGCAAAATGGCGAAAAACGACCTGCCTTACCCAGGCATCCTGTACATTTTCAAGCACAATGGCCATCCAGCGATGATCTTCATCTTTCGGATTATTTTTGTCGTAGGTCGATTCCAGAACCAGATTCTCTACGCCCGACTGCTCAATTCGACCCGACCAGGTATACCGGGCAATCGTGCCTCCTCCAAAAGCGGAATCTAAGGCGGTTGTTATGGGCGCATCGACTGTAAGCTCAGTCCCATTAACCGCCGTAATTTTACGATCCCAATAGAGATCACGTTGGCCCGGTTTCCAACCCAGGGCCGTAATTCCTCCACCAAAATGATCAGCCTGTAGTTTTTGAATCCATTCTTTTGTAGACGGACGGCGAATTTGCACCAAATTGCCAACGGCAAATCCTGTCGGTTGAGCGACCCGAATTTTAGTAGCATTTACCGGTACATAACCGTCCGAAATTGGCACCGCAGCGGTTAGCTGGCGGTCGTTTTTACCTGAAATTGTCAGGAGATTATCCCGGCTGAAACCCGTTCCCAGAATCGTCGTTCCACCAGCGCCCATTCCACTACCCCGAAGCACCACACCGGATGCCGTTATTTTTAAGCTACCGGCTACGTCATAAACGCCCTTTTCGAGCAGAACAGCTCCGCGAATTCCTTCTGAATTGGCAGGCAAAGAGGCAACGTAATCAATAGCAGTTTGTATCCGGAGGGTTGCATCACCTTTCCGAACGGGCACAACTACTTTTATATCGGCGTTCGGAATGGCCTGTTCACCAGCTTTATAGCCGCAATAAGAGAAGTCAGGGATTCGATTCTCCCGTTCGTCGGGTGCATAGATCAAATGCCCCTGCTTATCGAGCGAAACTGGTTGTTTCCTGACCGGTTTATTTCCCTGCGCATACACGTCTTCAACACGCCCCAAGGCGACCAGAAGATAAAGCAGAGCGATAAATAAGTAAGGTTTCGACACGATTCGAAGGAGGGATTAGGACTGGATTTATTCGATTTTATGATGGCTCTGACCATTCAGAGCCATCATAAAAGGGGACTACGTTCTCGGTCTTACCTGCTGAACGGATACGACACTGTTCAGGTAATCTTCAATGTTGGTATAGCCATCCTTGTTTTTATCCTGTCTGGCATCGGCCGCATCGTTTGGATTCAGGCCATTTTTCGTTTCCCAGGCATCGGGCATACCATCTTTATCCGAATCGACATAAGGTTTGCCGGTATACTCAGGGTAGCCACCTACCTGAATCGGATCAGTGATAATGCCGTTCTTATATGAATCCAGGGGTAAGCGACGATGCTTAAACTGCGATTCTGGCAATTTCACGCCTTCTTTATACGCAATTTTACCTGTACGCACTTGCTCGACTACCCGTGTATCGACCGGATCACGCTTTGGAAGTGTGGCTCCTGCGTTAACTAACACATAGTCATAGGCTTGTTTGGCTGGCAGGATGGTGATTTTGGGCATAGGTAACGGTTCATTCCATTTCATGTTAGCCGTGTATTTACCCGCATCAGGCATATCTTCAACCTGTACGCCCCCGTCCCAGTTATCTTTTGTCACTTTCTCATTGCCATCTACAATGTTGCCATTAACGTAGGCACGACCGTAAACCCGATAACTCAGTTTACTCCGCCCCGATTCAGGCTTCAAAATTCGGTAGCCGATTGGCGAATTCTTCGGTGTTTCAGGACCAGGCTTATAGTAGTTGTTGATAATATTGTACATAGCCGTATAATCACCCCCATCCGTTGACCGGTGCACCCAGTTGAAGATCACGTTATTGGCAAAATTGAAGATTCCATTCCAGCCAATCGACGGGTTCCGGCCTGCGTTATCGGCCCATAGATTGCGCATGAACGTACAGTTTTCGCCACCCAGCGTACTACCAAAGGCATGATTCCAGGTATCTAATGCTTCCGAGAAAATCGAGTTCTGAATCGTAATGTTTACCGTTGGTAATTTCTCTTCTACGGTCTTGCCCGTACTGTCGTTATACATGTGGCGGTACATCGACATATTCTCGTCGAGCCCCCAGCTCGCTGATACGTGATCGATCATGATGTTCCCGATCGGGTTTCCCCCAATCGAATCGTCGCGACGGCCCACGTTGGTTTCACCCCGCCGGAAACGCATGTAGCGAATAACGACATCGTGCGTATTGATCCAGACCGATTCACCCGCCACGCAAACGCCATCGCCCGGTGCTGTCTGACCGGCAATTGTAATATACGGAGCCCGAATGATGATTGGGGTTTTAATCCGGATAATACCCGCCACATTGAAAACCACCATGCGCGCTCCACCCTGCTCACAGGCTTCCCGTAATGTGCCGGGTCCGCGATCTTCCAGACTGGTCACGACGTATACTTTTCCACCCCGACCGCCAAATGTATATGCTCCACCGCCTTCGGCTCCAGGGAACGCCGGAATACTGGCCTGGGGTAAATCTACGGGTCGAGCGGCCCAGGGAATGTAGGGCTTACCTTCTTTGGCTTCTTTATCGATGATTGGTTTTGCCTTTTCCCAGGCAATATCAGACTGACGTCTGGATTCATTGAGCAGATCGTCACTTTCCTTCTGAACATCCGGTGGAATTGTCGGGTATTGCGCTAAAGCTGGTCGATATGCAAAAAGCAGAACAGCCGAAAGGAGTACAGGAATAAGTTGCTTCTTCATGTGACGGAATTTCTGTCAAGTGCCCGTATACTCCTAATAAACAACGATTTATCTGATCTGGAGAATACGAAACCACGGTTAATGGCTAGATTGTATATCAATCTCAAAATAAGGCTAAAAAAAGTGCCAATATCTATATCATTTTTTCGGCAATGTATAGGATATTATCATCCGCCTGGATCGGCTCATTCGCTTACTAAACGAGGCCGTTATCGTAGAAAGCATCGTAGATTTTGCCTACTATCTTCCAGGTAGTTTATAGACGCTCCTGTCTACTGTGCGGTGATGGCCAGATTTCAAAAAAACTTGACTGGATTCACCAATCAAGTACGCAGAACGGGTATGAATCCGGCCAAAATGCCTTGTTGTACCGGGAAATTGTCGAATCATTTTAAACTACGCTTCAGATAGGAAGCATGACTTGAACTGGTAAAGTTCTGAACCTATTCCGAAACCCTACTTTATGAAAAGCACAGGTTTTACGTTTAACCTGATCGCCCTACTCCTTGGGCTAACGCATCAGGTTGTGTCACAAAAAAAGACTGAGGAGCGGAGCCGTATTGCCACCGAAATGGAAAAATCCGTTCGTACTGAAATGCTCAACGATTGGTATCCTCAGGCGGTTGACAAGGAGTTTGGCGGCTACCTAAGCACCTTCACGTATGATTTCAAACCCACCGGACCACAGGACAAGATGATTGTTACCCAGGCCCGCCATACGTGGACGACTGCCAAAGCTGCCGAGCGGTATCCGGCTACAGCCTATTATAAGAGCAATTCTCAGCATGGCTTCCGATTCCTTCGGGATGTCATGTGGGATAAAGAATTCGGTGGTTTTTATACGCTGGTCGACCGAAAAGGCACGGTCAAAGGGGTTGGCAACAAAGAAGCTTATGGAAACGCCTTTGGGCTCTACGCCCTGAGCGCCTATTACCACATGTCGCACGATACGGCCGCGTTGAATCTGGCAAAAAAATCGTTCGGCTGGCTGGAAAAGCATAGCCACGATCCCGTTCACAAAGGTTATTTTCAGCACCTGCGCCGGGATGGTACACCCATCAAGCGCGATGCCTCCGTACCCTCTACCTCCGATCTCGGCTATAAAGATCAGAATAGCTCTATCCATCTGCTGGAAGCCTTAACTGAGCTGTACGGCGTTTGGCCTGATCCGCTGGTTCGGGAACGGCTTAACGAAATGCTGCTGCTAATCCGGGACAAAATTACGTCACCCAAGGGCAATCTGGTCCTGTTTTTCCAGCCCGACTGGACACCCGTATCCTACCGGGATTCATCGGAAGCGGTTGTTCTGAAGCATCGCAATCTCGACCACGTTTCGTTTGGCCATGATGTTGAAACCGCTTACCTGATGCTCGAAGCGTCGCATGTATTGGGTCTGAAAAATGACACCAAAACGCTGGAGGTGGGCAAACGAATGGTTGACCATGCGCTGGCGACGGGATTTGACAAAACCGTAGGCGGTTTCTACGACCAGGGCTACTACTTCAAAGACAAGCCCGGTATGTCAATTATCAAAGAGAGCAAAAACTGGTGGTCACAGGCCGAAGGGCTCAATACGCTCCTGCTCATGGCCAATAAATTCCCGAACGACCCTGCCCAATATTTCAACAACTACAAGCTGCTTTGGCAATACTGTCAGACGTACCTGATCGACCACGAACACGGCGACTGGTACGAAGAAGGGCTGGACAAAGATCCTCAGCGCAAAACGGGTCTAAAAGGCCATATCTGGAAAGCAACCTACCATACGTATCGCGCCCTGACGAGTTGTGTCGATCAGTCGCGAACCAAACCGTCAGACCATTGAGCCAACTACCCATTTGTCATGAAAACAACTTATTTATTAATCCTCATTATAACTATTGCACTGTCGGTCAGCTTTGCGCCTGCCAAAAAGATTGGCGTTTTTCAACAAAGTGTCGATGTCGGCAATCCTAAACTCTCTGGTTCGGCGCAATACAACACACAGACCAAAGAATATACGCTGAAAGGTTCTGGGTATAACATCTGGTTTGAGCGGGATGAATTTCAGTATCTGTTTAAGAACCTGACGGGCGACTTTACGGCCACTGCAGACTTTGAATTCGTTGGAGCCGGTACCGATCCACATCGTAAAGTGGGCTGGATGGTCCGCGAATCATTAGACGACAATGCTTCTCACATCAGTGCGGTCGATCACGGGGATGGCCTGACGGTGCTGCAATGGCGGGAAAAAAAAGGGATGGCCATGCGTGATCCGGAAGACGAAATTTTTAGCCCACAAAAGTCGATTCAGACCATTCAACTGGAACGTAAGAACGATGAATATACCATGCGGGTAGCAAAAAAAGGCGAGTCGTTACAGACTGTCGGTTCGCATACCATGAGCAACCTGTCTAAACAAGTGATGGTCGGGCTGTACATCTGTTCGCACAATCCAGCCAAAGTAGAGGAAGCGATTGTCAGGAACGTTCAAATTAAGCAGTAACCGTCTAAACGAAACCCTTTTTATGACCAGGACCCCACCTATTTACGAACACCTTGCCCTGTATCTGCTGATCGGATTAGTGCCTCACCTGCTGCAGGCACAGGCCACCCCCACGGAGGTTCCGCTTTGGGCCAATGGGGCGCCCGGTTTCGAAAACCGGCGAAATGAACCCGAAAAGGCGAAAGATTACTGGGTAAAAAACATTCATAATCCATCGATTACCGTCTATCTGCCGCCAAAGGAAAAAGCCACCGGCGCTGCCGTTGTGATTTGTCCAGGAGGTGGGCATCGGGAGCTTGTTTTCAATGCAGAAGGCAATCAGCCAGCGCTCTTTCTGAACAGTATTGGCGTAGCTGCTTTTGTGTTGAAATATCGGCTTGCCCGCGAAGAAAATTCACCCTACTCACTGGATAAACATCCTAGGGAAGATGCTTACCGGGCGATGCGGCTCGTTCGCAGTAAAGCAAAAGAATATGGTATCGACCCAGATCGGCTTGGAATGCTGGGTTTTTCGGCGGGTGGCGAAGTTGTCGAGATGGTCGCTTATGCACCCGGCAAAGGCCAGCCCGACGCGCCCGACCCCGTTGACCGGCTGGATGGCAAACCAAACTTTCAAATGCTGATTTATCCGGGTCCGCTGGGTGTTCCCGAAACAGTGCCAGCCGACGCACCACCCGCTTTTATGCTGGCCGCGAATGACGATGTGTGCTGCTCCGGGCCGATTGTCAGTTTGCTCCAGAAATACCGAGCCGCCAATGTTCCGATAGAGGTCCATATTTATACCCAGGGCAAGCACGGGTTCAACATGGGTGATCGGTCAAAACTGAATTCGATAAAAACCTGGCCTCAACGCATGGCCGACTGGATGGCCGACACGAACTTATTGACCCCTAGATCTGACCAAACCAATAAGGCATCCAGGTGAGCAAAACGGCGATTTACCCCAGCATTAACACGGATCTAACGCTGTAAATCGCCGTTTTCGACAATGCCCGGCTCGTCGAGCAGTTGAATGGCTGATGCAGGCCCCAGATCGGCAGGAGCCTGCCAGGAACTCAACGCCCAAACGATTTTTTTATCGGGCGTTACTTCAAAAACCTGAACAGAACCCGGCCAGTCTTTGGCGTCTTTTATACCATTGGCGCACCAACTGCAAATTACAGTGTTGCCATTGGCCAGCCGATTTACCTCCTGCACATTGAACAAGGGAATGCCGGGCAGGTCTTTCTGAGTAAACTCCCAAACCGTTTCGCCTTTGGGATTCACTTCCCGGGCATAGCGGCTCGCATCACCACTGATCATTGTGTTCCCATTTTTAAGCCGAACAGCGGCCCAGGGTGAAGGCACATCCACCGACCAGAGCACCTTACCCGTCGAATCATATTCCACGACTCTTCCCTCCATATGCGCCACCAGAAATGTACCTGCTCTAGTCATACGGACGTGGCGAAACTGTCCATGCGGACTGTCGGGTCTGCCGGTCGGAATGATCAGTTCTTTTTCGGTTTTATCCGTCACTTTATTGATGATCAATAGCTTTGCCGGATTGCCATTCTGCATCAACATAACCCGATCTTTACCAATGGGCTGCGATGTATGGATTTCACATTTTGGCGGTGCCTCGTAGTTCCAGACTATTTTTTTATCGGGCGTAATTTCGCTGGCTCCTACTTTTCGGGAGAAGAGGATGTTGCCATTCGAAAGCATATGTGCATCGCCCAGTTCCTGTAGCTCGCCATTAGGTGCCTTGATCGGGATACCATACGACCACGCAACTTTACCATCCCGCACAACCCAGAGCATTTGCATCGGATTGCGATAATCCCATTCTCCGGCGTATAAAAACGGATGCTGACTTAGTCCTTTGCCAGGCAGTTGGGCCACCTGTGCGCCGACTGCAAGGCTCATTAAGCAGAGAACCAAACACGTAAAGCAGGCTTTCATGGTCGTTGGAATAGGTTCGGGCTGACAACTTTGCTATGATTGATAAAGCATATCAAGGGCATGCACCTACTCCGTTCACGTTGTTAAAAAAACAGAGGGATTTACATAGGCTTTTCGAGCCGTGACACGGCAGCCACTTCTCCACGCTGAAAGCCGGATCGTTGATCAGTAAATAACGCAGATTGTATACTTCAGTAACTGACTACTGTTTTCAGGAAGTGTAAACGCTCAATAGCGAAAATTTCCATTCAGTTCGTCAGTAAGCCCTTCAATAACTCAATAAGGAAGGTAGCATATGGCTTATAAAAGGAACTGGATTTGGGGTATATACTTGTTGGAAATGCTTGTTAACATGTGACTACATCTACAGGCCATTCGCATCGAGCCGTGCCACGGTTATTTTAGATCGTTATGGCTAACCGTGGCTCAGCTCACTGCGAATGGCCTGATCTAGTCTGCTTACCAATATAATTATTACTTTTAGTATTTTAGTAAGGATAATTCCCTGACAGGTTATCAAACTTTCGTTGAAGCCTATACCATATGCAAACTGGACAATCACCCCAAAACAGGAACCGGATCGACGCCCGCTGGAAGTATCTGCTTCCTGTCACATCGAACCGGTTTCTGACCCTGCTCCTCATTTTACTTTTTCAGGTTGTCAATGGAGTACAGTCTTCTGCCCAATCACTTCCCAAAACGGAATCCTTATTTGACGGAAAAACCCTGGCTGGCTGGAAGACCGTTGATCCCGCTCACTCCAACCTGTGGTTTGTAAAAGATAGTGTGATCAGAAGTGGGGACGGTGTAAAAAAGATACCAGAGAATACATACCTGTATACCCTGAAAGAGTATGGTGATTTTGAATTTCGCTGCCTGTTTCGGCTGTCAGGCAACCCGTCAACGGGGATGATCAACAGCGGAATTCAATACCGATCGGTCCTTGAAGGTGGTAAAATAGTGGGTTATCAGGCTGACATCGGCAATGGGTATTGGGGCGATATTTATGATGAACACCGGCGGGGTAAACTGGTTGGTGGCGATTTGAAAACCCTTAAGCGTATCCTTAAAGAAGATGGCTGGAATAGTTACATCATCCGCTGTAAAGGCAATCGGCACGAACTGTATATCAATGGCATAAAAACCTGTGATTATACGGAGCAGGATAGCAAAATTCCATCCAAGGGTGTTATCGCCGTTCAGATTCACAGCGGGGGTGTTGCCCAGGTTGAATTCAGAGACCTGACCATATCCGAGCTTTAACCTTCAGCCCTGCAATGCCCAAATTCTGCTCAGAAAACCCCTTATCCTTACATGCAAGTTATACGACCTATTCCTATGAACAAGTTCTGGTTGCTCATGCCCTTCCTAATTAGTACCCTTATACTACCTGTAATGGATAGTGTAGCCCAATCTTCCCAAACCAAAGTCGTTCAGGACACGGCGAAAGTTGATCGTGATTATACTCTTGAAGCGACCATGCTGGGCTTTTTTGCCAAAGATGGCTCCCGTAACCCTATCTTAAAAGCCAATAAAGGCGATCTGGTCCGCATTACGATCATCAACGGCGAACTGATGACGCATGATATTGCGCTGGAAAAACTCGGACTTAAAAGTAAGACCCTTCAGGAAAAAGGAACGCGAACCAGCATCTCGTTCAAGGCCGATAAAAGCGATACGTATTACTGTACTGTTCCCGGACACCGGGCAGCAGGCATGGTTGGAAATTTTGAGGTGGTCGAAGGGTCGATCACGGCGGCTACGGTTGCCGGTCAGACACCAATGAAAAATGGGCAACCCCTGAACCTGAATTTCGAAACGGGAACATTAAAGGATTGGACGGCCACCGGAGATGCCTTTACCAGTCCGCTTTTCGCTCAGGATGACCCATCCCCCGTTCATGAAAAAGACATGCACATCGGCTTTGACGGAAAATATTTCCTGAGCAGCGGAGGAACCACCAACTACAAACAGACTGGAACCTTAACGTCTGTTCCCTTCACCGTAACCCAGCCGTTTGCCGCTTTTAAAGTTTCGGGCGGTGCCTTGCAGGATACGCGGGTAGAACTCGTGCTGGCCGGGACAGATAAAGTCATTTTTCATAGCACCGGGCAAGGTCGAGCGACCCTTCAACCGGTCATTGCTGATCTGCAACCATATTTAAATCAGGATATCTTTATCCGCATCGTCGATAATGAGACGGGGATTTCGCAGATTCCGTACATTCCGAATGATAAATGGGCACACATCAATTTCGATGATTTTCAGTTTTACGCCACTCGCCCAAATTTTCCGAACGAGCTGAAACAAAAGGACATCATCATCTTGCCACCGCTGGACCCCGTCCTGAATGCAGGTCTTTCTGGAATCAAGGCGGCTCAGGCGATGACACCGCCCAAAGGGTTTAAAATCACACTGGCAGCCGCCGAACCCGATATTGTCAAACCGATTTGTTTCACGCTCGATGCACGGGGCAGGCTTTGGGTCGTTGAATCCCATACTTATCCAGTGCCGGCCCCGGAAGGTCAGGGGCGGGACCGTATTCTGATTTTTGAGGATACAAATGGCGACGGTACGCTCGACAGCCGGAAAGTCTTTGCGGAGGGGTTAAACCTCGTGAGCGGTATTGAGGTTGGCATGGGTGGTGTATGGCTCGGTGCGGCACCCTATCTGTTGTTTATTCCGGCCGATTTCAAAAATGATAAGCCGACTGGACCTCCTCAAAAACTTCTCGATGGCTGGGGCACTCAGGATACCCATGAAGTTCTGAATAGCCTGCGGTGGGGGCCAGATGGCTGGCTTTATGGCACACACGGCGTATTTACCCATTCAAACGTAGGTAAGCCGGGGGCTCCAGACTCCGAACGGTTGAAGCTGAACGCCGGGGTCTGGCGGTACCATCCAACGAACCACCAGTTCGAACTATTTGCGGAAGGTACCAGTAATCCCTGGGGGCTGGATTTCAACGACTATGGTCATGCGTTCGTCACGGCCTGCGTGATCCCGCACATGTACCACATGATTCAGGGAGGGCGTTATTTCCGGCAGGCAGGGAAACATTTCAATCCGTACACCTACGACGATATCAAAACCCATGCCGACCACGTACACTGGGTGGGCGAACGCGGCCCGCATGCGGGTAATTTCCGGTCGGCCTCTGCAGGCGGTGGCCATGCTCATTCCGGGGCTATGATCTATCTCGGCAATAGCTGGCCCCAGGAATACCGAAATGATATTTTCATGAATAACATCAACGGCTCCCGGTTCAATCAGGATCATCCGACCCGGTCCGGATCGGGTTATATGGTCACCCACAAACCGGATTTCATGGCGATGAATGACTCCTGGTCGCAGTGGCTGAATTTCAAGTACGACCCAAGCGGTTCGGTTTATGCCATCGACTGGTACGATAAGAACCAATGCCACAGCCCCAATCCTGATGTACATGACAAAACCATGGGCCGAATCTTCAAGATTACCCATGAGAATGATAAATGGGTACAGGTCGATTTAGCTAAGGCATCGGATATGGACCTGGTCAATTATCAGTTGAACCCCAACGAATGGTATGTACGACAAGCCCGAACGATTTTACAGGAACGCGGACCCAATAAAAAGGTACATAAAGCCCTGAAAGAAATCCTTACTAAAAATCCAGATGCTACCCGAAAACTACGAGCACTCTGGGCGCTGCATGTCACAAAGGGACTCACCGACAAGGAGTTGACCGATTTACTGGCGAATGAAAATGAATATGTCAGAAGCTGGGCCATTCAGCTACTGGCCGAAGACAAAAGCGTTTCTCCCGAAACGTTAAAACAGTTTGTTACCATGGCTCAGAACGATAATTCGGCACTGGTTCGGCTTTATCTGGCATCGGCCATGCTGAGGCTGGAACCAGCACAACGCTGGGATGTACTGGACGCGCTCGTTCAAAAAGCGGAAGACAAGGATGATCATAACCTGCCTTTGATGCTATGGTATGCCGCCGAACCACTGGCCGCTATCGATATGAAGCGAGCGCTGGAACTGGCGCAAAAATCCAAAATGCCGAAGCATCTTCCCTACACCATTCAGCGCGTTGCGGCAATCGGTACGGAGGATTCTAAAAAAGTCCTGAAAGAATTGAATAACCGGGTCGGCAAACTGGATCATTCACACGAAAGCCATGAAATTCAGGCGTTGATTGCCAAAGTACTGGAAGAGTAAAAACCTCTATACCATAGAATAAACAAGGGAGGATGTACAATGAATCGCGGTGGTAAGCACTGACAAGTAGGCCGCCCGTATGGTTTATTATTCAACCTTCATTGTTCATAAATCCCTTACTTGCCATGATGACAAGAATAGACCTGAATAGCCGACATTTGCTGAGCGGCCTACTCCTTTTCGGCTGGATTACAAACGCGTATAGTCAGGATAAATCCCTGTTTAAAGTACGCCAGCAGCAGGCCGCCAATACAACCGCAAACGCCCCTGATTCAAAGTCCATCGTGCTGTCTGATGACTTTAAAAAGACAGAAATAACGAGAGATTTCATTTCCGAAGGAGTAGCCGTCGCTGATCTGAACAAGGATGGGCGAATGGACATTGTTGCCGGTTATTATTGGTTTGAAGCGCCCAGCTGGAAACGCCACGAGATGGCGCCTTCCCGCGTCTATGACCCTCGAAAGGAGTATAGTGATTCGTTCCTGAATATGGGAATGGATGTGAATCAGGATGGATGGGATGACGTCGTCATTGTTGATTTCCCCGGAAAACCTGGCTTCTGGTTCGAGAATCCCAAAAACCAACCGGGCCAATGGAAAAAACACGCCCTCGACGATTCCGTTGGCATCGCCAATGAGTCGCCGGGCTTTATTGATATTGATGGCGATGGCCGACTCGATATTCTTTGCGGAGATAAGGCGAAGAAACAGATTGTATGGCTAAAAGCGCCCGAAAAACAAGGTGAAACCGCCTGGAAACGTTTCGCCCTAAGCCGGGAGAACGTACCCGGAACCGAGATCTTTTCGCATGGAATTGGGTATGGTGATGTGAATAAGGACGGGTTTAATGATGTAGTGGTTCGTGAAGGTTGGTTTGAAGGAACAGCTGATAAAAAATCTGGCAACTGGGTATTCCATCCGACAAACCTGGGCGAACCCTGTTCCCACATGCAGGTACTGGATGTGAATGGCGACGGGAAAAACGACGTCGTAAGTGCATCGGCCCATGCATTGGGTGTCTGGTGGCATGAGCAGGTAGTCGATGAGCAGGGTAAGCTTAATTTCAAAACCCACTTAATGAGTAACACTACGGCCCAGACTCATTCGTCGATCATGGCTGATCTGAACGGAGATGGTCGTAAGGATTACATAACCGGAAAGCGATTTCTGGCTCACCACGGTCGTGACCCCGGCGACAGTGACCCGGCCATTCTCATGTGGTTCGAGTTTATACCGGGTAGAGAGCCTTATTATAAAGAGCATGTGATCGACAACGATTCGGGTGCGGGGCTCAATATTGTTGCGCAGGACATGAACGGTGACAAGAAAACCGACATTGTTGTGGCCAATAAAAATGGCGTTTTCCTATTTGAGAATAAGATGAAGAAATAGGCGTTTTTCCAACGGTATTATTCGTATTTTCAGGTTGAAAACCTATCCAATTTATATCTGAAAGCCAGTGTAGTACACTCTGTTTCAGAGTGTACTACACTGGCTTTCATGTTTCCTATTTCATCCCACACAACTTCTGGATGTCTCCCAGGAAAGTACTTCCTCAAAATTGGACTTCACACCAATCAAACTTGATCCTTAGAACAATGTCTACCGAGCCGTGAGCCTGTAGTTTTGCCTTCATTCAGTATGATATTTCTATCGACAGGATAGCCGTTGAGAATAGAAAGTTCATGATTGCTAGCTCAAAGGCCACTAGAGTAAGCCAAAATAGATAGATCTTACGAATAACCGAAGCCTAGCTATATGGCCCAATAATGACGGAGCAAAAAACGGTTTAGCTTTAGAGTGCAGTTTATCAAATTACTTCCATTTTTATAATTATGGTCGCAAACACCAGTCGCTGGATTACCAAACTCCGGCCCAATGGTATATTGAGGGTGCAAAGGGGAAGAAAAATACAATTTCCCAGTCGGCAGGCAATATCTTAAATTAACTCGCTAAATGTCCAACAGAGCACCATCCTCCAATACGTTAACTACCCCTTTTAATAGATTATTAGGGATAGTCAACATTCCTTACGGAATGTCCCATGAACATTATCACATGGATATATCTAACATTGTAGGAATTACGAAAGCTACGAACGATTTCCTTATCTCACCTCGTAAGAAGCTGATTATCTATGTCAATCGTCTTTGATGGAGTATTTCGTACGAATGTGAATGACTCTCCTATTTAGGTGGAATGAAATTGACAAAGAAGAAGACAGTACTTTCTACTAATTGATTGTTTTTGGAGGCAGGAAGCCATTTGGGCATTGAAGCGATTAGCCGATGAATTTCGTCGTCGAAATCTTTTCGTAGATTAGGAGGGGTAATAATGCTTCTAATCGCGCCATTCTCGCTAATTGTCATTTGGACGCCCACTTTCTGCTTGTGCTTTTCAGCTAAAGCACTGGGGGGATAATGAATTGATTGTTTAATAAAATCATATAGCCCACCAATCCCACCTGGAAACTGGGCTGATCGGTCCGATTCATAGAGAATACTATCTCTGGATGATTGGGCATTAGATAAGTAGTTGGCAAAGCATAGAAGAGAAATAATTGCCAATCTAAATACAGTAGAATTCATAAAGTGATTCATATGGCTTGGCTTTAACAGATTCAATCCGTTAGCTACGTCTTATTTAAAACGTAACTAACGGGTTATAATTTATACATACTCAGGGCCGCCTGGGGGTTGGGGATTAGTAGGAGTAGGTTCAGGCGTAGGGGCAGGTGTGGGGGTCGGAGTAGGGTCCGGGCCAAAAATTATAATAATTGGATTTCCAGGAGTGGGAGCCGGTGAGGGATTTTCGCCACCACCAGCCCAACCATCGCCACCAGCATCGCCGTTATTACCAGTATTAGGTGGATTACATGAAGAACCATCCGCAACTGTTGGAATTTCTTGTGAGCTAATTAGGTCTAAAAATGAGTACTCAACGTCAGTAACATTAAAATCATAGCCCATTATCTGAATTTTGTAAGCTATTTTTCCTCGTAGATCTAGCTCTATTTTATCGGGGTAGACCCACCCGAAAAAAGAGCCTTCTTCCCAAGTACACAAGGTTGCTGCCGCTGATTGTCTAACACCTTGAGAAGTATGCGAGATAACGCTATTGAATGTATTCCATCCTGTGCAATAGTCATAAACAACTGACAAGTTGATAGATAATAATAAAGTTTTTAGTCCATACTGGTTTGTATTGTCCAGATATTACGTTCCAGACGAATAATAAACACCTTGGGCTAATCGGGCCTTTTCCAAAGTTTTATCTTTAAATGGCATTTTTCGAAGGTTAAGACGTAAGCCATTAGGATTAGTCTTAAAATAAGCTTTCGCTGCTTGTGGAGATGCAAACGACAACAAAGGTTTAGTGGACAAATCTTGCTTTGCCAATTTCATGTGATGAGCCACAGCAAATTTCAATAGTTCCGAGTCAATTGCGGTAGTCGGCTCCAAACCCACACTAGGCGGTGAACATTGACTAAGTAATAAAGAAGAACCGGCTATCACAACGCTAATGCATAACGTTCTGACTAAAATGGATAGATTTTGCATTACATTTGACTGTTTAATGGTGAAACATTAGACTCCTGTAAAGCCCCGCGTCCGGTCGCCAAACTGTCGTGGGGCTTTCGCCGTAAAAAACGGGATTCACTGGCTTATTGACTAAGGTCAGGAAGCTCTTTACGTCTGAAATCACCATTTTACCGGACGAAATCACCAAAAAAGTCACCAATATTGAATCTAAATAGATTTAATATTTTTAAGTATGTATATAAAAATTATAAGACACATTATATGGGTTTATTTTAAAAATAAAATTTACTTATATATATAAAAAATTATCAATAGTATTAAAAAAGCTATTTGCATTATTTTCACTGCGGGCTGTAAGTTGTTCTTGTAATGAAGCCATAGACTGGCCGTATACACACCGTAAATGCTCGAAATAGTACCAAAAATGATAAAAAGTTAAGACCCTATAGTAGCCATATCTAGTTAATCAGGAGGTTGGCTTTAAAGATTACTCTCATTTTTCGGTTGCTTAAAAGCAGTTTTTTGGCCAAAGCCCTTCATCAAGGTAGCTTTTACCAACGACTCATACGTCGCCCCCAGAAAACGAACAGGGCGAGCCCCAGCATGACAAAATTGAACGGCGTGTTGGCTGCCTCTCCCCGAGACAAATGAAAGACAATGGCGCACACCATAAGCGTCACTAAACCCGATGCTGCCCATACAATCAATCCTGGTTTACGGATAAAGGCGGGCAAAATGACGCCGATCCCACCACACAGATCGAGGGTACCCGTGAAACGAAGCAGGTTCGGGTATTCTCCCGCCCAGGGCCACATGTCGGCAAGCGTAGAAACAGGCGTAACCAATTTAAAAAGCCCCGATCCAATAAAGGAAAGTGCAAGAAGTATCTGAGCGGCCCATAAGGCCATTTGCAGTTTTGTTGACTTTTTTTGTTGACTTACCATACTGGTCAAGCAGGAGTTGATTAGTCTGTCAAAGGTCTCTACTTTTACTTTCAAAAAGTAAGCAGTTACCTGAACGTAAGCAGCATGATTTTAACAGAGGGCAAAACGAAACAAATCGATTGTATAGAACAGATGCTTCCGATCCGTGATGCGCTGGATGTTATAAGTGGCAAGTGGAAAGTATTGATTTTAACGTCGATTATGCATGGCAATCGGCGTTTTACGGAAATACAGACAAGCATTCCCAAAATCAATCCCAAGGTTCTATCCAA
Organism: Spirosoma aureum; assembly: GCF_011604685.1. Classification (NCBI taxonomy): domain Bacteria; kingdom Pseudomonadati; phylum Bacteroidota; class Cytophagia; order Cytophagales; family Cytophagaceae; genus Spirosoma; species Spirosoma aureum. The sequence continues at coordinate 3,471,166 of NZ_CP050063.1, read as the reverse complement.
AGAATTGAAAGACATGGAAGAACATCAGCTGATCAAGCGAATCGTTCATGACGATCACCCTGTTTTAATTGAATATATCGCTACGGATTATTCCCGTTCGCTGAAGAAGGTCATGATGGAACTGCATAGCTGGGGTGTTAATCACCGCAAACAATTGCTGGGGAAATAATTAGTCCACCTGCCCGTGCCATATCGCCAGGAGAATGGAGTAAGAATAGGTGCTTTCAATGGCTGCCATCACCTCACAAAACACCAATACGTTTGGTTAATTAAAAGAATTTCGGAATTCCAACGGCGAACAATTGGTTTTGCTCTTGAATAAGCTGCTAAAAGACTGCGAATGTTCAAAGCCTAATTCATAAGCGATTTCACTTACGGTCAGGTCGGTAGTCGACAGTTTTTCTTTCGCCTTTTCGATCAATTTATCGTGTATATGCTGCTGGGTGCTTTGGCCCGTCAATACTTTTAATAATACGCTCAAATAATTAGGCGATACATTTAACAAGTCGGCAATGTATTGAACCGTTGGTAATCCTTTTTCCGCTAAATCATTACTATTAAAATAGTCGGCAAGAATAACTTCCAATCGATTTAGGAGCTTATGGTTCGTAATTTTTCGGGTTATGAACTGGCGATGGTAAAATCGATCAGCATAGGTCAGTAATAATTCAAGCTGTGCAATAATTACGGCCTGACTAAATCCATCGATGGGTGAATGATATTCCTGTTCAATATTTTTTATTATTCCCGTAATTATTGCTTCTTCTTTTTCTGAAAGATGCAGGGCTTCATGTACCGAATAACTAAAATATTCGTATTGTTTTATTAGTTTGGCTAAAGGCGTATTCCACAAAAAATCAGGATTAACGAGTAACAACCAGCCCGAATGTTGCAGTTCTTCATTTGCCTCGATGGTAAAAACCTGACCGGGCGAAATGAAAATTAGTACTCCCTCATCAAAATCATATTCCTGCTGACCATATTTCATCTTGCCGTTAAAATTTCGTTTAAGCGCGATGGAATAAAAATCATGAATAATGCTTGTTGGCTTACCGTCCGATAAACGCTTTATCGCTTCAAAATTCAGTACGCTAATTAATGGATGCTCCGGCTTCGGCAAAGCCATGAGTTTATGATATTCTGTTATAGTCTTAATTCTGAGGGGTTGTATGCTTTTCATTAGTAAATGAATGATTATACGAAAATAGCTGAAACAATTGCTGTTTTGAACCCGTAATGGCTGTCAGACAGCCATTACGGGTTCAAAACAATTATCTATTTCCTATAAATGCAGCCGCAAACTCTCGGGCGAAATCATCGAGCTTTACGTTGCCCATAGCCGTTGGTTTGTTCAGGTCATAATCAAGTCGCATGGCGCCACTATGAATGCTGGCTCCCAAATCAATAAAGTTTGCGGCCAGATAGGCAGATATTCCTCGAGCTTCGAAGCCACTTTTTGCCTGCTCATCGGTAAAGGTGACCCACTTCAGATCTGGCTTACCAATGGCAACGCCTAAACGATGCGCTACTTCGCTGGCAGTAAGGTCATCGCTGGCAATATAGCGTATGGCCTGGACAGCATCCAATATCACCAGTTCTTCGGCAGCGACGGTAGCAATATCGACTGGGGCAACCATAACAAGCTTGTCATTGCCCCCGTAATTCGCGCCAATGAAACCCATTTCTTTTATCATATCGACAAAACTGTACAGGTTGTAATAAAAATAAGTAGGGCGAAGGTGCGTAATGGCAACGTCCGACAATTCATTTAGTATGCCTTCTACATCGTAAGCACCGAGGATGAATCCAGTGCCCTTATCTAAATCTGCGCCGTAACTACTGAGATTAACCACACGCTTTATACCTACCTGCCTGATAGCCTGCGCATAGCTATTGCCAATTTTCCGGTAATACGCTCTCATGTCAGGCACGGCATAATTGGGCGGCACCATCGTATAAACGGCCTCGGCACCCGTAAAGGCAGATACCAGGAAATCAACATCGTCCAGGGAGCCAATGGCTGCGGTGGCTCCTATTGCTTCAATGTCTTTTTGCTTTTCTGGTTTGCTGCTTATAACCGTAACTGCATGCCCTTTTTCTACTAACTCCCTAGCCAGTGGCTTGCTGATGTTTCCTAACGAACCTGTTACTACAACTTTCATCTTTCTATTTTTTTACAAAGTTCTGCAGCCACGAAGAACGACTTGTAATCAAATCTTTTGTTGTTGTAGTCAAAACATGAATTTATAAAGAAGTTAATACGTCTCAAAAATGCACCCGGCTTTAGCCATGGCCAGTAGTTCTGTCAACTCATAAGACCTCACCAGGAGTCAGTACAGGGCGGGGATGCCATGAGCGAAGAGTGCCACTGGAACATGAATGTATAATCTGAAAATCAACGGATTAAAATTAATTTATGACCAGTATCAGTCGATTTTCGTCAGGAGTTGGTTGTGTTTTTTTCTGCCTTCATCAACGATGATAGCTATAATTTCCTCTATATCTTTCTTTGATGTTCTGAAATTAACAATACAGGCTCTTAAGCAATACGCGCCATTGACAATAGCATTCGATAAAAATACCTGGCCTCCCTGTTGCAGTTCGTTCAGCAGGGATTCATTTAATCGATTCAAATAATCCGTCTCCTCTTCAGTGGCAGGTCTGTAATCTAGCGGAATGTATCTAAACGTTGCAATACTTAAGTTCTGCGTAATGGCTTCGAGTTCTGAATGTTTGTTGGCCAGATCGAATAATAACTTAGATAAGGCGATATCTTCACCAATCATTTTGATATAACCCCTTTGCCCCACCTGTTGTAAAGTAAGCCAGACTTTTAACGCCCGGAAACCCCGCGAATTCTGAAAGCCGTATTCATAATAATTTAGTGCTGGTACTTCGTCGGTAGTACTGAAATTATAATAGACTGGATGAGAGCTGTAAGTCTCCAGTAAGTGGTTGGGGTTTTTCACTAACGTACAGCCTGCTTCCAATGGGCTATAGAGCCATTTGTGAGGGTCGAGGGCAATCGAATCGGCGGCCTGAATGCCTTCAAATACATCATTCAGTTCTGGTATTACAGCCGCCGGTATACCATAAGCCCCATCTATATGAAACCACAAGTCATACGCCTGGCAGATTGACGCAATCCCCTTCAGATTATCCACCGCACCGGTGCTAACATCTCCGGCTGTTCCGATGACCATAATGGGTTGACACTCATTGGCAAGATCCGCCTTAATGGTTTGTTCCAAAACGTTATTGTCCATTTTATTCTGGCTATCAGTCGGAATCCAGCGAATGGCATTTGTACCAAGGCCAAATAAAACAGCCGCTTTGTCGATCCAGGTATGCGTTGTTTTTGAGCAATAGACTGTCAATTGTTGAGCGACAGTAGCCATTCCCTCTTCTTTTATTGTTTTAGGCGCTTTTGCCGTTCGAGCCGCTAAAAAAGCGGTGAAATTGGCCATATTACCACCGCTAACCAACAGGCCCCCATAATTGGGAGAAACGCCAATTAATTCAGCCAGCCATTTCACGGTTTGTTTTTCAATTTCAGTGGCAATGGGGCTTAAACTGTTGGCACCGACATTGGGATTAACAGCGGCAGCTAATAAATCAGCCAATGCACCAATTGGAGCGGGAGAGGACGTGATATAGCCAAAAAATTTGGGATGGCCATTAAAGAGCGAATGGTTGAATAGTAAGTCTGTGGCTTTAGTAAGAATTTCTTCAACAGACTTTCCCTCTTCGGGTATGGATTGTGTGCCAATAATTGTTTGCAGCTGCCTGGGAGACTCTCCAGTGGTCACGGGTTTTTCCTCAATGGTGTCAAAAAAATCGGCAACGGCATCAATTAACTGATAGCCAATTTTTTTAAATTCTTCTTTCCTGATTTGGATTGGAGTTTCGCGATTCGTTGCCATACCATTGTTTCGCCAAATGTGGGAAAGTTACCTAAGCACATGAAACCCTGGGGTTTCGCTTGCTTAAATAAACGAAACAATTTCTTGCAGACCCGGCACTTGTTTAGTTATCGGTATAAACAAATTACAGGCTGATGGTCGTTGGTTCGGCATCCTGGAACGCATGACGAAGTTTAGTGAGACGGCGTGTAGTATACCGAACAATTTAAAAACAGAAAAGCCCTGAATAACAACGTATTCAGGGCTTTTTGTACAACAACAGTTGTGATTGTTAGTGACCGATACGGGAATCGAACCCGTGTTACCGCCGTGAAAGGGCGATGTCCTAACCGCTAGACGAATCGGCCGTCTTGTGACCAAGACCCAACGTTTTAGCTTGTTTGCCGCTGCGTTGGCGAATCGTGGTGCAAAGGTAAGGCGATGTTTTTATAATGCAATAGGTACCCTCAAAATTTTTTCAAAAAAAGCGTTCTTGACCGATTTACTGCTATTTTTGAAGGTGTTAGCTTTTATATTTTTTTCACCTGATTCATGAAACACCTTTTGCTGCTGGCGGGCCTTATGGTCGCGTCGCTGTCGGCTTCATCGCAAACGACCAACTCCTCATCCACCCGACTGGATTCACCCGCTCAATTCCTCGGCTATAAAATTGGCGAACGATTTACACCCCATCATCGCGTTCTGGCTTATGCTGAGCAGGTTGCCCGACAGATGCCTTCCCGGGTCAAACTCCTCCCCTATGGAACTACCTATGAAGGCCGCCAGTTAATGGCCGTTGCCATCGCTTCGGAAGCGAACCTGGCTCGTCTCGACGAGATTCGAACCAACAACCTCAAACGCATTGGCATGATCGATGGCCAGCCCACAACAGCAGCCCAACCGCCCATTGCGTGGCTCAGCTATAACGTTCACGGTAACGAAGCGGTTAGTTCTGAAGCCTTCATGGAAGTGTTGTATCGGCTGTTGAATACAACAGATCCGATTTCCCAGAAAATCATGAACACGACGGTTGTTATTCTGGACCCCGGCCTGAATCCGGATGGGCATGACCGGTATGTAAACTGGTACAATCAGATGATGGGTCAGAACGCCGATCCGACACCGTTCGCCCGTGAACACGTTGAGCCCTGGCCAGGTGGTCGATACACGCACTACCTGTTCGATCCAAACCGCGACTGGGCCTGGCAAACACAGGAAATTACTCAGCATCGCATGGCGCTTTATCAGCAATGGATGCCCCACCTCCACGGCGATTTTCACGAAATGGGTGTTGAAAGCCCGTATTATTTCGCGCCTTCAGCTAAACCTTATCACGAAGATATTACGCCGTTTCAGCGGCAGTTTCAGCAAACCATTGGGCAGTATTGCAGCCGCTATTTTGATCAGAAGGGCTGGCTCTACTACACCCGCGAGCGTTTTGATCTCTTTTATCCCAGCTACGGCGACACCTACCCAACCTATAATGGGGCCATCGGCATGACCTACGAACAGGGTGGTAATTCACGAGCTGGTCTGGCCATTGAAAAAAACGATGGCGATACGCTGACTCTTCGCCAACGGATCGACCACCATTATGTAGCCAGTATTGCCACGCTCGAATCGGTCGCCGACCGTCCGGCGGAGGTTGTGAAAGAATTTGGTCAGTTTTTCGACAAATCGCGGAACACACCTATCGGGCCTTACAAAAGCTACCTCATTAAATCCAATGGGGATGCCGGGCGCCTAAAATCACTGCAACAGCTTCTGGATCGCAATAAAATTACGTATGGCTATGCGGGCAAAGCACAGACAGTAGCCGGATTCAATTACACAAGCCAGAAAAGCGAAAAATCGGTTGCTATTGCTGCCGAAGACATGCTTATCAGCGCCTACCAGTCAAAGTCGACGTTGCTCAAAATCCTGTTTGAACCCAATTCAGCGCTGGAAGACTCCGCAACGTATGACATTACGGCCTGGTCGCTGCCCTATGCTTTCGGCCTGCAAACTTATGGCCTGACAACCCGATTGACACCCGTCGCTTCGCAACCTGCAACGAGTGCGCCCGCTTCGACAACGATCACGAAACCATATGCCTATATTGCGCGCTGGCAGTCACTTCCGGCCGTGCAACTACTCGCTGGTTTGCTGAAGCAAAAAGTCAGAGTGAGAGCAGCCGAGAAACCGTTTGAATTAGAAAACAAGACGTACCCATCAGGAACGCTCATTGTGACGCGCGCCGGAAATGAACGCTTCGGCGATCGTTTCGATGCCCTCGTTCGGGCCGAAGCAACCAAGGCAGGGGCCGATCTTACACCCGTACAGACCGGTTTCGTAGCAAAAGGGTCTGACTTCGGGTCTGATTTTGTGACAGGATTAAAAGCACCCCGTGTGGGTCTCGTTGTAGGCGAAGGTACACCACCACCGGCAGCGGGCGAGGTTTGGCATTTTTTCGATCAAGAGTTGGGCTACCCCATTTCGCTTATCGATGGGAACACGCTCGGTAACGTTGAGTGGAGCAAACTGGATGTGTTAATTCTGCCAACGAACTACAATTATGCTCGTTTTCTGAACGATAAGAACCTGTCTTCCATCAGAGAGTGGATTCGGGCTGGAGGTAAACTCATTGCTCTGGAACGTGCTACATCGTTTCTGGCGGGAAAAGATGGGTTTGATCTGAAAGAGAAAGAAGATAAAAGCGTTAAGGACAAAGCCAAAGAGAAAAGCCTTCCGGCCGATTCGCTCAAACTCTATGGCAACCGCGAACGGGCAACTATTTCGGATGAAACACCGGGCAGCATTTACCGCGTGAACATCGACACAACGCACCCGCTCGGTTTCGGACTGACAGGTGGCTATTACACCCTTGTGCAGAACACGTTCAATTACGACTTCCTGAAAGATGGCTGGAACGTTGGTTACCTGAAGGCCGATAATTACGTAGCTGGCTTCTCGGGTAAAAATGCCAAGGATAAGCTAAAAAATACGTTGCTGATGGGTGTTCAGAATTACGGTCGGGGAAGTATTGTCTATCTGGCCGATGATCCGCTTTTCCGGGGATTCTGGTACAACGGCAAGCTGCTCTTTGGCAATGCCGTATTCATGGTTGGCAACTAGCAGATTACTTTCTGAACACACAAGAATGTCGGGCAATCCAGCGATTTAATCTATTTAAATCGCTGGATTGCCCGACATTCTTGTGTCTAAACTTTTTATTTAACCCGCATTGGTTTCTCCAGATCAGTCTTCATCTCGGCGGGGAGCTGAAAAACCTGACCATCCTGATTGCAGAAATAGAGATAGGAAGCTGAGGGCTTTCGGGCGTTTCCATCGGCCCAGAACGCGTAGAAACCAGGCTGTGCTGCCACCGGCCGCCGTGGGTAGGTCTGATTGCGAACCGTGTTTTTAGTGATTGCTTTCAATGCTGTCCAGTTCTTTCCCTGATCTGTGCTTTTCAGCATGATTAGGTTGCCTCCCGTACCATATGGTTGTGGCCCCGCTTCGACTGGCCCAATAATTTGCCAGGTTTTGCCCTGTACATAAAGTGAGCCCATATCGTAATTATGGTCGGATTGGGCCACGCGATGAATGGCCCATTCTTTACCGGTCCAATGGGCAACATGCCATTCATGTGGTCCGTTGGCAGGGCCGGGGTCGGGGCCTTTGCTGGTGATATACAAAATAATAGGACGACCAACATCATCATAATTCACATCGCTGATGTACGCGTTTAATCCCAGACTTTTATAATCTTTCACCAGGGCCGGATTGGCTATTTCTGTCAACGGCAGACGAAGCGGCTTCCCGTCAGCGGTGTGCCAGCTTTTCCCAAAATCATCGGTTTCCACGTAATAGATGTTGGTACGGTAGTCCAGACCCGCTCCAACTTTTGTATTTGGGTGATAATTAAACGCACTGCCCACTTTATTTCGCCATTGCCCACTGGATTGATAGTGACCTTCTTCAATTGTCGCGATATCCTGCCAGGCCGACCAGTTCACGCCATCGGGACTGGTAATGAACGAGATTGTACGGCGGGGCTTGTTTGCTCCATAAATCAGAACGCCACGATCATAATGCGTCATCAGGTTGAAGAAACCCCGACCCGGCTGATAATAGGTTTGCAGGTACGAAAAGTTGTCGAACGGAATGCGTTTCCCGGCTTCATCCTGACGCGTTGCGCTGATTGGCTCAAACGAACTAATATCGTATGGTTTACGACTCCGGTGAATGAAAGATGGTCGTTCGGTGCCGTGTGAGGTAGAAAACACCCAGATGTATCCCTGAGCATCCAGTTGAATCACCGGATTATCGTGGGCGTCATCGGTCTTTTTATTGAGCAGGAGCGTTGGCCGGGATACCATGCCCGTTTTATGGTCGAAGTAGCCGATCATATGGCACAGATCACGGGAAGTAGAATCTGTCACACCTCCATAACAGAAAAACGTCCGCTGAACAGTCGGGGCATAGACCGAAAACGGGTAATGATTCGCGGGGTAGGTGCCTAAACCACCACTGTATTTATAAGCGAACTCATTGTTGGTAGGCCCAATGAAATACCAGATTCCGCGATAACCAGCGGCTTTCTGATCAAGCGTCTGTGCCTGCCCCGTAAAAGTTACGGTCAGACACAGCACAGCGACAAGGATACGGAACATTCGTAGCGTCGGGTTAAAACGTCTATAGTATCTTTAAAACTGGCGAATGGAACGTTTCTACCCGAAAAATAGCCATCAGTCAGAACTAAAGTCATTCAAAATGGCGATGGAAAAAGTTTAAATTTTTCTCATAAAGCAAACTAGTTAATTCAAATCAACACCAATCAACATCTTCTGGTAAACATTTCACAATTTGTTTAAGCAGAAAAAACCACAGTCGACTCCCCAAAATATACGCTTCAGGCGGATCATACTCCTTTAGGTTGGCAGTCTACTCTACTTTGCTGGCTCATTTTTTAACTAAAACAGTAAAGTGTATGAAAAAAGCAAAACGGTTTTTCCGTTTAGGTGTAGGCTTCTGCCTGAGTTGGATTTTGGCAGGCTGGTTAAGTCCGCCAGCCGTCAGGGCTCAGTCGGTCAGTAAACAGATTATTGTCGATCAGTTCGGGTGGCGACTGTCGGCAAAGAAAGTTGTTGTCTTTGCGAATCCTATAACGGGCCAGAACGCCGGAACGCCCTACATACCGGGTGGGCAGTTTCAGGTGCGTCGATCGGCCGATCATGTGGCTGTGTTTACGGGCGCAGTGGTCCAGTGGAATGGCGGCAGCACGCACGAAGATTCGGGCGATAAAGCATGGCATGGCGATTTTTCGAGCCTGACAACGCCGGGGACCTATTACGTTTATGACCCAACGAATAACCTTCGGTCGTATGACTTCGAACTGCGAGACGATATTTACGCAGCGGCCCTGAAAGCATCGACACGAACGTTCTATTACCAGCGTTCCGGCACATCAATTCCGGCGCAATACGGTGGCAACTGGACCCATGGCCCAGCTCACATGCAGGATGCGAATGCGTTGCTCTATACGGGTTCTGCCCAGGCAGGTACGCAGCGTAACGTAACAGGTGGCTGGTATGATGCGGGTGATTACAACAAGTATATCCCGTTTCTGAACCACACGCTCTGGAATCTGATGGTGGGTTATGAACTCCGCCCATCGGCATTCGCAGACAACACCAGCATTCCGGAATCGGGCAATGGCGTGCCGGATCTGCTCGATGAACTCAAGTGGGAGCTCGACTGGATGCTGCGAATGCAGGCTACCAATGGCGGAGTCCATAATCGTGTTACCGTTACCAGTTATGAAAACGGTACAGACGATCCTTCAACCGATACACAGCCACGTTACTACACGCCCATAACCACCTGGTCGACAGCCACCTTCGCGGCCGTCATGGCACATGCCGCCCGTATTTACAGTGGGTATGCCGGTCAGTATCCAGCCTACGCCAGCACACTCCGTACAGCCGCCGAAAATGCCTGGGCCTACCTAGAAGCCAATGCGACCATGCAACCCGCATCAGGAAAAGACGGTGCCAGCACAGCTGCGGCTGATGCCGGTTCTGACTTAAATGACGACAAACGACGGCGGATTGCCGCAGCGGCCGAACTATTCGCCACAACAGGTACGGCTAAATACAAATCGTTTTTTGAGGCTACTTACAACGACATTAGCGGCACCAGTGAAAACGGATTTCATCCGTTCTCGGCGGGCCATCTGGATGCGTCGCTGTGCTGGGAGTTGAACCGAGCCTACTACGTCTATGCCAAAGCCAGCGGCTCTACGCCAGCCATCGTTTCGGCCATTAAAGACAAGTTCAAGAATACAATGGACTGGCCTGTGGAAGCGTATTACACCCAGAAGAACGACCCCTATCTGGGCTTTATGTGGACCGGACATTATTCGTGGGGGTCAAATCTACAAAAAGCACTCTGGGCGATGCTGCCGATTCTGGCCGTCGATCTAAATGTCAATCCCACCAAGAACGCTCTGTACAAAGAGATTGCCGAAGAGTATCTTCACTACTTTCATGGCCGGAATCCATTGTCATGGATTTATCTCAGTAATATGGGAAGCCGGGGAGCCAACGCCGGGGGCGACAACAGCGTCGATGAGTTCTACCACAGTTGGTTTCGGGATGGGTCGACCCGTTATGATGGTGCCGGATCTCAGTTTGGGCCACCACCAGGTTATGTGGTTGGTGGACCGAATGTCTATTATGGCGGTACGGCTTCTCCACCAAAAGGTCAACCCGCGATGAAAGCCTATCGGAACTGGAATACATCTTACCCGGAACCCTCGTGGGAAATCACCGAACCGGCCATTTATAATCAGGCTGGCTATACGTTCCTGGTCGCGTATTTCACAACGCCCTCCGATACGCCCCCACCAGCCACGCTGACAATATCGAGCAACAGTCCAGTCTGTGCCGGACAAACGCTGAACCTGGTAGCTAATGGCGCTCCTGCCGGAGCCACTTTTCAGTGGAGTGGCCCGAACGGGTTTACCTCGACGGTGGCTAATCCGGGCATCCCGAACGCAACGACGGCAGCTTCCGGCACCTACTCGCTCACCGTGACCAGCAGCACAGAAGCGCCCAAAACAGCTGGTATTGTTGTCACGGTTAATGCCTTGCCAATCGCTTCGGCGTCGAGCAATAGCCCCGTCGCGGCTGGGCAAACCTTAACATTGACGGCTGGCAACGCAGGTGCCGGAGCAACGTATAGTTGGCAAGGCCCAAACAGCTATGCTGGAAACGGCCAGACCGTTTCAGTGGCAAACGTAACAGCATCCGCGTCAGGCACCTACACGGTAACGGTCGGATTAAATGGTTGCACCAGCCCGGCTACGACAGTTGTATCTGTTACGGGCACAACACCCGGACCCGGTGCTGGTTCGCAGATTATTTACGAAGACGCCCTGCAAACGGGCTGGGCCGACTGGTCGTGGAGCACAACGCGCAACTACAACAATACATCGCCGGTTTATAGTCAGGCTAAATCGCTGGCCGTACAGCATACTGCCGGTTGGGGCGCATTGTATCTTCATTCGGAGACGCCAATTACGTTAAGCACTTATCCATATCTGAAATTCTCGGTGCATGGCGGAACCAGCGGAACCCAGCGAATGCAGGTTGTGATTAACAGCAGTGGCTCGTATGAGTTCAGCGCCAAAGCCAACCAATGGACATTAATCACCGTTCCGTTCTCGGCTTTCGGCAATCCGGCAACGCTCCGGGATATATTCATTCAGGATGTAACGAATCAGGCTCAGCCTGCCTACTACATCGACCAGTTGCAGTTAGCCTCCGGGCAGGGCGACAATCCACCACCTTCGGTCATCGTCAGCGCATCAAGCAATAGCCCCATCTGTGTAGCCCAACCGTTGAATTTATCGGCAACGGTAACGAATGCTCAGGTCGGCGCAACGTACCAATGGAGTGGTCCGAATGGTTTTACGTCATCGGCCCCCAGCCCAACGATTCCTGCTGCGACCTCACTGGCTTCGGGAACGTATAAGCTAACCGTAGTAAGCAATGCCGTTTCCTATACGGCAACCACCACGGTTACAGTTAAGCCCTTGCCAATAGCTCAGGCTTCCAGCAACAGCCCGGTAGTGGCAGGACAGACACTGAATCTAACGGCGGCCAACGCGGGTTCGGGAGCCAGTTATCAATGGAATGGACCAAACGGTTTTACATCTACCAATCAGAATCCGGCTATTTCTTCGGTAACGACGGCGGCATCAGGCCAATACACATTGACCGTCAATCTGGCCGGATGTGCCAGTACGGCCACAACCAGCGTTACCATAACAGGCGGCACGACCGATCCTGACCCTGTTCCAACCGGTTATCTGATTTACGATGACGCACTCAAAGCGCAGTGGTATGACTGGTCATGGAGCACGACACGCAATTATGCCAACGGAACGCCCGTAAAAGTTGGCTCGAAGTCTCTGTCCGTACAATACACGGCAGGCTGGGGTGGTTTGTATCTGCATCCGGAAACAGCGATCAATCTGTCAGCCTACACGCACCTCCAGTTCTGGGTACACGGTGGTAATGCAACTGGCAAGCGGTTCGACGTTATGATTAACGACAACTACAAAACTTACACGGTTCAACCCACGGCCAACACCTGGACTCTGGTTTCGATTCCGTTATCGACGCTCAACAGTCCGGCAACATTGAAAGATCTGTATATTCAGGACACGGGTGGTTCGATCAGTACACCGTATTACATCGATAACCTGCAACTGGTCAAGTTATCGTCGGCGCGGGTGATTGCGGAACAAACGGAAGAGAAAGCAACGATACTGATTTCGCCAAACCCGGTTTCGGGCAATCAGGGAGTTGTCCGTTTGTCGTTCAGTAACTTCCCGGTCAACGAGACAGTAACTGTTCAGCTTGTCAATGAGCAGGGCCGAGCAGTCCATCAGCAGAATCATATACTCGCTGGTCGTGAGCAGTCGATAACGCTCGACAAACTACGTACGGGCATTTATTTGCTTACCGTTTATGGTCAGACAACGCAGATTACGCAACGTCTGGTTGTCGACTAAATTCTGCGATTCGCCGGGTGTACATTCTACCCGGCGAATCATTAGTTTTGGCGAGCTAACTACCTGCTTACCGCTTATGTCGCGCCTGATCGACCTGTCAAAACCCATCCGTTACAATCCCAACGATCCGTGGTTTATGCGGGTCAGGATCAAGCATAAACCGCATAGCCGTGCTAAATGGCTCATTCGGTTGCTGGGTCTTCCCTTCCGGTTATTTCCTAAAGATTTCACGGGCTGGGCCGATGACACCATTCAGTCTATGGGTGTTCATTCAACGACCCACCTCGATGCGCCCTGGCATTATGCACCAATTGTGGCCGGGCAACCAGCCAAAACAATCGATCAGATTCCACTTGACTGGTGCTATGGTGACGGTTTGGTGATTGATATGAGTCATAAAGCGGATTTTGATCCCATTACGGTAGACGATCTACAGAATGCGCTTCAGAAAACAGGGGTTGAGCTAAAACCGACCATGATTGTTCTCATCCGAACCGGGCGTGATAAGCTCAATGGGACAAAAGAGTTTGCCGAAAAAGGCACGGGAATGAGTCCGGAAGCAACGCGCTGGTTAATAAATCAGGGTATTAACGTAATGGGAATTGATCAGTGGGGCTGGGATTTGCCATTTCCTTACATGATCAAACAGGCTAAAATCAGCCAGAATCGTGAATTATTCTGGCAAGCCCATCTGGTTGGCCGCGAGCTGGAATACTGCCACATGGAACAACTCGTCAATCTGGACGCCTTACCGGCATCTGGCTTTAAGGTCTGCGTTTTTCCACTCAAGATTATAGGTGCCTCTGCCGCACCGGCCCGAGTCGTTGCAATCCTGGATTCCTAGTCCATAGGTAAAAACAATTTCGTTTCTTCATAAAAAAACGGGCAGGTACAAGATGACCCGCCCGTTTATAAACTTCGCTTCTATTGTGTTCTTAAGGCTTTAGAATTTTGAGCGTGACTGAGCTGTTGGCCCTTCGTTGATCAGCTTCGGCTTGCCAGTATTGTTGGTCGCCTTACCGTTATTGCCCTCCTGATACTGAACTTTCAGCGTAATTGGCAGTCGCCAGTCAGGAAGTTCATCCCGCGTAATCACGTCCTTATCCGTAAATACGGCTTTCAGTAGGTCGATCGGTTGCTTTTTGATATAATCAGCGCCTGTCCAGACGGTAAACCAGGACCACCACGTTCCGAACCCACGAATCTTGTCAGGATTTGGCAGGTTACCCGTTTCGGAAAGAGCTACGAGTTTTTTTCCATTCAGCTGATTTTGTGCGCTGGCCCAGTTTCCGCTCATGTTCGCGGTCGAATCAGCGTAGATATCCTCGCCCACAATATCGACATACTGATCGCCGGGATACCAGTCCGGGTTAAACGTATCCGTGGCTGTATACACCCAGATCAGGTTATGTAATTGGTGGTAGTTCGTTAGCCGGTCGTATAAAATATGCCAGAGTTCTTTGAATGCGCCAGAACCCTTTGCTCCCCACCAGAACCAGCCGCCCGATGCTTCGTGAAGGGGTCGCCAGAGCACAGGTACATCGGCTGCCTGGAATTTTTTGAGCTGCGATGCAATCGCGTCCATGTCCCGCAGAATGAGTCGATACTGTTCGCTATTCCTATCGGCCAGCACGGCGTCAATGTCGAACGTTGTCGCATCTGTATAAAAACCACGCCACCATAGTTTGTCTGGCGACTGATTGATCAGGTCGGCAGGCGCATTCCAGTGCCACATCAGGCTAATGATTCCCCGCCCTTCACCTTTCTTTGCCCACTTGATAATGGCTTCGCTGGTTCGCTGCGGATTGGCCCCAAACTGAACGCGGGTCGGGGAATAATCGATTAGATCGAATGAACCGATGGCGGGCTCTTTCCCGGTTTTTTCCAGCACGTACTCCACGTCGTCCTGTTGTCCCGAAATTACCTTGCTTCCATATTGATCAACCAGATACGAGAACAATCCCCTGGTCGAGCGGGTAGCCTGGGCATCGACAAGCAGTTTGGGTGGTCTGACTGGCAGTGGTGCGGTTGTGGGTGTCAGTTGAATATAATCAATGTCATAGTACCCCCAACCCCGATAAATTATCAGGGTATTCAGGCCTTCCTGCAACAGAAACTTGCCTGCGTTGGCGCTACTAAACCCGGTGATCGTTTGTTTTAACGTACCACTCCCCTTTTCATTATTAACCTGAAAATCAACTCTTTTATCACCATATGGCGATGCATAGCCAAGGCTAAGCTCATACAAGCCTGCTGGTGCATTGAACGTCAGACTTAGTTTATCCGTCGCATTATCAAAGCCTGTCACATAGCCAGTTCCCGAAAAACCCGGATTGATCGTGGCTATATCGACACCGGTCAGATCGCCCAGTTCGGCCTCAGCGCGGCCATTCACCAGGGGAACAATGGCAGGCGGTTTGGGAGCAGCCGGTGTCAGCATAATGTAGTCGATTCCGTAGTAACCCCAATTTTTCGTCAGGGAAATGGTGTTTTGACCGTCATTGAGTTGAAATGTACCAACCATAACCGCGCTGAACTTTTCGCCGGTCGCCTTTAAATCCTGCTCACTAACGGCTCCATTTACGGCTAGTAAAGTCTTTTTATCCCCGTAGGGCGAATAATAGCCAATGGTTAATTCATAGGCTCCCGCTGCGGCAGGCACGGCAAAAACAATATTGTCGCCCCCATTGCTATCATCGTCAAAGCCCCAGGCATAGCCGGTCCCTGAAAACCCGAGTTTCTCATTCGTAACCTGAACGCCATTTCGCGTAACGCCCTCACTGGCCTCGGCTTCAATCCGTATGGGATCAGCGGCAAATCCTGTAATGCCATACCCTAAGCCAATTGCTAAAGAAAGAGCTCGTACGTGCCCATACAATGGGAGAAAGCATTGTAACGAACTGAATAAACCCAAAAGCATAGGTCAGGAAACTAAGGGTAAAGGAATAGCCGGAAAGCAGGTTCGCTGCTTTTAAAAGGATAGTCGCGAAGGAAAATGAAGCGGAAAGACTACCTTCCCGAAAGCGCTGACTATTCGGGAAGGTAGTCTTTCCAGCTGCAACTACTTAACCAGCATCACGTCGTCGAAATAGAATGTCTCGTCCTGTTTATCGGGGCCCTGAATTCGGAAGCCAAGCTGAGTAAGCGATTTGCCGGGTACCCAGAAGTCGATGTCGGAAAGCTTGAGCTTGAAATAAGTCCACGTTCCGGCTTTTACATCAATCTTGTTTTTGTCGGAAAAGTCGCCAAATCCACCCTTACCGGCATCCGTTGTTAGATAGAGTGAATAATCGGCAGAAGCCCCTTTGATCCAGCCTGTTACGTAGGCATAATCGGCAGAATACGGAATGGCTGACCCCGACCAGTTGGCAAAAGCGATCAGATGCCAGTTGCCTTTCTGGAAGTTCTTTCCAATCGACGCGGTTCCTGATTTGAACTCCTTGGTCGATACAGCAGCGGCCTCCCCCATGAGCCATCCTGAAAACCCGTTCCGTAGGCATCGGTAAAGACCTGGTACGCCTTGTCGGTATTAATAAACTCCTGCTTAGTGCGGATACGCCCGGTACCGTTTGTAATGCTCAGCGTACCCCGGCTCAGTGTAGTAGCTGGCATCTGAACAACCAGTTGCTTTTTATCCTTCGAAACAATGGTCACGGCATCCGAAATGCCCTTTACTGAGTCAGCAACGGCAACCGTCGTAACGTCATCGAGGTTATTTCCCGTAATCGTAATGACCGTACCTTTTGTGAAGTTGTAATTGGATACATCAGAAACAGTAGGGTACGCCAGGGCTTTAAATGGTACAGTCAGTGTTCTGCCGGCACTATTGGTGAACACAATGTTCTGCGACCCGCCTGCAACTTCGGATGGCACTCGAAAAATGAGCGCGTTATCGGTATTTAGCGTAGGCTGAAAACCGGCTGGCACGTTTCCTTTGTCGAACACAATACTGCGTATATCGCCTAAACCAGAACCGGTCAGCGTAATGGTTGTTCCGCCGGCCGCCGAATCGGGCGAGAGGGCTTTAGCTACTGGATTACCAGTCCCAATTTGTGGGCTTCCATCGGTATCTTTTTCGCAGGAGCTGATCACAAACGCGGTCAGAACCGTCAGTACTGATAATCCTGCTATTCGATTGAATCTATTGAATTTCATCTGAATGTTTCGTTGGTGTTGGTGCTTTATTCTCTACTTGTAATAAGGCACTGGATCTTTGCCCAATTCGGGGTCCTGCACGATCTCTCCGGCCGGTATCGGCAGATACATCTTGTCTTCGGTGAAATTGGTTATGTAGTTCGCTCCAGTGACCGTTCCCCGGTTTTGCTTTTCAATTATTGCTTTCGCTTTTGCAAAACCCTGACGCTGAATATCGTACCAGTAGTCGCCTTCAAAGGCAAATTCCACACGCCGTTCGTGCAGAATGTCGTCGAGCGTAAACGATGTTTTGGGCGATAAACCAGCACGCGTCCGTACTTTATTCAAAGCTTCGAGTGCTTTGGCATCATTTGTCGATGCGCCACCGGCCAGCGTAGCCTCGGCATAAATCAGCAGGATGTCGGCATAGCGAAGCAGCACCACGTTATTTCCCGAGTTCTGACCGAGAACCGATTCGCCACCAAAACTCTTGCCGGGACCGGCAAAGTACTTGGCAATATTGGAGCGGGTCGCGTTGAGAATTCCACCATCTTCGGTTGGTTGCAGCGTATCGTATTTATATCCGTTGGCCATAAACGCATTGTATTTGGGCGCATTGACACGTTGCGGTTTCCAGTTCGGATTGGTCCATCCGTGTTCCATCACCGACCATTTTCGGCGCAGATCGCCAAATTCATACTCTTTCAGCATATCGAGCGACGGAATGTACATTTCCCAGGCATCGGCTTCGGCGGTACGAAGGTTACCCGCTCCCCGATCCGGATTTTTCAGGTTACCCGTTCCCCAGGGGTCCTGCGCCAGTTGATGCTGAATCGAGAATAACGACTCCACGTTGTTGTTCATGCTCATTTTCGTGAACATGCCGTTGTAATCAGCAACCAGACTGTATTTGCCCGAATTGATCACTTCTTCGGCCTTCGCTTTGGCGTTTGCGTAGTCTTTGCTGTACAGATACAGCTTCGACATCATTCCTTTAGCCGAATACTTCGTCAATCGTCCGGCCACGTCCGATTCTGGGAGGCCGGCTTCGGCCAGTTTCAACTCCTCCAACGCAAAACGCAGTACATCTTTTTGCAGATACCGTGGGATATTGAAGTTGCCCGACAGCGCCGTTTCGCCCGGATCGGTAATAATCGGTGCCGCTCCCCAGGTGCGGGCAATGTATAAGTAAAGCGTACCGCGAATAAAATGACATTCAGCAATTGCCGGGTCCAGATAAGCAGCACCACCCCCAGCGGCCTTCTTTTCCTCAAAGGTTTTAATCATCACATTGGCATAGCCGATGATCTTATAAAACGCTCCCCAGGCAGCGCCAATTCGCTCGGAGGCAGATGATACGGTGAAGTTCAGGTATTCTACATCGGTATACGTAAACATGTTTCCCGCCATCACATCGCCAATGGCATCCTGCGCCCTGCTCTCGTAGTTTCGCCAGGGTAAACCGCTATAAAGCGTACTGGTTGCAGACCGTACTTCGTCCGCATTGTTGTAATAGTTGCCGGTCGTTGTACCCGAAAGTGAGGGCCGTTCAATGAAGTCTTTCGAACAGGACGATAACACCATTGCCGGAAACAGCAGAGTATATAGTGGCTTAAATTTCATGGCTTGTATTTAATGAGTGAAAGAGCGAAAGAATGAGTGAGTCCTATCATCTTTCAGAATAAAGAGCCTTCGGAACGCTTTGCATCAGCAATTCGCTCTTTCACTCATTTATGCTTTCGCTCTTTAATTTAGAATTGCAGATTCGCGCCTACAGTAAACGTACGTGGGTTTGGGTAGTGACCCGTATCCACATTCATGAGCTTGATGCTGTTGTTAAAAGCGCCGATTTCGGGATCATAGCCTGAATAATTCGTGAAAGTTTTCAGGTTCTGAATCGATCCGTAAATCCGGAGATTTGTGACTTTAACCTTACCTATTAAGTTTTTGGGGAGCCGATAGCCAAGGGTAACGTTCTGAATTCGGGCGTAGGAGGCATCTTCTACATACCGATCCGACATAGCCGTGTTATTCTTGTTCGTGTTCGTGAAACGAGGTAGTGCACCGTTCAGATTCGTTTCTGTATACCGATCCGTTACCGATTTCATCTGGTTCGTATAGGCATTATTTAGCCCTTCCAGTTGCCAGCGGAGGAAGTTATACGCTTTGGCACCCTGACTGCCCTGGAGGAATAACGAAAAGTCGAAATCGCCGTAGTTGAGCGTATTCGTGAATCCCCAACTGAATTTGGGCAACGGGCTACCAATGAAGGTCAGGTCCTGCGCGTCGATCTTCTTATCGCCGTTAATGTCTTTATAGCGAATGTCGCCCAGCCAGGTTTCATTCCTGTTGACCTTGTAGCCAAACTGGGGAAGACTGGCGTCCAGATCGGCCTGGGTACGGAACAATCCATCGGTTACCAATCCCCAGAACGAGCCAACAGGACGGCCGGGTGTCGTGTGCGTGATGAGGTAGTTGTTGTAATATACCTTCCCATCCAGCGCCGAAGCCGCACTGGCCGCCCGGTCGTAGCTGTTGGTAAATTGCGTAAATACGAGGTTGGTCTTCCAGCTAAAGTTACCCTTCCGGATGTTGGTCGTTGTCAGGCCGATATCGATCCCGGTATTGGTCATCTGACCGGCATTTCCCAGCGGTGCCTTCAGATCATCCCACTGGTCGCCTACCCCAATCAGGTTTGGACCTGTCAGGAAGATGATCATATCGGAAGTCACTTTCTTATAGACATCAATCGTAGCATCGATCCGACCGTTAAAGAACCCTAAATCAACCCCTGCATTGGACGTTTTGACGGACTCCCATTTCAGGTTCGGATTCGGAATGCCATTGATCATGTTTGAGGAACCAAAGCCTACCGGACCCGAGAAAAACTGGACAGCACCCACATAGGCCGGATTAGGTGCCCCGCTGGGGAAGTTCTGATTACCAACGATTCCGTAACCCAGACGTACTTTTGCATAACTCAGCACTTTCGAAATATCGCCCTTCATAAATTTCTCGTTCGACACTGTCCAGCCCGCCGATACGCCAGGGAAATAACCCCAACGGTTATTGGGCCCGAAGTTCGACGATCCATCGGCCCGGAAGCTGGCCGAAAGCGAATACCGATCATCGTAGGTATAGTTGGCGCGGGCGAAATAGGACTCCATAGCCCACTGCCCTTTACCGCCACTCAAACCCCAGGTTGTCTGGTCGGAGCTACCCGTGTTGAGGTCAAAAATATTGGCCTGTAAGTCGACCTTTGTACCCGAGATCGACTCGTAGTAGGAGTGCTGGGCCTGGTGGCCCAACGTTGCCTGAATCCCGTGTTTCTTGATGTATTTATTGTAATTCAGGTAGTTGGTAATCGAATAGTAGTAACTGTCGGACCGGGAATCGATCAGTTTACTACGGAACGACGTACCGCCAACGTTACCGGCTTTCTGAAACGCAACGTTGTTATCCTGCCCTAACGAGTAGGATAGTTCATTGCGTAACGACAGGTCTTTCATCAGTTGAAACTCAGCGTACAGGCTACCAAATATATTGTTCGACGTTTTGGTATTGCCCCGATACTGGCTATTTCCGACCAGGTTTGAGTTGTTGTATTGTACACCACCAATGGTTTGGCCACCACCCCATGAACCGTCAAGATTCTTAACGGGAGTCAGCGGACTGGTCGATGCACCCCACCAGATCGTACCCTCGGCGGCATCGGCCAGCGACACGTTCTGAATGCTGCGGGAGACGTTGGCACTGATACCCACTTTGGCCCAGCTCTTTAATTGGCTATCGAGGCTAAACCGGGAGGCATACCGCTTAAAGTCGGAACCCAGCAGAATTCCTTTGTTGTCGAAATAATTGAGCGACAGGTAATACGTCGTTTTTTCACGTCCACCCGAAAAGCTCAACTGGTGGTTATTGATGGCTCCCCGCTGAAACATAGCTTCCTGCCAGTCGGTCCCATTGCCGAGCAGATCCGGATTTTTGAACTCATCGGCAACAGGATTACCAATGATTGGCAGCACTTCATTCTGGTATTTGGCAAAATCGCGCAGATTCATCAGATCGAGTCGGCGGGTCACTTCCGATACGCCCGTATACATCTCGTAATTGATCTTCCCTTCGCCCTGTTTGCCTTTTTTGGTTGTGATCAGAATCACTCCGTTTGCCGCCTGCGAACCGTAGATGGCCTGTGCCGATGCATCTTTCAACACATCGATCGACTCAATGTCATTGGGATTCAGCATGGCCATAACCGAGTTGCCGGTCTGACCATCGCCACCGCCCAAGCCAGCATAACCCGTACTCGATGAGGTATTTCCGCCAACAAACGGAACACCATCGATTACAAACAGTGGGTCATTGCTATTGATGGACGTTACCCCACGCACTTTAACCGACACACCACCGCCCGGCTGGCCACCATTGCTGGTGACCGTTACACCGGCTGCCTTGCCCTGAAGCAATTGGTCAACACCAGCTGCCGGAATATCTTTCAGGTCGGCGGCTTTCACGGTCGTGATCGACGATGTTACGTCTGACCGCTTTGCCGTACCGTAGCCAATCACGACCACTTCGTCCAGCGATTGATCGCCGGTTTGAAGCGTAATATTGAGGGTGGTACGCGTACCGACTTCCACTTCCTGGGTCTTCATGCCAATGAACGAGATAACCAGCACCTTCGCCCCGGCAGGCATATTGATCGAAAAACGGCCTTCCACATCCGTGGTTGTACCAAGCTGCGTACCCTTCACCGATACTGTTGCTCCGGGTAACGTATTTCCTTTTTCGTCGGACACAATGCCTTTGATAAGGTCTTTTACATCGGATATGATGTCGATGCCAGCTTTAGCATCTTTGGTAGTCGCCAGAACAGCCCGGTTTTTATCGAAGGCCATTCTGGTGAGGGTTCGGTCCTGAGCAGAGACAGTAAGCCAGCTACTCAGGACGAACACGCCTGAAAGCATATGTTTAATCATAAGGGGAAATTTAAAGTCAACTTAGAATATAGAAATAGTAGGCGTTTTTGACTATCCCATGTCTAATGAGCAGCCAGTTAGCCTGACGATCTAGCTAATTGCGGTTGTTGTTTGGAGTTGTTTTTGCATTGGCAGCGAGATCATGACAGAGGTTCCTTTCCCGGCTTCGCTCTGCCACATAACCTGCCCACCGAGGTAAGCAATTCGTGAGTTGATGTTGGCAATACCATTGCCTTTTGATGGCTTTTTTTCAAAATCGGCTCCCTGTCCGTCGTCATCGACACTGATCAAGGTGGTTTCGTCACTGGCCATAATCTGCACAGTAACCACCTGAGCATGAGCATGTTTCAACGCATTATTCAGTAACTCCTGAACAACCCTGTAGATCATCACAGAAGCCTCATCGCCCAGAGCCGGAACCTCGCCGTAATGTTCCAGAATCAGTTTCGTCTGATTGACAAGGTTTAACTTTTGAACCAGATCTTCCAGGGCAGGAATGAATCCAAAGGTGGATAATGCATAGGGCCGGAGATCATTGGAAATCAGGCGGGTTTCGGTACAGGCTTCATCTAAAAACTGGTTTAACGGTTCTTTTACGGATAAGGGTAATTGTTCCTGATGCGCTTCAACAAATAACTTTATACGCGACAACTGAATTCCCAGGCCATCGTGCAGGTCGCGGGCAATTCGGCTCCGTTCGCCCTCCTGTCCTTCGATCATGGCCCGCAATGACTTTAGTTCGAGCTGACGAATCTGCTGCTGGGCAATAACGGTTTGTTGATGCGCAATCAACTTCTGCTGACGGCGAAGGTAGACCAACGCACAAACACCTAATACACTAATAACCAAACCAATAGCCAACATTGAATTAAGTACATGCTGGTTGCGGCTCTTCTCCTCGACCAGTTGTTTTTCTACCGCCAATGTTTTGATCTGGTTGTCGAGTTCCTGCAATCGAATACTTTTCGTTTGTTCGGACGAATAGAACTGATTCGTGAAGTCGAGTGTCTTTAATGATGCGGCATAGGCATTTTTATAATCACCCATCCGGAAGTAACTATCGGCGGTATGCCTGGATAACTCCCGCACCATCGACAGGTTATTTTCAGCTTCTGCGAGTTTAAAACTCTGCTGGTATTCGTCAATCGCTTCTTTCGACTGATTTTTGAACTGCTTGACAAGGCCTAAATAGAAGTGATTCAGGGCAATCAGCCAGTTCGTTTTTAGATTCCGGGCTATAGACAGGCTCTTATTGGCAAAGTAGTAAGCAGAATCTGGCTTCTTAACCCGTGAATACGTATTTGCCAGCAGATTCAGCGCATAGGCCTGCGAATACGCCTGCTTATACTGGGCGCTCAACCGTTCGGTTTCCCGTAATTGCGTGAACAAGTCATTCGGCAGTGGGTCTTTTTTCTGAGCAATATTGGCAAATCCCAATCGACACTCGATGACTTTGGGTATGTTATGCGTTCGTTCAAAAAACTGTTGCGCTTTTTGCAGGTATTTTTCCGCATAGGCCTGCATGAAATAATCGTGCGTGTAATAATCACCGATAACAATATACTCGTTGTAGTACCCTACCGAATCACCCATCAGGCCGTAATAGTTTAGCCCGCTGAAATAGGAGTCCATCGTGTATTTGTTATAGCCATACCGCTGATGATAAAGCCAGCCCAGATGATCGTATGATTTGGCGACCTGATCGTATTTTTTATCCTGAACCAGTTGCCTGATCTGCCTTTTCAGGCTATCGATCGACGCTGGTTCCGATACAGCCATCACCGGCTGGAACCAGCCAGTTACCCCAAGGAGCAACAGGACTGAAATCCACCAGGCAGGCAATACAGAATACGTAGAATATGACCTCATCAGGGAAAACAGTTTAACCAGGCGTCTATCAATCAATATATTGCATTTCCATAGCGGTCTTGATCAACAAGGCCGTATTAGGAACGCCAAACTTCATCAGCAGGCTGCTTCGATGAAATTCAACAGCCTTTGCACTCACAAATAACTGGGTAGCCATTTGCTGGGTTGTCAGGCCTTGTGCAATCAGGATAAGTACTTCCGATTCACGGGGTGTCAGGTTTGGTTTAACGCCCACACCCGCAGTCGACTTTCGGTTTTTAGGTCCTTCGTTCAGCAGAATATGCATAATGGTTTCATTAAAATATTGCTTCTCGTGATGAACCGTCTGGATTGCCTGTAGTAACTCTGTTTTGGTTGTATTCTTCAATAAGTAGCCTTTTGCCCCCTTCTTTACGACCCGTTTGATCAGGCTGGCATCGTCGTGCATGGTTAGTGCTACAACTTTCGTTTTTGGGTAGGTGCGCGTTATATGTTCACATAGGCCAAGACCATCTTCAATCTGCGGAAAGGAAATATCCAGTAAAACAACATCGATTGACACCTGGGCCAACCGCTCAACAACCGACTGGACTGTGTAGCACCGTTCAGTCACTTTGATATCCGGCGATCCTGAAATAAGCGACTCGATCCCTTCGACAAAGACATTGTGGTCGTCAGCTATTAGAACTCGTATCATGTAATCTTTATCAGCAAGAAGGTGCAGCAAAACAGTTATCGGTTAAGGCTTTATAAATAGCCAATCGGCTAAAAGTTCAATTGGATGCTTGCCTCTCGCTACAAATAGAATTTTGTTTAGCAAAAGTAGGACTAAGTAGGCCAGCTATAGAATAGTGAAAACCCAATTTTATAGAAAATTAGGGAAAACCCTAGACAAACCTATGCATCATTAAATTCACAATATTCGCTCTGTATGTATATCCGCGGACCAGAAGGACTTCGCATCGGGCTGGCAAAACTACTTGACACTAAATAAGTAGTGGATGTTTTCTAAATTATTTTCGCCACTACTATCGTTGACAAAAGCGGCTTTACTTTGGACTTGTTTAATCGTTCTATTCGGAAGAGATTCGGTGGATTCAATGTCAGGCCGAAACAAGTTCGGCCTGACGACAGCACGAGACTTGTATGGAAAGTTAAAACAGCCTCATCAGTTTTTCGGGTAGGTATAATCGTCCAGCATCGGCTTTTTAGTACGTAAACCGTTTCACAAAAAGACTAGCTTTAGCTGTGCCAGTTCCTGAGCACGACTAGCGATTACTGAACCCTTTATGAACCTTAATCTTAAAGCACAACTCAATAATACGTTCGATGCCATTGTGGTTGGTTCGGGCATTAGTGGTGGCTGGGCCGCGAAAGAACTCACCCAGAAAGGGTTGCGGGTACTGATGCTCGAACGAGGGCGCGACCTTCAGCACATTACGGGCTACGATACCGCCCTGAAGGCTCCCTGGGAGTTTGCCCATCGCGATCGTACGATTTTACCAAAAGACAACCCAGCTCCTGATTTTCGGGTTCTTGGCTATAATGAACAAAATGGCCATTTTGTATTCGATAATCGAAACGCACCATACAAAGAAATACACCCTTTTCTCTGGTATCGTCCTGACACACTGGGTGGTAAGTCGATTATGTGGGGGCGGCAGAGCTATCGGTTTAGCGAGATGGATTTCGAGGCTAACGCCCGCGATGGCTACGGTACCGACTGGCCAATTCGGTATAAGGATCTGGCTCCCTGGTATAGCTACGTCGAACCATTCGCCGGTATTTCAGGCAATAAGGAGGGGTTGGCACAATTGCCCGACGGTGAGTTTTTGCCGCCTATGGATTTGAACTGCGTAGAGGAGCACGTTCGCGGGAAATTGAAAACCAAAATGAATCGCGTGATGACGATTGGCCGAACCGCCAATCTGTCGAAAGCCAATCCGATCCATACCTCGGTCGGCCGCGCTCCCTGCCAGTACCGAAATCAGTGCGCCAGAGGCTGCCCGTATGGTGGCTATTTCAGTTCACTTTCTGCAACGTTGCCAGCCGCCCGCAAAACCGATCGGCTCACGGTTCGGACGGATAGTATTGTATCGGAAGTGTTGTTTGACGAGAAAAAAGGGAAAGCTACCGGCGTTCGGGTTATCGACTCCAAAACGAATCAGACAACCGAGTATTACGCCCGGATTATCTTTCTGAATGCGTCGGCCATGGCCACGAATTTCATTCTACTTAACTCGGTTTCAGGCCGTTTTCCAAATGGATTCGGCAATGATAGCGGCACCTTAGGTAAATACATCATGGACCACCATTTTCAGGTAGGGGCTAATGCACAGGCCGATGGTTTGGGGTTCGATGACAAATACTACTATGGACGTCGGGCGAATGGCATCTACATCCCCCGCTATCGGAATATCGGAACCGACAAGCGTACGTACCTGCGAGGCTTTGGCTATCAGGGCGGAGCTTCCCGTTCCGGCTGGCAGCGACTGATTGCGGAAGCATCCAGTGTTGAGGGTAATTTCGGAGCAGCACTGAAGGAAAGGGCGACTCAGCCGGGTCCGTGGACAATGGGCATCATGGGCTTCGGTGAATGTTTACCCTATGAAGACAACACGATTACGCTGAATCATAATCGGCCTGACAAGTGGGGGTTACCTACGATCATATTCGACGTGAAATTCCGTGAAAATGAAGAGCGTATGCGTCAGGACATGATGAACGATGCCGCCGAAATGCTCGAAGCGTCTGGGCTGAAAAATATCACGACGTACGATAACCATTCGATACCCGGCCTGGCTGTTCATGAAACGGGTGGCGTTCGAATGGGCCGCGATCCCATAACGTCGATGCTTAACGCCCACAATCAGCTTTGGGCAGCTAAGAATGTGTTCGTTACCGACGGAGCTTCGTTTGCTTCTGTAGCCTGTCAAAACCCATCGCTCACGTTTATGGCCCTAACAGCCCGAGCGGCCAATTTTGCCGTCAGCGAATTGAAAAGGCAGAATTTATAAATTGAAGCTGTTTAAACGTTTCTTTTTGTGTCAACATTAAGCTAATCCAGTCGCCACTATTTTAAAAAGTTTAAACAGCTTTAGCCTTTTAACAGCTTGCGAAATCAACCATTTCATGATTTGACAATGAAATGGTTGATTTCACCTAGCCAATACCTAAATCAAATTACGTTAAAAACGAATGAAGTACTTTCTATTAAGTGGGTTTAGTACGCTTGTCTTTATAGGCATACTGACCTCATTTCGCCCCCAGTTTGACAATCCTCCCACCCGACCGAGCGCGGCCCGACCGAACGCGGCCCGACCCAAAAATATTATTTACATTCTGGCCGATGACCATCGCTACGATTTCATGGGGTTTACGGGTAAAGTTGCCGGATTGAAAACGCCGAACCTCGATCGGCTGGCCAGCGAAGGGGCTCATGTTCGGAATGCGTTTGTAAGTACCGCCCTTTGTTCGCCCAGCCGGGCCAGTATTCTGACAGGACAGTATGCGCATACACACAAGGTGGTCGACAACTTTGCGGCATTAACGCCGGGCCTGAAATTCTTCCCGCACTACCTGAAACAGGCAGGTTATAAAACGGCATTTCTGGGTAAATGGCATATGGGCAATACCGACGATGCTCCCCAGCCCGGTTTCGATTATTGGCTCAGCTTTAAAGGGCAGGGCGTTTATTATAACCCGACCTTCAACATCAATGGAAAACAGGTCAGTTATGCCGACAGCAGCTACACCAGCGATTTACTGACCGATTATGCCCTGAAGTGGCTCAGTTCGCTCGACAAGAACAAACCGTTCTGCCTCTATCTTTCGCATAAAGCGGTTCATGCCGAATTTCAGCCCGCCAAACGTCACCGGGGTATGTACCGCAACATTCCTATCAACTACCCGCAGAGCATGTATTTTACGGCCACAGATACCAGTAAAATCTGGGGGCCGAAACCGCTGACTCAAAGTCCGGAAACGGGTGCATTAAAAGTTAACATGGCCGACATGCCTGCCTGGGTGAAAAATCAACGGTATAGCTGGCATGGGGTCGATTATATGTACGACGGGCAAATTGGCTTCAATGATTTTTACCGGCAATATTGTGAAACACTTATGGGCGTAGACGACAGCGTTGGACGCGTACTAAAGTGGCTGGAAGCGAACAATCAGTTAGAAAATACCCTGATCGTTTACATGGGTGACAACGGTTTCAGTTTCGGCGAACACGGCCTGATCGACAAGCGACACATGTATGAAGAATCGATGCGGGTGCCGCTGCTGATACGTTGTACCGACATCATCAAACCCGGCACAAAACTGGATCAGGTCATTCAGAATGTAGATATTGCCCCTACTTTAATGGCGTATGCAGGTCTTGCTAAACCAGCGCAGATGCAGGGGAATTCATTTTTGCCATTGCTTAAAGGCCAAACTATTCCCTGGCGCGACCGGGCTTTCTACGAGTATTATTGGGAAGCAGATTTTCCGCAAACACCCACCATGTTCGGTGTCAGAACGGGCCGGTATAAGTACATTTTCAACCACGGTGTCTGGGATGCGAATGAACTATATGATTTACAGAGCGACCCGCAGGAAGTTAACAACCTGATTCGTAGTTCAGAGCATCAAAAAATTGCCCAGGACATGCGCAATCAGGTATTCGACTGGCTCGAATCGACGGGCGGGTTGCAAATTCCGCTTCACCCTATCCGGCAAAAGCGCAACGATCACCGGTATAAGGGAACGTATTGATTGTAAAGATGAGTCCGCCGGTGCATTAGCATGACCGGGTATTTTTTGCTGGCGCACCGACGGACCCATTTCTATTTTTTCATCTGCTTCTGTAGCAATTTAATGTAGTATCCCCCCACGACCGACCGAGCCTGAAAACCAACCTGTTTGGCGTTTGTAGTTTCGTGCCAGTCGGTGAGCGGCACACGGCTTGGCGTTTCGTTGGCAAACTTCCAGACTGGCTTAATTAAGGCTTGAAAATCGGCATCTGAATCGGCCAGGGTTGCGGTCCACATGATCCAGTCCGATTTTGTGTAGGTTTTCCGACTGTCCAGCGGCAGTCCGTATGTATTCTGATGGTTGAGATAAAACGCAATCTCTTTTTTGGCTACCTCCTCCGGAAATACGTTCAAATCAAGCAATCTATCCCAGACAATGTTATACTTCTGGCTCCAGCTTCCGGCAGTTTTGTCGAACGTAAGCGCATAATGATCGCCATCCGCATCGAGTTGCATCCACTTTCGAGCCAACTCGCGAGCCAGTGCAAAATGCTCATCGGCCGTTTTCTGATCACCCATCATCCGGGCAAGTTTACCATAACAGGCAATGCCGACAATGGCCTTTGCGGATAAGTTGGCATTACGGGCCAGGTGACCGGCAAAATCATCGGTACAGAGCTGATTGGTCGGATCGAATCCATCGCGTTTCAAAAAACCAACCCATTTGGTCAGGGTTGGCCAGTGCTCACGAGCGAAATCAGGCTTGCCGTCGACATGGGCAACGGCAGCCGTCAAAATCATCATATTTCCGGCTTCCTCTACGGGCATATCTTCGCCATACGTTTGCCCATTTGCCAGCGGATAGGTGCCTACGTCATGAGCCGGAAAATCCTTTTTCCACCGGCCTGACTCACTATAATCGAAGATAAAACGGAGCAGACCCTTAGCCAACTCATTGTTGTAGAGGAGAAATAAAGGAGCCGACGGATAGGTTACGTCTACTGTTCCGATTGACCCATTCGAAAAGTTCTCTTTCGAGAAGAACAGGACAGGTGCATCCTTTCCTGCACTTTTTGGGCCAGCTACAATTTTATGGGCAGAAATGGCCTGCCGGTACGCCAGAACGCACAAATCGGCATATTCTTTACCACCCGCTTTTTCAGCATCAGCACGTACTTTGGCATCAAAGGACGTACACTTTTGCCGAAGCCGCGTATAGTCCTTCTCCGCCGTTTGCAGTAAATCGGGCATTGTTGTTTTGCCATCGCGATTCCACCATGCCCGCAGATTCTGCTGAAAGTACTGAACCGAGTATAGATCATCGTAAGCCAGCATCAAATGTCGGGCAACCGGTTTGGTCACGCTACCCAAATCAAGCACGGCAGCAACGGCCATTGTCTGCGCCGGTTCGGCGGCAGTCTTTACGGCTGCCGAAAGCTGGCCTTTGTCGAAGAAAAACTGCTTGAGATCGGCTACTTTCCCCGATCCGGTACGGCTGCCAGCCGATGGCTGCGGCACTGCCAGATAGGCATAGCCCCAATCAATACGAACGTTATCACCTTTTTTGACCAGTACCTGCTGATCCTGTGTGCCTACTGTTTGATACGATAACCCTGGAGCCTGGCCAGCTTTTGCCAGAACATTCTGTCCAGCAGTGTTGGTAGCCATTGTAGCCGATTCAGTAAACAAAATCTGCACTGAATGCGGTTTATCGTCGCTCGATTGCGCATTGAATGTTACGTACGTTACGGGCCGGGAAGCTACATCGAGTTCGTCGAGCAGTAGTGGCGACAAAAAATTAACGGTCAGCCCGACTGGCCCGGCAGTAAAGGTGTATTCGGTTTGGGTAGCCGAGACCGTTACCGCCGTTTGCGTGGCCGCCGATACGGCAGAAGATTTAATGGGATTGACAATGCCTACATCAATAAACGACCCACCCCGTGGACTGACGCAGTGAATGGCCAGCACGTTTTTACCAGTATGTAAAGCCTTTTGTCCTTCAGCCGAGAGGGGCAGGTTTACGTATTCGTTGATATAGCCCGGTTTGGCTAAAATTTTGGTGCCATTCAGATACACCTCCACATCGTCATCGTGGTTGATCGACAACAGCAAATTGGCCGGATCAGCCTTGCCATCATAGGTAAACTCGCGCCGGATGTAGATTCCATCTTTCATGGATTCGCTGTTTGTCCAGCGGGTTCTCGCTTCGGGTGTATCGCCGAAAGGACCCGGTGCCGAAGTCCAGTTGCTGGCATTGAAGCCGGGCTTTTCCCAACCGTCGCCGGGTTTCGTCGTTGTGTATAAAGCGGTATAAGGCTTCAGTTCGGCAGTCGGCAGAATTGGCGCGTAGGTGGTTGGAACAGCTCCCAGAAACTGGTATACTTTTCCATCGACCCGAATCATTCCTTCGAGCGACTGTGGTTTACCAGTCCAGTGACGCGTTGGCGAATCCGTAAGTTTATCGGTGGTACTCCAGACGCTAAAGTAGGGATCGTGCGTCACGAGCGGGTAAGCAGGTGGTCGCAGTGACTGAGCGTGTATTCCCTGTATCAGCAGGGAAACGATTAGAAGGAAGAGTAAACGGGTTGATTTTTTGTCTTGCATTGACAGGTACTGATTTTTACTTCAACTGAAGGCTTTCTACCTATAAATCAATTTACCGGAAACCTTTACTCTCTAACCCATAAAATCGCCACAAATTCCTGCTCATCAATCCCCGTCAACGAACCATAAATCTAGTGCTCGCTCGGCCCATTTAAACCGATACGGTTTAAATGGGCCGAGCGAGCACTAGTAGGTATAAACTAGAATTTGGAAAAGCCTTAGTTTAGTTGGGTGTTAGCCAGGTTACGGAATCCAGACACGTGATGCAATTGTCTATATAGCAACAACGGACTGGCCTATTAGTACTTTCTCCAGATGAGCCCTATAAAGCAGTTTATCCCGAGCGATATTCACATTTTTTTCAACGTCGTGAAAGTGAATACTTTCCAGCGGCTCCATACCCGTGAACGCATTCATTCGATGAAAACCGAACATGACTCCTTCATCCACACTTTTTTGATTAAAAAATTCGCCTGGTAGTGTAAATGCTTCTTTAGGAGCATTCCAGCTTGTGGTAAGCATGTAGTGCCGACCATGAAGTGTACCACCAGTACCATAGTTTACAGCTGGGTTTTTACGCGACCGTCCATCACTGGTATAAATTCCCTGCTGATGGCCAGCCGTAAATACACGGTCAAGATATTCTTTCATCCGGTAAGGTAACTGGAACCACCAGACCGGTGTATGATAAATCACAATATCAGCCCAGACATATTTTTTGACTTCCTCAAATGGATCGTATTCATCGTTGATGTTGGTAACTTTTACGTCAAATTCAGGGTGTTGCCGCAGGAAATCCAGTGTCCAGCCTGTTAGTGTTTCATTAAATGCCCCACCCGAGTGAGCAAACTTTTGACCGCCGTTGATGACAAAAACCGTTTTCATATCCTTCTTCTTTACTAAGTTTTTTGCTCCGGGTAACTAAGTTAAAAACCTGCTACCGGAATTCTGGCTACAAAATTAAAGGCGCAAAAAGTATCATAAAAATAACACAACTAGTAGCTTTGCATCATAATACTAATAGATATGGTGATCAACCTGGAATGGTTTCGTACGTTTAAGGCTATCTATGAAACCGGCTCACTGACAGCCGCGGCTCAGGTTCTGTATATTTCGCAACCTGGAGTAAGCTTGCATCTAAATTCGCTCGAAGCCCATACGGGCTATAAGTTATTTGACCGGGCCGCGCGAAAAATGGTCCCCACAGAGCGGGGAAAGGTGATGTATAATTATATTGTAGAACCTATAAATAAGTTGGAAGCCGCTGAACAGCAGTTTCAAAAAAGCTCAAAAACCGATAAGGCAACCATTAGCATCGGTATGTGCTTTGAAACCTTTCAGTTTACACTGGAACCGCATTTGGCCACCCTGCCTTTTAATGTTATTATCAAGTTTGGCGACTACCCTGCTATGCAACAGGACCTCGACAAAGGGTTACTCGACTTAATTATCACTCCACAAAAAGGCATACAGGCCAATCTGGATTATCGTCCTTTTTCTAAAGAGCGAATTGTCCTGATCGGAGGAGCGAAATCGAATACCGACGCGTTGAGTGATCTTCTCGAAAAAAAAGCATTTGGTGAAGCCGAAGCCTGGTTAAAAAAGCAGGTGTGGTATAGTACAGCTGCCGATATGGACAACCTGAAAAAATTCTGGCATCAGAATTTTTTCAAACACCCCGATTTTAAACCCAACTACATTGTTCCTAATATATGCTCCATTGTACGGTGCCTGAGCGATGGCGTAGGCTTTTCAATTATTCCTGATTTTTTATGCCGGGATGAAATTGAGGCTGGTAAAGTTAAACTGGTTTGGGCGGGGCAGAACGTAATTGAAAACACGCTTTACTTCGGTACACGGAAGAAAACGATCTATGCCCATGAAATTAGCCGGATTCAAGAGATTTTCGAAACACAGAATCTTTAATCCATTGTCTGTTCAGAAGTCATACCCTCACTAGAAGCCTATCAGAATAACCCTTCGTTTCCCAGTTATGACTCTATCGTTTCCAGTGAATCGGGCGAATTCGCAATGGTCACGTTATCCCCAAAAACGTCTTCTTAACTAGCTATCAGACCCGCCAGTCGATGGTTATTTTTCGGCCGGTATCGGCAGCTTGTAATATAGCACCGATTAGCTTGATATCTTTCCAACCTTCTTCGCCCGATGCTTCCGGTTTTGTTTTGTTCTGAATTGACTGAATAAAGGCATCCATTTGGGCTGTTTGCTGGAAACGGGGTGAGGGTACATCCATCGCCCCTTTGCTGGTGATTCCCTGCGCCCCCGTTGCATTGAAAGACGGTTCAAGTTTAAACCAGCCACGTTCGCAGGTAACGTAAAGTCTATCTACGTACGACGAATAGGTCGTGCTGGAATGGGCTACCGTGCCATTCGGAAATTCAAACTGCCAGAACACAGTCTCGTAAATATCCTTGAAATGCTCCTTATCGAATGTAAATGCCTGAGCTGTCACGCTGATTGGGTCGGCATTGAGTGTTCGGCGAGCACCCTGGATCGCATAAACGCCCAGGTCCATAATAGCTCCACCCCCACCGATTTTCTTGTCAAGTCGCCAGGAATTTGGTCCCGGTACAGTAAACCCCAGTCCCGATTCAATCACCTTTACACGACCAAATGTTTTCTCGGTTGCCAACCGGCGCATCTCCAGATGGTGCGGTTCAAAATAAAGCCGATAACCGACCGATAGCTGAACCCCGGCTTTCTCACAGGCCGTAATCATCTGCCTGGCTTCGGCCGCGTTCATGGCCATTGGTTTCTCACAAATGACATGTTTACCCGCCTGGGCAGCCCGAATCGTATATTCGGCATGCAGAAAATTAGGCAAAACGACATAGACAATATCGATGGCTGGATTATCCCGAATCTGATCGAATGTCTGGTAGTTGTAGATGTTCTTTTCCGGAATGTTGTAGGTAGCCGCCCACGATTTAGCCTTTTCGGGCGACCCCGTTACAATACCGGCAAGGTAACAATTCTGGGTTTCGAGCAGGGCCGGAGCCAGCTGATTCGTGGCATAATTACCGAGCCCTACGAGTGCAATACCCAGTTTTTTTGCTTTAGGCGCACGATCGGCAACCAATTCTGCTGGTTGAACGAGTGCTCCGCCAACGGCCAAAGAAAGTGCTTGCAGGGAGGTTCTACGAGAAATAAGGGCCGCCATTTAATATCGATTTTTCGTTAAACGAACAAAAGATACTAAAAGAAAAACAGCCCTGCTTACCTATATCAGCTTTGTTGCATTTTATTCACCAACGGGCACTGAAGCTGTGGGCTGCCCCTGACGAGATCCGGCGTCACTCCCTTCCCGTTTTTCGCCCTTTGGCCCGCGACGACGTTTTTTCCGGCGCTTTGGTTTATCCGTTACCTGCCCTTCGGCAAGAACAGGGCGAGGCTCGCCATCGACTGCGAAATTCGTTACAGATTCGGTTGGCGTCGCTGATCCTTCCGGGCGAGGTTTTCGCTTTTCCCGCGATCGGCGATCAGTCTGGCCTTCTGCGGTTGGTACACCTCCGCTCTCAGGTCGTTTCTGACCATCCCGTCCTTTGCCCCGACTTTTCCCCCGGCCAAAACCGGCTTTTCCGCGCAATCCGCTAAAGCGCCGGGGATCGAACACAGGCGATTTACCCATGCCTAACTCTTCCGTGATAGACTGTTTTTCGACTTCGCGCTCAATGAGTTTTTCGATACTTACTATTCGATTCTGGTCCTGATCGCTGATGAATGTAATGGCAGTACCGGTCGTTGCCGCCCGAGCTGTCCGGCCAATACGGTGTACGTAATCTTCGGCATCGCGTGGAATGTCGTAGTTCACCACATGCGTCAGATTATCGATATCAATCCCCCGCGAAAGAACGTCGGTAGCGACAAGTATCGGAAAAGCCTTGTTCTTGAAATCACGTAGCACGACTTCACGATCGTCCTGATCGAGGTCGGAGCTAATACCACGAGCTTCGTATCCTAGTTTACTCAACGCCCGCACGATCCCATTCACTTCCGATTTTCGTGAAGTAAACAGCACCATGCTCTGCACTGGCGTTGGGCTATTTTGAATTAAATGAGCCAATAAAGGCAATTTTTGATTATCGAATGCCAGGTAAAACTGCTGATCGATACCTGCGGCTGGTTTCGAAACGGCCAGCCGTATTTCTTCGGGTTCAATCAGAATCCGACTTGAAAACTCCCGGATTTTGTTGGGCATCGTTGCCGAAAACAGCAGTGTTTGACGCTTTGATGGTAACTTGTTTACGATATTGAGAATATCATCCGAGAAGCCCATATCAAGCATTTTATCGGCTTCATCGAGGACTAAATAATCAATCTTATCGAAATTGACGTAACCCAGTTGCATGTGAGCAATGAGTCGGCCGGGCGTTGCGATAATAATGTCGGCACCTGTTTCGAGGGCTTTACGTTGCTTATCCCAATCGTCACCTTTCCCTCCGCCATAAATTGCGATGCTATTGGCCTGAACAAAATATCCGAATCCTTCAACCTGTTCGTCTATTTGCTTGGCCAGTTCACGCGTTGGCACCAGAATGAGCGTACTGGTATGATCATGATCAGCGTGAGAGATACGGTCGAGCAGTGGAATCAGGTAGGCTGCCGTCTTGCCGGTGCCCGTCTGCGCACTGGCGATAAGATCACGTCCGGCGAGGATTTTGGGAATGGCCAGCTCCTGGATGGGCGTGGCCTTTAAGTAGTTCATGGCGTCCACGCCGGCCAGCAGGTCGTCGTGAAGATTAAATTCCTGAAATGTCAAGGTAACAGCTAGTGAGGGTGAAAAACCGCTGACCTTGATTTCCCGGTCAGCAAACCGCTTGATTTGGAAACAAATATAACGAAATTTCGACTTAATTACCACATATCTCCTGAGCTTTTCCAGGCATCCCTATACTACTTACCCAATTTATTTTCTACCTTTGTGTCCATGATTTCCCAACTGGCACTCCTTTCTTCATTTCGACATCGTCGCCATCATCACGGCTGCTAAGCCGCTGCTGGTCAATTCTGCGACCTATCGCCTGTTGGTCCACGGTTTTCCTTACTTTTGCCCCTTAATTCAAACATAGCCCGACACTAAAGCCGTCGGTTGCTGGTTTTAATCCTACAATCAACGAGTTACGGATCGTATTCAGTCAATTATACTTCCTAAATCGTACATCATCCATTCAGTAATGTCTTCTGTATTACGCATTGCCTTACAAAAATCCGGTCGGCTGAGCGAAGATTCGTACCAGCTTTTTAAAGAATGCGGTATCCGTTTCGACTACGGTACTGGCAAACTCAAATCCGTTTCATCGAACTTTCCCGCAGAATTTCTATTCCTTCGCGACGATGACATTCCCGGCTATGTCGAAGATGGTGTTGCTGACCTCGGCATCGTGGGCGAAAACGTAGCCGTTGAAACGGGCCGCCCGGTGCAGACCGTTCATAAACTGGGCTTTTCAAAGTGTCGGCTGTCGATCGCGATTCCGCGTGGTAGCGATTGGACGGGCATTCAGAGTCTGGACGGTAAAAACATTGCAACCTCATACCCTAACCTGCTCGGCAATTACCTGGCGGGTCAGGGGGTTCGGGCGGAAATTCATGAAATTAGCGGTTCGGTCGAGATCGCGCCGAGTATTGGCCTGGCCGAAGCGGTTTGTGATATTGTTAGTTCAGGCAGTACGCTCATGAGCAACGGCCTTAAGGAAGTCGAAACCATTTTTCGATCAGAAGCCATTCTTATTTCCCGTTCCGAATTGGATGCCGACAAACAGGCGTTGGTCGATAAACTTCTGTTCCGGATTAAGTCGGTACAGGCTGCCAAGAATAACAAATATATTGTGCTGAATGCACCCAACCACGCCCTCGACCAGATTACGTCTTTATTGCCGGGTATGAAAAGCCCAACCGTGACACCTCTGGCAACGGAAGGCTGGAGTTCGGTTCATTCGGTGCTGAATGAAAATGAATTCTGGGAAAATATCGAAGCCATTCGGGCCGCGGGTGCCGAAGGGATTCTGGTGATTCCAATTGAGAAAATGATCTATTAAATAGCCTTAAGGGTGAGGGGTGAACATACGCCACGGCAAGTCAACGAAGCTACGGCGTATTGTCACTACTCACTCCCTGCTTCCAGAAAATGAACATTATTCCTTTTCCCAATCGCACCGAATGGCCTGAGTTACTGGCCCGCCCTGTGCAGTCAACGCAGCAGATCGAAGCGGCCGTTGCTCCGATTCTGGAACAGGTACGCACCGGGGGCGATGTTGCACTGATCGAACTGGCTCAGAAGTTCGACAAGATTGACTTGTCGGCCACTGGCCTCGAAATTCCCGTTACTGAACTTGATGCCGCTGAAGCGGAATTGAGCGATGAGCTGAAAGCCGCCATTCGTCAGGCGTACCAGAACATTCGTACGTTTCATGAGCGCCAAAAGCAACCCGTTGAAAAAATCGAAACCATGCCGGGTGTCGTATGCTGGCGTCGGAGCGTCGGCATTGAGAAAGTGGGGCTGTATATTCCGGGAGGAACTGCCCCCCTGTTCAGCACGGTTCTGATGCTGGGTGTTCCGGCACAACTGGCCGGTTGCCGTGACGTTGTACTCTGCACACCCAGCAATCACCCTGCTATTTATTTTGCAGCCAAACTGGTCGGCGTTACGAGGGTATTCCGCATTGGTGGTGCACAAGCCATTGCAGCCATGGCCTATGGAACAGAAACCGTTCCGCAGGTTTACAAAATTTTCGGACCGGGCAATCAATATGTTACAGCCGCCAAAATGCTGGTCGCCAAAGAAGGGATGGCTATTGATATGCCCGCCGGACCAAGTGAAGTAGCGGTTTATGCCGACGATTCGGCAGTTCCGGCATTCGTGGCGGCTGACCTGTTATCCCAGGCTGAACATGGTGCCGATAGCCAGGTGCTGTTGGTTTCAACCAGCAAACGCCTTATTGAACTCGTCAATCTGGTACTTCCTACCCAATTGAGCCGACTCTCCCGTCGCGATCTGGCGGCCAGAGCATTAGCAAACAGCAAGGCAATTCTGGTCGAAACTCAGGAAGAAGCCATTGATTTACTGAATGCTTACGCGGCTGAACACCTGATTTTAAGCATCAAAAATGCCGAGACGGTGGCGGAGCAGATTGTCAATGCCGGTTCGATCTTTCTGGGAAACTATACGCCCGAATCAGCGGGAGACTATGCATCGGGAACGAACCACACCCTGCCCACCAACGGTTTCGCGCGGGCATACAGTGGGGTTTCACTGGATAGTTTTGTCAAGAAAATCACGGTTCAGCACATTACTCCCGAAGGATTACAGAATCTGGGGCCAGTTGTGGAGGCCATGGCCGAAGCAGAATCGCTTGATGCTCATAAGCGGGCCGTAAGTTTGCGGTTGGCTAGCCTGGCAGAAATAAATCCGGCCAGATTTTAATTCATACGACCCGCTCATGCTTGATCTTTCCACCCTGCGCGCCGATACGCCCGGCGTTCAGCATGTAATTCACGTTAATAATGCCGGAGCAGCGCTCATGCCAAAGCCGGTTATCGACGCCATTACTGGCCACATCATGCTGGAAGCTGAACGAGGTGGGTATGAAGCGGCTGAGCAGCGAAAAGAGGCCATTCAGGGATTTTACCAGTCTACAGCTGACCTACTGAACACAACTGCCGATCACATTGCGGCCACGGCGAATGCAACTGATGCTTACTCCCGGGCATTGTCTTCGATTCCGTTCGAGCGGGGCGATGTGATATTGACCACGATCAACGATTACGTCTCAAACCAGCTTGCGTTTCTGTCGTTACAGAAGCGATTCGGCGTTAAAGTTGTTCGGGCTATTGACGATCCTCTGGGCGGGGTTTCGGTCAATGACATGGCACAGAAAATAAAGACGCTTCGCCCTAAACTGGTTGCGGTTACACACATTCCGACCAATTCGGGCCTGATCCAGCCCGTAGAAGCCATTGGGCAGCTGTGCCAGGAATTCGATGTGTTGTATCTGGTCGATGCCTGTCAATCAGTTGGGCAACTGCCTGTAGATGTGACCCAGATTCATTGCGATTTTCTC
This sequence comes from Spirosoma aureum, assembly GCF_011604685.1. Classification (NCBI taxonomy): domain Bacteria; kingdom Pseudomonadati; phylum Bacteroidota; class Cytophagia; order Cytophagales; family Cytophagaceae; genus Spirosoma; species Spirosoma aureum. The sequence continues at coordinate 3,431,818 of NZ_CP050063.1, read as the reverse complement.
ACCGCTACCTACCGAAAGTTCCTGCGTGGTCCGCGTGGAATGGGATTTCTATACGTTTCCGACAACGTATTGATCAGTAAGCTTGCCCCTTTATTTATCGATCTGCGCGGGGCTTCCTGGGAGTCTGCGGACAAATTTACGCCTGTCTCAACCGCTCAACGCTTTGAGGATTGGGAGTTTCCGTATGCGCTGGTTCTGGGGGCAGCCGAAGCCAATCGGTATGCCCTGAACATCGGGCTTGAAAACATTGCCCGGCGTAATACCGAACTAATTGAACTCTTGTCAACTCAACTGGCTGAACTACCAGGAGTACGACTACTCGATCAGGGGGAACGGCTGGCTAGTATCCTTACGCTGGTCACGGAGCGACGATCGGCAGTTGAGATAAAAAATGCGTTGCAGGCCGAACGTATCAACACCTCGCTCAGCCCTCGTGAAGCGGCTATTCTGGACTTCGATCACAAAGGAATGACAACAACTGCCCTGCGTATTTCGCCCCATTATTATAACACCGAAGACGAAATTCATACGCTGGTCGAAACCTTGAAACGAATTCTTAAATGAAACACCTTGCTGACCTTTTGCTGTTAGGTGACCCGCGTCTGTATGAAACCTGCGAACCCGTTCTGGAGTCAGAATTGCCGCTGGTTTCAGGCTGGGTGGCTGATTTACATTCGGTGATGGAAGAGATTCGGGCTAAATATCAGTTCGGACGGGGAATTGCCGCTCCGCAGTTAGGTATTATGAAGCGGTTGATTTACCTGAATGTCGATCGGCCCCAAGTCATCATTAATCCCGAATTTGTTTCAGTTAGCGACGAAACCGATGAACTTTGGGACGATTGCATGAGTTTTCCAAACTTACTGGTTCGTGTACGCCGACACCGCAATCTAACGTTGTCGTATCGGGATGAGAACTGGCAATCGCATATATGGAACATAACGGATTGGGGATTATCAGAGTTAGTTCAGCACGAATACGACCATCTGAACGGTGTCCTGTGCACAATGCGAGCCATCGACGCCCATTCATTCCGGTGGCGACCAACACCCGATACGAATTAATTACCAGCTAGTAACTACTCTTCATGTTTACTCTCAATACAATCCTTCGGCCTCATATCCTGACAATTACGCCTTACTCATCGGCCCGCGACGAGTATACGGGAAAAGAGGGAGTATTTCTGGATGCAAACGAAAATCCGCTGGGTTCAGCCACGCCACAGGGCGATTACAATCGGTATCCAGACCCGCACCAGTGGGCCATCAAACAGAAACTGGCCCCCATTAAGGGCGTACGGCCCAGTCAGATTTTTCTGGGTAATGGCTCTGATGAACCCATCGACCTGCTCGTTCGGGCAACCTGCACACCCGGTACAGATTCGATTCTGATCATGCCGCCAACCTACGGCATGTATGAAGTTTCGGCCAATATTAATGACGTTGAGCTTATCAAAGTCCCATTGACGCCCGATTTTCAGGTAGATTTAGATGCCGTGATTGGGTCAATTACCCCAAAAACGAAGCTCATCTGGCTATGTTCACCAAATAATCCGTCGGGCAATCTGCTCCAGGCCGATGCGATCCGAACAATTCTCGACATTGCTGACCACTCGCTGGTGATTGTCGACGAAGCCTATATTGACTTTGCCAGCACCCCTTCCTGGACAAGTGAACTGGATAGGTACCCCAATCTGGTTGTTCTTCAAACATTCTCAAAAGCCTGGGGCTTGGCGGCACTACGATTAGGCATGTGCTTCGCGTCGGAAGAGCTGATCGGTGTGATGAACAAAATTAAACCGCCTTACAACATATCCGCTCCCACACAGGCGTTAGCGCTCGAAGCTCTAAGCCGTGAAGCTGAAAAGGACAATATGGTTACTAAGATTTTAGCCGAACGAGCGGTTTTGGCCGAAAATCTGCGTTCTTTGCCATTTGTGGAGGTTATTCACCCATCGGATGCGAACTTTTTGCTGGTTCAATTCGACGATGCGAAAGCAACATTCGACTATCTGATTAATCAGCAGGTGATTGTTCGCGATCGCTCGAAGGTGAAGCTGTGTGATGGTTGCCTACGGATCTCAGTGGGAACAGCTGCTGAAAATGAGCGCCTTATAGAAACACTTCGTCACATGACTACCGAAGATCCGGCCACCCAATCGACATTAGTATCAAATTCGTAGCTTGCTATCATTTCTATGGGAAAATCGATTCTGCTTGTAACACTCGCTCTAATAGGCTGGTTAATGGTGCCAAATCAGGCACAGGCACAGTATAACAATTGGTCGGTGGGTTTTCGGATCGGAGAGCCGTCGGGCGTCAATGTTCGGAAATACTTCGGCAACAACCATGCATTCGATCTCAATATTGGCACCTATGGCGGCCTGTACGGAACCAAACGCAGCTATCGTTCGGGCGACTACAAGAGCGTTGGGCTGGCCATACAGGGGCATTACCTGTGGCACACGGCCCTGAGCAAAAGTGAAAGTATTCGAGCCTATTATGGCTTTGGTGGCCAAATCAACACGCGTCGTTATTACCCACCCCGGCTCAATGGCGAATATGAAAATGCACTGTCGTTAGGCGGATCAGGTATTGGCGGTCTGGAGTTTTTTCCGGCAAGTAAACCGTACTCTTTCTTTCTGGAAACAGGCGTTTACGTCGAACTTCTCCAGGCTCCATTTTTCCTGAACCTCAATACGGGTTTGGGGTTGCGGTATAACTTTTAGACGTTAGGAATCAGGTGTTAGGAGCGAGAAGACCCGTCAGAATTCTCCATACTCCTAACTCTTTGCTCGTATGTTCAAGATTTATAGTTCTTCGGCCGGGTCGGGCAAAACGTACACGCTCACCAAAGAATACCTCAAGCTGGCCCTACGGCCAAATGAGCAGGACGGGTATTTCCGGCATATTCTGGCAGTAACATTCACGAATGCGGCTGCCAATGAAATGAAGAACCGAATTCTTGAACGACTGGCCGACATTGCCGGAGGCAAGGAATTACCGCTCTTAGACGAGTTAGTCATTGAGCTATATGGCGTTCATGCAGCCAGCGAGTCTGCTTTTGACATTGCCAAGGCTGATCTTCGTCGAAAAGCAGACTCGGTTTTCAAGACTATTCTGCACCGATACGCCGATTTCAGCGTCACCACAATCGATTCGTTCACGCAGCGCGTCGTTATGGCGTTTACGGATGAGCTAGGCTTCCCCTATTCGTTTGAGGTAGAATTAGACACCGACGAAGTGCTCGAACTGGCCATCGATAATCTCATCGAGAAGGCAGGCACCGACGAAATGGACGAGATTACGACCATTTTGAGTGAGTATTATACCCATACGGCAGCCGAAGGCAAAAGCTGGAACCAACTTCCTGAGTTGCTGAAAGAGTTTGGCAAAAACCTGACCTCCGACCAGTTCTACGAAGCCGTTAATGCCGCTCAGGAATTATCGCCGGGCGCTTTACGAAACATCCGAATCCAGTTACTGAACCACAACCAGGAGGTTGAAGCCGCAATTATCGGGCAAGGGCAACGTGCCTGGAAATTAATTACCGACGCGGGACTCGACGAAACCGACTTCAGTTATGGAGCCAGCGGTGTAGGTGGCTATTTAAAAGCCATCGCCGAAGGCAACGCCAAAAAAGAAGCCGGAACACGCGTCTACAATGCCCTCAACAATGGTGACTGGTACGGCAAGAAAACGCCGTTGCCAATTCAGGCGATGATTGATGGTATGGCCGCAGAACTGTGCGACTGCATTTCGCAAATCAATACCATACGGGATACAAACGGGCGGCAGGTAATTCTGTTCGACTGCCTGTTGCCACACCTCCAGAAGCTCGCCCTCCTGAAACAGATGCGGATTGAGTTCGATGATCTGTTACGTAAAGACGGGCGGGTACATATTTCAGAGTTCAACAAGAAAATTCTTAGCATTGTCGCATCGGAACCAGTGCCGTTTCTTTACGAACGGCTTGGCACCAAATACAATCATATTCTGATCGACGAGTTTCAGGATACATCGCGCTTGCAATTTGCGAATCTTCTGCCATTGATCGAAAATTCTCTGGGTGCCGAACATTTCAACCTGGCCGTTGGCGATGGGAAACAAGCCATTTATCGCTTCCGGGGTGGTGATATGGATCAAATTGTAGCCCTGCACCGGAAAGACCTTGAGGGACTCAGACTGGCTCATAATCCGGGGTCGTGGACGGCCGATCGGATCGATATGCTCGATGGGCACTTACAGGATGAAATGCTCGATACAAATTGGCGCAGTGCCGAGCCGATCGTCCGATTCAACAATGACTTTTTTGAGTTTACAGCCCGCAAATTCGAACACCAGTACCCAAAACTCGCCGACGTTTTCGATACTGAACAGCAGTTTCACCAGAAAGCACAACCCGACGCCCGCAAGGCTGGTCATGTACAGATTGATTTCGTCGCAAAACATGAGGACAACGAGGCCGACCTTACAGCACTCATGCTTGATCAGACAATCACCCATCTGGAACAGGCGCTGGCAGATGGGTACGGATACGGCGATATTGCTATCCTCTGCCGCAAAAAAGCACATGCCAAAGCATTAGCCAATGAGCTGAATGCCAGACGAATTCCGCTGGTTTCAGCGGATTCGCTCTCGCTGGAATTCTCGGAGCCGGTCAAATGGATCGTTACGCTGATGCAGTTGCTTCAGCAACCTGACCAGAAAATGTTGCGCTACGAGCTCCTGTATCTCTTCCATCGGGTTGTTCGGGGTGTTTTTCCGGACGATGCCCTGACCGAAGAGCTTCAACGGGTGGCCGAAGGTGATTCACTGGGGGTATATGCCTATCTAACTACACAGGGGTATCCGCTCGACCCCTATGTGCTGGGGCAACTTAATCCCTATGAACTGGCCGAGCGATTAACCGCTCAGTTCAATTTATTCAGTCAGGCTGAACACAACCCTTTTTTATTCCGGTTTCTGGATGAAGTCCTGACGTTCAATCAGAAGCGCAGCGGGCATCTTAGCGATTTTCTGGTTTACTGGGACAGCGTCCGTCAGAAAGTATCCGTTGAGGGAAACGCCCTCAACGCCGTTAGCATCCAGACCATCCACCGTTCCAAAGGACTTGAGTTTCCCGTCGTTATCATTCCGTTTGCCAACTGGAAAGTCGAACCCATCAACGACAGTACTATCTGGCTTGATCTGACGGAAATTCGAACCGACATGCTCACCCACGAAAATGGTTTGGGCAAACTTATACGACTTACATCGGCCCCCGCCAATACAACCAGTAAATTACGTGGAGCGCCCGAATCGATTGCTGCTCAATACGAAGAAGAACTGACACGTACGTTTCTGGAAAACATGAACCTGCTCTACGTAGCGTTCACCCGGCCAACCGACCGGCTTTATATTATCAGTGAAGCCAAAGATTTCAGTAAAGGTCAGCAAAATACGATTAGTCACTGGTTGCACGCTTTCCTGCGCGATAGTGAAGTTGCCCGTACCTGCGGCTGTGCCTGGCAGGATGGTCAATTGAGTTATGAAATCAGCCTGTGTGCCGATGCATTTCCGCATCAGAAGGTTGAGGAAGATATTGATGAAATTTTTTTAGATGACGTCATTAGCGGCCATCGCGGACAGGATTTACAACTTCGCCGACAGGCAGAACGCGTTTTCGATGTCGCCACGTTTGAACGCACGCGCGAACGGGATCGAAAACTCTGTGCCGCATTGAGCCTGATCAAAGGTTCTGAAAGTATTGATCGAACACTCCGTCAGCTCGTCAGTGAAGGGCTGGTCCGCAACGCCGAATGTGCCGATTTAAAACAGGCGTTAACCGCCATTATCTCGCATCCCTCCTTAGCGCCCCTCTTCGACCCGACCCTGCGAATTGATACGGATCGCAGTATTTTGAGCAACAAACGTATTCACGGAGCCCCTCACCGCGTTGTTTATTACCCGGACGGTAGTGTTGTGCTTGTACAGTATGAATCACTACCCGGACTTTCGTCGGACTCTGCCCTCGCCCAAACTCCTAACCCGACGGATTCATTAAAGTATTTTACAAGTTTATACCGTGACATGGGCTTCCCTGAAGTTGAAGGTCGGTTGGTTTATTTAGCTGATGAACCAACCGTTGTCCGAATCACTTAACAGTTTATAGTTTTTCGTTTATGATCTATGGTTTTCGGTTGACTCGCTCAACACCCGTTTTATTGGTTTGGCTGACGCTTCAATCGTTGATTGGCACGGCACAAACGATCAGTCCTCAGCGGCTTACGGCCCAGTCGTCCGACTCTCCTTATCAACTCAAAAAAGGAGTGGAAATTAGTCTTCTTGGAGCTGGTGTAGCCACTTATGGCGCATCGATACTGCTTAACCAATCGGTTGATCCACTCACACCAGACCAGGTAAATGCGTTAAATCGGGACGAAATTAATGCCTTTGATCGAGGTGCCACAAAACACTGGGACCCATCTATCGCTCGGGTCAGCGACTTTACTTTGTACACCAATGTGGCTCTGCCTGTTTTGCTAACGCTCGGCACTAAACCGATGCGCCAGGACATTAAAACAGTGGGTATTATGTATCTGGAGACATTGCTACTGGCCAATGGGGTTGAAAGTACTGTGAAAGCCCTTTCGCAGCGGCCCCGGCCTTTCGTGTTTAATCCCGATGTTCCGATGGAGAACAAACTCACCCGTGATGCCCGACAATCATTTTTTTCGGGACATGCCACTACAGCTTTTGCTTCGGCAGTTTTTACAAGCGAGGTGTTCCGGCATTATTTTCCTGACTCGAAGTTAAAAGCAGTTGTCTGGATCGGCACCCTGGGCCTGGCCAGTGCAACCTGTGTCATGCGCTACGAGAGCGGCCGGCACTACCAAAGCGATTTGCTGGTGGGAGCTGCCTTTGGGTCACTGGTGGGCTGGGGCGTCCCCAAATTGCACGAAGTCAAAAACCGGAGCGATTTGGGCCGTCGACTCGATATTCAGCCGTGGAGCAGTGGTTCCGCAACAGGACTCTATGCCCGCCTTCGACTTCACTAAAGGTTTCGGGTTTATCCGTAAATTAGCGACATAAACACCGTTCCCTTTGAGAGCCAACCGCACAATTTTCCCCTTCCTGTTATTGCTGCAACTGTCAGTTGCGCAGGGGCAGGATACACTTTCACAACCAACCACTCATCAACGACCGAATCCGTATCGGCTTAGCTGGAAAACAGAGGCTACCTTACTGGGGCTGGTGGCGGTTTCCGGTGTATCTTCCCTCCTGCTTGAACAACAGGTTCAGCCATTTACAGTAAATGACCTTAGCCGCTTTGATCGGAGCCAGGTCAATGCCTTCGACCGAAGCGCCACGTATAAATGGTCGCCCGATGCGTTTCGCGTGAGTGATCAGACCCTGACCGCCAATTTTGTCGCGACTGGATTGATTGCCCTCCCAACGTTATTTCGGCATAAAAACTGGGCAACGGTGCCGTTGATGTACATCGAAGTATTGGCTTTACCCACGCTGATTCAACAGACCGTTAAAAATATTGTTCTGCGAACGCGGCCATATGTATACAATCCTGATGCGCCATTAGACCCCAAATTAGCTCCCAATGGCCGTCAATCATTCTTTTCGGGGCACGCAGGAACCGCTTTTGCTTCGGCAGTTTTTGCCTCCGAAATGTTTCGGCATTTCTATCCAAATTCAAAACTAAAGCCCGTAGTCTGGGTCGTCATGCTTGGCTTGGCGTCAACAACCAGCCTGATGCGGTATGAAGCTGGCTACCATTTTCCGAGCGATATTTTGGTAGGAGCAGCATTCGGTTCGTTGGCGGGCTGGTGGATTCCGAAATTACACGAAGTCAAAAAGCAGACAGGCATTAGCCAGCGGCTCACGATTCAACCCTGGAACAATGGCTCAGCTACTGGAATCAACGCACGGCTATTGGTGTTTTCGCGGTAGCAACCATTTTGTAGGCGATGAGCACGATCTTCTTCAGTATTGGCCTTTTTATCGCCCTGTTGGGGATGATTATCGGGCGCTTTGAGCGAACAGATTTGCTATCCAATGTTGATAAGGCGGCTATTATTGATAAAAAGGGTCTGGCTCGCTGGGCCCGTAACTGCCTGTTCGTTTTAGCCACGTGTGCTTTTAGCGTTGGTGGTATTTCACGCCTTGTTTCAACAGAACGCGGTCAGCTGATCATTTGTATAGCGTTCATTTTATCGTCGCAACTGCTGGTAGTCATTTATCTGGCTGGTCTTCAACGATTCACGAAATAAGGGTTAAGCAATTTATTGAATGACTAAAATTACCGATCACATTAAAGCCGCCAATGGCAAACCTATTTTTTCGATTGAAGTAATTCCGCCCATCAAAGGCGACAATCTGAAAAACCTGCTCGATAACATTGAGCCCCTGATGGAGTTCAAGCCCCCATTTGTCGACGTTACCTATCATCGCGAAGAATACATTGAGCGCCCTTTACCCGATGGAACGATCCAGAAAATCGTAACGCGCAAACGGCCCGGTACGGTTGGTATCTGCTCAGCCATTATGCATCGGTTTGGTGTCGATCCGGTGCCGCATGTTCTGTGCGGAGGTTTCTCGCGGGAAGAAACCGAAGATTTTCTGATCGATCTGCATTACCTTGGCATCGATAATGCCCTGGTTTTACGGGGCGATCCAGCCAAGCCTTTTTCGACATTTAAGGCGAAAGAAAACGGCTACACTTACGCCAGCGAACTGGTAGAGCAAGTCGCCAATATGAACCGGGGTATTTACCTCCATGAGGAAGATACACCACTGGCTTCCAGCAATTTCTGCATCGGCGTAGCGGCTTATCCCGAAAAACACTTTGAAGCCGCCGACCACGATATTGATTTTCACTACCTCAGGCATAAAATCGACAAAGGGGCCGACTACATCGTCACGCAGATGTTTTTCGATAATCAAAAATATTTTGATTTTGTCGAACGCTGTCGACATGCCGGTATTACGGTTCCGATTATCCCAGGTCTGAAACCCATAAGCACCCGAAAACAACTCCAGATCTTGCCCAAGCTCTTCCATTTACATCTTCCGGACGATCTTGTAAAAGCGATTGAGGCCTGTGAAAATGACCAGCAGGCACGGCAGGTAGGTATAGAGTGGAGTATTCAGCAATGCCGGGAATTAATCGCACATGAGGCTCCTGTCCTGCATTTTTACACGATGGGGAAAGCTGATAACATCATGAAAATTGCCCGCGAAGTATTTTAACCAAAATAACTCACCAGTTGATAAGTTCGTCAGTAATTAGACGAAAAATATCACCAACTTGCCGAGTTAGTACACCAAATTACTTCGGTGTCTTTGCTTCGAGTCGTGCCACAGTTTCCACTAGTGACTGCACGAACCGAGGCACGGCCCGATGTAAAAACACTACTTATTGACTTAAACTATTTATGACTCGTACCCTTGTGGTATTGCTTGTGTTTGGCTTGATAACTCCTGACTTGTTCGCGCAACGAACAACCGGCGATACAACCTACAAACAGCCCCACCGCCCGCAATATCACTTTTCGCCCCGTGCGAACTGGATCAATGACCCAAACGGTCTGGTTTATTACGATGGTGAATATCATCTTTTCTACCAATACAATCCATCAGGTATTCGCTGGGGCCACATGACATGGGGACATGCGATCAGCCGCGATCTGGTTCACTGGCAGGAACTTCCGCCAGCCATACCCGAAGAAGGGGAAACCATGATTTATTCGGGGAGTTGTGTCATCGATAAAACCAACACAAGTGGTTTCGGGCAGGACGGTCGCGTGCCAATGGTGGCAATTTATACGGGCGCTCGTCCGGATAACCAGAGTCAGCATCTTGCCTATAGTCTCGACAAAGGCCGCACCTGGACTAAATATGCCAGCAATCCGATTATTGATTTAAAACAGAAAGATTTCCGTGATCCAAAGGTTTTCTGGTATGAACCCAGTCAGCACTGGGTGATGATCGTTTTACTGCCAACCGACCGGAAAGCTTTGTTTTATAAGTCTCCCAATTTGAAAGTATGGACCAAAACCGGTGAGTTTACGGCTGCTGATAGCCCTGCTACCGTTTGGGAATGTCCTGATCTGGTTGAAGTTCCGGTCGATGGTACGATCGAGCGGAAATGGGTGCTGTTGCTGTCGATGGGCAATAATGCCCCTGCTGGCGGTTCAGGTATGCAATATTACGTGGGCCGGTTCAACGGGGCAACATTTATCAATGAATCGAAGCCCGGCGAGCAGCGTTATGTCGATTGGGGAAAAGATTATTATGCCGCCATTACGTTCAATAATCTGCCAAGGCGCGGTAACCGGGGAGCTATCAGCATCGGTTGGATGAACAATTTACAGTATGCCAGCGAGATTCCAACCACACCTTTTCGGGGAACAATGACCTTACCACGCGAACTCAGGCTCGCTAAAATGCCCGCCCCTATTGCCCGTTATGAGTTACGCCAGCAGCCCATACAGGAATTGAAACCGTTACTGGGTGCCAGTTTCCAGTGGACTGGAACGGACGTTGCTCAACTGAACCAAAGCCTAGCCAGCAATAGCCTGGCCGGTGATACGTACTGGCTCCAGCTCGAATTAGAAGCGGCCAAAACCGGCGTGGGTGTTCGTGTAAAAAAAGAGGAAGCAGCACAGGGAAAAGGCGAAGAAACCGTTATTGGCTATGATCCGGCGAAACAACTGGTTTATGTTGATCGAAGCCGATCGGGTCAGGTTGCGTTTAAAAAGGAATTTACAGGCCGATTTACGGCTCCGCTTAAACCACAAAACGGCCGAATTTCGTTACAGATATGGGTAGATCGGTCATCGGTCGAAGTCTTTGGCAACAATGGCGAAATAACCTTGACGAATCAGATCTTTCCGAAGCCTGAAAGTCGAGGGATAGAATTTTTTGGGGATGGGCTCCGTTCGGTGCTTATCCGCTCCGTTGAGCCGATCTGGAAATGATAAGCTGGACACTGGATGTCAGATAATGGATGCCGGACTTGCTCCCGCACCTGGTCTAATAGCCATTATCCCTTAAATTTTCTTAAATTAGGCGATTCGCCCGTCGAAATCATTATTTTTGTCTCTATTAACACGAACCCCTGAATGGCTCGTACAAAGAAAAAAGTTGGTGCGTACCCCAGCGGCATGATTCTGTTTAGTCTGACGCTGGCTCTGTTTTTGATTGGGTTCTGCGGAATGCTGGCTATCCAGTCGAAGCGGGTGGTGACCTATATTCGTGAAAATTACGAAATGCGGGCTTTTCTGGATAAAGGGCTCAGCGATGTAAAACTGACAAAACTGTCGAAGACCATCGCCGAAAAGCCTTATATTCTAAAAACCAAAGGAGCCGCCCAGGTCACTTTTGTTCCGAAAGACGTAGCTGCAAAAGAATTTATTGCCGAAACCAAAGAGGATTTCTCGAAGTTTCTAGGCGAAAATCCCTTACGTGACAGTTACCGGATCAAACTAACGGAAGAGTATTTTGAAGAAGCGAAACTTCAACAGGTAAAACAGGATCTGGAAGAGGTTGATGGCGTTTTTGAGGTAGTTTATCAGGAAAATCTGGTTGACAACATCAACCGTAACATCACGAAAATTTATGCCGTGATGTCAGCTTTTGCGCTAATATTGCTGTTGATTATTGTTGTTTTGATGAATAACACCATCCGGTTAGCACTCCATTCGCAGCGAATGCTGATCCGGAGTATGCAACTGGTCGGGGCAACAAACGGGTTCATAACGCGGCCTTTTCTGGGGCGAGGCATGTGGCAAGGGCTCCTGGCGGGTGTCATTGCGGTTGTCTTATTGCTGGTTGGCCTACAGGTAGCAATTCATAATCTGCCTGAACTGGCTATGTTTCAGGACCCTCAGAAGCTCACGTTCCTGTTGGCAGGAATTGTTGGACTGGGTGTTCTGATTGGTTTTTTAAGCACGTTCCAGGCTGTGAACCGGTATCTGGGCATGACACTGGATGAACTGTACTAATTTATAGTTTGCGGTTTTTGATTATACATTTCCAGTAGTGTGTAACCACGAACAGTAAACCAATTTTAAGGTTACACAAAGAGTATAACTGACTTACGAACATGGCAAAAGACAAACAATATAGCTCGGCTACGTTGACTCGCGACGAACCAGCCAAGAAGGTACCGGCCAGTACGGCACCGGTCGCAAAACCGGCACCGCTACGAACGTCGGCTTCTGAACCTACCCGTCGGGAAACAGCAGCCGCAGCGCTACCATTTGGTCGTCAGAACTATGTATTGATGCTGGCGGGCATTGCTACCATTCTGGCCGGCTTCTTTATCATGAGCCTCGATAAAGAAGAATTCGGCTTTGGTTTTCTGGGCCTCACCCTCGGTCCTATTGTGGTTATGAGTGGTTTCGTTATTGAATTTTTTGCTATTCTCGCCCGGCCCAAGGCATAACTGTTTATGGCTTAAGGTATTCGCTTTACGGTTGGCTGATGAGCGCATGTTTGCGTCAACCACCTATAAACCGAATACCTTAAACTGTATAACCACTATATGGACCTGATTCACGCTATTGCGCTGGCCATCATTGAGGGATTGACCGAGTTTCTGCCGGTTTCCTCAACGGGCCACATGATTATTTACTCCTCACTGGCTGGCATTGCCGGTAATGAATTCACTAAACTTTACACCGTCGACGTTCAATTCGGTTGCATTCTGTCAGTATTAGTGCTTTATCATCGCCGTTTCATGACGAATGTCCAAACGGGTACATTTACGGTTCCCGGCTATCTGAAGTCCTTTCCACCGAAGTTGCAGCCAATGCTGGATTTTTACAGCAAAATCCTGATTGCTTTCCTGCCTGCCGCTGTTATTGGTTTTTTACTGAATGACTTTATCGACTCGCTGCTCGAAAACGTGGTTGTTGTGGCCATAATGCTGCTTTTAGGTGGTATTATTCTGGTCTTCATCGATCGTATCGTTACCCGTCAGCCAAAAGACGGCGACGTGACTGTTGCTGACGCTATTCGCATCGGCTTTTTCCAGTGTATTGCTATGGTTCCGGGCGTATCACGGTCGGCGGCAACGATCATTGGTGGTATGTTTCAGGGACTAACACGGACGCAGGCAGCCGAATTCTCGTTCTTTCTGGCCGTTCCCACAATGGCCGCTGCGTCGGGTTATAAACTGCTAAAAACCTACAAACTCCTCCAGCCCGCCGATTATCAGACATTGCTTATCGGTAATGTGATTGCCTTTATCGTAGGCATGCTGGCCATTCGGGGATTCGTTGGTTTCCTGACACGGTACGGTTTCAAAGTGTTCGGATATTATCGTATTGTACTTGGCTTATTGCTATTAGGTTTAGTGGCCGCTGGTGTTAAACTGGACGTCATTTAATTCCTACTCCCGGTCAATAAAGAAGCATAGAGGTTCGCAGAGACTCAACTCCGTGTATCTTTGTGCTTCTTTTCTATTTTTCGTGTCGCAAGAAAAAGCACCACCACACGTTCCCGGGCAGGCAGATCCGGGACAGGTCATACTCATTGACAAGCCACTTACCTGGACATCGTTCGATGTGGCTAACAAGCTCAAATATGCCTGCAAATTCAAGAAAATCGGCCATGCTGGTACACTCGACCCCCTTGCAACCGGTTTATTGATTCTGTGCACGGGTAAAATGACGAAGCAGATTGATCAATATCAGGCACAGGAAAAAGAGTATACAGGCACGCTCGTTTTAGGAAAAACCACCCCATCGGTCGATCTCGAAACAGCCTTCGATGCTGAGTTTGATACAATTGGCATCACAACGGAACAAATCCAGAATGCGGCCCATCAACTTACGGGCGACATCCTGCAGGTACCGCCCATTTACTCGGCTGTTCGTGTCAATGGGGAGCGTCTTTATGAGAAAGCCCGCCGTGGAGAAACGGCAGACGGAATCGAGGGCGGTATCAAATCAAGACAGGTCACAGTATCTGTATTTGAGGTAAATACCAATCGATTTCCAGAAGTTGATTTCCGCATCGTATGTTCCAAAGGCACGTATATTCGCAGTCTGGTACGCGACCTTGGCCTATTACTCAACAATGGTGCCTACATGAGCGCCCTTCGCCGGACGCGCATTGGTAACTTCCGGATTGCCGATGCCGATACGCTCGAACATTTTATTGCCAAGTGCCGCCCAGAAACAGGCCCCCCAATGCTATGATAGTTCACCGTGGTTTAGATGATATTTCTCCGCTTTCTAACGCCGTAGTTACCAGCGGCACTTTCGATGGGGTCCATCGCGGTCATCAGACAATTCTGACCCGGCTAACGGAAGTTGCGCAAACCAGCGAGGGTGAATCTGTTCTGATAACCTATTGGCCGCACCCGCGCACGGTCGTTTCTAACGATAGCCAGGATCTTAAGTTATTGACGACGCTGGACGAAAAAATCGAGTTGATCGAGCAGGCCGGTGTCAATCATCTGATTGTTATTCCATTTACACGATCATTTTCCGAACTAACGTCGGAACAATATATCCGTCAGATTCTTATTGATAAGATCGGGACGAAAAAACTCGTGATCGGTTATGACCACCGCTTCGGCCGCGACCGCGAAGGAGGTTTCGACTACATTCAGGCACACCAGAGCGAATATGGTTTTGAAGTCGAAGAAATTCCCCGCCAGGACGTAGAAGCAGTGGGCGTCAGTTCGTCGAAAATCCGGACGGCTTTACAGGAAGGCAATATTCATACGGCCAACTTATTTTTAGGGCGTCAGTACAATCTGACCGGAACCATTGTAAAAGGCCAGCAACTCGGTCGAACCATTGGCTTTCCAACGGCCAATCTCCAGGTAGATGACCCCATTAAGCTCGTTCCGGCCAACGGCGTTTACGCGGTTGATGTCGTTCAGGCGGGTCAGGTATACGGCGGAATGCTTAATATAGGCTTTCGGCCAACCGTTGCCGGAACCCATCAGACCATCGAGACCTATATTTTTGACTTCGATAAGGATATTTACGGCGAACACATGACCCTCCGGTTCAGGGAGTTTCTACGCCCCGAGCAGAAGTTCGAGGGCCTGCCTGCTCTGGTAGCCCAGCTAAAGCGTGACGAAGAAAAGGCACGGGCTATCCTACAGAGCTGACCGGCTAGTTATAATCTGTTGAGGCCCATCGATTCATAGTCTTTTCTGGTCAATTCGGGGATTAATGCCGACAAGTCATTTAGTGCTGGCAATAAGCCTGTCAGGTCATTATTTTTAGCCAGACTAGACGACAAATTAGTGAATAGCGCATTCGAACACAGCCCGACCAGCAAATCGATTTCAGCAAATGAAAGTTTAGCATAATGGCCTGTAATCTGAACCAGGGCGCTTTTCTTACCCGGAATGATCGTACTGAACAACCGATTCCCTTCAGCGGCATACATGACCGGGTCAATATTAACAGAAAGCCAGAATGGGAGCGCATCTTCGGCAAAACGGGTATGGTTCATCATAACCCTGTACATCAGACTACGGCCTATGTCGGACTGAAGTTGTCGATGAAGACAGGCTATTATTAAACCAGTGATCAGTCGGTTAGCCTGTTTAATACGTCCAGGCTGGCTGGCAAATTGATCAATTTTAGATAAATAAGCATCGGAATTCAGTAATTCTTCAATAAAAATAGATGTGTTTTCCATGGATTGTTACGGTTATTCTCGCCTGCAATGTAGTTTGTTTTCTATACTTACGAAAAACATAGTACCCGGTTTCTTAAACATCAAATAAATCCCGTTTACCTATTTTACGTACCTTCGCGCTCCGAACCGTACCCTAAACGATCATCAACCAAACTGTTATGCAACAGAAAATCCGGCGCGAAGATGCCCTTGATTACCACGCCAAGGGGCGTCCGGGTAAACTCGAAGTCATCCCGACGAAAGAATACAGTACCCAACGCGATCTCTCTCTTGCTTACTCTCCGGGTGTGGCCGAACCGTGTCTGGCCATTGAAGCCAACCCCGATGATGCCTACAAATACACCGCAAAAGGTAACCTCGTTGCTGTTATCAGTAACGGAACAGCCGTTTTAGGCTTAGGCGATATCGGCGCTGCAGCCAGCAAACCCGTCATGGAGGGTAAAGGATTACTCTTCAAAATTTATGCCGACATCGATGTTTTTGATATTGAACTCAATACAAAAGACATTGATGAGTTTGCACGAACCGTTAAAATTCTTGAGCCAACCTTTGGCGGTGTAAACCTTGAGGACATCAAGGCCCCTGAATGCTTTGAAATTGAGGAGCGCATTAAGCGAGAACTGAATATTCCGGTCATGCACGATGATCAGCATGGTACGGCTATTGTCAGTGGAGCAGCTTTACTCAACGCTCTTGAACTGGTTGGCAAACAGATCGATACGGCTCAGTTCGTATTTATGGGAGCCGGAGCTGCGGCTATTTCCTGTGCACGACAGTATGTGGCCTTAGGTGCCAAGCTTGAGAACATCGTTATGTTCGATGTAAATGGGCCACTTCGCACCGACCGCACCGACCTGAGCGAGATTATGCGGCCTTTTGCCACCTCCCGCAATATTCAGTCACTGGCCGATGCATTTACCGGAGCGGATGTATTTGTGGGTTTGTCGAAAGGCAACATTATTGGTCAGGACCTGATTCGTTCGATGGCCAACGATGCAATTGTGTTTGCCATGGCCAATCCCACGCCCGAAATCAGTTATGAGGATGCCATGGCTGCCCGACCCGATATCATCATGGCTACGGGTCGTTCAGACTACCCCAACCAGGTCAACAATGTGCTTGGGTTTCCGTATATTTTTCGGGGTGCGCTCGACGTTCGGGCTACCGAAATCAATGAGGCCATGAAGCTGGCGGCAACTTACGCTCTGGCAGAATTGGCCAAAAAGCCTGTGCCCGATATCGTTAATCTGGCGTATGGCGAAGACAACATGGTATTCAGCCGGACGTATATCCTGCCGAAGCCAGTTGATCCACGTCTACTGGCTACCGTTGCGCCCGCTGTAGCGAAAGCGGCTATTGAATCAGGTGTAGCCCGAATGCCCATTACCGACTGGGACGCTTATGAACAGCAACTCGCCCGGCGACTTGGCCAGGACAATCAGATTTCGCGGGTTATTCTGACCAAAGCCAAGACAAATCCCAAGCGCGTTGTCTTTGCCGATGCAGAAAACTTAAAAGTACTCAAAGCAGCTCAACAGGTTCGGGATGAGGGCATTGCGTTCCCGATTCTACTGGGCGAAACCGATAAGATCCAGCAAATCATTAAAGACAATAGTCTGGACCTGGGTCAAATTCCAATCATTGACCCACGCGCACCCGAGCAGAACGTATTGATTGAACGCTTTGCCGACATCTATTTTGAGAAACGAAAGCGAAAGGGCGTCAATGCCACCGAAGCGCGCAAAATGATGTATTACCGCAATTACTTCGGTGCCATGATGGTCGAAACGGGCGAGGCCGACGCGCTCATTTCTGGTCTGACGCGCAGTTACCCGGATACGATCCGACCCGCTTTGCAGATAATTGGGAAAGAACCGGGTGTGCAAAAAGTGGCCGGTATGTATATTCTGCTGACCAAACGCGGTCCGCTGTTTTTCTCTGACACAACGGTCAATTTTAACCCAACGGCCGAAGAGATCGTTGAGATCACAGAAATGACCGCCCGCACCGTTGAGCGCTTCAACATTAAGCCCCGTATTGCTTTAGTGACCTATTCAAACTTCGGGAGTGCGAAGGGAGAAGATGCGGAAAAGATGAATCGGGCAGTCGAGATTCTACAAAAGAAACACCCTGACCTCATTGTAGACGGCGAAATTCAGGCACACCTTGCCTTTAATACGGAGTTGCTTCAACAGAATCATCCGTTCAGTAAGTTAGTAGGCGAAGGCGCGAATACGTTGATTTTCCCGAACCTATCGGCCGCAAACATTGCCTACAACCTGATGTCGGAAACTGCTGGTTTCGACGCCATCGGGCCAATTCTACTGGGTATCCGTAAACCAGTTTATGTTTTACAACTGGGCTCATCGGAACGCGAAATTGTCAACATGGTTGCCATTTCGGTAGTGGAAGCACAGGGGAAATAAGTAGTAGACGTGAGGAGTGGGGAGTGAGGAGTCGTGATGAGTTACCAGCAAAAGTAGCTCCACAATCTTCACTCCCCACTTCTAATACTCAAAATTATGGCACGCATATTAACTGGTATTCAAAGCAGCGGACGACCGCATTTAGGCAATATTCTGGGGGCCATCAAACCCGCCATCGACTTATCCAAACATCCAGATAACGAGTCATTTCTGTTCATCGCTGATTTACACTCCCTGACAACGATTAAGGATGGGCCAACACGCCGGGAGTTTACAAAATCGGTAGCCGCAACCTGGCTGGCGTTTGGTCTGGATACCAGCAAAAATACATTCTGGAGACAATCGCGGGTAGCCGAACATACCGAGTTATGCTGGTATCTGAACTGCTTTACACCGATTCCGATGCTCAACAACGCGACCTCGTTCAAGGAGAAATCAGATCGGGCTACGGGTGCTGTGAATACTGGTCTGTTTGTTTATCCGGTTTTACAGGCTGCCGATATTCTTCTCTATGACGCCGAAATTATTCCCGTCGGGAAAGATCAGCGGCAACACATCGAAATGACACGAGACATTGCCAGTACGATTAACCGGCACTACGACGATGAGGTATTTGTTCTACCCGAACCGCGGATCGACGATCGGTTAATGACTATTCCCGGCATCGACGGCGCTAAGATGAGTAAGTCATACAACAATTACATCGATATTTTTCTGCCGGAAAATGAGTTGTGGAAAGTGATCAAGAAGATCAAATCCGATTCGACACCTCTCGAAGACCCAAAGAACCCGGATACCGACATTACCTTCCAGTTGTATTCGCTATTGGCATCGAGTGAACAGACCGCAGCATTGCGTGGCCTATATGAAGGTGGCAATTACGGCTACGGAACAGCTAAAAAAGCGCTCTACGAACTCATTCTTAGCCAGTTTGCTATAGAGCGTGAACGATATAATTACTACATAATCGACAATCCGGATGCCCTCGAAGCCGAACTTCAGGCTGGAGAAGAAAAAGCCCGCGCTGTGGCCGGGAAAACCATTGCGCGGGTTCGGGAAAAATTAGGCTTTACTTAAAACGTGACGTGGTCAGATTCAGACAGGCCACGTTATTTTTTCAGCAACTCAGCCGCTTTTTCATCCACTATCCAGACGAGTTCACCATCTGTTGGTTTAATCTCCTGTGATGGGTATTTATCCGGATTATAGGTTCCTTCCAGTACCTCTTTCAGGGGTTCGGCTTTCTTGGGGCCAGCGACCAGAAACGCTACACAGGACGCTCGATTGACGATGGGAGCAGTCAGCGTCAGGCGATACATATTCTGTTGCTCCAGAAAATAGGCCTTTGTCCAGGCCGTTTGTTCATGGACAACCTCAGTGCCAGGAAACAGGGAAAGCGTGTGACCATCGTCGCCCATACCGAGCAGAACGAGATCGAAAGACGGGCCCGTTTCGCCGAAATACTCGTGTAAAATCCGGTCATAATCGGCGGCAGCGGCTTCGGGTTCAAGCTCCGTGCGCCAGACGTGAATCTGATCTTCGGGCGTGTAGACATGACCCAGCAGCGTGTCGTAAGCCATTCCTGCGTTACTCTGCTCATCGTCAATGGGCACATAACGCTCGTCGCCCCAGAAAACATGCAACTGTGCCCACGGAATCTGTTCCCGATAAGGCGATTTGGCCAGTAGTTCGTGTAACGCTTTGGGTGTACTCCCACCCGATAAGGCAATCGTAAACCGATCCTGCCCATTAGGCCCCGGCTTCTTCAGAACGTCTTTAATTCGCTTCGCGATAAAATCAGCCGCAGCTTTGGCCAGATCAGTCGGATTCTTTTTAATAATGAGTTGCATCAGGGAGAATTTTCAGTTTTCAGTCAATAGTTTTTCGTTTCAGTAGGCCGATAGGCTCTCAAATACAACGGCAGATCGTTGAAAACGACAAACTGAAAACTTTTGCAAACGTTATTTAGTCATCCACTTAAACCCGTCTTTCTCGATCAGGTCCATAGCGGCCTGAGGGCCCCAGGAACCGGGCGTATAATTCGGGAAGTCAGTTGGTGCTTCGTGGCCCCAGGCTTCGATGATTGGCGTTACAACTTTCCAGGCTGCTTCAACCTGATCGGCACGCATAAATAACGTCGCATCACCTGTCAGGGCATCCAGCAAGAGCGTTTCGTAGGCTTCTGGCTCCTGACCATCATAGGCTGTTTTATAACTAAACACCATTTCAACAGGGTCGATAGCCAGCGTCTGACCGGGCCGCTTTGCCTGGAACCGCAGCCGGATATCCATAGCAGGCTGAATGCTTATAACCAGCCGGTTAGCCTCCCAACTGCCCGTAGCTTCGCCGGGGAACGCATAACTGGGAGCGGGTTTAAACTGAACGGTGATAACCGTCGTTTTTTCGGGCATCGACTTGCCCGTCCGCAAATAGAACGGTACATCTTCCCAGCGCCAGTTATCTACGAATAGTTTAATAGCAGCAAAGGTTTCAGTAGCCGAATTCGGGTCTACACCTTCTTCTTCCCGATAGCCGGGCATTTCCTTATCCTTCACTTTGCCGGGGCCATATTGTCCCCGAACAGCAACATCTTTAACCTGATCAGGCTGAATCCGACGGATGGCGTTCAGCACGTCGACTTTTTTGTTACGGACTTCGTTGGCATCAAAACTAATTGGTGCTTCCGTTGCGACCATGCACAACACCTGCAACAGGTGATTCTGGATCATATCGCGCAAAGCTCCCGACCCTTCGTAGTAACCACCACGGCCTTCCAGACCAACCGTTTCGGCGGCAGTGATCTGAATATGCTCGACATAACGGCGGTTCCAGATCGGCTCAAAGAGCGAGTTCGCAAAGCGTAAAGCCAGAATATTTTGTACGGTCTCTTTGCCGAGATAATGGTCGATTCGGTAAATCTGCTCTTCGGCAAACAACCCGCCCAGAAGCGTGTTCAACTCCTGTGCCGTTTTCAGATCATGACCAAATGGTTTTTCAACGACAATTCGAACGTGGGATTTATCACCGCAGAGTTCAAGCTTTGCCAGGTTTGTAGCAATGCCTGGTACTAATTGAGGAGCTACGGCCAAATAGAACAAGACGTTTGGCGATTCGCCCCACTCCTGTTTTTTGGCCTCGACAAAATCCGAAATAGCCGAGTAAGCGGCTGCATCTCCCCCATCCATTTGCAGGTATGAAATACTGGGTGCAAATTCATTCCAGGGTCCGTCTTTACGCCGGGAGAATTCATTTACGCCTTCAAGCAATCGTTCCCGAAAGCTTTCGTCGGTATACTTGCTTCGCCCGATACCAACCACCGAGAAATGTTCAGGCAGGTATTTATCGATAAACAAATTGTAAAGCGCGGGAGTTAGTTTGCGCAAATTGAGGTCTCCACTGCCGCCAAAAATAAAAAGTACGGTAGCAGCGGGCCGCTGGTTAGTAGCTGGGATCATTGGTAAACAGGTTGTTGTCAAACCGAAAGTCGGTGCAAGATACCGGCGTCCGTTCTGTTGAACAAGTTTCGTTCATTAAGGATTCAAGATAGTCTACGATTCTGCTACTTTTGGGCGTTGTTTCTCATTTATACTATACGCTATGAAAATTGCCATTGGCTCCGACCACGCCGGTTTCCGTTATAAAGAAGCCATCAAAACATTTCTAACCGGCCTCGGCCACGAAGTAATTGACAAAGGTACCTATGCCGAGACACCATCCGTCGATTATCCCCGGTTTATTCGGCCTGTTGCCGAGGCTGTTGCAGCGGGGGAGGTCGATCGGGGCGTTGTTTTGGGTGGATCTGGAAACGGAGAAGCCATCACGGCCAACCGAATCAAAGGCGTTCGGTGCGCCCTGTGCTGGAATGAAGAATCCGCACGGCTGGGGCGTCAGCACAACGACGCTAATGTTATCTCCCTCGGCGAACGAATGATGTCGGAAGAAACAGCGCTAAAACTCGTTCAGATCTGGCTCGATACACCGTTTGAAGGCGGGCGGCACCTGGCCCGGATTCAGGAACTGGACGAGTAACCACTGCGCCTATGCCTATTCTCTGGAAATACCTCAAGCCATACCGCTGGCTGGCTGTGCTTGCATTGCTGTTAGCGGGAGTTGCGCAGATTCTCGCACTGGTCGACCCGATTATTTTCGGTAAACTCATCGACGAATACGCCACCAATCCTGGCGCGAAAACCGATTCCGAAAAAATTTCGGGGGTGTTACAACTCCTGGCCCTGGCTGTTGGTGTTGCCATACTGTCCAACATAACCAAGGCATTTCAGGAGTACATGACCCGCCTTGTTGTTCAGAAGTTCGGTACCGATATTTTCAATGACGGGCTTAAACAAACGCTGCGGTTGTCGTATCAGGAATTTGGCGATCAGAGCAGTGGCGCAACACTGTCTATTCTGCAAAAGGTGCGTACCGACACCGAGAAGTTTATCAACTCCTTCGTGAACGTCCTGTTTTCGTCCATTGTGGGTATAGGTTTTCTGATCTGGTATGCCGTAACGAAACATTGGGCGCTTGTGCCTGTGTTTTTGATTGGCGTACTTTTGCTAGGTGGCCTGACGGGTCTGCTAAGCAAGCAGATCAAAACGACGCAGCGATCGATCAACCGTGAAACAGCGCTGCTATCGGGTGTTATTACCGAATCGCTTCGAAATATCGAACTGATCAAAAGTCTGGGCCTGACGTTTCCGGAAATTCGCCGACTGAAAGAGCAAACCAGCCGAATTTTCGAGTTAGAAATGTTTAAAGTAAAGCGGGTTCGACTGTTATCGTTCTGGCAAAGCACAACGCTCAATGTGCTGAAACAGTCGGTGTTATTTACGCTACTCTGGTTGATATTCCGAAATGTGCTCAGCACCGGGGAACTGATCTCCATGCAGTTTATTTCGGTCTCGATATTCAACCCATTGCAGGATCTGGGCAATATCATCCTGGCCTATCGGGAAGCAGAAGCCGGTTTGAACAGTTTCGATCAATTGATGCAGAAACCGATCGAACGAAATCCGGAATCGCCCGTAGAAGTAGGGCCAATCGAACGGTTGCGCTTTGCGGATGTGATCTTTCGACACAAAGGTGCCAATCAAAATGCGATCGATGGTGTTTCGTTTGAGGCCACGCTGGGCGATACCATCGCTTTTGTTGGGCCATCGGGGTCCGGAAAATCGACGATGGTTAAACTGCTGGTAGGGCTTTATCGACCTGTGGGTGGCGAAATTTATTACAACGATATATCGACCAAAGACATACGGTTCAATCCGATGCGTCGCCAGATCGGTTTCGTCACGCAGGATACGCACCTGTTTTCAGGGACAATTCGCGAAAATCTATTATTTGTCAAACCCGATGCCACAGAAGCCGAGTTACTCGACGCGCTGGACAAAGCAGCCTGTGATCATTTACTGGCTCGCTCCGAAAAAGGGCTCGATACCCAGATTGGCGAAGGCGGCCTTAAGATGTCTGGTGGTGAAAAACAACGTCTATCCATTGCCCGGGCGTTGGTTCGCCATCCCCGGTTGTTGATTTTCGATGAAGCAACGTCTGCGCTGGACTCACTGACCGAGGAAGAAATTACGGATACTGTGCGAAGTGTATCGGCCTTAAATGAGCAGATCACCATTTTGATTGCTCACCGACTTTCGACCATTTTGCACGCCAATACGATTTTTGTGCTCGAAAAGGGCAAGATTGTTGAAACAGGAAGCCACGATGAACTCGTTGCCCAGAAGGGCCTTTATTACGCCATGTGGCGGCAACAAATCGGCGAACGAAAAACGGGAAACGTTAGTGCATAATTATTGCGTGAGTTACTAAAGACGTTTCATGAACAGGCGCACCCGACAAGTCAATTACTTTCTGTCTGGCCAGTATTTTTCGAATGGTCTGAGAACGACCCTGTCTATTCTCCTGCCATCGCTGCTGTTGGCGCAGGTCGGGCAGCTTTCGGTAGGCATGGCCATGTCGATGGGTGCCCTGAGTGTGAGCCTGAGCGATGCACCCGGTCCGATTCAGCACCGGCGTAATGGTATGGTTGCTACAGTCCTATCAGGGTTTACAGTCGCACTGGTAACGGGATTTGCCCGGATGAACGACTATACGCTGGGACTGGAAATTCTCCTCTTCGGGTTCCTTTTTTCCATGCTCGCCGTCTATGGTAATCGCGCAACATCTGTCGGAACAGCGGCTCTGCTGATCATGATTCTCACCCTCGACCGGCCACTCGATGCGGTTGGTGTTTTGCGGGAAGGAGGACTAATTCTGGCCGGAGGTATCTGGTATACAACCATAAGCCTGCTCGCGTTACAGCTTCAGCCCTATCGATCATCGCAGCAGGCATTGGGGTTGTGCATTCATGAAATTGCCAAATTCATGGCCCTCAAGGCCGATTTTTACAATACAGAAACCGATTTAGATACTGATTATCGCCGGTTGGTTGCCCAGCAGGTAACCGTTAGTGAAAAGCAGGATGAAGTCCGGGATTTGCTCTTCAAAAATCGGCAGTTTGTAGCCGAATCGACCAATACCAGCCGATTGCTGGTGCTGACATTTGTGGATATTGTGGACCTCTATGAGCAGATCTTATCCATGTACTACGACTATGCAGCCATCCGCGAACGGTTTGGGCAAACGGGTGTTCTCAACACGATTGCCCGGCTTATTCGCCTGTTATCGACCGAACTCGACCATATGGGTTTAGCCGTTCAATCCATTGTACCATCCCGGAAACCGATTGACTTTACGCATGCGCTGAACAAGTTAAAACGTGAAATCGATGAGCTCGGCGACCGCGAAGGCAGCACCCTGGTCCTTAAAAAAATTCTGGTCAGTCTACGAAATATCAGCCAGCGGTTGGCCACGATGCAGGCTCATCTGGCGACGCCCGATACGAGTCCGACTTCGCTGGATGGGCTCGAATACGGTCGCTTTGTATCTCATCAGGAAATTGATCTGAAATCGCTTCTGGATAACCTCAGTCTCGATTCGTCCGTATTCCGGCATTCGGTACGCGTAGCACTGGCCATGCTGGTGGGTTTTGTTGTCACGAAAACACTCGACTACGGCCACCATAGCTACTGGGTGTTGCTGACTATTTCGGTCATTCTGAAACCAGCTTTCAGTTTGACTAAACAACGTAATATTGAACGGATCATCGGTACGTTTGCCGGTGGACTGATCGGGCTGGCCATTCTCATGTTCATTCCAAACAAAACAGTTCATTTTGTGCTGATGGTGTTGTTCATGATTGGTACGTATAGCGCCCAGCGAGTCAACTATATTGTCATGGTCATCTGCCTGACGCCCTTCATACTGATTCTCTTTAACTTTCTGGGTATTAGTTATTTCGGGGCGGCCGAAGAGCGTTTGCTGGATACGATACTTGGCGGAGTTATTGCTTTTGTTGCCAGTTACCTGATTTTTCCCCGATGGGAGTCGGAACAGTTGAGCAAACCCTTACGCGATATTCTGAGCGCGAATGTCCGGTATGTGCAGTTTCTGCTCACCATTCTGTCGGGGAAACCAATCAATGTGGTTGAGTACAAGCTGGCCCGGAAAGACGTTTATGTAACATCAGCCAATCTCGCAGCCGCCTTCGAGCGGATGGTCTCTGAGCCAAAGCATACGCAACGCAATGAGCGGCTCATCTATAAATTCGTGGTACTGAATCACATCCTGTCGTCTAACGTTGCCACGATCATTTCATCCCTGCTCACCAATGAACCCAAAACGCATACATCCTCGATAACCCGACCGGTTAAACGCGCTCTTTTCGCCTTAACCGATAGCCTTCGCCGATTGGACAATACCTCGGCAGCTCTCCCATCCGAAACACTCTCTCCCAGCCTCTCGACTGCTGATGCGCCCGCTACGACTCCCGACGATCGATTATTCATCGAGCAACTGAATTTTATTCAGCAGGTTAGTAGCGACATCAGCAAATTGGTCGAACGGCTCAACGGGTAGTTAAGTTTCGGCAGGAATCAGGGAATTCCTCTCTATGGGGGTTTATTCCCTTGAAAGCTAACTCACTGATAAGTTAGCTCAGGACTTTTGCCTGGGGCCGTACCACCGCAACCGCGGACGGTGGTTACCGATACTGCTCCTGATAACCACCGTCCGCGGTTGCGGTGGCACGGCTCCAGGCAAAAGTCCTGTATCTATTCCCCTGAAAAAAGAAGCTGGCAGTTCTGCCCAAATGGCTTTATATTAGAGAGTTTCTTTCAACCATTCACTTCTCACAATGAAATTAGTGTACTTTCTTCAGGTGCTGGCCTTTCTGGTTAACCTCGATTTTGTATGGGCTCAGGCACCAAGCATTACGCAGTCCATCGACATGAAAAGCGTATCGAACCCACAGCTGTCGCCCGATGGCAAATGGGTCGCTTACACGCTTACAAAAACCAATTGGGACGATAATACCTACGATACTGACATCTGGCTCGCCAGTACGATTACGCCCGAACGGTTTCAACTCACCAATTCCAAAAAATCGAATAGTAGTCCGGCCTGGTCGCCGGATGGAAAATGGCTGGCTTTTCTGTCAACGCGCGACGATAAATCGCAGCTGTACCTGATAAGCCCAACCGGTGGAGAAGCACGACCATTGACCAAATTCGAGACGGGTGTGACGGCTTTTAAATGGTCGCCTACCGGAAAGCAGCTTATCTTTTCGGCTACTGTGCCCGATGGCAAACTCGATAAGGAGCGTAAAGAAAAGTACAGCGATTATGAGGTTGTCCGTGATGATTACAAGATGGTTCATCTCTATCTGCTCGACAGTCTCGCTAATGAAAAGCCCGCGAAGCCTAAAGCGCTGACCAAAGGAGAAGGGTTCTCGGTAGGCAGTTTTGTCGTTTCACCCGATGGCCAGAAAATTGCGTTCGACGCGTCGAAAAACCCCGACCTGATCAATAGCCATACGTCGGATTTATACGTACTGACTCTCGGCGACACCGTAACCCGTAAAATCGTATCGCTTAAAGGTCCCGATCAAAACCCGGTCTGGTCGCCCGATGGGCAGCAGATTGCCTTCACAACGGCGAATGAAAATGAATTTTATTTTTATACCAACCGTCTGATTGCCACTGTCCCGGTGTCCGGAGGTACACCTAAAATGCTGACGAATACTTTCGACGAAAACGCGAATCTTCTGGAATGGACAGCCGATGGTATTTTGTTCAGCGGTTATCAGAAAACGGCAGCACACCTCTTTCGGCTTGACCCCGCCACGCTAAAAACCGAATGTCTGACGAAACCAGATAACCTGATTGCAACCCAATTCACGTTCAGCAAAGATGGTCGACAAATGGCCTTTGTGGGAGCGATGCCGAACCAATATGCCGAAATCCAAACGTCGGGTGTGCGCGAGTTTGTGTCAAAAACGCTCACCGACATGAGTGCCCAGTTAAAGCCTTTTAAGACGGCTACGCGTGAGGTTGTCAGTTGGAAATCGGTCGATGGTAACGTGATCGAAGGCATTTTGATTAAGCCCGCCAATTTCGATCCAGCGCGTAAATACCCGCTTCTGGTCGTTATTCACGGGGGTCCAACGGGTATCGATCTTCCATCGGTTGCCGCCGACCGATACTACCCGGTTGAGCAATTTATAAACAAGGGGGCACTGGTGTTGCGGCCCAACTACCGGGGGTCGGCAGGTTACGGAAGCAAATTCCGCTCATTGAATGTCAAAAATCTGGGTCTGGGCGATTACGACGATGTAATTTCAGGTGTCGATTATCTGATCGGAAAAGGAATGGTCGACAAAGACAAAGTTGGTGCAATGGGCTGGAGCCAGGGAGGATACATATCCGCGTTTATCACGACCTACAGCGATCGGTTCAAGGCAACGTCGGTTGGGGCGGGTATTTCGAACTGGGCAACTTATTATCAGAACACCGATATTACGCCTTTTACGAGGCAATACCTGCAGGGTACGCCCTGGGACAATGCCGACATTTACCAGAAAACGTCGCCGATCAGCTACATCAATCGGGCTAAAACACCGACGCTTATTCAGCATGGCGAATTAGACAAACGCGTACCGATCGCCAATGCATACGAGCTACGGCTGGCTCTGGAAGACAAGGGTGTGCCGGTCAGAATGGTCGTCTACAAGGGCTTTGGTCATGGCATTACGAAGCCTAAACCGATGCGGCAGGTCATGGAAGAGAACTACCGGTGGTTTAGCAAGTACATCTGGGGAGAAAGCCTATAGATATTCGCACTAGCGTATAAATTATATGGGGTGTCAGCTACCTGAAAACTGACACCCCATTTTTATACCAACAAAATACCATCGGTCTGAATCACGATTTTTCGTTCTTTGTAGAGCACGCCAATGGCTTTTTTAAAGGTCTTCTTGCTCATTTCCAACGCCTGATGTATGGCCTGTGGATCGCTATGATCGTTTAAAGGCAGAAAACCCTTATTGGCCTTCAGTTCGTCCAGAATACGCTGGGCATTGGGTTCTATGTTCTGAAAGCCCTCCTGCTGCAAACTAACATCAACCAGCTTATCATCGCGAATATGCTTAATAAAGCCAGGCATCCGATCGCCGGTTTGTATGGGCCGAAAGATTCCGCTATGGTAGAGTAAACCCTGATAGCGGTCGTTGATTATAACGTTATAACCGAGATCCGTTCGTTCGTAAGCCAGCAGATCGACCTCATCGCCTTTGCACAGATCTGACACATCCTCGTCCAGAAACCGGCTCACTTTGCTGGAAGCGACCAGTCGACCGGTATCTTCATCGAGGTACATGTACACCACATACCACTGCCCTGCTACCATCGGATGGCTTTGTTCCCGATAAGGAACGAGCAGATCTTTCTCCAGACCCCAATTCAAAAACGCACCCACATTCGTAACGGATACTACGGGTAAGGGCGCGAATTCGTCGCGCATGATGTGCGGGGTCAATGTAGTCGCAATGGGCCGATCTTCGGAATCGGTATAGATAAATACCTCGATTTCGTCGCCAACCGCCAGCGATGTCGGTACGTATTTATTGGGCAGCAATACATCATCCTGCGGGTTTTCAGAGCCTGGTTCACCCAGGAAAAACCCAACACTGGTTTCGCGCAGGGCGGTAAGCGTATTCATGCGACCGATGTCAATCATAACTTCAGTTTACTGGTATCGTCGGGGCAAAAGTAGCGATAAATCATGGTGCTTTGGCGGATCAATTTTATAGACTTGTTACCAGATTTCGACCAAATCACCCTAACCAGGCAAACAATAGCAAGAATGAACTGTTCGTTATACTTACGGATATTGCACTTCCCAAACGAGCCAAAACGGGTATTTCCTGAAAAACTGGCTTATAATTTTCCACTCTATTTTTCAAAAATAAATCCGTTAACTTTTCGGCGAAATCGTTAACGAATTACGTATGCCTTTTTTAGTACTTGACCTCGAAATGACCGGTCCAGAGCCGGATTACAATGAAATTATTCAGATTGGTGCCGTCCTTTTCGATGACAATTGGGTCGAAAAGGGTCAGTATCTTACCAATGTGTATCCTGAAAATAAAGACGCCTTTTCATCATCTTCTGAAAAGATCCATAATCTGTCATTGGCCGATCTGGAAGACGCGCCGATGATCTATGATGTTTTGCCCGAACTGGAAGAGTGGATTTGTCAGCAGTTGGGCATTCGCGTCCCCAAGGGTCAATTAGACCGGACGCCCTTTCTTCGCGACGTGATTATCTGCGGCCAGAGCGTTATCAATGACATCAATTTTCTGAAGGAAGCCTATCGTTACGAGAAGCTTAAATGGCCGTATTCGCGGGTCTTGCTGGATCTGCATACGCTGGCCTATTTCACCTTCCGAATCCTGAAAGCGAACGGACGCAAAGTGCCGGACCGGCTTAGTTTGACGGCCATTGCCAATTACTTTGGCTTCTCTCGCGAAGATGGCTTTCATAATGCACTGGAAGACTCAGTGCTCACTGCCAGGTGTATGAAGGAAGTGTTTAAGCTGAGCGAGGGAATGAAACTAACGGCCTGACCTGGCGTTTTCGCCAGAACCACCAGGCTGCAAACCCACCCAGTAAAACTAATAATCCGCCCGCAATCCATAACCAGTAATTCGTTCGCGACAACGGTTCTGTATCGCCGATAACGATCAGGCCAGCCCAATAATTAGGCAACTGATTAACACCTTCTGCATTGGTAAGCCATTCCTGTTTGGCTCGTTGAAGCGCAATATCCTTTGACAAGCCCTCATCCAGGTATTTATAAAAGAGACTGGTCAGTTGATAGGTAGCCTCGTTTTGAACGCTCCACAGTGTCGTTAACACGCTTGGTACACCCAGTGCCGAAAAACCCCGTGCCAGACTGAACACGCCTTCGCCCTGCTGATTAGCCCCAATGCCGGTTTTACAAGCTGCCAGCACCACTAGCTGCGCATTGGGCAGGGCTCCATCGCCAAGTTCGGAGAGCCGTAGCGTAGAGTCGGCAAAATAGAGCATCGGCTCCTGACTGCTACTATCAGCTGCAGCATGGGTAAAGAGAAGCACGACAGGATAGGCCGAGACTTGCCGCTGGAATGCTGCTCGTGTAGCTGCTTTGTGGGTTAGTAACATGGGCGAATCGAATCGGCTGGCGATAGCACTCAGGGCGATATCAGATCCTGACAGCATGACCTGACTCAATCGGGGGGCAAAATCGACCGGCGCAACCCCCAGAAAGCCAGCCTTCTGGAAGCTCGGTGCTGTTTTTTGCATAATGCCGTTTTTGAGCAGTAAACTGGCCGAATACGCATAACTGAATGCGTATTCATTGACAGCATAATCGGGGCGGTCAGTTGATCGGCTCAAAGCATCGAATGGAATAAAAAAACCATCCGGCGAAACGATTACCCGCCCTTTAGGTAGCTTCAAGGGAGCCAATAACTGTCGGTACAGGCTATTGCCCAGTGTCAGAAACCGGCTGACATTGGCCTGTTTGTTCATAGCTTCGGAGCTATTCAGTAGTGGGGCAAACTGGCTAAGTGTCTGGTTATAGATTCCGGCAGATTGCTGCTTAAACATAACCGAATCGCCGGTTACACCCATGACGTAAAGTGCACTATCGCCCACAAAATACGTAACAAGCGAACCCGACTGTTTTTTGAGGTAACGCTGCAGTTCAGCGAGAGCTGACGTTGTGTTGTCGTATTTATAACGGAAGTAAGCCGGATTCGTCGCTTCCAGTTGTTTCAGAAACGCTTCTAAGCTATCTTGTTTAACCAGGAGAGCGTCGCGAACAGATGCATAGCTGGCACTATCGGGCGATAATCCGGCAAGTTTATTCTGCTGCTCCCCAACAGTCTGCCTTAACCGTTGTTCATCATCTGCCTGTTGCTTAGAGAGTTGCTGTTGTGCGCCGAGTTCATTCAGTTTGTCGGCTAGCATCACGGCCCGGCTTTTCTCTAAAAAGCGAAATGCCTGCTCAGTATCGCCCAGTAAATAGCATGTTTCGATCGCTCGCTGGTAGATCCCTCGCGTTTTCTGCCGCCAGTAGAGTTTTGACTGCTGACCAGTCTGCTCCCAGCGCATGAAGTCGATAATCTGGTCGGCAACATTGTAGGTATCGAGTGCGAATTGAAGCCGTTGGCGGTTATTATCTGTAGCTTTGGCGAAATCGAGCCAGGTATCCGCTTTGTCCTGAATGATCGTTAGCAGATATTGTTTACGGGCCGCCCGCCGAATAATTTCCAGAGAAGGCGACTTCTCGATTCGCGAATCGGTAAACCCAATTGGCATCGTTCGAAGACCAGTTTGGTAATAACGTAAAGCAGGTATAAACTGCTTCTGTTTCCAATACACGGCCCCAAGGTTATCTAACGACTGCGCTTTGTTGTACGGACTGGTATTGTGGTCAATGCTATATCTAAAATAGGGCGCAGCCTGCTCATACTTCTGCTGTTTGTAATAATGCATTCCCAATGTCACGGCATAATTGGGCGCATAGGGGTCCTTACTATCCCGCGACACCTCAAAAGCCCGGCGTTCGTATTGCAATGCCTCGGCAATTTGCCCCTGCCCTTCGGCAATGCTGCCAAGCAATCGATACCCGGTAGCAACAGCAGCCTGAAGTGACTTATCATTCTGAACCAGATTAATTGATAGTTCAGCCGCTTTACGGGCGGCTACATAATTGGCTAATCGAGTCAGCGCTTTTGCTTTCTCCTGTACTAATTTTGCCAATAGTAGCTTATCGTGTGTCCTCTGAGCGACAATTTCGGCCCGTTCAGCCGTACTTACTGCCTGTTGATAGTCACCGGCCGCATTATAGCCAAAGGCTAAATATAAATACGCATTCCCAACCCATTTGGCAGCTGTTGGTACTTTACTACCCTCTCGGACAGATTGATTCAGCGCTTCCTGAGCTTCTTTAGGCTTCCCCTGAAAGCTTAATATCAATCCTAATCGATAAAGCCCTTTTGCCAATTGATCAGCCGACATGACCGACTGATGGCTTTTGCATAACTGAATGGCCTTTTCGGTATTCTGAATGGCGGTAGCCAATTCATTCTGGTTAAACTGCGCCAGGCCCAATTCTAACAAACCGTTTACATAGGTCGAATCAACAGGATAGCCACAGTGCTCCCACTGTTCTTTCCATTTCTGGAAGGAACTAACCTGCCCGGCCAAATCAGTTTGCGCTGAAATAGTCTGGATTGACTGATAAAATTGGTTTTTCGATGGACATTGTCCGTAAACCGTGTTTGTCAGGCTAATACATAACCCAACACTGACTAGTACGTATAGTCTGAAACAGCTCATAGAACGGTAGTAGCTTACCTATTCCATAAAGTTGAGCATATCTGGTCAATATAAGTAAGAAAACGAATCTTTTATGCTTAACGGAGTTAAGGAAGGAGATAGCGTCCATCATTAACGCCCTCGCTCTTAAGCATTGTATCACGGCTCGTAAGTGCTGCAATCAGTTGCGCCCTGGTAGAGGCCGAATGAGTACGGAGTTCCTCGGCCACTGCAGCCGATACATAGCCACAGGCAAATGAGCTACCATTGAGCAGTCCGCCACCCAATACGGGACTCTTGAAATACCCTTGCACATCGCCAACAACTCCTATATTAACAAAAGTAGTCGAGAAATTTTCAACAGCGATCAGGCCCTCAAAACGAAACCGAATGGCTGGATCATCGATTCCAAACTGTTTCAGGATAGTCCGCCGTTGCCGCTCTTCGTTCAATCCCTGTTCAAGTGGATCATTCGAAGTAGGTGCTTTTGTCCGACTTCCCACAGTCTGGGTCCGATACGTTCGGGCGGCTGTTGTAACTGTAATCACATTGGGGCAAACGGTACTGTAGCAGGCCGGATATAAGGGTACATTATTTAAATTGGGATCGATCGATTGCCCAATGTTACCAGCAGCCGCCACCAGAAACACATCAGCACTCATCAGTTGCTGGACCTTTTGCAATAACAGGGGCTCATCTCTACCCGTAATCCAGCTTGCATTCACCACTCGAATGTTATCGGCTTGTTGCCGATGCAGGATATAGTTAAACGCATTCAGCATATCAAACAGTGTACCGAACCCCTGATTATCAAATGCTTTTACGGGCAAAATACGAACCTCAGCTTTTTGCTGAATAATGGCTGCAATCGATGTACCATGTCGCCCATCCAGCAGTTTACCCGTATTATCCAGAATACGATGATCATCGAACGGGCTGTTACAAATATCTTTTGTCTGGCATGGCAATCCAGCACTAATTTGGTTTGCCGTTGCCTGTAGCAGAAAATCCGATTGTTTATATCGGCAAACCGCGCAATAACCGATATGATTACCAGGCAGGTTGCGGCAGGTCGAGTCCGGTTCTTCCTGAAACGCCACAACAAAATGCCGTGGTTCGCCAGTTTTTGCGTCCCGGTAATAATAGGGTCCATCCAGAGGTTCGACTCCTCCTTTATTTCTAAAATTAAATTTCAACCCTGTATCTAAGACGGCTACAGTTGGCCCGGTATAATCATTAGCCCATCGGCGGTAGTGGTCAATATCTTCAGGAGTCAAGGTCTTGTAATCCGACTCGCCTAGTACCGTGTTTACAGTAGATGCACAGGCATGGGGAGGTACAGGCGGATCTAGTGTATCATCGGGGCTGATAATAAATGAATTATCGCTCTGTGAGTTGGCATCGACAATAATTCTTCCTCTATCATTGAAGAAGCGAAGCTCCGGCGAAATACTCCCATTGACGAAGCCAGTATTTTCTTCCCATTCAAGCAATACGGTATGGATATTCTCCCCTTTGACCAAAGCAGGACAGTCACTAACTGTGTACCGAATCGTTAATGGTTTTGAACTGATTTCTCTTCCTCGTTTACGAACGACCTGCTCAACAGCTAATTTTTCTGATCTGAATTCCTTTAACTGAGCATCAGTCAACAAAACAATTTTCTGATTTTTTACGGCCAGATACCTGACTTTCCGATCCTTAGCGTCTCGTAACTGAACAACGACTGACTTATCTAAATTTTGTAATCGGCTGTATGTTCGTCGATTCCGTAGTTCTGGCTTTATGATCAGGCCAGGCCGTTTACCAGAAACTGGCTCGACAACTACCTGAGCTTTTCCTAATTCAGGAATGGTGATTGTAAATCGGCGGGGTTTAGGGAGATCATAACTCATAGGAGGTGTGTATAATTTAGATTAAAGATTCTCAATCAACTTCTCAGCCTCGCCTTTGCCTTCCAAGTTCTTCTTAATGACTTCCTCAAGCAATTTTTTGGCCCTGCTTTTATCCATCGGTTGTCCGCGCTTGAGCAATGTCAGACTTTCGTAGAATAAACCGGGGTTTGCAAAGAGATCGGTGCGTTCGCTCAGGCGGTGAAACTGGTCGATGGCTTGGTCGTAATTCCCTTGCCGAAGGGCAACAATACCGGCATATTTTAGAGCGGTATCCGTATCAGGATGGCGTGTCAGCACGTCCTGAAAAACTGTAGCTGCCTCGGCCAATTGTCCTCTATTGAATCGATCAATGCCGATTTTCATGCTATCCGTACTGCCATCCATTGTGGTTGGCAGCTGCATAAAGTGGGTTGAAACGTAGCTATCGACCTGTTGGCTGGCAATAAGCGTCGAATCCATTGAAGGCCAGAAAAAATACCAGCCTAAACTTAGTACCAATACAATGCTAGCGGCAGCGGCTACATAGGTTATCCAATTGCTCATCGACCGCTGACCTATACGGGGTTGCTGACGACGTAATTCATCGAATTCGGCAAGACGCTGCTCTCGGGCCTGTACCTTTGCAGCTTGCTTCGACAGGACATAAAAGGCCAAAGCATCGGCCACAGCCGGGTCTGTTTTTAGAGCCGATTCAAACTGCGATCGCTCGTCGGCAGGCAGCTGGCCCGTTAAATAATTTTCAATTGTTTCCAGATCAGTGTTCATAAAATGTCGCGAAAACGTTCACGGAGTTTTTCCAGGCAACGCAATCGGCTGGTTTTGGCCACCGCGGCCGAATTATAGCCAAGTGTCTGCGCAATTTCATCGTCAGAATATCCTTCCCCCCACGACAGAATCATGGCACGGCACTTATCGCCCAACGCCTGCAAGTGTCGATGAAGACGCTCTACATCACTCTGAGCAATAAGATTCTGTACCGCAGACCGGGCCGCGTCGGGCAGTTGGAGCAGCGAGTCATCGAGCGAAAGCGCATCGTGGACGCTACTTCGATTAGTCGTCTTTTTTCGAATTGCGTCAACACATTTGTTCGTAAATATTTGATATAGATACGTTGCTAACTCCGAACGACCCTCAAAACGACCACTGGCAACGTTTTCGATTACAGTCAGTATGGCATCGGAATAGGCGCTGGCACACTCATCTTCACTTAACCGGTGCTTTCGGGTAGCATCAGCAATACGGTAAGCATATTTTTCATACAACTTGTTTTCATAGAGCCGACGTTGCGTTCCACCTGCCTGGATACCGGCCATGATTTCAGCATCAGAAAGTTGTCGGGGAAAAAGCGGCATAGCATGGGAGATAGAACCTGATGTAAGGTACTAAAAATTGGTAAGTAGGGAATTGGGTAATGAGGTAATTACTATCCAGTTACCCCTATTTACCAATATTAATGCCCTTTAATTACCGCTTTGCCAATTCGTTAAACAGTTGTGGGTTGCCTGTCTTCATTTATAAATGCAGTCCGCGCAGAACCTCAGAGCGACTCAGTTCCTTAACCTGACCGGGCATCATGCCGTCGGCCGTCAGATCGACGATAGCCCAGCGCACAAGCCGAAGCGTTGGAAAACCCACAGCAGCTGTCATTCGGCGTACCTGCCGGTTCTTACCCTCGTGAAGTGCTATCGAAAGCCAGGAAGTTGGAATAGTAGCCCGGTAGCGAATGGGCGGTGTTCGTTCGGGCAGATTAGGTTCAGCCAGTGACCGGGCCTCGGCAGGGAGCGTCTGATACGGTTTACCATCGACTGAAATGGTAATCCCTTCCGACAACTGACGACTGGCTTCATTGGTCAGCACACCCTCAACCTGTACATAATAGGTTCGGTTATGGCGGAATTTCGGGTTCAGTAATCGGTGGTTGAGTTGTTTGTCGCTTGTCAGTAACAGCAATCCCTCGCTATCGGCATCGAGTCTTCCCACCGGATAAACATCTTTTGGAAAATCGTAGTCCAGATCAGCCAGCGTGGGTTTACCCCCTTCCTGGCTAAACTGGGAAAGCATCAGGTAGGGTTTATAGATGAGAAAGTACATAGCTAGTCAATAGGGCGACGGGCCCGTAAGGTCAGTTTCCTTCCTTGAAAAATACCCGTTTCACGCGTTCGCTCACGCCCGTAAGAATTTCGTAAGGAATTGTTCCCATCTGCTGGGCTAGTTCAGTGATCCGGATTTCGTTTCCGAAGATGATCACATCATCGCCTTCAGCGGCTGATGCTTTCGTCACATCGATCATGGTCATGTCCATACAGATGCTACCAACCGTTGGACAGCGGGTTCCGTTGACCCACACATGCCCGACCCCATTACCAAGTCGGCGATCGTACCCGTCGGCATACCCGATAGCGAGGGTAGCAATCCGGGCATCGTGATCCAATACACCTCGGCGACTATATCCAACTGACTCACCCGCCGGTACTGTTTTGATCTGACTGATAACCGTGTGCAACGTACCAACTGGCCGAACGGCATCTTTTTCGATCTGGCTTGACTCGACGCCATACAACCCAATGCCCAACCGAACCATATCGAGTCGGTATTCAGAGAATCGCACAATGCCCGCCGAATTCAGAAGATGACGCATTGGTCGATACCCCAGTCCGGCTTCAAGTTCGGCTGTGGCCCGCAAAAATGTTTCGTATTGGTGCTGCGAAAACGAGTTGAACTGCGCTTCATCGGCCCCAACCAGATGGCTAAACACGGTCGCTATCTGCAAATGGGGATAGTTTTTCAGATAGTCGACAACGATTGGTATTTCGCTTTCCAAAAAACCCAGCCGGTGCATACCCGTGTCGATTTTAAGGTGAAAAAGACTGGGTGCAGAGACAGGAGTCTCCGGCTGTGCGCTCCGTGTGACAAAATCGGCCCACTCCCGAAGCATCCGAATACTATAAATCTCCGGCTCCAGGTTATATTCGAGCAGTGTGGTGAAGGTTTCGGGAGCAGGATTCATGACCATAATCGGTAATTCGATTCCATTCTGGCGAAGCGACACGCCTTCATCGGCATAGGCTACCGCCAGGTAATCGACCCGGTGAAACTGCAACAGTTGAGCTACTTCGGCACTGCCACTGCCATAAGCAAATGCCTTCACCATCACCATGATTTTCGTATCGGACCCAACCTTTTCCCGGTAGTAGTTCAGATTATGCGTCAACGCATCGAGGTTGATTTCGAGCAGCGTTCCGTGCACTTTGCGTTGCAGTCGGTTTACAATCCGCTCAAAAGAGAAAGGCCGGGCACCTTTTACCAGAATATCGCTATCCCGTAAGTTATTGACCGGAAATGTCGTCAGGAATTGATCAGTTGTGTCGAAGAAAACACTGTTATCAGCAAAAAAACGACGATTTCGGCTAACTACCGGACCAATTCCGATAAATTGATCGACGCTGTTAGCTCCGATCAAACTGGCAACCTGTTCGTAGAGATCATCTTCCTGTTGACCCGACTGAAGCACATCAGACAGAATTACGGCCCGGTGCTTGCGGGTACTTTGCTGATGGAGAAAGCTGAGCGCGAGTTGCAGACCAGCTACATCGTTGTTATACGAATCGTCGATCAGCACGCAGTTATTAATCCCCTCTTTCAGTTCCAGCCGCATCGAAACGGGCCGTAGCCGATTTAATCGACTTTGCAACGAATCAGCATCCAAAACCCGCAACGTCAGCATGGTCACGATGCAGTGGATCAAATCTTCGACTGAGGCCGGATCAGTAAAAGGCAGTTTCAAGGTAAAGTTGCCTGATGGACCACTGATTGAAAGCTGATCCTGCTGCAAAGTGGCTTGGTAAACAGCACTTTTACCCGTCAATGACCAGGTAATGAACCGCATATGGGCATTAACCGCCTTAAGAAGCATGTTAACCTCTTCATCGATCTGGGTATAATCAGCGCAATAGACCAGCGTACCGGAATGAATGAAAAGTCGAAGTTTCTCGGCAATTTTCTGCTTATGCGTTCGAAATCCTTCGTCATGAGCAGTGCCAATATTGGTAAAAATGCCGATCGTAGGTCGTATGATTGCTTCCAGTGCCTGCATCTCGTGCGATTTCGAGATACCGGCCTCAAAGATTCCCAGCGTATGGCTTTCGTTCAGCTGATGAACCGATAACGGAACGCCTAATTGTGAGTTATAACTTTTAGGGCTTTTGGCAACCACAAAGTCGTCGGCCAGTAACTGCGCCAGCCACTCTTTTACAATCGTTTTTCCATTGCTGCCCGTAATCCCGATAATTGGAATGCGAAATTGCCGCCGATGTTCCGATGCCAGCATCTGCAACATTTGTAGGCTGCTATCGGTCTCAATAAACTGAGCATCAGGATACGCCATGAATTCGACCCGTCGATCGGGTGTCAGAGCCGCTCGTTCGACAACAAAATGCCTGCTTCCTTTCTGATACAATTCACCAATGAAGTCGTGTGCATCGTGGTGTTCACCCTGAATGGCAAAAAAAACGGTATTACCCAACTGAGCCGCAGAAGCCTGTTCGCCAACCTGCCGGGAATCGGTAATCCACTGAAGATTATCTAATTGAAGTTCCTGAGTTGTCATAAATCCTCCCTGTAGACCTTAGCCGTTCCACAAGTGAACAGCCATGAATTAGCGAATAGCCAATGTCTATAGTTGAATGGTTAATTAAATTCGGCCGTTACATCCAGCCACGTCGCCTGAAATAAATTACTTCGGCTATAGCTAAAGCTCCCATACTAAAAAGAACCCAAAAGTAGCCGGTTTTGGTGCGAAGTTCGGGCATATTCTCGAAGTTCATGCCATAAATTCCGGCAATGAATGTGAGGGGAATAAAAATGGCCGACACGATTGTCAGCGTTTTCATGACTGAGTTCATTCGGTTGCTGACAATGGAATAATATACATCCATGAGCCCCGAAATAAGCTCGCGATAGGAATCGAGGGATTCGACAATCTGGTTGACATGGTCGGCCAGATCGCGCAAGTAAGGCAGCGTACTATGCTGAATCAGAGGTGATTCTTCGCGCAGCAGTACACCGATCATATCGCGAAGTGGGTAAACCGTCCGGCGAATAAAGGTTAGCTCGCGTTTCAGGGTATACAGCACTGCCAGTGTCTGCTGATTGGCACGTTCCTTCACAATTTCCTCCTCCAGTTCATCCATTTTTTCGCCAATTCGTTCCGTGATCAGTAAGTAATGGTCTACGATCACATCCATCAGCGCATAGAGCAAATAATCGGCACCGTTGCGCCGGGTCTTCCCCGACGAAGCCTTAATGCGGTCGATCACCGGCTCAAAAACGTCGTTTGTTCGTTCTTCCTGAAACGAAATCAGGTAGTTTTTGCCCAGTATAAGGCTTATGTGCTCAACATCGATCTCCTGCCGCTGGCGGCTGTGATGCAGCATCTTAAGCGTTACGTACACCACCGTATCGTCATAGAGGTCAATTTTTGGTTTCTGCTCGGTGTTCATTACATCCTCGAGCAGTAAGGGGTGCAGATGATAGGACTGGCCAATAGTAGAAACGACCTTCTGCTCGTGAATACCATCGACGTTGAGCCAGTTGACGTAGGGTGATTGAGGATCGGGTAATCGGCATTCGCTTAGTTTTTTGCCATCATTCAGGTGATATTCGGTTGCATTATATTCGATCCGTTTGATTTTGGTTGCGTGTTCGATTTCTGCACCTACATAGGTGAGCGTACCGGGAGAAGTGCCAAGTGTTTTCTCGGCCGAGCGATAGCGTCGGTGTCTCGACATAGATGATCGGTTGAACCTGGTTTATAATGTACGGATAAGATCCACGCAAGCCACCGTTAGCGCCACTATTTGCACTGTCACGAGCCGGATACGGTAAACCGAAAACCGACCTTCTAAACCAGCAGCTTATTTTTTGGGTCAAAGATAAACCAACTACTGCGTGCATTGTCGAATGTTCAGAAAATCGTATTTTAGTTTATGTTTCGCCTTCTTCTACTCTTCGTTACAATAATTACAGTCCTAACCGCCTGTAGCAGTGGCCAAACAGCCTTTAGGCACGGCCATTTCGATCTGGCCGTCAAACAAGCCTCTCAACGGCTCAACGGATGGCGTGGATTAACCAAACGGGGCTATCGTATTGCACCACAGGTGCTGAAACAGGCTTTTGTCCGGGCCTACGATGAACACCAAACGGCCATCCGGAAATTGTCGTCTCCAGCCAACACCGATGCATTCCGTTGGGAAGTTGTTCACACAGAATATGAAAAGCTGCAAACTCTGACCGACAACGCCCGAACCTGCACTGCCTGTACCGACTGGTTGGCGGCTTACCCGGTTTCGTATGCCGATCGTCAACAGGAAATCCGTCAACTGGCTGCTGGCGACCGCTACGAGGTGGCCGAACAGGCTTTTGCCTACCGGGAAGACAATCGACAGGCCGCAAAGGATGCCTATGTCAACTATCAGAAGGCCTTGTCGTGGGTATCGGGCTTTCGGCAGGCCCACGCCAAAGCCGAAGACGCCCTCCCCTTCGCCATTCTGCGCGTTGTTGTTGAGCCTTTATCACCTACTTCTGAAATCAGTTCAGGAGATAATCAGGAATTACAAAATCTGATTTTTCGCCAGATTAACCCGAACGATGCACCGTCCAAATTTGTGCGGCTCTATCACCCTGACGAATCGGCTGGGGATGGTTTTCCGATTCATCAGGCGGTACAGATGCAGGTTTCGAATTATCAACCCTATAGCGATAACACATCATCGTCGTCGACAACGGTATACAGCACTCAAACTTACAAGGTGGGTGAAAAGAAAATCAATGACTCGACAAAGGTCGACATCATGGAAAAAGTGAGCGGCACCCTGACAACCTACCAACGAACAATCAGGGCCGAGCTATCACTTCGCATGCGAGCCATTGACACACAAACCGGACAAACACGCTGGGAAGATACCATCTGGGAAACCCGCGACTGGAAAACGGAGTGGCAAACGTTCAGTGGCGACGACCGTGCCCTGAATGGCCACTCGCTGACCAGTGCCAGTCTATTCGCTCCCTCCCGCTGGTCGCTCTACGATAGTATGCGTGATGAACTGGCCGACGATGTTGTTCGACGATTACGTCAGAAGTACGCCAGCGATTAAGCGAATGCATTACCCGTGGGGGCTAGATAAGGTTAATTATTAGAGAAAATCTTCGACAAAACTGCATTAAAAACGCCTGCTTTACAGGCGTTTTTGAGTTTATACCAATGGACCAATTAGTAGATAAATACAATTTTTGGCTACATTTTTTGCGAAATAAATAGCAGGTCAGATCACGGCTAAATGTAACTACACCTATTTTTTTTACAACAATTTCTACCAGTTATCCTTTTCTGGCAACGTTCCCGGCAACGATTGCATAAAAAAAGTCCGTAATTTCTTTCGTTTTGTCCAGTATTCTTTGGAAGCTTATAGCTGCCTACTGTTTATAGATTATATAGAATAGGCATAATTCATCTTAGAATAATTCACTAAAACCTCAAGGATTATGCTAGCTAAGTTTCCTACTGATACGTACAGTCGGCGTCAGGCTTATGGTTTTATTGATGTTTACGCCAACTCAGCCTCTCCGCTCTATAAGCTTCAGTTTAACCCGAAAGACAAAACACCCAAGTATAAACAGATTGTCCAATCGATTATCACCGATATTGAACGGGGTGTGTTGAAAAATAAGGAGCAACTCCCATCCATCAGCGAACTAAGTGCCGAGTATTACCTGGCTCGGGATACGGTCGAGAAAGCCTATCGGGAGCTACGGGAACAGGGCTACATTACCTCTGTGCAGGGAAAAGGCTACTATGTACAAACGAACACGACTGCCAAGCTGAAAATTCTGCTCATTTTCAACAAGTTAAGTTCGTATAAAAAGATTATTTATTACGCTTTTCTCAAAGCACTCGGCGATAAAGCAACCGTTGACCTTCAGATTCACCATTATAGCGCCTACCACTTTCAGGAAATCATCGAGAAGAACCTGGGCAAATACAATTATTATGTTGTGATGCCGCATTTTACGCAGGATCTCGACAAGGCAGATTACATGCAGGTCCTCGAAACGATTCCTTCTCATGAATTAGTGCTGCTCGATAAGGATGTACTTGAGTTGTCGGGAACTCCGCTGAGTGTCTATCAGAATTTCGATAAGGACATTTGTGGAGCCTTGGAGAATGCCCAGGATCTGCTGCATAAATATAAACGCATGGTGCTTATTCTGCCAAGCGATGGTAACTATCCCGTTGAAATTGCACACGGATTTCGCTCGTTCTGCATCAATTTCAACAAAGAATTCAGCATCAAAGAACACGCTACTGACGAGCACCTTGAAGCGGGTACAGCTTACGTAGTCATTGAAGAAACAGATCTCTCGGAGCTGGTCAAAAAGGTCAGGCGAACCAATTACTCGCTGGGTCGCGAAATCGGTGTTATATCCTTCAATGAAACAACACTGAAAGAATTGCTGAATATTACAGTCGTTACAACCGATTTTGAAGCAATGGGCTTCACCGCGGCCTCCCTACTCCTTGATAACAAACACATTAAAGTTAAAAACCCATTCTACATGATCCGGCGCGGATCGCTCTGAAATACAGTTACAGGCTAACGCCCGAGCTGTTTTTGATGCCCACAGGGCTGCTGTCTTTGACCGTGATGTGCACATTATCGAGCTTCCAGCTTTGAGCATAATTGATTTCACCGGCCGTTGTCGCCGAAATCGACACGTTTCGCAGTGAGAAATTTTCCAGCAATGATTCGGCAAGTCCTGCGGCCATAATGCCTCGTTTCGCATCGGTTACGGTCAGATCAGAAATATTAATTCTCCGAAAGTGGGGTATCCCTTTGCTGGCTGGCTCTACTTTGTGGAGCATCGCTTTCCAGTGAGGAGGTAACGTTGCTTCGGTATAGCCTTCGGGCAGCGTCGAATAACTATAGCTCGGGTTCCAGTTCATCGTTACCTCAACCGGTACGCCTACCCCATCCATCGACATACGTTCCAGATAAATATCCTCTACCGTTCCACCACGGGTCATAGCCGACTTCAGCCGAATGCCTACGCCCGTTCCTTTTGCCTTCAAATTCCGGGCAAGCACATGTCGTATACTACCCGACGTTTCGCTCCCGAACGTAATGAGCCCACCGCCGGCTCCGGATACGCAGTCGCGAATGACCACGTATTCTGTTGGCCGATTGACGCGAAGACCATCCCAGTCGCGGCCTGCTTTGAGGCAAAAATTGTCGTCGTTGCAGTCAATATCGCAGTTTTGAACCAGAATGTAGGTTGATGAGTCGATATCGACGCCATCCGTACTGGGTCCATGACCACCTATGTTGTTGCGAATGACCAGACCATCGGCCGTTACGTGACTGGAGTACAAAATATGCACTGTCCAGAAACCCGCCTGCTGCAACGTAATGCCCTTGAGGGTGATGTTCGATGAGTTTGAAACGAGCACGGTGCGGGGTCGTTTGCAGTCATAGTCAACAATCCAGCGCAACCCTTTTTTCTCGTACTCTTTTCGCATGGCCCAGTAACTATCCCAGAAAACACGCCCCTGCGCATTGACCGTCCCCTCTCCGACAATGGCTACGTTTGTCTGGTCGATAACATTGATCAATGCGGCAGGCCATCGCATTTCAATACCAGCCACACGGGTATCAATTTCCGGATAAT
This sequence comes from Spirosoma aureum, assembly GCF_011604685.1. Taxonomy (NCBI): domain Bacteria; kingdom Pseudomonadati; phylum Bacteroidota; class Cytophagia; order Cytophagales; family Cytophagaceae; genus Spirosoma; species Spirosoma aureum. The sequence continues at coordinate 3,387,356 of NZ_CP050063.1, read as the reverse complement.
CGGCCAGAGACTGGCTTCCCAGTAATTCCACACCCTTATCAAGCCGTAACGTAACATTCTTTTTGAGGAACAGCGAGCCCGTAACATACTGCCCTGATTTAAAGGCGACTACTCCTCCCCCTTTGGCCGCACAGGCATCGATGGTGGCCTGAATTGCTTTCGTTTCGAGCGTTTTCCCATCGCCTGCAACGCCATAGTCTTCGGTTTTAAACACCGTCTTTGGGGTAGGCATCGTTTGCGCTCCAACCTGCTTCACCCAGGGCAATGGTTCCGGTGCAGTCAGCTTGTTCAACAGCAAAATTAATAGCGAAAAGAAGAGCGTCATGAGTCGTAGTTGGTCATTTAACAAATGAAAAATTGGTGACCGGGGAAATATGTCTACTGATGTAGACCTTTACCCAATCACCAACTTCACGCTTAATAGCCCGCGTTCTGCGTATATAAACCTGGTTTTGTGTCCAGCTCAGCCTGTGGGACCGGATAGATGATGTAGTTTTTCTGGAATGGCTGCATCTGTTTCTGGGTATCTTCGGCCGCAATCCAGGCGGTCATGATTGTTTCAATCTGGCCACTTCTGACCAAATCATGCCAGCGAGACCCTTCGCCAACAAACTCCTTCCGACGCTCCTGCAACAGTTGCGACAAGGTCACATTGGTGATGGCAGGCAAACCCGCCCGAACCCGTACCTGATTGACAATGGCATCCACATCGGCCTGTGTGCCGCCCGTCGCTCCCCGTAAAATACACTCGGCCTTTAGCATCAGTATGTCCGTATAACGATAGACAATGAAGTTGATCGGCCAGTCGAGTCGGTTATTGGTCGGCACTTTGGTCAGATCAACGTATTTCTTGACAAACGACCGGGTTTCAGCCACGCCATTGTAGGTATAACCCGATTGAATGGTAAACGCTTTCCGTGTATCGGCAGTCGCGTATGCATTCAGCAAATCGACCGATACCGGGCGGATCGTTAGTCCGCCCTGAGTCGCTTTTCCATTCGACTGAAACCAGGTATCGGGCACCAGAACCCAGGGAAACGTTCCCCCTACTACCGGTGTAAGTCCATTGGCATACTGTACGTCAAAAATAACCTCAGCGTTATTTTCATTCGTGAACGAGAAAATGTTGGTGAAAGACGTAAGGAATGAATATTTCCCACTCGCAATGATTTCATTTAGCACCGTCAACGCCTGTGACCATTCGTTCAGCCCCAGGCCAGGCCCTTCAATATCGTAGGTAGGTCCCGAACGGGTCATATACACCAGTGCCAGAGCCGCTTTGGCGGCATACCTTGTTGCCCGGCCTTTGTCGGCAGCGGCATAGGTCTCGGGCAGATTTGTTGCCGCAAAAGTCAGGTCCGACAGAATTAGCGTGTATACATCTTTTACGGGACTCCGTGGAATTGATAGGGCTTCGTTGGCCGTAACGGGATGGTCGATGATGGGTACCTTACCGAAAAAACGTACCAGATCGAAGTAGAAAAACGCCCGTAAGAATTTAGCTTCGGCCTCCAGTCGGGTTTTCAGGCTAACATCCGTAATCAGCTTTCCATTTTTCTGCAATTGATCCAGCAGTACATTCGCCCGGTAGATTCCATTGAAATTGGTCGACCAGGCTTCGGAGACGTAAACATTACCCGCAATACTTTTCTGAAAGCTATTGATACCTTCCCAATCGCGAACTCCCCCATCCGAAACAGCGTATAAGTTGTCGGAGCGGGTTTCGGAGAGATTCAGTTGCCGATCCGGATAACCTCTCAGATCGCTGTAGATGGCATTACTGGCCTGCAAAAAATCGTTAGGCTGTGAATAAAACGTCGACGTTGTTGCCGATGAGATGGGCACCTGATTCAAATCGCCGGTACAGGAGGCCAGCACGGCCAGAAGCGCTACTATATAAAATGCTGTATTTTTCATGGTTTTAAGGCTGGTTAGAACGTTACATTCAATCCGAAAACAAGGGAGCGAGGAAGCGGCAAACCACCGTAATCGCCCGCTTCAGGGAACGACGAACTTCCGCTCAAATCGGTGTTGCTCGCTTCCGGATTAAAGCCGCCTTTGTATTTATCGAACCCAAAAAAGTTTTCGGCCGTCACGTAGATGCGGGCGCCCTGAAGCTGGGGTAATTTCACGATCGTTTTCAGATCGTAACCCAGTGTGATGTTGCGAACCCGCACATAGTCAGACGAATACAGCCAGTCGGTATTTTTAATCCGGCCAAATGTCGAATAGGCTTTACTAACAATACCCGCTCCTGGATTTTCGGCCGAGCGCCACCGGTCGCGGTAGGTACCAAGCGCGTTGTCGGTAAAACCCTGGCCGGTGCGACCTAATGCCCGACCCAGCAATGAATAGATAGAACCTCCATTCTGGCCCTGTACCAGTACCGTCAGATCGAAGCCTTTGTAACGGAAATTATTCGTAATTCCCCAGACGTAATTGGGATTGGGATGACCCACTATAACCCGGTCATTCGCATCAATTACACCATCGCCATTAGCATCGAAGTATTTCGGATCGCCCGCCGTTTCTGAACCAAACACGGCAGCTTTGCCATCAATGTCCTGCTGCGACAGAATGCCGATCTGTCTCACCACGTAGATGCTATAAAGCGGTTCACCAACGCGCAACAGCGAATGCGACACATCGAACGACGATGGAATCAGAATCTGCTCCTGCCCTCCTGCCAGTGCTTCCACTTTGTTGGCATTATGACTCAGGTTCAACGACGTATTCCATTTAAATTCACCGGTCGTGTTGCGGCTGTTCAGTTCAAATTCCCAGCCCTGATTACGAACGCTACCGGCATTGCTTAAATAGGACGAGAAACCCGTTGCGCCCGGAATCGGGACATTCAGCAATAATCCCTTGTTCAGCTTATTATAGATGTCGAACGAAAAGCTCAGGCGGCTGTTGAGCACCGTCGCATCGAGTCCAAAGTCAACTGTTTCGGAGGTTTCCCAGGTTAAATCGGGGTTTGTCACTCCGCTGGGGGCCTGACCAATGGCATTCGCGCCGTTAAAGGTATAGTTGGCCGTAGCCAGGGTTGGTAATGTGCTGTAATCGCCAATGTTGTAATTACCCGCCGTTCCGAAACTGGCCCGTAACTTCAGGTCGTTGATCGGCGTGATCCCTTTCATGAACGATTCTTCCGAAATCCGCCAGCCCAACGATGCCGATGGGAAAAGACCCCAGCGCGTATTCGATCCGAACCGGGACGATCCATCGCGCCGAATACTGGCGGAGAGCAGATATTTCTCGGAGTAATTGTATTGTACACGGCCAAAATACGATATCAGGACATTTCGTGATTCATTCGTATTGCCTGTTACCCCATTGGCCGCATTGAGCGTGGTAATGACATTGCTGCTGAATCCACCGTTCGAACTGAGCGACACCGATTCCAGTTTGCCGGAGTTGTAGGAGAAACCACCCAGCAGGGAAAGGTTATGCCGATTCTGGAATGTAGTAGCATACGAAAGCGTATTCTCGTTGACAAACGTTCGTTTCCGGTAGCTGCTATATGATCCACTGGTTAACGTCGTGAGTTGAGCCAGTCTGGTAGCCAGTGTACTCGCAATTAAATACGGATTATACGATTTCGAACTGTTGTCGGTATTGTCCAGATTCACCGATGTCCGGAACGACAAGCCTTTAAGAATCTGGTAGTCAGCAAATACTGAACCCAGTGTCCGGAAGCGTTTGGTTTCACCGATCACATTCTGAAGTTTGCCAATTGGGCTATTTGTCGATACGCTCCAGCGGTATTGTCCATTGTTGCCTACGTTGGGATAAATGCCCATCGTATCTTCCTGCACGGGTGTCATACTGACCAACTGGTGTAGAATGTTGTCTTTACCCTCCACTCCAGGATCATTGTTGATCGAATACGTTGGCGACAGATTAAGACCCAGCTTGAGTTTACTGGTGGCATTCACCTCCACATTAGCCCGCGCCGAATAAGCAGTATAGTTGGTGTTGATAATCATGCCCTGCTGATTGGCGTAGTTGCCCGAAACATAATACCGCACCTTGTCGGTACCACCGCTAGCCGAAATCTGGTGATTTTGCACAAATCCTTTCCGGAAAGCCTGATCCTGCCAGTCAATGTAGTTGAGGCCGGGATGTCCTGGTTGTGCCCAGCGATCATCCGTCATGTAGCTGGTATTTACCTGACCCACTGGCAGGCCCAGAATGACCCGACGCTGTTCGTTGGTCTGTGTCGCCGTTCGACCTGTTCCCGACGCAACCCACTGGGCATTAATCATTTCGGTCGACCGGTCGACCCATTCGTCGGCGCTGAGCATGTCTAGTTTGCGGGTCCGCTCCATAAAACCCGCGTAGGTATTGATCGTAATGCTTGCCTTGCCCTGTTTCCCGCGTTTGGTGGTGATCAGCACCACGCCATTAGCCGCTCTTGAGCCATAAATAGCGGCAGAGGCTGCATCTTTCAGCACCTGAATCGACTCAATATCATTGGGATTGATGTTATCCAGCGGGTTTCCGGAACTAAAGTTACCAGCCGAGTTAGGGGCTGCGGTTGCCAGTGGAAAGCCGTCGATCACATAGAGAGGTTCATTGCCCGCCGTAATCGACCCGCTACCACGCACCTGTATACTAAAGCCTTTGCCCAGGCCACCACTCGTTTGCTTGACCTGCACACCCGCCATCTGCCCAACGAGTGCCTGATCGACCCGCAGGATGGGCCGTTGCTCAATGGTTTTCGTATCGAATGAAGCGACAGCACCCGTAACGTCCGCTTTTCGGGCTGTACCGTAACCAATCACAACGACTTCGTTAAGCGATCGGTTATCGGGCTCCAGCTTTACCGATATTACGCCCTGATTGCCCACAACCACCTCCTGGGTGATGTAGCCAATGAACGAAAAAGTCAATGTCGTTGAACCAGCGCTGGATAACCGTAGCGAATATTCTCCTTTGGCATTGGTGACGGCTCCGCTACTCGCCCCTTTCTGTACCACGTTGACACCCGGAATTCCTTCATTTCTGTCGGAAGAGGTAACAACTCCAGTGATAACCTGGGCCATGACGCCCCCGCTCATCAGTAATGTAACGGTTAGCAACAGTAGCCTGGCTAACTGAGTAAATTTCAGCATGAGGTCAGTATTAATTTAGTTAGTGTATCAGTTAGGTTATATGGCTATAGTACTAAGAACTACTCCAATACAAAGTTGCTTGACACTAACCGCCTGACACTCCCGCACCCTCCTGCTTAAACTATTTTTATTTTATATTGTAATTATTGACAGATCTGTTGCCTTTTGCTTCATTTTACCTCTATTCACAGCCGCTGGGTAGGCCCACTTTTATTGAGGCTACCTATTGATCGGCTCTGCGTATTACTCCCCAAAACACGAACCGGAGTCGTAGTGAATTATAACTAATTTTATCACTTACATTTTCTATAGAATTATCCAAATTGCTTTAATAAGGTTAACAATATGATAATATAGCCCAATAAATCAATCCTATACCTTTGTGAGATTTCAATTTTAAGCCTCTTTTCTGCCTTGCGTCACTGGATACTCGAACTGATGAACCTGTTGGCAGGGAATAGTCGTTATGTCAGCTATTCTTCCCGTCAACAGGCTGTATTTGCCCTCATCCTGCTATTCGTTCTGCTGGCACCCGCCCTGTTGTACTGGTTGCTCTGATTCGCAGTCAGTTTTCTTTCGCAACCACAAGCAATCCGCCAGACATTGGCCCCTTATCGGCTGGTCATAAACCGCCAGGTTACCTTACCGATCGTATCAGGCTTTCCTTTTTCCGGTTTCGATACCGAGCCTTTCCACTGCCCATTTTTCTGCCGCTCTACGGTAATTGTTCGCCAGGCATACTGCCCTTTCTCGTAATTAAACGTCTCACCATCGTCGTCGTAAAGCCGTGACTGGGCCGGTTTTTCGCCATAATGCCGAATCTCCAGATCAACCTTTTGGGCTGGCTTTGGCGCATGCAACAGCGGTGGCATCATCGGAATAATACCGCCATCTTTCACATAAACCGGAATCTTGTCCAGTCCTGGCGTAACAGTGATTACTTCGCCATCACCAGCGAAATGGCCCGTATAGAAATCATACCATTTCCCTTTCGGAAGGATAACTTTACGCGATGTCTGCCCAGTAAACAGCGGGGCAACCAGCAGGTATTCACCCGCCATGTACTGATCCTTAATTTCTTTACCGACGGCTTCTGCATAGGGATTTTCTTCCAGACTAGCCGTCAGAACCTCTTTTTTTGCCGCTGCCTGAAAACCGTCTTCCAGATTCATTGCCCGGAACGGCGGGGTGCCTTCGAAATGGTATTTCGCGAATTCGGTATACCAGTATGGCATCATCTTCATCCGCAATTGCGCGATCTCTTTGATCTGTTCTGCCACCTCGGGAAACGACCAGGGTTTGGTACTACTGGCCCAGGCATTGATCATGGCCATCGGCGAAAAACAAACGGTCTGAAATCGGCGCAGCCATTCTTCGCTCGTCTTGGAAGCCCGTACTTCCGGCGTCCAGAGAACACCTGCAAACCCGCTGTTAATCAGAGCTGTAATGAAATCTTCGTGACTATAATAGTCGTTGTAAATTACGTAGGGTAGCGATGAACCACCGGCATTGGATGCCCGAACCAGCCCATAGGTTCGCTGGTTTCGCTGGTGAAACAGATCGGCGCTTTGTTTTTGTACTAGTAGGCCATAGGTCTGCCGCATCTGTTCAGCACTCAATCCCGACGGAAACGTAGCCACATCGGGCCAGAGATAAAAATCATACCCATCGATTTCATCAATCTTGTAGCCACTCACACCAATGTCGACATGGTCGCTGGCAAACTTACCCCAGAAAATTTCCCGTGCCTGTGGCATGGTCAAGTCGGGTACGGCACCTACCCAAACCGTGTGTGAACCCGTGTATGGAGCGATTTTCGGGTAAATGGATGCTTCGGGCGATACATACGGATTTGTCCATAGGTTGATTCGGATGCCCTTATCCAGCATGGTTTTGACAAACAGACCGGGCTGTGGAAAACGGCCTTTGTCCCACTCGAATGTGCAGGGATACGATTTACTCTGCCAACCCGGTTCCAGGCCGATAAAATCAAGCGGATATTGTTTGTCTTCAAACTCCTGAGCTTCCTTCTGCACATCGTCGGCCGAGTAGAGTCGATTTACCCGCTGCGTAAAACCCAGCCCCCAGCGTGGCGGCAAACAGCCTCCTCCATTGAACAGGTTGAACCGACGAACGGCGTCCAGGGGTGTCGGGCCGCCAAATACGTACAGATCCACTCCTTCGGCAGGCACCAGCATCTCAACGGCATCGGAATACGGTCGGGCTTCCCACGTTTTATCCGTATTTCGATCCTGCACTTTCGGCGGGTTTTTGCTATCCTGACGAACGGCGGTACCGGCATAGACGTTGATGTATCGGGCAGAATTCACAAACACGCCGTATCCTTTCGACGACACATAAAACGGAACCGGCGCATGCGTACGACCATTGTCTTTGCTGCCGTAATGGTCCATGTGCAATTGCAGAATTTTGCCCCGCTGGTGAACGGTCTGAAAATTCAGTCCAAAACCAAAAATCTGCTCTCCCCGGTCAAGCGGTAAACGTAGGTAGGTTTTACCACCTTCTACCCGCACCGAAATAGCGTTTTTAGCAATTGGAAAGCCCGTTTTACCCAATTTAGTCAATGCTTCTACATTGGGTTTTGATTCGGCAGCGGTCAGTAAATTATACGCTTCAGGTTTACCAACCGAGAATTTCCAGATGCCGGGAGCCGTCTCAACCCAGTTCTGTGACTGCGCCAAACCGGAGAAACTCCCTGTGAGACACAAAATAACGATATGCAATCGTACTCTGTTCTCGTTGGTATACCATCGGCCAAAGGCGAAAAGAGCACGCGAAAACTTAATCCAGAAAAAAAGATTCATCGGGTTCTGACGGGTTCTGAATCAGAATCCGTCTTGCCTTGAAATCTACTGTCCTGATGCAGCACTGACGGGTGTCAGCGTCACAGGCCCAAGCAGGCCGGAAGGCAACGCGTCCCAGCGGGTAGCGTCGAACGGTTTGTAGCGAATATCCACAATGTTGATGTCATAAAACTTTTTCCAGCCCGGATTCTGGCGGTCATAGAGCCGCATGTAGTTGGCCGACAGGTTTGTAACATCAACTTCCAGTTGATTACCGGTGGGTTTCAGTCGATTGGCTGGTATTGACAGTCGGAACGGAATACACCAGGCGGTTCCGAGCGGCTGACCATTGAGTCGCACTTCAGCTACTTCCCGCACATCGCCCAAATCGAGATGATACGATTGAGAACCCGATTTATCGGCAGGCAAATCGAAGGTCGTGCTGTAGCGGGCTGTACCCGAAAAATAACCGGCTGAATCAGCCAGTGTTGTCCAGGATGCAGGGCTCGGTATCGTTTTCGAGGCTGTCAAAGCCGGACGGCCGCGCAAAAACTGAACCCGCCAGGGGTTTTGCAAGGCAATGGGTTTTCCAGTCGAGCGGTCGGCCACTGTCTTTTGGCTGGTAGCATCAGGTGCCTTACCCGGACTCACATTGACAAAGTACGATTGTCCCGGCTCCAGTTGCAGGAATACCTCATTTTTCCCGCTCTGACCCTTCCTGATGGGCAGCCAATCCGTCTGATTGGTTAACGGGTTATATCGACTCACTCGACCCGATGCCGACAGCGTGATCCAGTTCTGGCGGAAACGATTGTTCAGATTCGTGATAAAATACTGGGTCGTATCGGTCTGCCGCTTCCGGATAAACGCAAGCCCTTCTGCCGCCCAGGGCTCAACGCGAACGCCCAGTTGATTGAGTGTTCCAAACACGTCGGGGCTGACCGTTACAGACTTCAGTTGCCGGACTGTATTTCCAAGCCGTTTTACCTCGGCAGATCGTGCGGTATGATCCTGGAAACCGGGTGCCTGTTCTGGCAATTTCCCATCAAACACAATACGTGCCCCTTGTCGGGCCAGACGCTCCAGTTCCCGAAGTGACTGCTCGGGCAGATACGTGCTTCGAGGCACAAGAATTACTGGGTAGGTTGCCCCGCTGGTACTCCGAATGCTCTGTTTGTTGACAGTCAGACTTTTAAGCAGATTATCCGAGACATAATCGAACGAATAGCCGCGCTGAAGCAGTTGCTCACACAATTGTCCGAACGGTTGCGGCAACAACCACTGCTCCACATGGTGCACTTCCAACTGATGAATACCTCCCGCCGATTTAGCCCGCGTAGCCCACAAATCATGAATGGGAAAATAAACCAGCACGTCATTGTCGGGTTTACTGGCCTGCAACCGTGTCTGACAGCGTTCAATATAGCGGTTCAGCAACGGCAGGTGCGGCCAGAAATGCGACGTAGGGCCATAGTTGGTCGAGGCATAAAACAGCCAGCCGGGCCAGGTTTCGGCAGGTGGCGAATACGGGATACCGTGGTAAAAAACGTGATTGATCCCGGCCGTAAACAACTCATCGACCTGCGGCTTTACCTGCGACAGCGATACCTGAAAATGATTCGCCAGCCACGTTCCCGTTTCTGAACTAACCAAGGGTTTACCGGCCAGATTAGCCGCCGACGACGCAAACTTCATGGCCAGTGGATTCGGTGTGCCGAATCGGTCGACTTCGTAGTTTTCATCGACGCGAAGGCCGGGAATCGGGAACCGGCTGGAGCCAAACGATTCCGTTTCGGGAATATCGGCTTTGGTATAAAGATCGATCAGGTTGCCGGGCGAACCATGCGCCTGATTGCGAACCTGATAACGATGGGTATGTGCCCAATCAGCCCACCCCTTCGTGAATCCATCGTGTAATAATTCAGACAGCGTTTGGTGGTAATCCTGATGAACAAGGATGCTGTTCTCGGTTTGGTTGGTATCCAGAAAGGCCGTTAACTGACTATTGAGATCGTAGCCACGCCGGTTCTTAAATTCTGTCAGAAAGTTAGCTGTCCAGTTCGCGCCGAAGACTTCATACGAATCGTTGTAGACCGCACGCGGTTTCTCGTTTAGATGAGCCAGCGTCGAATCGAACCGCTTTACGTATTGCTCAATGGCCGATTTGCTGAAATAATCGATCACAAGCCCCTGTCCTCCGGGCGCAGGTCGCTTAACCTGCTGTTTGGTCAATACCGTTGTCAGTTTGCCATTGTCAACCTTCCACGCCTTTGCTGCCGTTTCGGTCGAAACCCCTGGCCCACCAAACGGCCAGCCCGTACCCGTGGTCAGGTCAACGCCCATGCCTAATCGCTTTCCTTCCCGAACGGTATGCGCGAAAACAGCCAGCCAGCGTTCACTCAGAAACGGGATAAACTCTTTTTCAGAGCCTTTAACGCCATAGATCGGGATAATATGCACCCCTCCAAGCCCTGCTTTCGAAAACTGTTCGAGCAGCTGGGTTATGTCTTTTTCATTGACGGCATTGCCCATCCACCACCAGTATGTCCAGGGTCTGGCCTGCTGGCGGTTAACCGACAACGTAGGTTGTGCCTGGCTAATCGAGACTCCACCCAATAGAGTCACTATTGCCAGAACGTTTAGTATGTATTTTTTCATTTTCAAGAAATCACCCGTCCTATCACCCTGATCATTCATGTACACTTAAGAATTTGTTCTGGCGATTTCTACCGCATATACCTGACTTTCGCCTTCAAAATTGGCCCGAAAAATAACCCACTTGCCATCCGGCGAAAAATGGACATTGGGTTCCAGCTTGTAGTTGTGGTGTTTCATATTGACCAGTCGCTCGGCCCGGAACCTGTCGCCTTCAGGCCTGAACAGGTAAATCCACGTCCCATCGGTTGCTTTCGCGACCTGCCCCGGATCGCCCCCATCGCCAGCAAACAGCGTCTGATCAGGCGATATATTGAAGTGAATCGACCACTCGTTTCGGGTCATTTCGTATTGCTTCTCCTGGCCTGTATTCAGGTCCATTCCAGCCAGATAAAATGTTACGCTACGGGGTTTCTGCAAGTCGAACCAAATGGTTTTCCCATCACGGCTGAAGAATTCGTGGCCCGCAATCTCGCCCTCCACGGTACGTTTGTGCCTTAATTTGACCGCACCTGTTTTCACATTGATGGTCCAGATGCGGTCTACCAGATGCCACGGGCCTTCGTGACAAAACATCAGTAAATCCGGCTCTGTGGGCGAGAACTGCACGTGACCCAGCCAGGTTTTTTCTTCGTGGATCGTGGTCAGTTTACCAGTTTGTGTGTTTATCGTAAAAAGCGAATGCGGAACCTTAGCTTCGAAGATACGGGGGAAAAAATCTTTCTTTTCGGGGTATTTGCGAAGTATTTCACGAGCTTCCTCACCACTACGGCTCCCGGCCAGCATGGTCTCATCAGCATTGAGGGTGCTGATTGTCGCTTTCATATCGGCCGGAAATACAAAAACCAACCGTGTTTTTTTTGTGTCAATATGGGTAGCAAAAACACTGTCGCGGCTCTGATAGAACACCTCTCGCCGTTTGGGCGCAACGATCTCTCCACCTTTCTGCATGAGCGACTTTGTTAACGGTTCAGCCTGGCCCGTTTTCAGGTTAACCGTATACAATTGGCGGCCACTGGCATCGGCATGGTAAAACACCATTTTGTCGCCTTCGCCTGCTAACTCACGCACAAAAGGGTTATTGTGGAAATAAAAGCTTTCGTTGTTTCCGTCGATTGTGGTCAGCCGCCTGAGTTTATGCCCTGTGTCTTTATCGATCCACATAGCAGGCATTGGAGTCTGACCTCCCGTTTCCAGTTTCGGCTGGGCATGTCCACGCTGGGCGAACAGAAAGGCTGTCAGCAAAACTAACCTGACTATCAGCACAACCCATTTGCCAGGAATTGGTCGGCTTACGACAGGAGGCCAACCCTTAACCATCGAATGGCTAAAGGCCAGCAGGTGCGAAAAACGTTGCATGGCTAAGGTCAGGGAAATTTGCTCACAAAAGAACAACTTAACCCTGGTGAACCTTCCTGTACTCTTCCGTATGCACTGATCCCGATCTTCTCGAAAACCGTATATGGTTTCAGGTGAAGACTTGGTAACTCACAAAGTCACCTTATGATTCAACCCTCCAGATCCATCAATTGGTCGAAGCCCAAGCCGCTGCTTCCCTCTCCTCTGCCAACAGTCACTTTGCGGCCAACCCACAGCGCTACATTTCCCGCTGGTGTTCGGGTTCGCTGGTAGGTCCGGGTAATGAGCTTGCCCGAGCGGGGAACTTCTTCTTCGTGGATGAAATAGGGCGCGGTTTCATCAAGAATTTCGCCTTTAAACAAAGCCGCCGAATCGGGCATGCGAGCCCGCTGGAGTTGAATGTCCCGGTTATTGTTGGGCACCTGAACGGGGATGAACGGGATCCAGTTGTAGGGCACACTGGTCCCGAGTATATACCGGATTTTTGCTGCCGTCGGCAGCAACGTAATGGGTGGCGGCAGGGTGGCATTTTGCGCAGCCAGCGCTGATTCGTAGCCATTTACTCCTCGCCCCAACGGCGACGGAATCACCGACTCAATGGCCCACACCATGTTCGACATCTCATCGCGGATAAAGTTAACTTTTTCAACAGGCTGACTTTCTGCGGGTTTACCCAGAGCGGGGAGCAATAACGACAGATCAACCGATGCATCAGCCTTTGCGTGTTGTCTGAAGAAGCTCCAGCGTGTCCATTCATGATCGATCGTAGACCCGGCGGATCTAATGTTCGTCCGTTGCCCGAACACATCGGTAACCACTAATCCCCGAATGTTACACAGCGACCCTATTTTACGCTCATACGGAAAAACACACCAGTCATTGCTGTAGAGCAGCATGAACTCGGTCATAATCAGCTTAATAACATCGGTGGTATTCACGTCCATCTGCGCAAACTCAATCCGTTCGCTTTCCATTTGCCAGAAACGCGGGTTGGGCATTCCCTGAAACGACACGGGAGCCGGAATAAACGACAGGCACTCATCCAGCGATTTTATCGGTTCAATTGTGCTCCCTTCAGGTGCCTCAAGCTTATTGTCGATATCCACATCAAACGAATACCAATCCAGTTGACCGTTTTCATACTGCTCTGCTTGCAACACAACCTGAGATCCATTGGTATCATCATCGGCGGCACAGGCAAACTGATATTCCAGGTTCGAAGCCGCCCAGGCATTGTCGGCATCTGAAAGTGGTTGCGAACTAAATTGGCCCAGCCAGACCATCAGTTCGTTAGCTGCGTCTTTCTGTTTCGTCCGATAGTCGGTTGAGGGCGTAGTCAAATCCACCCAGTTAGCATATGAGCCATCGCGAATGGCCTTGACCAATAACCCGCCATTGATGATTTTACCGGCTACGGCTTCGCGGGTTTGATCAGTGTCTTTGTCATAAGTTGTGTTGGGCTCATCGGCTCGAATAGAATACTGCGTCAGGTGGGCATTTTTAGTAGAAAACACGCCTTGTTTCCGAAGCAGTTTTTCAAAATATCGTCCAGTACGTACCTGACTGCCCAGATCATCGGGCCAGGCTTCGCGCTCAACGCGGGTTTCGAGCGGAATGTCGATGGGTAGTGGTTGAGCTGGCCCTCCTTTGACGGCATACCGATTCAGGTACGTCTGGTGGGTGAGCATTCGGGCGTCGACGGGCGAACCGGCATCTTCGCCGATAAACTCGCCAAATTGCCACTGCCGCGTAAGCATCCAGAGCGGGTCGCGTACTTCGGCCCGCAGACTACGCTCAAAGTCAGCCTGACGCGGCCGGCCTTCCAGCCGATTCCAGCCTTTTATGGCAGGGCGAAACGGAGGCAACTGAAAAAATAAAGGACGTAAATTATCGATATCGGCCATGGCAATAACGCAGTTAGTTTTTCAGCAACGTACTCCCTTTCGTAAAAATCGTGGACAGGCCACCCGTAGAAAAATCATTCAGCACAGCCGGAAGTATCTGAAAATAGCCGGTGGTCGTCAGCATATCGGGTTCAACCGCCCGGCGTTTGGCCCGTTCGAGCGTATCGTACAGAATGCCAACCAGTTCGTCCCATGTCCATTTACCAGTCAGTACGGGCGGCACCGCCAGTAAAATGGCCTGTGGTGGCGAGGCATTGGGGCGATTGTAATGGAAAGCAATACCGGTCGTTTCCTGGTCCGTCGGGATCAACTCTGTCCATTCGTCCAGTAACCAACCCGCCTGCGGCAGAGTCATGTCGGCCGGGGCCTGGTGTACTACAATCGATATTCGCTCCTGATTTCGTTGGGCTTCGGCGAAGGTTTCGCCGACCCATTTCTCACCCGATACCCAGGGCAATTGCCAGGGAGTAAGCTCGAACGGCAGATCCTGATACAAGTCATGGTGCAGGGCCAGCGTTTCCACATTTTCCATCTCGGGCCGGACACGCGCCACGCTCTGTAGCCAGTTTTCTATAACCAGTTCCGGCTCACCGCTCAGCATCTCTTTACTGTGCTCAAGCGCATCGTCTAGCTGGCTCTGATTCCGGAACTGAAACCGGGGAATCCAGCTGAACGATTGTCCGTATACCCGACGCGCCACATCCCGACAACGATCCAATTGCTGATCCGGATTAAGTGCCTCAAAACCAGCAAAATCAACAGTTGCCAATTGCTTCTGAATAACGCTGACCATGCCTTGTGCCTGAGCGAGTAAGTCGTCGGCAATGGGCAGGGACGTAGCATCGACCGAAATGGGCAAGGCATCGCTCCAACCGTAATCAGCAATTGCCAGCAAAGCCTTCCGAACCGCATGAAGCGTTCCCGAAGCTACACTGGTCAATTGATTCGTCCGGGCCGCTGTTATCTCCGCTTTAAGCTGATCAGCAGCCGTTTTCAGATTCAACGCGCGCGTATTCAGTTCCGCAGTAGCCGCTTCCAGGTCCGTTTTACAGGTAGCTAAATCCTGATAGCCGGATGGATTCGCTACACCTTCGAGATAGGATTGGGTTTGTGGAAAAAAGTCGAGGGCATGAAGCGGACGGGCTTCTGTTATAATCTTTTTCAGGGAACGTAACAGTGGCAACAGAGCCGCAAATGATACACCGTTTGATTCGGCTTTATGAAAATCAAACGTAATGGATTGCCCATCCGAAATGTTGAAATTCTGCCGAATCTGATACGTCAGCCACCGCTCGATTTCCGATGAAAGCGCACCCAGCTCAGACCCAGTCATCAGGACCAGATCAAGCGGTTGCAACGTAAATTGGGCTAATGACAGTATGTCATCTACCGCCCCAGCCTGATACTGAAACTGGATAGACGCGGCCTGGGGAAGCCGCTCCCCAAGCCAATAGTTGACGAACGGATTCACTTTGCTGCGAGGTGAAGCTGGTCCGCTCCAGGCCGGATGCTGATCACCTACCCCATCGGTTTGCAGACAAACCGCTACCCGATGCGTAATGGATGTGCCACTGCGGGGCGTGTCGACAATTTCGGGGGTCGCGGGCATTTTCCCTTCCGAAATGGCCTGCATCATGCCTCCTGCCCGATCGTAGTTGCCATGAACCGCCTGAAACACACTTTCCGACAACGATAGATCAGCGATGGCGTCGAGCGTATCGGTGAGCCGGTTCAATTCGTCCAGAATGGCCTGCTTTTCAGTCGTTCCGTCGGCTGGCAGACTGGCTATTCCCTGAAGAGTCGGATGAGCGCGGGCGTAGTCCAGCAAGTCGTAGCCATTTATGACGTTACGGGCCTCTACTACTTCCTGCGGAGCATTGTCAGGAACAGGCGTTAACTGTTTTGCCGCCAACGGAAACCGATCACGCAGTACGTAAATATATTGGTTCAGCAGCAAGCCCCGATCGTGCAGACCACGCTCAAACTGATACCCCAGCAGAGCCGCCAGTTCCTGCCCATTCCGAATACCATCCAGATAACTCAGAGCCAGCCGAACCCGCTCCGACGACAGATTGACGGCAAACTGTGCGTTATCATCACCGTGGGAGAGATACGCGTTACGAAGCAGGGCAGCCGTTGTCGCATGACGCAACGAGGGGGTCTGGATATGCCCTCCATTGGCGGCATCTTCGTAAATCGTTTTGTTTTTGGAGTCCTGCAGAGGGGCAGGGTATTGATCTTGTGGAAAGCCCGTTTTGGTGGTGTTGGGTCTAAGGTTTTCAACCCATCCGTATGCACCCAGATACGTACCTTTTCGCAGGTATTCGTTCTTTTCGGTGTGCTGAAGATTATAGAGCCGACGCGCAAAAAGTCCGGTTTGCCAGGCATCCAGGCGGTAACTGCACAAATCAAGGTGTTCGGCAA
This sequence comes from Spirosoma aureum, assembly GCF_011604685.1. Lineage (NCBI taxonomy): Bacteria > Pseudomonadati > Bacteroidota > Cytophagia > Cytophagales > Cytophagaceae > Spirosoma > Spirosoma aureum. The sequence continues at coordinate 3,371,093 of NZ_CP050063.1, read as the reverse complement.
ACAGCCGTTCCAGCCGGGCAGTAGGCAACCCGCGAAGCGTGCGTAACGCGTCGATCACGCCCATCAAGGGCAGCATCTCGGTGGGACCGTTGTAGGGCTCGCCCGGTTTGGGAATTAACGCACGGATAAACTCGCCAACGGGCATGGCCGTTTGGGAAAGTCGGAGCTTGGCCGCATCGAGTTGAAAATAATCAGCTTTCGTGATATCCTGCTGACCGTCCATATTCTGTAACTGGCCTTCAACAGGCAGATCCTGAAGGAATCGCTGATCAACGAGCCAGTCAGCAATCCGTTGCCCGAATTCTTCCAGATAGGCTCGGTGAAGAAGTTGATACAAAAGTGCTTTTGGTGGGGCAACGGGCTGGTTATTCGCATCCAGAAACTGACCATTTCTGATCGTCTGCAAATCGCTTTTCAGCAGCCAGTCAATGTAATTATCGGTCCCATTGAATGGCTGAATCAATGCCGTTTCCGACAGTGGGGTTCGCGGATCAGCATCGATAACCGGGCCATTCAACTCATCGGTGGCTGTCTGGAAAATCAACTTTTCGAGTAGAAAGTCTGTAGCCGCATTGAATCCTAAGGCTGTAAACTGCTGTTCTTTAGCCCGTTGTAATCTACCCCAAAGCCCTACGGTCTGGGGTGTTAAGGCCCGGAAGTTAAGGTAATTCCAGACATAGCTATCTGTCACGGCCTTACGGGAATGAAAGACCACCGACGAAGCCTGTAAGCCCAGCATGTTCATCAGGTTTTCGGGATTACTTCCCTCCTTCCCGGCAAAGGCGACCTGCGGACGAAGCGTTTCCCACTGGCTTTGTAACTGCTGTAGAATGGCCAGCAATTTTACCCAGAAATCTTTATCGGTGCCCAGCTCGGCGTCGGTAAACTGCCAACTGTTAAAGTCACTTGTCACCAGCAATCCGTACGGCTGATTACCTACCCGAATGGCAGGCAACCCGCCCCTGCCCGTTACAAATTCGGTAAAAAACTGACGGACCAGGGTCTGGCGCGACCGACTAACCAACGGTTTCAGCAGGTCGTTCAGGAACAGTCCCCAGGTGGCAGGCCAGAGTGCATTATTCATGGCCAATGCCTCCCGAACATCGTTCCAGCCTGCATTGGGCACAAAAGAAACCGACTCATTACTGACACCTAACGCTTCGGCAAACCGCTGACCATCTGACTGCTGGTAGAAGTCGTCAACTGGCGAAAAATAGGGAGTATTTTCTTCTACCTCCTGCTGGCGATTGATTGATGCTGAAGGTCCTGCCGTCGCTTTTTCGGTGTTGTTGGTGGGCGTGCCCTGTGGCAGAATACTGATTCCTTCAGCTGAATAATTGTGGTTCTGAACAAGTTCTTCCAGGAGTTGCTGATTCTGTACAGCATCGGTACTGAACCGGACACCCAGCACCACCAGCCGATCAAATCCTCTTTGAAACCAGGGACTCGGCAATGTCATTTTAATCGCCATCCCAACGGCCAGGGCCTCGTCGAAATCGAACAGCCAGGCCATTTCCTTACTGTATACCAGTTTATTATCGGCATCGCGCCCGAACGATGATTCCATCTGAAGGGGATCAGGTCCCATCACCAGATAGTCGGGAATGGGACTCCCAACCGTTTCCAGCACTTTCCGTACACCCGAAAATGCCATAACGACAAACTGATTCGGCATCAGCCGCGTGTGCGGTGCCTGCGTCCAGGGCTGGGGTTTGGGTGTATTCTGCGGTTTCAGAATCAATTCGGGCAGGGTTCGCCACTGCGCCGACCAGTTAGTCGGCTGCGTTTGCCGGGCTACCCAAGCCGCCCGGTTCTCGCCAAATCGGTTAGCTAACCCATTCCAAAGGGTTGTCCGCAGCTGTTTACCCGCTTCGTCGGTTTCGGTTCGGGTTGCCCAAACCTGTCGCCAGTAGGTTTCGCCCGACTCGATTTCATCCGCCGTAAGGTCTTTTTCGTGCGTAAACGTCGTGATCTCATCCGGATAAACCCGAACCCAAAGCTCATGCGTATCGCCCACCGAATGGAAATGGGTTTCTATTCGAACCGGGAAGAGTACAAACGGCAAGCTGTCGGGCAACTGTTCGATCAGTTTCTGTGGCGTCGCATCAAACATTGCCTGATAATCAGCCAGCTCCCGCACCCGGCCTTCAAGAACGCCCTTCTTCATTTCCACCAGATTCCGTTGGGCGCTGTCGATTTCGGCTAAACGCTGTTTCAGTATCACGGTATCGCTATCCGACAGTTTTCCACGGGCTTTCAACTGCGCCACTTCCTTTTCGAGTGCATTCAGTATGGTAAATTGCTCCACGACCTGCCCATACGCCTTATCCCGCTCAGCGGCCAATTGGGAGGCTTTCTGTTGGATATCTATCAGATTCATAGCGTTAAGGATTAAGGCGCAACAAGGTTTTTCAGCATTTCGCGGGCATGAACGGCCACCATGACAGGTTTCTGGAAAAGAATGTAAGCCAGATCAGCAGACTGCGTATTCCAGTCAACGGCATCCGGGTTCTGGCCCGTCAGCGACTGCACAAAGGGCTTGCTCATGTCAATCACTCCCTGCGTATTACCGAGGGTATTCCAGGAAAGATTGTCCCATTTCTGCGGGCTTGGGTTTGTAACAGCCTCGTCGTCAAGACCAAACCGGGGTTCGCCGGGAACCTGCTGAATCACAAAAAACCAGCCTAAGTTGTTGTTACCCAGCCGTTGCTTTTCGGCCGCCGTTTCTTCTTTCACATCACCTTTGGCCTGCGGAATTGATAAGTCGAAGCCGATAAAATGAAGGTCGGGGTCGATTTGCGCCTTATAAATCGGATTTTTGATATGAACGCCATCAGCCACAGCCTGACCGGTCGTGTCAACCAGTACTAACCGATTGAGGCTGTCAGGCTCTGTACCCCATTGTGCCTGCTGCGCATAAATAACCGTATTCGGGTAGCGTTTGAGCAAATCACCCCGAATGACCAATACCAGTAACCCATCTTCGACCTCCGTCAGCCGATGGTTATGGTCGCCCAAGTGTATTTTCTCCGGTGCATTGAGCAGCCATTCGTTAATGGGTGGAATATCTTTCTGTTTTTCTGCCTGCACTTTCGGGGGTAAAGCTGCGGTTTGGGTATCCCCAATTGGTTTCCAGAATTGTCGAAACGGTGTTCCGCGCTGATCGGTGGGGTATTCGCGCCAGAGTAGTTCCCGCATAAATTCGTGATTGAGCCCCACCATGTATGCTTCAATGAACGGCTGATTCGTTACCATCAGCGACAATGTATTGGGCAGAATCAGGTTCAGATTCGGCACAAAGAATTCTTTATTGATGGCCACCAGCGGCTCATACATGGCATCTCTGATGTCGGGGTATGCCATCACCCGATCCAGTTTCGGGACGATTCCAGTGCCCTGGATAATGCCAGGCAATACCCGAACCGGGAACGTATTGAGCGGATTGAGCGCATTCATCAGCGTTTGGCTAATCACGTTAATGCCTGCAGGCTGCCTCACGGGTGGGGGCATAACCTGTTCGACCATCACTTCGTGCAAATTGGTAAGGGCGGTTCTGAACACTTTGGCTACGGCATTATCCCGGTTGATTCGTCGGATGATCGGGGCCTGGGTCTGTCCGGGAAGAAGAATTTTAAAGTTACCCCGTGCCCCAATGTTTTTGACGGCATCGGCACTGTAATCCAACTGCTTGCCTATTTCTGCTGGCAGCGTCTGCGCTTCGGGCGGAACAACTTTGGCAGGAGCCGCCGTGAGTTTTCCCGTGTTCATTCCCTGAATCAGACTTGTAAAACTCCGGACGGGCGTACTCATCTCCAGACGTTTCGCCATCAGTCCCCGTGGTCGAACGAGTTTGCGAAAAGCACCACTTACGCTGGCCACAGGCAACAAACTCTGCTGTACCTGAAAATGCACCGTTGTGGCTCCATTACGTACTTTTTTATGAAGTTGTCCCGTCAGAGCAAGCCGAAGCGTATCATCCAGACTAGCCAGATGCTTCTGATGAAGCTGTATGCTGGTCAGCATGGCTAACTGCGAGAATCGAATTTTTTGATTAGCCGACAGAACATCCCCGATCTGTTGCCAGGCTTTGCGCATGTAATCTTCCTGATTTTTCTGCACCACAAGGGTTCCCATACCCGCCGGGACGCGGTAACGCGGGTCCTGATTCAGTTCATGGACCCAGTTCTGTTCGTCAGACTCAAGGCTCAATCGGCTGATCAGGGCATGCCATTTGCCATACAGAGGGGGCGTAATGACCGGATCGGTGCTGCCATTGGCCTCACGAACATCTTCCGACAGATTGATGATCGGCTTTACTTTTTCAGGAAAATCACTGACCGAATCGAAGGGATAGTTCGGTTTCCGCTCGGTAGTGGGTGCCAGTAAGGCCCCTTCTAACCCAACCGTGTTATCGGGCTGAACCGAAATGGCGCCAATGCCAAAACCGGGAGCCTGCATGTCCATATCCCGAATACCGACCCGCTTGTCCATGTCGCGTGGCTGTAGCAACCGCACCAGCGATTCAAAATCACCACCAACGCCCGTTCGGAAAAACCAGCGATAGTATACCGGATACTCTTTCTCCCCGGTTTCGTCTTTCGCCCACGACATGGTAAGAGCCGGGTCCGAATCGTTGACGGATTCTCCCAAACCCGCTTTTCGCCCAATCTCGAAAGCGGGTACAAGAAAAGCATGGTAAGCTGTGTTCGGCTCCAGATGCCGGGGGCACATTAGCCGCGAAATGCCCCGATCGGGCGAGTTACGTAGCAGATTATCCAATTGCGTTAGATTGGGCTGATTACCCGGATGATCGATGGGTTCGTTCAGGTGCACATGCGCCCAGGCCCATGTATCGGCAGGTGGCGGCAAAACATCGTTTCTGGCAGCCTTTATAGAAATAGCGGGCAAAGGCCGATTGCCCGTGTTCACATCCGTAAATTCCGTTTCTTTCAGCACGACCAGCGCAATCCACGGGCTAAGCCGGTGGTTGTTCTGAACTCGATCGGGGGTGTATCGCCAGGGAAAATCTTCATCGTAAAACTCAACAAAAGCCAGGTAGTTCGGCTCGAAATCCGTTATCAGATTACGCGGCTCCGTACGCACAATCATCTGCTGATTGATACCCACCACATCGCCCGGCCCAATCAGACTAACGGTTTTGGTGATCGGATGAGCTGTGTCGCCATTAACCGTCAGGCTAACGTCCAGTTGTGCCCGCGACGTAGTAGCTCCCTGAGTGAGTTGATTCGCAATGCCCCGGCGCAGCCATGGCAGGAAGGTATATCGGGCTAAACTCATGATCGGTTATGGTATCAGTTAAGTTGGTAGGAAGGAATTACCTGCAATTCGTCGGCTAATCCAGCATCCTGTCGAACAAGGTTATGCAACGCTTGCCGCGCTTCCGTTTCTGTGTTGAACATAAGTTGCTGATGCAGTTGCAGCGTATCTGATGTAGCAACGGCAAATGTTTCGGGACGTACCCGAACCGGTTCTGTTCCCAGCACCGATGGTTTACGCTGCCCTTCGGCCAATGAGGAGCGGGCGATTGCGTTGGTTGACAGATAGAGCCCAAACAAGCCACGATCAAAAGTCAGGCGTTTCGGTTTTTGTTTTTCCGGAACATAAATCAGCTCGTAGGCCACATCAAGACCAACCGCATAATCACTCTGTGGCTGCGTCGAGCCTCCCACTTGCACACCCGCATCAAAAGCCTCAAACGAGGGTCTGGAGAGCTTTTCAGCATCCGACATCTCAATGAATTGAGCCGGGGCAAACTGTTCTTTTTCGTAGTCCTCATCGGTAGGCGTCGACTGGGTATTGCCCACTTTCACGCCTGAAATAGCGAACCGTCGCGGGCCATCGGGCTGCTGATAACCAAAGCGGGCAATGTCCAGACGTAGGGGTACAATTTTCTGCGTTACGTTCAGCGTTCCGAACGGATGCAGGATCAGCGACTGGCCATTCTGCGGCAACTCCCGCAACGAAACATACTGATTACCAATGGGTAAATTAACCCTCCAGTTACCCGATTGGTTGAGCGCTTCAATCAGTTTATCGATTACCCGAACCGGAGGGAGCGTATCATTACGTCGTTCGCCAAACGTTTTGTCGAAATGAACAGTAATGGTAACCGTAAATATGAAGCCAATTTCAAACGACGCTTCCCCATGCGCGTGCCAGGGCGTTGGTCCTTCGAGCGTTAGTTTGAGTTTGACGCTAAACAATGTATGCGATCCCGACCGAACGGCCAGCATAGCGGCTACCTCAGCGATGAAATACAGGGGCGAAAACTGAACCAGTACATCGAGAGACAGAAATCCATACACGTTGAAAACGCTGGCGTCGGCGCTCAACTCAATTTTGGAACCGAACTGAACGGTATTGGATGTAATGGCAAAATAGGATTCGGCCTTAAGGCTCGGATTCCCTGAGAAAATGACCAGACTCAGCCGCTTCATGGCAGGAAGCGACATGGGCGGGGGCGTATAGGATGGATGGAACCCGCCGATCGAAACCAGGAAGTTGGCGTTTTCTTTCCAGTACAACCGTAGCACCATATCACCCGTGAGCGTGAATGTCAGAATCCGGGAATTGATCAGCGACGCATCGAACGAAATCTGTCCTTTATCGAAATCGACGTAGCCCAGGAAGTTGACCTGAATTTTCACAATGGGCGCCTGTTCGTCGGGTAAATTCATCCGAAGTACACCCAACAGGGCAAAACCCGGCCGTGGAATTTCGAGCAGCAAACCCAGCTCAAGACTGATCAGTGTAGGTGTTCCCCAACCGATCTTAGCCATCGGCCCGATCAGAAAATGCCCTTGCTGCGGGGGAAAAATCCGTTTGAGATTACTAACGATAGTGGTGGCATTGGCGACAATGTTTTGCGGAAACAGAATCGAATTGAGCGAGCCGTCATTAACACCTTTACGCAGTTCCTCAATCAGATACGTTCGGTTGAGGCCAAGTAGCCCACCTACCCCGTTGAGTGTAAATCCATACCCCAGTTGAATGGGGGTAAACTCGGCTGTAATGATAATCAGCAACGAAAAACCGTCGGTGCCATCGGGCATCCGGGTAGTCAGAATCCCGATTGCCTTGAGGGAAATGGTATTCGAAAACGTAAGTTCTAGCCCACCCGCATATTCTTTTTTAGCGTCGTCGAAAAATAGAAATCCTCCGCCCGTAAAGCCTCCGCCATTAATTGAAAGGCCCACGCCCGTTGGAGGTTTGAAGCCTAGAGCAATGTCGAACGGTCCGGCATTTCCCCGATCGAAGGTCGTGACCAGGGCCAGGCCGATGTTCTGCACTACCAGCGTTAGCGGCCCCAACTGTCCTTTAATACCCGCCCCAATTTCCAGAATAGCGGCTGGTTTAGGGTCAGTTTCTCCGCGTAGCCGGATGAGTAGTTCCTCAATGGATATCGGTCCCAACACCAGATGTGGATGTACGGCCACTTCAAAACCGCCCCCACCCGTAAACTTAATACCGTTCTTGTTTGACCATTCAAATCCAAGCGTAAACGGAATTTTCGTTTGGCCACTGCCAATAAGTTTTCGAATAAAACTGTCGGCGTCGGCGGGGTTAAGGATCAGCGCAAAATCGGTCAGTTTACCGCCGATTTTCAGTTCAGGATCAGTACCATTGAACAGGAAACTGAACTCCAGTGAACCTCCTTTCAGTTCCAGGCGGGTTCCGTTCTCGCTCCCCACCACGGTTTGCGTCTGAACCGGTGCATACTCAACACCCGCCCCGAAGCCAGCCGAAGGAAGCTGACCGTCCTGAAATGGGTATTTTACCGAGATCTCACCGGGTCGGATCAAAATGCCGAACAGGGACGCAATGTTGGTACCAGCCCTGATAATCAAATTCACATCTTCACGAACCCGCAACGTCGGCAACGTAATCTCCGAGGGTAAGGCAGGCTGAATAATGATGCCCGGCAGCTTTGCACCGACAGCTGGCAGGTCCAAAACCGCCAGACCCAGGTCCCTGTCCTGTCCGGCAATGTTGAGGTACGCAAAAGCGATGCGGATAAACTGATCGACACGTGGACTGGCAGGATCATCAGGATCGGAATCGACGTAACGATAACCGGTGTCGGGATCTATGGGTGATAGCGAGACTGGAATCCGCAGCGCATACAGTAGTTCGAGCAGATGTTCAGCAAACAGTTCGAAATTGAAATTAGGAGTGCCCCATCCGTAAATCAGTTCAGGAAGTTGATCAGGATGAGTCAGTATCTGCGGAATCTTATCCCAATTCAGTTTCTGTCGGATAAACGACGGACGGCTACGATCGGCGGTACCGGGCACGGCTAGTTGCTCGATGACACCCGTCATTTTGAAGAAATTGAGCAGAAATGGCCAAGCTACGGTGAGATAATCGACAACCAGCAATTCGAAAATCCGCTCCTGAATCTCAGCCAGAAACGTAACCGCATCGTTTACTCCCGGCGGAGTTTCACTAATTGATTCCAGCGCTTCGTATACCGCTTTCACTTTGCCCAACACTTTCAGCGCCTTTTCCGGATCAGGATTGGCCAGCAGCGCATCCAGTTCGGCCAGGGCTTCATCGACCCTGACGGTCAGGGCCATAAAAGACGGGGGTATGTCGGTGGGTTTCCAGCCCAGTTGGTAGATAAATTGCCGAAAATGAGCCGCGTCGCTCACCGCGTCTTTCAACGGACGAACGGCCAGAGCCAGATGTTTCCCGATCTCTTCTAAAGTACCCATGTCTTCGTCAGGATAAATTGTCAGGATAAATTTTCCGCGTTAAATAATCGGCATCGAAGTCCCCGAATTTAGTTGGGTCAATCAGGTTGATGAGCGTGTACCGGCAAACGGCACAGAGTTCGATCAACTGTTCTTTTTTGTCTTTCGTATCGCTCGGGCTGAGGTAGTAGCCATGCATCATGCATTGAGCCGACGGATGATACACTCCCCCAAAGTAGCGCATTCCGCCACTATACAAGCCAATGATTTCTTTCTTCCGACGGGAACAGCAGGGAATGTACTTTGGGGGAAGTGTCGAATTTTGAATGTCATCCGTATCGATAATTTCTTCGTGCGTGGTATTCGCATTCAGCGGAAACGGATTGTCATTCAGATATTCCAGAATCGGTTTGGCTATCAACTCAGCATATTTATATTGATTGGTTCCCTGATTATCGCGAACGGGAACGGCCGCGTACAAGAGCATTTCTTCATTAGGGTTGAGCGTGGAAAGCCCAGTAGGAAATGTTGCTGTACCGACCGGCTGCGCCGTAACCTGATTGCCAGCTACCGATTTTATGATCAGTTCAGGTGACAGCAAAAAGGTCTGCGTGTCCGGCTGACCGGCGGTGGTGGCGGGGTTTCGCAGGATGGTAAAAATGGGATCAGTCACCCGTTTTTCCCGAATATCCAACCGCTGTCCTACACTAAAGAAACTGGTTTGACCAGGCATCAGCTCGATCGTCGTCTGATTCGTGCCGAAATCGCTTTTGATCGTCAACTTGTTATTGGCAGCATCGATCGATTTTACCTTTACGTAGTACTTTGTGAAAGCTGTCGGCAGGGTAGCCGGATTAACAATGTCGGCTACAACCCGCATATCTTTATCGAAGACCCGTAGCTGATAGCGATTGACTCGTCGTTTTCGAAAAAACACCGATTCGCCCACCTTAAAACCAGCCTTCGGGTTCTTTACGGTCAGCAGTACCTCATTGCCGGACGTAGTGACAGCCGTTACCAGCGAACACTTCTGAATACGGTGATACCGCCATTTGATTTTATAGGCATCGAGTTCAGTTCCCGTTCCACCGCCTGTTTTGGGCCGTTCAAAATCCTTTCTGGGCTGAACGTTGCTGTATTCATCGGCATAATAAGCCGGGTCGTTGTAAGCAGTAAAGGGCCAGTTAACTACCAGTGGATCGGTAATGATTTTACCCTTATACGCATCATCGTCCGGCTCTTCACCATATTCATCCCCCAGGCCAAATGAGTGAAGCAACTCATGCGTAATGGTCCCTTTTTTTCGCAACGGAATCGTAGCCGGAACACTGATCGCTACTTCCGATACCTGGTCATCGGCCAAGGTTCCCATCAGTGTAATGGTACTGTCGGAGTTGACCGATGAGAACATATAACCCGTTTCGTTCTGCGCCCGACCACGTCCATCGACCAGCAGGAAGATAATATTATCGAAATCTTTTCCCCGATTCCCGGCCGGGGTATCCATCACAAAAACAGGCCCGATCAGGTTGTTGTCCGTGTCTTTTAAACTCCCCAGAAAACCATCCAGAAAATCGCGCTGCACCCGACGCTTATCAAAATTGATCAGGTTATACTGACCATCCTGTTCAACCGCCGTGTAATCATTGACGCTAATCCCAAAGGCCGTATCTTTCGCGTCGGGTAGTCGGCATTCGGCATCGGAACGCCAGCTTGCCACCAACCCATTCGTCGGGCCAAACAGCTCGTCCAGCTGCGCTGCCGTTAGTTTGGTCGTATTTTCCCAGCGTAGCCGAAGCGCAGTGTTACCAACGGTTGCGTCGTTCCTGACCGGAACGCCAACGAAATACAGCAGATTTTCGGCAGTCCACGTACTGGCGTCAGCGCTGGCAGGCTTTGTGGCTACTTTAGCCCGTAATCCTAACATCCGGTTTGGCTCTGTTTCCAGCACTTCCAGCACCGACCGATAGGTTAAGCCGTCTTCGCGGGAGGGTACAAATACTTTCCAGTAATTGATGGAGCCTTTCAGCAGATTGAACGGCGACGATATTTTTTTGCTGACCAGATCCGATACGTAATTATCCAGTAGTTGCCCGAATGCCGTTGAATTCGTGAAGCCCTCCGCCAGAAAAAGAATATTGGGAACCTCGTTCAGTTTATCGAAACCGGGGCAGTTGCCCGACGTGATCAACTCTGCTTTAATCGTCGTCTGACTGGCTGATAGCGCGTCTGACAGCTGAACCGTGCCCGTAGCATTCAGTGTTTGTGAACCGTATTTTACAGTAATGCTGAGAACATGGTTGCCAGAACGGTTACCCGGCGTTATACGTCCGCTATCGTTGATCAACGCGGGTGTGGCCGTACATTTCCATTTAATCTGTACCTTATTGGTAATCGTGTACTTAACAATTTCTTCGTTGTCGCCTACATAAATATCACCGATTTCGGCCACAACTTTATCGTCGAAAAGGGCGTAAACAGCCGCTCGTGCTCCGGCCATACCCTGATACACCGTGATCGGGTCGGGCGTCATCCAGACTTTCTGAATGGTTTTGTGCACGTGAATTCGAATGGCGGCCTGGCTCGTGGAATTGTCGGACGTATCGGTTACAATCGCATACACCAGAAAGCTTGTTATCTGGAATTTGGCATCGGCGGGGGCAGCCGCATCCAGTTTAAGCAGGTAGGTAGGTTTTCGGCTGGTCGGGTTGCCGAGCGTCCCCGTTATCTTCAGATTATTCGACGCATTAAAACTCGTCTGAAAACTGTATTTAATCGAGGCATGCGCGTCCGTGTATTCCGGTGCATCGGTCCCATCAATCTCCAGCAAGTTCGACAGTTCGATGGATTGCCCACGAAGCAGGTGAATATCGTAGGGGGGGTTGAAGGCACAACGCGGAGCGGACATACAATAAAGTTGAGTTTAGGAAAAGAAAAGGTAATGCATTCGCTTATAGCGCTTTAGAGCTATTTAGCCAACGGTATTCATTTTAATCCGGATAAATTTTCCGTTTCATATAATCAGCGTCGAAATCGCCATGTTTTGTTGGATCGATCTGGTTGATCAGTGTATAGCGGCATACAGCACACAACTCCGTATAATGATCATCGTCAACCTGTTGACGCATCATGCACTTGGCCGCAGGATGGTATACACCACCATGATGCTGATCGCCCCCGCTGTAGAGACCGATGATTTCCTTATCCCTCTTCGAGCAACAAGGCACTAAATGGCCAGGGATATTCGTGTTATCCGGCGTTCGATCAATTACTTCACGGTGTTGATCATCCGTATTGAACGCAAATGGATTAACCAGTAAGTGATTAAGTACTTTCTGGGCTATAATTTCGGCATAGGGATAATCGGCCGACCGCTGCCCTTCAGGCATGGCAATCGGCTCATACACAATGATGGCTTCATTTACATCCAGGGTTCTCATGTAGTCGGGCAGCGTAGCGTTTGCCGGACTGGTCAGCGTGAGTCTATTGTTGGCAGGATCAGTGCTCACTACGGTCAGTTCAGCAGAAATTGCCTTTGTAATGATATCCGGCCCATTGGGTACGGCACCTGCTGTTCGAAATAAGGTCAGCACAGGACCATACCTATTTTCGGACCGAATCGTAAATCCCGTCCCTGTTTGTAACAAAGCCGCCTGTCCACGGTCTACCTGAACGATTAACGTAGCTGTACCACGACGAAGCGTAACCCGATCGTTAGCGACATCAATGGCGGTTATGTCAACAGCGTTTACAAATCCAGCAGGAAGTGGGTTAGGTGTGATAACGGAAGCGATTAATCGATCCTGACCGGTAGCGCGGGAATGAATAAAATATACGGTCGTATTCCGCCGTCGTTTCCGTAGAAAAACAGGTTTATTGGCGGTAAACTGAGCCGCCTGGCCATTCTGCAGCGTTAGCTCGATTTGATTACTAGTTACGGTGATGTTGGTAACGACTCCACACTTCTGAATGCGATGATAGCGCCATTTGATTCGATAGGGCTGAATTTGAGTACCTCCACTCGAAACCGGTACTTCCAGGTCAGCTCTGACCTGAACATTGCTGGACCAATCGACTGAAGAAGCGGCTTTTGTATACGTTGCAAACGACCAGCCTGAAACCATCGGATCATTGACCGGTTTATTTTTATAGCTTTCCAGAGGAGGATTCTCTCCGTATTCATCGTCTAACCCAAACGAATGGCACAGTTCATGGGTAGTGGTATTTTTCGACTTTAACGGGAGTTTGTCGGGCAGATCAGTTGGCGCAATCGGAACACGCAGGGTGGCTAAATCGCCAATTAATATTTCTTTGGCATCCGAATACGATGCCTTTTCAACGACGGAGAACATATATCCTGTACTATTTACAGCCCGCCCCCGACGAATAGCCGATAAGACGACAATATTATCCCAATCCTTTCCCTGTGGCTGAGTCGGACTCGCCTGCTGAACGAAGGTGGGACCGATCAGGTTGTTATCATCATCCCTCAATGTACTGAAAAAAGTGTCCAGATCCCCGCGCTGGATGCGCTTGGGGTCCAGACCAATATCACTAAAATCGTTCTCCCTTCTGGCGGCTGTTGTATCCTGAATTGTAACGCCCAAAGCGGTATCTTTTACAGGAGACAACCGCCTTTCGCCAAGTCGCTGCCAGCTCTTTATCAGCGATTTTTTCGTCTTTAGTTTCTCAATTTCTTCGTCTGTCAGGTGGGTCGTGGCTTCCCACTTGGTAAACAAGTTATCAATTACGGTCTGGTCGTTGGTGTCGCGTTCGGCTCTCACGGGCAACCCGACCCAATACAGGAGGTGCTCAATGTCCCAGTCGTCGACCGGCTTATTCTGATCTCTTTCAATAAATGGAATCGGACGACCTGTTAATTTGGGTAGAATTGGTTCGTTCGGTTTCTGGCGTACAGCCAAATCGCCCAGGTATGTCGCCCCGCTTTCGCGTGAAGGAATAAAAATCATCCAGAAATTGATCGAGCCTCGTAGCAGATTGAATGGTGCGGTAATTTTATTGCTCATCAAATCCTTGACATAATCCGCAACCAGAATTTTAAAGTTGAATTCCTGTTCGAGCGTAAAGCCTTCGGATAAAAAGAGAATATTAGGTACTTCATTCAATCGGGGAAAGCCTGGGCACCCTCCCGTTGCCACTAATTCGGCCTGTACGGGTGAATTGGCGGCCAAATTTCCCGATACCATGATCAGACTGGCTGCCGTTTGCGTGACCCCATCGTAAGCAACTGATACATTCAGATCGTGAATACCGGTTATAGTCTGGGCCCTGATCGAGCCGTTGGCCGGATCTACTAAAGTAGGGGTAGGTGAATTCCAGCTTATAGCAAGCTGGGGGTCAATATTAAACCGAGCATTCTGATAACGCTGATTACCGATTTCAGCGATAACATCGTCGTCAAAACGACCATGCAGACGAGTCTGATGCGTAACACCAGGCGTAATGGTTAAACCCGCAGGCGTAATCCACACCTCTTCGATTCTCGTGTGAATATGAATTCGCAATGCTGTCCAGTTGCTGGAATTATCAGCCGCATTCTCGACTTCGGCGTATAAGTAAAAGTTGCGAATACGGTTTTGTGCGGCAGCGGGCTCATTCGCGTCCAGCGTGATTAGCCAGTCAGGTTTCCGATCAAACGCATGATCATGCTCGACCGGATTCTCGACGGTTATTCCAAAATCATTGGCCTTATCCTCGTCGAAGCTGGTCCAGAATGTATAGCTTATATCTGGGTGATTATCGACATAATTATACGCGAAATCTCCCCCAATTCGTAGTAAGGTTGCAAAGGCATTTGTCGCATTGACGATTTGGAACGATTGCCCCCGAAGCAGATGAATGTCGTAGGGTGGTTCGAAATAGATAGCTGGAGCCGGCATAATCAGAACCGTTTAATAGATAACGGAAGGTAATCAGTCCGGCAATTGAATCGTCAATATTTTGAGCGAACGTACTGCCTGAATAGCATTTGACAGAGTGCTTCTGATGGGATCAGCACTCTTTCGGCCTACTCGCCAATGACCCGGCTATATGATTGTCCATCCGGTTTCGTTACCTTTATGAGTCCGAACGTAATCGATCGGGTTGATTCATGGCAGACAGTGTCCAAATGAATCGCCCCATTGTAAAGCGATTCCCGGTCGAATCCGTTATACTATTACACTCCTGCTGCCCGCTTGTCTAAACGTAGTAAGGTTTGTCTCTAATGACAGTATACCCAAGTAAAGAGTGGAATAAGGCGCAGCTTAAACAGCACCTGATCGTAATTGACCATCATCTCCATGAGGCTGCATTCAATCGTAATGCGCCATACACCAATGTAACCCAGTCTCTTTTTATTGAGCTGTTGAGTCTGGAAGGTGATCTGCTCCAGCAGGCCGAACAGGCCGGCAAACGAATTGACTTTCTGGATGAAGTAGGGAGCAATGGCAAGATTCAGGATATTACAAGCCTGATTTATTCCATGCGCCAGTCGGTTTATAATTTCAATGCCAACCGGCATACCCACGAGAACATTACT
This sequence comes from Spirosoma aureum, assembly GCF_011604685.1. Classification (NCBI taxonomy): domain Bacteria; kingdom Pseudomonadati; phylum Bacteroidota; class Cytophagia; order Cytophagales; family Cytophagaceae; genus Spirosoma; species Spirosoma aureum. The sequence goes on along the minus strand of NZ_CP050063.1, from coordinate 3,355,838 downwards.
GTTCTTGTTCCAGACCTGAATCACTTCTATGGTGCAGGCAATGGTTATTTTCCGAATGGCCTGTTTTTTGTCTGCGACCACGAAGACGAACTGGCCTTTTTTGTCGGTCAGGATCGTATTTATTTCTACCGGCATCTGGTTAGAGCTTTCAACGAAGCCAGGACTTATTTACTAGCGACACTAAACGAACAGTAGAAATTCTAAAACCCGCGACTTATTGCCCGAAAAAAGAAGCTGTCTGACGGCTTTTCCGTAACTATGACCAGATCTGTTTTTACCGCAACAGGAAGCTACATTCCTGATGTTACTATCACTAACCAGTCCTTCCTGACTTCCCAATTTTATACGAAAGAAGGAGTTGCCATCCCACAAAACCAGGGTCACGTTCTTGAGAAGTTTAAGGAAATTACGGGTATCTGCGAACGCCGTTACGCCCGACCCGACCAAATAGCGTCGGAATTAGGGTTTCTGGCAGCAAACGACGCATTATCAAGTTCAGGCATCGATCCCGAAACGCTCGATTATATTATTGTTGCCCATAACTTTGGCGATGTTACGTATGGCAGCAACCGGGTCGATATGGTTCCCTCCCTGGCCTCGCGCATTAAAGCCCTCCTGCACATCAATAATCCAGACACGATTGCCTATGACCTCGCGTTTGGTTGCCCTGGCTGGTTAGAAGGACTCATTCAGGCTAATTATTACATCCGTTCGGGCGACGCCAAACGGTGTCTGGTTATTGGTACCGAAACGCTTTCCAGGGTTATTGATCCACACGACCGCGACTCCATGTTATTCAGCGACGGAAGCGGTGCTGTCATTCTGGAAGCCTCGGATAACAGCCAGACAGGCATTTTAGCGCACCATACGCAAACTCATGCCTGTGAGTACACCACGCTCCTGAGCATGAGCAAATCATATGCCCCCTTACTGGAAGACAGCCCGGACATTTTCATGAAAATGAACGGCCGTAAGCTCTATGAATTTGCGTTAAATCAAGTGCCATTAGTTATCAAAAAAGCGCTGGATAAAGCGGATATCCATCTTTCTCAAATCAGCAAAGTCCTTATTCATCAGGCCAATGAGAAAATGGATGTCGCCATTCTGCAACGGCTCTATAAATTATACAATCTGGACAGCCCTGCGTTGTCATTGATGCCCATGACCATATCATGGCTGGGGAATAGTTCGGTGGCAACTATTCCTACGTTACTGGATCTGATTCAGAAAGGAAAATTTGAAAACCAGCACATAGAGCCGGGCGATAAAGTAGTGATTGCTTCCGTAGGAGCCGGTATGAATATCAATGCCGTTATTTACCAGTTTTAAAACGGAACGCCTGGACACAATCACGTAGGTATTGCTCATAGATTTTAGGCTCTATCTATCCAGCGACAACCCAGCTATACAACTATATCTTCCAGATGACGACTGTTTTACGAGGTCAGTGAATTCCTCCATAAAACAGTCGAAGTGATGCTATGATGTCGGTTTTAAGAAACCGACACAGTGAGGACAGTCCGTCGATGCGACGGTTCGCCACATGATTCTCCTTACCCGTTGTTAAACAGATGCGGTTTCCCAACCCGCAGAGGTGAGCTTTAAGAACCAGACCTCACGCCAATACCTCTAGACCAGTATCAGTCAGGGCAGTCATCTAAGCAATTATACGGAGTAAATCACCGACCAATGAGTAGTCCTATGCCTAAACAGGCAGTAGACATATCGACTATCGATGAACTTTTCCAGCCTAAAAATGTCACCAAAATTAATTTATTAGTTTTTAAATGGATAAAAATTATAACCAGAGCTTATATATTTCCATGAAAAAATAACGCTATAAATTAAAGTTCTTTAATAAGATTTTTCAAAACTAATTTTTATTTATTTTTATGAGTTTTTTAGTAACATAAAAATTCATAAAACACGAAATGCAAAAACATTTACTCCACACTAGTATTTGCGCTACTATAATTAGTAGCGTGTTATTTATCGGAACAAGAGAAATACCCATAAATAATAGCCAGAACCAATCTTCCTACCAGACTGCAGTTACGCTACCTGGTCATATCGAGGCCGAAAGCTACGATGCCATGCAGGGTGGCCAATTGGAATCAACATCGGATGACAACGGAGGCCAGAATCTGAGCCTGATCACCGATGATGGCTGGATGGATTATTCAGTCAATGTACCCACCGCAGCGGTCTACACCTTCCGCTTTCGAGTCGCCAATGGCTATAGCGATGGCGCCAAATTCCAGCTCAAACTCGCCGACGGTACCCTGCTGACGACCGTCGATGTGCCCCGAACCGGGGGTGCCCAGAACTGGCAGTCCATTGGCGCTACCGCTCACCTGCCCGCCGGCAATCAGACCCTGCGGATTCAGATCATCAAGGGCAGTTGGAACCTCAACTGGTTCGAGGCTGCTGCCAGCCGATCCCTACCCGCCCGCATCGAGGCTGAGACCTTCGATGTAGCCACCGATGTTCGCCCTGAGCAGACCGAGGACAGTGGGGTGGGTCGGATGTGGGTTATATCGATGATGGGGACTGGATGGACTACAATGTCAATGTGGCTTCGGCGGGCCTGCACACCTTTCAGTTTCGGGTGGCCAACAGTTATGGAAACGGCCATATCGAGATTCGTTCGGAGAGTGGTTCGGTGTTGGGCAGTGTGGATGTGCCTCGGACGTATGGCTGGCAAACCTGGACGACGGTCAGCGCCACGGCTACCTTACCGGCTGGCAGCCAGGTCTTGCGCTTATATGCCGTACGGGGCACCTTCAATCTGAACTGGTTCGATGTTTCCAGGGGTGGTATTGCCAACTTACCCGGCCACATTGAAGTAGAAGATTTTAAGGCCATGCAGGGGGCCCAGCTGGAAACGACATCGGATGAGAACGGGGGCCAGAATCTGAGCCTGATCACCGATGATGGCTGGATGGACTATTCGGTCAATGTGCCCACCGAAGCGGTCTACACTTTCCGCTTTCGGGTCGCCAATGGCTATAGCGATGGCGCCAAATTCCAGCTCAAACTCGCCGACGGTACCCTGCTGACGACCGTCGATGTGCCCCGAACCGGGGGTGCCCAGAACTGGCAGTCCATTGGCGCTACCGCTCACCTGCCCGCCGGCAATCAGACCCTGCGGATTCAGATCATCAAGGGCAGTTGGAACCTCAACTGGTTCGAGGCTGCTGCCAGCCGATCCCTACCCGCCCGCATCGAGGCTGAGACCTTCGATGTAGCCACCGATGTTCGCCCTGAGCAGACCGAGGACAGTGGGGGTGGGTCGGATGTGGGTTATATCGATGATGGGGACTGGATGGACTACAATGTCAATGTGGCTTCGGCGGGCCTGCACACCTTTCAGTTTCGGGTGGCCAACAGTTATGGAAACGGCCATATCGAGATTCGTTCGGAGAGTGGTTCGGTGTTGGGCAGTGTGGATGTGCCTCGGACGTATGGCTGGCAAACCTGGACGACGGTCAGCACCACGGCTACCTTACCGGCTGGCAGCCAGGTCTTGCGCTTGTATGCCGTACGCGGTGCTTTCAACATGAACTGGTTCGATGTTAGTCAGGGCGGCACAGTCATGACTCCGGCAGTGATCACGTTTGCCGATCTCCCCGCCAAGACTACCGACGATGGCGAGTTCAGTCTGTCGGCAACCAGTACGAACACGGAAACGCCGATTACGTTTAGCTCATCGAATCAGGCTGTCGTTACCGTTTCTAATGGATCAGGTTCATGGAAAGCGACAATAGTATCGGCTGGAACGGCAACCATTACGGCATCGCAGGCGGGTTCTTCCTCGTTTCTGGCTGCTTCGGATGTTACCCGGACGCAGGTTGTTCAGGCCACATCGAACACTCCGCTTAGCGCCAAAATTCCGATCGACCCCAAACGTTGGTATCAGCTCAATAACGTAAGTAATGGCCTGGATGGCCTGTTCGATGGCATTACGGATGTAAACGTCGAAACGGGCTATGGTAAAGTATTGCCTAATTACGATGCCTATTATCCCTTACTGGATGGCGAATCGATGACGCTGGAGAGTATTCGGTTTTACGATTTTACGGGGATCTATACCGATAATCCGATGACATTGTCGGTCATTACCGATCAGTGGCAACGGATTCCGATTGCAACCTTTACGGGTCAGGAATACGCAACCTGGGTGGGACCTTACCCAAACCGAACGACGTCTGGAAATGCTAAATTCAAGTTGGATCAGCCTATTAGTAATGCCCGTTATCTGGTTATCAATTCCTGGAGTGTTTACCCGACGGAAATTGAATTATATGGTTCCTACACACCAACCAGTCAACCGCCAACGCCAGCGCCCGCCAAGTCGGTGAAACTAAAGGATATGTTCGGGGTAAATGCCTACGAATGGAACTTTGAAGATGGCAATACACCCTGGCAGATCAATGAATCGAAAATGAACGTCGTGAAAAGTTTTTCCGGTGTCCGGCATTATATGGACTGGAATAAACTGGAAGGGAACGAAGGCAGCTATTCCTACAATCCGACCATTAGTGGCGGCTGGAATTACGATGCGATTTATGAACGCTGCAAGGCCGAAGGAATTGAAGTACTGGCCTGCCTGAAGACAATTCCTGAATGGATGGTCAATACATATCCGGACGACCAGCGCGACGGCGAAAATGTTCCCTTACGCTACGGAAAAGATTTCCTGGACCCGAACTCCTATCTGGAACAGGCGAAGGCAGGCTTTCAGTACATGGCCCGCTACGGCAGTAATCCGAACATCAATCCGGCCTTACTCAGTGTAAACTCAACGCCACGCTGGACGGGCGATACACCTAATTCGATCAAGATTGGTCTGGGGCTGATCAAGTACATCGAATGTGATAACGAGCGCGATAAGTGGTGGAAAGGCAGAAAAGCATACCAGACAGCCCGCGAATATGCAGCCAATCTGTCGGCGTTTTACGACGGTCACAAGAACACGATGGGTGCCGGTGTTGGCGTTAAAAATGCCGACCCAAGCGTGAAAGTGGTCATTGGCGGGTTGGCGTCGGCTTCCAGTGGTTCCGATTATATCAAAGGGATGATCGACTGGTGTAAGCAATATCGGGGCTACAAACCCGATGGCACCGTGAATCTGTGCTGGGATATTATCAATTACCACATGTATTCCGACAATACCTCCTCGTCGCAGAGTGGAACCTCAACGCGCGGAGCCGCTCCCGAAGTGACGCCTATCAACCGCATTGCCGAGGATTTCCGTAAAACAGCCCATCAGCAGTCATATGACATGCCCGTCTGGATTACGGAAGCGGGGTATGATGTAAACCAGGGCAGTCCCCTGCGTGCTATTCCAATCGGCAATAAGTCGGCCCTGGAGACCCAGGGCGACTGGATTCTGCGGACGTCGTTGTTTTATGCTCGTCAGGGTATCGATAAAGTGTTCTTCTATCAGCTCTATGACGATAACAATTCGGGAGGAATGTTCGGCACCTCAGGGCTGGCTAACGGCGACAATACAACCCGTCGGCCTGCCGCTGATTACCTGTATCAGACCGGTAAACTCTTTGGAGAGTATTCCTACAAAGAAACCCTCAATCAGAACCCGATTGTTGACCGGTACGAATTCAATGGTAAGTCAGCCTATATGTTGGTTGTGCCCGACGAAGTTGGCCGAACGGCTTCGTATACCCTGGACCTAGGTAGTGCGGCCCAGGCGCAGGTTTACCGACCCAAAGCAGGAAGCGAAAATATGGATATGGAAGTGGTCAATACCAGCCAAGGTAAACTGCAACTTACTGTAACCGAGACACCCATGTTTGTTGTGGCGGGTACTGCTGCACCCAATGCACGTGTAGCCGCTAAGATGACTGCTGAAGAAAAAAGCCTGGAGGATGTTGTGCGTATTTATCCAAACCCTACTGCCGATTTCGTCACGATTCAGGCCGAGCGTTCGAGTAATACGCCCCTTAAAATCAATCTGTTTGATGCTGGCACGGGCAGAATTCATCGGCAGGTAAAGGTTCAGAAAACCGGCGATCAATTCTCATCAAAAATCGACATGTCGCAGCTTCCAACCGGCACTTACATACTGGAAATCAAGCAGGATGGCGAGCGTGTAATGCGTAAAGTACTGAAAGTAAACTAGTGCTACGAACTCATTAACCGTCAAACAAAAACACCGAGCACATTCAGGCTCGGTGTTTTTGTTTGACGGTTTAAAAAATTACGGCTTTTTGATGTAAATATCGTAGTTGTATTTAAGTTGTCTATACACATACCGTACCGCCACCAGAACCTGATTTTTGCTCACTCCCCACTTTTTCAGACTATAGGTACTGGGCTCTGTCTGGGTATTTTTCTGATCAAAAAGCTGTTTGAATTCGTTGAAAAACAACCCCCTACCCTTGTGTTGAATAAAGGAAACACACATCCAGTACTCTGTTTTGTCGGGAGCTAGCCCTTCTACATAGCGACCAAATTTTTCCAGAAATGAGCTACGGCGTAAGTGCGGGTGATCACTGTAATAGTAAATTTTGGTGTAATTCGTATCCCATATCGATGGAATAACCATCTCTGAGAACTGATTATCATAAGGCTTTAAGTACGCGTAGGGATAATAGGCATAAAACCGAATAATATCGAATTCTGGATGTTCATTAATGATCCCCAGTGATTCTACCAGCCGATCTGGAAAGGCAGGTTTAGGCTCAAAATCTTCCTGAATATAGAGCGTATACGGCGTCTGAACAGCCTCCTGGCCTTTGTTGATATTATTCCCTAAGCCTTTGTTTTTGGGCGTCGAAATCAACCGAAAGGAAAACTCTTCCTGTAGCTTTTTCAGATAATTACGGTGTTCTTCTTTGCTACCGTCGTCTGACACAACGATTTCGCCAAACTGACAATTTAACTTCCGGAAGCTAGTCAGCAGATTCTCCAGCGACTGTGACCGATTATAGTGCGTTACCAGCAGCGTAACATCAGGAAAATAATAATTCTGTTGCATTAATATGATTTTGTGGACAGGATAGACGCATGAAGCTGCTTTTCCCTAAATTATCTGGACTAGGTAAATGATGAGTGGTCACGTTTACGAATTGACTTTATGAGGACTTCCGCACAGAAGCGTGCCACGGTTATTAGAGCATCATGATCAACCGTGGCACGCTTCTGTGCGGAAGTCTTATTTCCATCCATTAACGCAACTTATCAAAAAAACCCTGGACTTCCAACGGCAAGTCAATCAGACTTCCCCTCTAATCAGCTGATACAGAGAAAGACAGGCACTATTTTATTAACGAACCAAGATCACCCGCCCGCTTCGGGTGTAATGACGCTCCTGATTCTGGGTATTCAAAACACTATAATCAAGAGTCCAGGCATAGATCCCTTCCGGGCAGGGTCGATTTTGAAACATACCATCCCAGGTCAGATCGGCCTGCTTACTCACAAAAATGACACTCCCCCAGCGATCATAAACGCGAAAGGAATAGGCCGTAAAGGTACCCGCATGAATGACAATCAGGTTATCGTTAACCGCATCATTATTGGGCGAGAACGCATCAGGTATATAAACATCTTCCAGGTGGCAGTTCTGGGTCGACACGTTTACCGTGTCTCGATACGTACACCCGCCCAGGTTTGTTTCCAGCCAATAAGCCCCCGCTGAATTGACGATTAGCTCCTGGTTTGAGCTCAGATCAGACCAGACAAACGAAGTACCAGCGGGCAGTGGGTCAGGCGCCTGAAGCACCTGTGATGTACCTGCGCAAACGGCCAGATCATTACCCAGACTGAAGGGTGCATCAGGACGCCCATTGACAATAAGCACATTAGACTCGGCCGAACATTGGGAGCGACCAATGGCATTGGCGTTGATTGGCTGGGCATTTCGGAGCCGATAATACGTGCGGCCAACCCGCACCGGATTAATCTTATAGGTTGCCTGACCGGTTCCGGGAACAGGTGTCCAGTTAATATTATCCTGACTCTGTTGCCACGAATAAACCGGATTCGGATACCCTACAGCGGCCCCAATACTGAGTGTCAGGCGGGTATCAGCGCAGGCTGTTATTTCAGAAGCCGACGAATTGGCGAATTGAATAGTCAGGTTAGGGTGAACCGGACGGAAGCCAATATCGTCAATAGCCAGGTCGTTACCGCAACCGCCAAGTCCTTTATTGATCAGTTTGACAACAATGTCGTTGGTGTTGGTCTGGATAACGAACTGCATCGAAAGCTGCACCCAGACAGGGGTTACTGAACGAGAAACAGCAGGCTGTATTACCTCTTTGATCAATGTCCCATCCGCCTGCTCTACCCGCATCGCTATGATCGGATCGCGAAGGCTAAATTCATCACAGGGTCCCGGTTGCAATACCTTGTTTATATTCAGTACCCACAATGAAAATTCGTATGTAACACCAGGACACAACCCCATTGCTTTCTGGCTAAAAAACTCGCTGGGCTGGTAGAATGCGTTGACAACAAACATATTACCCTTTACATCACCGGGCGTGTGATCTTCCCGCACCCGGTGCCAGGCATCACCGTGGCAACTATTGGCGACAGTATCCATCAAGGTATATTCTCCATCATTAGGGCATGGATTGGTGGTATAAGCAAATGTCGTTTGCCCTTGTGGTAACGCTCCGCGCGGACCAGAACCAAATGTTTCGCAAATGATTGCTCCCTGACTACACTGCGCCCGACTATCCACACGGGCAGTCAGAATCAGCAGAAATAGTGGGACGATCCAGCTCAGGAAAGCCGACTTGCATTGACAGACGAGCATAGCCAATGATGTTGAACGACAATTCCCTAATTATTCAATGATGTTTTGGTATCGTGAGGAGGTTGCTCAACGAACATACTGCTAAACCGCCGGAGCTCATTGGCAATACGCACAAAGAGCGTTCGTGAGAAGCTACCATCCTTTTCTAGCGTTCGCGTACCCGTCCAGGCGCGGGCTTTGGCCGATTTCACCTGCTTAACGCTTCCATAGTTCATCAGGTCAAAACACATCCGACCGTCTTCGCCCCGAATTTTATGCATCACATAACCAACTTTCAGGCCATATTCTCTAATGTAACCGATGCTTATACCGTAGGCGTTCAGGTGCGGCCGTTTCATGTGCCGAACCTCGGCAATACCATCTTTCAGCGTTTCGAGGATCGATAGTTTCCAGCGCGAAAACCCTTTTTCGGGAGTCGGAATAAACGAATAACGCCCATATACACAAACAACGCCCGGCTGCTGCAATACGGCCATCATTTCACTAACCCAATCGGGTGGGTAGAGGCCGTCGGCATCGGCTGTCAGAATATATTTACCCCGTGCGTTCTCCAAACCCATCTGGCGAGCGGGTCCCCATCCCTGAATAGGCTGAAATACGCTGCGAACATGCAGATTGTCCAGCGTTTTCTGCATCTGATCGGTCGAGTTGTTATTAACGACCACAATTTCAAAGGGTATGTCCGTTTTCATCTTCGCCAGCGAAGCAACGCTGCGAAGTATGTTCACCTCTTCGTTCCAGCCCGGAATGACAACACTAACCAGCGGATCAGGGCTTTGGACAGCATCGAGATCACGATT